>NZ_MAEJ01000032.1 GCF_009933175.1 Candidatus Enterococcus huntleyi | reverse complement strand
CTCAACGTCAAGAACATTTTTCAAAAAGTTTTATAAGAAAAACTTCGTTTGTTTTTATGAATGAATTCATTCATGCGAACAAATAATAATATACCAACTAAACGGCGTGGGGTCAATGAATTTATTAGTTTTTTTTCGTTTTTTTTCGTTCCACGATTGATAATCATTATCCAAACAAAAACGTTCGCTTTTTACGTAAAAACTACCTGTTTTAGCGACTAACGATTCAGGAATAACCGTGTTTTTAATTTGCTAATTCTTCATCCATTTCATAATATTCCTTTTTCATTGCACGTAACTGACCTAAACGCACCCTCGACAGATTCGCTGATCATGTTGTAACCTCAATAAACTACAGCTCTGATTAAAAAATTACTACCTCTCATTAGTCAGATTAACGTTCACACTCATCATAATATACTTTCAGATATAACAAGATCAAACTCTGCAAATCATTTCCCTAGGAGACAGCCCGCGTTTCCGACTATTTAATTATCCAAATAGGTACTGCTAGCTTATTTTTTATACTTCATTTCCCAAGTCTTCCTATATAATCTTCCCGACTTGAGACTAGATTATTTAATAGCTATCTAATCTGGTAACTCTCCATTCGTTATTTAAATTAGTATATGAAGCAAAAGAAGATAGCTAAAGAGCTCCTTTTTCCATACTTGCGTTTATGTGCACACTTCCCAGAATATAAATGCGATAAAACTAGCAAGTTTATACGGTGAACCTTCTAGGTAATGGGTTCTTGTAATTTGGCACTCTGTTAGAGCCTTAAAAACACCATATATAAACGCTAGTATAAAAAACGCACTGCAGTCTCTATGCCCTCCATGAAAAATAGCAAAAAGGACCACAAAAATACAAACTTTTAGGATTCCCTCTTATAAAACTCCATCCTCATAGGGTTCTATGACGCTCATACATTTTATTCTAAAGATTTAATAAGCAACAAACATCTCATTTTTTCACCACTAGTCTTCATTCGCACACTTTTTGAGGCAAATAGTCAGGCGAAAAGGACTGTTTCAAGGATAAAACCTACTAAACAATGGATTCTTGTAATTATTTGCTCTGTCAAAAATTCCTAAAACAGTGCGAATAGACACTAGTGGACAAAATACCGAAAGTGACTAGCTTATACCCTTATATGAAAAAAGATCGAGAACATGACTTGTTATTTTGATGCTCTATTTATATTAGTCCTTTAGTAGAATGCTATATATAGGCTGATAATAGTGAAATGGTACAGTTTAGTTCTCCTTCTAATAATAGTAACTAATTCTAAATCTAAACTAGTTAGTTGATTTTGTCATAAGGTCTATTTTATTATCTAAGCTACTTACGAACAGATTGTACCTTTTTTTGATGACAGATATCGAAATATGTACGGGTAGTTAAGGACAAGCGAAAAGGCTAGAGTGCTTATCACAATAAATACTTTCTATCAGCTTATTTTTTATACTTCCTTATAACATCAAAAAATCTCCTGCTAAGCAAAGCTACTTAACTAGAGAGACTGTACTCTATTCAATTTGAACCTCACCAACACTATTTGACAAAGAACAAAAAAACAAGCCTTCCGTTAAGAAAGCTTGCTTCGATTTGATTATTATCTCATAGTTGGGAATAAAAGCACATCTCTCAATGATTGCGCATCGGTTAATAACATTACCAGACGGTCAATCCCAATTCCTAATCCACCGGTTGGCGGCATACCATATTCTAATGATTCTAGGAAATCTTCATCAACGCCATGCGCTTCGTCATTTCCTTGTTCACGTTCTTTTTCTTGTGCTTCAAAACGTTCACGTTGATCGATTGGGTCATTTAACTCAGTGAAGGCATTACCGAATTCACGACCAACAATAAATAGCTCGAAACGGTCAGTAAAGCGACCATCTTGAGGATTTTTCTTCGCTAATGGTGAAACTTCTACTGGATGACCATAAATAAAGGTTGGTTGCGTTAAAGTTTCTTCAACAAACGTTTCGAAGAATTCATTAATAATATGACCGACAGACATTGTATCTGTAATCTCCACATTATGCTCTTTAGCATAAGCACGAGCTTGTTCAACTGACATTTCTGCCCAGAAATCAACGCCTGTTACTTCTTTAATAGAATCAACCATGTGGACACGATTAAATGCGCTACCTAAATCAATCTCTTGCTCGCTATAGGTAATTGTCGTTGTTTTCAAGACTTTCTCAGCAACATTGCGAATCAATCCTTCAGTCAAGTCCATGACATCTTTGTAATCTGTGTAGGCTGTATATAATTCAAGCATAGTAAATTCAGGATTATGCGTGGTATCAATTCCTTCATTACGGAAGACACGGCCAATCTCATACACTTTTTCCATGCCACCAACGATTAGACGTTTCAAATGTAATTCTAAGGCAATACGCAAATATAGATCCATATCTAGCGCATTATGATGCGTCATAAATGGACGGGCAGCAGCACCACCAGCTTCATTATGCAAGACTGGCGTTTCCACTTCAATATAGCCATTGCCATCTAGATATCTTCTGATCTCACTGATAATTTGACTACGTTTCATGAAACGATCAAAGCTTTCGCGGTTACTAATTAAATCTAAATAGCGTTGACGGTAGCGTTGCTCGATATTCGTTAAGCCATGATATTTATCTGGTAGTGGACGTAACGCTTTTGAAAGCATTGTTAATTCTTTAGCTTTGATACTGACTTCGCCAGTATTGGTTTTCATGACTTCACCAGTCACACCAAAGAAATCCCCTAAATCGGCATGAGTAAATAATTCGTAATTTTCTTCACCGACTTCATCTTTACGGACGTAAATTTGAATTTGTGCTTCACGGTCTTGTAAATGTGCAAAGCCAGCTTTTCCTTTGCCACGTTTAGTCATCATTCGACCTGCCACGCTGGCTGTTACTGCTTTTTCTGCTATTTCTTCTTTTGTTAAAGCGTCAAAATCTTCATGTAAAGCTACTGAATTATGGGTTCTATCAAAACGTTTTCCGAATGGATCGATTCCTTCTTCACGTAATTGTTCCATTTTTTGACGACGCACAAGCATCTGATCGTTTAAATCTTCTACTTGATTTTGTTGCTCTTCTGTCATTAGAGTTCCTCCATTCTCGTGATTCATCTCTTACTTATAATGCCAATGATGCCGAAAAAAAGCAAGCTGAACTTGCGGATTTCTTTCGTTTTTCTTATTTATAAAACCCAATCACAAGCGTCTGACGATTTTTCTTAGGCTTCAGCCATTTGGTCTTTTTCAGACTGCGTCTCGGTCTTTTCGACAAAGGCATCCAACAAATCGATAATTGTCTGCTCATCTTCTGCTTGATTAATCGCTACTTTGACTTTAGCTGCTCGTGAAATTCCTTTTAAATAGTAGGCTGCATGCTGACGGAATTCTCTAGCTGCCACTAGCTCACCTTTTAGTTCCACTAAACGATGCAAGTGTAGCTTCGCTGTTTCCATCTTTTCACGCGCACTTGGCTCATCAATTAAGACGCCTGTTTCTAGGTATTGTTGGGTCCGATGAATCATCCACGGATTGCCCAAGGCTGCGCGACCAATCATCACACCATCTGCACCGACATATTCTAACATGCGTTTGGCATCTTCTGGTGTGCGGACATCGCCATTCCCCATAAATGGAATCGTCAAATGGCTTTTAACTTCTTTTAAAACATCCCAGTCTGCTTTACCTTCATACATTTGGACACGTGTTCTGCCGTGCATCGCAATCGCTGACGCACCAGCTGACTCAGCTGCCAAAGCATTTTCCACAGCAAAAATATGCTCTTCATCCCAACCAATCCGCATTTTAACAGTGACTGGTTTAGAAACTGCTGAGGAAACCGCATGGACCATCTCATAAACCTTATCTGGATCTAAGAGCCATTTGGCCCCAGCTTCGGCTTTAATAATCTTATTGACTGGGCACCCCATATTAATATCAATAATATCTGCTTCAGTATTTTCTTCGACAAATTGCGCCGCTTCCACCAAGGTATCTTTATTGCCTCCGAAAATTTGCAAACTCAGTGGATGCTCGGTCTCATCTATATAGAGCATCTCAAGCGTCTTCTTATTGCGGAAATGAATTCCCTGATCGCTAATCATCTCACAGACGACTAGTCCTGCACCGAATTCTTTGACGGTCACACGGAAGGCGGCATTAGTAATCCCTGCCATTGGAGCTACCACAACACGATTAGGAATTTCCACATCGCCAATCTTCCAGGCATGATTTCCCGTGTTCATCTAGTTGCCACCTGCTTCTTTCTTAAGACCCGCTAAATCTTCTTCCGTATATAGATATTTGTTGCCACAGAACGAACAAACAGCTTCTGCTCCGTGATCTTCATCAATCATCGCTTGAATTTCAGTCGTACCTAGCGCGATAATCGCCGCCCCAAACTTATCTTTTGAACAGTCACATGAAAATTGAACCGGTGATTTTTCGAGAATATTTAAGTCTGCATCGCCTAATAAACCAGCCAAGATTTCTTCTGGCGTTTGGCCTTCATCTAATAAAGTTGAAATCAGTGGCGTTTCAGCCAAACGTTTTTCAATCTCGGTAATTGTTTCTTCATCGGCACCAGGCATAATTTGAAGCATGAAACCACCTGCTGTTTTAATCGAATCATCCGTATCCACTAAGACACTCAAGCCAACCGCTGAAGGGACTTGTTCTGAAACAGCTAAATAATAAGTGAAATCTTCACCAATCTCACCAGAAACCAGTGGCGTCTGACCAGAAAATGGTTCTTTCAACCCTAAATCTTTAATGACTGTGAATAAGCCATTGGTTCCTACTGCCCCACGCACATCAATCTTGCCTTTTCCATTTGAAGGTAAGCTAATATGCGGATTTTTGATATAGCCTTTGACCTCGCCACTACCGTTACTGTCGACAATAATCGCGCCAGCCGGTCCGTCACCTTGAATTTTGACGGTTAATTTATCTTCACCTTTTAAGGTTGCACCTAATAATAATGCACCAATCATTGTTCTACCTAAAGCAGCCGAAGCCGTGTTCCATGTGTCGTGACGTTTTTGCGCCTCGCCAACTGTTTCTGTTGCTCGGACGGCATAAGCTCGCACGTAGCCGTTATATCCTAAAGCTTTCACTAAATAATCGCTCATGTTATGTACCCCTTTTCCTTAAGACTCATTAGTGAATAATACTAGTATCTGACCAATTTTTCAACTTATGGCGTTCAATTTTTTCATTTCATCTGAAAAATATTTATTTTTGCCCAAAAAGAGAGCTGATGAACTCCTCCATTCGGGAAGTTCATCAACTCTCTTACACTCATTTATTTGTAACGATCATCAAACTTGTTTTCTTCATATTCAGACTTAGATTTTTCATCTTTATCAGAATCAGTTTTTGGTTCAGCAGCTTCTTTATCAGAATCAGAAGCTTCTTGAGTTTCCTCTTTCACTTCTTCTGCTTCCTCTTTTACTTCTTGTTTGATTTCTTCAGAATCTTGTTTTTCTTCTGCTTGCTTTTCAGCATCCTTTTCTTCTAAAGCACGTTTCGCTTCTTCAAACGTTTGCGCTTTTTCGCTAGGGAATTCAGCAGCTTCAGTTCCTTCTGGCATTACGCCTTCTTCAAACAATGATTTAATTGCTTTAGCATCTAGTGTTTCGAATTCAAGTAGTTTTTCAGCAATTAATTTGTGTTGCGCACGGTGCGCTTCAATAATTTCATGCGCTTTTTTGTGAGCTTCCATTAAAATGCTACGAACTTCTTGGTCAATCTCGAAAGCAACTTGTTCAGAATAAGCTTTTGTTTGACCATAATCACGGCCTACAAAGACTTGATGATTTCCTTCATATTGAACAGGTCCTAATTTATCACTCATTCCGTATTCAGTGACCATACTACGAGCTAAGCCAGTTGCTTGTTCAAAGTCATTAGACGCGCCAGTTGATTGAACATCAAAAACAATTTCTTCGGCTGTCCGACCACCAAGCAAACCAACGATTTGCTCAAACATATCTTCTTTAGTCATTAAGAATTGATCTTCTTTTGGTAAAGCAATCATGTACCCGCCAGCGCGGCCACGAGGAATAATCGTTACCTTGTGTACGACACGTGCACGACTTAGGACTAAACCAACAATCGTATGTCCCGCTTCATGGTATGCAACCATCTCACGTTCACGTTTACTAATCACACGATCTCTCTTCGCAGGACCAGCAATTACACGATCTTCTGCTTCATCAATATCAGAAGCATCAATTTTCTTCTTGTTACGACGAGCGGCTACTAAAGCTGCTTCATTCAAGACGTTTTCCAAATCTGCACCGGCAAATCCTGGTGTTTGTTGGGCCACTACTTTTAAATCAACATCGTCTGCTAAAGGTTTGTTTCTAGCATGTACTTTAAGAATTGCTTCACGTCCTTTAACATCCGGACGACCGACTAAAATTTGACGGTCAAAACGACCTGGACGTAATAACGCTGGATCTAAGACATCTGAACGGTTGGTTGCAGCAATCACAATCACGCCTTCATTTCCATCAAATCCATCCATCTCAACAAGCAATTGGTTTAGGGTTTGTTCACGTTCATCATGACCGCCACCCATACCAGCGCCACGTTGACGACCGACTGCATCGATTTCATCAATAAAGATAATCGCAGGCGCATTCTTCTTCGCATTTTCAAATAAGTCACGGACACGGCTCGCACCGACCCCAACGAACATTTCAACGAAATCAGAACCTGAGATCGAGTAGAACGGCACACCCGCTTCACCAGCAACCGCTTTGGCTAGCAAAGTTTTACCAGTTCCTGGAGGGCCCTCTAAAAGAACACCTGCTGGAATACGTGCACCCAACTCAGCAAATCGACGTGGGTCTTTTAAGAATTCTACCACTTCGACTAATTCTTGTTTCTCTTCTTCAGCACCTGCTACATCAGAGAAACGGATACGGTTGGCTTTTTTGTCTGCTTCTTTAGCTTTTGATTTACCAAAGTTCATGACACGGCCGCCACCGCCACCGCCGCCACCTTGTTGACCTATCATCATGTATAAGAAAAATAGCATAACGACAATTGGTAGGAAGCTTAGGAGTAGTGATACCCAGATACCGCTACTAGATTCTTCTTTAATCTTTGTTTCGACACCATTTTTTTCAGCCAATTCTGTAACTTGGCTTAAAGATGAGTCGTTTGGTAAAACCATCGTTGTAAAACTTGTTGCTGGCACGTTGGTCGAACCTAGAATTGGCAAACCGCCACTATTGTTGACCTTTTGTTCTTCCTTGTATTCACCAGTAATTTTGTATACGCCATTCGCTGGTTGTACAGAGAAACTTTTGATTTTACCGTCTTCTAATTGCTCGGTAAATTTCGAATACTCAATATCCGGCGTCTGTTGATTATTGTTTCCAAAAATAAAGTAAACAACCATCACCATCGCTAGGATAACCAGAGCATAGTATAAGACATTTTTCATCATGCCATTATTCTTTTTATTCATGCTTGCCCTCCTTAGGTGCTCTATTTATTCGTTTTAATTTTTTATCAATCCTGACCATTACATTGTAACATAACTGAAATCAATTACGTCACTAATTTGATTGATAAACACTCGCTTTTAATACGCCGACATAGGGCAAATTACGATAGGCTTCGGCGTAATCTAATCCATAACCGACCACAAATTCATTGGGTACATCAAAACCGATATAATCCGCTTCAATATCTACCACGCGACCTTCTTTTTTATCTAGCAAAGTGACAATCTTAACAGAATTCGCTTTACGATATTTGAAAAGATCTACCAAGTAAGCCAACGTGCGACCACTGTCGATTATATCTTCGACTATCAGCAAATCACGGCCTTCAACATTGGTATCCAAATCCTTCACAATCTTGACTTCACCAGAAGAAACGGTTGCATTGCCGTAACTAGATACATCCATAAAATCCAATTCTACATATGTATCAATCTCGCGAACAACGTCCGACATAAACGGAACAGCCCCCTTTAAAACACCTACTACTAAAGGGTTCTTGTCTTTATAAAGTTCAGATAACTCTTTACCTAGTTCTGCGCAACGCGCTTGAATTTGTTCTCTTGTTATTAGTATTCGTTCGATATCTTTCTCTAACATTTGGTTCTCCTTCCACCTACTACCTCTGATATTTATAAAGAAGTACGTAGAGTATTTTATCAGTTTCTTCACTAATACTCAAATAAGAAAGTGCAAAAGGCAACAATCCATAGATATTTTTTTCGGAATCCGCCAGTACCCAAGCTGAAGCTCTTTTTTCATTCGGTACTTTATGATCGATAAAGTAGCGGGAAATTTTTTTTGACTGTCTTTCATTTAATCTCAGACGATCTCCCGCTTGTCGATGTCGGACGACAAAAGCATCTGCTAGATTGGCTGGAAAATTTGTTTGAAACGTCTCCCACTCACGGACTTCTCTAGGAACCTGATCCAATTCAGCACTATTTATAATCCCTAGCCATTCGTGATCAGATAAATAAATCCCCTCATTATAGTGCAGTGTATGAGACTGTTCTGCGACGTTTTCCGGTTCCACTAGCTGATTCTTTTTCTCAAATGAGATCTGTTGATACCTCTTTTTGATTTCCCAACCTTTAGAAAAAGCAATCGTCCACTGGGCTTTCCCTTTATTTAACAATTCTATTAATTGGAGAATCTGCTCTTCCTTAGCGCCAACCTTTAGGTCTACTAAACGTTTCTTAAAAAAATGACTTAGAAAGTAATATTTTTTATTATCGGGTAACTGAGCGAGCCAACTTTCTTCAATTATCCACGCTTTGCCATTCTTCTCAACCCGTGCCTGATATTCCTTCTCCATCTGCTCAGAAATCAGTTCCTCGGCCCATTCTAACTGTTGTGAAAACTGTTGTGCATGGGGTAATAGACGCGCATTTTCAGTTTTTAGCTGAGGAATTATTTGCTGGCGAATTCGATTTCTTTGAAGGTGGGTTTCAACATTCGTCGCATCCTCAAAGTAAACAAGCGATTGTTTGTCGGCAAACATCCGGATTTCTTCTTTCGAAAAAGGTAACAGCGGTCGAATCAATTCACCCTTAGCAAAACACTGACGCTCCTTTATGCCGATATGGCTGTGTAAAGAACCGCCTCGAGCCAACTTCATAATCAACGTCTCCAGCTGATCGTCTCCGTGATGAGCAGTCATTAATTTCGTGCAACCCGTTTGTTGCATAACTTGACCAAAGTATTGATAGCGAAAAGTTCTAGCCGCCTCTTCCATCCCTGTAGCTGGAGCATTTTGCCACCGTACACTATAAAAAGGTAGTTGTTTTTCTTGGCAATAATTAGTTAAGTAAGCTTCTTCTGCCAGCGATTCCTCTCGTAACTGATGATTCACATGCACGACAGCTAAAAATAATCCTTCTTTCAGAGAAACCGCCTCCATCAAGTGAAGTAAGACCATTGAGTCAACGCCACCTGAAATGGCTAACAGAATTTTGTCTTTAGTTTGCCATAAAAGTTTGTCTTTTCCGTGATTAAAAAATAAATTTTCCATGTTTACGGGTTACTCCTTATTCATTCGAAAGAAAAAAACTGAGGCAGTCAATCAAAGTTGATTAGTGCCTCAGTTCATTTTTTACTACTCACTTATCTGTTATCCACTTTATAGATTAGTTACGACGACCGCCACGGCCTCCGCGTTTTCCTTCAGTATTCCGTTTCAATGAAGAAAGTCGATCATCACTATCTTTCAAAAATGAACTCATCAATGAATCAAAATCTTGTTTATTATTATTATTGTTCATCGGCTGATTACGAGAGAACGGTTTTTTCTGAGCAGGACGACTATTGTAATTTTCGCGTGGCTCACGTGGCTCACGACGTTGGAATTCGCGTTTTTCTTCTTGCGGTTGGTCTTGTGCTTTACGGATTGACAAACCGATTTTCCCATCATCACCGATAGTAGTTACTTTAACGGTTACTTCATCACCGACAGTTAAGACATCATGTATATCTTTAATAAATCCATTGGACACTTCGCTAATGTGAACTAAGCCAGTCTTCCCTTCACCTAGATCAATAAATGCACCAAAATTAGTAATCCCTGACACTTTTCCTTGTAGTTTCGCTCCTACTTCGATTGACATAAAAAAATTGTTCCTCCTAATTTATAACCCTTTTTTATATTTCAATTACGCTACTTATCAGTAGCACTTGATTCTGTCGTATTTTTTATTGCTTGATCAGCTGCATCGCTGGTATCCGTCCCAAGAACTGGGTAGACCTGCTCGCCTTCTTTGGAATAGAAAAATCGACTACGGGCTACTTTCGCCACGTATTCGTCATCCTTCAGCAAGTTCACGTCTTGTTTTAGCGTGCTCAGCTGTTTGTCGACTTGTGCCGATTCGGCAACTGTTTCTTTTTTTATCTCTCCCAATGACTGTAGGCGCTGATAGTCACTGAACAATTGAACGCCAATAATCACAAAGACCCCAATGGCTACCATAAAAACAACGGCTAAGCGTCTTCTTCTAAAGACAAGCTGTTTTTGCTGCTTTTGAAATTCACTATATTGTTCTTTGGCATACGCCGTATCAATTGTTGAAATTTTATTCTTTTGATCCTGACTCACTCACACTCACCTCAGTCTCTTTTTCATGGTCTTTCTCATTATACCAACATCTTTAGCTGTTGTCTAATCTAATTCTCAGCTGAATCTGTTCGTGTTTCTGCTACTATTTCATACATTTTTTGAGCATCTTCTTTTTTCGTTGATTCATGCAATTCTGTGACCTTAACTTCTAACAGCTTATTCCCAAATTGCACCTTCAATACATCCCCAACTTTAACATCGCTGGAGGATTTAGCCAGTTTGCCATTCACTTGAATACGCCCTTTATCAGCAACTTCTTTGGCTACTGACCGACGTTTAATAATTCGTGATATTTTCAAAAATTTATCTAATCTCATCTGTTAACCCTCTTTTTTATTTAATTTAATTTTTAATAGTTTCTTGCCAAACGGGATCATTAACCATTCCCGTACTGTAAATAATTTTAACCGAATTGCGACAAAAATGAAACAACTGGCACCGATTATTACACCGATTATACTAATAAACAGTGCTGTCATCCGATGATGGAGCGGTCCCAAAAGGCCAATTACGGCTCCATTATATAACAATAAACTTACTGCCATAGCAATGAGACAAAGTAGAAATGTTCGGCCAAATCGACGTTCTTTCCAAAAACCATTCAATTCTTTTTCTGAATGCTGAACTAAATAAGCCAACGTCATAGCCAAGCCACATAAGGTAGCTAGACTGGCGCCCAGCGTACCCACTATAGTCGTTAAAATAATTGTACTTAGCGCCTTCACAAGTAGCCCCCAACCAGCTGCCTTCAAGGGCATTCGAAACCAATTCTGACTTTGCGCAATGCTTTGATAAGCTTGAATAGTTGCCATCAACCCAATCGCAAAGACAAATACCGTCAGAGCTTTCGTACCCGAAGTATCTTTGAATAAGGCGTAATTGAAATACGGTAATAAAAGTGCCAGTCCCACAGAAGCTGCCATCGCCAAGCTTACCGTTAAGCGCAAATAAATCCGTGCCGATTGCTGAAATTGCTTCTTTTTTGTTTGAACTAACGATCTAGTTAAGGCCGGCAAGAAAGTCGCGCTCAAGGCCGTTGCCACCACCAGTCCAAGCTGAACCAATGGCTGTCCCCGATCGTACACACCTTTAGCCACCCGAGCAGCTTGTTCCGTCAAACCATGTAATTCTAACCCATTTGTAATTAAAAACGAGTCAGCTAACTGGAAAAAAATTAGGTAGCCACTGTAGATAGAAAGAAGTCCTCCTTCAATCAAAAAGCGCCGAATTAATTCCTTTTTTGGTCGTTGTTTAACAGGGAAAGAACGAAGTCTCAGTGCACCACCGTGAATTTTTTTCTCATAGTAGGTCAGTAATAAGAACCCACAGACCCCACCAAAGAATGCTCCACTCATAGCAATCATCCCTGTTTGATACACCGTCAAGCCTAATTGCAGATAAGCGGTGGCAGCTGACAGAATAATGCCCACGCGAATCAACTGCTCTAACACCTGTGAAGCCGCAGTTGGCACCATTAACAGATGACCCTGGAAATTCCCACGATAAAATGAGAGTCCTGGCACTAAGAGAAAGGTAAAGGAGACCACTTGAATTAAAGGAGCCAGCGCGGCATCGCCCATTATTTTCGCTAATAGACCACTGCCAAAGAAACACAAGGCCCAAAGGCTGATTGCACACCAAAAGACTAACGGATACAACTGCTTCAACGCCTCTTTTTGCTCTCGTGGCGTCTCTTTTTCAACAATATATTTTGAAATAAATTGAGGCAATCCAGAGAGTGCCAGTGTCATGGCAATCCCATAGATTGGGTAGACTTGTTGATAGACATAAAAGCCTTCATCGCCCACCGCATTTTGGAAGGGCACGCGATAAATCGCGCTCAACAACTTCGCTATAAAAGAAGCAATCGTTAGCACAACGGCTCCTTGCATCATTTTTCGCATTTCCTTTTGCGCCATCGCGATCCCTCCTCGCTTCATGTCTAACGCGTTATCCCTGACTTCTTATACGTGACTTCCTATCTGTGCCTTCTATTATGCTCCTCCGAAGACGACACACTTCATCTTCACAGACCTATTTCTTTCACAAAGTTTGCATCCTTGGGCCAATACTCTGCTCAACATTTTTAAGTATTTTTTGAAATAGCATTCGCTTAAATGGCGTATTCCTACGAGATAAGTAGTAAGAACCATTATTCCAACTATTCGTTGGGCGTTCTCATAGGCATTTTATTTTTCTTTAGTCGCCACATATTTTTGTTGTCGTAAAGCGGTAATAAAGCTCGCCGTTTCTTGTAACCACACAGCCTCAGTCATGCCTCTGCCGGTAGTCAAAGTAATTGTCATTTTTTCTTTTTCGACACCTAAGCCTGCTTTCATCTTCGTGGCAGTCAGTGCTTCAAATAATTGTTCCACTGAATAAGTTTTTGTTCCCACTTTGCTTAAAACAACCTTGATTGCTAATCCATGTATGCGAATGGACTCTACTAAAGCTCGATCGCCATCCATTTTCATTTGACCAATCGTCAACAAGTGAGCTACTTCTTCAGGATATTCACCGAATCGATCAAGTAAATCAGCTTCCAATTCCTCCAGCATTTCTTGATTTTCTAATTCGCGAATTCGTTTGTAAATTTCTATCTTCTGCCGCTCATCTTCAATATAAGTAGCAGGTAGATACGCATCAACACCCATATCGATTTCTACGGATGTTTTCTCAATCTGTGTATTCTTGCCTTGCTTACGTGCTACAGCTTCAGACAACATTTGTGAATACATATCAAATCCGACTGCATCAATGAACCCATGTTGTTGAGCACCTAATAGATTTCCGGCACCACGAATGGATAAGTCGCGCATAGCAATCTTAAATCCTGAACCCAGTTCAGTAAAGTCTTTGATTGCTTGCAGTCTTTTTTCGCTGACCTCATTCAATATTTTTTGTTGCTCATACATAAAATAAGCATATGCAACGCGGTTACTTCTTCCGACTCGACCTCGTAATTGGTACAGAGTCGAGAGACCCATGTAGTCCGCATTTTCAACAAATAAAGTATTCGCGTTTGGAATATCCACACCTGTTTCGATAATCGTGGTGGTCACTAGGACATCATATTGGCCTTCAATAAAGTCAAACAAGGTATTCTCTAATTGAACCTCGGTCATTTGACCATGAGCAAAAGTAATTCGCGCATCTGGTACCAGCGCTTGAAGCTCCGTCACCTTCTGATCAATCGTATCCACACGATTATATAAGTAAAAGATTTGGCCGCCGCGACCCATTTCTCGCTCAATTGCTTCACGCACCGCCCCAGGATTATGTTCCATCACATAGGTTTGGATCGGATAGCGATTTTCTGGAGGCGTTTCGATGACAGAAAGATCTCGAACGCCTAACATAGACATATGCAATGTCCGTGGGATAGGTGTCGCCGTTAACGTCAGCACATCTACTTCCGAACGCAGCTGTTTGAGTCGCTCTTTATGTTTGACGCCGAAGCGTTGCTCTTCATCAATAATTAATAATCCTAAGTCCCCAAACTCAATATCTTTTGATAAAATCCGATGGGTACCCACTACGATATCGATTTGTCCGGTACGAAGCTCCTCAATCGTTTCCTTTTGTTGCGCCTTTGTTCTAAATCGACTCAATAAGCCGATATTAACAGGGAAGTTTTCGAATCTTTCCAACATCGTTTCGTAATGTTGTTGTGCCAAAATAGTCGTTGGTACCAAGAAAGCAACTTGCTTATTTTCCTTGACCGCTTTAAAGGCAGCTCGTAAAGCAACCTCCGTCTTCCCGTAACCAACATCGCCCACCAATAAACGATCCATCGGCTTCGCTTTTTCCATATCACGCTTAATCTCAGCAGTACTACGTAATTGGTCTTCTGTCTCTGAGTAAGCAAAAGCATCCTCAAATTCTTTTTGGTAAGCATCATCTGGTCCGAAAGCATAGCCTGTTTCAGCCTCTCTAGCGGCATACAGTTGAATTAGATCATCCGCAATGTCCTCAATTTTAGAAGTAACCTTGCGTTTAGTCTTACTCCATTCACTGCCACCCAGCTTGTTTACTCGAGGTGATTTTCCTTCTGAGGCAACGTATTTTTGAATCAGATTTAACTGCGTCACAGGAATGAACAGCTTGTCTTCGTTTTGATAGAGAATCGTCAAATAATCTTGATGAACGCCATCCACTTCAAGCGTCTGCATCCCGATATATTTCCCAATCCCATGATTAGCATGCACCACGTAATCGCCTGATTTTAACTCACTGTAACTTTTTAGTCGTTCAGCATTCGAAATGCTCTGACGGCGCGCGCGTTTTTTCGCAGTTTTTTGGAATACTTCGTTTTCAGTAATTGCCACCAGCTTATCTTGAGGCAATTCGAAGCCCGACTGCAACCCGCCTTCCACCAATTGGATCTTTCCAGTCAATAACTTATCCGCTGTTGACTGAACTGCTTTTATGTCATGATCCAGAAACATTTCTTCGATTTTTTTCAGGCGTTCCTTTGTCGAAATGTAAACAACAACCGTTTGGCCTTGTTTCTTCCAACGTTCCATTTCTGTTTTCAACAGGGGCATCTGCCCGAAAAACTGCTGCATAGAGCGATACTGGAAATTATAAACCTGTTGGAATCGCAAATTCCCCATGCCCTTTTGAAATAGCGAAAAGTAACTCGTTGGATAACTTTCTTTCATTAGAATTTGAGCAATATCATGCCCAAAATTCTGTTCCGAAAAGATACGGCCCTCTTCAATTTTTAAAGTTTGCCATTCGGCCTCTTCACGTTCCATTTCACGATTAGTTTCCAAAATTCTCGAATAGTCATCCACAAAGATCAAGGTATTTTTTTCAAAATAATCAAAAATACTTGTTTTCTCTTCATATAAGAAGTCGGTATAATAGTTAGCCTGATCCCCAGGAATACCTGACTGCCAGTCGGTACTTAATTGGCCGAAATAATCCGTTAGAAACTCTTTTTCAGTCGGATCAGTCGTAATCGCCAGACGTTTCTCCAATGCTTCCGCTAGACGCCCCACACCATAGTGCAAATTATCTGTCGAAAAAACTAACTCTGAAGTCGGCAAAATGTCAATCGCTTCAATTGTTTGCAATGACCGTTGACTATCCGCTTCAAAATAGCGCATAGAATCAATCTCATCATCAAACAGTTCCACTCGAACAGGATAGTCTGTGGTCAGTGGATAGACATCCACAATACTGCCACGAATACTGAACTCACCTGGTTTACCGACCATTGTTTGACGCTCATAGCCCATTAAAACCAACTGTTGAGCCAATGTATTACTATCGATAAGTCCACCAATTTCCCAATTAATTTGATAGGACTGCCAAGTTTTCTTAGGCGGTAAAAATTTCCTTAAAGCCGCCGCTGGTAAGACATAGATCCCTTTTTTCTTCGTAGCTAAAGCGGCCAGTGTTGCGACCCGTTCCGCTCGTGCTTCTGGTGAAGAAAAAGCCATCTCAGCCGACATCACTTCATCTACAGGGAATAAAAAAATCTCTTCCTGTGGTAAAACATGCTGCAAGTCATCTACTAATTGGTTCGCATAATATAAGTTCGGTGTGATAACCACCGTGGTCTTTTTTAATTTTTTGTAGCCACTGACCATAGTCAATGTTTTCGCTGACCCTGACAGTCCCGTTAACAACTGACGCGGTGCTTTTTCTTTCAATTCTTGCATCCATTGTTGTATTAAAGGATTCCGATTGAATAGTTGAATAATATTCAAAGCCGTCTCCCCTCTCTAATTAAATTGATTCATGGTATCAATAAATGTATGTCCAGCTAGACGATAATCACAGGCTTTGACTGATTGCTCAATGCTCGCTTCAATCAGTGGCTGCTCGTCTTTACTAAAACCACTAAGCACATGATTAATCACCGTTTTCTTACCCTCAGGCCGACCGATTCCGACTTTAATACGATCAAACACGTTGTCACCCAAATGGGAAATCAAGCTTTTTATCCCATTATGCCCACCTGCACTGCCTTTTTGGCGTAAGCGAATCTTACCAATAGCCAAATCTAGGTCATCGTAAACAACCAGTAATTCTTCTGGGTAAATGCCAAAATAAGTCATCAACGGACCTACCGCACGACCAGATTCATTCATAAAAGTCATTGGTTTCACCAATAAAATTTTTTCTCCATTTATAAAAAACTCAGCCACTTCGGCTTCAAAAGGATTCTTCTTAAATGTAGCACTATATTCTTTTGCCAAACGATCGACAACCATAAAGCCGATATTATGTTTGGTGTCTTGGTATTTTGTTCCAGGATTTCCCAATCCAACAATCATTTTCATCAAACGTTCCCCACTTATCCAGTCATTTGCAACACAAAATGCTGGATAGGTATAAAACCATCCAGTCATGTCACATTTTTCTAATTAGTAGTATAACACAGGAATGGCTGTAGTGGTTAGAGCCAAACTTCTCAGAATCAACAAAATTAAAAAAAAGTTAGAAAAAACTTCTAGAAACAGTGAATTCCAGGAATAGTGAAATCTCGCACATGTAAGCTTTTACAATTAATACAGTAAGAAAAACTGTTATACTTTCGCGGCATATTACGTGACAGAAGTGCGCAGTGATGATAACATGATATAGAAAAAACAAATACGCGGAAGGATTGATACACATGACTAACGAAAGAAAAGATCATCAAAAAGTCATTCTAGTCGGAGATGGCGCAGTTGGATCTAGTTATGCATTTGCTCTTGTCACTCAAAACATTGCCCAAGAAGTCGGGATTATTGATATTAACACGAAAAAGACTGAAGGAGACGCAATCGACCTTTCCCATGCGTTAGCTTTCACTTCTCCTAAGAAAATCTATGCTGCAGAATATGCGGACTGTCATGACGCGGACTTAGTCGTTTTAACAGCTGGCGCGCCACAAAAACCAGGTGAAACTCGTTTAGACTTAGTCAATAAAAACTTAAAAATCAACCGTTCAATCGTGACGCAAATTGTTGACTCTGGGTTTAACGGAATTTTCTTAGTAGCCGCTAACCCTGTAGATATCTTAACTTACTCAACTTGGAAATTCTCTGGTTTCCCTAAAGAACGCGTAATCGGTTCAGGTACTTCACTTGATTCTGCTCGTTTCCGTCAAGCAATTGCCGAATTAGTAGACGTCGATGCCAGAAATGTCCATGCCTACATTTTAGGTGAACACGGTGACTCAGAATTCCCAGTATGGTCTCATGCCAACGTGGCTGGCTTACAAATTTACGAATGGGTGAAAAATAATCCTGAAGTTGATGAAGAAGCCATGGTTAATTTATTCTTTAGCGTGCGTGATGCAGCTTACACAATCATCGAACGAAAAGGTGCGACCTTCTATGGTATCGCTGTTGCCCTAGCTCGTATTACTAGAGCCATTTTGGATGATGAAAATTCTGTTCTTCCACTTTCTGTCTATATGAATGGAGAATACGGCTTAGATGATATCTTCATCGGTGCCCCAGCTGTCATCAACCGTCAAGGGATTAAACAAGTCATTGAGATTCCTTTGACAGATGCAGAAAAAGATCGTATGAACGCTTCAGCAAGTCAATTAAAAGAGGTCATCACTCAAGCTTTTGAGCAATTAGACGCTGAATAATCAGCTATTTTACTCATAGAAGACACTCACTCATCAACACAAAAAGAATTTGATGCTCGAAAAGAGTTTCAAATTCTTTTTTTATGTATTATTATAAAATGCATAGAGTTATTTATAATTATTATTAAGTTTCTAAATGTTTATAAAGTTTTCATGTTTTTTAGGCAAAAACATCGCATTTTTAGCTATTTATGCTATTATGAGTATCGGTATACTCTAAATTTATCCACTTAAGGAGTTCATATATTATGACAAAAGGTCGCACGCGAGCGAGGCAAAAAAGAAGTGCCTCGAAGATTGTATTGTTCGTTATTCTAGGTATCGTTATTCTATTAGCTGGTGGCTACACTTACCGCAGCATTTATTATACCAAACATTTTTTACCTAAAACTGAGGTAAATAGCGTTGATATTAGTGATTTAACTATCGACGAAGCGAAAAATGCCCTTCAAAAAGAATACTCTTCTAAAGTTTTTACTATCCAAGAAGAAGGAAAAACTTGGCATGAAGTAAAAAAATCTGAATTAGGTGTCTCACCTAATTTTACCAAAGAATTAGAAATATTAAGACAAAAGCAAAACCCTTGGGGCTGGGCTATATCCTATGTTTCTGCAGCTGAAAAAGAAACCCTCAGCTCACTAGATGTAGATCAAGAAAAATTAACGGCTTCTATAGCAACTATCAAAAATAACTTAGTTAAGCTAAATGAAAGTCGCACAAAATCTGAAGATGCCAAAGTCATCCGAACAGAAAGTGGCTTCTCCATTCAAAAAGAAACTGTGGGGAATTCTATCAACATCGATGAAGCCATCGCTTCCATCACACAAACAGCAACTGAAGGCAAAGAAACCATCGACTTACTCGATTTCCGTGTAAAACCGACAGTGACCGCTGACGATGAAAATTTGAAAAAAGAAATTGAAAAAGCCAACAAAATTGCGCAAGTCAAAGCAACTTACACAATTAACGGCGCCTCATTTGTCATTCCAACAGCGACAATTATGGAATGGATTGAAACAAAAGACAGTGACATTTCACTGAACAATGAAAAGCTAACAGCTTACGTAAACGAACTGGCTGCGATGTATAATACAAGTTCAAATCCGACGAAGTTCACCAGTACTAGACGTGGAGAAGTTAGCGTGCCTGCAGGCTCATACAGTTGGACTATCCAAGTAGATCAAGAGGCAGCGGCATTGAGAGACTCGATTATGGCTGGCGAAGATTTCACTCGTAGTCCGATTGTTCAAGGAAGTACTACCGCAGATCATGCTCTTGTCGGCAGCACTTATATTGAAGTGGATCTACAAAATCAGCATATGTGGTTTTACAAAGATGGGGCATTGGTTCTTGAAACAGATGTCGTCACAGGTAAACCTTCATCACCTACTCCAGCAGGCGTCTTTTACGTTTGGAACCACGAACAAAATGCAACACTCCGTGGTTTAAATGATGATGGCACAAAATATGCTAGTCCCGTAAAATACTGGATGCCCATCGATTGGACCGGTGTCGGTATTCACGATTCTGACTGGCAACCACAATATGGTGGAGAATTATGGAAAACAGTTGGTTCTCACGGCTGTGTCAACACCCCACCAGGCGTCATGAAACAATTATACGGTGCAGTTGAAAATGGTACTCCTGTATTAGTCTTTTAATAATAATCATACTAACAGAGCGAATGACTATCCCCGTTGATAGCTGTCCGCTCTGTCTTTTTTTGATTTCCATCTTAATAAATAGTCATCCTACTCTCTATGTAGCCTCTTGATTGCTCCCGTACTCTTTTCCTGACACATTATTGTAGTCTGCTCACTCGCTTTTATTTATTGAGCATTCGAGAAAAAACGCGTATATTCGCCTAGAAGCTATTCACTCTCAACAATTTTTGATATATACTTGCATTATATTGGTAGACAAGGAGATTCCTATGACTTATTGGCAAAAAGCAGATTATTCTTGGTCGACAGATTCTGAACGACACATCTTGACTCCGACCCCCAAAAGCCAACGTTTATTTTACTACGTTCAAGAAATTGGCCATTTCAAAGCGCAGCAACCTTATTTTACTGAGCGCGAGCATCTGCCATCGTACCTAATCAAATTCACCTTGCAAGGGGAAGGATTATTACAGTATAAAAATCAAACATATCCGATCAAAAGTGGCGATCTTTTTTTTATTGATTGCCAAGAATATCAATACTACAAGACAGTCAGTGAGGACTACTGGGAAATGGATTGGGTTCATTTTTCTGGCGCCCAGTCAGCGATGTTTTACGAAGAATTCATGAAAAATGATTGCCCTGTATTTCAAACGGATGGTCCGCCACAAGCGAATTCTATTTATCTAATTTTGGAGCAATTGTTGCATCTACAATCGCAACCTCATGCCCAAACAGACTATCAATCTTCCATCCTTTTGCATCAATTACTGAATGAAGTGCTTTTACAGAAATATCAACAGGACTTTTCTTATGAAGCAATTCCTAAACATATACTGGATATGCGCGCCTATCTTGAAGAGCATTTTAAAGAATCACTCTCATTAGAATCATTAGAAACCCGGTTCCATATTAATAAATATCAATTAAACAAGGAGTTTTCCAAATACATCGGGCTTCCACCGATTAAATACCAAATCAATAAAAAAATATCCCACTCAAAAGATTTACTACGATACTCAGATAAATCTATCAAAGAAATTTCATTAGAAGTTGGCTTGGAAAATTTCGCCTACTTTAGTCGACTCTTCAAAAAAAGAACCGGTCTCACTCCCAGTCAATATCGGAAGATTGGTTAGTGATACGCTTCAAAAAAGTCCACCCAATCAGTTATCTTAACTAAATGGGTGGACTATTCATTTATTCTGCTGAAGTAAAGACCTCTGATACATCATCATCGTCTTCCAATTTGTCGACTAATCTTTCCAGTTGTGCTTGCTGCTCTTCTGTTAGTGGGACTGTCGTCTGAGGCACCATCGTCAGCTCGGCCTGAGCCAAAGTGAAGCCCGCTTTTTCTAACCATTCTCTGACCTTCACAAATTCATCAGGTGCTGTATAAATCTCAAAAACTTCTGGTGACACCAACAAATCTTCCGCACCTGCTTCCAGTACATCTTCAAACATCTGATCCTCATCTACGGCTAAATCAGTTCTTTCAATCGCAATGTAGCCTTTTCGATCAAATAAATAATTAACTGACCCTGTCTCACCAAGTGAACCCCCGTTTCTAGAAAAAGCCACTCGGACATTGGTCGCTGTCCGATTACGATTATCTGTTAAGGTATGGACTAAAATTGCGACTCCACCTGGTCCATAGCCTTCATAAGTGATCTCATCATAGTTCGCATTTTCAGCTGAACTATCGGCTTTCTTGATCGCTCGATCAATATTATCATTGGGCATATTAGCTGCTTTGGCTTTGTCGACTGCTAGGCGAAGGGCTGGATTTAAAGCTGGATCAAGCCCGCCTGCTTTGGCCGCCATATAAACTTCCCGAGAAAGCTTCTGAAAAATCTTTCCACGTTTAGCATCTTGCGCATTTTTTCTTC
Source organism: Candidatus Enterococcus huntleyi (assembly GCF_009933175.1). Taxonomy (GTDB): domain Bacteria; phylum Bacillota; class Bacilli; order Lactobacillales; family Enterococcaceae; genus Enterococcus_K; species Enterococcus_K huntleyi. The sequence continues at coordinate 225,715 of NZ_MAEJ01000032.1, read as the reverse complement.
CTTGAATATTGCTCCATTTACTATGTCCTGACATTCTATTTCCTCCCCTTCACTCAATCACAGTTACAGTTACAACCGCACACAATCCGTCCTTGGTCCATAAAATACTCATCTAGTGCTCTTTCACAAATAGTCCTACTTCTTTTTCAACAGCTTTCACTCTTAATTATACACGCTTTAGAACGTTCACCCAACTCTAAACGATGCCATTAGCTATTCCCTGCTCCTGCTGACTCTTGCTGACTGATTAACGACTTTTTTTATGCCAAATAAAGAGCACGCTAGCCAATACGACAGCTGTTAATGCGCCACAAGAATCGAGCGCCACATCTTGAAATAACGGCGAACGACCGTCTGTCATCATTTGATGAAATTCATCCAAACCAGCATAACCTGTTGCTGCTAACCATCCGAGAATCGAAGGTAACCAAATAACTTTCAAACGAGGATAAAGTCCAAGGAAAAGACTGCCACCCATTAGAAAATACGTCCCGAAGTGAGCCCCTTTTCGAATAAAAAATTCGATAAACTTCAAGTAACCGCTAGCCTTGATACTGACTTCATCACCCGCATAGACAAATGAGATTGTCTCAAAAAAGTCTTTAAACGGCTCATTTTTTAAGAGCTTCCCTAAAAAAGCAATTTGTGATTGTTGCTCATAGGTCTGCGAAGAGCTGTAAAAAAGAACAGCCATAACAAAAAAAGCGATACCTAAATATAAATTTCCATTTTTCATTTGTTTTTTGATTGCTTTCATAATCCACCTCCATTCTATCTTACCAATTTTTCAAAAAAGAACAATCTTTTCCACATTTTTGTTGATATACTATATACTGTATCTATAACTGTAACGATAGCACCACTTGTTACAAGTAATAAATTAACTTTTTGAAGGGAGTATGTTTATGTCTTATTCTTTAATTTGGGATTTAGATTCAATTTTTCCAGGAGGTAGCGATTCTCCTGAGCTTAAACAACGTTTAGAAAAACTCGCTGAACAAATTGAAAATCACCACGATAAAGTTAACGCTTGGTCACCATCTGAGGATTCTGATAATCAAGGATTATTAGAAATCATTCAATTAGCTGAAGCCGTTTCAGAAGGTTATGGTCAATGCGCAAGCTATATTACGGCCTTAAGCTCAGCCAATGTAAATGACACGAAAGCCAAAATCTTATACGGTGAATTAGCTAGCCTATCACCTAAGTTCCAATTGTCTCAAACGATCTTTTCTAAAAAACTCACTGCCATCTCTGATGATGAATGGGCAACACTTATTTCAACAGACGCGTTGGCACCTTTAGCTTTTCGTTTAAGTGAGATTCGCCGCGACGGCAGCGAACTACTTTCAGAAGCGGAAGAAAATATCATTAACACACTTTCCCTAGACGGCTTAAATGCTTGGAGCGAACATTACGACACCATCGTTGCGTCGATTATTATTCCATTCACAGATAAAGACGGCAAGACCGTTGAACTTTCAGCCGGCCAAGCCTTCAATAAAATGATGGGCGATCCAGATGCTGCAGTTCGTAAAGAATTATTTGAAAAATGGGAAGCCGCTTGGGCCGAAAAAGCGCCTTTATTCTCTGATACACTGAATCATTTGGACGGCTTTAGACTTTCTACTTACAAATTACATGGCGTGACTGATTATCTCAAACAACCTTTAGAGTATAATCGCTTGCAAAAAGAAACGTTAGATGTGATGTGGGAGACGATTCAAAAAAATAAACAACCAATCATCGACTTCTTGACCAGAAAAGCACAATTATTTGGTAAAGAAAAAATGGAATGGCAAGATCAAGACGCGCCAATTATTTTAGGTGATTTACAAGAAAAAACCTACACCTTTGATCAAGCTGCAGAATTTATTGTTGAAAACTTCGAGAAATTTAGTCCAAAAATGGCGACTTTCGCGCAAAAAGCCTTTGATAATAGCTGGATTGAAGCAGAGGATCGTCCAGGTAAACGTCCTGGTGGCTACTGTACTAGCTTACCTGAATCACAAGAATCACGCATTTTCATGACTTATAGTAACTCCGTGAATGAAGTTGCAACCTTAGCTCATGAACTAGGCCATGCTTTTCATAGTGAAGTAATGTGGGACTTACCAGAATTAAACCGCGATTACGCTATGAATGTAGCAGAAACAGCGAGTACTTTTGCCGAATTAATCGTTGCTGATGCGACGTTGAAAGAAGCACAAACGAAAGAAGAAAAAATTAACTTATTGGATACAAAAATGCAGAATGCGATTGCCATGTTCATGAACATTCACGCACGCTTTATCTTTGAAAATAATTTCTATCAAGCGCGTCAAAAAGGCCTTGTCTCTGAAGAAGAAATCACTGAATTGATGGTAGCCGCACAAAAAGAAAGCTATCAAGATAGTTTAGCTAGCTACCACCCTCATTTCTGGGCAGCAAAATTACATTTCTTTATCGACGATGTACCTTTCTACAACTTCCCTTATACCTTCGGTTACTTATTCAGTATGGGAATTTACGCCTACGCTGATCAACAAGGTTCAGGATTTGAAGATCAGTACATTGCTTTATTAAGAGATACTGCTTCAATGACTACCGAAGAGCTTGCGAAAAAACACCTAAATATCGATTTAACAAAACCAGACTTCTGGCAAGCGGGTATTGATCGCGTATTAGGCGATATCACCGAGTTCTTGGCTTTAACAGAAGAATACGTAAAATAGTCTTCTTTTAAACAATCGATTATTTTATTTTTGGGAAAAAGGAACGGAAAAAAGCTAATTTAGCTGATTTTCGTTCCTTTTTATTGAATATACTAATTTTCCAAGCAATTGCTCTCTTCTTCTTCCCAAACACCCCACACTCGCTAACTGATAGCTAACTTAAGTAAACATCCGATTTCCCATAACCTCTTAATTCAGCATTCTCGCAGCCAAACTATTTTTGACGAAGCTTTCAAAAAAAGTGGAGAATGACAAAATGCTTGTCATTCTCCACTTACTAAGTATTCATTTTTATTGTTTATAAGCCTAATAATGGCGCTGGATTAACGAATCCTGACCATAGCCCAGTTGATACACCAAAGTGTAAATGGACGCCTGTCGAATTCCCTGTTGTTCCCATACCACCAACAACAGTTCCTGCACTTACAGCTTGACCATTAGAAACATTAAAGCTGCTTAAATGCATGTAGTACGAATAATAACCATCCGCATGTTTAATAATTACATGATTACCCGCTGACCAATGGAAACCAGCTTCTACAACAGTTCCACCTTTAGAAGCAAAGACAGGTGTACCTGCTGCCCCGGCAAAGTCTACTCCATCATGAAATGAACCAGAGCTACCCGTTGGATCAACACGATTACCATAAGGACTAGTAATTACAAGTGATGATAAGGGCGCTTGCCAACCGCCGCCTGTTGAAGCGGGTGGTGTTACAGTTCCTGAATCCACTGAATTATTTGTATTGCTATCTGATGTTTGACCACCAGTTGCAGTATTCGTTGCTGGATTTTGCGTTTGTGCTTGCTCTCTCGCTGCTGCTTCGTTGGCAGCTTGGACTCGTGCTGCCTCTGCTTCTGCTGCTTTACGAGCAGCTTCTTCTTTAGCTTTCTGTTCAGCTAATGCTTTAAGCTCAGCTTGACGTTTTCTCTCAGCCTCTGCTTTTTGCTCTTCAAACTTTTTCTTAGCGCCTTTCTCAGTAGCTAATGAAGCTGACAGTGCATTAATCTGGACTTCTTTATCAAGTTTAGCCGCGACTAAATCTTCTTGTTTTTGTTTTAATTCTTCTGTTTTCTCAATAATAACAGCCAAACGTTCTTCTGATTCTTTTTGCAAGACTTCCAATTTTTCTTTATCCTTTGTCTGCTCTTGCATAATATCGTTATTGGCTTTGATTAAGGTATTCACAGCAATCGCTTTTTCGATTGCTTCGTTAACAGATTTTGATTCTACAACGATGTCAATAATCGAGCCAGCCCCTTGATTGGTCTGAACATCACGTGCTTGGCTTTGAATCTGTTCGTCACGCTTAGCAATGACTACTTTTAATTCTTCAATCTCTTTATTTAAATCTGTTAATTTTTTTTCTTCAGCATTTTTTTGTTTAAGAATAGCTAGCACATCGCGTTCAATCTGAGCAACGTTCTCTTCGATTGCTGTTAATTGCGCTTGCGCTGCATTTTGATTATTCTGGATTGTCTCAATCTTCGCATTTTGTTCTTTGATCTTATCGTCTAGCTCATCTGCATTTGCAACAAGCGGTCCGCCAAGAATAGCTAAAAGAATGCTGACTGTCACGACTCTCTTCAATTTAATCATGGATACCCTCACTTTTGTAATTATAAAATTATCATGGTTAAGTTTATTCAAAAGTTGTGTGCTTTTTGTGAAGATTATGTATTTTCTTGAAAAAAGCGCTATATTTAATCTAATTGAAACAAACACTATGCTTTGTTACAGAGAAATGACAAACTAGATTAATTCTATCTAGATAATCATCTCCATGTAAAAGTTGGTTCACCCGCTTTTTGGCGGCATTTTTTTCGATCAGAACATTGTTATAAAGGCTCTTCTTTTTTTGCGAAATACCTTAAGAAGAAGAGCCTTCTTTATCGTCACAAAATTGCTTATTTCAAGAAAAAACTACCGATACAAGCGTATCGGTAGTTGAGTAATTATTAATTTAAATTACATACGAACTGCGAAGTCTGGTGCATACCATGAATATGAACCAACAGTCACGTTTTGACCAGGTTGTGGTGCGTGGATATATTGTCCGCCACCTAAAGCAATCGCTACGTGATGACTACCTCCTGGTGAACCCCAGAATAATAAGTCTCCTGCTTGTGCTTGATTGATTGAAATTCTAGCTCCTGCAGATTCTTGAGGAACGGTCCAACCACCAATTTCACGGCCAGTTGCTTGTCTGTAAACATAGCTAGTAAATCCTGAACAGTCAAAGCCAGATGGTGTTTTTCCACCCCAGACATAAGGAACACCGATATATTTGTAGGCTTCAGCAACAACCGCTGCGCCATTGCCAGAAGATGCTGGCGGTGTTGAAGCAACTGGTGCATTTGGTTTTTCAACAACAGGTGTATTTTGTACTGGCGTGTTTGTATCTGTTTCGGATCCAGTATCGCTCGGTGTCGTTGGTGTTACTGTATTGTTATTTTCAGGTGTAGCTGGTGTTTCAGTCGGTGTTGACGGTGTTTCTTGAACAGCTGGTGTTGCTGCTGCTTGTTCAGCCGCTTCTTTTTCAGCTTGAGCTGCCGCAGCTGCTCTTGCTTCTTCCGCTCTTCTTGCTTCTTCTTGCGCGCGTTTTTGTTCAGCAATTGCTGCTTCTTTTTTCTTGTTTAAGTCTGCTTTTTTGTCTTCAGCAGTCGCTTGTTCTGCAGCTAAAGTCGTTGTTAAAACATTTAAATCTGCTTGTTTAGAAATTAGTTCACCTTTTTGGTTTTCTAATTCGCTTTGGTTCACAGCAATTTCTTCTAATTGTTTTTTGTTTTCAGCTTGTTTGTCTTCAACAGCTTTTTTATCTAGTTTTTGTTGTTCAACTAAATCATTATTCGCTTGAACGATTGTGCTCATTGCTTGCACGCGTCCGATTGCATCTGTAAATGAATCTGCATTCAGTACGGCATCAATGAAGTTAGAACTGCCACCATTGACTTGGACGTCACGTGCTTGTTCTGTAATTGCTTCTTCACGTTTAGCAATTCGTTCTTGCAAGTTTTCAATTTCTTTTTTTAATTCATCCGACTTTTTATACAAAGCTTCTTGTTTCGCTAATAAGTCTTCTGCTTTTTTATTAATTCCATCTACTTCTGCTTGTAAAGAACTAATCTGTGATTGAACATCGGCTTGCTGGCTTTGCAAGTTTGAAATCTTTTGATTCTGCTCAGCAATTTGATCATCTAGGCTATCTGCTACAGCCACTACGGGGCCTGCAACTGTGGTAAGTGCTAAAGAACAAATCATGACTGTTGACAATAAACTCTTTCTCAATGTTTTATTCCTCCGACTGGTTTCATATATTTATAAAAATTATAATTTTGCTTAAGACTTTCTTAACAACACTAGAATAATACCACAGCAGTATTTCAGATAGATAATAGCAATATTACAAAATTGTTTCATTTCAGATTCCTACGTTTTTTGAAAAATAAATATCGGAATAAAGACTGATATAACAGGCTTTATTTAGATTTTCTAGAAATAAATTTTCTTCATAAAAAAAGAAGCTATTTTATGACAAATAGCTTCTTAAAAGGCACGATCAGTAATACGAAGAGTCCCATATTTAAAAGTAGTGTAGGCGCGAGGTATTGTGTGATAAAGACGCTGCCATCAATCACTGCTAATTTAAAAATAAATTGAATCGCTAATGAGATAGCTTCAAAGCTTGTAATAAAAATAATATAGCCAAAAAATAACGTAAACACATTGGTATTGATAGTCTTGGCTAGGCCATACATGCAAAGAACTGTCACGGGTAACGCGACGGCAAAGATGCCGATCACACCAATATAATAACTATCATAGATGATTCCTAAAATAATGGTCGTAAGAATCATAAAACGCTTAGGCAATGTGATACAGCCACAGAGCACTGCTAAGAGTAGCAGATGAACATTCGCTAAGTAGCCTCCATTTGACCAAATACCTACAACACGTGTGAATTGCCCATCCAGCAACATTAACAAGAAAAAAACAGCAGGTGCATAGTATCTAACATATTCTTTTCGTAACATACCTTTATCCTTCCCCTGCTAAACGTTTGATGATGGTTACCACCGAAATATCGTACATCTCAGCGTATGGTTTAACATACACTTGGCGATCCAAACCAAAGCTATCTGGTTCAATCTTAATCACGGTTCCAATCTGTAAATCGGCCGGCGAGTTGCCACCTAGACCTGAAGTTTGAACAACATCGCCCTCCTTGATTTCTGTGTTCCCCGTTAATTGAGTCACAATCAAGGTTTTCGTTTTTTCATCGTAATTACGTAATAAGCCAAAAGCATCGCCTTCTTTAGAGCTGACTTTTATCGGAAAATGGTTGGAGTTCTCATTACCTGAAGTCAGTAATTCGACTTTAGAAGAACTCAGATTTACTTCGATTACTCGACCAATCAACCCATTGTTGGACATCACCGCCATATTGACTTCGACGCCATCCGTAGTCCCACGGTCTACAACCAAAGTGTCTTGCCAACTATCTGGCGAGCGGGTAACAACATTTGCGGTCACCTTTTCATAGCTTGTTAACGTTTGGTTTAGTGAAAGTTCTTCTTTTAATGCAGCAATTTCTTTTTCGTTGTTGTTATTTTTTTGAGTCATCGCATCATAGTCGTCGAGCTTTTCTTTTAATCGCTCATTTTCACTATACGTATTAAGTAAATGACTAATCGATGCTGTCCCATTTTTTATCAGATGACCGGGTGCTGAAACGACTTTGTCGACAACTGCTACCGTATCATTCATAATTGCTTGAACAAAATTTGTTTTCCCATCATTTGCCCGTTTGGCAGCGGTGATACTGATGACGGTTACTACTAGAATGACAATAAGTAAGGTAATAATTATATTTTTATTAGGGTTGAATTTCTTCACAAGAGCACCTCGAATTATTTAAACTGATAACCATCATTCTACCACTAATTATACTTAAACAAAAGAAAAGTAAGAGTTCTTAAGCTTTTTTTTAGCAAATAATTGGGAAACGAATAAAAGACGACAATTGCCTCACCTTACGCAGTTGTCGTCTTCTTTTATTTTGACTCTTTTCCTAAGCAATCTAGCCTATTTCACAAGACTATTTCGTTATCTGTTCAGTCATTCTTTTTCAGGCTATTTCGTCATTTTTTCTATGATTCGATCAGCGAACTCTGAACATTTTACTTCTGTCGCTTGATCCATTAAGCGCGCGAAATCATAAGTGACTTCTTTTTGTTCAATTGTTCGTTCTAGAGCATCTACAATCAGATCAGTTGCTTCTTTCCAGCCAATATGTTCCAACATCAATGCGCCTGATAAAATAACAGAGGAAGGATTTACTTTATCTAATCCTGCATATTTAGGTGCCGTGCCATGTGTCGCTTCAAAAATAGCATGCCCTGTTTGATAATTTATGTTGGCTCCCGGAGCAATTCCGATTCCACCAACCTGAGCCGCCAACGCATCTGAAATATAGTCGCCATTTAAATTCATGGTGGCCACGACATCGAATTCAGCTGGTCGCGTTAATATCTGTTGCAAGAAGATATCAGCAATCGAATCTTTGATGATAATTTTACCAGCCGCTTCTGCCTCTTTTTGCGCCTGATCAGCTGCTGCAGAGCCTTCATTTCCCTTGATTCTATCATACTGATTCCAGGTAAATACGAATTCTCCATACTCGCGCTCGGCTAACTCATAGCCCCAATTTTTGAAAGCTCCTTCTGTGTATTTCATGATATTCCCTTTGTGTACCAGGATCACAGAGGATTTTTTGTTTTCAATCGCATACTCAATTGCTGAACGAATCAATCGCTCAGAGCCCTCTTTTGAGACAGGTTTAATACCCATTCCACTAGTTTCTGGAAAGCGAATTTTTGTGATAGCTAACTCTGTCTGTAGAAAATGAATGAGTTTTTTAGCTTCTTCTGAACCTTCTGGAAATTCAATTCCCGCATAAATATCTTCTGTATTTTCTCTAAAAATAACCATATCCACTAATTCAGGACGTTTCACCGGTGATGGAACTCCCGAGAAATGTCTAACTGGTCGAAGACAAACATAGAGATCCAATTCTTGGCGTAACGCGACATTTAATGAACGCATTCCTCCGCCAATCGGGGTCGTCAAAGGCCCTTTGATCGCGATAAGATATTCATTAATTGTATCTAGCGTCTTTTGCGGAAGCCATTCTCCGGTTTCTTCAAAGGCTTTCTCCCCAGCTAATACTTCTAACCACTGAATTTTCTTTGTCCCTTGGTAAGCTGCTTTTACCGCTGCATCAAAGACTCGTACTGCTGCCTGCCAAATATCTGGTCCAATCCCGTCACCGATAATATACGGAATTGTCGGTGTATTTGGTGTGTTTAATCCTGTGTCGGTCATTGTAATTTTATTTGTCTGAGTCATTCACTCACTCCTCTAATTGTATTTTAGTAAGCATCTAGCGACTGCCAAAATCCGCACTCATTTATGAGTCTTTCCCTATTATTCAGCTGCTGTTGAATGTTGGGTTTTCTTTCGAATCACCATTGGTAAAATACCTTGGTGTTGGTAATAACGAATATCAGCTTTCGCATCAAACCGGACTTTCACTTTAAATTCGAGCTGTTCGCCCGTTGTTTTCTCAGCCGTGACTGTCACAATCTCGCCGATACCAGTCTCCGGTGTCAAATGAATCGTAAAGCTTTCTGTACCCGTCAATCCTAGGGTTTCAGCTGTTTCACCCTCTAGATATTGAAGAGGTAAAACACCCATCATGACCAAATTCGATCGGTGAATCCGCTCATAACTTTCGGCAATCACGGCTTTAACACCTAATAAATTAGTCCCTTTAGCTGCCCAATCACGCGAAGAACCCATGCCGTAATCTTTGCCAGCTAAGACAATCAAGCTTTTACCTGACTGCTTATATTTCATCGCCGCATCATAGATGGAAAGGACTTCTCCGGTTGGAAAATAGGTCGTAAAACTGCCTTCTGTCCCAGGCGCTAATTGATTTCGAATACGGATATTGCCAAACGTTCCTCTCATCATCACTTCATGATTGCCACGTCTTGATCCGAATGAATTGAAATCTTTAGGGGAAACCCCTTGATCAATCAAATAAGTCCCCGCCGCCGAACGCATAGCAATCGCACCCGCTGGTGAAATATGATCGGTCGTCACAGAATCACCGAATTTAGCAAGAGCTGTCAGACCCTCGAGCGTTTGAATCTCCACTGGGTCCACCGACATATCTTCAAAATAAGGTGGGTTAGCAATATACGTCGATTCTGCGTTCCAGTTATACAAAGCCTCAGCGGTAGTTGGAATCTGGTTCCAATCCTCATTAGCATGGAAAACTTCAGAATAATATTTTTGGAATAAGCTCGGCGTGACATACGTCTCAACATACTGATCAATCTCTTCTTTTTTAGGCCAAATATCCGCTAAATAAACCGGCTTTCCTTGCTCATTTGTCCCTAACGGCGTCTGATTCATATCCTTGGTCACTGTCCCCATCAATGCATAAGCAACCACTAATGGTGGCGACGCTAGATAATTCGCTTTAACTAAAGGATGAATTCGACCTTCAAAATTTCGATTCCCACTCAAGACTGAAGCGACTAATAGATTAGCTTCTTGAATCTGTTCAGTCATCTCAGGTGATAACGGGCCAGAATTACCGATACACGTGGTACATCCGTAACCAACTACTGCAAACCCTAATTTTTCGAGGTATGGCAATAGTCCAGATTCCTCCAAATAGCCCGTCACAACTTTCGAACCTGGAGCTAAGGAAGTTTTGACAGTCGGAGCCACACGCAACCCTTGCTGGACAGCTTTCTTCGCAAGTAAACCAGCCGCTAGCATGACATACGGATTAGAAGTATTGGTGCAACTAGTAATAGCAGCAATCGCCAAATCACCCGTGCCGACTGTCCACTGATCATCATCTAGCACAACCGTTGTTTGTTTATCCAACTCTTCTGGGGTCAAACCAAATCCTTGATTGCCTTCTGGTGCTGTAACCGACTCAGAAAACCGCGTCGCCATTTCCTCCAATGGAATTAAATCCTGTGGCCGTTTCGGTCCAGACAAATTGGTTGAGATGGTGCTTAAATCAAGGGTTAACACTTTTGTATAGCTTGGAGATTGATGCTCATCATAAAATAAATGGTTGGCCTTGGCATAAGCTTCCGTCAATTGTACTTGGGCCTCATCTCTGCCAGTTAAGCGCATATAAGCTAGCGTTTCTTGATCAATTGGGAAAAAGCCACACGTTGCACCATATTCAGGAGCCATATTTGCAATCGTCGCACGGTCAGCCAAACTCAATTCCTTTAAGCCCGCACCAAAAAATTCAACAAACTTACCCACCACTTTTTCTTCACGTAATAGCTGCGTCACCCGTAAGGCAACATCTGTTGCGGTCGCACCTAACTGCATCGCCCCAACTAGTTCTACGCCAATCACTTCTGGGATTGGGAAATATGAAGGTTCGCCTAGCATGCCAGCTTCTGCTTCAATCCCACCAACACCCCAGCCTAAAACGCCAATTCCATTAATCATCGTCGTATGCGAATCCGTTCCTACCAGACTATCCGGAAAAATTTCCAGTTCAGCACCCTTGGCTTTTGTCACAACAACCTCTGATAAAAATTCGATATTTACTTGATGAATAATCCCTGTCGCAGGTGGCACTACCTGATAGTTGTCAAAGGAATTTTGCGCCCATTTTAAAAATTCATAGCGTTCATAATTTCGTTCGAATTCTAGTTTGGCATTGGCAGCTAGCGCTTGGGGATTACCTGAATAATCGACTTGAACCGAATGATCCACGACTAAATCCACAGGAATTTCTGGATTGATCTGATCCGGACTTCCACCTAAACGCACAATCGCTTCACGCATCGAAGCCAAATCAACAATCGCCGGCACACCGGTAAAATCTTGTAAGACAACGCGGGTCGGTTTAAAAGGAATTTCCCCTTCCACAGATTCCTCAGCCCACAAGGTCAGCATTCGAATAGTCTCCTCAGTAATATCCACACCATCTTCTTGCCTAATCAAAGATTCCAATAAAATTCGAATGGTATAAGGCAATTTAGCGACATCTGTGCCAAATGCTGTCGCAATTTTTTCCAACGCATAGTACGTATACGGCGTTCCTCGAAAATCTAATGTTTGTTTCGCCAATTTTTTACTTTTCATTTTTCCACTCCTTCCTTAGTCTGCTCATAAATTTCAGTATACCTATTTTCTTTCTCATTGTAAATTAATCTTTATCATTTTATTTTAATCTAACATTCTGATGTTACCCACAGTCCTGTGGATAAATTCTTATTTTTATTTCAAATTTTTCATTTTAGCCTGTTTTCAAAGTTATCCACAGTGGAAAACTTTTTTTGTTTCCAAAAACAAAGAAACCCACCTTATTCAGTTTTTTTCTACAAAACTGAATAAGGTGGGTTTTGGGTTTCTTTAATCCTTACTTTGAATCACAGCGATTAGTCCCTCGCTAAAAGAGAAGCTCGCTGTATCTGACACAAATTCGTTACTTGCATAGGAATAAGGGTATGGAATATCCTGTTTGTCTAGCAGATATTTACTTTCAAATAAAGACAACTCATTGACTGGAGTCAAACAACAATACGCCAAATATTTCATTTCTGGCTCTTTATATACGCGGTATTCGCCTGGTGTAAAATAGCGCAGACTATTTTGTTTATCTCGCAGTACAAAACGTGATAGAAATGGTTGGAAACGTGGTTCCAAACCGAGCCATAAATTAGAGAGTAAATGGTCGAGTCGACCACCTGTTGCACCGATTAAGGTCACTTCTGCTTCAGGAAACTGTTCAAAAACAGATTGCAAAGCAAGTTGTGTATCGGTATCATCTTTCTCAGGCTGCGATTCTAAGACCTTACCCGCTTTACTGAGGACAGACTCTTTTTCTGATGCCGATAGAGAGTCAAAATCCCCCACTGCTAGCGTTAAAGGATAGCCTCTTTCTGTTAAAAACAAGCCCCCACGATCCACGCCAACAAAGTAATCAAATGCAGTCAAATCCATCGTTGGCCAAGTATCTGGGTTAGCACCTGCGACAACAAGAATGTTCATATTATTTCAGCGCCTCTTTTAATAAATCCATTCGTTCACTTGGATTCTCTGCAGAATAAATATAAGAACCAGCAACAAAGACATCCGCTCCAGCTTCTTTACATAGCTTAGCTGTTTCTGGCACAATTCCACCATCCACTTCAATCTCATATGAGTAGCCGTTTTCTGTGCGAAGAGCAGCTAGTTCAGCAATTTTCTCTACACATTCCTCAATAAAGCTTTGGCCACCAAAGCCCGGATTAACCGTCATCACCAACACTTGATCCACCATCGAAAGAACATGTTTGATTGCTGATACAGGTGTGCCTGGATTAATCACGACACCTGATTTTACGCCATGCGCTTGGATCATTTGGACCGCTCGATGCACATGCGGCGTTGCTTCCACATGCACCATGATAATATCCGAACCAGCCTTAGCAAAATCATCAATATAATTTTCCGGATTAGCAATCATCAAATGAACATCTAGTGGCAATTTAGTCACAGGACGTAAAGCTGCAACAACACCTGCACCAATCGTAATATTCGGGACAAACTGTCCATCCATCACATCAATATGGATATAATCAGCGCCCTCTCTCTCGACTAATTGAACATCTCTCTGCAGATTCGCAAAATCCGCGCTTAAAATTGATGGGGCAATCTTCATTCCTGTTTCCTCCTATTTTTTCTTTTTATAAATGGGTCTTTTATTTTCAATCTCTTGGAGAAATTGCTTATAGTTATCGTATCTAGATTGAGCAATTTCGTTTGCTTCAACCTGTCTTTTGACCTCACAAGATGGCTCTTTAACGTGCATGCACTCGCGGAATTTACACTTAGCAGCAGCTGCCACGAATTCCGGAAATTCTCTCGGTAGTTCGACTGCTGGAATTTCTAAAAATTCAATCGCACTAAAGCCTGGCGTATCAGCAACAAGCCCCTCATACATTGGCAATAATTCTACGTGGCGGGTCGTATGCTTCCCACGACCTAATGACTCTGATATTTCTGCCGTTGCCAAATCTAAATCAGGGGCTAATTGATTCAATAAAGTTGATTTCCCCGCACCCGATTGGCCCATGAAGACCGTTAATTTTTCAGGAAATAACTGCTCTAAAGCGCGAATCCCCTGATCTTTTTTGGGTACAATAACTGTATAACCAATCGCCTCATAGACCTGTTTAATTTCTTCTATTAAAGGATTCGTTGGGTCCAAGTCCGTCTTACTTAAATAAATAATCGGCTCAATTCCTTTGTTTTCTAGCGTAACTAAAAATCGATCAAGTAAATTATACGAAAAATTAGGCTCAATCAAGCTCGTGACCACGACTCCTTGATCAACATTTGCGACGGGTGGCCGAACTAACTCATTCTCTCGGGGCAAAACCTCTAGTAAATAGCCATCAGTTAAATTGCTGCTTTCAAAAATCACGTCATCCCCAACTAAAGGTGTAATATTCCGGTTTCGGAAATTTCCGCGCGCCCGTGTTTGATAAGTGATGCCCTCTGAATATATATAGTAAAATCCACTCAATGCTTTTCTTATTTGTCCTTTAATAATGACACCTCCTACAATCTCTTTGTCCTATTTATTCTAACACACTCTTTTTCAAGATGGGAAAATTTACGAAATCCACTTACTTTATTCTGACTTATCTAGAAAAAGAGCCTCAGCACACCAAAAATTTTGGTCAATGCTGACGCTCTTTTTTCTTACTTATTTAGCCATACTGTCAACTGATTTCCTCTACAAGCACAAGCTCTAGCTGCCTTTAAGATTCATCTGTTTCCTCTTTACCAGAGTTATCCTCCGGTTTATTAGGCTGACTTCCTGTACCAGTACCACTCCCTGTGCCATTATCTTTTGGAGTCGACTCAGCTTTTGATGGATCTTTCCCTTTCGAGTAGATCACCTTAACGGAGCTACCCTTTTCTAAGGTTTGACCGCCACCAGGCTCGGTCCGAATCACATTACCAGCCGTGATTGTCTCACTAAACTCTTCTTGTTCGACAAGCGTCATGCCGATTTCTCTCAGATAATCGCGGGCATCTTTTTTCGAGTAATTACTAATATCATCAAGCGTAATTTTCTCAATTTCTTTTTCTTTACTCACATAAAGCGTCACTGTCGTATCGCCAGGAACCACATCTGTTCCACCATTAATACTCTGACTCAGCACTCGGTCAGGTTCGCCTTCCGCCTCTTGATATTCGGTCGGGATCTGTCCGGTAGGAATGCCTTTACTTGTCAAATCATTCAGAGCATCTTGGTATGTCCAGCCTGTATAGTCTTCTAATGTGACGGTTTCTGGACCTTTACTAATGGTGAAGGAAATCGTGTCAGCTTTAGGATCAACTTCTTGGTCCTCAGTTGGGGCCTGCTCAATAATTTCCCCTTCCGCCGCCTCTTCATCAAACGTTTCTGTTGTTTTTATGCGGTCCTCCGTGAAGCCTAACTCTTTCAATTTAGTAATGACTTCATCGATTTGACTGCCTACATAATTACTTAGTTCGATTTTTTTTGTTCCTGAGCTGATATACAGCACGATCTCTGTACTACCGCCCTCTTTTAACTTAGTTCCTGCGGCAGGATTAGTTTTAACCACCTGACCTGCTTCAATCGTATCATCAGGAATTTCTTCAGTCTCACTAGCAACCTTTAAGTTTTTTTCTTCTAATTTAGCGACAGCTTCAGTTGCCGTTAAGCCAGAAACGTCAGGAATAGCAATATCTTTGTCGCTACCACTGGTTGCCCAAAAATAAGCCGCCCCACCTAAAGTTAAGAAAAGTAGGATGATTATAGGAATCAGCCAATGTCTTTTCTTCTTTTTCTTCACTGGCTCAGGTGTCTCTTCCACTGGTTTTGTTTGTGGCTGCACAGGGACTGGAGTTGGCTCTTTAGCCACTTCTGCCGTCTCTGAAACATTCGGTAAAACCATCGTTTCTCCCAACATCGCTGCCGGTTTCCAGACAGGTTCATTAAGACGTTCAGGATCTAAAACTGTCGCTAGATCATGGCTCATTTCCTCTGCTGTTTTATAACGATCCGCAGTTTCTTTAGCGGTCGCTTTTAAAATGACATTCTCGATGGATTGCGGAGCATTTCTATCATAATTCTTAATAGAAGGTAAGTCATTTTGAAAATGCTTCAAAGCAATTGTCACAGCCGATTCACCATCAAACGGCACATTCCCTGTCATTAACTCATAGAGAATAATCCCCAGCGCATAGATATCAGACTGCTTCGTTGCCATACTACCACGAGCTTGTTCAGGCGATAGATAATGCACCGAGCCCAGCATCGTATTAGTTTGTGTGATGGACGTTTCTGAGAGTGCAATTGCAATCCCAAAATCAGTAATCTTGACTGTTCCTTCTTCATTCATCAAAATATTTTGCGGCTTCAAGTCCCGGTGAATAATCCGGTGCTCATGGGCCAACGCAATCGCCGATAAAATTTGTTGCATAATATCAACAATCGTTCTATAAGGGATTGGGTAATGTGTTTGAATGTAGCGTTTCAAATCCATTCCTTTAACATATTCCATCACCAAATACTGCATACCTTCTTCTTCACCAACATCATAGACACTGACGATATTCGTATGCACAAGCTCCGTTGCAGCAAGCGCCTCTCGTTGGAAACGACGAATGGCTGCCGTATCATTTTGAAAGTCAAAACGTAAGACTTTAACTGCTACATCGCGGTCTAAAATCAGATCATGTGCTAGGAAAACATTCGCCATACCGCCACTACCGATATTACCGATAATCTTATAGCGACCGTTTAGCTTTCGACCGATTTCAAGCATACATCTTCCTCCTCACATTGAATGATTAAGACAGTAATATTGTCAGCTCCACCTGCAGCATTTGCTTGTTCGATCAATTGATTAACCTTCTGCTCAAGACTCTCTGGCCCTTTAATTATCGCCTGAATTTCTTCTTCACTGACCATGTTTGTTAAGCCATCTGAACAGACTAAAACGTAGTCTCCAGCAAGCCATTCTTGATTGGTCACGTCAACTTCCAGTAACCCCGGCATGCCAACAGAACGCGTCAAAACATTTTTCCGTGGATGATTGGCCGCCATTTCACGACTAATTTCTCCCGATTTGACCAATTCGTTCACGAGAGAATGATCCTCCGTTAATTGAAGAATTTTTTGACTACGTAGCAAATAAGCGCGACTATCGCCGACGTTGGCAATCACAAAATCTCGTTCAAAAATAGCCACAGCTACAATTGTTGTTCCCATACCATTGTATTCAGGCATCGATTGCCCTTTTTCATAGATTCGTTCATTTTCTATTTGGAGTTGTTGAATAAACCATTGGGCTGCTTTTTCCTCGTTAAGAATCTCCGTCTCTTCCCAAGCACTACCCAAATCATTGACTGCCATCTTGCTAGCAACGTCACCCGCTAAGTGGCCACCCATACCATCGGCTAAAATGGCTAATTGAATACCTTCTTTATTTTTGAAGAGATTCGCATAATCTTGGTTGGAGTTTCTACGCCTGCCAACATCTGATTGAAAATAAATGTTCATTCCATTCACCTCACTACTTTTTGCGTAAACAACAAATGAAGAACCCATCCGTCATAAATTGATGTGGATATAATAGCAATTGCTGCTCTACTACTGCCGCCTCAATTTGTGGAGCCACAGGCACGTCAATTTTTTCAAATTCTGGATGCGCCGCTAAAAACTGCTCAACGACTGCTTGGTTTTCTTCTCTCGTGATTGTACACGTACTATAAACCATTATACCCGAATGTTTTAGTGCTGGGGCGGCACTTTCTAAAATTTCTAGCTGAATCTTTTGTAAATTCAGGAAATCCTCTAATTTTTTATGGTATTTAATATCAGGTTTTCTGCGCATCAGTCCTAATCCTGAACATGGAGCATCGACTAAAATACGGTCAAAGCTTTCTGGTTCGAAGTTTTCATGAATCGTTCTCGCATCAAGTTTTCTAGCCTGAACTGCTTCTTCCACTCGTAATCGTTGCGCATTTTCTTGAATTAATTTGACTTTATGATCGTGAATATCCAGGGCTGTTACCTCGCCCCCAAATGTTGGATCAAGGAAGGTTGCAATATGCGTCGTCTTGCCACCAGGAGCGGCACAAGCATCTAAAACTTTGTGATGCTTCTGAATTTGCATCGCTGGTGCTACGAGCATCGAACTTTCATCCTGCACGGTCATTAAGCCATATTGGAATAAGCGACTATTCGCTAAATAACCTTTCTCAGCGACAATCCCATAAGGTGAAATCTGACTTTCTCGCGCCACGATATTTTCTTCCTCTTCTAGCGTTGCAATCACTTCTTGTCGTTCCACCATCCGTGTATCGACACGGGCACTCACATGACTGACTTCAAAAAGAGACAAGCCAAGTTCACGTGTTTCTTCAATCCCTAGCTGTTCAACGAGGGTTTTCGTTAGCCATAAGGGCATACTAATCTCCACTGACAATTGTTCGATTGGATCCTTGATGTCAGCTACATTCGGTAAGCCTTCGCGTTGAATCGTACGTAAGACGCCATTGACAAACTTACCAATCCCGACATTTCCACGGGCTTTCCCAATCTCAACGGCTTCATTTAAAACCGCATGCGCTGGGACTTTATCTAAGAACTCTAATTGGTATAACGAAAGACATAGGAGTGTGACTACCCAGTCATCGACTTTTTTAGCTTTTTTGATAAAGGGTTGCAAGTAAAATTCTAATAGCAAACGACGACTGATAGTCCCATAGACTAATTCAGTATATAAGCGACCGTCTTTTTCGCTTAGTTTTGCTTTTGACATCATGTCATTTAATAATAAATTTGAATACGCTCCGCCCTTATTGACGCGTTCGAGCGTTTCAAGTGCGACAAAGCGCACGGATTTTCTGATTTTTGCTGGAAGTCTATTTCCCATTAGTTCACCTGCTGTCCGCGAGTCACTGCTTGTCCTACACCATTAAGAAAGGCTTGAATATCTTGCTTACCTTTGCCGGCTGGCTGCAATGCTTTGATTGCTAATACACTGTGATTGCCACACGCAATCCAGAGTTCTTTCTTACTTTTGTGAATGATGGTGCCTGGTTGTTCGTCTGTGGTTTCTTCTACTAAAGGCTCAGTCTCCCAAATTTTCCAACGAGCCCCTTCATAGGTTGTAAAAGCAATCGGCCAAGGACGCATGCCCCGGACTTTGTTATCGATTTCGACCGCTGTTTTTTGCCAATCAATCGCTTCTTCTTCCCGCGAAATATTTGGCGAAAATGTGACTTCTGCTTCATTTTGTGGTACAGCAGATAGTTCTCCTGAAAGAATTTTAGGCAAGGTTTCTAATAACAAGTCTTTGCCTAACTGGCTCAATTTATCAAACATCGTGCCCACATCATCTTGTTTAGTGATTGGCAGCTTCGCTTGAGAGAAAATTCCGCCGGCATCCATTTTTTTAATCATTTCCATAATCGTCACGCCAGCTTCTGTTTCGCCTTCAATAATTGCGTAATGCACCGGCGCACCACCACGATATTTTGGTAAGAGTGAGGCATGCACATTGATTGCGCCATGGGTCGGTACCTGTAATAATTTTTCTGGTAAAAATTGCCCAAAAGCCGCTGTAACAATCATATCAGGAGCTAATTCTTGAATTTTTGCCATCTCAGGGGAGCCTGAGATTTTTTCTGGTTGCAATACCAATAAATCATGGGCTACTGCCGCTTCCTTCACCGGTGTCGCGGTAATCACTTTTTTACGCCCAACTGGACGATCAGGCTGTGTCACCACTGCTTGAATCTCGTAGCCTGCTTCAATCAAGCCTTCTAGAATTGGCACTGAAAAGGCCGGTGTTCCCATAAAAACCAGTTTAGTCATCTTGATGTTCCTCCATGTATTTTTCTAATTGATCTGCCGCAATCCGCTCAATTATTTTATCAATAAATAGTTGACCATCCAAATGATCAATTTCATGCTGAAAAGCTCTAGCGAGGTAGTCGTAAGCAATAACCTCAATCTCTTCACCCTCACGATCAAAATAGCGCACCGTAATCTCATCCGCTCGTTCAACTGTGCCATATGTTTCAGGGATACTCAAACACCCCTCGACATCAATACTACTACCTTTTCTCTCGATAATTTCCGGATTAATCAACTCAAATAAATCGCCCTCATCGACTTCGACCAGTGCAATTCGCAGATTTTTGCCAACTTGTGGAGCAGCAATTCCAATCCCATCATGAGCGACCATCGTTTCATATAAATCATCCAGCAAGGTAATAATCTCGTCGGTAATCGCCGTCACTGGAGCCATTTTTTTCGTTAACAATTCATTTGGATAAATAATAATTGGGTAACGCATGCCAACTTCCTTTCTTAAATAAAATGCATCGGTTCACTATCAATCGACAGCAACAAGCCTTGTCTTTGAGCTATTTGGCTATCATTTAACAGCTTCGTTAGCGCGCTCTGCAGATTGGGTTCTTTTTTATATTTAATAATTACTTGATAATAGTAGCGATTCTTCACGCGCATAATAGCGCTCGGCGTCGGTCCTAACAACAAGCTTTGCTCACTTAAAGCCTCTTTTAATTCTTTGGTCACTTCAAATATTTTTTTCGCAGCCACCTGTTCTTCGGGATGACTCGCGGTAATCTTCACTGTAAAATAGTAAGGTGGATAGTCACTTCTATGCCGGACACTCATCTCTTGTCGATAAAAATCCTCATAATTTTGCGTCTGAGCCAAACGAATCGCATAATGCTCTGGATTAAAGGTTTGAATAATCACTTCCCCAGCTTTATGCGCTCGGCCAGCGCGCCCACTTACCTGTGTCAACAACTGAAACGTGCGTTCACTTGAACGAAAATCAGGTAAATTCAGTGAAGTATCGGCATTCAATACCCCAACTAACGTGACATCTGGAAAATCCAAGCCCTTAGCAATCATCTGTGTGCCTAATAAAATATCGGCTTTTTTTTCACCAAAGGCAGTTAAAATCTTTTCGTGCGCACCCTTTCTTCGGGTGGTATCAACATCCATTCTCAAGATACGTGCAGAAGGAAATAGCTCCTGTAGTTCCTCTTCAACCTTTTGAGTACCTGTGCCATAATAGCGAATTTTTTCCTTGCCACAATCTGGACAACGATAAGGAATTCCCTCTTCATGACCACAATAATGACAACGCATCGTCTTTGTATCCATATGTAAAGTCAACGAAATATCACAATTTGGACAAGGCAATACGTAACCGCAATCCCGACACATCACAAATGATGAATAGCCACGACGATTTAACATTAAGACCGTCTGCTCATCAGCCGCCAATCGCTCGCTAATTTTTTCTTGCAGCGAAAGCGAGAATGACGTAGTGTTTTGCTTCTTAAATTCATCACGCATATCAATCACATCAACGACCGGTAACGAAGCTTTTGGATTCGCTCTTTTCGACAGCGTCAACAATTGATAGACACCTTTTTGAGCCCGTGATCGTGATTCTAATGAAGGCGTCGCACTCCCTAAAATTACCGGACAATGATGGTAATTTGCTCGCCACAAGGCTAAATCTCTGGCATGATAGCGTGGGGCTTCATCTTGTTTATAGGTCGCTTCATGTTCCTCATCAATGATGATGACACCTAAATTTTGCAGCGGCGCAAAAATAGCCGAGCGAGCGCCAACTACTACTTGGGCCTCTTCACGTTCAATCTTCCGCCATTCATCGTATTTTTCGCCTTGCGACAAGCCACTGTGTAAGACCGCTACCGCTTCGCCAAAACGTCCTTTGAAACGTTCCACCATTTGTGGGGTCAAAGCAATCTCTGGCACCAACATAATCGCTGTTTTATTCATCTGCAAGACTTCCGAAATCGTCTGCAAATAGACTTCTGTCTTACCGCTGCCGGTAATGCCTTCCAATAAATAAGTCGTACTTTGTGCCTCTTTAACACTTTTCACCAACGTCTCAACCGCCACCTGCTGTTCCGAATTCAATTCGTGAGCCTGCGTCTGTTCAAAGGTCTGTTCACTAAATGGATCACGATACTGTTCCACTTCGACAAACGACAGCCAACCTTTATCTTTCCCTTGGTTTAAAATCGTCGTACTCAAGCCCTGCTCTTTATAGTAGCTAACTGAGAGTAACTCCTCGCCCTGTTCCATCAACTGTGACAGTAACTCTCCCTGCTTCTTGGCTTGTTTAGACAGCTGTGCTTGCTCTTCTAGATAACGTTCTTTTGCCAATTTAGCTTGAACCATTCGGATCGTTTTCACTTTATTCTTCGTTTTCACTTCATAACGAATATCGACAACCTGTTCTTGGCGTAGCTGCATTAACTGCGGCAAAATGCCCGTCTCTTCCGCCTCTTCCCAAGAAATTTCGGTCGCTTCCTTAAAATAAAGAGCTTTTGCCGCATGATTTAGCTCTTTTAAGAAAATATATTTACTATATTCTGCTTTCATGACACTCGGTAACATGGTTTGTAAACACATAATCTTAAAGGCAAAAGTCTTTTCCTTCATATAATCAGCCATCGCCAATAATTCATTATTTAAGACTGGGGATAAATCTAGCACGCGGACAATACTTTTTAATGGAATCGTTGGATTAGGCAGTAAGTTCTCGATGACGGCGGTCACAAACCCTTGCACATGTCGATTACCATTGCCGAAAGGAACTTCCACACGCATACCTTTTCGTAAAGAAGGCTGCAAGGCTTGCGGAATAAAATAAGTAAATGGTTGATCGGTTTGCATCGCAGGTACATCAACAATTACTTCAGCATATTTATTCATCACAGTTCCTCCTTCATTTTCACCTTTTAAGTCTTTTTTCACTGTTCACTTCTCGACTATTGTACTAAAGAAGCGCTAATTTGTCTTGTTGCTTCGCTATTCTTAACGAAAATATTAGAGAGCTCGGTGCCCCTTCATAGGCAAAGAAAAAAGCCGAGACAATTCACTTTACCCTGTCCCCGCTTTTCACTTTTCATTTTATAGGTTTTGTTCGTCGCGAATACGCGCTTCTAATTCACGCTGCTCACGTTCACGTTGTGCTTTTTTCTCTTCTGATTCCATTTTCAAACGTTCCCGTTTTAATTCTGGATTTGGATCGTTAATAACTGATCCGCCATCAATTTCTTCTAGTGCTTGACCAACGCTTTTGACAGAGTCAAACTTTTCCATCGTCGCTTGAGCCCCAGCATCTAATTCGTGGGCACGTTTACTTGCCAAAATCACAAGAGAATATTTTGAGTTTACTTGATTTAATAATGAGTCAATAGATGGTTTTAACATCATGAGCCTACATCTCCTTTAGCATTTTAATGTATTTTCCAATTACGCGATCCACGCGGAAATGTTCGCTAGCAATAATTTCTTTAATTCGTTCAACCGCTAATGGAACCTGATCGTTTACTACAGCATAGTCGTACAAGGCCATCAGTTCAATCTCTTCACGAGCAATCTGCATACGCTGCTCAATGACCTCTTCAGCATCCGTTCCACGCCCGACAATTCGCGATTTTAATTCCGCTAGGTCAGGAGGAGTTAAGAAGATAAAAATACCATCTGGAACTTTTTCTTTGACTTGTTGTGCACCTTGAACTTCAATTTCTAAAAAGACGTCTTTGCCTTCATCCAAGGTTTTATTGACGTATGACAGGGGTGTCCCATAATAATTTCCAACATACTCAGCATATTCCAACATCTCACCAGCTTCAATCATCGCTTCGAATTCTGCTCTCGTCCGAAAATAATAATCGACACCTTCGACTTCCCCTGCTCGCATCTTACGAGTAGTCATTGAAATCGAGTATTGAAAGTCGTTATCTTCACTCTCAAAAATAGCTTTGCGTACGGTTCCCTTACCTACACCGGAAGGACCGGACAACACAATTAATAATCCACGTTCTGTCATAATGACGTCCTTTCACTTGTCTTTTTCGCTTAACGTCTATTTTGCACTTTTTTTCTGTAATTTTCAAGGCTTTCTTTATTATACCGAGATTTTCTCTAAAAAGCTAGCCAAGCCAGAAGCTATCACCAATTTTCCCAGCCTTTTCTAGCCTTAGACTCACTCATTAAATTATTCAGTTAGCTTACTCTACTTACTGATTTTTTCGCTAGAAAGTACACCTATATAAACTCAAAAGTCCACAACCTGCTTAAATTCGTTAGTAATCTGACTTACTCCTCCCTTAAATATGTTATTTTAAAAAAAAATAAAAGCTCTAAAAGACCAACTTTTTCAAAAAAGGTTGTTTGTTGTGTATTATTATAGGTGGAAAACGGTGCTTTTAAAGAAAAAAGCTACTAAACAATGGATTCTTGCAATTTGACGCCAGTCAAAATAGGCAAAAACTTCGAAACAAACAACCTTTTAATAAAAATCCAAAAAATGTCTAGATAACAGATTTATGTGAAAATCATGGAAAAAGCTGCTTGTTATTTGCTGGCCTCACGACTATAAGTACATTAGTGAGAGTTTTAGGATAACATTTTAAAAATAATCCATCCTTCCCTGATAACGAAAAAAAATACTTCCACAGCCACCTCCGCCTCTATTGATTCGAAAAATCAATAAATTTGAAAGCTCACTGGCAAGTATTTTTTCCATGTCTCCCTTTGAACCAGACCTCTCGACAAACGAACAATCTAGAAGCCCATATTGGAGAGCGTATTAACGACACCCATAATTTCATCTTGACGAGAAACTAGCTTTTCAACTGGTCCTTCCACTTCTTTGGCATCAATTCGCACAATGTATGGACGTTTTAATGTGACATAAGTCCCTTCGTTGACTAATAATTGAATTTCATCATCTGTATACGAAACGCAAGCATCTTTCCAAACCTCAAAGCCATTTTCAGAAGAAGGGATTGAGCGTTTCACGACACTTTTCCCACTCAGTTCATGAAAAGTAATATCATAATATTTCATTCTTCTCGCTCCTCTTTATTCGTTTCTTCTAGTATACCGTGTCTCAACCATTTTCAGAAATGAAAGCTATTCAATATTTTGGACTTGTTCGCGAATTTTTTCTAATACTGTCTTCATTTGAACCACTAAATTCTTAATGGCGATTGGGCTCGACTTAGAACCGATTGTATTCACTTCTCGATTCATCTCCTGAATTAAAAAGTCTAGCTCACGACCCACTGGCTCAGACTGCGTTAATAACTCGCCTAATTTCTCTAAGTGAATCGTTAAACGATCCAGCTCCTCATGAATATCCCCGCGTTCCAGTAATAGCGCCATCTCCGTCAACAAACGTGACTCGTCCACTGTTTCGCCTAAATAATCATTCAATTTATTTTCAAAACGCTCACGATAATCTGCTTCATAAACCGTCACAAATTGATTTAATTCCTCCACTAATGCAAGAAAATCATGGCGATACTTCTCTAACACCTTCTGAATCATCGCTCCTTCTTGGATACGACTCTTCTCAATTGACTGTATGGCATTTGCCAAGGTTTCATGAACCAATTCTTCCAACAATGTATCC
Organism: Candidatus Enterococcus huntleyi; assembly: GCF_009933175.1. Taxonomy (GTDB): domain Bacteria; phylum Bacillota; class Bacilli; order Lactobacillales; family Enterococcaceae; genus Enterococcus_K; species Enterococcus_K huntleyi. The sequence goes on along the minus strand of NZ_MAEJ01000032.1, from coordinate 200,411 downwards.
TCTGTGGTGGCTTCTAACACTTCAATGTATTCTTCATTAGTAATCAGTTGTTGAATAAGGCCATCTACAGAAATTTGGGTCTGTCCATAGCGTTCATTCAAGCCTAGTTGAAGTTTTTGAATTAATTGGTCAATCAGATCCCAGCGAATAACCACTTCCTTCGTCCCACTATTTTTCGGTGTTAACTTGAAAAATAATTCCACTCGACCTCTTTGTAAACTCTCTTTTAAGGTTTGACGCATAGCCGACTCAAATACATTCAATTCTCTAGGCATCCGTAATTGAAGATCTAAATAGCGATGATTGACACTTTTTATCTCGATATCCAATTGATACGCTTCATTTTCTTTGATACTTTTTCCAAAACCGGTCATACTCTTCATCGACAGGGTGCTCCTTTTTTACATAGATTTTATCGTTTTTTGTAAGATTTCAAACTCTTCGTTACTCAAAGTAACCCCTTTACCCATCTTCTCATGCTCAGGTGCCCAATCACGAAGATCAAACTTAGGTGGACGGCCATTCCAGCTGACTAAATTCAACTCTTTACGCCAGCCTTTCGGATTTTCACTTAATATAGCAATCTCTTCAACAATCTCATACGAAAATTCTTTTACCATGTGCTTCCCTCCATTAAATAATCAATAAATAAAACCAGTAATACCTGAACCGGATTTTTCTGCACTGCTCTTTGCAAACTTTGCCACTGCTCACGATCCGGCTGCGGCCTATCTACTGCTCCTTGTTCACCACTAGCTAATTCATGCGTTTCCTGTAATTCTGTCTCACTCTTTACGACCACTTCTGGGATTTTATCTATCTCTGATTTATCTAGCTCATCTATGAGGCGCTTTTTTAAATACAACAATTGGTTCTTCTCTGAAAAAACGAAACTTTCTTCGCGAAACCGATCCAACCATTCCTGTACAGATAACACGCCCAACTCAGCATTAGCGGGTTGCTGTTTTTTGACTTTAATTTCTTTTCTTAACTGATTGATAGTATACACCTTTGTTGGCAAAAGTTGAAAGGTCTTCGCAACAAGCTCGATAAACGCCAATCCGATGGTTTCAAGTGTCACCCTGTCTTTATATAACTTACGCAGCCTAGGCAAGATTATTTTTTCTAACCAAGCATCCTGTGAAATATACTCCTTTAAATAAGGTCTCTCTCGAATTTCCTGCCAAAAATCGTGCCAAATAGTTTCTGTATCCTCAGCTAAATCAAATGTATACCAATAGCCTTTTAACTGACCAAATTTTTTCTGTGTTTCTAAATAACCCAACTGTAGATTTTGTCTAGAACGCACCGCATCAAACACCAAAAACGTCCCTAATTCCCAAGGACTATGTAGCAAGATGGATACCGTCTCTTCCGACAATCTCATGCGTTTTGTAATACCTGGTCCTTTGACATCCACCGCAATACACTCTGTCGCACCTTCACGAAGAGCTACATCAATCGATAAATTATTGCGGTAACCACCATCCATATAGGACAATCCCTCGATTTCGATTGCTTGCATGGCTGGGAAAAAGGAAGCAGACGCTAAGAGCCAATCCACTAATTGATCCGACTTCGCTGTGTTAATTTCGACGACCGTTTCCTTTAAACCTGACATTTCCGTTGTAACAATAAATAAACGTAACGGACTTTCTTCTATCTTATCAAGCTGAATATGACTCTCTAATAATTGCCGTAACGGTTGGGTCGAAACCCCTCTATTTCGAATGGCTGTCGTGGTCAAAGAAGCAATTTGCAGCAACAACTCCCGCAGCGTTTGATTCGTGTTGGCAGCTGCCGGAAAACTCATCACCGCATCCGTCGAGAGCGATTCCCACATTTCTTTAGCAACCTCACTGTCCCCTTGCAAGACGAAGGCCCCATTAAGCGCCCCGACAGACGTTCCTGTCACTATATTGAAGGAGATACCTAACTCTTTTAACGCTTGCCAGACACCAATCTGATAGCTTCCATGTGCCCCGCCACCACCAAGAACCAACGCTGTGTTGTAGATTAGCTGTTTAGTGAACTGATTCTCTTCTTGGTTGTAGTGATAGCCTTGCTCGAGCAAGAATTCTAGTTGGCCCGTTCCGCCAGTAAATTGCAGCTGAACAGCTGAACAAAACCGTTCCTTCGCGACTTTTTCAAGTAAGGACAAGCTCTTTTTCCAGCCTAACTGACGATTCAAAAACAATGCATTGGTCAATATGACTGGCTTTCCTGGTTGACGTTCAGCAAAACTCAAAAATCCTAGAATTTTCCCTTGCTCACTGACTTGCCAAGCATAGCCCTTTTTGACACTCTTCAAAAATTCTTTTCGGGCAATCGAATGCTGATCATAGAATGGCCACGATAGCTGACTTCTTTGCAAAGCTTGTATGAGGCCTTTCACCTCTGAAGGATATACTTTTTGACAGAGCATACTGGCTCACCCCTTTTTTCTTAGTATACCAAACCCTTAGCTTCTACCGTCAAAAAAAGGACAATAATCAGTATTTTTCTGATTATTGTCCTTTAGACTAGCCGTTCATTTTATTGATATGTACTTTTTTACTCAAAAATAACACAGTCTGTTGTCGTACTTAGCTACACAAGCTCTTTTGATTGGCATGAGTAATTGGTTTGCACATAGTCAGAGATACTGTCGACCAATTTTTCTTCAGTCGGCTCATCGTCCATTCCCATGCAAGCTGTCAATGTCCCAACAATATGACTATAAATGAGGGGCGCCTCGTCTTTATTTAATGACCGGTCATCCGCAATGGCATCTACAAATAATTCATACAGAAACTTCTGCATTTTGTTAAACGTTTCTCTATCCGTTACTAATGAAAAATAAACGGTACTATCATTTTTAATAAAATTCGCAACATTTCCTATGTACTCAGACAAAGAACTATTTTGAGAAAACCACATTCTTTTTACTCTGAGAAAGATTTGGTTGGTCATCGCTACTCTAAGACCATTCATATTTTTAAATACTAGATAGATAGGCTGGGTCGAAATGCCAATCTCTCTGGCTACTGCTCGAGCCGAAAGATTACTGACACCATGCCGTATCGCTAATTCATAAGCCCCTTCCAGTAAAACTGAGGCGGTATATTGAGTTTCTCTCATCGCTAAATTGCTCCTTTACTTTTTTATTGATTCATTATAAAAGGTTTCGGAACAGAGGATTTTGATTGAAACATCATGCTTTCTTCGTAGAATTGTTTAGCATCTGATTCAGTTATCTGAATAATTTCAGCTTCTGTACAATTGTGTAAATCAGTTTCTAACCAAAAGAAGAAGAGAATTTGCAGCTTGGCATCTATTAATAAAATTTTGCGGATACCAATTAAATAATCTTCGGTGCTAAAGTCAGCTAGAATCTGATTAAATTCTTTCTGCAACGACTCATAATACTCCACTAATTGAGTCATTTCCGTGGCCTGCATCACTTGATTGAGCGCTTGATCATAAGCTGAAAAATAATTATCAACTGACTGACTTTCGTGATTTTTTATCTGCATATTCTCTTATTCTCCCTTCAGCTAGTTATTTTTGTTTCCATTGTTCGAACAAAATTATTCAGTTCTTTTGCCTTGATGCTATTTTTTTTGCGAAGTAATCCTACTATCCTTTATTCTTTTTAACTCTATGGTAGGAATAATAGACAGCTATAAATAATATAGAAAGACCAATAATCACGAGTAAGTAATTGCGTTCCTCGCCTGTCTTCGGCAAGTTACTTCCGCCTTTACCTAATGTATTTGGCTTATTATTCTGTCCATACCCTAGACCAGGTTTTGTATCATCATCACTTGGCGGTGTTGGTGTACCTGGATTCTTTGTATCTGTTGAATCTGTTGAATCTGTTGAATCTGTTGTTTCACTTGGTTTTGTTGTATCTGTTGGATCCGTTGTTTCACTTGGTTTTGTCGTATCTGTTGGATCCGTTGTTTCACTTGGTTTTGTTGTATCCGTTGGATCTGTTGTTTCACTTGGTTTTGTCGTGTCTGTTGGATCTGTTGTTTCACTTGGTTTTGTTGTATCCGTTGGATCTGTTGTGTCGCTCGGTTTTGTTGTATCCGTTGGATCTGTTGTTTCACTTGGAACTGTTGTGTCCGTTGAGTCTGTCGATTCGCTTGGAACTGTTGTGTCCGTTGAGTCTGTTGATCCACTTGGAACTGTTGTATCCGTTGAGTCTGTCGATTCGCTTGGAACTGTTGTATCCGTTGAGTCTGTCGATTCACTCGGAACTGTTGTGTCCGTTGAGTCTGTTGATTCACTTGGAACTGTTGTGTCCGTTGAGTCTGTTGATTCGCTTGGAACTGTTGTATCTGTTGATTCTACTGGTTCAGTTGATCCTGTCGTATCAGTCGATTCTGTCGTACTTGTTGAATCTGTTGATTCACTCGAGCTTGTTGTTTCTGTTGGCTCCGTTGTACTTGTTGAATCAGTTGACTCACTTGAGCTTGTTGTTTCTGTTGGCTCCGTTGTACTTGTTGAATCAGTCGATTCGCTTGAGCTTGTTGTATCTGTAGACTCAGTTGAGCTCGTCGTATCTGTTGATTCGCTTGAGCTTGTTGTGTCAGTCGATTCAGTAGAACTTGTTGAATTGGTTGATTCACTTGAGCTTGTTGTGTCTGTTGATTCACTAGAACTTGTCGCATTTGTTGACTCACTTGAGCTTGTGGTTTCTGTTGGCTCAGTTGTACTTGTTGAATCAGTTGACTCACTTGAGCTGGTTGTTTCAGTCGGCTCGGTTGTGCTTGTTGAATCTGTTGATTCGCTTGAGCTTGTTGTTTCTGTTGGTTCGGTTGTACTTGTTGAGTCTGTTGATTCGCTCGAACTTGTGGTTTCTGTTGGTTCGGTTGTACTTGTTGAGTCTGTTGATTCGCTCGAACTTGTGGTTTCTGTTGGTTCTGTTGTACTTGTTGTATCTGTTGATTCACTTGAGCTTGTTGTTTCTGTCGGCTCCGTTGTACTTGTTGAATCAGTCGATTCGCTTGAACTTGTCGTATCAGTCGATTCGGTTGTGCTTGTCAAATCTGTTGACTCACTTGAGCTTGTTGTGTCTGTCGGCTCAGTTGTACTTGTTGAATCTGTCGTTTCACTTGAGCTTGTTGAATCTGTTGATTCGCTTGAGCTGGTTGTTTCTGTAGACTCAGTTGAGCTCGTCGAATCTGTTGAGTCACTTGAGCTTGTCGTATCTGTTGATTCGCTTGAGCTTGTCGTATCTGTTGATTCGCTTGAACTTGTTGTTTCTGTTGGCTCAGTTGTACTTGTTGAGTCAGTCGATTCGCTTGAGCTGGTTGAATCAGTCGATTCAGTTGAGCTCGTTGAATCAGTTGATTCGCTTGAGCTGGTCGTTTCTGTCGGCTCAGTTGTACTTGTTGAATCTGTCGCTTCACTTGAGCTTGTTGTGTCAGTCGATTCAGTAGAACTTGTTGAATCTGTTGATTCACTTGAGCTTGTCGAATCTGTTGACTCGCTTGAGCTTGTTGTGTCAGTCGATTCTGTTGAACTTGTCGTATCTGTCGACTCGCTTGAGCTTGTTGTATCAGTCGATTCTGTTGAACTTGTCGTATCCGTCGATTCACTTGAACTCGTCGTATCTGTTGACTCACTTGAGTTTGTCGTATCTATTGATTCAGTAGAACTTGTCGTATCCGTTGACTCACTTGAGCTTGTTGTATCCGTCGATTCAGTAGAACTTGTTGAGTCTGTGGACTCACTTGAGCTTGTTGTGTCGGTCGATTCAGTAGAACTTGTCGTATCCGTTGACTCACTTGAGTTTGTTGTATCCGTCGATTCAGTAGAACTTGTTGAGTCTGTGGACTCACTTGAGCTTGTTGTGTCGGTCGATTCAGTAGAGCTTGTCGAATCTGTTGTTTCACTTGTGCTTGTTGTGTCGGTTGATTCTGTTGAACTTGTCGAATCTGTTGTTTCACTTGAGCTTGTTGTATCTGTCGATTCACTTGTACTTGTCGTATCAGTTGATTCTGTTGAACTTGTTGAGCCTGTCGACTCACTTGTGCTTGTTGAATCAGTTGGTTCTGTAGTACTGCTTGAGCCGGTCGATTCACTTGTTTCCGTTGTATCAGTCGAATCTGTTGTTTCACTTGAGCTGTCTTCAACATATGGATCTCGTATAATAAAATGCTCATTGTCCTCATAACGTGGATTCAACATTTTCACGCCTTCAGGCAATTGATTGTTCTTATCTGGATGATATCCAGTAAAGTATAGTGTGCCATCATTCGTATTCTTACCATCAATGATGTACGGTGTGTTATTTTGAGTAACATTTAACCCCTTAATGATGAGTTCTCCGTCAGTTCCAGGTTTAAATGTTGTATCAAAGAATGAAATGATCTGTTTGTTGGATGCATTCTTTATTTCATTATTAAGTAATTCAAAATTTTTCACTCGCCCTTGGCTAAGATCGAGGAAAGGTGCTTTTGCAGCTGCTGTCATTTCGATTTGATTGTTTTCCATTAATAACTCTGTTTTAGCACTCCAAACATTTGTGCTAAAACTAACATCTTTCAATGTACAGTCTTTAAAACTAAAAGACTCACTAACTTCTGTTGTTCCTATTGTTGCATTTTTTATGTCCGTGTTATAAAAACCAACATGTGGATAACGTACTTTATACTCTGTGTTATCGTACACTTGACAGTTAATTTGGTTGCGCAATGAGACAATCGTCGAATCATATATTTGAGTCCCACGGAAATTCGCTGCTCCAATCGAAAAATGTGAGTTGCGAATTGTTCCTGCCATCCAGATAGCTTCTTTAAAGTCATCCTCTACTTCAAAAGTTGAATCATGTAACTCCATCTCGTTAACCATTCCCATAATACCGCTATTGATGAATGTTTCATTCTTCCAAGTAAGCTCTGTTCCCATTTGCGGAATAACTGCTTTTGATCTAACACCCATAATGCTTCGATTATAGTAGGTATTTCCTTGGATCACCGTATCTGTTCGGAATTCATAAGCTACTTTTTCAACATCCTTAGTGTTCTTGTAAAAAATATTATTTTCCACTTTATATCTTGTGGCACGTGACGCAATTTTTACATTTCCTGAGAATTCATTGTCACGAATATCCACTTTATCCCCAGCACATAAAATAAGGTCGCCTTTATTATTTATGAACTTATTTCCACTAATTGTAATATTGTTCATATACTCCCAGCCATCTTCTAAGTCGATGGCAAAAGCAGGGGCTAACATACCCGTATTTTGAAAAATGTTGTTGCGAATAGTCATGTACTCACCACCACAGACAGCCATCGCTAAACTCTTATTGTTATCAAAGAGACAGTTTTCGAAGACTAGACCTGTTGGTTGTTCGTAATAAGTTAAGAATGCAACCGCTTTGTTAAAATCATCATCGCCATCTATTGGAACATTTGGCTGATGGATCACAAAATGTACTGTATAGGCATTATCTGGTACAACTGTTTTGTTATAAACCATTTGGTTTTTTGCAGTTGAAATAAAGTTTCCGTTCTCATCATAAAAGACTGCATCAAACTCTCTTGTGGACAAATAAATATTGTTCATATAAGCCAGATCGTAGCCTAGAATAAAGTATTTTCCACCAAATGTCTCCACAAAATCTCTTACATCAAAAGACGTCTTTGTACGAATTGTTTCTGTACTATCGATTAATTCTCCAGTTTCTAAATCATAGCCTCCAGATTCAAGATTGTACATTGATAATCCGGAATTATAACGGCCATTATGGAACTCTTTCCCTTTACCAATGGTTACACCCCAGCCGGTTGAATCCTTGACAGTGACACCATCAAACGTACAATCAACCACGCCACTTTCAATCAAAATTAAAGAATTTTGTTCTGTTGAATTAGGGTTCGTGTAATCATGTGTATCGATATCCCCGGCAACAGTCCCGTTGGTCAACTTAACATTTTTTATACGTTCCATATGGATGACTTTACTTTTCAGTAAAGCATGTGGTCGAATGCGAATCGTTGCACCATTCAAATCGATTGTTACATTGGCCATATCTTTAATAGATACAAAAGTTGTTTCACTAACCATATAGTCCCCAGTTGGAAACTGAATCGTTGAATAACCTTCGTCAGCTGCCCAATTTAGTGCATTAGTAATATTTTCAGCATTGGTATCAGCATATTCTGCCCCTTCGCCAATTCCCCAGTGCGCATTGTCGATCGTATAGACCGAGCTATTTTCTTCTGCAGATCCGGCTACGGAAAAACAGAACATAGAGATAAAAACACCTAAAAATATACCCAATTTTTTAAACATTCTTTTCTCCTTTCCTATGTATTCATTTTTTTGTTCCTATAAAAATAAGCTTTGAGACTTACTGCCAAGCAGTAAGTCTCATCACCTATTCAATTAGCTTGCGCTACCCTTTATCTTTTAGCGCTTTTTTGTGCTCTTCTGCGTTGTTCAATGAGTGCCACGAACGCGATCAAGCTAACACCTAGATAGCTGACGAATGGGTTTGTTACTTCCCCAGTCTTCGGTAATTGTTTCTTAGGCTGATCTTTCTTCGGTGCTTTTGGTGTTACCGGTGTTACTGGTTTCGCTGGTGCTTTTGGTTCTGTTGGATCTTTTGGATCCGGTTGCTTCACTTCAGGTGTATGTTTATTCGTGATTGTCTGGTTAGTTTCATCCAGTTTTGTCACAGTTGCCACATAGCCTTTGACTTCGCTAATTTCTTCAACGGTGTACTCGATTACTTTACCGTCTGCTTCTTTAGCCAATTCAGTCCAGCTTGCTGTCCAATTATTTTCTTCAGACAAGGTCACGATTGGTTCAACTGGTTGCCCATTTGCGAGTAATTGAACCTCAATACTCTTCGCACGTAGCTTGTCTTTGTCGTTGCTATCATCCCAAACTTTGTTGACAGTTAAGCTAGTTGTTTCTGGTGTGTAGTGGTTAACTACATCAAAGCCATCATAGATTGGTGTATAGTTTTCGACTGCTTCTTCACTGATTGTGTAGACGATTGGTCGTTCATCAGCTAATTCTTGTAGATTGTCAAAGCTGTAAGCCCAGTCAGTTTCTGCTGTTACTTCACGGCTGTCAACCTTCACGCCATCTGCTAATAGATTGATGGTGATGCTTGTTGGACGAGCGCCCGCTTTGTTGTCTTCATCAACCCACGTTTTTTGACCGATGATTTGAATCAAACGATCATCCACTTTTGGTGTGTGGTGGTTAGTAATTACAACATTCGCTGGATCACTGGCATCAACAGTTGCCGTGTAACCTTCTACTTCGCTGACTTCTTCTACTGTGTAAGCAATCGCTTTGCCGTCTGCTTTTTCAGCTAATTCAGTCCATGTGTGCTTCCAATTCATTTCGGCATCAAGCGTTACTGGCTCGCCAGTTGCTTTGCCATCTGCGAACAATTGAACCTGAATCGTTGTTGGACGTAAACCATCTTTGTCCTCGCCATCCGCCCAGACTTTCGTTACTGTCACGCCTGTTTGACCAGGTGTGTAGCTGTTTGTGATGTCGAATCCTTCGTAAGTAGTCGTGTAATTTGTGACCGCTTCTTCAGAAACTGTGTAGATAATTGCTTGTCCTTTCGCAAATTCTGGAAGGTCTGTGAAGCTATAGTTCCAGTTACCTTCTTTATCAGCTTTGACTTCTTGGCTTGCGACTTTCTCGCCATCCGCCAATAAGTTCACAGTGATTGCTTCTGGGCGAACGCCGTCTTGATTGTCAGCGTCGTTCCAAGTTTTAGAACCTGTTACTTCAGTTGTTTCTGGTGTGTGACTGTTCGTAATCACTACATTCGCTGGATTACTTGCATCAACCGCTGTTGTGTAACCAGCGACCGTGCCAGCCTCTTCAACTGTGTAATCAATCACTGTTCCATCAGCTTTTTCAGCTAAATCAGTCCAAGTATGTGTCCAGCTGTTAGCTGCATTCAAGGTAATTTCTTCGCCTTGTTTTTCGCCATCTGCGAACAATTGAACGGCGATAGTCTCAGGACGTAAACCATCTTGATCGTTTGCGTCAGCCCAGATTTTCGTCACAGTCACGCCAGTTTTACCTGGTGTGTAGCTGTTTGTGATGTCAAAGCCTTCGTAAGTAGTCGTATAGTTTGCCACTACTTCTTCAGAAATGCTATAGACAATTGCTTGGCCATTGGCAAATTCTGGAAGGTCAGTGAAGCTGTAATTCCAGTTATCTTCTTTGTCTGCTTTGACTTCTTGGCTTGCGACTTTGACGCCGTCTGCCAACAAGTTCACGGTGATACTGTCTGGTCGAACGCCATCTTGATTGTTGGCATCGTTCCAAGTTTTCGAACCCGTTACTTCAGTTGTTGCCGGAGTATGACTGTTCGTAATCACTACGTTTGCTGGATCAGCATCATCAACTGCTGTTGTGTATCCTGTAACATTGCCGACTTCTTCAACTGTATAAACAATCGCTTTTCCGTCTGCTTTTTCAGCTAAGTCAGTCCATGTATGTGTCCAGCTGTTGGCTTCATTCAAGGTAATTGCTTCGCCTTTTTCAACACCGTCCGCGAACAATTGAACATCAATACTGTCTGGACGTAAGCCATCTTGATTGTTTTCGTCAGCCCAAACTTTATTTACAGAAATAGTTGTTTGACCTGGTGTGTAGCTGTTAGTGATGTCAAATCCTTCGTAAGTTGTCGTGTAATTCGGCACAGCTTCTTCACTCACTGTGTACGTAATTTCTTGACCGTCGACAAATTTATCTAGATTTGTGAAGGCATAAGTCCAGTTGCCTTCTTCATCAGCGGTTACTTCTTGACTGTCGACTTTTTCGTCATTTGCCAATAAGTTCACGGTGATACTATCTGGTCGAACGCCGTCTTGATTGTTGGCGTCGTTCCAAGTTTTCGCACCGCTCACTTCTGTTTGTGCTGGTGTATGACTATTGGTGATGTCATAGCCTGCATACTCAGTTGTATAGTTCGCTACCGCATCTTCGGTAATTGTATAGTTGATTACTTGGCCATTTTCGTATTTATCTAGGTTAGTAAATGAATAGTTCCAATTACCAAAGCCATCATCTGTTACCACTTGGCTCGCAACTTTTACGTCATTCGCCAATAGATTCACGGTGATTGTTGTTGGACGTAAGCCATCTTGATTGTTGGCATCAGCCCATGTTTTCGAACCTGTTACTTGTGTTTCTTCCGTTGTATGACTGTTGGTGATTACCACATTGGCACGATCTTCATCGTCCTTGACTGTGGTATATCCTGCGACAGTCCCAACTTCTTCGACTGTATAGTCAATTGTTTGACCAGAAGATTTCTCATCTAGGTTGCCCCATGTGTGTCTCCATGAATTCTCTTCATTTAAGGTCACCGGTGCGCCTTTTTCAGCGCCATCGGCATACAATTGAACCTCGATACTGTCTGGACGCAGGCCATCTTGGTTATCCGCATCTGCCCAAACTTTGTTGACAGAAACAGCTGTTTGACCTGGTGTGTAGCTATTTTCGATGTCAAAACCGTTGTACGTCACTGAGTAGTTCGGTACAGCTTCTTCGGTAATCACATAGTCAATTTCACTACCATTCGCAAATTTCGGTAAATCAGTAAATGCATAGCGCCATTCGCCATTGTCATCAGCGGTTACCACTTGGCTAGCTACTTTCTCGCCATCTGCCAATAAATTAACTGTGATGTTTTCTGGTCGAACGCCATCTTGATTGTCCGCGTCGTTCCAAGTTTTCGCCCCATTAACAGTGATTTCTGCTGGTGTGTGGCTGTTTGTAATCACAACATTCGTTGGATCATTTGCATCAACTGCAGTTGTATAGCCGGTTACAGAACCGACTTCTTGAACCGTGTAAGCAATCGTTTGACCGTTTGCTTTCTCATCCAAATCTGTCCAGCTGTGCGTCCAGTTATTCTCACTTGTTAAGGTAATTGGTGCGCCGTAAGCTACGTCATCGGCATACAATTGAACCTCGATACTTGTTGGACGTAGACCATCTTGGTCATTCGCATCCGCCCAAACCTTCGTCACGTTTACGCCAGTTTGACCTGGTGTATGACTATTCGTCATGTTATGTCCTTCGTAAGTAACTGAATAATTTGGTACCGCATCTTCGGTAATTGTGTAGTCAATCTCCGTACCATTGGCAAATTTCGGCAAGTTAGTAAATGCATACTCCCAGCTATCGGCCTCTGTTACGTCTAGACTATCAATCTTCACGCCATCCGCTAATAAATTAACGGTAATGCTTGCAGGTCTGAAACCATCTTGATCGTTGGCATCATCCCAGGTTTTCGCACCGTTCACATCAACTTCTGCTGGTGTGTGACTATTGGTAATCACGACCGTTCCAGGCGTAGTTGTTGTCGCCGCTGTGTAGCCTGCTACAGTGCCAACTTCCGCGACAGTATAGACGATCGTTTGACCGGCTGCTTTTTCATCCAAGTTGTCCCATGTATGGGTCCATGAATTATCTTCAGTCAATGTCACGGGTGCGCCTTTTGCAACGTTATCCGCATACAATTGAACCTCGATACTCTCTGGACGTAGGCCATCTTGGTTGGCTGCATCGTCCCACGCTTTGATCACAGTTACCGCAGTTTGACCCGGTGTATAGCTGTTTGTAATATCAAAGCCTTGGTAATCAGTTGAGTAATTTGGTACAACATCTTCGGTAATTGTGTAATCAATTTCTAGCCCATTTTCATATTTATCTAAGCCAGTAAATTCATAACGCCAATCGTCATCCTCGGTTACTTCTTGGCTAGCGACTGGTGTGCCATTTGCCAATAAGTTCACCATGATACTTGTTGGACGGACACCATCTTGATTGTTGGCGTCATTCCATGTTTTCTCACCGCTCACTTGCGTTTGTTCTGGCGCATGGGTATTAAGAATCGTAAAGTTCCCCGGCGTTTCTTCCGTCACAACTGTTGTATAGCCGGTTACAGTGCCAACTTCCGCAACAGTATAGACGATCGCTTGACCGGCTGCTTTTTCATCTAAATCTTCCCATGTATGGGTCCAACCTGTACCTGCTGTTAAGGTCACTGGTGCGCCTTTAGCTGTACCATCCGCAAACAATTGAACTTGAATGCTGGTTGGTTGAATGCCATCTTGGTTATTCATATCATCCCAAGTTTTCAGTACAGAAACATTTCTTAGACCTGGTGTATAGCTGTTTGTGATATCAAATCCGCTATAGTTCACTGAATAATTTGGTACTGTATCTTCGGTAATTGTGTAGTTGATTTCTTGACCTGCTTCATATTTATCTAGGCCAGTAAATTCGTACGTCCATTTTCCTTCATCGTCTGCTTCGACTTCTTGACTGTCGACTTTCAGACCATTAGCCAGTAAATTAACGATGATACTATTTGGTCGTACGCCATCTTGATTGTTGGCGTCATCCCATGTTTTCTCACCTGAGACTTGCGTCAATTCTGGTGTGTGGCTGTTCGTAATCAGTACGTTCATTGGATCAGTTGCATCCACTAGCGCTGTATACCCAGAGACTGTGCCAACTTCTTGCACTGTGTACTCAATCGCTTGGCCAGCTGCTTTCTCATCCAAGTTGCCCCATGTATGGGTCCAAGTCGGTGCGGTTAAGGTTTCTGGTGCCCCTTTTGCTACGCCATCGGCAAACAATTGAACTTGCACACTTGCTGGACGAATGCCATCTTGGTTATTCGCATCAGCCCAAGCTTTGTTAACGGTTAGACTCGTTTGGCCTGGTGTGTAACTGTTGGTAATGCTCGTACCCACGATAGTCGTCGAGTAATTTGGTACGGCATCTTCGGTAATTGTGTAATTAATTTCTGAACCATTTGCAAATTTTGGTAAATCAGCAAATTTATAGGTCCAATTGCCTTCTTCATCTGCTTCGACTTCTTGATTCTTAATTTTCAGTCCATCGGCATGTAAATTCACCATGATACTTGTTGGACGGACGCCATCTTGGTTGTTGGCATCATCCCAATTTTTCTCACCTTCAACCGTCACTTCGGCTGGTGTATGACTATTGGTGATAATCACATTCGTTGAATCTGTATCATTTTTGGTTGTTGTATAGCCAGGTACACTACCAACTTCTTCCACTCTATAGACAATTGGCTGACCGGCAGCTTTCTCATCTAAGTTACCCCATGTATGACTCCAACCTGTTCCAGCCGTTAAGGTAATTGGTGCCCCGTAAGCTGTGTCATCGGCATACAATTGAACGTCGATGCTGGTTGGTTGAAGACCGTCTTGATTATTAGCGTCATCCCAGACTTTAAATACAGAAACGCTGGTTTGACCTGGTGTGTAGCTATTGGTGATATCAAAATCATTCTCGTTGTAGCTGACTGTGTAATTTGGCACGGCTTCTTCGGTCACTGTATAGTCAATTTCTTGACCCGCTTCAAATTTATCTAAGCCAGTGAATTCGTAAGCCCAATTGCCTTCACCATCTGCTTCAACTTCTAGACTGTCGACTTTTACGCCGTTAGCTAGTAGATTAACCGTGATACTATCTGGTCGAATGCCATCTTGGTTATTGGCATCATTCCAATGTTTCTCACCGGTTACTTCCGTTAATTCTGGTGTATGACTGTTAGTAATCGTGTGATTGTCATTGTTCACAACCGTTGTATAGCCAGGTACGCTATCAACTTCTTGGACCGTGTAAACAATCGTTTGACCGCCAGATTTTTCATCTAAGTCGGTCCATGTGTACGACCAGTTGTCAAGACTTGTTAAGGTGACTGGTGCGCCTTTTTCTACGCCATCGGCATACAATTGAACCTCGATACTATCTGGACGTAAGCCATCTTGATTGTCGGCATCGTTCCAGACTTTCGTTACAGTAACACCCGTTTGACCTGGTGTGTAGCTGTTTGTAATATCAAAGCCTTGGTAAGTCGTGGTGTAATTAGGAACAGTATCTTCCGTAATCGTGTAAGCAATCTCTTGCCCGTTGGCAAATTTTGGCAAGCCAGCAAATGAGTACGTCCAGTTGCCATCGCCATCATCTTCAACTAATCGGCTATCAATTTTCAAACCATCAGCCAGTAAATTCACAATAATACTTGTTGGTCTGACACCATCTTGATCATCCGCGTCATTCCAAGTTTTCGACCCTTCAACGGAAACTTCAGCTGGTGTATGACTGTTAGTGATTGTGACATTGGCTGGATCAGTATCATCCTTCGTTTTCGTGTAGCCAGGTACAGTGCCAATTTCTTCAACCGTGTAGACAATCGGTTGGCCAGCAGCTTTTTCATCTAAGCCGACCCATGTATAGCTCCAATTGTCGATACTTGTTAAGGTCATTGGTGTACCGTAGGCTGTTCCATCGGCAAACAATTGGACTTGAATGCTCGTTGGTCGAATGCCATCTTGGTTGCCTGCATCATTCCACGCTTTGGTCACAGTAACACTCGTTTTACCTGGTGTGTAGCTGTTAGTAATATTAAATCCTTCGTAAGTTGTTGTGTAGCTTGGGACGGTATCTTCACTAATTGTGTAGTTAATCTCGACCCCATTTTCAAATTTTGGTAGATTAGTAAATCCGTAATCCCAAGATCCGCCTGACACGACTTGACTATCAATTTTGACGCCGTTGGCTAATAAATTAACCGTAATGCTGTCTGGTCGAACGCCATCTTGATCATCGGCATCGTCCCATGTTTTTGCGCCATTAACATCAACTAGTGCTGGTGTATGACTATTGGTGATTGTCACATTGCCAGGAGTTGTCGTTTGAGACGTTGTGTAGCCAGGAAGACTCGTAACTTCTTGCACGGTATAATCAATCGGTTGCCCGGCTGATTTCTCGTCCAAGTTGCCCCATGTATGTTTCCATTGATTATCTTCATTCAAGGTCACTGGCGCATCTTTTTCAACGCCATCCGCATACAATTGAACTTCGATACTGGTTGGTCTAAGACCATCTTGATTATTCGCGTCATCCCAAACCTTCTGTACAGACATGCTGGTTTGACCTGGTGTATAGCTATTGAAAATATCAAAGTCGCTATAATCCACCGAATAATTTGGCACAGTATCTTCAGTCACTGTATAGGTAATTTCTTGACCTGCTTCATACTTATCTAAGTCAGTAAATGTGTACTTCCAGTTGCCTTCACCGTCTGCTTCAACTTCTTGACTGTCGACTTCTACGCCGTTAGCAAGTAAGTTCACGATGATACTATCTGGACGAATGCCATCTTGGTTATCGGCATCATCCCAGTGTTTCTCACCGGTTACTTCAGTTAATTCTGGTGTATGACTGTTAGTAATCGTAAAGTTCCCAGGATTTTCTTCAGTCACAACTGTTGTATAACCTGTTACGCTGCCTACTTCTTGGACGGTATAAACAATCGGTTGACCCGCTGCTTTTTCATCCAAGTTCTGCCACGTATGAGACCAGTTCCCACCAGCTGTTAAGGTTTCTGGTGCACCGTAAGCTACGTCATCCGCATACAATTGCACTTCGATACTGGTTGGTTGGATGCCATCTTGGTTATCGGCATCATTCCAAGCTTTCAGTACAGAAACACTTGTTTGACCTGGTGTGTAGCTATTTGTAATATCAAATCCGTTATAGCTTACTGAGTAATTAGGGACGGTATCTTCGGTAATTGTGTACGTAATTTCTTGGCCTGCTTCATATTTATCGAGCTCTATGAAGGCATATTCCCAGAAATTGTCTTCGTTGATCACTTTGCTGTCAACTTTTACGCCATTTGCCAATAGATTAACGGTCACACTTGACGGTCTCACGCCATCTTGGTCATCCGCGTCATCCCAATGTTTCTCACCCGTCACTTCAGTTAGCTCCGGTATATGAGTATTGGTAATTGTGATATTAGTATGATCATCATTATCGATAACCGTTGTATACCCTGTTACGCTGTCAACTTCTTTCACTGTATAAACAATCGGTTGACCGGCTGCTTTCTCATCCAAGCCAATCCATTGATGCGACCACCCGTCACCGGTTAAGGTCACTGGTGCACCTTTGGCAACGCCATCGGCATACAATTGAACATCAATACTTGTTGGACGAAGACCATCTTGATCATCGGCATCTTCCCAAACTTTTTGAACAGATACGCTCGTTTGACCTGGCGTATAGCTATTCGTGATATCAAAGTTTTGATAAGACGGTGTATAACTTGGGACCGCTTCTTCCGTCACTGTATAGTTAATTTCAGTTCCGGCTTCAAATTTATCGAGTTCTTCAAATTTATAAGCCCAACCATCTGCGGCAGTCACGGTTTTGCTGTCAATCTTCACGCCATTGGCAAGTAAATTCACCACAATACTGTTTGGTCGAATGCCATCTTGGTCGTCGGCATCATCCCAGGTTTTCAGACCTGACACTTCAGTCAATTCTGGTATGTGGGTGTTCGTGATTGTGATATTGGCAGGATCGTCATTATCGACAACCGTCGTATAGCCAGTCACACTACCGACTTCTTGAACGGTATAGACAATCGGTTGACCGCCTGCTTTTTCATCCAAACCAGTCCAGTTATGCGACCACTCGTCACCTGTTAAAGTAACCGGCGCGCCTTTTGGCGAACCATTCGCATACAATTGAACATCAATACTTGTTGGACGTAAGCCATCTTGATTGTTGGCATCAGCCCAAACTTTTTTCACTGTGACACCTGTTTTACCTGGTGTGTAGCTGTTTGTAATGTTGTGCCCGTTGTAGCTCACCGTATAACTTGGCACTGCTTCTTCGGTAATTGTGTAGTCAATTTCTTGACCATTCTTGTACTTATCTAAGTCAGTAAATTGGTAGAGCCATTTGCCCTCGTCATTCGCTTCAACATCTTGACTGGCGACTTTTTCGCCGTCCGCAAGTAAGTTCACGATGATTTTATCTGGTCGAATACCATCTTGGTTATCAGCATCATCCCAAGTTTTCTCACCTGTGACTTCAGTCAGTTCTGGCGTATGACTATTGGCAATCGTGATAGCTGAATGATCATCATCATCGACAACCGTTGTGTAGCCTGTCACACTGCCAATTTCTTTCACCGTATAAACAATCGGTTGACCGGCTGCTTTCTCATCCAAGCCAGCCCATTCAAAACTCCAACCATCGCCACTTGTTAAAGTAACCGGTGCGTCTTTTTCAACACCATTGGCAAATAATTGAACATCAATCGTCGCTGGACGAAGACCATCTTGATCCTCTGCATCATTCCAAATTTTCGTTACTTTTACAGTCGTTTTCCCTGGTGTATAACTATTTGTAATGTCAAAGTTCGTATAGTCCGTTGTGTAGTTTGGCACGGTATCTTCCGTAATCGCATAGACGATTTCGCTACCATTGGCAAATTTTGGTAAATTCTCAAATATATAATCCCAGCTATCATCAGCTGAAACTACTTTACTATCAATTTCCTCACCATTAGCCCATAAACGAACCGTAATATTTGCTGGTCTCACGCCATCTTGATCGTTAGCATCAGCCCATGTTTTCGACCCAATCACATCAATCAATTCTGGTGTATGTTGATTGATAATCGAAACATTTTTCGGATCATTGTCATTCTTAGTCGTTGTATAGCCCGTCACCGAGCCAACTTCTTCGACCGTATAGTCAATCGTTTGACCCGCTGCTTTTTCATCCAAGGTGTCCCATGTATGTTTCCATAAACCAGCTTCATTTAATGTCACTGGCGCGCCTTTGGCTTGGCCATCGGCATACAATTGAACGTCGATACTATCTGGACGTAGACCATCTTGGTTATTCGCATCATTCCAAACTTTCTGTACTGAGACAGCCGTTTTTCCTGGTGTGTAGCTATTTGTCATATCAAAGCTCTGATCATCGTAGCTCACTGTGTAATTCGGTACGGCTTCTTCGGTCACTGTATAGTTGATGACATTACCGGCTTGATATTTATCTAGGTTGGTAAATTCATAGGTCCAATGTCCCGCGTTATCAGCGATTGTTTTACTGTCGACTTTCACGCCATCTGCCCATAAGTTAACTTCGATCGTTGTTGGTCGAATGCCATCTTGGTTATCCGCATCATCCCAGTGTTTCTCGCCACTCACTGACGTTTTTTCTGGTGCATGGGTATTGGTGATAGTGAAGTTTGTCGGACCATTGTTCGTAATTTGCGTTGTGTAGTCGTTAATCGTCCCCACTTCGACAACTGTATAAACAATCGTTTGTCCTGCAGCCTTCTCATCTAGATCCGGCCATGTATATGACCAATCCATGCCCGCTGTTAACGTAATCGGTGCCCCTTTTGCTACGCCGTCCGCGAGCAATTGAACATCGATACTTGTTGGTCGAATGCCATCTTGGTTATTCGCATCATTCCAAGCTTTCGTCACAGTTACACTCGTTTTGCCTGGTGTGTAGCTATTCGTAATATCAAAGCCCGTATAATCTGCTGAATAATTTGGTACAGCATTTTCTGAGATTGTATAGTTAATCTCTTGACCATTCTCAAATTTCGGTAGGTCCGTAAACTCATAGACCCATTCCCCTAATGGATTTGGCGTCACTGTTTGAGTCGCAACTACCTGACCATTGCCATTCAGGTTCACAATAATACTATCTGGACGAATGCCATCTTGGTTATCCGCATCATCCCAATGCTTCTCGCCATTAATACTGATTGTTTCTGGCGTATGGCTATTGGTAATCATGAGATTCGCTGGATTATTATTGTTGACCACTGTTGTGTAGCCTGGCAGACTGCCAATTTCTTCAACAGTATAAACAATCGTAGTTCCATTCGCTTTCTCATCTAAATCGGTCCAACTATAGCTCCAGCCATCAGCACTTGAAAGTGTGATTGGTGCGCCATGTGCAACGCCATCGGCTTTTAATTGAACTTGAATCGTATCTGGACGCAGACCATCTTGATCATTCGCGTCAGCCCAGACTTTGTTGACTGTTGCACCCGTTTTACCTGGTGTGTAGCTATTCGTGATATCAAAGTCTGTGTAATCAACCGTATAGCCCGGCACGACTTCTTCACTAATCGTGTAATTAATCGCTACACCATTTTCATATTTAGGTAATCCGGTAAATTTGTATTCCCAGTTTTCATTTTCAGAGACAACTTGATCCTTAACTTTCAGACCATTTGCATTAAGCTCGACAGTGATACTATCTGGTTGAATACCATCTTGGTTGTTGGCATCTTCCCAGTGTTTCTCGCCTTCAATCTCAATTTCTTCTGGTTTGTGGGTATTGGTAATCACCACATTCGCTGGATCGTCTGCATTGACAACGGTCGTATAACCCGCCACACTGCCGACTTCCTCCACCGTATAAAGAATCGTTTGACCATTTGCTTTTTCTGGTAAACCAGTCCAGTTCGCTTTCCACTCGTTGTCCTCATCTAAAGTAACCGGTGCGCCTTCAGCAGCACCATCGGCTTTTAATTGAACTTGGACACTCGTCGGACGAATGCCATCTTGATTGTTGGCGTCAGCCCAAACTTTTTTAACAGAAAGACCGGTCTCGCCTGGTGTGTAACTATTCGTGATATCAAAGCCTGTGTAATCAAAGGTGTAGCCAGGAACTGCCTCTTCGGTAATCGAATAAGTAATTTCTTGCCCATTCGCGAATTTTGGTAAGTTCTCAAATGCATATTCCCAGCCATGCTCAGCTTTGACTTCTTTACTATCAATTTTAACGCCATTAGCTAATAGATTTACCGTGATACTATCTGGTCGAATGCCATCTTGGTTATCGGCATCGTCCCACGTTTTCGACCCATCGACATCCACTAAAGCTGACGTATGGGTATTCGTAATAATCACATTCGCTGGATCTGCTGAATTAATTGAAGTCGTATAGCCAGGAATACTACCTACTTCTTCCACCGTATAAAGAATCGTTTGACCCGCAGCTTTTTCTGGTAATTCATCCCAGGTATGGTCCCAGCCATCTTGGCTAGTCAAGGTCACAGGTGCGCCTAGTGCCTCGCCGTTCGCATACAATTGTACTTGGATACTATCCGGACGCAAGCCATCTTGGTTATTCGCATCATTCCAAGATTTCGTCACGTTAACCGCTGTTTCACCTGGTGTGTAACTATTCTTAATGTCAAATCCTGTATATTCAAATGTGTAACCAGGAACCAACTCTTCACTAATGGTGTAATTAATCGCTACACCATTTTCAAATTTTGGTAACCCAGTAAATATGTATTTCCACTCTTCAGTTGCTGATACTGTTTGGTCGGCAACTTTCGAACCATTAGCAAATAGATTTACGGTAATCTCATCTGGTCGAATACCATCTTGGTCATCGGCATCATCCCAGGTTTTCTTCCCTTTAATCTCAATTTCCTCTGGTGTATGAGTATTGGTAATCACCACGTTGCTTGGATCGTCGGCATTCACAACTGTCGTATAGCCAGCAACATTGCCGACTTCTCGAACTGTGTAAACAATCGTTTGACCCGCGGCTTTTTCTGGTAAATTCTCCCAGTCAGCAGCCCAGTTGTTGCCCTCATTTAAGGTAACCGGTGCGCCTTTCGCTACATCATCCGCATACAATTGCACTTGCACACTCGTTGGACGAAGGCCATCTTGATTGTTCGCGTCAGCCCAAACCTTCAGTACAGAAAGACCGGTTTCGCCTGGTGTGTAGCTATTGGTGATATCAAATCCTGAATAACTAGTTGTATAATCTGCGACAGTTTCTTCCGTCACTGTGTAGACAATCTGATGACCCGCATTATATTTATCTAAGTCTTCAAATGAATACAACCATTCGCCGTCTCCATTAGCGGTCACGTTTTTAGTCTTCACAACCTCACCATCAGCTAATAAATTAACGGTAATACTAGTTGGTCGAATGCCATCTTGGTTATCGGCATCATCCCACGTTTTCTCACCAGCTACGCTAGTTTTTTCAGGGGTATGACTATTGGTGATGGTAAATTTACCTGGATCACCTTCAGTAACCTCTGTCGTATAACCTGTGATGTTACCAACTTCGGCAACTGTATAAGTAATCGTTTGTCCAGCCGCTTTTTCTGGTAATCCAGGCCAAGAAGCTTTCCACTGATTGCCTGCATTTAAGGTCAGCGGTGTACCTGTAGCCGTGCCGTTCGCATACAACTGAACCGCAATGCTATTTGGACGCAAGCCATCTTGGTTATCGGCATCATCCCAGACTTTCTCAACAGCGACGCTCGTTTGTTTCGGTATGTAACTATTGGTAATATCAAAACCATTGATTGTCGTCGTGTAATTCGGTACAGCAACTTCTTTAATCGTATAGTTAATTTCTACGCCATTTTTGTATTTTGGCAGATTAGCAAATTGATATTCCCAGCTCGTTGCAGCCGTTACGTTTTTACTATCTTCTAATGCATTGTCTGCATATAACTCAACTGTAATGCTATCTGGACGTAGACCATCCTGGTCATTACTATCGGCCCATGTTTTCGAGCCATCGACATCGACTAACGCCGGCTCATGTGTATTGGTTACCGTCACATCGCCCGTCTCATCATCGGTCGTGATTGTCGCCGTATAACCTGGCACTGTGCCAACTTCTTGAACTGTATAGTTAATCACAGTGTTTTGATTCGCTTCAGGTAATTCTTTCCACGTATGCGACCAATTGTTGCCAGCATTCAAGGTCACTGGTGAGCCTTTTGCCACACCATCCGCGAGTAATTGAACTTGGACACTATTTGGATGTAAACCGTCTTGGTTATCGCCATCGTTCCAAACCTTGGTAACTGTTTTTTGTAGTTGACGATGATTCACGACATTGGCAACAAATCCTTTTGAATCGGACTCTTTGATTTCAAATTCATCTGTTGTCGTTGTCACCCCGATAGGTGTCGTGATTTTGGAAGTTGCTTGATAGAATTCGCTATCTGGATCAGTGAAATCAACTAGCTCGACTAAACGATAGACGCCTGGATTTAGTTTCTTGTATTCAACTAATCCTGTACTGTCAGTTGCTCGAATAGCTGTGCCCCCATCAATTGGTGTGTAATCAATGAAAACACCTGCGCCATTTTTGACTTGCAGCTTGAATTCGATGCCAGGTAAGACTGTGCCTAGTGCATCTTTTTTAAGAATCCGGATACTGCCTTTTTCACCTGTTTGAACGCCGGCAGTTACATCTTCATAACGGACAGTAGATTCGTTCGAGTTAACGCTGCCTCCATCCCACTCAAGTTCGATCTTATTCTTATAGTGATTAGTACCTGCTTTAACATCCACACGGAAGTTCATACGGAAGGCTGGTGCTTGAAAATCAATGTCTTCCAGAAATTCAAGTAGTCGCTCTCTTCCAGCTACCGTTAATTTCCCTTCATTATATAACTTATCGATTCCTGTTAAGGCCACATCTTTTTTGTATTTAATTTGATTCGAAGCAGAGGGTAGTGAACCATAGTTCACATACAATGTTTCGATTCCATTACTATCTTTATAGACCCCATAAGTAAGCTGTGGACCTGCTACCACACGCCCTTTGAAGCTCTCTTTGGATTCACCCACATTTGGGGTAATCTTCGAGAAGCTAGGATGAGTAATTGGAACACCCGTACCTACTTGAATTTGCCCCATCGTGAAGGTACCGTCTTTGTTATCATACATCGACTTGATACTTGAGGTAATTGATAAAGAACCATCTGCAAAAGACGTTCCTTCTGCTAGCTCATCGATAAATAAGAAATTATCTTTAACTGGGAAATTCCCAGTCTCATAATACTCTCTCATCGATTTAAAGTTGACATCTGCAATCCAACCGATTTGATTCAAGCTACCACCTGAAACCAGACCCGCTTTCATAATATCAGAACCAACTGGCCATGGATCATCCGGTATTTCGATAACTGGCGCTGGCACAATATCGACTTCCATCATATCGGTACCGTTGATAATGATATGTGAATTGTCACCAACTTTGTTTGCCGCACCAATCGCTTCAACTGTTCCGTTTTTCAACAAATCTTTGGATTCAATCTTATCATTAAAGACCACCGTGAAATGACTGCCTTCAATGCGCCACTGACCAATGACCACACCATCCGTAATTAAATCTTGCGGATTGGTATTTTTAAATGAAAAGTTTCCAACGGACAACGGAATTTTTAAAGTATCCCCCGTAACGGCAGTCAAGTTAGGAATTGACCAGTCTACTTCAAATTTGACTGAATCTCCTAACATGATTGAGCCACCTGCTGGAACTGGTGTCCAATCATGTTGTCCGATAGGTTTCTTGTAAACTTTCAACCCATCGATAGAAACACTAGCTGACAAATCTGCAGCGAAAGTCGCTTTGCCATTCTTCGTTTCTTTTTTATCTTCTTTGTCAGCTTTCGATTCTTCAGTAGAAGCTTCTGTAGATTCAGCAGCTGTTTCCTCTGTTGCTTCATTTGCTGGCTCTTCTGTAGAAACCTCCGTCTCACTAGAAGAAGCGACTGTTTCTTGCTCATAAAACAATGTTCGCGTCAGTTGATTCTCAAACGCCACTGTTTCAGTGCTAGCATTTGCTTCATTGATTGTGCTCGCATTGATTTCAATTTTGCCTCTGAAATCTTTTATAACAACCGAGCTTTCACTGATCAGTTCATCCGCACTTTCTTGTGAGTAACCGGTCAGAATAAATGACAATTGTTTATTTTGTACCTGATAGCTCCCCAAATCATTACCCAACACCCCTGATTGGTCAGGAATATTCAGATTTGTCGGTAACTGCTTCGTAATTAATAGTTGTCCATTTACCTTACTCGAAGTAGCTAGTTCCCAATCTAGCACGACCTTGACATTCTCGGCCTTCTTCGTAAGATTATTTTCTGTAATTTCATTGCCTGTCGTATCGACAATCTTGGCATCACTAAATCGGATCCCTTCATTGTTAGATACGGCAAAAGCGTTGACTGGCATTATATTTGCTAAAATACCCAGCAAACCGATAATCGTCAAAACTTTTCTCAGTCTCTCCATTCATTCTCCTCCTATTGCTATAAATAGAATATATTTTAAAAAGCCGCCATATAAATTCGTTATTATATAGTAGGAAGCTATTTCCTAAGCTTGTTAAAATGCTTAAAATCATCTATCCCTTACCAATCTTTTCTCTAAATAAGGGACTGTCAGTTTTCTCTTTATAGTCGTCTCTTTACGTCAATTTCCACAGTTCTTCTTGCCAGTGATTTCCCCATGGACCCACTCGTTTATCAGTCGTAATCAACAAACCCTGACGAAACTTAAAGTCTCACTAGTGAACGAACCATAACATCGATTATTTTTTGAGCAAAAATTTAAAATTTTTCTCCTATAGATCTTCTGATCACTTTTTATGTAACATTCTTCTTTTATGTAGTCTAAAGCATCTCAAATTCATTCTTCAGTCTTCTATTACTGACCTATTTGCTATGTGTCACAGATTCACTCTTCGTAAACTCTGTGGTTAGTTAGAGTTGCTCTAGTCGGTGCTCATCATTTTAATCCCCTAGTTATTCATCAATGATGACAGAACCTGTATCCGTGCACTCTACTATTCTAATCATCCCAATACACTTATTAATTTTGGGCCACCTCCTTAACCGTTTAAAGAATCCACCATTTTCTAGAGAATCCCCATTTGCCCTCTAGACTTTACCCATAAAAATCGCTATACTAAATAACGGGTTAAATTTTAAAAACAATACAGAAATTCATTCATTTTCTTCTTGGAAGTACCAATTCCAAGAAACCTTGGAAAAGCTTGTCGTATAAGCCTCGGGAAACCCTTGACGGCTTATCTGACGGCTTATAAAACCAACAGACAAATTTTTACGTCTGAAATTTACAGTCCACTGACTTATTTTCAGACAACATTTAGACCCACTTTTAAATCAAGCATTAGACTAATTGATTGACCCATTTTTTTCGTTGGGTCATGAGTGAATCAACATATACATCTAAAGTCATTTTGGCCGAATGATGGCCTAACAAAGCACTAACTGACGCAATATCTGCTCCTTTTTCTAACAAACGGGTAGCAAACGTATGGCGTAATTGGTGGAATCGATAGCTAGCCAAGTCGAGTTTTTCTAAGATCCGTTTGAACTGGTAATTGATAGTTCGCGGTTCACAAAACCGATTGTTATACCCTACAACATATGGGCTTGTTGCCTGTTTTTTCTTTTCTTTCAGTAAAGTCCAGATTTTTTGATTTAGCGGAATAATTCGCTGTGCAGAGCCACTCTTGGCTACTCCTTCGGTTACGATTGTGCTATTTTTTGTCTTAGCGCAAGGAATCCTTTGAAGCGTCCGAGTTACTGTTAATTCCCCCGTTTCAAGATTGACATCGCGCCATTTCAAGGCACTAATTTCACCAATCCGAAGACCTGTGTGTAGAGCAATTAGGATTGGCAATCCTTTAGCATAATGAGTCGCTTCTTCTTCGATCCGTTGTTGAGCAACCTCTGATAGAGCCGTGATTTTCTTCTTGGCTTCCTCAGAATAGATAATGTCATGAATCGGGTCGATCGATAGGTATTCTCGATGAATAGCCTCTCGCAAACTACGTTTCAATATTTGGAGTACAGTCTTGATGGTATTGACAGAAAGCCCCTTTTCATGCAGAGAATCAGCGAATTCTTGAATAGTCGCCTGCGTCAATTCGTGTAAGGGAATCTCTTCAAAATAAGGACAAACATAAGACGTTAATTTGTGGCGATAGCTTGCATACGTTGAGGGTTTGACTGTTTTAGTCACTGAACCCTCTAACCATTCATACACCCAATCTGTCACAGAACCCTGATAGATTGTTTTTGTCATTTGAGTTAGATAACTATATTGCTGTTTCTTAAGTAACAATTTCTCTCGAACTTCCCGGAAAGTCTGGGCGTATACATAACCAAAACGTGGGGAACGATCTATTCGACGACTCTTAATGTAACGACCTTCCCAACGGCCATCCTTTCGTTTATAAATGTTTTCTCCTTTACGTGCCATAGGTAATTTCTCTCCCTTTCTAATCAGTTCACTTGACGGCTTATTTGACGGCTAAAAAAACTAAGAAGAAATGATGGATTTCTAAATAAAACCGACGTTATTTTACCTGTTTTACAATTTTTTTGAATAATCTTGACAGGAAAGTTTAAATAACGTACCATATTATTGGATACATCACTTTTTTTCTTCATCCATAAAAAAAATACAGTTATTTTTAAGCTGTTTTATAGCTATTTTTTCGATATTTCTTGGAATTGGTACTTCCAAGATTTTTTTTGCGTCATTTTAGCCTTTTTTCACGTCAACCTTTCTTTATATTTTTCTCGCTATCGTCTAATCTGTTACACAATTAATCCTTATCTACCTATAATTATGCCCTACTCTTATTTAATAGGTAGAGTTATTAAATGAAATCCAGTCGTTTTTAAGGAGAAATTGTCAAAATTTTAGCAAAAAAATAACCTTACACTTTTTAAGTAAGGCAGCAGCTATTCCTATCTCACGACGAAGATCTTTACACAGAACGATCAAAAATTACTCACCTACCTAGGTAATTTAATAGGAAACAAGACTAGCTAGTTGTCAAAGAAACTAGCATTTTCAATAGAAGAATAATAGAGCTGCTTAGATCCTAGATAAAAAATGTAGATTTTTACTCTCCAATTAACAAAAATTTAAACGACTAAACTTACGCACAACTTCAGTTTACCAATCTGTATCTACGTAAATTCAATCGTTGCCTGACCTCATAAAACTCAATTAGTTATTTAAAGCCGTTTAAGGTCGAAAAAAATTGGCAATATGTCCGAATTTTTTAATACTTGTGGCCAGTTGCGCATCATTACAGGTAAAATTTGAGGTGAAAACGCTACTTTTAAAGGCAAAACCTACTAAACAATGAGTTCTTGCTATTTTAGCTTCTGCTGAACTATGGAAAAACACCGCAACTAGCCACAACTTTGAAAAAACACAAAAAACTGTAAATTTTAGCAAAATGTGAATTAAACTCAGATAGCTTTTATAAAATCCCCACGCAGAACCTTGATTTTGCAGGGTTTATAGCTCTGATAATCTTTGAACCTATCATTTAACAGATAGCAAACTAGATACATTTCAAATACTTGTGGCTAGTTGCGCACCCTTCATGAGAAATATCGAGATGAAAAGACCTATTTTAGAAGCAAAATCTACTATTCAATGGATTTTCCGGTTCTATTCTCTAAATTTCAAGTAGTAGAGTGGTACGCGTAGCTTGATCAAGAATATTGAGAATCCCCTGCCTTTCTATAAGCTAACTGAACTGATTTAGTAATAAAATCAATGTTTTTTATTGAACCCTTTGCCATCTTTCTGATGGAAGGAACACCAAGTCTTGGACAAATAGAAAATGCCAAAAAGCTTATTTTATAGAGCTTCCTAGTAGGATAGCTATACTCTCTAAACAGCAAAAAAGCTCGAAAATTTTGACTACTCATCAAAATTTCCGAACGTTTTTTAGTGAATCACTATTTTTGTTACCAACCATTAGCCGTATATGTTTCTACTCAAAGCTAACTGACAAATTAAATTTACCCACTTTACCCAGTCTTCCTCATATTTACCTAGGTTGAGAAAAAACGTCAAAGTGCTTGGGTTTATTTAGTATGAAAATAACTAAATTAAGTCTGATAAATTTAGTTAGTATCGCTATCTAGAGCCTTAGCCAATCTGTCTTCGCCATTAGTTCACTCGACATCAATAAGTTTTTTGTTCAATCTCAAATGCTTTGACCATCGTTTCACTTGCTTTATCGACAGAGGTTATAGATTCTAGCTCGCCTTGGACGACGATTCGATTAATTCCTTCAATTTCCGCACAGGTAACCAAGGTGATTAATTTTTTCCCTTCCACAACGTCCAATACTTCTACTTCAGTTGGTTCAACCTGCCGTTTAACCGTCGTTGTGTAGGTGTAGATATTCTTCAAATCAGTAATATAAATTTTTTCACCTGTTTTTACATTTTCTAAAGGGGTAAATAGTAAGTCCGGCTCATAGGCTCGATGACTTGCCAAACCATAATTACCTTGGCCCATTATTTGATCTGGACTCATTGTACCCGCTCCCCAAAGTAAGGCTTCGTTAGATAGACCATTAAAAATCGGTAGATTAATTTTGACACTTGGAATAGCAATCCCACCAATAATAGGCAAGCGTTTATTAGCAAATTGTGCTCGTAAAACGGCCTCCGTACTAATCGATTCCACTCCTTCGAAATCAAATGTCGTGTCCTTATTCTTATTCTCTTCCAGTTGCTTACTTGTATAAGAAGCAATCGCGTAGCTTTCACCATTCTGTTTGATCAAAAAGTTCTTTATTTGATTATTAAAAACTAATGCCAGTCCTACGACTAATAGTAAAATCAAGCCAATATTAATGAGCCAGTTAGCGACTCTAGAGCGTTGTTTCTTTTTTCTAATTTTACGTCGATTTGCCATATAATCACCTCTCCATATCGTTTTTATATTATCACAATCAGTGAAAAAAACCATTTTTATTTTTCAGGCTATGATTTTAGCAAGTCATCTTGCCTTCTCTTCCACCTATTCGCTTACTATTAGACACAATAATTTACCCAGTCGATTACCTAGATAATTACCTAGACTTTACCCTAGTTATTTATTTACTTAATTCTAACACGCAAAATGATTGTCAAAAATGACAAAAAATAAGTGGGAAATTTACTATAAAATCACCGTTTTGTAATAGAATCTTAAAGTAAAAGAAACAAGCATTTTGATTAATTGTGTTGTAAAATAGGACTAGTTACGTGGGGGAAGGGGAAACTGAGATGACAAAAAAAGTATATGTACATATCGATCCAATCAGTAATGCTGTCGTCTCGCATGGTATTCATGCCTCAGATTTCGTACGAGGGATTGTTCATCAACCTAAAAACTTATTATTATTAGACCCTGTAGCAGAATATGGTGAGTACGATACTCATACCGGATTGAAAGTCATTCGTGGATCTGAAGAGGTTGGCACTTATTTTGACGAGATCTATAAGAAACGTCAAAACAGCTCATTAAAATGGATTGATTTTACAGATCTCACCATGTTAAAAGAGCTCACGCCTTTGGAGATTTCAGAACTCTTGTATTTTGGTCACACCAAAACGCATTTACACTCTCCTTTCTTTTATAAATTACAAAATAATTTCGTTTATTTTGACTTTAATGAGGACTTAACTCGTGTTTATTATCGTTATATGGATGAATTTTACCGGATACTTGCGGACAAACTAACCCGTATTCTTTTAGAGAAATTAAATGATCGAAAAACGTTCTTTCGTAAGGGAATCTCTGTAGAAAAGCTAGATAGTGACCTATTGAAAGACATGCGCGGCATTCTTCAAGAAGGTGTAGTTTTTTCATTTGAGCAAGCTGAACTAATCGATAAAGAGTATCGGATTCCAATCTATGTGGTAGAAGATTATGTCTGGAAGATCAAAGGAGCTCGTTATCAAGAAGAAAACTTGTTAGCCACATTAATCTACCAATCAAATAAGCGAAAATGGCGACTAGAAAAAGGCCAAGAAGACCTACTTTTCGCACAATATACGCGTTAGAGAGCATTTATTACTTCCACTTAATAACATACTTTATCTAGACCAAAAAGACACGTAAGAATGTACATGATTCACATTCCTACGTGCCTTATTTTATTTAATTGCCTATTTTATTTTGTTACTCGCTAACTTTCTAGTCTAATGACTATTTTGTAGTTGATGAGCCCGTCGAACTTCTTTTGGAATAAACAATTCTGGTGACTTTTGATAGATCAATAAAGACACCACAACTGCCACAGCAATCGTTGCTAACCCGCTAACTCCATTCATAACGAGGGAATAAAGGACCGGACTGAAGCCCCACATCGCATAGCTTCCCCAGAAAACGACCCCCGCAACAAAATGCCAAAAGTAACGAGCCAAGCCACCTGTAAATGCGCCCGCCAGAATATAGCGCCGCCCTTTTTTATAGTCCCCAGCTAAAGTTGCTTGACGTACTTTTGCAGCATACACCCCAGCAAATCCACCAAACGTAAAAGCAATTGGGTACTCAATCAAGACTTGAATCACCGACAAGTAATCAACTCGCCCTGTCGGAAAATGGAGCAGCCCCCATAATAATCCAGCCATTACGCCCGCTTTCCAGCCTCGTCGTAAAGAAAAGATGGTCATTGGAATAACCCCTAGAGAAATCGAAAAACTCACCCCAATACTTGTTGGAATGAAGCTTAACGCCATCGCAAGTGCCGCAATAATCGCTCCTTCAATCCAAACTTTTAATTCTTTGCTCAAAAAAACTCCTCCTTCTAGAACAAAAGTCACAAAGGAGAAGTAATAATTTATCATTACTCCATCACAATTCCTACGCTCGAATGATCGATACAGGTACGAAGGGTTTAGAGTTTCCTCATTCTCAGCCAAACAGGCTCCCCTTTGTGATAGTGTTCTATTTAGTTTTAATTTTGGTACGTGTGTATAATAGCATAAACCGCCAAAATAGGGAAATAATTCGGTCGGTCGCTGTCAAAGATTGTCTATTTTGGTCGATTGTTAAAACAATTCGGTTAGTAATTGAACGATAGATGAATCTACAAGCATACCATTTATAGTTAAAGTCTCCCTACTTAGTAATCCAATTATTCTTTAAACTATCTCAAAAATATTCTATTCCCAGATTACTTTATTATCATAATCTGATAAATTCTTTTCATCGCCTAAGATATCCGAAACTAAAACTACTTTTTTTACAGAACTTATCTCATCTGCAGAAAAATCGTTTAGCTTTAAATTAATTTTAAATGCTTTTGAATTACTACTAGAAGCCGAGGATTTCCACAATGTGATGTACAGTACCTCATCTTGGATACTTTCACTATAACCTGAATAGCTCGTTTGATCCATTTCCGAAACCTCTAAGCCAATTTCTGTTTGCTTGGATAATTCTTCTGGAACCATTGAAACGCGACTGATACTCGCCAAAGGTATCGGTACCCGTGTATTTGAATGAAAGTTCTTATTCGCAAAAAATAAAATCCCTACTAAAATAACTATAACTATGGGAATTGCTTTCAGCGACAAGCGCCCTCTTCTCAAATCTTTATCCATTTTCTTCACCATAACTTTGTCCTCCCTTAATAAATTATCAAGAGATATTTCATAAAAATCACTTAATTTAACAAGAGAATCCAAATCTGGGTAGGTTCTTCCAAGCTCCCAGCTTGAAACAGTGGAACGTGACACACTCATTTTTGTAGCCACATATTCTTGAGTTAGTCCTCTTCTTGTTCTTTCAGCTTTTAATTTACTTCCAATATCCATGAAATCATCTCCTTACATTTATTCTGAAGGTTCACTTAAATAGTTTAAAGTTATTAATCTAAGAATGCACTATTTATCGCGATACATTTTGTAGCATAAGTAAAATAGTCACTTTTTCCCAATTGTTTTACCCTTTACCTAGGTAAAAATGTTCCTCTCACACTAAGTCCTGTTGATTTATTTTATCCTCACACACATTTCAGTTTACCTAAGGTTGCCTAGGTTTACCCAGATTTTTCCCTATCTAGTTTTTGCTTTTTATTTTAGATTTCGACAAAAAATGAGCAAGCAAGAAGTTCCTCGCTTACTCATTTTCACTTTTTAGATGCTAGTTTTGGAGTATTCAAATGAATGCTCTGAACTATTTATCCAAATTATTTTTTTGTTTCGAATAGTGGGCTGACAGGTTTGTTTTCATGGATACGTTTGATAGCATCCCCCATCAAGTCGCCAACACTGACTTCATCGATTTTATCAATTTTGCGTGCTTCTGGTAAGTTGATTGAATCTGTTACAACTAAACGTTCAATCGCAGAATCGGCAATTCTTTGTAACGCAGGTCCTGATAATACAGGGTGAGTACAAGAGGCATAAACACTTTTCGCGCCGGCTTCTTTCAAAGCGTTGGCTGCTAGGGTAATCGTACCAGCTGTATCAATCATGTCATCGATTAGGACACATGTTTTGCCGTCAACTTTCCCAATGATATTCATTACTTCTGCAACGTTAGCTTTTGGCCGACGTTTGTCGATAATCGCAATCGGTGATTTCAAGAATTCGGCTAATTTACGAGCACGCGTTACACCACCATGGTCAGGTGAAACAACGACTACATCATCGCCAGAAATGCCTTTTTCCAAGAAATAGTTTGCAATTAATGGCGCACCCATCAAGTGATCGACAGGAATATCAAAGAATCCTTGAATCTGAACCGCATGTAAATCCAGGGTCAACATCCGCGTTGCTCCTGCTTTTTCGATCATATTCGCTACTAATTTTGCTGTGATTGGCTCACGAGCGCGGGCTTTTCTATCTTGACGTGCATAGCCGTAATAAGGCATCACTACGTTGATAGTTTTGGCACTGGCACGTTTTAAAGCATCAATCATAATCAATAATTCCATCAAATTATCATTGACTGGACTACTGGTTGATTGAATCACGTAGACATGAGAACCACGAATACTTTCTTCTATATTTACTTGAATTTCACCATCGCTGAACTGATTTACTGAAGATTTTCCTAACTCAACACCTACTGCTGCAGCAATTTTTTCAGCTAAAGGACGATTTGAATTTAATGCAAAAATTTTCAATCTTGGATCAAAGTAATGTTTCGACATGGGGACCTCCACTTTCTTTTTGTTGATAAACTAAGCCGCCTGAAAAAAATCCGTTTTCTTTCAATACGTTTCTAAAGTATTCTTCCTTTTAAATACTAGTCATTTTTGTCAGATAAATCAAGTTATTTGGGAGAACTTTAATTTAGAAAGGGCATTCTTTTTGCATAATTCTCTTTATTTTCTTGTCGTGCTCGCGCAATCCCTAAAGCATACTCTGGTACGTCCTTGGTAATTGTCGATCCAGCAGCGATTGCTGTGTTATCTGCAAGGGTTAATGGCGCTACAAGATTAGCTGCTGAGCCGATAAAACTATGGTCGCCAACAGTCGTCCGGTATTTCTTCTTGCCGTCATAATTCACAAAGACTACACCACAGCCGACATTGATTTCTTTGCCTAAAGTCGCATCACCCACATAGGTTAAATGACCAACTTTCGTTTTTTCACCAATCGTCGCATTTTTAATTTCAACAAAATTGCCAATATGCGCGCCTTCGCCAATCTCAGCTTTCGGACGTAGATGAGCATAAGGACCAATATCCGCATGATCCTTCACAAAGCTTTCTTCTATAGAAGAAGAGTAAATTTTAACGTTATTTTCAATCGTGCTATCAACGATTTGTGAATTCGCACCGATGAAACAATCTTCACCAATCACAGTCGTACCTTTAATGTGCACACCCGCTTCGATGATAGTGTCCGCGCCAATTTTTACCCCTTCATCGATGTAAGTGCTGGCTGGGTCGATAAATGAAACCCCGTTCATCATATGCATTGTGTTAATTCGTTCACGCATACTCTTATTCGCATTCGCCAAGGCCACACGGTCATTTACACCAAGTGATTCTTCAAAACTTTCTGTTTGATAAGCAGCTACTGTCTGCCCTTGATTTTTCAGAATTTCGATGATATCTGTCAGGTAATATTCTCCCTGCACATTGTTTGTGCCAACTTTACTCAAAGCTTCAAATAAAGCTTCATTGTCAAAACAGTAAGTCCCAGTGTTGATTTCTTGGACACGAGCTTCTTCGATTGATGCATCTTTTTGTTCAACAATTTTCTTAACAATCCCCACATGATCACGTAAAATACGGCCATAGCCAGTCGGATCTTCTGCATGAGCAGTCAAAATTGTCGCACTCGCTTTCTTACCTTGGTGGTATTCAAATAAATTATTTAATGTTTCCGTCGTCAGCAAAGGAGTATCTCCACTAATCACTAACGTCGTGCCTTTTTTGCCTTTTAAGAAAGGTTCCGCTTGTAATACCGCGTGACCCGTACCTAATTGTTCTGCTTGCAACGCATATTGACTGCGTTCACCTAATTGTTCTTTCACCATCTCTGCGCCATGTCCAACAATCGTAATAATTTCTGTTGGCTGTGTTTCTACCACACGATTGATGATATGCTCTACCATTGGTTTTCCTGCTACAGGATGCAGAACTTTATATAATTTTGATTTCATGCGCGTACCCTTACCTGCTGCAAGGATGATTGCGTAACGAGTTTCCATGCCATTCACTCCTAATTAATTTTTCGCCTTTTATTCCTTATTCAGTGTATCTTAGCCACTGCTTTTTTTCAACTAGACCTATTGATTTTTCACCAAAATGAAATATTTCTCCTAATTGTTTGGTTCTTTTTCTAAAAAAGTAGCCAATTCAAGGGAAATCTGGTCACTTTCAGTTAAAATGTGGCTCTAGTAAACAGATCTTCTGCCTAATTTTTTGCTTATTTTCCACCTAAACCAAAAGACTGGAACAGCCACCACTTGGATTGCTCTTCCAGTCTTTTCTGATTATTTTTACTAGCCGGCTTAGTGTGCTAGCAGTTATCAGTAGTGGACCTCATTGATTTACTGATTGGTATGAATTATTGTAAGTTATTAGCGATGATTGAACCCACGAATGACAGTTAGTCGATTATCGTTGGCTACTGTTCGCTACATTTTCTCAGGTGATACCCTATTCTTCTGTAAAATAGTTTCCTGGAACGACTGAGATAGTTTTCGTTTGTGTATCGACATCTTCGACATATAATAATGACGTGTAGTCGTCAATAGCGCGTGTACCGTGGAATTTAGATTCAGCAAAGACAGTAATGCCCACCAATTCGGCTTCAAACTCTTCAATCAAACTCTTCATTCCATTGACAGTTCCGCCGCCCTTCATGAAGTCATCGACCACTAAGACACGCGAACCACGCTTCAGGCTTCGTTTAGAAAGCTCCATCTTTTCGATTCGCTCAGAAGAACCCGATACATAATTAACACTGACCGTTGATCCTTCGGTTATTTTTGAATCGCGACGCACAATAACAAAAGGTACATTTAGATAATAAGAAACCGCCTGTGCAATGGGCACACCTTTTGTTGCCACTGTCATAACAGCATCGATTTTCTTACCCGCATATTTTGAAGCAATGATCCGCCCCACTTGACGCAACATCTCTGGTTCACCCAATAAATCTGAAAGATAAACATAGCCACCAGGTAAAAGACGATCTTGCTCAGATAAGCGATCAGCCAACGAAGTAATGTATTCCTTAGCCTCTTCATATGACGTTTCTGGAAGAAATTGGACACCGCCTGCAGCGCCAGGAATTGTCTCTAGGAGCCCTGTGCCTCTCTCTTTAAATGTTTTTTTAATAATTGCTAAATCTTCACTAATTGATGACTTTGCTGACTGGTAACGCGCAGCAAAATAAGTTAGAGAAACCAATTCATGAGGATGATTAAGTAAATACTGCGTCATGTCAATTAAGCGTTCACTTCGACGGACTTTCACACAATTCAACTCCTTATCATTTTTTTATCGTTTCTCATTATAAGGCTTTATCCGAATAATATCGAGTATTTTCTTATTATTTTTTCAAAAAATGCCTTATTCATTAAAATTAAGAAAAAAAAAGAGAAAAACTTTCGTTTTTCCCTGTTTTTCTCTTTAATTTCCTAAATGTTTCTTCCGTTGAAAACCAACTCTGATTTTTTTGAGAAGATTGACTCCTAAGAATAAACCAATAAAAACTAGTGTAATAGTAGCTCCAGGAGGTGTTTCCCAATAAAACGAACCCGTTAAACCACTCAACATACCAATAAAACCGACCACAACGCTAATCGCAATCACAGCATTGAAGCTTTTTCCCAAACGCATGCCAATCGCAGCTGGCAGTACCATAATCGCTGAGATCAACAACGCACCAGCTATCGGAATCATCATTGCAATTGCCACCCCGGTCACGACATTAAACAGCATCGACATCCACTGAATCGGCAAGCCATCGACATGAGCCGAATCCTCATCGAACGTTAAGACATACATCGGCCGTTTAAATAGGAAGAATAAAACAGCAATTAAAACAAATAGAATGCCTAACAGGATGACTTGCTCTTTGGTAATTGTGATAATTGAACCAAATAGATACGACTGGATACTAGTTGCTGAATTACCGCCACTAAACTGCATCAAGACTAATGCCAGCGCTAAGCCTCCTGACATCAAAATGGCAATTGCAATCTCAGAATAGGTCCGATAAATCATTCGCAAATATTCCAAAATAACCGCCGCAACAATCACTACGATAAGCGTTGTCACATCCGGATTCCAATTAAGAAAGAACCCCAGTGCCACTCCAGCTAACGAGACGTGAGATAGAGTATCCGCCATCAACGATTGCCGACGAATGACTAAAAATACACCTAGCATCGGGGCAATCCCCGAGATGAAAATCGCAGCTAAAAATGCGAGTCTCATGAATTCATATGAAAGCAACGCCATGGTGAATCCTCCTTTCTAACTAAGCGAATTTGTCGATCCGCGTACTCTTTAATATCCTCATGATCGTGGGTAATCATCAAAATTGATTTGCCATGATCATGGGCATTATGCCGCAAAAGACGATAGAAATCTTTACGTGACTGCTCATCCATTCCAGTAGTTGGCTCATCTAGGATAAACAAATCAGGATCTGTAGCAAAGATTCGAGCCAAGCTGATTCGCTGTTTTTGTCCCCCTGAAAGCTCGCCAATCCGTTTATGACGTACGTCCCACATGCCAACTGCTTGCAAGGCCTTTTCGACATGTTGATGATCCCGTTTTGTTAATGGCTTAAACCAACGTTCTCTTGGGTAACGTCCAGAACGAACCAATTCTATGACAGTGCTAGGAAAACCAGCATTAAATGAAGCTACTTGTTGTGGAATATACCCCATCGAAAGCTTCTGGCCTTCAGTATTTTTATCGGCAATTTTAATCGTTCCTTTGGTGGGTTTTAACAAACCTAGTGTCGACTTAATCAGGGTTGATTTTGCCGCTCCATTTTCACCAGTCAAAATAACAAATTCACCAGCATCTACATGGTAGGAAACATTCTCCAACACAGGCTCATCATCATAATAAAATGTTAATCCATCCACTTCTACATAACGCATCTCGCGACCCTCTCTCTACTCATTACCTACTGTTTAACTACTATTTCACTACTATCTAGCTATTCGTTACCTACTTTTACCTACGACTATCGAATACTTTTTTGTAAAGCTTTTAGATTTTCTTTCATACCTGTGATATACGTTTTCCCTTGCTCGATTTGCTTATTTGTCAAGCTTTCTAGCGGGTTCAGCACAGCTAATTCAACCCCTGTTTCGTTAGACAAGGTCTCAGCTACCTTAGATGAAGCATTCTCTTCAAAATAAATTACTTTTACCTCGTGGTCTTCCACATAATGCTTCAATTCAGCCAATCGGCTAGGTGAAGGCTCTTGGTCTGGCGACACACCTGAGATAGCTTCTTGAGTCAATCCATACTGTTTTGCCAAATAACCAAATGCTGCATGTTGTGTCACGAAAGTTTTATTTTTCGCGTCTTTAAAAGCCGCTTGAAATTCAGCATCCAATTCCTTCAGCTCGGTAATGTAGCTCGCCGCATTTTTTTCAAAGAGCTCTTTCTTCTCAGGATATTTCTCACTCAATTGCGCGCTAATATTTTCAACTTCTTTAATAGCTAGAGTTGGATCCAACCATACATGCGGATCTAGTGCATGAGTATGGGCCTCCTCAGCTTCGTGGTCGTGCGCTTCTTCCCCCTCATGCTCATGGTCTTCTGCTTCATGATCATGCTCTTCGCCTTCATGATCATGGTCATGTGCATCTGACTCTTCACCTTCCGCCAGTTCAATCGTGCTAGCTGCTTCGATGAGTAAATTATCGGACAAATTCTTTTCCACATTTGCCACCCAAGTTTCGAACTCAGAGCTATTGTACACAAATGCATCTGCTTCACTGATTTTGGCTAAATCCTTAGCACTAGGCTCATAATCATGCGCCTCAGTTCCAGCTGGAATAAGTAGCTCAACCTCGCCAGCGTCCCCAACAATATTTTTCGTAAATTCATACATCGGATAGAAAGTCGTCATAACTTGCAACTTATCCGAGTTGGCTTTCTCAGCCGTATTCTGTTTATCCCCACAGGCAGTTAATACTAACATACCCACAAATAGACTTGCTAATAATTGAACCTTTTTCATCTGAACCCCTCATACTCTCTGTCTATAATTTTGGCAAATCGGAAAATTACGATTTGAAGAACAAAATCTAATTTATCAGAGTCTTTCCACTTCGTCAACAGAAAGCGTAAAATTTCCGATTTAGCTAGAAGATTCCTCTATAAATCGGAACTAATATGAAGCATCACTCATTTTAGTCGTGTAAATGAGACGATTTCCTCACTTCCAATAAATCAACACCGTCCATCATCTATCACCAAAATCAGCTGTAATTATTTCCTTTCTATCTAGTAAAGCCAAAAAAATAGAGTTGCCTGCGCTTCTTCAAAGAAGCGTCTCACAGTCAACTCTATGTTTAAGATAAAACCAAAATCAACAATAACTCATCCACACAGAATCCGTTTAACCTAATCCACCTTTTAGCGATTGATTGAACGAGCCATACGGGCAACTGTGTGACGTTTGCCACGGATGGCATCTGATAATTCTTTGATGTTTTCAATCCCGACTAAGCCCATATTCGCATCGCCAATATGCTGGATATCAACACCCAATACTTTGTTTCGAATCCCAATTTGACGCACGACATCAGGTTGAGCACTTTCTTGGGAGGTCCCAATCGCACTCATGACTAATTTTCCTTTTGAATGAGCCAAATCAACAACTTCTTTGACTTGCGCATCAGTGATTCCCCAGACTGTACCCACCGCTGGCACCAACACGATATCCGCGCCAGCTTCGATAAATTGTTCCGCTGATTTCAAGCTCACAACCGGTTCATCAACGCCAGCACTGTGCATTTTACCCGCGATGATAATCCCGTCAAAATGCTCCTTCGCAATTTTGACATTCTTAGCAATCAACTCGTTGGTTACGCCCGTTCCTGGATTCCCTGTCAGCAAAATGAAATCTAAGCCTAATTGATTGGCTTTTTTGAAGGTCTCAACAGACGCCTGTCTGCCCAAGGCAATTTCAACTTTTGTCGATTCTAACTTGACTGAATCATCCACCGGCTCAACATTCATGCCGATTGGCAAGCCCACAAGCTCTTTCAGGCGGTTGACCACTTCGTCATTTGGGACACAGGTTTCAGCACTATATTGACCTTCATAAGCCGCTACAACAACGGGATGATTGACATCAAAGGCATTCAGTAAAATCATATCCGCCCCGTAAGCTTTCGATAATTCCGCACAGGTAATATCCCCAGCAACTGACGCTTGAACCACAACATTCTCACTCAACACGACGCGTCCTTCACTCGCTTTGATACTTTGGAATAATTCCTCTTTCGTCATTTGCTTAATTTCCTTAGCCGTTGCACTAATCAATCGTTGAACCATCTTTATTTCCTCCAATTTTTTTCACTGATTTTCGAAAGTCCATTTCTCAGACAGATTCTTTCAGTAAAACATAAGTCCTCGCCTAACAGCTACTCCTTATTTTTCCTGATAAACCCACTCCCGAATACTACATACTTAATTAGTCGCAAGAAGCATGCCAAGATGGATATTAGCCAAACTCCTTATTCCTCACGCTAGAAGGTCTATACAGATTTTACACACTTACTTCACGCTCTACCTACACACTACTTTTTGAGTGTAGAAAAAAGCGAATCTACGTAACTGAAACAAAAACCACACCGGGTCCATCACAGCTATTACTAGATTCGCATCTTCCATTTATTCAGTTATCCCCCAGTTACCCAGGTATTCAGGTATTCAGGTATTATTTTCCATTTTTTTTGCAGCTCTTCATTTATTTCAATGTACGAACGACATAAACTTCATCACAAAAACCCTTTAGGCCATTATAGATTCTTTGGGCGCGGGAATGCTGTTGACAAAGCGCGTAGACAGTTGGACCACTGCCACTCATCAAGGTTGCATCTGCACCATATTTGATCATGCGATCCTTAATTTGTTGGATAATTGGATGACGTTTGATTGTGATGGCTTCCAAGCTATTCCCGACAGCCTGCGTCATGCGGTGGTAATCATTGGCATAAATCGCTGCCTTCAATTCATCAATATTGGGATGGTGTAGCTCGTCCATATTGACTTCTTTAAACACTTTCCCTGTTGAGACACTCATGCGAGGCTTGACTAATACGACCCAACACTGCGGCATATCAGGAATGGGCGTAATTTTCTCCCCTTTGCCCGTGATTAGCGCCGTCTTACCATAGACGCAATACGGAACGTCCGTGCCGACTTCCATGCCAATAGCAGCCAATTCCTCAACAGATAAATCTAAGTCCCATAAACGATTTAATCCGCGAAGTGCCGCCGCACAATCCGTACTCCCTCCGCCTAAACCAGCCGCAACGGGAATACTTTTTTTGATTGAAACCTTGATTCCTTGATCAATTCCATAGCGTTCTTTAACTATCATTGCTGCTTGATATACATGGTTTCTTTGATCCACAGGTAAAAAAGCCCGATTTGTTTCGATAATAATTTTATTTTCAGCGATTTCTTCAATAGTTAGTCGATCAGCTAAATCGACGCTCGACATAATCATTTCTAACTCATGATAGCCGTCAGATCGTTTATGTAACACATCCAGTCCAAGATTAATCTTAGCTGGCGCTTTTTCTATGATTTCCATCAGCTCACCCATTCGCTCATTCTAAATAATCGTCAGTATTCTATCATAGACGGGAATAAAAGTATAGCACCGCCGTCTTGTAACCTCAGTCAATTGGTAAAAAAACTCGTTGAACCACTTAAGTTTAACCACTATTGCTTGGATAGAAAGACATTTTTCAATCCTACATCTTCTATTAAATACTACCAAAAACCACATGTAAAGAGAAACATTCTAGCTATTTCCTAAGAAAGCGATGCGATTGGCTATCCGTGGCTTTCTTCACAAAATGTGATAAGATAATTGGTGTAAATAAAAACAACAAAAAGTGTTGGTGAGACTTATGGAAACTTCCTTCCATGAAGACCGCTGGGTAGGCTTACTCTTAAGTTTTATCGGTGGCGCTATGGACAGCTATACTTATATACATTATGAAGCTTTTGCTTCGGCTCAGACAGGCAATATTGTGCTCGCTATTATTCAAGCCTTCGACGGTGCGTGGGCGAGTGTCGGTAAAAAATTACTTTCTACGCTCTTCTTTTTTCTCGGCATCCTACTAGCCAAATTTTTAATTGACTACTTTCAAAAGAAACAACTTCATTTTTGGCGCTTATTCGTCCTCTACTTTGAAACAGTTATATTCTTTCTCGTCAGTCTCTCTTTTATCAATCATCAAACGAGTCTTGTGACGATTATCATCGCCTTTACAGCAGCGATTCAGTGGGTCACCTTTGATAAAATTAATGGCTTAGCCTACACCAATCTCTTCACCACAGGAAATTTGAAAGGCGTTGCTACCAATCTATACGATTATTTAATGACCGGTAAAAAAGCAGCCCAACAAAAATTTATTCACTTTTTACTAGTAGTCACATTCTTCATTACTGGCGTAATTTGCTCCGTCTTTCTCTATCGTTTGGTGGGCGCTAAAGCTATTTTGTTGGTTTCTGGAATCTTTCTCTATCTCTCCATCTCGCAAACCTATCTCATCTGGCGCTTCTACCGTCATGAACGCTATCTGAAATAAGTGCGTAGCGAGAGAAATTAACTTAAAAAATACTGACAAGACAAAAAAGCAGCGAAATCTTCTGTAGATTTCTACTGCTTTTTTTGATTAGACTAGTAAATTATTCGGTTCTTCACTTGCCTCGGCTTTATTCTTTATTTTTCTTTCGCTTATCTTTCAGTTGTTTATTTGTCTTTTCTTAGACTCGTTCCCATTTCATCGCAAGCCAGCCGATAAAATCGATGACTAGGAATAAGACAAAGCCCATCAGACTCAATAAGAGAATCGCGCCATACATGGAAGGATAATCCAGTCGCATCCAGGCATCCATAATGTAATAACCCATGCCGTATTCGGTGCCGTAATTTTCAGTGAAGAACAGGATCGAGATCGCTGTACCTAATGAAATACGACTCGTACTCAAAATCGCGTACATCGAAGCTGGCAAAGTGATATGCACAAATTGCTGGATTTTCGTCGCCCGAATACTGCGATAAATATCATAATAATGCCCCGGAATATTACGCACCGCATCACGTACTGCTAAAACGACTTGCGGAAATACGATCAGCACAATCATGATAATTTTCGACGCATCACCCAAACCAAACAAAAGCATCACGATCGGTAGCATCGCCATTTTAGGAATTGGATAGGTCAGATACAATAACGGATCAAACAGTTTGTTGAGTGTTTTGAATGAACCCATCAACAAACCCAAAGCGAAACCTAGAATTAAAGCAATACTCATGCCTGCTAAGACACGACCCAGACTGACCAAGAAATGAACCTCAATCTCTTTTTCCATTAATTTAGGAAAGTTCGCATAGACTACTTGTGGCGTCGGAAGCATGCTTTGATTCAATAAAATACTCGCCAAAAACCACACCAAATGTAACACGATAGCCGCTACTATCAACCCTAATAACCGTTCTCCAAATTGATTTTTTTTCATGATTGAATCTCCTCTCTCAAGGCATTGACTCGCTCATAAAAATCAGGCAATCGTCTTTTCTCGGCTAACGTCTCGTTTAATGAAAACGGGCTATCCATGACTGTATGAATTTCTCCTGGCTGCCCTTTCATGACCACAATTTTATGCCCCAATAATAAAGCTTCCTCAATATCATGGGTGATGAAAAAAGTCGTAACCGGATGTTTTTTCCACGTCTCTAAGAATAAATCTTGGGTTCTTTCACGGGTAAAAGCATCTAGCGCTGAGAAAGGCTCGTCCATCAATAATAAATCACCATCCACGCCAAATGCGCGAGTGATTGAGACCCGCTGTTGTTGTCCCCCACTCATTTGACTTGGGTAAGAATCTTTCACACTCTCTAAGTTCATCGCGGTAAATAATTCTTGAATTTTCTCTTCATCTGCTGCCGTTAATTTTCGTTTTTTCTGGCTAATCTTCACATTGGAAGTGACGGTTTTCCAAGCGGTCTCCCAGGGTAACAATCCGTAATTTTGCGGCACTAATCCTAAGACATGCTTGGTTGGTTGATAGGGCTCTGATCCATATAAAATCGTCCCAGTATAGCTTGGAATCAGTCCACTCAAAACGTTCATCAATGTTGATTTTCCCGTACCAGAAGGACCAATTACCGTATAAATAGTTTGCGGTTCAAAGGTCATTGAAATATCCTTTAAAATTGTTTTTCCGCCGACCTCAACTGCCACTTGGATCAAGCTCAGTGCTTGGTTTTT
The DNA here is from genome assembly GCF_009933175.1 of Candidatus Enterococcus huntleyi. Classification (GTDB taxonomy): domain Bacteria; phylum Bacillota; class Bacilli; order Lactobacillales; family Enterococcaceae; genus Enterococcus_K; species Enterococcus_K huntleyi. The sequence continues at coordinate 155,964 of NZ_MAEJ01000032.1, read as the reverse complement.
ACTATTTAAAGAAGACATCGCTAAGCACATCCTGAGGTGTTAAATCTTTTTCCAATAACTCTTTGTCTTTGGCCCATGCAAAAGCTGCCGTAATATCAGCTTCTGTCGCTTGTGCCGCTGGCGTATAATCAGGAATCGTAATTTGATCCTTCAAGGTTTCAGGGAAACCAATTTCATCGATAAACAATTGAATATATTCTTCTTTATCATGCGATTTGATGTATTCAACCGCTTCATTATAAGCTTTGTACATACCTTCGAAGGCTGCAGATTTTTCATCAATGGTTTTGGCTTGAGCGCCAATTACAAATGGGTTAATGCCAATATCTCTCGTCGAGCCCAACACGCGCATACCATCTGCTTTAGCAATCGTCACCAATGGTTCTGGTAAAATGGCCGCAGAAACTTGGCCACTCTTAATCAATTCCACGCGGCTTGGCACTGCTGGAACGTCCGTAATCGTCACATCTGCTTCTTTCATACCAATTGTAGCAAGCATTTCTGTGACCGCATATTCCGTTCCGCCGTTCTTACCTAAGACAATTTCTTTGCCTTTAATATCCGCTAATTCTTTGACGCTATCGTCCCCTGTCACCAAATCAAATTGCCCATAAGTTGAGCTAGTTATTTTGACATCTTGGCCACCTTGTTGATAAATCGCCATCGCTACTAAATCTGTGTTAATCGCATCGACTTTCCCTGCCAAAAAGGCCGCATCGCGATCTTTCGCTGACTTAAATGCTTGGATATCGATATCAACGCCATATTTTTTATCAAAGCCTTGTTGGTGTGCCAAAATAAAGGGAATATTATCTGTTGAAGGCATCACGCCGACAGATAATTTCACGACTTTCTCTGTATCTTTGTCCGCAGACGCGCTACCTGAATCCTTTGTTTTGTCATCCGTATTGCCACACGCAGCTAAACTAAATAAGGCCAATAAACTCGCTGCAACTAAAAATTTTTTCATTCTTTTACGCTCCCTAATAATTAAGTATAATTTCTTTCATCCGACCTGTTACCAGCCAAGAATCCTTCGCCTATTCTATCATGAATTCTTCTGTAAAAAAAATTCTGACTTGTGAAAAATCGGAAAACTTCACTCATTCTAAAACAAACGAAACTAGCGGTTTTATTCGCATAATTGAAACTTTTTCACAATTTCTAGTTTACTCCTTTTATTTACCTTTGTAAAAACTTAATCGATTTCATTCAATGCCAGATTTCATTAACAGCTACAGACGGCCTTCTATCCGTAATAGCCCCTCCTTTGTAAAAAAAAGGGCATTAGGATACACTAAAGATATCTACATAATCCATGAGAAAACCAGGCTCATTCCAGTAGTCACCGTACTTGTAGCGCCAATAGATTACTGTTAGGAGTAAAGAGAACGAGGAGAGATTCAATGAAAGAAAAAATTGATTTACTATTTACGCTCAATGAAGGATATCTACAACCATTGAAGGTGGCTCTTTTGTCTATTCATCATAATAATCCACACCAAACTTTTCGCGTCTGGCTGATTCATGAAAGTATCCCTGAACAGGAACTTGGAGCACTCTCGTCTTTTCTGATAGATTTAGGCCATGAATTACAGCCCGTTACCGTAGATGGCTCTATTTGGACAAACGCTCCGACGGTCGCTCGTTATCCGAAAGAAATGTATTTCCGACTATTAGCTGGGGAAATCTTACCTACCCATTTGACCAAGGTTCTCTATCTAGATCCTGATATACTGGTCATCAATTCCTTGACTGAACTTTGGGAAACACCCATCGATGACGCGATGTTCGCAGCTGCCAGACATACTGGTTTACTGGATGTCTCGACCCCACTCAATAAAGTTCGGCTAGATTTAGAACACGGTTACTATAATTCAGGTGTCTTGCTAATGAATCTTACCATGATGCGCGAGAAAGTTCGCTGGGAGGACATCAGTGCGACCATCGAGAAATACGATGCTCAGCTCTTTTTACCCGATCAAGATATCTTAAATTATTTGTATGGAAAATATACCGTGGAAGTGCCTGAAGAACGCTGGAATTATGACGCTCGCATGTATACCAGTTACCTAGCTCGAAGCTTACGCAAGCACGACATTCATTGGGTCATGGAACACACCTCAATTCTCCACTTCTGTGGGCGGCCTAAGCCATGGGATCCCAGAAATGATACCCGTTTTACCGCCCTTTATCTAAGCTACAGCAATTTGCTCAACCAATAAAATCAAGGACAAATAGACTGGGTAAACAATTTACATATTTACCCAGTCTATTTGTCTTTTCTATTAGTAATTAATCGAAGAACTGCCAACTATTTGCCATTTATAACTTTACTTTGTCTTAATTTACGTGTGGCATTATACTTCAATCATCGCTTCTTCTGCTACTGTGATTCCTTTGGTTTTACCGCGACCGATTAATAACAACAATTGTCCGGCAGTCAAGGTAAAGCGACTATTCTTCATATAGGCAAAATAGCGACCTTGCCAGGCATCAACGTAATTATTTTTGGCTTCATAATTATCTTGGAAACCATAAAAGGACGTGCCATAGTTATAAATGATATGCATAATCTTCTCTTCAAAGAAGGAAAAGCGAGTATCGCCAACATTAACCAGTGGGGCCATACCCAAATCAACTTCTTTTTCCCCTTGCTGTTTATAATACTCCATTAAATGGGCAATCAAAAAATCAGGTAAACTAGCAGGCTGACCCTTCGCTACACGTAATAAATCGTAGGATGCGACCTGATTGTTGACTGGTTGCTGAGTAATAAAACCGACTATCTTATTTGCTGGATTGCGGACAATCCCTACCCCACTTTTATTTATATAGGTTTCTTCAAAGCGCCCGACAGAAAAATATTTTTCTGCCTGTCCATCAAGCCATTCTGTCGAAATAAGTTTTAATTCCTGATAAATTTCACTAGGTAAAACTGGGTAAAAAGTAAAATAAAACCCTTCTTTAAGTAACTTCTTCAATTCGAAAGTCTCGGTAAAAGAGGGAAGATTTTCTTTTTGCAAATGAACAATCGCGGCCTCACCAATCTTCACAAAATGAAAGCCTAAATCGTGCAAAATCACAATATATTGTTCAGAAATTTTATGGAATGCCAACTGATACCCCAACTTATCTGCTTGAGTCATAAATGCTAAGGTCGCTGCCTTCCACTTGTCTTGATTTCCAATCGGATTACCTAAAACAAAGCATTTATTGCCTTTCATTTGATAACCAAAGACCACTTCATCCAGCCCATCTTCTTGGTAATAAAAGTACGTATACCCAGGTAACTCTAGGTAATGACTAGCGTTGGTACCGCCATATCGATGAAGAAGTGCTTCAAACCGCGGCTCATCTAACTCTTTTCCTAATGGAACATCGGTGCTCGCTAGGTATTGGTATAACGTCACTAGTGCGAGTAATGACACTCCTAAACCAACCAAACCGGAAAACCAGATATCATCCGCGGGAAATAAAAAGAATTTATTTGAAATTAATTTACCCGGAAATGCCTGTCCTTTATTACTGAAATAGCCAGCCACCGCATAGGCAATAAAAAGAAAGCCAAAAAGTAGCCCATCTGCAATGATTGCCTCCCAAGAGTAAACAAACTTTTCTCGATAGAACTCTTTTCTAGAGATCCAGACTGCTAAAACAATCAGTAAGTAGACGATGATTAAACGTAGCGAAGTGGTCCGCAGAATAGTATTTACAATCCCGAAGCTTAATAAAAAAATCGTCGGCCAAAAAGCTTTTTTTACTTTCATCGAAAGTCCTCTAGCTAAGCCTAGTAGCAAAAAACCTACCAATAGATTCAAGGTTTGATCTAAAAAATTAAAAGAAAATGGTAACAGAAACTGGAAAACTTTACTAATAGCTGACAAATTAGTGACTGTCGAGAGTAACACCATCATAATCCCCGCAAAATACACGGCAGCTACTACGATGCTATGGGCAATTTTTTGAGAAAATAAATGTGGCAAATCATCGAAGAATCGATTTACCTTGACCCCCGCATGCGTCAAAAATAAAATTAACCCAGATAAAAAAGGCACTAGATAATAAAATAAGCGATAATACAACAGCCAAACGACTGCTGTGTCCTGATTTACCCCTAATTGGCTCATCCCTAAAATCATCAACACGTCGAAGGTCCCCATACCACCAGGCACCATTGTCAACATACCGATCAGCGTAGCAATAATGAACATCGGATAAATATCAACCATTTGGATAGGCACCGCCATTAAATGACCGATAACTAGAAAGACAGCCAGCGCACCCGTCCACTGACCGAAAGAAGCACTAATTAATCCAATAATCCCTTTCGGTACAAATTCTTTGAAGAGTGTTTTCCTCTTTAAATAGACTAGAAATATCAAGCCTGGTGCGACGAAACTGCCGCCTGCTAGCCAGAACCAGTAGTTTAAGAAAAGAGTGTTCTTATGAATAAACAAACTATCCACATAAGTCAGAAAAGCCCAAATTGATAAACCTGAAAGCATAAATAACGCAACTTTCGAGACCGTCGCTAGGACGCGTTTTTTATCAGTCCCTGCTCCATAAAACTTCGCGCGCAAGCTAGCTCCAATCACGCCACCAAAGCCTGCTAAATTATTGATAGTATTCGTTGTCCAAGCTGCCACAAACCATTCTTTTCGCGCCATCTTAGGTTTCCCTTGTTTTTCTAGCACACGGACAGTCACCCAGTCATACAACAACATCGGTAGCACACCTACCAGACCTGTCAACATCATCAACAGTAAGTTTAATTTATTTTGTTGTTTCATTGTTTCTAAAATATCATGCCAGCTCATGCCATGGGCAATATTTGCCACCTGACTTGAGACAAAAATCAAAATCGAGCCAAAAAATATCAGTTTAAGTATCAGACTATGCTTTTTGGCTAGCTGATAAAATTGTTGCATTCTCTTTTTCACAATACAGACTTCCTTCGTTATTTTTCATGTTCTTACATTCCAGAGCTTTTAAACCTAGTTTCGCTAATTCCAAAAAAATACCCTCTATCAAGTAATTTCGCCTAATTTATGTACTTAATAGTAGCCTATTCTGGTCGTATTTGCCACTGATTCAAAATAAGGAAATAGACAATGTAGGTAGACTGTCAGAAAAAAACACAACTACGCGTGAACTAGATAAATCAACGTGAGAAATAGCTGCCGAAAAATTATACTCACAGAAAAGCGAAGAAAAAAACAGAAACCCTATTGCTAAGGTTTCTGTCTCTATTGTTTGTAATAAATTATTTCGCATAGTCAGTGACGCGTGTTTCACGAATCACAATGACCTTGATGTGACCTGGATAATCCAAGTCATCTTCAATCTTCTTACGGATATCTCTGACTAAACGAACCGCATCTAAATCAGAAATTTCTTCTGGTTTAACCATAACACGAACTTCACGTCCAGCTTGAACAGCGAAGCTTGATTCAACGCCTTCAAAGCCATTTGAGATATTTTCTAAGTTTTCTAAACGACGAATATAATTTTCTAATGATTCGCTTCTCGCACCTGGTCTTGCCGCAGATAATGCATCAGCAGCTGCTACTAAAACAGAAATGACAGAAGTCGCTTCGACGTCTCCATGGTGAGAGGCAATCGCATTAATCACTACTGAATTTTCTTTGTATTTGGCAGCAAGTTCAGCACCAATCTCAACGTGAGAACCTTCAATTTCATGATCTAACGCTTTACCGATATCATGTAGTAAACCAGCACGTTTTGCCAATTGGATATCTTCGCCTAATTCAGCAGCTAAGACGCCCGTTAATTTGGCTACTTCGATTGAGTGATTTAAGACATTTTGTCCATAACTTGTACGGAAACGTAAACGTCCTAGAATCTTGATTAAATCTGGATGTAACGTATGTGCGCCAACTTCGAAAGCTGCTTGTTCGCCATACTCACGAATCCGTTCATCCATTTCCTTACGAGATTTTTCCACCATCTCTTCAATACGAGCTGGGTGAATTCGACCATCTTGAATTAATTTTTCCAAGGTCATTCGAGCAATCTCACGACGAATTGGATCAAAACCTGATAACACGACCGCTTCCGGCGTATCATCAATAATTAAATCAATCCCAGTTAGTGTTTCCAGTGTGCGGATGTTTCGACCCTCACGACCGATGATACGACCCTTCATCTCATCATTTGGTAATGTGACAACAGAGACCGTTGTTTCAGAGACTTGATCAGCTGCACAACGTTGAATAGCTAGAGAAAGTAAGTTTTTCGCTTTACGATCTGCTTCTTCTTTTGCCCGTTGTTCAGATTCTTTGACCATGACTGTTAATTCATGATTCAATTCCTCTTCTGTCTCTTTCATGATGACGCCTTTTGCTTGATCTTTAGATAATCCAGCGATTCGTTCTAATTCATGTTTTTGTTCTTCAATTAATTTTTCAACTTCTTTTTCTCGCTCGTCAATTAATTGCTGTCTGGCACCAAGTTTTTCTTCTTTGTCTTCCAGTGAGTTTTCGCGTTTTTCGATAGAATCATCTTTACGATCTAAAGATTGTTCTCTTTGCAGCAAACGATTTTCTTGTGCTTTAACTTCTAATTTGCTTTCTTTCAGCTCACTTTCGATTTCTGACCGATACTTTTGGTTTTCTTCCTTAGCTTCCAACAAAGCCTCTTTTTTTAGGGTTTCTGCTTCTTTGCGTGCACCTTCTAAGATGCCTACAGCAGAATTTTTTGCACCGTCAATCTCTTTTGTATGACGAGATTTTTCGAATACAAAGCCTAAAACAAGGCCGACAATTAAACCGATGATAGCGAGGAGAATAGTAAGTCCCATTGAATCCACCTCCATACTATCTTTCTTTTTCATTAAATTATTATTGTAGTTTTTTGATAAACTATTTTTAATTATCAATATGCCTACTTGCATATGTGTGATTAGACACTACTTTATTCTAATGTTTGTAAGGGTGAGTGTCAACTTTAATTACGGAGAGTCTTACCTGAAATTGCCCTCAAATTGATTAGATAAAGCCTCCAACCCTAAAATTTTTTTTTGATAATGAAACTATCTGTTATTTTTAGCGTTTTTCTTATGTATTTCTAAACTTTTTTGTTATTTATAACAAGTGATTAATCGCTTACAAAAATTTTAAAGATTAAGCTTTTGAATTGTTCTTTCCTCAAAAGAAACGAATCACTCCCTATTCTTCTTTTTAGTCATATCTCCCTTCACAAATACCAAAAATAAGTAGCACTCAACTTAGCTTTATTATGTCTCCCTTTGTTTTATTTTATAATGCAACGGTGAAATCCCACTCCATAATTTGAACTGACGACTAAAATGACCTGGATTACTATAGCCAATACGTTCCGAAATATCTTCAATAGAAGAAAATGGATATTGTAATAATAATTTAGCTTCTTGATATTTAAGCTCATCAAGGTATTTTTTGGGTGAGACACCATAGACTTCTTTAAAAACCTGGATGCCATGATTGTGGCTGATACCTATCTCATTAATCAAGCAACTAATGCTTAATAATTCTTTATTTCTATGACTTGGGTTATTCGTATACCATCTAAAATTCTGTTTGATTTTTTGTGCTAATTCTTGAGCATAAATAAAGCTTGAAGAAGAGGTTTTATTATCAGTTAAAAATAATTCCGAGAGTACAATTAGTAATTCCGTAAAAACAGTCTGTGTTTTTAGCTTATCAATTACGTCATACGGAGTATCCTTATCTAGCATATCAATCCACTGCTTAATGACTTCATTAATTTTGTCATATTCCGTGTAATCTTTAGTAATAATTAGGGGTAGGGAATTGACCAAAGCATATTTTAAACTCGGTTCATCAATATGAAAATGAATACAGAAATACGTTAATCCACTTTCGCTTTTACAAATATTATGATGTAACAGCTTAGGTGGCAAAATAATAATGGCATCTTTTGTAAGGCAATGATCAACCCCGTTAATAATAGACTGTTGTTCACCTGCAATTACTTTAAGTATTTCGAAAGAGTTATGGATTTCCTCGCCAACATCCCATTCTTTTTTGACTGTTTGTTTATGTGCTGAGGTTAATCGAATAGATACATCTTGATTAGGTAACATTTTGATATTTGTGAAATCGGCTTTCATGAAAAAGACCTCCAGATTAAAAAATGGTAAAAAAACAATGATTTATGATATTCTCATTGGCTACCTTAATATATATAATTCATTTTAAGAAAGCGGTTTAAAAAAGGAGTGCACAAAATGATTATAAACCCAATATTAAAAGGATTCAATCCAGATCCGAGTATTTGTAAGAAAGGAGACACTTATTACATTGCTGTATCAACATTTGAATGGTTTCCAGGCGTACGCGTATATAAATCGAACAATTTAAAAGATTGGACTTTTGCAGCTACTGTTTTGACTAGAACAAACCAACTAGATATGTATGGAGTTCCAGATAGTGGAGGTGTTTGGGCTCCAAGCCTAACTTATCATGATGATAAATTTTGGTTAATTTACTCAAACATGAAAGAGCATCGAGCCTTTAAAGATGTTCATAATTATTTAGTTACTTGTGATGAAATCGATGGAGATTGGTCTGATCCAGTATTTTTAAATAGCAGTGGATTTGATCCTTCCCTATTTCACAATGAAGATGGCAAAAAATACATGTTAAACTTAATTTATGATTATCGAAATTATAACCCTTGGTATGGCGGAATTGCGATTCAAGAATATTCCGTAACTGAACAAAAGCTGATGGGTGAAAAACAAATTATCTTTACTGGAACTGACCTTGGAAAAACAGAAGGACCTAATCTATTTTATAAAGACGGCTATTATTATTTAGTTACTGCTGAAGGTGGCACTAAATATGAACATGCAGTCACGCTTGCTCGAGCGACTTCTATTTACGGACCTTATGAAGTTCATCCAGAAAACCCAATTTTATCTACTTGGTCTGACCCACGAAATCATATTCAAAAGGCTGGCCATGCAGACTTCATACAAACTGATTCTGGAGAATGGTATATGACTTATCTTATGGCTCGGCCAATCAAAAGAAAAGGAAAATCCATTTTAGAAGAACGAGGTTTTTGTCCATTAGGAAGAGAGACAAGCCTAGCAAAAATTTATTGGGAAAATGATTGGCCCTATGTACAAGGAGGGAGAATCGCTCAAATAGAAGTACCTGCACCAAAAATCTCTACCACAGAAGGACTCGAACCAACTATTTGGGATGGTAACTTCTCAGTTTCTGAATTACCAAGTGAGTTCCAAACATTGAGAGTCCCTTTTAACGAAACGATGGGTACTCTCTCTCAACGTCCAGGATACTTACGTCTAATTGGCGGCGAATCACTCTATTCTGTTTTCCAACAGTCACTAGTTGCCAGAAGATTCGAAAGTTTAAATTTCACCGTTGTAACTCAAGTTGAGTTTGAACCAGATAATTTCCAACAAATGGCTGGAATTACTTGCTTCTATAATACTAAGAACTGGATTTCTTTATACATTTCCCATGATGATGTCTTAGGAAGAGTCATTGATATTATGCAGTGCGAAGGACAAGTGATGGATTGGCCACTTAAAAAAAATAAAATCCCATTAGATGATGGCCCAATCTACATGAAAGTTGTAGTTACCCCGGATAAATTGTCTTTCTACTTTTCACAAGATAACCAAGACTGGATAAAAATCAATAAAGAAGTAGATACCTACAAACTATCTGATGATTATATTGCAAAACCCTTCACTGGTAGTGTTGGAAGTGCCTTTACTGGAAGCTTTATTGGTTTGCATTGTAATGACTTATCTGGAGGGAGGAAAAGCGCGGACTTCAAGTTTTTCAATTACATTGAGGAGGACACAAATGAATAAAAAAATTGCGATTGTAACCCATGGACACCTTGCAACTGGTTTCGAAAGTGCCTTAAACCTTTTAGTTGGCGAGCAGGCAGATGTACAACTAAAAGCTATCGCCGCGTACTTAAGCGACGAAGAAGATTGGCAAGAGACACTAAATACATTCTTTACTACGCCATCTCCACAAGATCTAAACATCATTTTTACTGATTTATATGGTGGAAGCGTCAATCAAAATGCTTTTTTAGCCTATGGGGATGCACCAGTAACGATCATAACAGGAACCAATTTACCTGTAATTATGGAAATATTACTGACCCCGTTTGCTGATATTTCTGACTTCCAGAAAAACCTGCCTGCAATTTTAGAAGGCAGTCGCACGCAATTAAGAGTTACTAAAGCTGAAGAAACAAACGAAGACTTTTTCGATTAAAAATAGGAGGACAATAAGATGATTGTAGCATTACGTTTAGACGACCGATTAATTCATGGACAAACAGGTATGATGTGGACAAAAGAATTGGGCGTACAAGGAATTGTCGTAGCCAATGATAATGTAGCAAATGACAAGACACAGCAGATGGCTTTAAAAATGGCCACACCAAATAATGTAAAAGTAATTATTAAAAATATTATGGATACGATTCAATTATTAGAGAACCCGAAAGCACAAGGAATGAAAATCATGATTCTTGTCAATAATTTAGATGATGCCTTAACACTGAGCAAAAAATTTCCGGAAATTGACTATATAAATCTGGGCAACTATGGCAGAATGGTTCGTTCTGACTTGAAGCGAATCAGTATTTTGCCTGAAATGAGAATTACTCATGAAGATTACAAAAAAATCGAAGAGTTAGAAAAAATCAATTCTAATACTTATTTCCAAATGCTACCTAGTGACAAAAAAAGTAAATTAACTGACTTAGTTAAAGAGTCAGATTTTAAGGAGGGGTAATATGGTAGGAACAGCAGCATTATTAGCACTAGTAACTTTTATAACTTTTGGTGGTAATTGGTTACTCGGACAAAGCATGCTTGATCGTCCCATCGTTGTGGGATCTTTAGTAGGTTTAGTCTTAGGTGATGTGGAACAAGGTGTACTTATCGGCGCAGCTTTAGAGGCTGTTTTCATGGGAGCCGTAAATATTGGCGGTGCAGTTTCTGCAAACCCATGTGTAGGAACTGTCTTTGGAGCAGGCTTTGCAATTATTTTAGGTGGGGGAAACGAAGTCGCTTTAGCTTTAGCACTACCTATTGGAATTTTGGCGGCTTATGTCGAAACTTTGATGAATGTAGTAATGAGTATCTTTGCACCCACGTATGACCGTTTAGCAGCTGAAGGAAATGATAAAGCTATTTTCCGTATGCATTATTCTTTATGGGTACTGAAATTTTCAGTATTTCCAATTATCGTTTTCATCTCAGTATTAATCGGTTCCAGTGCAGTTGAAGTGTTCGTAAATAGTATTCCTGAAGTAATTATGAATGGGCTGCAAGTCTGTGGAGGTTTATTACCAGCAGTTGGGGTAGCTATTCTTTTAAAAATGCTTTGGACAAATTCTTTAGCCATATACTACTTCTTAGGATTTCTAGCTGTGGCTTATCTAAATATTCCATTAATTGCCTTAGCAGGATTCGGTTTAATCTTTGTTATCACAATGGGTATGAATGATTTTAGATTTACTAAACTCAATACAGTAACTACTGACAAAGTAGAACTTTCAGAGGAGGATGAATTCTTTGGCTAAATTTGAGAATATAAGTTCAGATGAGAAAAAAATGATTCGAAAAATGTTTTTTAGATCTTTTTCATTATATGCAGACGGTAGTTTCGCAAAGTCTGGTGGTGTTAACTTTTGCGTATCTTTGATGCCCTTTATTAATAAATTCTATACAAACGAAGAAGATCGCAAACAAGCTCTACAAAGACATATGACTTGGTTTAATACAACTGGGAATGTCGTTCCTTTTGTCATGGGTATTTCAGCAGCAATGGAAAAAGAAAATAGCCTTAAATCAGATTTTGACGTAGAATCGATCCCTGCGGTTAAAACAAGTTTAATGGGGCCTTTGGCTGGTATCGGTGACTCAATCTTTTGGGGAGTTTTGCGAGTATTAGCAGCAGGTATTGCTATCAATATCGGACAACAAGGAAATATCCTAGCACCAATTATATTTTTAGCTTTATACAATATCCCTTCTGTGATTGTTAGATATTACAGTGGATTTATGGGGTATAGTTTAGGTGCTACCTACATTCAGGAGCTTTACGATAAGGGATTAATGGACATACTTACTAAAGCAGCCTCTACACTAGGACTGATTATGGCTGGTGGTATGACTTTTAACACCGTTTCCTTTAAAACAACCTTAGAATATGCTGCAGTAAAAGATAATCCATTAGTTATTCAAGATATCCTAGATCAAATATTTGTTGGGTTAGTTCCACTGTCTGTTACGTTACTTTCTCTATATTTTATGAAAAATAAAAAAGTAAATTTAAACTGGATTATCTTAGTTATTGTAATTATTTCTATGCTTCTCTCAGCATTGGGTATCGCTTAGTACACTTTATAAAAAAATACGCGAACATCTTCATGAAGTAGTTGAAGGTGTTCGCGTATTTTTTTTAGTTATAGACCAGACATCAAAAAAGTACCCGTGATAGTTTTATGCTACCACTGGCACTTCTTCATTATCTATTTGGATTTATTCTTCGTCTAATGGTAATTCTTCTTGGCCTTCTTCTACTAATGTTGAGCCATCGCCAATGCCGTATGCTTCACGGACACGAGCAGAAACCTCAGCCATCATCTCAGGATGAGCTGTCATGTAGACTTTGACATTCTCACGACCTTGACCAATACGATCTTCTTTGTATGAATACCATGCACCACTCTTATCAACGATATCTTTCTCGACAGCCATATCTAATAGCTCGCCTTCTTGAGAGATTCCTAAGCCATACATCATATCAACTTCAGCCACTTTAAATGGTGGCGCTACTTTATTTTTTACGACTTTAATTTTTGTACGGTTCCCGATGATATCTGTTCCTTGTTTTAATTGTTCTGCACGACGAACTTCTAAACGAATCGTTGCGTAGAATTTCAAGGCACGTCCACCTGGTGTAATTTCTGGGTTCCCGAACATGATGCCGACTTTTTCACGAATTTGGTTAATGAAAATAGCAATTGTTTTGGTTTTATTAATCGAACCTGATAATTTACGTAGTGCTTGTGACATCAATCGAGCTTGTAATCCGACGTGACTATCACCCATCTCACCATCAATCTCGGCACGTGGTACTAAGGCTGCTACTGAGTCAATAACAACAATATCGACAGCACCACTTGAAACCAAAGCATCAGCGATTTCTAAACCTTGTTCACCTGTATCTGGTTGAGAAAGAAGCAATTCATCAATATTAACCCCTAATTTTTGGGCATATTGCGGGTCTAAGGCATGCTCAGCATCAATAAAGGCTGCTGTTCCGCCATTTTTTTGCACTTCAGCGATAGCATGAAGCGCAACAGTTGTTTTACCTGAACTTTCTGGTCCATAGACTTCAACGATTCTGCCACGAGGATAACCACCGACACCTAAAGCTACATCAAGAGCTAGAGAGCCACTTGGGATAACCGAAATTTGTTGGTCTATCTTATCACCTAGCTTCATAATAGAGCCTTTACCATAATTCTTTTCTATTCTTTTTAGTGCAGCATCTAAGGCTGCTTTACGATCATCTGCCAATCGGATAATCCTCCTTATAGTTAAACGTACTAGCTAAATTCACCAGTTACGTTTCTTTTCGATAAAACTATCATAGCTTTTTTTTTTCAAAAAATCAAGAAAAACCGAACAAATATTCGCATTTTTATTTTTCTGATAAAATGGCTCGACGAATCAAGTCTAATCCTTTCATTACCGCACTTTTTTGCACATAAGCACGATTTCGGTTGAACTGATAGCAATTCGCTTCAACTGTTCCATCTTTCTTTGCTAAGCCAATCCAAACCGTTCCAGCTGCTTGACCTTCTAGCGCATCTGGACCTGCGACACCGGTAAAGGAGACCGCAAAATCAGTTTGTTCCAGTTCTAGGACTGCTTGCGCCATTTCTTTTGCACAGGCTTCACTGACGACTCCATGCTTTGCAATTGTCTCTTCTTTGACCCCTAAAACGGCTACTTTCGACTGAGGCGAATAGGTCACCATGCCACCTGGAAAGACTTCAGATACTCCTGGAATCCCACCTAAGGTTGATTGGAATAGACCTGCAGTCAAACTCTCTGCCGCAGTCACCGTTTGATCTGCCTGACGTAATAAATCTACCACTACCGCCGCTAAACTATTGTCATCACCATAGCCGTAGAAAAACTCGCCCACTCGAGCCATTATCTTCTCTTCGGTAACTTTTAACAATCGCTCTGCCTCAGCTTCATCAGCTGTTTTGACGGTAATCCTTAGAGTCACTTCATTTTCTTTGGCATAAGGCGCAATTGTCGGATTCGTTTGTGTTTCAATCAACTCTGCTAAATCCGTCACCAGTTGGGATTCGCCAATCCCATAGAAACGCAAGACTGTCGAATAAAGTTTCTCGTCAGCAGGGAAAACTTTCGCCAACTCAGGAATCGCGCATTGACGAAACATTGGTTTCAGTTCACTAGGCGGTCCCGGTAAAAGTAAATACGTACTTTTATCGCCTTGATATAACGAACCCACTGCTAGCCCATTAGGATTTTGCAACGTAATACTCCCTTCAATCGTCAATGCTTGTTGTAAATTATTTTCTGTCATCGCGCGGTTTGATTTCTTAAAAAATTCTAGTAAAACAGCATAACCTTGTGGATCTTGAACGAGCGGTTTCCCCACATGCGCCGCCACAACTTCTTTCGTTAAATCATCCTCAGTTGGTCCTAAACCCCCGCATAATACAACTAAATCACTACGTGTATCAGCTAAAACTAATAATTCCTCAATACGCGCGCGGTTATCGCCTACCACCGTTTGATAATACACATCTAATCCTAGCCCTGCTAACTGCTCAGATATAAACGTCGCATTCGTGTTAACCACCTGACCCAATAGTAATTCGGTTCCTACCGCAATGATTTCTGCCTTCATAATTTTTCCCTCTTCCACAAAGTAATATACGCCAAGAAAATAGATTTATTTTTTTAGCGGAATTTTATTGCCTTTTTAGATCACCTTTTTGGCTCACTGGTTTCGCAAACTTTTTCTTTGGCTTTCTTCTCAACCTTTTTTGATTTATTTCAGTAAAGTTTCAGGTCTCTTTTTGAGCGAGACTCAACTTTCTTTATTTTAACAAAAAAAAGAAGCTAACACCTAGCTTCTTTACTCTGATTGGACTCAAATAATCATTTTTCTATTTTCAAGCAACTTTTTATTTAGCTAATCAGTCAAATTATTACATGGAACCCTTGAAGACATGGCTATTTTTGGCAAAGTAGTCAACTCCAGAATAGATAGTAAACACTAAGCAAATGTACAGCATGATGTCTGCTAGTGGCAGACTGATTAAATTAAATGGCACATTGTCGATCAATAATAAGATAATCGCTACCATCTGTGTCGCCGTTTTAATTTTTCCAGGCCAGGCAGCCGCCATAACTTCGCCATCTTCGACTAATAATAAACGCAAACCAGTAACTGCTAATTCACGACAGACAATAATCGCTACGACCCAACTAGGCGCTTTGTCTTGACCGACGAGCATAATAAACGCCGTCATCACTAACATTTTATCCGCCAATGGATCGGCAAATTTCCCAAAATTCGTGACCAATCCTTGAGAACGAGCAATCTTTCCGTCCAACCAATCTGTAATGCTGGCTACGGCAAAAATAATTGCGGCCACTAAATGCGTAATTTCCAAGTGAACCTCGCCCACAGTTAAGCTACCCCAGTCGAGATTCAGCGCCAAAATCACTATGAATATGGGAATCATAAAAATACGTAACACCGTTAATTTATTTGGTAAGTTCACAAAAATACCCCTCTCTTGCTCTCTCTTATTTTACGTGAGAAAGCCAAAACTTTCCACTAAAGTGACAAGAACACTCAAGAAAAGTTAGGCCAAGTTCGCCTAACTTTCTCGTTTTTATTGTTGATAAGTCACCGTCAAATTAACGTTCTTTCTTAACGCTTCATTTTTCGGATTAAAGTTGACCGCTTCATTATTGGCCTTAATTTTGACATTCGCTCCTGCACCGATGACGATTGTTGCATTGGCAAGATTCTCAGGTAGCGTCGTTGACTGCTTTTCATCAGGCTGTAAAGTATATTGGTAAATGTAGGCACCATCTACCATAATCCCAATCCAACAAATGTCATTTTGACCTTCAAAATCAAGCTTAATCGGACTTGTTGCTTCCGCAAAGGTCATATTAACATCATCCCCCGCTTGACTATCCAAAGATATTTTCATCTTAGGCTCTTCTGACTCGGTGGTTGAAGACTCTTGCGTCGTGCTCTCTGTTGAAGAGCTACTTGTTGATGTTTCTGCCGTTTGACTGCTACTTTCAGTCGTTTCAGTTGTCACTTCATTTTCTACACTCACCGATGAAGCCGGACTGCCAATAATCGGATCTGATTGTCGATTTTGCCATGTATAATAAAAAACAACAATTAAAATAGCTAATGCAACTAGTCCCAGCGCAATTGCTGGTAAACTTCTGACAAAACGACTTGGTGTGTGTTCATCTTCATAAATATCTTTTCTTGACCCATTCGCAAGCTCCGGTTCAGGTCGTTTGATCCGGTCTACCGGGTACAAATCTTCTTCTCCGTTAAATACAGCAACTAAATGTTCCCCATCTTCGCCCACCGCGTTCGCATATTGTCGAATAAATGCGCGCACGTAAAAAGTTCCTGGCAATGAGTCATAATTATCTGATTCAATCGCTTCTAAATAGCGTT
This sequence comes from Candidatus Enterococcus huntleyi, assembly GCF_009933175.1. Taxonomy (GTDB): domain Bacteria; phylum Bacillota; class Bacilli; order Lactobacillales; family Enterococcaceae; genus Enterococcus_K; species Enterococcus_K huntleyi. The sequence continues at coordinate 139,162 of NZ_MAEJ01000032.1, read as the reverse complement.
TTTGAATTTTCGTCATTTGCTGCAGTTCATCTAACGAAATATTTTTATCTAAACGGGCTTGCCGTAATTTATCTCCTATATATCCATTGGCCACTCGCTCATCTTCTCCAGTCTAATTTATTGCATCCCCTAAAACTGAGGCAATTTTGTCATTTATTTATGCTTATTCATCCATCTGATACAGCATTCTACTGTTGGCCGTTATTTATTACACCGCTACTCTTTCAATGAGTGCAAGAAACCGGCCCAATTATTACTCATTTTGGCTTCGTAAGCTCTATTATACGCAATAAGTTCCTGATTTAACGAAACTTATGCACACTAAATTTGCTGTCCACTTATTTTCAAGGCCATCTTTTGAACCAATTCTCGTTCAAATTAAGTCTGTCAAAAACGTTGGAACAGATTTCTGACCTCTCTAAGAATACCACAAAATAGGCGAGCTGGGGATAGGTTTCTTATAAGTCTAAAACGAAACTTAATAGTTTTTCAAGGTTATAGAAAAAGCCGACTGAAAATCATAGGCAGTCGGCGAATTTCAGTCGAATAATACGCTATTTTTTGTGCTTATTTTTTAGGATACATGTAGAATCGACTACAGTTTTCAGCTTGCACAAATGACTCTGCGACAGCCATGACATCAGAAAGTTCAATCGACTGGATGACTTCTGGCATATCAAAGAGCGTGGTGTCACCAAACAAGCTTTGAGTAAATTGATTGGCAATATATTCGAGCGAGTTTAATGATTGGAAATATTTCCCTAACATTTTTTTCTTTAATAACGTCAAATTCTCTTGGTTAATTTCTGGATTTTCTTTAAAACCTAATAACACTTCTTCAATTTTATTTGCGGCTTCCACTGGCTGATCCGCATCGCCACTGAAGTCGGCAAAATAGAAACTACGATCCAAATTAAATTCAAAGCCAAACGAGTCATCGATTACGCCTGAATTATACAGATTTAAATAACTTTGAGAGGTATTACCCAACACCAACTGCATAAATAAACTCATAGCTAGCTTAAAGCGCAATAATTCGCGGCCTTCTTCTGGTAATTCCGCTGTACCTTTGATGCCTAAAACAAATTTAGGTCGTGACACAGCCATTTCTAATTGACTTTCTTTGATTAAGTCAGTCGGGCCTTCTTCAGGAAAATGACGGACAATTTCTTTGACTGGCGCAAACTCTTTGGCCGCTTGATTTTCACGGATAGTTGTCATCATTTCTTCAGGGTCCATTTTACCCACCACAAATAACGTCATGTTACTCGGATGATAAAATGTTCGATAACAAGTGTACAAATCCTCCGCAGTGATTTCGCCGATGCTTTCAATCGTCCCCGCAATATCAATATGCAACGGATGTTTCGGGTACAGGTTGCCCAAAATCCCGAAAAACAAGCGCCAATTTGCATCATCTTCATACATCTGAATTTCTTGACCGATAATGCCTTTTTCCTTCTCCACCGTCTCTTCAGTAAAATAAGGTGCTTGCACGAAATCAATCAACGTTTCTAGATTTTGCATCACTTGATCGGTGGTCGAAAATAGATAGCTCGTCTTAGTAAAGCTGGTAAAAGCATTAGCGGAAGCACCTTGTTGACCAAACAATTGAAAAACATCGCCGTCTTCTTTTTCAAACATTTTGTGCTCTAGAAAATGAGCAATTCCATCTGGCACCTTAGTCAATTCCGTTTCACCTAATGGAATAAATTCATTATCGATTGAGCCATAATTGGTACTAAACAAGCCATACGTTTTATGGTACTCATTTTTTGGCAATAAATAGACTTGTAAGCCATTTGGCAATGTTTCTTGGTACAAAACTTCATTTATTTGTTCATAATATGTTTTATTCATGGTCGCTCTCCCCATCTAAAAAGAATACCGCTTGTAGCTTGATTTGTCGGGCAACGGCTTGGACTTCAGCCACTGTCACACCCTCCAATAAAGCTAACCAAGCCTCATCTGTTAGCTCCGTTTCCGGCAGCCATTGATTAATATAATTCGTTTCAATCGCTGATTGCGGGTTATCTAAAGATAACAGGTACTGATTTCTCAGCATAGCCTTCGTTTGAGCCAATTCCAAATCGGAAACTTCCCCTTGACGCAGACTTTCCAGCTGCTCAGCAATTAAATGCATGACCTTATTGCGATTTACGCCGTCAATGCCCGTTTGAACCGTCATATAGCCTCTAAAGGTATCGACACTACTAGAAGCATAATAGGCTAAGCTCTCCTTTTCACGGACATTCATAAATAATTTAGAATGCGGGAAGCCGCCAAATAAGCCATTAAAAACCATCAAGGCAAAGCGTTGCGTTTCACCATAATACACATCTGTCGAATATGCCAGATTTAATTTCGCCTGAGTAATTGCTTCTTGCTCCTGACGCTCAGCAATCACATTACTGACTGGCTGTTGATAGAAAATCTCAGGCTTACTAGTCGCTCTCGGCGCAAACGGCAACTGACTGATTAGCGCCGTCGCTGCTGCCTCATCGACATCCCCAACCATGAAAATATCCACTTGGTCAGTAGCCATCATCTCATGGTAATAGGCCGCCAACGCTTCTGCTGTCAACTGTTCCAGAGCTTCGACGGTCCCAAAACTAGGAATTCTTTGATGTGCATCCTTATCAAAATACAATTCCTGTAACGAGTAGGATGCATAAGTTTGCTTATCCTCTTTTAGACTCTCTAAATACGCTCGCATATTCTCTTTTTCTAAGGCAAAGGTTTGCGCTTCGAACGCGCCCTCTTTGATATTTGGATAGAATAGGACCTCTTTCAAAAAGTCTACCACCTCAGAAAGTAACTGTTCATCGGAGACATATTTGCCATTCACCACATTTAAGCCAACATTCAGCCAATGCAGATTCCCCTTTTTACCCACATTCAAGCCAAAGCTAGCGCCATATAATTCGGCCAAACGAGCACTTAATTTTGTTTGATCAGGATAATTCAAACTATTTGTCTCCAGTAAACTGCTCAACAACGTCCGTTTGGTACTCGTTGCTTGATCCAATCTCGCCGTAAAACGAAGAAATATTCGCAAAGTTTTATATTTTTTGGTCGGTAAAAGGTGGAAATTTACGCCATTTACTAATTCTGTCATCATCTATTTAAAATCTCCTTTACACTTTTTTCACGTATTATCAATTATAGCATAGCTCTGCAGGCTTTGAGGAATTTTACAACTAGTAAACGTTTATTGGTTCAAATTTCACAAGTTCTTAGTTATACTAGGGTGTAGCAATAATAAAGGAGGAAAATTTGTGCTTAAAGAATTCAAAGAATTTATTACAAAAGGCGACGTCTTAGACTTAGCTGTTGGGGTTGTGATTGGGAGTGCTTTTACTGCCATTATTAACAAAATTGTTGAAGGCCTAATCACGCCACTAGTCGCTTTAATCATCTCACTCTTCACAAATGGGAAAGATTTGGAGGAAGCCGCTTCTATTTTAGATTACTCACCAGTCAAAGGGGTTAAGTTTGCCTTCGGTGATGTGATTACCGCGATTATTACCTTCCTGATTACAGGATTTGTGCTATTCATCGTAGTCAAAGTCGCTAACCGCGCCAAAAATCTTCGCAAAAAAGAAGAAGAGGAAGAGTTACTTGAAGAAACACCCGCTGTCGAAATCTACCTCAGCGAAATCCGCGACTTGTTAGAACAACAAGCCAACAACTCTTCAAACAATCATCAACCACCATTAGGGTAAAACATTTTTATAACGTGAAAGAAACCAGCGCATGCCTCAGGATTAACTGAGAGTGCGCTGGTTTTTACGTTTAAGTTATACGACCCTATCCTTATGATTCTTTGCTAAGCTGAATCTGACCTTCCTCCTTCAACCAGATAACTTCGTCGCGAATAGTCTCTGAGAATGGTCTCGTGGTGTAGCCTAATTCCTTTCTTGCCTTACTGCTATCAAAGGCATTGTTGCGGACTAAATTATACAACATTAATTCTGTAAATAAGGGCTCTTTCTTTGTTATTTTTTCCATTAGAACGCCGCCTTTTACAATCAGTTTTGCAACAGCCATAGGCAGAATCGTCCGGACAATCTTCACGCCACTTGCCTCACTGATATATTGAAACATCTCCTTCATAGAGACCACTTCATTTCCAAGAATATAGCCTTCCCCAATCCGGCCCTTGTCTACACAAGCAATAGTTCCTGCTGCAAGATCTCGGACATCTACTGAGTTAAATGAGCCCGGAATGCCCATCTTAGTTTCCCCATTGCAATACTGAATGATGAAAGTCGAAACTGGGCCATGCGCATAATCATTCGGTCCACAAATTCCAGTCGGATAGACGATTGATGCCTTTAATCCTTGATTCTTCACCGCATCCATCACAAGCTGCGTTGCCATCGCCTTCGTCTTGCCATAATAACCCACGATATCATCCATTACAAAAGCTTCCGGCTCCTTCATCGCCGTTCCGTGCGGAAGCTCCGAAACCGTTCCAGTCGAACTAACAAAAACCAATTTTTCGACATTCTTGCTCAAACAAAAATCAATAATATTCTGCGTGCCATCCACGTTGACACGGCGGACTAATTCACTTGGTTCTTCTTTTAAATAAACGATACTTGCGCAATGTATACAGACAATATTCTCTGCGTCGACCTCGAAAAATCGCGCCAAAGATTCTTTATCAGTCAGATCTCCGTGGATAATATCAACGCCTTGAGGAATATGTTTTTCCGCTGGATCGCCTTCTAATACTAGGCCACGAACCTTGCAGCCTGCCTCAATTAACTGTTTTGCTATATTATTTCCTAAAAATCCTGCTGCACCTGTTAATAAATAAATTCTGTTTGCCATAATGCAGACCCCTTTCTCTTTTAGCTTCAATGATTACTTAATAAACACGTTCATGTTTTCGATTATACGCATGGACCAAAACTATTCAATCAGCAAAGCTGTTCGCAATGTTTTGAAATCGACACTTTAGCAAAATCTGTTGGAATTTTAGCCGATCACTGGAAATTAATTTAACAAAACTTGGCAGATAATGACTATCGCTTTCTTCCAATTCTCACTCACAGACAAACAAAAAAGCAGCTAATCAGATTCAATTAACTGCTCTAAGGTTACCTAGTTTAGCTTGTTACACTGTTATATTACCGCTGAAAAAATACTTTCTATGTCTGGAATCTAGAACTCTATCTAGATCCTCATTTGTGTTTGAAGCTTATAATACTTGTAACATCCGATTGCTCCACTCTAAAGAAAACGAATAGGGTTCATCAATCCAACGCTTCTATTTAACTATTTCATGCTGAAAAACCTCTAGACAATACTCTGAAATCCGCTTTGACAGCTCTTCAGTCGCTTCTTGCCGATCCGTCACCAACCAATAATAAATGAGACCAAAACAGCCAGTGCTTGTAAAAACAAATTTCTGTAGAAGATGGTTGTCCGCAGAATCTTTCACTTCTTTTGTGAGCAGTTTTTCAGCAAGAACCGTTAAAATATCCTTTTGCAGACTCAAATCTCTGTTGTTACTTAACAGAATCAGAAACATGTCTTTTTTGGAATCAATATAATCCAAGATTTGCTTAATCAGAGAATATAAACCCTCCGCATCATAATATAGCTTACGCTCCCCACTTTCGGCATCAATCCAAGAGAGCATTTCTTCTATAATTTCCTTCTCAAGCTTTTCCATTTGATCATACGGATTTGAAAAATACCGATAGTAAGTCGACCGATTCAAATCAGCATGCGCACATATTTCCTTTACAGTAACCCGCGAAAGTGGCTTTTGCTCCAAAAGCTGTAGAAAGCTCTCTGTGAGTAAAAGTTTCGTCATTTTTATCCTTCGATTCTCTTTTTCCATCCCTAATTCTCCTTTATTCACTATCGATAGAACCATCAAATACATCTATAACCGCGCGATCAGAATAAGTAACTATTCTGTTTGTTTGCTAAAATAATCTCCATTATACTACAGAAACGCCCGGAAGAAAGAGCTTACATTCGTTGGGTAACAAAATTATCAGGAGGAGACACGGAAAAATGAAGCGTCCCACTTATCTATACGCAAAAAGGGAACCCCGATATAGGCTCCCTTCGAACAATAATTTTCATTTTAGTCATCTAATCCAACTAACTTCCTTTGTTTGCGATTGGATTCGTCTGCTACATGTTTAAATACTGTCTTCACTTCTTTGATGGTCCCATTATCGAGTAATTGTCTAATGCTTTGCCCATATTTATCTACAATTCGCTTAACTTCTTCTTTTTCATCCATGGATTCGCTCCTCCAGTTCTTCCAGTGTATAAGGTCAAAGGTAAAGATAATTCAATATTGTCTGCTGAAAAATGAGTTTCTGAAATATTATTTTGATAGTCTTTAACAATTAAGTTTAATAATATTTCTGGATGTCTTTCTTTTACTTTTTTAATATTTGCTCTAGATTGAAAAAAGGCATTGATAAATGTATTTTTTGGTACAAACCTTCCTTCAACTTGCTCTCTTTTCTTAGTGAACCCCCATGCTATTTCTGGTTGCTGATAGACATAAAAAATGGTTATTGAAAAATTATTTTTTAATACTCTTACTATATTTTTATCCGCACTAGGTATAGCAAATGTTGCATCTAAAATAAATGAATATCCTTGTTCCAACACATATTTTACGGACTGCTCAACTAACCACGATGAACCTTTTTGAAATAAGCTTGAATTTTTTCCATTATAATCAGGGAATTGCGTTCGAAAATAGTCTGCATTAATTACAACATAGTTTTCATAACTTTCAGTCAAACTAAGCACAACCTCTGTTTTACCCGCCCCAGGGCTTCCTGCCATAAAAATGGCTTCCCTGTCAAACAAGGTTTTTTTGCCTTTTACAATATCTGAAATAAATCTATCTTTATTTGTTTTAGCAAATGCTAAGTATTTATCCACACTATTCAAGTGACCCCTCCTCGTTCTGACTGAATCAGGTCTAAAAACTCTCCATGCAGCAGCATCCATCTCTTATTTATTACTCATTATACAATAACTTTCTGATTAATCATCAAGGAATCATCGTCTAATCCATTTAACTTATAAAAATATTTTTATATACGGATTGTCTTCTACCCAATCCTCATATCCACATGCGGAATATCATCTTCTATTTTTACTCTATTCATCAATAAAAATAAATACTCAAATGCTACTAAATCAACGTTTACTGTGTTCTATATCTATCATCAGCAGTCATGAATGCCATTATTTTGGTATTCAAATGGTAGTCGTTTTGTTCCTAAATATTTATTTTCTGTTCGCTTGACACACAAGAACAAACGTTCGTATAATGACAGTGAGGTGATTAGTATGATGGAAGAATTTATTAGAAATAACTTTGGAAATGAGCTTGCAGATTCTTACAGAGATTCAACAGAAACCGTTCAGACCCAAATTGACTTGAATTTTATTTCTGTTCTTGCTACAGGAACAAGCAATCAACCTGTAAGTTTAGAAAAGGAAACAATTATAAAAGACGGGAAACTAAGAGTACGTTACATCCTTGAAGCTGAAGTACATCAAAAAAAATAATTTAAAGGAGTGATTCCATGATTAATTTGACTGGCACAGTTGATAAGATTCGAGTTTTGCAGTTTACCGCACAGCCACTTGTACGATTTACTTTAATAACCAATGACAAAAACGTTAACTGTTTGATTAGTCTGCACTCCTTGTCCTTTCTAGCCGATGTAGATGAAGGAATGCAACTGTCTATACTTGGTCTATACAATAAAAGAAATCAATTTGTGACTAGGAAATATAATGCAATTGGAAAAACGAAAATTATGTATGAATTCGAGCATAGTGTTTATCCAAAAAGTAAGGCTCTGCTATAATAGATATGCGGACGCCTCTAAACACAACTTACTTGAACAGCATATTGTCCGTTGCCACCATAAAAATGGTGGTATTTTTTTATATGTAATCTGATATAATGGGGTTGAATATTAATAGGAGAAGTGAGGGAGAAATTTGAAAAAACTAGGGTTAGGAATCACTGTATTATCAATTATGATTTTAGGTGGATGCTCAAGTAAAGAAAATACTATAAATAGTAGTTCATCCACTAGCAGCTCCTCAACAACAAAAGTAAGTACTACTGAGACAAGCACAACAAAACCTTCTGAAAAAATTAATAAAACAAAAAAAGAAGTAGCGCCAAAAGCATCTTATCAGTCCATACTTGATGAGTACACTAAAAAAATGCAGGATGAGTCGCCTAAACTGGTTGATGAATATAATGCAGAATATCCTTCTATTCAAGGCGGAATTAATGCTTTAGCCGAACTATCAAATAAAAAAGTAGCAAAGCTTGCAGAAACTTCAAATGAAGGCGTAGCGAAAATGGCTGAATTACAATTAAATAATAAAGATGACTATTCTGTTTATGAAGAATGGGCAGGTAAGTTAATTGCAGTTTATTCTGAAGAAGCTCAAAAAATAATTGATGCCTATATGGCATCTGCTGCAATAGAAACACCTGAATTTAGCGAACCGTCATATGAAGAATATACCATCGAACCTCCGAAACAAACTGAACAATCTGAGTATAAAATAGCAGAATCAGAACCAGCACCACAAGGAGAAGAATATACTACTGTTCAGGCGGGGGAAAATCCTGACCAAATTGCTGCTCGTACTGGTGTTCCAGTAGAAACTATTTATGAGTTGAATGGGATGAGTCCCGACAGTTACTTTTTATCTCCTGGAGACTCAATTCGCATAAAATAAAAAAAGCCAAGTACCCACTCACGGATACTTGGCTTTTTAGATAACTAATAGAAATTTCCCCAGCTACTTACACGTTTATTATTTTTGTCGGTTTCACCTGTCGCAATCCAAGCATAACCACTCGCACGTTTTTGACGAATCCAAATATAGTTATTTGGTGCTTTATAGGCGCGGTCATACTTAACAACATCACCTTTAGTTAATCGCGCAATTAGTTTGCTGCTTGTCTTCTTATCTGATCGCAAAGCTACATTGTTTTCTATTAGCTTAAAACTTCCACTTTCAATCCATTCTAGCCCTTTGTCATTTGGTTGGCTCGGCTCTGATTTAGATGAATTACTTAAACGGTACACATACCAGCCCATTGAATAAGGGCAAGTTGTAGCTTCATTATCTATCGTCACACCATTTTTAGGATAGTTACAATGAATAATTTGAGATTGACTAGTAAAGATTACAACATGTCCTGCAGCCCCTCCACTCGCTCCCTTTTTGCCAAAAATGACAATATCACCACGTTTAGCCGTCCACTCTTTATTCGTAGCGATACAACTAAAACCTAAGTTTAGTAACCATGCGTGCATACTATCAGTATTGAGTATCCAACCAGGATTATACGCCCCAGCTTTTCTTAATGAAGCAAAAATAGCGCCGCTACAATCAGCTGTGCCATCTGTTCCCACTCGTGAGCCATACATCGAGTACGTGACTCCCTTTGCCTTTAGTGATTCCATATGATTAATAGCCGTTTCTATATTAATTGCCATTATTTATCATCCTCCTTCGTTCCGCTCTGCAGACGTTTTATAATCGGCTCAAACATAGCTGTAGCCACGCCTAATTTATTTAGGTTTTCAATGATACTAACCATCTCATTTAGCGTCTCTAACACATACACACCTACAATAATACTTACTGAAAACAATTCAGGAAGTACAATCGTTAACGGAATGATAGCCACTAAAACAAGTAGCAATGCAAACTTTTTAAGCAATCCTGTACTCATCTTTCCTGATTTAATTTCATGGTTAATGTATGCCTGAATAAACCCAGTGACCATATCAATGGCCATCAAGATAATTACAAACCCTAACCAAATTAAGACTTTCCCATACTCGTTTTTCATCATTTCTTCTGCCCAAAGTAACATTTTCATATCCATATATACTCACTTTCCTTTTCTATTTTAAAAACCAGTGCAACAGTAAGCCAAAACCAAACAGATAAAACAACGCAATCGCTCGCCAAACATGATGGCGCTCAATTTTTTCATACCATTTCATTTAATCGACTCCTTATCTAATAGGAAAAAGAGACCTACAATTGTAAGTCTCTCAATAACTACTTATTAAATAATGTCGATGCTAAAAAATTAACAGTTGATGGTATCCCATTAGTCGCCATTGATGAGGGTAATGTTGTAGATGAGCTAGTCTCAATAACTACTGCTTTTCCGAGTCCTGTTGCTTGCCGTGCTACTAACCAGCTTCCAGACAACGTGCAAGTGGCAAAGCATAATTCGATAATCGCCCCTCTATTGTAACCTGGTTGGATAACGCCATTCACCCCCACATTGATGTTACAATTTTGAAACCCAAGTGTCGATTTTCCTGAACAACTGAATACACCAACCTCTGTTATTGCATTTCCTGTTGATTCATCTAAGATGTTCACGTTAATCAAACTAACTGCGCCATCTTCCATTTTGATTGACTTAGCACTTGCGCCACCTCTCCAAATAACAGGATTATTTCCGTACCCGCGTTTTCGTAACGTGTATTTTTTAGTAAGCGTTGTTGCATAGTTAGCTAAACTATAGGTACTTGCGCTTTGCAAATAAATTGTAAAATCGCTGTTTTCGGACGCTTCACAAATCGCAAACGCCTTTTCCAATGTTTTAACTGGATAGAGAATTTCTGCGTTATACATGATTCCGCTATTACCATCATCACCGTTTACAGAATCTACTGCTATAACATTATTTACAAAATGACCAATATATTTTAATCGGGTATGAGAGTACCTTGGAAATTTCTCGTTAATACATAATAAATTGGAATAATCATCGATCGTCTCGATATATTTATCATTGGTTGCTACATCGATAGAGCTTGCTGTTACACTCGATCTATCTGTAATTTTGTACAACTTTGGCACGGCTGCAACATGTCCTCCATCAACAGTTACTTGAGTGATGGAGCGAACTTCTAGCCCTCGGTTAATAAGATTTTCTAAATATAAACCGTTAATTATCACGCTACCTGTTTCGTAAAACATTAGACCATTATATGAAAACTCGGCCGTCAACGAATTAAACGTATTTCCTGGACTATTTCGATAGAACAAGCCAACTGATTTGTCTATTTTGTCTTTTCCAGATACGTTCAAACTCATATTATTAGCAACTTCTGTTTGATTTCTCCCTCCAACTAACAGCATATCAATATTGCTTGCATTCATTCCTTGCATAAACGCGCCAACAAATATACCTTTAGCATAAACACGTTTAAATGATGTAAACCATGACATTGCAGATACAAGCGCCACTTCGAATGTTCCATCAATAGAGACATTTTGAAGGAAACAGGTTGGGCAACAATTGAACATAACTCCTGCACTATTTCGATTTTCGGGAATATTGGTAATGTGCAGATCGACAAGGGCTGCGCCAAACGTGTGTTTAATTTTGGTTAAATCATAAATAATTTTGTCAGGATAATCATTCGTTTCTAACAGCTTTCCACGAAAATCAATAGCTGTTTCATTAATATTGGTACTATCCAACACAATCTTTGTTCGCTGGGCATTCGTCTCCCACATCTGTGATCCTTGACCTTTTAGAACTACATTGTCTTTCATTCTTAAAGCATGAGTGATGCGATAAGACTCAAGTGGTAGCAACACTATTCCTCCACCGTTTTCGGCAGCTTTATCGATAGCTGCTTGAATAGCGTCAGTATCATCTTCAACTAGACCACCTTTCGCGCCAAACCATTTCACATTGAATTCTCGCTCGGCAAACTCATTTTCCATTTTTTCAATCACAGAAAAGTCCCAAGCTCTAAAACGATTAAATAATCCTAAGCGAGAAAGTAGCTCTCCACCAGGATCAACAGATTCAATAATATCCTTGTTTTGTTCGACAAAGTCTTCCCAGTCAGTTTTACCACTAGCGATATATTCATTAAATAATCGAATTAAGTCTTCAATTGTCCATACGTAAGTTGATCCATCCTTTTTAACTTCTTTAACGCCGTCAGAAAATACGCTCTTAGTGATATGGAAATAAAAATCACGAGTAGAAAACTGTTCAACCCACTCATGATCATCTTTCATTTTTCTAAAACTAAAATAGCCCACTTGACGCCCTAACTCTTGCCAGTCCTCAGGTCGCATCGTATATTCTAATAGACCTTTTTTAGGATCCTTCATTTCGTTTGTATTCAGTTTTTGCTCAATGAGTCCTATACCTTCCGTTTGACCCAGTTTTGCACAGAAAAAGACTTGTAGCCCTTCGTAGGATTTAGGAATGGCATTTTCAGTAATTTCTACTACCAAGGTTTGTGTTTCTTCATCAGCCTGTCGTATCTTTATTAAACCGATATTGTTATTGGGCTCTGTTGTTGAAAGAGTAATTGGGTATCTAATTGCCAAAATTATTCAGCTCCTATCTTAAAATTTAATATAATCACGAGGATTCTTAAAATGTCCGCTTGATGACGGATAAAACTCATCCATAAATTGGAAATGTAAATGCTCGCCTGTTGATGGGCCAGTTGTTCCCATTAGCCCAATTTGTTGTCCCTGCGTAACTTTTGCGCCTTTTGATACATCTATCCTACTTTGATGAGCGTAGCCCGTATACATTCCGTCAGCATGCTTAATCACCGTGTAATTTCCGTACCAGTCAAAATATTCTGCGCCTGCTTGGATAATCTCACCATCAGCGGCTGCAAAAATTGGCGTGTTTGGATTACTATTGACTAAATCAATGCCATTATGAAATTCTTGAGAGCCATTTATAGGACTTGTACGCCATCCGAATTCGCTCGTAACTTGTGGATTAGCAATCGGTTGTTTATATCCTGTGTTTTCCGGAATCTTGATATTTACGAATCTGTCATACCATTCCTGCGCCCATGTAGTCCGTTCTGGGTGTGGGTCAAGCGGACGCTCGAAGTTTGATACAAATGCTTGTGCTGCAGTGTTGATATCGGTCATATTCATAAATTGAGACCAAGAATACGGATAGGCACTTGTTGCTATCCATTGGCCATTTGGTGCATGCCACATAAGCAATTTAAATTGTGCTTGGATGGTATCTGGATCATCAGAAACACCAGCTTTGGTCATTAAGTTAATCATATACACGCGTCCACTCAATGCTCCATTTGAATCTGTCCATTGCCAAACGCCATACCCGAAACCAGGACGTCCTCCGCCTTCATCAGCTATTGGATTTGCATCAGATTCTCCTTGAGCGTTTACCAGTAAAGCGGCTGCGGCTTGTTTAGAAAATCCTGCACTAATCGCCATAGCCCAAATTTGCCAATACCGTTTATCTCGATCGGTAGTTATTTCTGGTGGATATTGCCCGTTCCAGCTTCCGCCACCGCCGCTACTACCTCCACCATTAGTATCGATTTTCACACCATTTACATAGAGTTCTTTTGTATCAATTCGATCAACAACTTTTAGTTCCTTCGCCTGTACAAGACCAGCAAAAATAAAACGTTTTCCTATATAGTTTGCTAAATCCGGGCCAAGCATCAATCCCTTTTCTAATTCGGGAGATAATACAATCCAATGCCCGTCCTCTTCAGTTTTTATAACTAGAGAATGATCTGGGATAGGAGGGTTTATGGCACTATTTGGAAATGGATTTCCGGCAGAATCGGTTGTTCCAATCGTTCCGATTAAATTCCCTTCTGTATTCCAAAACTCCATCCCTCGTTTTGTCAGTTCCATGATTTTTTTACCTTTGTTCCATGCTTGTAGAGTCCCTTTTACAAGTTTCATTACGTCGCCATATGCATTAAAAGAAGACTCAAAAACGTCTGCTTGAATAGTGCCAACTTTGATAAAGTCAGCTACTATCTCTCCTTTTGAAGTCATAGCTAATCCAAATGGACCATTCACACCATTTTCCGAGTATCCCAATCCATTTAAATTCCAGCGCCATACACGCTTTGCTGTCGCAACATCTGCAGTATCCATAATTAATATTTCAGACGGGGCTTTTTCAGGTCGAAAGATTACATGACCGCCAGAATTACCAGTAATCCAAGCTGTCGCATTCAATACCGTTTGAACAAGCGTTTCCGTTCGATTATCAATCTTTTTTTTCAATTCTTGTGTTTGGCTAGATACTTTTGAGGTGTACATAGATAAATCATTCCCCAACACAATATCTTTAAACTTTCCAATTGTTGGAAACCAAGTGTATTCAACCATTCTCTCTTGTACTTCAATATCAATTTCTTTTGCTCGAACATGTGCGACATCCCCAAAATGTAAAGAAGCCAGTTCTTGGTACATTTCACCATATTCTAGCGTATGCTCTAACGAAACCATGCTGACGGTATGAGTTATTTTTGGTTCGTGAATCCGGTCTTTATCAAATAAAGATTGTCCCCATTTTTTTAGGTCATTTATTGTTTTGCATTCTGAATTTTCTCTTTTCGCAATTCGTCTGTTTGCATCGGTTACTCCAGAAATTTCTAACAGACCATATTCAATAGGCTCTTTATCTTCGTCATAATCATTATCAGGAACTCCCCCAATCAGATAGAGACTATTTCTGACCGAATCGTCATCATATTCCTCTTCTATTGACTCAAGATTAATACCAAAATCAATTCTAAAACCATTATCTGCGCCAATTTGTTTCACCAGTTTTAAATCGTAATTATCCATGACCAATTCTCCACCAGTGACACCCACTAGATTTTGATTGCCATTATTGGAACCGATAATCGCTTCTATTGGCGCAACTTGTTTTGCCGTAAATTGATGTGTTGTACCAATATTTGATAAATAATTAAATTTCTGAGGAAACGATAGATTTTTAAATAGATTATTCATAATCTTTGTGCCATTTCCATTATCGGTAAAAGAATTGACAATGAAATTTCTATTCGCCATAAAACCGATATGTCTTGCTGTAACAGCAACAGAATTGACATTCTTTTTGACAGTATATATTTCAAAATATTGATAGGAACCATCTTCAACAATCGCCTTAAGAAAATTTCCTTTTTTTAAGTAACTGCGAAATTGACCATCACGTTTATAATTCCCATAAAATCGATATTGACCGTTTAAAACTCGATTAATCTCAGGCAAATCTTGCCAATCAGTTAAAGAGGCTCCGTGATCGGAGAGATTGTTCGGTATCTTTTGATAGCCATAAATAAAGTTCTGTGTCACAGATACACGCTCCTATTCCATAATTTAATTTCTTGGAAATTCCCTGATACAATCAATCGATTTTTTCCGGGGCTAATTGTTGGCCAATCACCACGAGTAAACAGTGGGGCACCTTCTTGCATAGCCTTTCCCAATTCAGTATCTACAGTAATCATTCCTGTTAAGGTATTTTGTAGTAAAATTGTCTTAACACCAATCGTTAGAGATAGATTGCCACCTTTTGAATCAATCTCAAAATATGGATGTGCTAGTTCGTCTCCTGAATCAGTAAAATCTATTCGAGAGGAAGTTATTATTTTAGGTGGCTCATTCACTCTCTTTTTTAACGGTTGGCAGCGAAATACCACGTCAAACTTATAAAAACAGCCCCATTCATTTTCGAATGAGACTGCTTTACTCATGGAACAAACCGCATCTAAATATTTGTCCTCATCATTATGTGTAATCAATTTACTTTTTCCCGTCAACCAACGCTTAACTTCTTGTAATCGATCGTATGGAACGCTGATATCTTTAATTTCAAAATCAAAAGGCTCATAATCATTGAATGTTTCTGTTAATTCCCCGTTTCTGCCAACAACAGAATAAGTTTCATATCGCTTGTTTGGTAATATATCAGGAAGTTCTGATTCAATGATGCATTCCATATCAATCAATGCATTTAGATTTTTCCAAATGAAATTTGGTTCATCTGAATTCATGAACGTAACACTCATTAAACAATCCCTCCTAATGCTTGTTCAAGCTCTTTTTCAGCCCTTGCTAGTTTTCGATTCATCCGATCTAGTTCCGAAGGGTTATTGGCATCAACATTTCCAAAATGATTATGTTGTTCAAGTGTAATATTGCTCCCAACCTTACCGCCGATTCCTTTTCGCTTTTCATCATCAGATAATGGTGTAACAGTAGTCTTTCCATTTTTAGCAGTTAGTAACTCTGGACCAGCTTCACCTACAATTGCTTGTCCATTCACTAAATGACCGCCTTTTGCTAGATAAGGAATGGTGGATATCTTGAATCCTTTACCTCCGACCCCTGGAACCCAGTCTGGTATTTTTATGTTGTTTAACCCGCCTAAAAACCCATTAATCAACCCAATCATGGCATTAATTGGGGCTTTTGCTACGGCAGAGATACCATCAAATATCCCTCCAAAGATATCAACAATCCCATTCCACGCTTTAGACCAATCACCTGTAAATACACCCGTAATAAAATCAATAAACCCGTTGAATATACGTTTACCTGCATTATAAAAATTTTCAAAATTCTTCAGAATACCGCCAAAAACATTCCCTAAAAATCCTTTGATGTAATTAAAGTATTGAACGACAATATCTTTTATGCCACCAATAACCGCATTCACGCCATCCCTAAACCATTCTACGTTGTTATATGCCCAAACAAACGCTGCAACAAGAGCTGCAATAGCTCCTAAAATAAGAATAAATGGATTTGCTGCAAAAGCTAACTTCATGGCTCCAAAAACTGCTTGTAACGTTCGAATGGCACCTGCAACTTTCGTAATCGATCCCATTAAAGTACCAAATACTACTAGCATAGGACCGATTGTAGCGATTAATACTCCTATAGTGACTATCCAATTTTTTGAATCTTGATCAAGGCTCTGGAACCATTGCGCGAACGCTTTGACAGCATCAGCTGCTTTTTGAATATAAGGAGCAAATACTTCTCCAATATCTGAGCCTGCAAGCATCAGTTCATTCATGGCACTTTGATACGTGACCGTTTCTTTCATCTGCTCCTTTAATTTGTCACTCGCGCCACTGACATTTTCGTATGCTTCTTTGTTTTTGTTTATTGCATCAGCTGATTTTGACATAGCTTCAATTACTTGGATACCTGAATCCTCTCCTTGAGAACCGAATATCGCAGAGATCGCTGTCGCTTTTTCTTGCTCTGAGCCTAAATTAGTGATTTCATTGGCTAGTTTCTGAAAGGCTTCTTTATTTGTAAGCCCTCCATTCTTTATTTCATTAAACAAAGATTGAAAATTACCTCCGAGGCCTTCTACCGCTCCTTCTATTGTTCCGTCAGATACTCGTATACCAAATTCTTTTACTAAATCGTTCACTTTATCAAGGTTATATGCCCCTCCGTCCAATCCTGCTTCAAGAATGGTAAACATTTCTTGGGCAGAATAACCCGATTGCTCAAATTGAGTCGCATATTCAGCTAGGTTGTCTCCTAGCTCGTGTGTTTTGTCTAAACCATTTTGAGTTGCAACTGTAATAAGATCCATAGCTTCTTCACCATTGAATCCATAAGCTGTCATTAACGCATTAGCACCACGCATAGTTTCGTCAAGGTCAGAATCGAACGTTTTTTCTAAAGTTAAAGCTTTTTCAGTCATAGATTGAATAGCTTCAGAGCTTTGTTTTTTTAATTCTGGAAACTGATTTACAATTTTTATCACAGCTTCTTTTGCTTCATCAATGCTTTCTACCATCCCATCAGCAAAAACATCTTCCATGGCTTGATTTAAATTTTTTGCTTCATCTTCCGTTAATCCGAAAGCGGCGCGAATTTGACCTTGAGCGGTACTTAAATCATTGGCTGTTTTAAACCCTACTGCACCAATTCCAACTAAAGGAGCCGTTATTCCTACGGACATTTTTTCTCCGACCCCTTTTACTTTTTCACCAGCTTCCTCAATTTTTTCTAACTTTTTGGCAGTTTCGATAGATACATCACCT
This sequence comes from Candidatus Enterococcus huntleyi, assembly GCF_009933175.1. Lineage (GTDB taxonomy): Bacteria > Bacillota > Bacilli > Lactobacillales > Enterococcaceae > Enterococcus_K > Enterococcus_K huntleyi. The sequence goes on along the minus strand of NZ_MAEJ01000032.1, from coordinate 121,250 downwards.
TGTTTTTTCAAGGCTTCATTTGTTTCTTCTAAAGCATCTTTTAATTTATTTTCTCCAGTTTGAGAATCTAGTAACTTTTTATACAATTTTTCCGATTGCGTAGAGTAGCGACCGGTTTCTGCTACTGATTGTGCATACTCTTCTCTTAATTGTTTAGTTCGCTGACTAGCTAACTCCACTTGTTTTTCTAATTTTTGTTTTGCTGCCCTTAATTTTTCTGTTTGTGTTGCATCCTTGTCCATAGCAGATACTTGGTTTTTGTACTCGGTAGCTGCTAGATTCATTTCTTGATTTATTTCTTTTATGGTCTTCGCATATTGAACCTGACCATCCATTTTAAATCTTAATACAACATCAGATTCTTTCCCTGCCATCTTAGCGCTCCTTTCCTATCCCCAGAATGGACTTTGATCCATGCGAATGGTTTCTGGCACTTCAAAATCAGCATTATTCGCTTGAACCCATTGGATGTACGACTTAAGCCACAAGTTGGGCGTTGCTTTTAAAAAGAAATCCTCACTCCAATTTAAAAGAGTGAGGGCAACATAGATATAAAAAGCCCAAGGAGTTCCTATTTCTTCTTGTGCTTGTTTTTGTTTTTTCTTTTTTGAGTTTGATTTGAATTCTTGAAGTCTTGTGGCTTCTTGGATTTTTTTATATCAGCGACCTGAAATGTTTGATCTGAGAAAATTTCCATGCAAACGCCATAAATGTCAATTATGTTTTGACTCATTCCTAGAAAGATAAAGATATCTTCTGGACTATCTTCCAATCCGCCAGTTCGTAACATTGCATAAACTAATGATCGCATAATTTTTAAATCTCCTGCAGTTAAATCAGCAGATGAGATTCTATCACCTTTACTTTTTAACATACGATTTGTTTCTTCTTCAAACTTTGAATAATCGTCGTCATAGATATCTGCGATATATTCCATTGTTTCCATTGTAAAAGCTATCGGGAACTTTTGACCACGAATCGTGACTTCTGCTGCATTTTTTAAATCCTTTACATGGATTCCATAATCAATCAGTCTAGCCATTACTTCCCACCGCCTCCACCTGTTGCAGCAGCTAATTCATTCCATTGTGATTCACTGATGACAGGTTGTTTGATAAACTTGTCTAACGTAACTCCTGCCGCCGTATCTCGTAAGGAGTTAAAGGTAGCAAACATATTATTGGGTTCAATATTTAATCCATATGCTACTAAATTCGCAGTAACATCTTTAATATCGATTTCTGCCTCAGTTGTAACATATTCTTCATCAATCACATTGGATAACTGAACCTTTGGGTACCATACGGCCATTTGAGCGCCACCTTCAATATTCCCAATAAAACCAAATGCAAAAAATGGGTACTGTTTAGCTTTCGTATTACTGAATGTAACACCTTTTGAAGCTTTCAAGTCTTTCAGTTTGTCTAATAAATCAACTGGTATCCCCACATGGTCTAACCCTATTTCGTGTTTTGTTTCCCGACTAATGGAGCGAAATAGTTTACTAGAAGCATATTTTTCTAATGTACTCCCGTTTCCTTTGATTGCTAATTTAGTTGCAATAGGCAGTTGAATAACCGCATCATACGTCGGTTCTGTTGTTGTCGTTTCTTGAGTCAACATAGGCGCAATTAAAATATCACTTAAACCTTCGAAAAATTTAATCTCTTGAGCATCCATTTAATGATTCATCCTTCCCATAATTCAATAATTTTTTTTGTCATAATTTCTTCAATCTGACCTTTATTCGTTTCATATGCACCACTCGCAAAATGTTGTGCTTTTTGATTTACAGTTCCATTCTCTGCGAATCGCCAATAAAAAGCAGTGTCTTCAAAAACTACTTTTACCTGTTCATCTTCAACTATTACTTTAATGTGATCTTTCATATGCTTTTTTGTACGTAGAGATTTAGGGATATTGGGCAGTAGTTGTTTAAGATAAAAACTAGCGGCTTTTTCTAGCGAATCAATTGTAAGTTTGTTCGGATTCACTTTAGAAAGGTTACTAAGATAGTCCGCCATATCTTTAAACCCGTTATTAGCCATTTTCAACACACCTCACATAAGCATAATAATTCGTCACAGTATCGTCATTCTCATCTCCTTGTATTCCTACAAAATCAGAATACGAGATATTGGCTTTTTCTAAAGCGTTCTCTAGGACATTCAAATCACTTTCTGTTCCTGTCGTATAAAAAGAAATTTGATAATATGGCAATCGTCTATGAACTTTTGAGGAGGCCATTTTTTTTCCTTTACTTACGTTTGAATAAACGATGTAAGGATAAACGGTTCCTTTTTTTGCTTTGTCACGGGTAACTGGCAATCCTGTTGATTTCAATACTTTTTTTAGACCTTCAAAACTAGTTGACATAAGCTAAACTCAACTCCATTTCTCGGTCATCAACATTCGTATAAATACGTGTAATGTTATACGCTACAGAATCGATTCTTACGGCACTTAGCTTCTCAGTAATAGATTTATCCAATCTAATCTTAATCCGTCTGACAACGTCGGTTTTTGCTTGCTGAGATAAATATTTTTCTTGGGCAGTCACACCGATATCTTCGTAATATAAAACTCTTTTACTTCTATAAACCGTAACTGGATGATCATTTAAATCTAAAGCTTCTTCAATTTCCAACAATTCAGCCTTCCATCTAAGTTTATTGGTCTGTCTCTTCGGCATTTTGGATCACCCCTTGCACAATAAATGGTGTAATAGCATTCAATGCTGCTTCTAGCTCACCTTCAGCAACTCGATACTCATAACCAATACCTGCCACTAATAAAATCAAATATTCTTTTTGGCCACCAGTAGCGGTCATAACATAATCCTTCGCCATCTCCAAATAGAAAGAGAGCATGGAATCATCCATGCCCTCCTCAAAATGAATGTGTGCCTTGAACTTTTCTTCTAAAGATAACTCTTTAGGTTTTTCGACCATAATTATTCACCGCCACCGGTAACTTTCCCAATTTCGTAGCGATAAACGGCTGGTTCGAATGGCGAATAAATCAATTGCCCATCTAGTAAGTTATAGATTTGGAAGCCGATTTGGTTCTTTCCAGAGAATTTTTCAACTAGTTTTTGAATCTCTAACGCTCCAATAACTTCTTGAATTTTAAATGCAGAGAAATCGCCAAAGTAAATGACTGGTGTATCGACTTCACCTTTCTTGTCTGCAGCATCAGTCCAATCAACAGGGTAACCAACCAAAGTATGTCCGATTCCACCTTCAGCTTGAGTAAATGGTCGTAACAATGGGAAGCCATCAGTTGTCTTCATTTTTTCAACTGCTGTCAATGCTGCCCGATTGATAATGAAACGTCCTTTTTTCATTACTTCAGATACTGGAGTATTCTTCATTTCAATCAAAGCATCATAAAGCTTTTGACCAGCTTCGGCGGCAGTCAAATCAACAGCTGCTGAAGGAGTAAAAGCCACTGCTTTTTTAGCTAATGCCCCAGGGTTTTCATTTCCTGCATCATCACCATTAAACATGTAATTGATTTCTTTTCGCACATAGGCTTTCTTCAACTCTTCAACCACAATATCCTCAACAGGAACACCAGACATTTTCAATAGCTTTTTAGTAACTGTTGCCAATGCATCGAATTCTGCTGGATCCAAAGTGATTTCATCAAATTCAATATCCGTTTCAGGAACATCCGTCGTACGTTCTTTTTTATTAACATTTGCTTCTGCTTTTTTAACTAGGAAAGGATACTTAACATCACCCGAAGTACGAACAACTTGACCATATTTACGTAACAAGTTTTCTTCTTGCGCGTACGTAATAACTTCTGAAGCAATCACTTCTGGAACTGTGACGGATCCGTTACCTGTTACAATACCTAATGTACGAGCTTCATGTTCAGAGATATTTCCTACTATGAAATCAGCAAACGCCTTGCGCTGTTGTTGTTCTTTTTGCTTTTTGTTCAATGCGTTTCGTCCTTCCATTCCTTTTTTTATGTTGCCCAACAAGCCATCACGTTGTTGTTGCGTGATCATACCAGCCCGATTTTCATTAGAATCTGGCTCTGGATCAACTGGATCTGCCGGATCTGCAGAACGACCTTCACCATCTTCAGGATCCACATCAGGTTCTGGATCAGCCGGTGGGTCTACTGGTTCTTCATCCAATTCATCTTTGATATCTTTTAGTTCATCAATTAAGGTGTCAATTTCATTTTGTACGGATTCAATATCCGCTTCACGAACCTCACCTGATTCGATTTGTCCACGTAATTCTGTTAAACGTTGTTCATGACGAGCTTGTAATTTTTTCAATAATTTTTTATTCATTCTATTTCCTCCATTACGCTAATGCGTCATTTATTTTTTGGATCATTTTCTTTCGTGCTGCAATGTCTTGCTGGACTTCCTGTTTGCTTCTAGCAAGTGCTGCTTCTGTATCCTGATAGGCAGGAAGAGAAACGATTGATACTTCGAATAATTCCACTTCATTGACCGTACGAAGCACTGGGTCAGTGTTGTAATCCCATGTTTCTTCTGTGGGAATAAAACCGAAACTACATTGATTAATATCGCCGCGTTTCATGGACTCAACGAGGTCATTCGCGTAGGTGGTGTTAGGTAATTCCACTTCAAATTTCAATCCGTGGTCATCCTCTTCCAAACGCAATGTGGAACTTTTGTTACGTCCTAATACTTTCCCCCAATCATGATTGAACAAACAACGTACGTCTGAGTTAGATAATGCTCTTGAAAAAGCCCCTGGAGAAATTTTCTCTTCTAACCCTTCCCATAAAAGAGTCGGACTATTGAAAACTGATGCATACCCCGTTACGATACGACTGTTGTTTTCGGTGTCATCTCTTGTTGTCAAGTTGGTGATATCAAATGTCCGAATTTCCTTCTTTTTCATTTCCATCACCTCCCTTCAACTCGTCACCAGTAGGCAAAGAATTGTCTGTTGCATTCTTCTGTCCAATCCTTGATAAGTCATTTGAAATATAGATTGCCTGCGTTTCTGGTGTATTCTGTTTAGGGAATCCGAGCATTTCTGCCACATTATCCGGGCTAGTAATACCAGTACGCACAATGTTGTAGCCGATGTTTGTTTTTGTTGAATAAGGAACGAAGTCCAAAATATTGATTTTCCACTCCACTCGGTAGCCAGAATTAGGCATAAAAAAAAGAGCAGTGTAATGTTCGCCCTTGTTTTTCAATATTGGTTTAATTGCTTTGTTATGCAAATACATCATTGCTTTTTCAATATCTGATTTCATTAGTGCTTGGTAAGTATCGACATTGATTCCTAAAAATTTCCCTAGATCTTTCTTGTATACGCCTAAATAATTCAAAATTGCTGTGTCGTCAACCGGGCTTTTTAGCGTCTCGATAGAATAGCCTTTCCCTAAAGGAATCATCTTGACTGTGTGATTATTGTCATCTTGAGTTCCTTCTAATTGATCAAGAATTTTTGAAACGATTTGAGTTTGTGCACTGTTATTCGGATTAATATGTGCATCCAGTTTAAGCATGAACGCAAGTAATCCACCTTTTGAGTATTTATCTGTTAATACCTTTTCAGCGCTTAGAACACCTTCTAGCGTGTTTCGAGCTAGGTCAATAATTCCGGCACCTTTTAATGAATCAGTTCCGATATTTTTAATATGTCGAATCATTTGACCAGGAATCTCTTGACCATTCATACTAAACTCTTCTTGCAGCCGTTCATTGATTTTTGTAGTTACGCCATAGGCCAAATGGAGTTGATCACGATCGGTTAAGGGAAATGTTTCACCATTAATCAAAAGTGTATTTGTTTCCAGCTTCGAAAACTCGAAACCAGTTAGATAATCATTTGGGTTATTCAGAATATTCAGCAAGAAATGATTTTTAATTTCTTGTCCATCTGGTCCGATTACCATTGGAGTAGCCAATGCAACTTGATTAGAAATATCTTGAACTAATTCATATACATCAGAAGATTCCATGATTGAATTATCATTAACATATCTCTGCCCGTATCGTGTTGTTTTACCAAAGATATCTTCAATGTATCCTCGTTTTTCTATGAATGAAAATACTGCATTTGAAATTCTATCTCTTAATCTCAATAAGTCTCACCGCCTTTCAAATAATTTACCTATAAATGCTGCCTAAATACTCTTCCATTTGACCATCATCAAAGTCAGTCATTTGATCCATTGTTTCTTTATGGGCACATAAAAACGCCACGAAACCATCAATCTTCTTTTTTGATTGCTTCTTACTAGGTATTTTTAAACCTTGAGTATTGGTGAAAGCAACCACATTCAATGTACAGTACAAAAGCAAAGGATTATCGAATAGTATTCTTTGTTCATGAAACAATCTTTCTGAGTCATCAAACGCTGAATTAAGATATTTACCGTACTGAGGAACCTCAATACACTCAAGTCCAAGATTTTCTAACCTCTCAACAATTTTGTCACTCATAGCTGGATCATAGTTCACTTGCTGGATATCATACAAATCCATGCAGTCTTGTATAAACTGGACGATTTGTTCTTGATCAATAAATTTACCATCACAGAATTCTACAAATCCTTGCTCTTCCAATTCTCGATAAGGAACGTTGTCTTCTTTTTCTCTAAAATCGAGATTTTCACTTGGTATGAAATACAGTTGTTTAACTTTTAGAATGGACTTTCCGTCTTCATCCCACGTCGGGAAATTAAGAGACACACAAGTTAAGTCCCGTGTTTTCGATAAATCCAACCCTACGTAACAAGGTTCATTTTGCAAGTTACCTAGTTCTTTTGATGAAACTAAACATGGTTCTATTTGATCTTGCTCAAAAAAGTTATCTGCACTATTTACAAAAACATCTAAATGTTTAGTAAGGAATTCTGCTTTTGAATGAGCAGAACGTTGCGCAGTTTTAAAAGCTGATTCCAAAGCTGACAAGTCCACTGATATTCCCCAGTTTGGATTACACATTTCCCAAACTTTACGATCAGTCCAATCATAATTTTTGTTTGGTTCGTAAATTAAAACAAAGTTAGAATCGTTATCATCCTTCTGCAAAACTTCTTTTGCTTCACGATAAACACGCATGCCAACCGACGATGAACCTTTACCAGCTGTTGAAATATTAAGCATTAACGGTTGAGCTAGTGATATCTGTGCCGACTTGAAGTTGTCATACTGCTCCATTTTTTCTTGTTTGTGCAATTCATCATTCACAATGAAATAAGGATTGGAACCCTCAATATTATCAATATTTTGTGTTTGCACAATTAGTTTATTCTTTAATGCAAGTTCTCCGCTCAAATATTCATAAGTAATGCTAGATACTGTTCCTTTTGGTCCTTTAAAAATTTTAGTTCCTTCGAGCAAATACGGATTATTTAAGATTGCATCCGCAAACGGCTGTGCTGCATACTGTGCTTGTGCAAAATCAGATGCGCACGCATAACAGTTTACAGATAAAGCTCCTTCGCCATACATTGCGTAACCCAAAGAACCAACCGCGATTAGGGTTTTTCCATTTTTTTTAGGAATTTGAACATATGCTTCACGCGTAACCCGAACCGTTTTTCCTTTTTCGTTTTCTTTTACCCAACCATAAATCCATGAATAAATAAATTTCTCCCAAGGTTCCAGAATAAACGGTTTCCCTACCATATCACCCTTTGTATGGACAATAAATGTTTCCACCCAGTCCATCATTTCATTTGCACGGTTTACATCAAACCAAATATCTTTTCTTTTTTTCCATTTGTACCAACGATCAATTGAAAGTCTAACCGTTTTAGGATATTTTTCAGGGTGTTTTCTCACCTCTTTTGCAAATAAATCCGCGTAATTCACACCTTGTTCAATCATAAATTAGCACCTTCTTTCGGACGCCATTTATTCCTATGCTTAGTAAATTCATCCATATGTGATTCCTCTGGTCTTTTAATTTCTTCATTCATTCTTGCAGTGGAACCACCAGTAACTTTTTTACTTCCTACAGATTTATTTGTTAATCCTAGCAAATCAAGTGCTTTTATCTTTTTATCAGACCAAGTTTCCACTTGTTGAGCTAAAGGATGTTTTGAGGGATTGGTTGCTCCAGACTTGTTCGTGTATTTTTGCGTTTCAGGAAATCCTTTCTCTTTCCACGCCAAAAATTTATATTGATAAATTTCAAAGATATCCAGATAAGATTCAATCAACGGATCAAGGGTAATTGTATAGATATCGGACAATTGCATAATATGCAAAATTCGCGCCTTTTCCGCAGTAATTTTCTCATCAACAATCGCTTTACGTTGCGCTTTAGTCGTCATTTTTTATACATACCCCCCTTTTGTTTTTGAAATTTGAAAAAAAACGATGCGCGTAACTCCCTCTACCCTATCTCCCGGCGAACAAAATTATCAGAAAAGGATAGGGGGGGTTAATCAAAATAAGACGGGAAAACTTTCTTCTCGTCTGTCTCATTTTCTTCAATTACATGACATGTTGGACATAATAAGCGAATATTATTTGGATCAAGCTTGAGCATGTCGTTCTTTTTGATCGGTACTACGTGGTGTCTATGTGCTTGCCTTCCAAATACAAAGCGACCACATCTTTGACAACAACCACCTTCTCTTTCATAAACAAAATCAGAAACATCACGCCATGCTTGTGTCCGATAGAATGGTTTGTTCTCATGGTGGTACGCACTCTTCTTTGCTTTGTTCTTACGCCTTAGTGCATGTTCTTTACAATAGGTGCCACGTTCTATCTTGACCTGACATCCGTCAAATCCACAGTACTTCATTTTAAAACATTTTCTAAGTCCGTTGTGTCCCAAAGAGAACTTAAAAACCCATTAAGTATTTCTTCGGTAACTGATCTTTCTACAATACTGAATCCATTTACTCCCATACAATAAAGTATTTTTAACAATGAACTATCTTCTTTATGAGAAAGAGCTACTTCTATAAGAGTAAACATTGCTTTAGGATCGTCTTCTTTTATCCCTTTTTCAAATTCGGTAAACCTGCCTTTGTATTTTTCTGATATTTCTTCCATAGTTTCTAGGTTAAGTTTGAAAGTCATTCTATTTACCTCGCCCTTTATATTCTTTGATGATTTCTAGGATGTCGCCTTTAGCGCGGATAGCAGATGGAATTTCAATGTCGTTCTTTTCTGCATATGCTCGTAACTCCTTGGCTTTCATATTATCCAATTCAGATGGCTGTTCATCTTGAACAGTATTCTCAACAACCGTAATATCTTGTTCTTCAACTGTCTCGTCTTTGTTCTGGACCATTTCCGAATAAACTGTTTTATCCTTATCTCCTGATTCGTCATAAGCGACAATCAACTTATCCCCTTCATGTGTGATCATTGACTTAGGATTTTCAGTTACTTTAAAACTTGGCTCTGTTCCTTTTGGTACAAATAATGATTTTTTCTTTTTTGTATCCCAATACTCGTTACCAGCAATCGACTTCCTAACTAATACTTTCATTGTCTATCCTCCCTATAATTTGTATACACAGCAGTCCCACCCATACTCTCGAATGACTTAACAGCGACTTCTAAATTTTGCAATGTTCTTGAGATAATAAAGATAGTAAGTGAATCATCAATATTCTTGATAATAGAAACAGTATTTCCAGACCAAACAGATTTCACAGAATCACTAACTAATTGATTGTCGCTATTAAAAATAGGATTATTTATAAAGTAACGTTCATTTTCAAGCTCAATCGCTTTTTTATAAACATCCACAAATCCGTCAGCAACAACTATCTCCACTTTCGCTTCATAAAATACTTTCATGATAAGCTCTCCTCCCTATGTACTAAAAAAGCCACTCGTGAGAGTGACTTGATTGTATTAACTTAAGCAACCTACACGAGTTTTACTCTCCACATATCCACCTGTCCTCGGTTGCAACGTAAGTGACAGGACTTGAACCTGCAACGACTGCATTCGGCGCGCACCCTTTTTAGCAGTCACGGTCGGCACCGCGCGTTTATCCAATTCCGCCACACTTACTAATGTCACTGGCAAGGAATCGAACCTTGCAAGTCGTACCTCAAACTGAGATAGGCGTTACCCTTTCCGCCACAGTGACTTAATAATTACTAAACTTCTACACATTCATTTGATTCTTTTTGATAAGTATCAACATATATTTCTTTCTTATCTCCATTATGGGTTAACTCGTATAAAGGAGCGCCTTTTTCAGCGTAAGATAAGATTGCTTTGTTGTTTTGCAATGTCTTACAGCTCCATACAACGAAAATCGACTCTCTCTTAATCCCTCTAGCTTCAATAATATCTTTGCATTTTTCAATAAATCTATTGTTATCCATTCGTATCTCCTCCTAATTAATAAAATATTAAGCGGCAGTGAACTACAATAGTGTCCATCTACTTGCAATTGACTGCCGCAATTTCACATGAAAACAATTGATGTTTTATTTTTTGTGTGAACAGGTTTAAAACTTTGCTCTCCTGTTTGCATGTGTAAAATCTAGCTACCGATACAGAAATTTAATTGATTTTTTTAGTTTGTCGTTAAGCTTATATAGCTAGATTATCTCTGATTAGTCAATCTGAGCCGACGTCCTCATAATTTGATTGTGTGTCTCGTTGCTCGTTAACTAATACTTTCGACAATATCATAATAACTCGCTTTTTAACCGAAAAACCCTACTATTTCCCTATTTTTTCCCTAAAAAAACCCTATTTTTTAAAAGCTAACAGATTTTCATAATGATATGCTTCTGCAAACTCTATTAACGCTGAAGCTTTAAGCTTTTCGATATTTTTCACACTATAGTGCAAGACTTCTGATTTTCCTAATTCGTCTTCTCTGTATACTTTAATCATTCTGCTTAATTTAATCGTGCTGCTAGGATTCGCTACACAGTATGAATAATAAAGTATGCTTTGCGAGACATCAGATAGAGATTTGAGCGCTGAGACAATCGCTTGTAGTTTCTTTCGTTCATCAGCTAGCATATTGATATAGCCTTTATTAACTAACTCAAGCGACTTTATCATAGAATGTTCAGTGTTGTTTCGGTTGCTATGGTGTCTCGGCATATCTGACAATACAGGAGATTCCAAGGCAACAACTACTCCACTCCTGCGTTGCAGGCTTCTGCAACTTTTAAGAACGTCTCTTGCGTTGTCTCTCGTTTGTTTATAGTCCAGTTCTGGTAGTAATGTCATTCCCTAGATTCCTCCTATATGGTATAATTAACTTGGCTGTCGGGAGAAATCTCGGCTTTTTATTTTGACTTTTTTTGAGTGCCGTTTGCTGATGCTTTTTCCTGCAAGCGACGCTTTTTCTTTTTTATTTTTGATTTAGTTTTTCCCATCCTTGACCTCCATATTAGAACTTTCTAAAATCCCTTAAAAAATACATCGTGTTATGCTATTATATAAACGAACCACGTTTGAGAACTAACGTTTTGTGGTTCGTCTAGTACCTAGCGGAAACTAGGACTTGCTTTTACATTGAGACAGCGAGTGGTCAGCTGTCTCTTTTTTCTATTAAATCAAGCTCTACTGTTGCTCCCATAATTTTGACCTGTAATAGCTCTTGTAATACATTCATGGCGTTATCAACTAATATTCCTTCACGTTCCATTGAAGAACCTTTTGTTTTTCCGTTAGTCACTTCTGATATGGTTACAGGGTATGGCATGCTAACATTTAACTCTCTAGCCAAACGAACCAAGCTATCAACTTCCGAAGTTGACCTTACTAAAATATATCTTCCCGTTTCAGCCGATTCTTTTATCAACTGAGCAGTTTTCCCACTACGCCTTGCTCCAGATATGATTTTCATTCTCTGACCTCCTCCACACTAACCAGCCTGTAAATTCCTTGAACCACCATAGCTTTTGCTTCTGCGTCCTTCTGACCATCGGCAAAGATGTACTCTTTTTTTGGAACGCCTTTGTAGTTGATGTAGTTCACTTCGTATGTGTACATTTAATCCACTCCTTTAAACAGCATCTTCGCCAAACCAATACTTATAGTCATTTTCATCGTGATAAGGATGTTTTAAAAAGATACGTTTGGTTTCTTGTGGAGAAAGCTGTATGCAGTCTTTTTTTCGGAACTTAACATTTATCATTAACATTCCATAAGGTTGAGCTAAGTTGCCAATGAACCACCTTTTAGTCTGACTGTGTACATCGATAATTTCTCCAAAAGATGTGAAAGTTATGGTCTTGTGATATCCCTTTGCTCCTTTTTTGAGAAACAAGTATTTGATTTTTTTACCTTTTATTTTTTTAAGCCTACGGTGCCTATTATTCATTCTTCGTCCTCCATTTGTAATGTATCCACGTCTACTGGACACCAGTTTTCTAGAGAAATGTACTCACTATTTGCTTCTATTACTTTTCCTACAATGTATCCATCAACATAAAAACCATGGATATAACCTTCGGCATCTGGTTTGAACTCAATGTATTCTAAATCTTCTTTTGACATTTCTTTGATTGGTTTAGCTTTAAATTTCAATTAATCCACCTCATTCATTTTTTATATACCCTGTCATACCACTCGTAAAAATCTTCATCTGTGTGTTCTTCTGGTGGTGATGGGCAACCGTCTTGAAAAAAATACCATCCTAGCTGCCATTGTTTTAACGATATATCTCGATGTGAACTATTTTCCATGTTATCTAAGGCTGAATAGCGTCTAACAGTCACATCAATGTAATTCTCTCTCGTGTCAGTTAAATCAAGTCCAAGCGCTTGTTTTCTTGCTTCTTTATTGTTTTTGGCAAAAACTATTTCATTGCCAACATCTGGATCACTTTCTAAACCGATGATATAGGCTTTCATTCCGTTTCACCCTCCTGTTCTAATTCCATTCCGAGGTATTCCGCTTTTGGAAACCAGTTGTCGCATACAGCATTAATTGCAGTTGCTTTTCTAGAGTTGGATAAATGACTTGATTTTGTACGATACTTTACAAAAGGTGTCAATCCGCCCCAAAATATTCCATAACAATATCTATAGTGATTTCCTTTTTTCCACCAACCGACTTTATACTCGTCTAAAGTGCTGAATCCATCACTCATTTACTCACACTCCATTTCCTGCGCCCACTTAGCAAATACTTCTAGGACTTGGGCTTGTTGCTCCCTATTTAAGCCCATGATTGGCTCTCTTAATTCGTCAAGTCTCCCCCATGCTGCTTTATTCATCATCCAAAAAATTGTTTGCATCGGTGTACTATCTGAGTTTGTCTGTAGTTGTAGCCAATCAAGCACAATCTTCTGATTATCGTTGAGCTGTGGTTGTTTCTCAATCTCACGAATAGCGATAGATAAGCCAAACGCTACCGCCTTATCCTCTGAGCTACCACTAGCAATATAAGTTTCTCGTTCTTTTTCAAGGGTTCTTATTAATTCACTCACTCGCTCCACTCTCCTTCAATAACTCCGGATTTTCATAGATATTGCCGATGACTTTAATTTCGTCGAATTTAAGAAGAGACTGGAAACGTTCATATGCCCAGGAATCGAGATTCGTAAATTCACGGTCACTATCCGCTCCTTGTACAAACTCACCGTAAAATCCAATACACGGGCTACCACGATACTCTCCACCACTGCCATCTTGTTCATATTCACCGAATTTCACTGAACCTCTATAAATAGAAATTGGATGATAACCTTCAGGATAATCACTTCCCCAAGACGCTTCTACGATGTCCCCCTCATAAATCTCAACACCATTTTTGTCTTTTAATCCTGTGTATTGCATGAGAATGTAAGGGAAATCATCCCAATTCAAAGTGGTATCATAACTCCCGATTTCTATTTCTGATGTTCCAGGACTTCCAATAATTTGAAAATCTGTAACAATAGCTATCATATTCCCTAATTCATCAAACAATGGTGTGACATTTTCAAGAACTTCTTTTTCATAAAAATCCCACGCTCTAAACTTAATCTCTCTCATGTCAGTCCTCCTGTTTCAACAAAGAAAACAATCTATCAATATCTTTAGGCTTATGGCCATCCCATTCAGGCGCACGATCCCACTCAGGAACAGTAAACAAGCTCCACTGTTCCATTTCGTAGTGATAGCTGTACGTTCCTTCTGGCGTATCAATCCCAACAATAAACATACCTTCATACATTGTGCCATCACTATGGTGTAATGACTTCCAAGCCTTCCGAGGAAAAAGGTTACATATTACAGCAAACAAGAAACAGCGGTGCTCATACAATTCATCAAATGTATGGTGTGTATCGGAAATATCACCAGTTACTATCAAGTCCTCTTCTCTTAATTTTCTGATAGCCCCATTTAATTCTCCTGCTAAGTTAATTCCATTCATTTTCGTTTTCCTCCTAATTTGCGAATACCCTACATAATCACAAGTCAATAAATATCGCTGTATCGCTTGTGTGGTATGGGTTTCGTGTGCTTTTTTTGGTTTGGTTAAATGGAGCAGTACTTCATGCGGCCGCAACTCCACTCCTCTTATTCGTTTAATTAATAACTCTCATACAATCTGCCCCGCGAATCACATTGCCCGGTGTCTAAATATTTACGTATTGTAATTTCAGATATCTTAGCCACTCGTTTTGCGTGTGCTCGGGAAACAAATATCTGTTCCTGTCCGTCTGGGTAAATCACTCTGATTCCTTTACCTTTATGGATATTCTCGTTATCTGGCTGTTTAACATCATCACTCATTAACCAAAGTTGTGCGCCTAAATTAGCGACTTTGTTTACAGTTTCTTCGTTGTCCATCCAAGACTGGAGTTTGGTTAACTCAACTATCTTTAAAAAGATTCTTTTCTTATTCATGACTACTTAAATCAGACAGGAAAAACTTTTCGCCTTCAATTCTTAGTCGTTCAGCATATAAACTTAACCATAATTCTTTAAACTGAGCATAGTATTCAATAGCCATTTCAAACTCATCGTATCTTATTTCTCCATTATTCCCATGACCCAATACAGAAGTTGCTAATTTTCTTAGAAGAGTGTGAACACCAGTATCGGATACTTTGTATGTGCTACCGTAACCACTAGTGTTAAACATATTTTTCGTGTAGACCGCTCCGCTGTATGCATTACACTTATCTATCCAATTAATAACTAATGGGCTTGTCATATTGATTTGCTTTATATCATTCCCTTTAATAGCAACTGACATAAAAACATTTTGAGCAGTATATCTTTTCTTATTTTGCGACAAGGCTATTTCAACTTGCTTATTTACTAATTCTTCGAAATCTACCAAATCCATAGTAATTTTATTCTCTTTGATTTCCATAGGTATCCTCCTAAACTTCTTCTAGTGTGCTGAGTGGACAGACAGTTTGTTCATCTAAATTATGTTGTCTATCCTCGTCCCTTGAGTCAACGCAACAAATTATTTTTACATGCACAGAGTTTTCATATACATTCAAAACTTGGCATCTGATCCGATTAATAAATCCCCTAGGTTTTCCCATATAGACAGCTCCGACATTAACTTTTGATTTTTTCATGTTCTGACTCCTTTAATTCGTTTATCAACAGCTTTATTGAACTGCATACTGTATCGCATAGCGTTCTTCATCATTCTTGATAATATCCTCTCACCGTATGCTGCTTTGATTTCTTTCGAAGTCAAATTCGTATTTACTATTAAAGCTTTGTTCTGGCGTGCTTCAAGAATAGAATATAAAACATCATTGTTAAAATTGGTTGCATCAGAATACTTGTTTCCTCCTAATTCTGCTCCCAAATCATCTATAACCACAAAATCTACCGTTTTGATATCCTTTAATAAAGAAATTTGGTTACTATTTTCTGCTTTATCATTAAAAGAAGCTTTTCTTCTTTCTAAAAGCTCGCGATAATTAATAAACAATACTTTCTTGTTATACTTGCTATCCTCTAAAACAGCCCAACAAACAGCCATTGACAAATGACTCTTTCCGACCCCTGACTTTCCAGATAAAATCATATGGGTCGAATTACCTTTGACAACCTCATTTACAAACTCCACAGCGTATCCTAAAGCTTGTGCAGATTCTTCATCAGATGTCACATAATTATCTAAGGTCTTATCGAATAATTCGCTATCCGTAATGACAGACCTATATTTCAACATGTCTACAGCTCGTTTCTTCAAATTATCTATATACCTTAGGTTTGTTTCAGCATCTGCTTTTGCTTTTAAATCTTTATATCCACAGTGCATACACGTTGGAGCGCATCTATCAGTTCCGTCCTTATTTTTTGTTTTCCAACTGTACAGTTTGTCTTCACATCGTGGACATGTTCCTGTTATTTCAAGCATTTTGTCAATTAGCGCACCGAAAATATCTCTAGTATTTTCCATTGGCTTACCAACCTAAATCTTCGTAATCTGTTGATCCACTATTTTTCAACTTATTTTTTTCTTTCGGTTTCTTCTTATCCTCTGCTTTGACTTGTTCGACAGAAACATATTTTTGCTTTTCCCAGTCTTTCAAAATTGAGTTGACATAGGCATATTTTCTGACGTTATTATCAATAGCAATTCCTAACGCATGAATAATCATTGATTTTGCGTTTTCTTCTGTCGCTCCAACCTTAACCAAATCTTTAACCCAGTAATCAAAATCAGTCATAGTTTTATGAGTAATTGCACCAAAACCATTTTGTTCGTAGTAGTCGTGGATTTCCTTGTTTACTACTACCCTATCCTTACCTAACCTAACCTTACCTAACCTAACCTGTGTATCCATTTGGTATGGCAGATGGTCGTCACTTGGTATACCAACATTTTTTGATGTATCGACAACCTCATTTTTAAAGGTATAAGACTTGTTTTCATTTTCTATCAGCTCTGATTTTTCTTCTTGATATAAAGTAGGTTTATATCTATCCATTCTGATGTAGTTGTGGATTTTCCAGTGTTTAATCACGATTACCCCGTTGTCAAAAACTAAGATAAATCGTTTGGCCATTAGTAGTTTTAAATCATCGTCACCACAACCCACCATTCGTTGTAGCTTTTTCGGATTGTTGATGAATCCATCATCGTCAGCACGCATGGATAGATGGAAATATAAAGCTTGGCTAGACAAAGGCATGTCCAAAAATGCATCACTGTCTATGATTGTCTTAGCAAACATTCTTCTTTCTGCCACGTTATCACTCCTAAATATTTTTAATTGATCTGAAACGCTCTCCTAATTCATTAGGATTGTACTTTGTATAAATCGTCGTAGTTGAAATATTTTCGTGGCCAAGCATTTGTTGTAACTCTGTAGCGTCGCCACCATTTTTAATAAATTCTTTGGCAAAATAATGTCTGAATGAGTGAGGGTAAACCTTGTCTTTTCTAACCTTTGCTCGCCCAGCAATCGATTTTAAATTTGTCCGATAGGTTGCTTGATTTTTATAAAATATAGTTTCTTCAATCCCATTATCTAATGAGTATTTTTTTAACTGTTTCTTCACAAATACAGGAATTGATATATATCGAATCTTTCCTTTATTCTCTATATACTGTAATTTGCTGTCCAGGTCTGCTACTTTCAACTGGCATAGCTCTGTAATTCTTAGACCAGTGTTCGCAACGGTCAGCATGAACAGATACATTTCTTTACTAGCGGTTTTCAAAAGCTTTCGATACTCATTACGATCAATTGATTCTCTATGTGAATCTGTTTGATTGTTTACCAATTTCAAACAAAGTTCTTTACGATCCAACCAGTTAAAGTAGATATTGATTGCAGTTATTTTTTGATTAACTGTCTTCGTTTTATAATATTTCCCTTTTGAATATTCGGTTGTACGCATAAAATCCTTGAATAAAATCACATTCTCCTTACTTAAATCAAAGTTGTTGTCAGTTAAAAATTTATCAAGCTGACCAAGAGTATTCATATAATTTTTAATAGTATTTATACGGATTTCATTTTCAATCAAATGCATTTTGTAAGCAGCTAAATCCAACAAGTTTCTTCTCCTCCTCTTTGCGAATACGTAATATAATCGCAAGTATCACTTAACGCTTATAGTCTTACTCTCTCAACGGTTACAAGAGTTTTTCTATTTTTGTTAAAATGTGCTATAATAGTTGTAAGAGAATATTACTTTTGCGACTTACTGCTGGCCGGCGTAGTCGCTTTTTTGTTGTCTTTTTTAACAAGGTATCGCAAGCTGTTAATATACAATGCAACTACAGCAGCATAAATTCCTAATAGAAATATAAGCACTTGAGAACTTAGATATCTTGAAATAAAAACTCCGACAAGAAAACAAGTCATTGCAAGAAATATATTTTTTTCTAAAAACTTACTAAACGTTACATGCTTCATTTGATTCCCAACCTTTCTTTCTGTTGTTTGATTTATTTCAGCGATTTTCTGACTGGCTCAGGCTTATCATTTTCTGTGTGCCATTCGGCAGTCATTGTCTTGTTTGCTTCTAATATTGAATCGATCATGCTATTCATCCTTTCGTTTGGTATAATTAGTTTAAAAACTGGTGGCGATAAATTGAATACATCTATTTATTTAAAATTATGGATTGCTAACTTATTTAAGAAAGTCAAAATTAAAGAAAAGTACAAGCATCTAGACTTTTTAATTGAAAATGATCTAATTGAACAATTACCTGATGGCACTTGGGGTGAAGTTGCTGGGTTTCCAGCAATGAATTATGGTGACTATTACAAGATTACCGTTTGTGGAAAGAAAGAATTATTTTCATTTCAAAGCAGTATAGTAACTAGAGTGATTTCCATAGTAGCTCTTGTAATTAGCGTTCTTTCTTATCTCAGAAAATAGAGAATAATAGAGAATACAAATGCTGATATGCTTATAACCAAAGTCACAAAGTTATTCCAAGCATCAATCTCTTCTTTTGTTGAATAAGGTTTTTTTATGAAACTTGGCTTTTTCGGAATCTTCATTTTTCCTCCTATGCAATGTCAATTGCGACTAATCTTTCTTGGTCTGTAAACAATTTTATTTCCACTCCATCAATTAGAGCGTAGGCAAATGGCTTATGCTCTTTAAGTTCCTTCATATCGAATACTTTCTCAATTCCTGATAAACTTGCTCCCGATATAGGTAACCATTGGTTTACCCCATTTTTCTTTGAGTAAAATATGATTCTGTCATTCATCTGTGTTCCCTCCTATGCAATATATTCTTGTTCAATAAGTGGTAAAATACCGTTATCTTTTAATGTGTTATAGATGAATAGATGCCCCTTTTGAGTCCATTTTGTTCTTGGCTTCACCTGTGTATTTCCGTTTCCATCTACATAATCAAATGGCTCAGTATGCGTATAACCCTTATCTTGATAAGCTCTGTATAGGTACCATGCGCCACTTTGAGGAAACTGAATGCCTAATTCATGTAGCAACTCATTAAATTTTCGTGCAGACATACCGTAGTTTTTAGCAATACTAGTAATCGTTACGAGTCCTTTGTTTTTTAAAATTTTGTCGCAATAATCTGCTTTCGGCTGTAACTCGTTTACTCGTTGCTCAGCAATCAATCGTAGCGTGCGTTCTTCTTTGTATTTCGTTGCCACCTCAATTAGCAAATCTGGATTATCCAACAATTCGTCTGTGGCGTACATACCGTGTTTTCTGATTTGCGGTAAGACTTCGGCAGCTAACCAGTCTTGGAATTTTTCGGCTAGAGTGTTGTTCGCTTTAAATGCTAGTTTGTATACCATTGGTTCGCTGATAAAGTCATTTTTCCCAACTTCTTGGGAAAGATATTTTTTCAAATATTTATTAACTGTCTCCCATCGGATATATTCCTTTCCGTTCTTCGTTTGAGTGAATCCTAAACTTCTTGCTACTGTCTCAACATCAAATAATGACTCTCCACTTTCTGTTTTGACTTCTAATTCAAATAAATTATTTTCAAATTTTTGTGTGTTCATCTGTGTTCCTCCTTTAATTAACTCATCACTACATTGTCTGTACTTTACGATTTAATTCATGCTTGCGTAATTCTTCGCCATCATAACTAGACTTAGCTTCTTCAGCTTTTTCAATATCAAATAAGAAATTTTTGCCACTCTTTTCTTTTGGCTTAATATTGCTTGCTTTTAGAATGCGGTGTGTTGTTGTTATTGAACATCTCCATTTGTTAGCTAGTTCCTCTTTTGTGAATAAAGTCTGTTTTGATTTAGCAAAATACGTATCTTCAAGTATTTTCATCTGTTCTGAAACCTGTTCGTTAATCATTTTCTCAATGATATTAGCTAGTTCTTGTGATGTGTTATTCATTTAATAGAGCCTCCTTTCCGTGACTTTTACTTATTTAATCTAACCTTTGCTATAATGAGTTATCAGCAAGTGGTCTGCTGAAATAGTCATTAGGTGGTGAAAATATGCATTCTGACAAAATAGAAGCTATCTTATCTAGGCATGGTCTTAAATCGTCTCCTGAATTGTTGGTAGCAATTCAAGAAATCATTAATTCGTGTGCAAAAGAAATTAATGATAAAGCCGTATTCGAATCTAATCGCAAAGACCGAATGAATGGGCTAAGATAATTGGTTTGCAAGCTGCTATCTTTTAGTAGCTTGCTTCATTGCTTGTTGATGGATCTCTTGGTATACGTAATCGTCTAGCTTGAACTCGCTTTTATAGTATTGACAAATATCTTCAATGATTTCTTCATACGTATCGCATTCAAGAATTAAATCTTTGGAAATTGTTTCCACCTCATGCTTAACATGTCTTTCTAACTGTTCAAATCGTTTTAAAATATCTCGTTTCATTTTGTTACCTCCTCCTATGCTGTTTGTTCACGTTCAATCATCGGTAAGTAATTATTATTCTTCAATGTTTCATATAAGAAGATGTGTCCTTTTTGCGTCCATTTCATGCGTGTTTTTACTTGCGGATTGCCGTTTTTGTCTTCATAATCAAATGGCTCAATATGCGTGTATCCTTTGTCTTGGAACTTACTGTATAGCAGCCATGTGCCACTTTGATTGAATTGAATCCCCAACTCATGTAGTAATTTATTAAACGATACAGCGCTCATACCGTAGTTTTTGGCGATTGTACTAACGGTTACCAATCCTTTGTTGTTTAAGATTCGGTCGTAATAATCCGCCTTCGGTTGTAATTCATTTACTCGTTGTTCGGCAACCAATCGTAACGTGCGTTCTTCTTTGAGTTTGGTTGCTACTTCAATCAGCAAGTCTGGATTGTTTAGTAATTCATCTGTTGCGTACATGCCGTGTTTTCTGATTGTTGGCAGGACTTCCGATGCTAACCAGTCTTGGAATTTTTCAGCGAGTGCGTTGTTTGCTTTGAATGCTAGCTTGTAAACCATGGGTTCGCTGATGAATGAACCTTTCGCCACAAGTGGAGAATTTTTACCAAGATAATTATTTACTCGTTGCCAACGTACATATTCAATTTCATTTTTTACATCGACAATCCCTAAACTTCTTGCTACCGTCTCAACATCGAACAACGATTCGCCATTTTCCGTTTTGATTTCTAATTGAAATAGATTGTTTTCAAATTTTTGTGTTTTCATTTGTGTGCCTCCTTCAAACCTCACTTAAAGTGCGGTTTATATTAAAAAAAATCAGGGACGAATTCTATCAGCATCCACTTTTAGTACATAAGCAATGGCGAAAATGTGCATAGGTTTAATAGATACTTTTTTATTTTCCCACTCGCTAACCGTCTTTTCGTTTACGCCAAGCTTTTGTGCTAAAGCTTCTTGTGTAAAACCTTTCTCTTCCCGCCATGCTGAAATTGATAATTGTTCTGGCATTTATATCACCTCGTTTCCTTGTCTGTGTCTATACTATACCGTACTAAAAGTGCGAAGTCAACACTTAAAGTAAAAAAAAATTACGTTTAATTCTTTACTTTTCCTCACTTTGGGTGTATGATTAATACATTGAAAGGAGGTATAAAGTAGTATGAAACAATTAAAAACAGCTCAAAAACAACGAGAAATTTTAGCAAATAACTTAAACGAATTACTTGAATTAAAAAGAAAAACGCAAGCTGATGTGATACGAGAAACTGGTTTTGCAGAAGCGACTGTTAGAAGTTGGTTTAATGGCGAAAAATATCCAAGACTTGATAAAATTCAAGCGTTAGCAGATTACTTTAATGTTCCGCGGTCTAGAATTACAGAAGAACAGATCGAAGGAATGTTAAAAGTTAGCCAGTTGGTTCCGATTCCGATTATTGGCGATATTGCTTGTGGAGACCCAATCACAGCCGAGGAAAATATCCAAGGCTATCGAGACGAAGTTGCTGACACACTACCAACAGGAAATTTATTTTATCTGCATTGCAAAGGTGATAGCATGGCACCAACTATTCCAAATAACGCTTATGTACTTATTAGACAACAGCCAGATGTGGAAGATGGAGAGATTGCAGCGGTCTTGGTAAATGGCGATACTGAAGCAACTTTAAAAAGGGTTAAACGTCAAAACGGGCTTGTTATGCTATTAGCTGATAATTCTAAATATGCGCCTATTATTATTACCCCTGACACGCCCGCTAGAATTTTAGGCAAAGCGGTAAAAGTAAGCTTTGACCTATAAAAATACCCCAGTCGTAGTTGGCGCTGCGGCTAGGGTTAGTATTTAATATCAAAATTATTATATCAGAAATGAGGGGAATCATGAAAGTAGGAGTTAGAAAACCGAGCATAAAAAAGAGCATAAAAGCACGTACTACTGGTAAAGCTAAACGAGCAGTGAAAAAAGCAGTCATTCCTGGATACGGTAAAAAAGGTACTGGTTGGATTAAAAATCCTAAGAAGGCTGCTTATAATAAAGTTTATAAGAAAACATCGTTTAGTATTTGGGACATATTTAAATAGATTAGCCTTCGGGCTTTTCTTTTTATCAAAAATACAAAAAAAGTTCAAGAAAGGAGATTTTAGAATTGGCAGTCATAAAGAAATACACAAAAAAAGATGGGTCAACTGCCTATATGTTTAATACATATCTAGGCGTTGACCCATTAACTGGAAAGAGTAAACGTACTACAAGACGTGGATTTAAAACTCCAAAAGAAGCAAAACTAGCGCTCGCTCAATTACAATTAGAATATGAGAATAACGATTTTGTAAAACAAGACTATAGTACTTTCAAACAAATATATGAACTTTGGTTTGAACAATACAAAAATACTGTTAAGGATACGACGGCATATAGAATAGAGAGGTTTTTTACAAAACAAATCATTCCAGCTTTTGGTGATAAAAAAATAGACAAAATAACACCTATGTATTGTCAAAAAATTATAAACGATTGGTCACTTCAATATAAACTTTTTGGTACGATGGCTATGTATACTAGTAGGATTTTTAAATTTGCCTTAAATCAAAATATAATTTCTCAGAACCCTATGGATAAAGTAATCTTACCTCGTAAACAAAGAACAATTAAAAATAAAGAATCACAAAACTTCTTGGATAAAAAACAATTAATTGAATTTTTGAAAGAAGCAGAAAGGAAAGAAGAACCACAATATTTTACAATTTTCCATTTGTTAGCTTACTCAGGAATGCGAAAAAGCGAATTATTTGCTTTAACGTGGTCAGACATTAATTTTCAAGAGTATTCTCTCTCTATAAATAAAAATGTCGCAATACTTGCTAAATCACAGTATATTAGCACTACTAAAACATCTTCATCAGATAGAATAATTTCCTTAGATCCAAAAACCATAGCTATTTTAAAAAAATGGAAGTTTGAACAAAAGAAATTATTTTTATCTAGAGGAATTGCTTTGAAGAAAGATGAAGAGCAACTTGTTTTTAGCAATACTAAAAATGATATTTTGACTAATAGTATAATTGGCAAAAAGCTAAAAAAATATAAAAATGTACACATATCACCTCATGGATTTAGACACACTCATGCTTCACTTTTATTTGAATCAGGAGCTACTATTAAACAAGTACAAGAAAGGTTGGGGCATAGTGACATTAAAACAACGCTAAACATCTATACTCATGTTACAAAAGATGTAGAGAAGAATGTTGGAAATAATTTCTTAAAATATATGAATTCCTAGTTTTGGTATTCACTATGGTATTCAAACCTTAGCAAACCATCTAATAAGCCTTATAATATAGGGATTTCCATATCAATGTGTGGAATATCATCTTCCAAATATACATCGGAAGTCGTTTCGAAGCCGAACGCACCATAGAAATCCTGCAAGTGGGCTTGGGCACCAATCACGATGGGTTGATTAGGAAAATTGGCCTTGATCCAGTCCAACGTAAGCTGAACAACTTTTTTGCCTAACTGCTGTTTACGATAGGCTGCTTTCACTAACACCCGCCCCATATGTACCGCTCCATCACTCAGATAGACTCGAGTGTACGCTTGGACATCCTGACTGCTGCCGATATATGTATGCCAAGCGATTGGATCAATCTCATCGACTTCTTGATAAGGACAATTTTGTTCAACCACAAAAACAGCGACTCTCGTTTGATAAATTTCAAAAAGTTCAGCTGTCGTTAATTCGTCAAATGTTCGTACGTGATAGCTCATGAAAAAACTCCTTTCAAAATAAAAAAAGAAGAATGGATAGTTCACCCATTCCCCAATTTATATTGCTTCAGATAAGAATTCGATTTCGACAGTTCTTGTTAATACATCAGAATAGCTATATGAAACGCGCTCAAAAGAGTTTTCATCAGGGTCTAAATCCACTACGAAAACAGAAGGGTAAGTTTCTGTAAGTACACCCTTGCGTTCGGTTTGGCGTTTTCTTCCAGTCTGAGCAACTAACATAATTTCACTACCGATACGGCCTTCTAAATCCTTTTTAATCGTTGCTAAAGTTGTTGGCATAAAAGTTCACCTCATTTACCATAATAGCACACATTATGAAAAAATACAAGTTTACCACAGAAAAAAAGGAATTGCAAACTTATTTTCTTTACAAAAACATGAGAAACTCTTTCCTTTTTATCATTTTCCAACAATTTTATTACCCTTCGCTTATCTGACTCTCTAATTTTTTCTTCGCGCGGTCATAGGCGCTTCGAACCTTTTGTGAAGTCAATGATTTGTTTGTAGCAATTCTCTCTAGACTGTCGCCGACAAGATAGGCGCTCATTATCTCTTTTTCAAGTTTTGAGAAAATCAACTCATAATCTGCTAATGCTTCTCTAATAATCATGTTTTGTAGCACATAGGTTTCTTCAAATTGAGTATCGGCCAAAAATTCTGATCCTTCTGTCTCCATCTTTTCGTCTAGTGAAACTGAGTACTCTGCTGCCCGTCTTTTCAATGCATGTTGTCTGCGCAATACGCTACGAATCTGGTTTTCCATGGCAATTTTAAAAAAACTACCAAAAGTTGCTCCATTATCTACATTAAATGCATTAACCACTTGGTAACACACAATGCGTCCTTCTTGTACCCAGTCCTCTGAATCAAAATCTCTGACATAGTATTTTTTCTGTAACTTATAGATAATCGGTCGGTACTGCAGGAACAGTGCCGCCAGTGCATCCTCGTTTCCCTTCTTTGCCTCATCGATAAGACTCATGAAGTTCTCCTTCCATTATCGTACGTGGAAAGCATAACACTTTTATAAGGACACTTACCGTATGTTACTGTAAAATTATCTATCTTTTGACAAATCTTCCAGTTTTCTTGAAAGTTTTTTTAATTGTTCTTCATTCCAAGGTGAATTTCGTCTAAAATCGATAAAATGCATATCTTTACTATCTTGCGCAATAGATTTCTCCGTCTTTTTAATTGTTTTATATAATTCGTAAGCCGAGGTCCGCAATGCCCCTTGCGAAAAAACCATCCACTGCTCTGCCAAATCGCTGGTCGCTACGGTTACTTGGGTGAGCCTTGTATTAAGCTCACCTGCAATCCGCTCAATATAACTATCTGCGGTTTCCTCTTCTTTCGTAAAAACAACTGACAACTGATACTTTTTATAATTTTGTTGAATGCCTGGCACCAATTGAGCATCAAATACGACAATAATCTCGATTCCCTCATATTTTGCGTAATTAGATAAACGATTCAATAACGCTTCACGGGCATCCTCTAACAAATCCTGCTTCTTTAACTGTACCAACTCCGGCCAAGCACCAATCATATTGTAGCCATCCACAATCAATAATTGACTCTTCATAGCCGTTAGCCTCCCTGACGTTTTCGAAAGACTTCATACATCAATAGCCCCGCTGCCACCCCAGCATTCAAGCTTTGCACATGCCCAGTCATTGGAATTGTTAGCATTTCATCAACCTCTTTTTTCAAGCCCTGACTCATGCCGCGCCCTTCATTACCGATGATTAAGGCAATTGAGCCCTTCGTATTCCATTTTTGATAATTAGTACCCGCCATATCCGTGCCAAAAATCCAAAAGTTTTTCTCTTTCAGCTGGGCAATCGCCTGTGCTAAATTCGTAACGCGCGCGATTGGCACATGCTCAACCGCCCCTGTTGAAGCCTTCGTCACAACCGGTGTAATGCCGACAGCACGATGTTTGGGAATGATTACCCCCGTCACGCCACTGGCATCAGCTGTTCGTAAAATCGAGCCAAAATTATGTGGATCCTCCAAGCTATCAAGAATTAAAAAGAACGGCTCTTCCTCTTTGTCACCGACTTCCAATAGCTCATCTAACGTCAGATATTCGTACGGCGTAATCGCTAAAACCATTCCCTGATGCACGCCATGATCACTCAACGTATCAAGCTTTTGTTTCGGTACCCATTTGACTGGAACTGCCTGTGTCTTCGCCAATTCTTTCAGCTCTTCAATCTTTTCACCACGGGCATCTTCTTGTAAAAATAACTTATTCCCGCGCCCTTGTTGCAAAGCTTCCACCGTTGCATGAAAACCGAACACAAAATTATCTGCTAATTCTTCAGAAGTACCTGGAATGTCTGCGCCTCTTTCTTCAGCTACGCCACCTATTGATTGGTCCTTGCCAGTAAAACGAACATCCTTATTCTTTCCTCGAAAATCATTCTTTTTTGAATAGCCATCATTTTTTTGCTTGGTTTCTTTCCCTCGAGCAGCAAAATTTTTGCCATCATTTCCACGACCCTTTTTGGGGAATTTATCCCGTTGGCCTTGCCCACGTTCATTTCTCATTCGTTTTCACCCACTTTCTTTATACACCAGTCTACTAACTCTTTGACCCGTGCTTCTTGCTTTGTTAAATGGAGATAACCCATCAACGCTTCAAATCCTGTCGCCACGCGATAGGTGGTAATATCTGCATTTTTAGCACTAGTATGACTCTTAGCATTTCTACCACGTTTGTAAAATAATTCTTCTTCATCAGTCAACACATCTTCCTCTAACAAGGCCTTAATCAACATGGCTTGAGCCTTTGCTGAGACATAGTGTGTGGCTGTTCGA
This sequence comes from Candidatus Enterococcus huntleyi, assembly GCF_009933175.1. Taxonomy (GTDB): domain Bacteria; phylum Bacillota; class Bacilli; order Lactobacillales; family Enterococcaceae; genus Enterococcus_K; species Enterococcus_K huntleyi. Next base: position 93,890 of record NZ_MAEJ01000032.1, on the reverse strand, counting down.
TGCAGCTGGTTGGGCTTAGTTAAACCTTGTTCAACTAGGAAATCACGAATGTAAACTTCATAAATTGCATCCCCGACATACGCCAGCGCCAGTCCATTTAGTTGTGTGTGATCTCTCATTATTCTCTTCTCCATCTCGTTCCCTGTGGGGTATCTTCTAAAATAATTCCTTGTTCTTTCAACTGATCACGAATTTCATCACTCCGGGCAAAATCACGATTTTTACGTGCCTGAATCCGTTCTTCAATTAATTGATCAATTTCCTCATCCAACAATTCGTCAGAAACAAAGACAATCCCAAAGATTGCTAGCCATTGGCGGTATTTTTCAACTCCAGCAGATAAAACAGCTGCGCTGACTTCTGCAGACTCGCTATAAGTATTCAACCATTTGGCCAATTCATAGATAACCGTCAGCCCATTTGCTGTATTGAAGTCATCATCCATTTCTGCGACAAAGCGCTCTTCCAGCACCGTCAATTCCTGAATCTTCTGCGCATCATCGGTTCCATTTGCAGCACCAGTCTCCTGAGCCGTAGCTAGTCGAAACAGAGTATTTTCATAGGCTGTCCGTAACTTTTGCAGATTGGTAGCTGCTTCTTTCAACGTCGTTTCACTGTAACGAATCGGGCGACGATATTGGGTGGTTGCCATGAAAAAGCGTAAGACCTGTGGATCGACTTCCTTCACCAATTCATGCACCGTCACAAAATTACCTAACGATTTACTCATTTTTTCATCATCGTCACCAATTGTCACATAGCCATTATGCATCCAATAATTAGCAAATTTCTTGCCCGTTTTGGCCTCACTCTGAGCAATCTCATTTTCATGATGCGGAAATTCTAAATCCTGACCGCCACCATGAATATCAATCGTTTCACCCAGATGCTTCGTTGCCATCACCGAGCACTCAATATGCCAGCCCGGACGCCCTTTGCCCCACGGCGAATCCCACGAAATTTCATCCACTTTAGCAGACTTCCACAAAGCGAAATCCAATGGATCTTCCTTCAGCTGTTGTTCAGCACCCATTCGCTGACTGGCACCAACCTCCAGCTCATCCACCGACTGGTCACTCAACTGACCATACTGATCAAATTTGCGCGTCCGATAATAAACATCGCCAGACGACTCATAGGCATAGCCTTTTTCAATCAACGCCTCGATAAACGTAATAATATCAGGCATATGATCCATCACTCGCGGATGAAGGGTCGCCGGCAAGACATTCAAGGCCTGCGTATCCTCTTTAAATGCAGCAATAAAACGATCTGCCACTTCTGGCGCCGTCAAATTCAACTCCTTCGCTGTGCGAATGATTTTGTCATCGACATCCGTAAAATTTGAAACATAATTCACTTCATAGCCACGATAGTCAAAATAGCGACGCACCGTATCAAAAGCAATCGTGCTGCGAGCATTCCCAATATGAATATAGTTATAAACAGTCGGTCCGCAGACATACATGCTGACTTTATTTTCCTGTATCGGTTGAAAAACTTCCTTTTCTCTCGTCAATGTATTATAAATTTTAATCATTTGAACTCCTCACTCTCTTTCCATCAATTCGAACAATTTTTGCCGGGATTCCCACAGCAGTCGCTCGATCAGGAACATCTTTAATAACTACCGCACTAGCACCAATTTTGGCATATTCACCAATCGTAATTGGACCCAGTATTTGAGAATTCGCTGAAATCAGCGCTCCTTTTTTAATCGTCGGATGCCGTTTACCATGATCTTTTCCTGTGCCACCCAAAGTCACTCCATGAAAAAGAACCACGTCTTCCTCAATCACGGCCGTTTCGCCAATCACAACACCCATGCCATGATCAATAAAAACGCCCGCCGCAATTTTGGCCCCCGGATGAATTTCAATTCCCGTAATGAAGCGCCAAAACTGCGCATGCATCTTCGCCAAAAGGTACAGATGATGTCGATGAAGAAAATGCGACACTCGATGCCAAAAAAGCGCATGAAACCCTGGATACGTCAAGACAATCTCTGCCGTTGAACGAGCCGCTGGATCATTCTTTTTGGCCGCATCAATTCCTTGTTTAAACCAACCCATCTCAAGACTCCTTTCTAGAGGGCAGGGAGCAGAATTATCCACGCCCTTGGCTCTATTTCCCCATTTATTTCGCTCTATCATTGCTTTAAGTTTGTTTCCTCTTATTTATTCTGACCACCAAAAAAGCGCCTCTTAAATAAGTCTCCTTATCTAAAAGACGCACTTTTTCTGCGTGGTTCCACTTTTCTTCACAATCACCCAACTTACTCAGCGATTGCCTCAATACGCGTAACGAGCGCGACTCGTTTTGGACTACTTTCCCGAAGCTTTCTTCCGTCTTCGCCCAAACCACTTCCAGATGCATTTCGCAAAAATAAACCAACTGTTTCCACCAACCACAGTCTCTCTGAGCAATTTATTTTTGTTACTTCCTTCTGTTCACAGCGTTTATTTCCAATTTATTCTTATAATACTTTATTTAAATGATCCAAGGCTTTTTCTTTACCTAATAATTCGATCGTTTCACCTAATTCTGGTCCGTGCATTTGTCCTGAAACAGCCACACGAATCGGCATAAATAGGTTCTTTCCTTTAACGCCTGTTTCTTTTTGTACCGCTTTGATCGCCGCTTTAACGCTTAGCACATCAACAGTATCCAAAGCTTCTAATTCTTTTTTGAAAGCAGCTAAGACAGTTGGTACTGTTTCGCCAGCTAAGACTTCTTTAGCTGCTTCATCTAAAACGGGATGTTCGATGAAGAATAAGTTTGAGACTTCAACGATTTCCGCTGCATAACTCATTTGTGGTTGGTACAAGCTCACGACTTTTTTCAACCATTCTAATTTTTCAGGTGATAAGTCTTTTTCGATGCGACCATCCGCTGCAAGGTAAGGGATACACATCTCAGTTAAGACATCTAAATCCATTTCCTTCATATAATGGTTGTTAACCCACTCTAATTTTTTCGCATCAAAAGCGGCCGGTGATTTACTCAAACGGTTCGGATCAAACATTTTCACTAATTCGTCTTGACTAAACAATTCATCCTCGCCGACTGGTGACCAGCCAAGTAATGAAATGAAGTTAAACATCGCTTCAGGTAAATAACCCAATTCACGATATTGTTCGATAAATTGTAAAATTGACTCATCACGTTTACTTAATTTTTTACCCGTTTCAGTATTAATGATTAATGTCATGTGACCGAAAACTGGCGGTGTCCAGCCAAATGCTTCATAAACCATCAACTGTTTCGGCGTATTTGCAATATGATCATCGCCACGTAAAACGTGGGTAATCTTCATCAAATGATCATCCACCGCTACGGCAAAGTTGTAAGTTGGCATGCCATCACGTTTTTGAATAACAAAATCGCCACCGACATTATCTGATTCAAAGACGATTTCCCCTTTAACCATATCTTCAAAAGTGAAAGAAGAATTTCTAGGGACACGGAAACGAATCACAGGTTCTAAACCTTGCGCTTCTTTCTCAGCTTGTTCAGAAGGGCTCAAATTGGCACAGGTTCCAGCATAATGCGGCATTTCGCCACGCGCTCTTTGTGCTTCACGTTCTGCTTCCAATTCATCCTCTGTACAATAACATTTATACGCATGATTGCTGGCCAATAATTGATCGATCAGCGGTTGGTAAATATCTTTTCTTTCTGATTGACGGTAAGGACCATATTCGCCAGGATTTTCAGGAGATTCATCCCACTCCATGCCTAACCAAGCTAAATTTTCTAACTGACTTTTTTCGCCATCTTCGATATTTCTCTTTTGGTCTGTATCTTCGATTCGAATAATAAAATCTCCGCCATTGTGACGAGCGAATAAATAGTTAAATAACGCTGTTCGCGCATTCCCAATGTGTAGGTGACCAGTTGGGCTTGGTGCATAACGTACACGTACTTTAGTCATAGTTTTTCCTCTTTCCTTACTCTCTTTAGTTGATTCCTTCGTGTATAATTGCTTCTTCAATTAATACTCAAATTAGTTCTTCAGTGAAAATCAGGTTTACATTTCCGCCTTTTTCTCACTAAATTTTGATTAACTGTTCAGCTAAAATTGTACAATCAATAGCGCAATTAGTAAAGCTAAGACTTCAAAGTTCCCTTTGAAGATTGATTCCTATTATTTATCTTTTTTATTTGACGCACTTTTTGTCGCATCAATCCCACGACCCGAGTGAGCCGGTTTAGCAAAAATCATCCGTCCAGCCGCTGTTTGCAGCGCGCTCGTTACCACAACCTGGATGCGTTCGTTCATATAATGTTGGCCATCTTCCACCACGATCATCGTGCCGTCATCTAGATAAGCCACCCCTTGTTGGCGCTCAGTTCCTGCTTTAACCAGTAAAACTTCCATCGTTTCCCCAGGAATGACCACCGGTTTCACCGCGTTTGCCAAGGCATTAATATTTAGCACAGGAACATTTTGAAACTCTGATACTTTATTTAAATTGTAGTCATTCGTCACAACGACGCCATCTAACAATTTCGCTAATTTGATTAATTTGCTATCAACTTCGGCAATATCTTCGAAATCACCATCGTACATTTCAACCGTAATACCCTCTTCTTTTTGCAAAGAATTCAAGATATCTAAGCCACGGCGACCACGGACACGTTTCAAGCTATCACCAGAATCCGCAATATATTGCAATTCATACAACACAAAATTAGGAATTAAAATAACACCTTCTAAAAATCCTGACTTGGCAATATCATAGATTCGACCATCGATGATGACACTCGTATCAAGAATTTTATATTTGTGGAAATGATCTTCGACTTTCCGATCCAACATTTGACTCTCAGGTGCAGCATCCGTCTTCTTCTGCTTCGGCGTAAAGATTTTCTTCCACTCGTCAATTCTAGTTGTCCCCATACGAAACCCTAGGTAACCCAGGATAATCATCAGGAGAATTGGTACCACACTATTAATAAATGGAATATCTAAATTGTATAAAGGAGTCGATAAAATAACTCCTAAAGTCAACCCAATAATCGCGCCGACCGCACCAAATAATAGGTACGTCAGACTCAATTCACTCAATTTTGTTTCCACACGTTTCAAGCCAGTCACAATATTTTTCGCCAATAGTAAAGATAATAAAAAGAAAATAAGTGCACCAACCAAGCTATTGACTAAATGATTGTTAAGCCAGCTATTGTTTTCATAGCCTAATGCTGTCCACGCAGCCGGTAAAAAAGAAATGCCCAGACTTGCGCCAGCAATGATCATTAACAAAGTAATTACTCGTTTTTGCATGTTCATCCCTCCAGTTTATTTTTGTTTTTGTTGTTATTTTGAGCGCCTCATCGCACGCTCTAGGTATTAGGAGCAAGCAGATCAGCACACCTACGCGCTCATCTGCAGCCCTTAGTTATTAATGTTCAGTTTTTATTCTTTAGTTCTACAGTTCAATTCTATTCTTTAGTTCTTTCTACAAAACTATCTTTGCGAAACTTCCCTTATGAAACGTTCTTTCTATGAAGAGGCACCGAAGACTTTTCTGAGCGTTTCGCCAATCGTTGCAACGCCCACAATTTCAATCCCTTTGGGCGGATCCCAGCCACTGAGATTATTTTTAGGCAAATAAACTTTAGTAAAGCCTAATTTTTTCACTTCCCGAACACGTTGTTCGATATGACTTACCCGCCGAATTTCACCAGTCAGACCCATCTCGCCGATAAAACATTCCGTCGATTGGGTGCCTTTTTCACGATAACTTGAAGCGATACTCACCGCCACAGCCAAGTCAATCGCTGGCTCATTCAAGCGCACGCCACCCGCGGCCTTCAAATAAGCATCTTGATTTTGCAACAGTAAACCTGCGCGTTTCTCAAGAACCGCCATAATTAATGACACACGATTAAAGTCTAGGCCGGTCGTCGTTCGCTTAGCATTACCGAACATTGTTGGCGTGACTAACGCTTGGACCTCAACCAAAATTGGCCGACTGCCTTCCATCGTCACAACAATCGCCGAACCTGTAGCACCCGCCAAACGTTCCTCCAAGAAGACTTGGGAAGGATTGGCGACTTCCACTAAGCCCTGCTCGCGCATCTCAAAAATCCCAATCTCATTGGTTGAACCAAAACGATTCTTAACTGCTCGTAGAATTCGGAAACTATGGTGTTTTTCGCCTTCAAAATACAACACGGTATCCACCATATGCTCCAACATCCGCGGTCCCGCAATCGAACCTTCCTTGGTCACATGCCCAACGATAAAGATCGCAATCCCATTGGTTTTTGCCAATTTTAAGAGCTCAGCCGTTGTCTCACGCACTTGGCTGACACTGCCTGCCACACTGGTAATATCCGGCTGTGTCATCGTCTGAATCGAGTCAATGATGACATAATCCGGTGCCATATTCTCAATCGACCGACTAATTTCGTGCATATCTGTCTCAGGGTAAATATAAAATTCGTTATTAATCGCCCCTAAACGTTCTGCCCGCATCTTGATTTGGTCAGCACTTTCTTCACCAGATACGTATAAAACCTTACCGCCAGTCGCTGCTAGCTGCTGAGAAACCTGTAATAGTAACGTCGATTTCCCGATCCCTGGATCCCCACCAATTAAGACTAAGGAGCCTGGCACCACACCGCCACCTAAGACGCGGTTTAATTCGGATAACTGCGTTTGAACGCGCGGTTCCTTTTTGGGAACAATGTCAGTTAGTTTCATTGGTTGGGCTTTTTGACCCGTAATACTCGTGCGCACGCGGCGATCCGTGGTGTCTTGAATAATCTCTTCTACCATAGAATTCCACTGCCCACAGTTGGGACATCGGCCTAAATATTTAGGTGATACATACCCACAAGATTGACAAACGAACTGTGCTTTTGCTTTTTTAGCCATCTCTCGTCTCCTCACCTTTTCGCTAATCTATCGTCAAATATGACGCCATTAGTCATTTTCCGCTGATAATCTGTTCTTAAATCTATAGTTACTATTCTATCTACTTTATGCAAAATCTGCGCGAACCCTGATCATCAAATGTTGACCATTGAATGTTGACCATTTTTTGGCAATCGCTACTGACTATTTATGCTGCGTAATTCTGACTATTTCAGTCATCACTTCTACCTACATCAGTCAGCTATTTTGCTGTTCCTTTATTCTATCATATTCCTGCAATAAATTACGTATTTGACCCATTTTCTTCTTATTTATTTGATGAGCCGAAGCCACCAGTTCGAACGTTTTCGGCTGTATCCTGATCTGCTTTTAAAAACGGTAGGAAAATTCCTTGCCCAATTCGTTCACCCTTCTTAATATGCACATCACGAATCCCAAAATTGATAAATTGGAACATAATATGCCCTTCATTCGATGGATTGCCATAATAATCACTGTCGATGATGCCGACACCGTTAGGCAGCAGTAAAAAACGTTTCAAAGAATTACTCGAGCGATTCGCCAACTGTAAATATTCGTCTTCGCCCATATATGATTTAATGCCCGTCGGTACTAAAACTGGCTTTAATTTCTTTTCTTCTTGTTCAATCGATTGTTCGTCTTTTCCTAAAAGTGTCTTCAATCCTTGCGAAATTCCTAATTTCCAGATGCTAGGAATCGTCACATCGCTAGCTGCTTCAAAATCGTAGCCTGCCGCATCTTTCGTCGCTCTTTTCGGTAAATGAATCCCGTCGTTTTCAAATGTTGACACAATCTCAAAGCCTCTTTTTTTCATTAAAAAACCTCCTAATTTCTCTTAGAATTATTTTAACATAGCAAGGGAGGTTTTCTACCGAACTTAAGTAAATATTCAGTAAATTTTCTTTTTTTGGACGAATTCTACCCGTTATTTCCATTCAATTGTTGAAAAATTAGACTATTATCATTTAACTCTTTCTGTTATAATTATTTTCACATTTATTTTTATTCAATTCTAATTGAATAATCACAAAAAAGGAGAGATAGATGTATGACAACTGTGTATAATTTTTCAGCTGGCCCTGCCGTTTTACCGAAACCTGTATTGGAAAAAGCAAAATCCGAACTTTTGGATTATCAAAACAGTGGAATGTCCGTTATGGAACTGAGTCATCGATCATCCTTATTTGAAGCTATTATTCAAGATGCGGAGCAATTATTAAGAGAGCTCATGCAAATTCCTGATAACTACCAAGTGTTATTTTTACAAGGTGGGGCAAGCCTTCAATTTACGATGGTGCCGTTAAACCTCGCTCAAAATAAAAAAGCACATTATATTAATACTGGGACATGGTCGAAAAAAGCCATATCCGAAGCGAAGAAGCTGGCGACCGTCGAAGTTGATGTACTGGCGAGTAGCGAAGATAAAAACTTCACCTATATCCCAGAGGTTACTGAAGCAATGATTGATCCAGACGCTGCCTACGTGCATATCACTACGAATAATACAATTGAAGGGACAGCCTTTACCGACTTACCAAACACTGGAAATGTTCCTTTGGTGGCCGATATGTCTTCAAATATCCTAGCCAATGACTACAAGGTCTCTGACTTCGGCGTGATTTATGCCGGTGCGCAAAAAAATATTGGCCCCGCTGGCTTAACTGTCGTTATCATTCGTGACGACTTACTCGGTCTATGCGAAGTGCCAAGCGCCATGCTAGATTACAAATTACAAGCCGACAATCATTCACTCTACAATACGCCACCAACTTACTCAATTTATATTGCCAAGTTAGTTTTTGAATGGATTAAAGAACAAGGTGCGATTGCTGGCATTCTAAAACAAGACCAAGAAAAAGCAGCCTTATTGTATGAAGCAATCGATCGCTCAGCCTTATTCTCAAGTCCCGTCGATCCAGCTTTCCGCTCACTGACAAATATCCCATTTGTAACCGGTGATGAAGCCTTGGACAAAAAATTTGTCGCACAAGCTACCCAACAAGGATTCGAAAATCTTAAAGGCCATCGATTAGTCGGCGGCATGCGTGCGAGTCTCTATAATGCCTTTCCAATAGAAGGCGTCCACGCGCTGATCGATTTTATGCAGACCTTTGAACAAGAATTTACTCAAGAAAATGGGGGAAATTAAGCACATGTATGATATTAAAACCTTTAACGAAATTGCGCCAGAAGGCTTACAGCGCTTCACGGCTGATAAATTCACCATCAATCAAACTGAAAATCCAGTTGGGATCATTTTGCGCAGTCAAAACCTTCACAACTATGACTTTCCAAAATCAGTGCTAGCAATCGCCCGCGCTGGTGCTGGGACCAATAATGTCCCCGTGAAAGACTGTGCTGAAAAAGGCATCGTCGTCTTTAATACGCCTGGCGCTAATGCCAATGCCGTGAAAGAACTCGTCTTAGCTAGCTTACTAGTCTCTGTACGCCCCCTTGTGCAAGGTGCGCAATGGGTTCAAACCTTAGCAGGTGATGACGTCGAAGACCAAGCCGAAGCCAATAAAAAACAATTTGCTGGCCATGAGCTTGAAGGCAAACATCTAGGTGTGATCGGTTTAGGTGCGATCGGTGCCATGGTTGCCAACGACGCCTACCGCCTCGGCATGGAAGTTACAGGTTATGATCCCTTCGTTTCCGTCGATACTGCATGGAGCATTTCGCGCCGGGTCAATCGTGCCACCTCTATAGAGGACATTTTTGCTAACTGTGATTTTATTTCGATTCATATTCCTTTAAATGAAGAGACCCGTCATTTAATAAGTACGCAACAGTTGAAAAAAATGAAGAAAAACGCCGTTCTTTTAAATTTTGCCCGTGGAGAACTCGTTGATACAGCCGCTGTGTTAGAAGCCATCCAGACTGGCGAAATTGCCCGCTATGTGACGGATTTCGCTGACGAGCGCTTATTGCATAACGAACAAATTCTTGTGTTGCCACACTTAGGTGCCTCAACTGAAGAAGCCGAAGTCAATTGCGCCAAAATGGCTGCTAGAACCTTGAAGAAATTTCTAGAAACTGGCGAAATCAAACGCTCAGTTAACTTCCCTGAAGTTGAAATGTCATTTAATTCGCCATACCGTTTCGCAATTATCCATGAAAATGTGCCGAATATGCTGGGTCTCATTTCATCTGGGATTGCTAACTTGGGCATGAATATTGACACGATGATTAACAAAAGTCGAGACGATTATGCCTACACACTAATTGATATTGCTGAAACCGATGAAGAAAAAATTGCCGCTGTCGCTGAAAAAATTCAAAATTCGGATAAAATCATTTATGTCCGGACTATCAAGAATCAGGAAGGAGTGCATTATTAATGGTCGTTGTTCGTCCGTTTAAAGCCATCCGACCAAGCGTCGAGCATGTGGCCGAAGTAGCCACACTGCCCTATGACGTGCTAAATTCTAGCGAAGCCGCTGATTTAGCCAAAGATAATCCTTACTCTTATTTGCACATCGATAAAGCTGAGATTGACTTACCTAGTGACCTTTCGCCTTACGATGAAAAAGTCTATCAAAAAGCCGCTGAAAACTTAGCCGACTTTCTGAAAAAAGGCTGGTTGCAGCAAGAAGCAGCACCAATGCTTTATCTGTATCAACTGACGATGAATGGCCGCAGTCAAACCGGTATTGTCGCCTGTACGTCGATTCAAGATTATGAAACCGGCAAAATTAAAAAACATGAATACACGCGACCAGAAAAAGAAGTCGATCGTATCAAACATATCGATGCCTGCGATGCTAATACTAGCCCAATTTTCCTGACGTATCGAAAAGAAGCTACAATTCAAGACCTAATGGATAACTGGAAAGCACAACACCAAGCCATTTATCAATTTGATAGCTTTCATGATGTGAATCACCAAGTCTGGTGCATCGATGATCCAGCTATTATCCAACAAATTTCAGCATCCTTTGCAGACAACGTGCCTGCCTTATATATCGCAGACGGCCATCATCGGACAGAATCTGCCGTCAAGGTTGGTCAAAAACGTCATCAAGAATTCCCAGATGCGCCTGAAGATGCACCGTTCAATTTCTTCTTATCTGTTATTTTTCCAAAAGAAGAATTAGAAATTCTTGATTATAATCGCGTGCTAAACGTACCCATTCCTGAAGACTTCTTCTCTCGATTAGAAGAAATCTTCACCGTCGAAAAGGTCCCAGAAGGCAAACCGATGGAAGCCAAAACCTTTGGATTATACCTCGATGGCAGCTGGTATAAGCTGACAATCAAAGAAGAACTTGTACCAAATGATCCTGTACAACAATTAGATGTCTCGCTCTTACAAAAAAACGTCTTTGAAGACATCTTTGGTATCATGGACATCCGAACCGACAAACGCATCGACTTCGTCGGCGGCATCCGCGGTATGAAAGAATTAGAAGAATTAGTCGACAGTGGCAAATGGACACTCGCCTTCGCCGTCTATCCAACAACCATGGACAACCTACTAGCCGTCGCAGACGCAGACAAAATCATGCCACCAAAATCAACCTGGTTCGAACCAAAACTATTAAGCGGGTTATTTGTAAACAAGGTTGCGGCAAATGGCGTTTAGGTTCGAGAGATTGGAAGAAACGACGACTCATGCGCTTTTCGCATGTGTTGGCTTTTCTGAAATCTCCGAAGAACCTGCCGGTTGACCACCGTTTATCAAAGGTTGCGCAGACTGCCGATTAGGCTTGAGAGATTGGAAGAGATGGCAGGGAATACGCTCTTCGTATTCTTTGACAGCTCTGAAATCTCCGAAGAGCCTGGCAGCATGCCACCGTGTATCTCAAAAGATTGGGAAAATTCAGATAGAAAATAGTACCTGGTTAACCTAGGTAAAGAGTAGGTAATATACCTCTTTCATTTGAACTAAAAGACTAGTAAACTATAGAAGAATCCTTACACTGTGGGTTTCTTTAATCGTTGTATTGAATAAACAGAAGACTGGGGCATAATTGTGTACCCAGTTTCTTTCTATAACAAGGAGGTGTGCTCAGATGCGCGCACAATTACAGCAGGCAAAACGGATTGTCGTAAAAGTCGGCACGAGTACCTTAATCTACCCAAATGGAAACATTAATTTAGCGGCGATTGACCAGCTAGCCTTTGTCTTAACTGACCTTAGAAATCAGGGGAAAGAAGTCATCCTTGTTTCTTCTGGAGCCATTGGTGTTGGTTTAAATAAGATGAGTTTGAGCAGTCGCCCCGAAACAATCAGAGAACAGCAAGCAGTCGCAGCGGTCGGACAAGCGGAGTTAATGAACATCTATACGCAACGATTTTCGACTTATAGTCAATTGACAGGTCAAATTTTGATGACTCGCGATGTGATTGAATTCCCTACTAGCCGACTAAACGTGACCAATACCATCGAGCAGCTACTGAAAATGGGAATTATCCCGATCGTTAATGAAAATGACACGGTTGCCGTTGATGAGTTGGATCATTTAACCAAATTTGGCGATAATGACCAGCTTTCGGCTATTGTCTCGCAGCTGGTACAAGCGGATGTTTTACTGATGCTTTCAGATATTGATGGATTTTACTCAGATAATCCTCTGAAAAATAAACAAGCGACACTTTATTCACGCATTTCAAAAATTGATGAACAGTTAATGGAGCAGGCTGGCGGCTCAGGCTCAGCTTTCGGAACAGGTGGTATGCAAAGTAAATTACTGGCTGCTGAACGGGTATTAAATAACAATAGTATGATGGTGTTAGCCAATGGGAAACAGCCTAAAATCATCTTTGATATTCTTGCCGGCGAAACAATTGGGACACTATTTAAGGAGGAAAGCTAATGGACTTACAAGTAATGGGAAAGCAAGCAAAAACAAGCGCCCAGACCCTTTCACTGCTATCGACACAGGAAAAAAATCAACTGCTACATAAGATGGCTCAAGCGCTAGAAGCACAGATTCCACAGATATTAAAAGCGAATGAACTGGATTTAGCCAAAGCTGTTGAAAATGGTATTAGTGAAACCATGCAGGACCGACTCCGTTTGACCGAAGAACGCATTATTGAGATGGCTGAGGGGATTCGCCAAGTCATTCAACTAGCTGATCCAATCGGGGAAGTCGAAAAAATGTGGAAAAATGAGGATGGCTTGATGATTGGTCGCCAAAAAGTGCCATTAGGCGTGATTGGTATTATCTATGAATCGCGACCAAATGTCACAACTGATGCTGCAAGTCTTTGTTTCAAAACTGGAAATGCTGTTATTTTACGTGGTGGAAAAGAGGCCTTTCAATCCAATCAAATTTTGGTTGAAATTCTACAAAATTCCTTGCGCGAAAATAATGGACCTGTTGAAGCGATTCAATTTGTCAGCGATACCTCACACGAAGTCGCTAATCAAATGATGCGCCTGACTGATTATCTGGACGTCTTAATCCCTCGCGGTGGCGCTGGATTGATTCGTCGAGTCAAGGAAACGGCGACTGTTCCTGTTATTGAAACAGGGACTGGAAACAATCATGTCTACGTTGATAAAGATGCCCAGCTGCAAATGGCGATTGATATTACGGTCAATGCCAAAGCATCGCGGCCTTCCGTTTGTAATTCGATAGAAACCTTGTTGATTCACGCAGATGTTGCCAAAACCTTCCTACCTTTGATGGAAAAAGCCTTGCTGGAGCAACAGGTAGCGCTTCGTGGTGACGAGCGCGCGTGCGAAATCCTGACGCAAGCAACACCAGCAACCGAAGCTGACTGGGGAACCGAATTTTCTGATTACATTCTTGCGATTAAAGTCGTCGATACACTTGAGGAAGCCATCGCCCACATCAATCGCTACAACACAAAACACTCTGAGGCAATCGTTACAGATAACTACTTTGCTTCTCAAAAATTCCTCAAAGAAGTCGATGCAGCAGCGGTCTACGTCAATGCTTCGACTCGTTTCACCGATGGCTTTGTCTTTGGTTTTGGCGCCGAAATCGGCATCTCAACACAAAAACTACACGCTCGTGGACCGATGGGACTTGAAGAATTAACGTCTACAAAATATATCATTTATGGGGAGGGCCAAATTCGTGAATAGTGACTCATTCAGCCAATTCGTTGGCAACATTAGCATGACAAATGACAATAACCAAAAAGTAGATAGCAATATGACCCTCGATTATGATTGGAAATTGATCACTCATGGATTTGAGGCGAGCGCTTTTCGAAACCTCTCAAACGAAGAGGAGTACATTATTTTGAATAAAGACGACCTAGGCGACCAGAATATTCTCTGCTCATTTAGGCTTTCTGAAACTGTGGTGACCATAACCGCGCTAACTTGGTCAGTCACTGTCCAATGTGATGTCGAAAATAAAGCGATTGTGATTACTTTTGTTGAGAATTGATGAGATAATTTATAGATATTTGCTTGTTTTTATTAGTAAAGTACCTGTAGTATAGACACTTCTTGAAAACCCTTGTATTATTAATTATTTAAGCGTACACTAAGTGAGCATTAGAGAGACATGCTTCAACATGTCTCGCAAGCTAAGTCATTAGCGTTCCCTTTCAGTTGATAGAAAAGCAAAATCTTATGAATGGACGTCACTCCCTTCACAAAAGGCAGCAACCCATTAAACTTCTTAGATTTCGTATATATGCTTATTACTTGTGTATATACACAAACGTCGAATATTTATTTTTAATTTTCAATGCTACAATATTGCAAATTAAAAAGACATGCGCTAACATGTCTTGCAAGCTAAGTCATTAGATGATAGCTGCCTTAAAACTTAAAGATTATGCATCATTAAACCATCCGACTGGCTAAAGTTTTGGATGGTTTTTTTATGTGCTATTCTTATCGCTGTAGAAGCTGACAATAAGCACCGCTAAGACGAAAGCCTCAAGCAAAATAACTGCTCAAGGCTTCTTCTTACTCGATTGTTCCGAGCCATTGGCTGATTGCATCGCCAATCTCTTCTTGTTGTTCAGCGTTGGAAATGGTCGCTTCTTTGTCGCCTTTTTGAGCGCCGTAACTCCCGAAGCCGGCGTGATTTCCACCGTCAATAGACAAGTAGTCTGCTGCCTTCGGTAGGTATTGTTTCGCACGCTCATAGTTGTCCCAGTTCAAGACACCATCATTGGTCGCCGTAATAGACAATACCGGCAAGTCCGTCTCTTTCAATGAGCCTTTCTCATCTGGATAACTCGCTAAAAACAGCATTCCAGCAACCTGCGCTAGATTATTTTTAGCATAGCGACTGGCCATTACACCACCTAATGAATGCCCAGCTAAAACAAATTTACGATCTGGTTGGTCTTCACTCACTTTGTCTGCAATATTCGGTGATAAGACCGCCAAATTAAAGGTCGGATGCATGACATAAACATCGTAGCCAGCTTTAGCTACTTGGGTCGCCCACAGACTGTAACTTTCTGGTGCAACTAAGGCACCTGGGTAAAAAATTACCCCCACTGATTCATCATTTTCGCTGGCATACAAAGTGTAGGACCCTTCATTCTGCGCGGTTTGACTGATTTTTTGTGCTTCATCTGTCGCTTGGTAGGTAGCGAATTTGAGGTAAATACCTACACTACCTATCAGCAAGATAAGAACAACGACCAACCCAATACCTATTTTTTTACCCAGTGATTTTTTCTTGCCCTGACGCTTCATCTCGCCACCCCTAAAAATTTTCTACGTTAAGTTTTCCCTAGTCTTTCTATTATAACAGTCTTTTTCAATCAATTACTCAACTATAATGCTCATTCAAATACGCCAATAGGTCACTGGACCGGCTGGTTGTTGAGTCATTTTCTTGTCGGTCTTCTAATAAACTTACATACAGATAACCTGATGTATCCGGATTAAAGGCAAATAAGAAGCTATTTTCTTGGCCTTTTGTATCTTGTTTTGTCTTAATTTCAGCTGTTCCTGTTTTGGCAGCCAACGGAATTCCTAACGCACTCAATGAATGAGCCGTGCCATTTTCATCTGTGACAACAGCCTTTAAGTCATCCACAATCTGATTGACTGTGCCCTCTGACAGAATATCTGCCTTCGTTTTCGTTTCTTTGTCCATCAATAATTTAGGATAAACCAAGGTTCCTTTGTTAGCAAATACTGAGTACATCGCACTTTGCTGGATCGGGTTCACCAATAATTCGCCTTGCCCATAGCCTGTATCCGCCAATAAAATTTCTGAATTGAAAGTATCCTCATTTGAAATTTGAGCTGGTGTCATGGCAATCGGCAAATCTAATTCTTCACCAAAAATGAATTTACTCAAGCCTGCGCGGAACGTTTTTTCTCCCATCGCTAAAGTTGCTTGCGCCATATAAATATTATCTGAATTGACTAAAGCGCTGCGCAAATTAACTGGTGAAGCTTCCGCCACCCGCGTCACAAAATAATCGCCCCACGAAGCATCTTTTTGCCACTTCAACCCATCAATCGCAACCTCTTTTGCAGGATCCAGCGTCTGACTATCTAAGCCAATCCCCGCCGTAATCGTTTTAAATGTCGAACCAGGCGCGTAGCCAGTAGCGAAACGATTGATGAAAGGTAAGTTTTTATCATTTTGATACGCATCATAATCTTTTTGAGAGATCCCCTGAGTCATCGCATTCGGATCAAAACTTGGTGAACTCGTCACGGCCAATAAGTCCCCTGTTTTCGGCTGGGCTACCACATTGGCACCTTTATCATTTGCCAGCTCATCGAACGCTAGCTGTTGCACTTCTTGATCGATGGTCAATTGAATCGTTGTCCCGTCTTTTTTCTCAACTTCTTGGACGACTGATTTTTCTTCGCCATCCTTTGAGGTAATCACGATCTTCCCACCATTTTGACCACGTAATTCTTTATCAAGGGCCATTTCTAACCCTGAACGGCCAATTACACCATCAGTACTCAATTCCGGATTTTTTTCTAAATCCTCCGCCGTCACCGATCCAACATAGCCAATCAGGTGAGCCGCCGCTTCTTTGAGTGGGTAATACCTAGCGGTTACCTCCTGCAAGGTAGCCCCATCAGGAATATTTTCTGGTCGACTATCAAGAATTTTTAACGGTACAAAATAATCTGGCTGGACCCAACTTTGCTCCATAGCCTGCGTAATTTCTTTTTCCGTTAACGAAAATTCTTCGGCAATTGCCTTGATTTTTTTTGTTTTTTCATCGCCCTCACCCAGTGCGCTAGGAACCACACCAAGCTGATTTAACCGTGCATTTTGAGCTAATTTATTGTTATTTCTATCCGTGATTTCCCCACGAACTGCCTCAGTCAAAGCGTAGCTAACCTTGTCCTCTTTTTCCATCTCAGGAAAAATTAAATTTGGCTGCCACTTCACCTTATAATCATCGCCTTCTTTCACCAAGCTTCCTTTATAACTCTGAGGTGCTAGCTCACCTAAAGGCGTCGTCATCTGCATTTGATAGGTAAATTGAACTGTTTGATCCTTTTTGACCGTCTTTACATCAGAAATTTTGAGCGATTGCGCCGAGATACCCGTAAAAACTGTTTGATATTTTTCTACAACCTCTTTCGGCTTGTAACCACTATCCTTCGCTGAATCCTTAGATACTAGCTTCTCCAACTTTTCAAAATCTTCCTTTTCGATTGCCTGAGTAAACTGAGTAATCGCTGTTTGACTGGCCTTCTCATTCTGATCTTTTTGGTACCACACGAACCCCGCGCCACCAGCTGCAATCAATACAACCAACGCTGCGCCAATCAACCAAGGTCCTTTCGATCGTTTTGGTTTTCTATTCATAGATCTTCTATCCATTGGTTTACTTTCTCCTTCTTCGCCTTTCATATACACTCTTTTCCGAGATGATTCGCTCATCCCTCGCCCTGAAAAAAATACATTCATTCTTTTCCGGACTATTCTCAAAATTATGACATAACTTCACTCTACAGTGTAATAAACAACGAGTGTATTTGAAAGTACAAAGCCTTTTATGTAATGATTTCTTAACTAGGGGAGGTTATTGACCGAGCCTATTTCCTAGTTGTGGGTCTTCCCGGAAATGTCTACGAGAACCGTTCGATAAAACAAGTAGTTTGAATTTATTCCCTAATACGTATGCAAGGCTTAAGAAAAATACTTTCTAAGATAGCAAAAAGGTATCGAAATATATTGATTTCGATACCTTTTTCAGTTAAATTATTTCTTTGATTTATTTCATCCGACGTTCATTTATTTTGCGAACCTCTTCTGCAGGTACTTTAAACTCTCGGTCAGGATTTAACAAGCCATTTACTTCTTGTTCTACATCTGTTAATTGCGTGTAGCAATACCCAGAAATATACGAAGTTTTTTGAATAGCCTCATGTATCAAATCAAACCGTTTCATGAACTCTTCATTATTTTTTACTTGATTACCATATCCCCAATTCTCTTTTTCATCTGTTGAAAAAGCGATACCACCAAATTCTGATATGATGATTGGTTGTCCTTGATATTCATAACCTTCAGCAAAAGCAAACCAGTCATTGTTAAACATAATTTCACCAGATGTGACTTTATCTCTGTCAGCATACCGTTCGGTAAATAACTTGCCAAATTCCTCATAGTCATGCAGTGTTAATATGTCTGAAATCGTATGTTCCCATCCATCATTCGTAACCACTGGTCGATTACTGTCAAAGGCTTTTGTTAGATGATAAATTCCTTCAGTAAGTTGCTGAGGCTTCACTAGATTAACTATTCCGTTAATCCCCCATGATTCATTGAAAGGTACCCATGTAATAACACAAGGGTGATTATAATGCTGTTTTACTACCTGCATCCATTCCTGAGTCAGGTTTTCTATAGCTAAATCATTAAAGACATAAGTCGATGGCATTTCAGCCCAGACTAATAGCCCTAGCTTATCGCACAAATACATATATCGCTCGTCTTCAATCTTTTGATGTTTCCGAACACCGTTATAACCTAGATCTTTAATTCTCTGTACATCAACTTTTAGCGCTTCAACTGAAGGTGGCGTAAGTCCTGATTCAGCCCAAT
Source organism: Candidatus Enterococcus huntleyi (assembly GCF_009933175.1). GTDB lineage: Bacteria > Bacillota > Bacilli > Lactobacillales > Enterococcaceae > Enterococcus_K > Enterococcus_K huntleyi. The sequence continues at coordinate 74,996 of NZ_MAEJ01000032.1, read as the reverse complement.
AACCCTGATCCAGAATTAAGCGTTGATATAGTTTTTCATTATTTAACAAGACGTGCCCATTCTCTATAGAAATTTTTCTCATACCAAAATAAGAAAATACTTCATCTAGTTGATTCCCTTTTTCATCGTATAAAACAAAACGAATATCATATAAATCTGGCAGCTGTGGCAACCATTTTTTAGTTCCCCAATTCGAATCAGATCTTACTCGAGTATCCATCTTAATCGGCGTCATTTCATGAACGAATGAGCCCTTGTAATAGCTCACAAATTCACCATCAAATTCAACTGTTGCTTCCAAAAAATAAGCTGGTTGTGTAGTTCCGACTAATTGATTTTGCAAAATAGGTTCTAGAATAATACAATTATCATCCAAGTCGGGCGTCATTTTTACTGCCGCTAGTCTTTGAGACTGAGCCTTCTCTAGCCAAACCGACTTCCAAATGCCTGTATTACCAATATACCAACAACCAAAACGACCTTCTTTCCAAGTTTGCTTACCTCTTGGTTGTTCATTGGCTAAAGAATCTTGCACCCGAACGACCAATTGATTAGAGCCTGAAACTGCAAAGTTCTCTAGATCAAGACTAAAACGGGTATAGCCTCCAGTATGCGTGCCGATTTGGACACCATTTAGCCAAACTTCAGCATGATAGTCTACTCCCTCAAAATTTAGGACATAATCACTATCATCCAAAATAAGTTCCCGCTGATACCAGACAACTTTATGTTGTTCATAGCGTTCTATTCCACTTAATTTTGTTTCATAAGTAAAAGGTACATTGATTTTGATTGATTCTGGCAAACCATTGAACCATTTTTCCTTTAATCCGATTTGATTGTCATCAAAAGCAAAATCCCATTCACCATCCAACAGTTGCCAATCTTTTCGAATGAATTGTGGTCTTGGATGCATTTGTCGATTTAGCGTCATTCTTTCATCCTACTTTCTCATTATTTATCAGAAGTCATTATTTTTTGTTTTAGTAAAGGCATAAATGATGCACCAACTACGCTGCGGTTTTTGAAATTCATTTGTCGTCCCGAAATTGTGTCATACCAGTCAGAAAAAGGAACTCTAGTTTCTGTTTCTTTAATGTATGCAGCAATCGGAGCAAGCATTTCCTCTGCTAATTGCGCATCTTCAGTGAGTACAGATACCCAAATAATCCAATCTGCTTTTGTATAACTTTCACGATTATCTAATGGAATTCCATAACGATTAGCCTTGCCAGCGTATGTTTGAAGTTCCTGATCAATTAATTCTTTAGGAAATAAGTCCAAATCGAATAAATAATCCCAGACAATATTATATTTCATACTCCAAGAATCCTCTTGGTTAAAAGCAAGTCGAGTGTGCCCATTTTCTTTAGCCATTTCTTGCCAAACATCTGCCATTTTTTTTGCTGTTTTAATGTAATCTTCTCCTTGAGCATCACCATTTTTTTCCAAGGCTTTACCTAATAGCGCTAAAGCGACGATTGCTTTTAAAGACAAATTGGCATTTTGAGCAAGGTGACCAGCAAAATCATCCGTACATAGCTGATTTTCAGGATTTTGTCCCCAACGCTCTAAATAGCTTGCCCATTTTAAATTTCTAGTTAAATACTTGTTGAAAAAGTTTTTATCATCATGGAGAAGATAAAGTACCGAGCTTAAAATAATCATATTACCTGACTCTTCAATCGGCATTTGCTCCTTATCTCGATAAACGTCTTGCCCCTTTGGTAAGGTATAGATATCAAAAATAGTATCTCTCGCTTTAGGAGCCAATCCATCGACTGCTCCCTCATGGAAGTTCGTTCCATACAACTGCCCAGTAGCATAAGGATAGCGACCTATATCATGTGGAGCAAAATCATACTCCCAAACATCCAACTCTGCGAATCGATAAACGCCTCTTAACATGCCTTTTATTAACTCAGGCTGATACAAGAAATATAACGGAGCAGAAGGATAGCTAATATCAACCGTTCCAATACAACCATTGGAACTACATTCTTTAGACAAGAAGATGATCTCGCCCTCTTCATCGCGTATCAATTTATGCGCACAGATACTTTGTCGATAAGACATTGTGGTGATAAGCTCTAATGACTCACCGCCTGCAAGGCGTACTTGCTTTTGGATGGTCTCATCAATCTGGCAACAATTTTGGTAATTTTCTTCTAGTTGAGTTAAATAGTTCTCTAGAAGTTCCACCATACTCGTATATTTTTCTCTCCATAAAGCAGGTCGATAGTGACCGAAATACTGTATGGAAACAATATCATCATAAGCAATCAAAAATTTAGTTTGCGAATCTAAAGGATAACTTACTGTTAACATTTCCAGATTCTTATTTGCTTTGATCTGTTGATCTGTTGTAGCGGCGATATAAAGATAGCCCCAATCAATATCAATCAAATCACCGGTAGAATTCAAAGGAGTCTGTTTTGCTTTTCCCATCCAAACAATATCGCTTTTTTCTGTTTTTACATGACGCCAATTCATATCTGCTTCAATCGTTGTATCACAGCAAATTTTTTCACTAAATTGCCAAGTTACGTTTACTTGCAGATCTGGTTGTTTCTTTGTTAAATTGGTTGTAATAATTGTGACTGGCTCAGATATTTTTTGCAAATCTTGTAAATCTAGATTTGTCGAAAAAATTACTTCCAAACAAATGAGTTCATTCTCAAATTGATAAATTGTCTGAGTAGGCGTAATTTCTAAATTTGTTTGAGGTATTTCAGGAATGAGTAAATCATCTCCCATAAATCTGAACGTCGTATCATTCACTTGAATAAAACCACGAACTGGCATCTCTTTTCCGGTCCAGCTTTGAGTATCTGTATCATAAAGACAATCTGCTGGTGACCAAATTGAAAAGTAGGGATCACTTAATATCAGCGGAACTGATGCAACACGGTTAACTTTCACTATAACTTCTCTCCTCGTTTGTTTATCGTATCAGGATGCCATAAATCATTTATTTCCTTTAAGGCTCCTATTGAACACTTTGGCTCGCGTTCAGCTGTTAGCAGTCCGTTTTGCTCCTGCTCAACATCCGTAAGTTGGGTATAACAAAATCCATTCAATACTTCAGAAGCATAGACTGCTTCCATTATTCGTCGATAGTCAGCTAGGAATTCTTCTTGAGAACTGACATTAGTATAGCCCCAGCCTTCTTTCTCTTTAGTGTAGCTAACCCCACCAAATTCAGTTAATAGAATAGGCGCGCCATTATCGATAAACCCTGGACAATAAATCTTTCGACGATTTGGTTCTGAACCTAAAACATTTTCACGCGTTCTTAAAGATTCAACAAAGTGATGGTATTTCTCTTTCTCCTCTTTATTTCCATGAACATAACTATGAACAGCGCATATATCCGTTTCGGTCATTTCCCAACCATCATTAGAAATTACCAATCGAGTGGTGTCTAGTGAATGGATTAGGTGATAAATTGACTGAGAAAAATGTTGTTGTTGTCGGCTAAAACTAATTTCTGGAACGCCCCAACTTTCATTAATTGGAACCCAGGTAAGAATTGACGGATGATTATAATCTCTTGAAATAATTTCCATCCATTCAACTGTCAGACGTTCAACACCTAGTCTTGAAAAAACTGATGGCGAAGCACATTCTCCCCAAACAACAAATCCCAATCGGTCAGCCCAATATAAAAATCTTGGATCTTCGACCTTTTGATGTTTCCGACACCCGTTAAAGCCCATTTTTTTTGCCAACTCAATATCACGAATAAAATCTTCATCCGTTTTAGCGGTCATTAATGTTTCGGGCCAATAGCCTTGATCTAAAATTAATTTCTGGTAAAACGGTCGATTATTCAAGTGGACCATACCATCCTGAACATGAATTTTTCTTAACCCAAAATAGGTATCCACTGAATCTAAAATATGGTGATTTTCATTCAAGACCTCAATTTTCACATCATATAAATTAGGCGTGTCTGGTGTCCATGTCCAACCTGAACCATGAAAGTCACTGCGATCCGCTTCATGATTAAATAGATAAAAACTATTTTTTACTGCACTATCATGAATTTTTTGATCAGATTCTATCAATACTTTATCACCATATGAAATTACCGTTTTAAGTGTTTTCCCTTGAATATTTCCAGAAAAATCATAAGCTATTTGTATGCTCCCATTATCTAAATCACTAGTGAAAAATACGTTATCCAACGATACATCATTACAAAGAGGTTCCAACCAAACTGTTTGCCAAATACCAGTGGTGCGAGTGTACCAGATTGCTGCCGATTGCTCATGCCAATATTGTTTCCCTCTAGGGATTCGTTCATCTTTTGAAGGATCAAACACACACAGTGTTATTTGATCCTCTTGGAAGGTTACATACTGCGTTATATCAAATGAAAATGAGGTATGTCCGCCAATATGTTCTCCTACAAATTGTCCATTCACATACAGTGAAGTTTGATAATCAACGGCACCAAAATGTAAAATAATTTTTTTGTCTTTCCAGTCCTTAGGTATTTCAAAATCTCGTTTATACCATACAACATCATGAAAGCCAGTATCTTCTATTCCACTAGCCTTGGACTGAAAAACAAACGGTACTTCAATAACATCTGATAAATTAAAGGGTTGTAAATACCAGCCTTCTTGCTTTCCTACTTGTTGATCATCAAAACTAAATTGCCACGTTCCATTTAAATTTACCCAATCGTTTCTTTTGAACTGTGGTCTTGGATATTCCTCTCTATACATGCCAAACTCCTAACTATGGCTTAATTTTATTGCTTTATTTTTAGCTAAACACAGAAATCCTGCAATAATATATACAATAGCGCTAATAGCATCTGTCACTAAATAACTTAATAAGCCAACAACTACGAACCATGCAGGTATTTTAACGCTCACTTCATTGTCGATAATTCTCCAACTTAAGTATAAATTCAAAACACCTAATAGAATAAATAGTAGCCCATAAGTCATAACAAACGTGTTAAGATTCTCAGATAAAAAATTCGATCCTTTATTTTGTTCTGTCATACCCATCAAAGCGCTGTTACGAATCCAAGGACTATAAAAAAACAAGGTAATCACACCATTGATGATGTTCCAAGTAGCTCCGATACGTACCAAAATCCGTTCATTCTTCCGATTCATGACACATCTATCCTTTCACACCTGTTGATAAAGACATTGATTCCATAAAATACTTTTGAGCAAAGAGAAATAATAAAAAGGTTGGGACTAAAGCCAATACTGCTGAAGACATTAAACTTCCCACTTTTATATAATCACCATAGATGCCTTTAAGCAGTTGTAACCCAGCGGTCACAGTCATCTTGTCGATATCGTTAAATACAATGGATGGCCATAGAAAATCGTTCCATGAACCAGTGAAAGTAAATAATGCGACAACGGTAAGGATTGGCTTTATCAAAGGCAAAATAACTCTCGAATAGATTGTAAAATCACTTGCTCCATCCATCTTAGCTGACTCATCATATTCCATCGGTATGCCTAGCATAAATTGGCGAACAAGGAATATATTAGCGACGCCGCCTAGCCCTGGTACAATACAAGACCAAACAGTATTTACCCAGCCCAAACTATCAACGATTTTATACGTAGGAATAATATTCACTACCGAAGGAAACATTGATGCTGACATCAATACCCAAAATAAAAGATCTCTTCCTTTAAATTTAATTCTTGTATAGCCATAAGAGGCCAAGGAGACAATAATTAACACTAAAACTGTATGCGTAACTGAGATAATAATTGAATTCACGTACCATTTTAGCATTGGCGCATTTGTCGTATTTGATAAAACTTCAACATAATTACCCAAGGTCCAATGGATGGGTAACAATTTAAACCCAACGGCGCTTATTTCTGTTTCAGACTTGAATGATGTAAAAATACCAAATATCAATGGAACTACCCATATTACGGTCAATGCAATCAGGAATATATAAGCTACTGTTTTCGACTTTGTTAACTTCATTCTTATTCCCCCTATCCTTTCGTTGAATCTCTATTAAGTAAAACAAATTGAAATGCCGAAATTATAACCATAACAATTCCTAATAGTACAGCCATTGCGGATGCCATACCCGCTACTGATTGACCACTTCCGAAGGCAAGATTTCGTATATACATCATTAATACCGTAGTAGACTGGGTAGGCCCACCATTCGTCAACATCACCGGCTGTCCGTATATATTAAAGCTACCTATTGTTGTCATTACAAAGGTATAAAGCAACTGGAATTTAATTGATGGTAAGGTAATACTAAAAAATTTTCGGAACGATCCTGCACCATCAATATCTGCCGCTTCATATAAATCTCTGGAAATTCCATTGAGTGCCGCTCGGTAAATGACCATGTTTCCACCGACTCCCCACCAAATAGAAACTACTAAAATAACAATCCATGCATATGGCTGCTCTGTAAACCAATTGGCATTTGAACCAAAAACATTACTAATTGGTCCTAATCGTTTGTTAAATACGAGCATCCAAATAATCGAAACTGCTGAAATAGAGAACAAACCAGGAACATAAAATATTGACTGAAATAAAGTAACTCCTTTTGGTTTTGCATTTAAAGCCAATGCAATTAACAAAGGAAATACAATGAAACAAGGTACGCTGATCACAACATAGATCAGCGTATTTTTTAAACCACTAAAGAATTGCGTGTGAAATGTAGAAGAAGTATTAAATAAAATTTCTTTATAATTTTGTAAACCTACAAAGTTGGCAGTTCCAACCATATCCCATTGTGTCAAGGAGATATAGATCCCGTATACTAACGGGATCATACCAAATATCAAAAACAGTAATAAATGTGGTCCGACATAAATCCATGGTCTAAGTCTAGAATTATTCGTTCTACCTGTTCTGGATTTTTTTTCCTTACCTTTTTCCTTTACTACACTATTCATCATATTAGATACCCTCTTTTAACTTATCCTCAGCTTGTTTCTGAGCATCTTCAAGTCCTTTATCAATTTCAATTCGACCATAAATCATATCTCTAACATAGGTTCCAAGAGCGTCAAGTGTGATTCCATTATTTTTAAAATTATAAATCTTAAGTGAATCTAGTTCTTTTTCATTACTAACTAAATAAGATTGAGGGTATTTACTATATCCTTCATCTTCAAAAATAACTCGACTAGCTGGGTTTTGGCCTGATTCTGCCCAGATTTCAGAATTTTTTCTAACATGTTCAAGGAATGCACCAATTGCTTCAATCACTTCAGGTGAACGTTCTTTTTTCAACAATCCAAATTGATGTGATGAAGTCCAGTTTGAAATTTTATCAGGTGAAAATGCAGGAGTATTAGTAATTCCCCAATTTAAGTCTTTGATTTCTTTATGACCAGCAATACCCCACGTTCCATCTTGGAAGAAAACTGCTTGTCCTGATTGGAACAGTTGAACAGGGTCATCACCATCTTCTTGACAAGCGCCAATATCTACAAAATGTTTCCATGTTTCAATGGCTTTTTTCATCTCAGGAGTATTTAAATTAGGCATACCATCTTTTTCAATAGATCCACCTAACTCTGTAGTAAATGATAACGATGTCCACGATTCCAGATTTACTGGATAGGTGATGATGTTATCCTTTTTTGCTTTTTCCGTAACTTCTTCAATTTCTTGTACTGTGATTACTTCATCATCTAACACATTAGGTCCATATTTTTCTAGAAGATCCTTATTATAGAAAACAGGAGATGAATGTACATCTAAAGGTATCGTATAACGAGTCCCATCTACTTCACCAGAATCCCATGCTTGTGCAATATAATTATCTTCATTTAAATTCTTTTGTCCTTTAATGACATCTGTCATTGGATCAATTACACCTTGAGACTGGAATAGTTCTACCCGCTCTACGTGCATTACTGTTAAATCTGGTACATCTTTATCTTTTTTTGAATTCATAACTGTGTTAATTTTTGTATACATTTCAGGAACAGTTACATTTTTAATTGTATATTCTGGATCTGTTTCGTTGTATGAATCGACAATCTTTTGGAAATACTCGCCATCTTTACCTGTAAAAGGGTTCCATAGAGTCACTTCTTTTTTTGCAGAACCGCATCCAGCTAATAAGAAACCAACTGCTAATAAACCTATACCCATACCCAGTGACCGTTTTACAATTCTTTTCATTAACATAAACATTTCCCCTAACCTAAAATTTTATTGACTAAATGGTTAATCAAGTGCTAAAATGATTGTGAATTTAACTGTTTAATCAATAAAGAAATAATATCAGCGATTGTAAGCGTAGTCAATGTTATATTGTAAATCTTAATACGGTTGACGGTTAAGTAAACCAAAAGAGAAATATAAATCAAATTTTCGATTACATTTTACTATTTAGTAAACAAAAGGAGGTAATCCATATGAGGATAGACACGACTAGAGACTCACTACCAATTTTTCAAGCGCTAGCAAACGAGACTCGACTTTCGATTATTCAGCTTCTTGGTAACCACGAAATGAATATTGGTGAATTAGCAGCGCGATTGCGGATAAGTAATGCTATGGTCACTAGGCACATAAAACAACTAGAAGAATGTGGCATTGTAAAAACTCGGCGATCTCCAGGCAAGTCTGGGCTACAAAAACTGGCATCTCTAGGGGTAGATAATATCGGAATCGATTTCCCAGAAAAGATTTTTCCCAATTATCGGAAATATGAGACTGAGGTAAAAATTGGCCACTTTACTGATTTCAGCGTCGAGCCGACTTGTGGCCTAACTAGTAAAGATAGTTTCATAGGGATGGGGGATCAACCACGCTCATTTCTCGATACAAACCGAGTGGATGCTGAGTTAGTTTGGTTAAGCAAAGGGTATCTTGAATATAAGGTTCCAAATCAAATCCAACCTAAAGATCATCTCGAGCTTCTTGAAATTAGTTTTGAAATCTCTTCAGAGTTTCCTATTTCGAATAACACTTGGCCTAGTGATATTACGTATTACATTAATCAACACAAGATTGGTGTAGATACTGTTTCCGGTAATTACTCAGATGTCAGAGGACGTTTGACTCCTAGTTGGTGGCCGGATACCTGTAGTCAATACGGAGAAAGAAAACATATTCGAGTAGATCGATTTGACTCTAGTATTGGAGGGATTCCCACTTCAAATCTAAATATTCATGAGCTAGGGTTGGAGAACTCGGATTTCTTTACACTACGGATCGCTTCAGAAGAAATCTCAAAAAATGTTGGTGGATTAACACTTTTCGGCGAATTTTGGGGAAATTATCCTCAACATATTAAAGTGTATACCTATGTTTCTTAATAAAAATGCACCTAGCTAAGTTTAATTTGGGTAGGTGCTTTTTTTCTCTTTTAAGTAGAAAAAGACAATATCTAGGCACGTAAATAACGTACAAAGATATTGTCTTCAACTTAATAAAACTGAAAATCTTGAAATAAACTATTCTTTCCAAAAATAATCCCATAGGTTAGATTATTTTCTTTCCATTATTCGGTCAACTTTCCTCTTAGTTATCTAAACTACACTCGTTCCCCACACTTATCTATCTCTCAACTCAAGCTCCAAAAAACTGCCCTATCTGATCGACATACTGCACCGATTCTCTCAAAGGATAGACCACAAAATCGTGCATCATATCTGGTACAATCGTCGCTTGAAGATTGGTCCCCGTCGATTGTTGGATTTTTTGTTGCAAACGAAGAACGTCTGGATACAAAATTTCAGCTGTCCCTGCAATCACTAATAAATAGCCAAGAAAATCGAAGTTTCCATACAAGGGAGACACTCTCGGATCATCTAATGCCCATTCCCCAGCATAGTTTTTACCAGCCTTCGCCAATAATTCTTTCTCCAACAGAACATCCGCTTCTTGTAATTCGTCTGAACGAGGGTCACTCAAAGAAATATCCAGCCAAGGAGACACTAACGCGATTCGTCGTGGTCTACGTTTGACTTCTTTATCTCGCAACCGTTGCGCTAGCGCAGTTGCCAATCCTCCACCTGCGGAATCCCCAAACAAATAAAATAAATCATCTGGATACAACTCTTGTAATCGCTCAAAAGCCTCTTCCGTTGTCTCTATTGTTTGCTTTGCCGTATTTTCAGGCGCCAATGGATAGTCAAAATAACTCACCTTCAGATTGAATTTCTTAGCAAATCGTTCTTGAATGTCTTTGTGGAATGGTGAAGCCTCCAAAGAGTAGCCACCCCCATGCAAATAAAGAACGTGTTTTTGCGTCGGCTGATCAGGCAACAATGTTAGTAGCTCATGTGTCCCCAATTTTTGATAGACGATATTTAGATCCGTTCTTTCTAGCTGTTTTTTAGTTATATTTCGACGTTTTGGGGGCGAAACCATCGCTTTACCCACCAATTTTTTCATATTCACAATTTTAAAGACCTGTTTGACAAAATTAGCTGAATAGCGCATAGGCGCCTCCTTTTTTATGTACGATAGAGTATTCCACGAACCTGATTTAATAACCTTACCTAACTATATCACGTAAACCTATCCATGCCCTATAAAAATGTGTTACACTTCCACTACCTACTATAAAAAGGGGGAGACCATCATCTCTCATCAAGCAAATCGCAGTATTTTATTTGACAATATCAAAGGAATTCTGATTTTTTTAGTCGTTTTCGGCCATGCGCTAGAATACTTTCGACTAGATAATCCCTTTATAGAAACACTTTATACCTTCATTTATCTTTTTCACATGCCCGTCTTTGTCTTTATTTCAGGCTACTTCTCGAAAAATTTAAATAAAGGCCGCAAAACAGCCGTTACTAATTTCTTAATTCCCTTTCTTTTGCTAAATTCGATCCTCAGTATCGGTCTAGTTCTATCAGGAAACATTGATTCCTTTACGATTTTAAATCCCGGCTGGACCCTCTGGTATTTTTACACGATGTTCATTTGGCGCTTACTGCTGCCCGATCTGATCCGCGTCCGCCACGTTTTTATGCTCAGTCTACTCGCCGGTATTCTAGCAGGATTTGTCACTGAATTCGGCACATTTATGGCGCTCGCACGCACACTCAGCTTCTCGCCTTACTTTTTAGCCGGTTACTTTTTTAACGAAGCTTCCGTTGAAAAAATTCGACAATATCCTTGGCGAAAGTTGGCTAGTATCGGCATCATTTCAGCTGGAATCCTCCTAGCCATCACTTGGAATCTCTTAGACTTTCCCGCAGAAATATTATGGGGCGATCGTCCCTTCAGCTTTTTCAAATTACCGCTCTATCAAAATATTTTACTAGATATCATCGAGTATTTGATCGGCTTCGGCTTTGTGTTTGTATTCCTTGCCCTCGTGAAAAGTAAGAAGCACTTTTATACACCTTGGGGCGCCAATACCTTGTCCGTCTATCTACTGCACATTTATTTCATCGGTCCAGTTCTCTACTTGGCTCAATGGATTCAAAACCCTTGGTTACATTTTGGCATCTTACTCTTCGCCTCTCTGTTAGCCACCCACGTCCTCTCAAAACATAAGGTCGTAACCGTCGTGCGCAAACTCTTAGCAAAAATCATCATCACAATTATGCCACCCAAGAAAGAAAAATAAGTCAGCCAAACGAAAGAAATCTACAAAGGACAGCCAACGACGGAGAAAAACACTCTGTTGTTGGCTGTCCTTATTTTATTAGTCAGCAACGCATGTAACTCTTCACTTTCAAGATTCTCTCTCATCGCGTGCCTTTACCTTGTTATATTATCCTCTCCATGACTCCCCCGCTCTCCTTCATTCATCATAATTTCATTAATAATACAATCGATTCATCCCGAATTTCCTCACTCACAATCAATGATTCCATATCCACCGCCAGCTCACCAGTAACCTTTAATTGGTAATTAAAAGAATATCTGAAATTTTCAGTAATCTGCTTATCCTCCCTATTTGAAAAATACTTCCTAAAATAGGGATACAATCTCACCGGCCAATACTGCTCATCTGCCCGATAACCATGCAAATAAATCCCTCTAATCAGTTCTTCCCCGTACAACTCCATCCGTAATATTCCAGTAAAACGACTTCTAATTTGCAGACATCGATGTTGTTGCAACGCTACATCTGCCAAACCATCCTTCAAGTATTGGTGTTGAATTTGCTTTTCTAGCTTATCAAAATCCTCCTGAAAAAGTTCTCTCACTGTAAGCCTTGACTGACTCATATCATTTTCCTCCCTTACTAGTTTTATTTTTGCTTTTATTCGTGGACACGTAGTCTAAATGCATCAACAGAAAATTCTTCTTATATTTAGCCACATATACGTCTTCCCATTTGATATATTTCCATGACGAACTCTTTTTCTTTAAATCTCCAGTGATACTCATGATTTTCCTCCAACCCTAAATTTATTTTTGCCTTCATTAGTAGTAACGTAAGTTAACTGTAAAAACAAAATTTTATTTTTAGAAATAGTAAGGTTTTTTTCTGAAAAGGATTTTTTTCGCTAAACCCTATCGATTAGTTACGAAAAATAGACTGCAAAAATAAAGCTAAAACTCACAATGAGCCCTAAAATTTTACATACAAAATAAATAAATCCAGAAAATATGAAGGACTTGAAAAAGAACCAACTGATTTTCGGAAAATGTTTCACGTGTAACATTTTTTGAATTTAGTCAAGCATATCAAGGGAAACACCGTTCATTAAAAATAAAAAAGCACGTTCAACGGATGGATGATCATTCGTTGAACGTGCTTTTTTATTGGTTCTAGTCATTCTATTATTTCTATCTATTCTATTTGCTAGGTTTATCTGCTTAAGCTGTGTTATCTAACTTGTCTGCCATTACTATACTAAGATAATTTTCTTGTTAGCCCTCGAAATCCATGTCTCAGCGTTAATATCGGATGAACGAGTAACATTCTTGGTCCTGAATAGCGCATAATCAATTTCATTTGGGCACGATAAATTTCTTGGTAACAATGAACTGGACATTTTTGACAAGTTGTTTTCCCTTCGCCAAATTGACAGAATGCTAAGCGCTTCTCAGCATAGCTAGCCATCCGCCCCTCAGGAATATCACCCTGATTCTTCTTGTAGTACAGCTCAATCATACAAGCGACAAGTTTCATCTCTTCTCGAATGATTGGTCCGTCATTTCTTCTCTTTGTGACTCGTTTAGACATTGAATTCAAATTCGACTGGCTCTACGCCAAAGAAAGTCTGCAAAATTTCGTTTGTTTTTTCTGCCAACTGATCCAATGTATCTATTTTTTTTGCTGCTTTAATTACAGTCCCATTTGACGCATAGGTCAAACTCTTATAATCCTCAGTCTGCACAACTTTAGCTTGATCCTTCTTGAATTGGATAGCATCTTCAAAGTCATCTGTCATAATCATCGCTTGCTTCCAGCCTGTTTTTAAAGCAAACATTACTACAAGAGATTCCACATCTAACTCTTCAATTGTCTCAGGACGTCCTTCCGAGAATTCTACTAAATAGGTCACACTCCGTACCGGTGCACAGGCATTACAGCCGCCTTCAGTTAAAAAATCTTCACTCATAATCGTTGCTTTCATTCTTGAACCCTCCTCAACGCTCTTTTGTCTCTTCTATTATAAGCCTATTTGTTAGGTATTTCACTAATTATTTTCAGCCAATTTCTATTCAGAATTATCGAATATTTATTCATTTTTTGATCAATCAGATAAAAAAATGATTTATAGTAAAAAAACATAAATTCCCATAGAATCTCCATATAAAAATAAAATATTACTCAGTAGGCATTAAGTAAATCTGCCAGTATGACGCTAAAAACCTTGATTTTAAGCTAATTTATTAAGATATTCCAGCAACTAATAGAAAAACAGTGCTGTTAGTATATTTATTTTCAGTAATTTAAAATAACATAATATCAATTTCTCTTTTTTAGAAGAATTAACACTAAATTCAGCGTGCACGCCTCTATTTTCATCAAATTATATAACAAATTTGATATATAAATAGGGAATTATTGTACTTTTGATATCCACTCTTGATTCGTTCAAAAAATTAATCAAAATGAAAATAAATCCTTTTATATAAGAATTATCTTTCAACCTAATCAAAATAAAAAATTTAACTAATTCGTTCTTAGACTTATCCACCTGTTGTGGATAAGTCTATTTTGAAATTTTAAAATAACGGAAAAATAAAATATTTTTCCACAAGAAAGGACGATTATTATCTGAATTTTTCAGTGTTTTATTCCGAAAGAATATTTATCCACAGTTGATAACTTTATTCAAAATCCTTTACTTTTTTCTCATTTCGCATATTTATCGTTTCTCTTTGATGATTTTCCGCTAATTTTTACGATTTTCATATGATTTTTTGCTTGTTTTCTATATTTTCGTTATAAACAGCTGTGCATAACTCACCGACCTATTTTGAAGCTTCATTTTTCCTCACGATTCATGGTATTCAGCCACTGAGTTGTGCATAACTTTTTAAACAACAACTTCTTACCCACTATATCTGAAATAAGTCGTAGCTAAAAATAGGTCTTAAGGTGGACGCCAGCATTCTTTTTGTTTGATAAACTACGTATATAGAAAACAAGAAAGAAGGAAGTTCCCATGAGAAATAATAATCCAGTTGTTACAGTTTTAATGTTTGTTGCCCTTTGTATCGGCGGTGGAATTATCCTAAGCGCCGTGCTAGGTATCGTAAGCGGATTGCTTTGGTTTGCCATTAAATTACTCATCCCAATCGCTATCGCTGTTTGGATTGTTCGAATGATTACCGGTCGCGGTCACTCAAGACGTTACTACTAAACGTTTCATATATACGTAAATAATTAAGCAAGAAACAGGAAATAAAGAGCCTCACCTATTAGACACGATAACCATCGCTGTCCAAGGTGCAGGCTCTTTATTTGTACTCTAGCCAGCTATTTCCTCCGAAGTCTTCCCCGAATCATTCATCTTTCCTTCTATATAAGGGCCATTATCAGCCTTAATTTTTACTCGATCAGCAACCTTGCCTCAAAAATCAGCCTTACCATCTATCCTTACTCCATTAATAGCTTTATTATATAAGTAGACTTTACGTATAAAATTATGTCTAAAATAGTGCGACAAACCAGCTGTGTGGGTGAGAGTTTTATTCGCTCTTTGCTCAACTTTCTAATTAACTTTCTCCAGGTCGTTCTTAGTGGTCGTTCTTAATGAACTCTCTTAATGAACTTTTTGATGATTTTTCTTATTGGATTTCTTTTCGGTATTTTATTAGCGCTCCTCACACTTTTCAGATAGCTTGTCTAGAAATTGTCTAGTGGCCTATCTGATAGCGTTCCTGGTGCACAACTGGAACTAATTTTAAAATAAATTCTCAAATTATGAAGATTGCACAAATTACTCATGTGCGCATCTTGGGCCGATGATATGATGTATTCAAGAAGAAGAACAACACAAACAAAAAGGAGCGAATACATATGTTAACTTGCAAAAATCTTTACTTACGTTATAAAAACCAACCTAGAAATGCCTTGAGCGATGTGACTTTCTCATTGAATGAAAACGAAATTGTCTCAATCGTGGGTCACAATGGCGCCGGCAAGAGTACCTTGATCAAAGCCATCGTCGATCTGGTTCCCAGCGAAGGCGAGATTCGTTATAGCTTTGATAAAAAGGATTTACCGAAGAACGTGCATGTTCAAATGCAAACCTCAATATTTGAAAAAGGCATCAAGGTGAAAGAAATTATTGAGCTGTACATCGCCTTATATGAATCGAATGAAACGGTCGATGAGCTGCTGGATTTATTCCAAATTCAGAAATTGAAGAATGGCTACTTAGATAAATTATCGGGTGGCGAAAAACAAAAGGTTTCCATTTTATTAGCGGTCATTGGCAATCCAAAACTCATCATTTTCGATGAAATTACGACTGGCTTGGACAGCGTTGCTCGCCGAATGATCTGGGATTTATTGAAAAAGATTAAAGAGGAACGGAAAATCACAATGGTTCTAACCAGCCATTTCCTAGATGAAGTCGAATACCTGGCTGATCGCGTGTTGGTCATGGAGGAAGGGCGCATCATCAAAGAAGGCACGGTCGCTGACATTGTCAAAGAGGCGTTTGAAGATAAACGTAGTGCCGTCTTCCTGATGGATTCAAACTTTGATTACGAGCATTTCCCTTATGAGCATTCGACAAGTGGCAACAAAATTGTCTTGAACTACACGAAAACCGAAGAAAAAGCAGTCTATGGCGCCATCGTAAACTGTGGCGGATTTGATATCCAACTGAAAGATTACAGCTTTGAAGAAGCCTTTTTGAAAACAATCGGCTATACATTAGGAGAAAAAGGAGA
Organism: Candidatus Enterococcus huntleyi; assembly: GCF_009933175.1. Lineage (GTDB taxonomy): Bacteria > Bacillota > Bacilli > Lactobacillales > Enterococcaceae > Enterococcus_K > Enterococcus_K huntleyi. The sequence continues at coordinate 58,673 of NZ_MAEJ01000032.1, read as the reverse complement.
ACTTACCCATGAAAAAAAATAACGCATTATTCAAATACAGCATGAAACGAATCGTCAGTGACAATACCGGCATTATCTTTGCCTTCTTAATGCCCATCGGCTTCTACATCGCTTTCTCGACTCTCTTCAATACAGGGCCAGACACCCAAGCGATGATCCAATATTTGATTCCAAATTATCTATTAATTATCATCTTGAATGCCGTCATGAACATCTTTGGTATGTTACTAGTCAGCGCGGAGGAATCAGGAAATCTGATCAAATTCCGCCTGATGGGCATCAGCAAAATGAAGTATTCGGTGGCCTTATTCCTTTGTTTATTGGTCTTGGAGCTGATCTTAATCGCATTTTTCTTAACATTCTGCGTCGTCTTTGACGGCATCCGCTTACCACTGAATAACCTGATTCCTTGCTTAGTTATTCTGGTTGTGGCACATTTCTTACAATTTACTTTAACCATGTTACTCTCAGCCCTCATCAAGAAAGCGACGACTTTTTCAGGTGTTGGACTTGGACTCTTCATGTTACAAATGTTTGCTGGCGGATTAGCGATTCCTGTAGCAATGTTCCCAGAAAACCTACGCAACATTTTAGAAATGGTCAACCCAGTCGTTCGCCTATCTTCTGCCCTAAGTAACGCGTGGGTCGGTGGTGAATCTCTAAGCGCTAACTCCACTGACATCTTAATTGTCATCGCTTTTAGTCTCGTTTTTCTGGCCGGCTCGCTTGTAATCCAACGCTTCAATTCTAACCAAGCAACGATCAAACCCATTCGGACTGCAAATTAAACGAAGATAGATTAAAATAAAAATGAAGAGAGTGAACGTTTCTGTAACGTTGCTCCCTTCATTTTTTGTCTTGATTCATTGGTACGGCTTTCTCTATGCTTTACATCAATTTTGTCTCTTTCAAATACTTCTCTCTATCAACTCGAACCAACATGACAAACGAATCTTCTTCATTCCTAAGTTGATTGATAGAACTCGCTTCAGGTAAAGAATCCCCATGCTCAATGTAATCAGCCAACACTAACCCTAGAACCTCTTCGGCCATTTCTATGCCAAATGCGACGTCATCGTCATGAATCTCTGTATATGCTCCTTGAACATCTGGAAAATCAATAAAATACCCACCTTGCTCTTCTTTCTTAAACACAGCTGGGTATGCTTTTACAAGCGACTTCTTACACATATCATTTCTCCTTCCCAATATAAAAGGTGATGAGAGCTTTCTTTTTTCGTTCTATCCGGCGGCTTTCTTCAAAATCTCGAGCAGCTCTTCTCTAGCAAGCGGCATCGGATTTCTAGTACTATCTATCTGACACTAACACGTATTCATCCGTAATACTAGACGCTTGGCTATCTATTTATATAAAAAATCCTCCCTTATTTAACTCATTATCAAATTAAAAATCCCTTACCGCCTTCCTTTAGAGAAACGAGATCACCACAAAAAGAGGAACAGTCGAGCATTTGTAGCGACTGTTCCTCTCTTCTATTCTCTTTTTATAGCGAACATCCTTTTATCGATTATTAGCCAAGCTAACTAGCCCTAGCTCGATGCCTCGCACAATCGCTGAAATAGTCGAATTGACGCTGAGCTTTTCGTTGATTGCCTGCAAGTGATTATTAACTGTCCGCCGGCTAATGTAGAGCGTTTCAGCGATTTCTTGTTGCGTCAAACCGCTAGCGGCACATTGCAGGATTTCTTTTTCGCGGTCCGTTAATTTTTCTGTATATTCGTGGTCATTTTTAGGGAAAATAGTCTCGCCAGCTTTAATTCGGCCTATTTTATCGATAAATTCAGCCGGTGCAGTGTTTTTATTTAGAAACCCTTTAGCTCCTATTCCAATCGCTTGATTGTGGTATTCCGCTAAATCGTAGCCAGACAAAAAGACTAATTTTAACTCAGGCATTTCCTCTAAAAGAGCCGCGCCAACCTCTAAACCATTTTTATCTTTCAAATGAATATCCATAAACACGAGGTCGCAGGGATGGGCTTTGATGAAGGGAATAATATCCTCAGTATGGGAACAGTAGGTAAATGAGGTCGCAATTTCCCCTAAAATCAGCTCAATACTCTTCGCGAATAACTCGTGGTCATCCACCATAACTATCTTCATAATTCTCTCCTTCTCGGTAATTGAATAACAAATTTTTTGCCTTTAGGTAAGACTTCTATCGCAAATGTCCCATGAAATTCCTCGATATGTTGTTGAATTCTAGTCCAGCCTAAGTGCTTAGAAGTTTTTGCTTCTAAAAAGTGCTCCGGTAGTGCATCGCCATCGTCCTGCACTTCTAAATGATACGTCTTTGGTGTTGGTTTCAGATAAATAATCACCATTGATGCGTGGGCATGTTTACAGGCATTATTTAATAGCTCCTGGATGCTCAGATAAAAGAAATACGCGACATCTTCGGGTAATTTGTGATCAATCGTCTGCTGAATACGAATCGCTGGTGCCCCTGGAAAACGCCGTTTCATCTGTTCAACCAAGACTGCGATATTTTGTTCAAACGACAAATCACTCAAGGAAGAAGGGAATAACTCGTGCATTTGATCGCGAATCGAATCATTTAAATTGGTCAGTGTGGCATGAATTAAATCTCTCGTTGCCACCTGCTCCGTCTGCAAATTCGAAACCATATTACTGGCTGCCAGTAAATCCTGCAAAACATCATCATGCAGGTAATACGACAGCTCTTTGCGGAAATTCATCTGCTCCAAAAACGAACTCGAATGCTCCTTCATATTGTATTGCTGTAGCTCTTCAGCATACTTAGGGAAATCCGCTACGACGCGTAAAATTTCTTTTCCAATCACCTGATAAGCTGAGACATCTTTAGGAAACGCTGTTGCCGAAATAAAGCTTAAAACCTGCTCACCCTCTTTTACCACTAGTGTAAAATTCCCTGAAGTCGATCCGTCAGTCGCTCGTGAGTCCTCAATTAGTGACTCAAATACTAGAGAATCATAGGCTAATGACGCGTGCAGCTCTTGATTAATTTGCTTCTGAAAGCCTACTAAATCATTTTTTAAGCCATAATAAATAACTTGTTTAGGCAGCCACTGTCGACTCGTCCTATGAAAATCAGTCAAGGCTTCTGTTTGATATAAAGACTGCTTTCTAACCAGTAACCCTAGAGCAAGTAACGCCCCATAAGCCACTACACTACCGGCTAGATTCCAGACTGTCAATTGATTCCATAACAGCGCAATCCCAACGATTGAACTGATCAGCGTCACGCCAAAAGAATACTGGCTCGTGAAATCTGGGCGAAATAATCGAGTATTCATGTTAAGATACATCACCAAGCAGACCACTAAAATAAGATAGCTAGAGGTATAGTTGAAGGTGTAAGCGTACATTTGAATATTCGTCAGTAGTCGCATCGGCGAGAGCGCCTCAAAGATCTGGAAACATTCGATAAAAATCGCGGGCACACTAGCCATCAGTATTCGCGTAAAAACCTTATTCGACCAAAGCTGAGAGGCGTGCTCCAGTTGCTGTTGACCCGCTTGTTGAACAGGTGGTTGTAGCTGCAGCTGTTGTCTCTGTTTTTGAACCTGCTGAACGTGTTGTTGATAGCTATAATTCAGCATGACCGGAACTATATATAACGTCAGCACCGGAATATGTAAAGCGACGGATACGCCAAAACAAAGGATGGCTAAATTACCAAATAAAAGGTAACGCTCCTTCGGTACAAACGAAACGAATAGGAGTAAATAGACCGGCAGTAAGGCTATATTTGCCAGTAGCGGACTCGTTTCGATAAGTGTAAAATAACTCGCAATAGCAAGTAAGACATAGCTAAATCGTTGAACTACCTGACCCTGAAATAAATAACAAACTAGATATGCGCAAACCGTCAACGCCAGCGATAAGCCAAGATGGCTTGGGAAAGCAATCTGATGGGTTGACTGAATGCTCAGCGTGACCAAAATCAGTAGAAATCCGATGGGATACGCGAGAATCGGTGCGATTCTCGTTAAGATAGTTGGTTTCATGGCTAGCCCCCTTTTTCATCTTATTATAGGCAACTTGATTCCTGTTGTCTATCTCAGTTCTGGAGTATCCGCTCTTCTTATCTCAAGTATAAAAATGATTTCTCTGAAAAAAATAGTAGCCAGTGGCTGGCTACTATTTCTGCTAATTTCTTATTCATTTACCCTAACGCCACATCCAGAATCATCATGATGATGAAGCCGAGCATTACGCCGAAGACAGCGAAATGGCGCTTGCTAGAGAGCGTTTGTTGCGCTTCTGGAATCAATTCTTCTACAACCACGTAGATCATTGCACCTGCTGCAAAAGCTAAGGCATACGGTAATAATGCGTTGACACGAGTGACTAATAAAGCCCCTACAACGCCCGCCATCGGTTCAACAATCCCCGAGGCTTGCCCATATAAGAAGGCCTTCCAACGGCTTAAACCTTCTTGTCGTAACGGAATCGAAACAGCCGCTCCTTCTGGGAAATTTTGAATCCCAATACCCAAAGCAACGGAGACAGCTGCTAAAACGGCGGCTGTCGGATTCGCGGCATTGGCGGCAGCGCCAAAAGCCACACCCACTGCCAAACCTTCCGGAATATTATGTAAGGTAATCGAGAACACCAATAGAATCGTCCGCTTCAAATGACTCGGTAAGCCCTCTTTCTCCTTATTCGGACCAAAGTGCATATGAGGAATGGTTTTGTCTGAAATATATAGAAATAACCCTCCCAAACCAAAACCGATACTCACCACTAACCACGCTATATCGCCATTTTCTGTAGCTTTCTCTATCGCTGGATCCAGTAACGACCAGAAACTCGCCGCAATCATCACGCCTGAGGCAAAGCCCAGCATTAAATTCAGCGCCTCTTTTTTGATTTCTTTAAAGAAGAAAACTAGTCCCGCGCCCAACGCCGTCATGAAATAAGTAAAACCTGTCCCCACTAGCGCCTGTTGCCACGGAGCCAGACTTAGTAACCAATCAACCATCTATCATTCTCCTTTCTACTCTCTACTTATTACGCTTCTTACGCATTTTATTTTATTATTTACTCTTTTTATTTCCTTTTGCACTTCTACTGACGCCTTTTACTCTTCTATACTTTTTGCCTGCTAGTTTTAAAAGAATAGCTTACTCGGCCAGTCCGTTTCTCATCCGTTATCCCTCTATTTGAACAACTGATTTCTCTTATTCTACTTTAGCATAATTTTCAAAAAGAAACCACTTTCTTTCGGCTAACCTAAAAAATATTTATCACTCGCCTTTCTCACGTAAACTGTTTATCCCTTCTTCTACAATTTCCTTAATCTCTCTCTATTTCTGAGCGTTTCACGTGAAACTTTTGCAGAATCGTTGTTTTTCAGCAATTTTTACATGAAAAGGGCGGAGTTACCTTGAAACTTTCACGTATCCCCGATATAATGCTAAGAGACCTAGCGTCAATCTTGATTAAAGTGAGGAAAACAATTGATTACTGTAAATGATGTCAGTTTGAACTTTTCAGACCGCAAACTGTTCGATGATGTAAATATTAAATTCACTCCTGGTAACTGTTACGGCCTAATTGGGGCAAACGGTGCTGGGAAGTCTACCTTTTTAAAAATTTTATCTGGTGACTTAGCACCTACGACTGGGACGGTCAGCTTAGGACCCGATGAACGTATGGCTGTATTGAAACAAAATCACTTTGACTACGAAGAATATTCCGTTTTAGAAACGGTAATTATGGGCCACAAACGCCTGTATGAAGTTATGAAGGAAAAAGATGCGATTTATATGAAGGAAGACTTTTCTGATGCAGACGGAATTCGTGCCGCTGAGTTAGAAGGAGAATTTGCTGAATTAGATGGCTGGGAAGCTGAACCTGAAGCAGCGATGTTACTTCAAGGCTTAAATATTCGCGAAGAATTCCATCACCAAACAATGGGCGAATTAACAGCTGGTCAAAAAGTCAAAGTCTTACTTGCGCAAACACTTTTCGGCAAACCGGACGTGTTACTACTAGATGAGCCTACCAATGGACTAGATATTCAGTCAATTAACTGGTTAGAAGAATTTTTGATCAACTTTGAAAATACTGTGATTGTCGTTTCCCATGACCGTCACTTCTTAAACAAAGTCTGCACACACATGGCCGATTTAGATTTCGGTAAAATTAAATTATTCGTCGGAAACTATGATTTCTGGTTAGAATCAAGCCAATTAGCCACTAAATTACAAGCTAATTCAAATGCGAAAAAAGAAGAACAAATCAAAGAATTACAAGACTTTATTGCTCGATTTAGTGCCAATGCATCAAAATCAAAACAAGCAACGTCTCGTAAAAAAATGTTAGAAAAAATTACTTTAGACGATATCCAACCTTCTTCACGTCGCTACCCATTTGTCGGCTTCAAGCCAGAACGTGAAATCGGTAATGATTTATTACAATTAGAGAATGTCAGCGTCACAATTGATGGTAAAAAAATCTTAGACGATATTTCTTTCACTCTAAACAAAGAAGATAAAGTCGCCTTTGTTGCCAACAATGATATTACTACAACGACTCTGTTCAAAGTTATCATGGGCGAAATCACGCCTGACACTGGCTCAGTTCGTTGGGGCGTTACAACGACGCAATCGTACTTACCAAAAGATAATTCTAGAGAATTTGATAATCAATTACCAATTTTGGATTGGCTCCGTCAATATGCTAGCAAAGAAGAAGACGACAATACCTTCTTACGTAGCTTCTTAGGCCGGATGCTCTTCTCTGGGGAAGAAGTCTTGAAGCCTGTTAACGTGCTTTCAGGGGGCGAAAAAGTCCGTTGTATGCTATCGAAATTAATGCTTTCTAAATCAAATGTCTTGGTCCTTGATGATCCAACCAATCACTTAGACTTAGAATCAATCACTGCGCTAAATGATGGCTTAATGGCCTTCACTGGCTCATTACTCTTTGCTTCACACGATCACCAGTTCATTCAAACCTTAGCAAACCGCATTATTGCTGTTTCTGATAAAGGGGTCGTTGACCGTGCTGAAACAACCTACGATGAATTCTTAGAAAATCCTGAAGTCAAAGAACGCATGGCTGTTTTATTCGCCTAAAAATTTGAGCTTCTTGCATAACAAAAAAACTTTTCCTGAAATTCCGGGAAAAGTTTTTTTGTTATTAAATAAATTGTCAATCTATGACATGTCGCAAGTACTTGATGCTGCAAATAATGGCTTGATTCTTTCAGTCATTTCGATTTCTTGTCATTCTTCTCTGATAATTTTTATCTCTTTATTTTCTTCTGATAATTCTGCGCTTACTCTTAGATTACTCTTGTCTTATTTTTCTCTCGTAATCCCCATTGAAAAAACAGCGATACAGCCGTAACCCGTATGACTCGCAATTGTTGGGCCTAAAGGATAACAGATTACTCCACCGACATTTTTTGTCTCAAGTAATTGCTGTTTAACTTTTTCTGCCGCTTCTTGATCCCCTGCATAAGCAATATAGATGGTTTGAGTGAGCGGTGCCACGATTGTTCTCATCGTTTCATCCACCACTGTTTTTAGCGCGCGATTACGTCCGCGAACCTTGTCAACATTTTCTAGTTTTCCTTCTGGACTGACGTTAATAATCGGCTTAACATTCAATAAGCCACCCAAAGCTGCAGCTGTTTTTGAGATTCGACCGCCACGTTCTAAATGCTTCAAATCATTAACCGTCACCCAAGAGTGAACCTTGCTTTTATTTTCTTCCAACCAGCTGACTGTCTCTTCTATAGATCGACCCTCTTTCTGTAAACGCGCCGCTTCTAAGACCAATACCCCTTCTCCCAAACTAGCTGCCTGCGTATCTACAACATAGATAGAAGGGTCATCATACTCTTCCTTCAACATTTCAACCGCTTGGCAAGCACTTTCGTACGAACCGCTCATTCCTGAAGAAAAGGCCACGTATAATAAAGGAATCTTTTTGTCGACATAGCCTTTAAAGTATTCCAAATAACGGCCCACATTAATTTGACTCGTCGACGGCAAGCCGCCATTTTGAATCTTTTCTAAAAAACTTTCTTGATCAAAGGTTTTGCCTAAATCATCAACATATTCATTCCCATCAAGGGTAATGAACATTGGAATAAATACAATATTATGTTCCTCCAAAACCTCGTATGGTAGGTCACAACAGGAGTCTGTGATAATTTGATACATCTCTGGTTCCCTCCTCGTTTTTCTTTTTCTACAGTTTACCACTACTATGACAAAAAGGGGAGCCTGACAACCCTCTTGTCATCTCCCCTTTTTGAAATAAGTCAGGCACCAGAAGTCGCTTCTGTCACACCTGCATTCTTTAACGAACCCACTGAGTTAGCTGAGCTTTCTAGCGCATTTAGAAAATAAGCCTAAATTTGCGCCCAAACGCTTTCTAAGATATTCGTTTGATTTCTATCAGGTCCCACTGAGAACGTCGAAATACGCACGCCTACAAGCTCTGAAACGCGTCGTACATAGTTACGAGCATTTTCAGGTAGCTCAGCTAGTGTTTTACAGCCAGTAATATCTTCAGACCAGCCTGGCAATTCTTCATAAATCGGTTTGCAACGGTTTAATTCTTTCAAGCTTGCTGGGTAATGATAAATTTCTTGCCCATCCAACTCATAAGCCGTACAAATCTTGACTGTCTCTAAGCCACTCAACACATCGATTGAGTTTAGCGAAAGATTGGTAATCCCAGAAACACGTTTAGAATGACGCATCACAACAGAATCAAACCAACCGACACGACGCGGACGCCCTGTTGTCGTACCAAACTCTTTACCAATCGTACGAATTTGTTCCCCTGTTTCATCAAATAATTCAGTTGGGAACGGGCCATCACCGACACGTGACGTGTACGCTTTACAAACACCCACAACTTTATTGATTTTAGAAGGACCAACGCCGCTCCCAATCGTCACACCACCGGCTACAGGGTTAGAAGATGTCACAAACGGATAGGTTCCTTGGTCGATATCCAACATAACGCCTTGAGCGCCTTCAAATAACACGCGTTTACCAGCATCCAGTGCATCATTTAAGATAACTGAAGTATCTGTTACGTATTTTTTGATTTGTTGACCATATTCATAATACTCTTCAAAAATATCATCAAAGCTCATAGCTTCATCATCAAACATTTTGACAAATTGACGATTCTTTTCTTCTAAATTAACTTTCAAACGATCTTCGAAAATTTCTTTGTCTAATAAGTCAGCCACACGGATTCCAACACGCGCTGCTTTATCCATATACGCTGGGCCAATCCCTTTAATCGTGGTACCAATCTTATTATCACCTTTTGAATCCTCTTGCAACTGATCCAATTTGATATGATAAGGTAAAATGACATGCGCGCGGTCAGAAATACGTAAATTCTCTGTCACCACACCATGCTCTTTTAAATACGCTAATTCTTTAACTAATGATTTCGGATTCACGACCACGCCGTTACCAATCACACTAATTTTATCCTTGTAAAAAATCCCAGAAGGAATCAAGTGTAACTTGTATGTCACACCATCAAACTTAATTGTATGTCCTGCATTGTCTCCACCTTGATAACGAGCAATAACTTCAGCATTTTCACTCAAAAAATCCGTGATTTTTCCTTTACCTTCGTCGCCCCATTGCGTTCCTACAACTACTACAGATGACATTTAAGCACCTCATTCTTTATTTTTTCAATCCTGAATAATTGTATCAATAAACCCACTACATTTCAATGAAATTCGAATATTATAAATGATTAAATTAATTTTATCGTTAAAATCCGAACATTATTCTTTTTTACAGCCAATTATTCCGATTTATTTTCAAAAAGTTAAGATTTTTCCCTCAAAATAACTATCCTCGTAGCCCCCCAATCCGCCACTATTAATCAAATAAATAACACAGCTTTCCACTTCATTCGACAAAAAAACTCATAGAAAAGAGATCAATCTTCCGCATCCATTGATCTTTTCTACGAGTATATAAACGTCTTATTCCATCACCATTTAATAAAAATCTTCTCTCGGTGACATCGAAGAAAACTTATTGTATTCCTTAATGAACAACAGTTCAACTGTCCCACGTGCCCCACTACGGTTCTTTTCAATAATGACTTCCACCACATTATCATTCTGCGGTGCCTCGCGCCCATCGTCATCCTCGCCGCCTTCTCGATCGTAATAATCATCACGGTACAAGAAAGCCACAATATCCGCATCCTGCTCAATCGATCCAGACTCCCGAATATCACTCAAGACCGGACGCTTATCCTGACGCTGTTCCACGCCACGTGAAAGCTGTGACAAGGCAATAACCGGCACTTTTAACTCTTTCGCCAGCTTCTTTAATTGACGGGAAATTTCAGAAACTTCTTGTTGACGGTTTTCTCGTCCCGTTCCTTCAATCAGCTGCAAGTAATCAATTAAAATTAAGCCCAGATTGCCTTTTTCCTGAGCCAGTTTACGACATTTCGCACGAATCTCAGAAATCTTAATCCCCGGCGTATCATCAATATAGATATTCGCCTTCGATAAGCTTCCCATAGCGACAATCAGGTTTTGCCATTCCTCTTCTGAAAGCTGACCTGTCCGCAAATGACTCGCTTCAATCGAACCCTCCGCACACAACATCCGGTTAACAAGGGATTCCGCCCCCATTTCCAGACTAAAGATAGCCACAGACTGATCCGTCTTAGTGCCGACATTTTGCGCAATATTTAAAGCAAAAGCCGTCTTCCCAACCGCCGGACGAGCCGCTAAAATAATCAACTCTTCCGCTTGTAAACCCGCCGTCATTTTATCTAACGCCTGGTAGCCAGTCGGTAATCCAGTAATCTCTTCATTATTTTTTGATAATTGATCGATATTTTCAATCGTCGTATTTAAGACTTCTGCAATCGATAAAAAGCCACTACGATTCCGTTTTTCAGAGACCTCTAAAATGCTTTTCTCCGCATCATCTAAGATCGACTGAACATCTTCACCCTGCTCAAAGCCTTTGGTAACAATCCCCGTAGCCGTCTGAATCAAATTACGCAACAGTGAATTCTCTTCAACAATCTTGGCATAATAGGTAATATTAGCCGCCGTCGGAACCGACATTGCTAAATCAGAAAGATAGCTCAGGCTACCCACATCTTCTAATAAATTCTCCTGTTCCAAACGTGACTTAACGGTAATGACGTCAATCGCTTCATTCCGATCATTCAGAGCAATCATAGTCTGGAAGATAATTTGATGCCCTCGCCGATAAAAATCTTTTGGCTCAATATATTCCATTGCATCAATAATCGTCTCAGCATCAAGAAATATTGAACCTAAAACTGCCTGTTCTGCTTCGATATTTTGAGGCGGAACACGATCTTGCCAAACTTCATTCATATATCTATCGCTCCTTTTATCAGTCTATCTATTTTACAAGAAATTACCTTAAAGTACAATAAGAGCCCGGAACATAATTTTTGTCCCAGACTCTCTATCTGTGATTGTGATAAATAGGCTCCTTATTCAGCGACCACGTGGACTTTAATCGTTGCTGTCACTTCTGTATGCAACTTAACAGGAACTTTTGTAAAGCCTAACGTCCGAATCGGATTCTCCAATTCAATCTTTCTTTTATCAAGCTTAATTTGGTATTGTTTGTTCAAGCCTTCTGCAATCTGTTTCGACGGAATTGACCCAAATAAGCGATCATCTTCCCCAGCTTTGGCTTTTAATTCAACAACCGTTTCTTCTTTTTCTAAGAAAGCTTTTAAATCTTTAGCTTCTTGTAGCACTTCTTCATCAAGTTTTTGTTGTGCTTTCTTCTTACCCTCTAACTCGCTGATACTTCCTTTATTGGCTTCTTTTGCTAAATTATTTTTTAATAGGAAGTTTTGCGCATAACCAGTTGGGACTTCTTTCACATCCCCTTTTTTGCCTTTTCCTTTAACGTCTTGCAGAAAAATTACTTTCATAGTAGATACTCTCCTTCGTTCAGATTTATAGAGTAAAATGAATGACCTCAACAACTTGCTTGATGACATTTTTTAGCCTATAAATGATTCTTTGAGTTGTGAAACACTCGCTTACGATTTCTATCATCACTTCGAGTAAAAAAGTGTTTTACCTCCGTAAGCCTACCCTATTATTGTACTAAAGAATAAGGCAGTTCACAAGTTTTCTTCTCTGTTGTTCCATAAAATTAGCGCGAAAAACAAACATACGTTCTTACTCGCGTTCGTTGACTCCTATATTTATCTAGTTTCCTTCAATAGAGAACTATCCTATGAAGAATATTTTAATCAGTAATTTAGTCTCCCTACGATCCAGCTCCACTTCGGTGAGATTTTTCTTTGACAAAACTTGCGCTAAGTATTTCAGATAAATGTTTCACGTGAAACATTTTAAAAGCCCATTTATCCTTCTTACAGATTTATTATTCACGCTCTCTTTATATCATTAGAAACGTTCAAATAATTTATTTACCGACTACTAGATTTTTTATTCAGCTTTAATCTATCAGAAATTTTCATCCGAAGTAAGGTAAATACTTGACTACTTAGACTATCATTTTAAATAGACCAATTTTTTCAAAACAGCTCTCAGATGGATGATTAAATCATGCCTGCCTCGATATCATTGTTATTTTAAAAATAACAAAAAGCTATCAATCACTTTTGACAGCTTCTTATATAGTCGTTTTCTATAAAAAAATAGCTAACTGTTGTTATACTTGAGTAGAATTATTTCTAGTTACATTTGATCCCCAAGAGGCGTTCTACATATACCAAAATCAATCTTCTCAGTTCTAGAAATTTCATTTTTTATAAAGGGTAGTGTCGATTTTTCATGTAGTTTATCAATTTTATTTTTTAGAGAATGATAGTCATGAGTAAGCTCATTTTTTAATAATGAGTCAAACCATTGCTTAACTTCATTCGGATACAAATTACCAGCAATTGAAGATAAGCCATTATAACCTAGGTTAATTTTGTGTTCTAATTCTTTTTCACCACCAGCAAAATAATGAAGTGGTCTATCAATTACATCCTTCAACTCTAGAATTTTCTTCGGATCTCCAGCTTCCTTTAGCCCTGATATTAGATGATTATTAATCAAACTTTTATATGATTCTATAGATAAATCAAAGCCTGTTCTCAAGGGATTATTATAGATAATTGCTTGTTTATTAGCTGCTTCGATTATTGACGTCGTATAGTGTAATGCTTCACTTTGAGTCGGTAGTATATAAGGAGAATAGCCAATCAAAATAGCTGATATCTGGGGCACCTTACTTATTTTTGCTGCAAGCTGCTGAGCTTCAATTTGTCTAATGCTAGATACGCCAACTATTAATTCAAAATCAGGAGTAACTTTTAAAGAAGACAAGTGATCGATTAATTCAAGCTTTTCGTTCAAACTTAACGAATGTTGTTCACCCGTCGAACCACAAACTAAAACAGATTGTATCCCAAGTTTATTCAAATATTGAATATGAGCGAAGGTCGCCTCGATATTTAAATCTTCATTTTTATCAAAAGATGTTGGTACCGCAATATGGTAATTATTCATTAGTGTCATGTTGTTGGCCTCCTCGTATCTGTTACTAGCTGTCTTTACGATTAAGTATAACAAAACGGTTCATCAAAAATAGATAAAAAAAGCTGAACCCTCATATAAATAAAGGTTCAGCTTATCAATTCTAGTTATTAGTTTTCTTCGCCTACGAAAGGTAGAAGACCCATAATACGTGCGCGTTTAATTGCAATCGTAATTTTACGTTGGTTTTTCGCACCAGTACCAGTTACACGACGTGGCAAAATTTTTCCACGTTCTGAAATAAATCTTTTCAATAAATCAACATCTTTATAATCGATGTGTTCAATATGATTAGCAGCGATAAAGTCAACTTTACGACGTTTACGCCCGCCTCTTCTTTGTTGTGCCATCCTTATTTCCCTCCTATCAAAATTTCTTTAGAATGGTAAATCATCGTCTGAAATATCAATAGTATTGCTTGACCCAAATGGATCACTCTCTCTATTGAAATCAGGCATACCGTTGGTAGATGATTGAGCTGGTTGTTGATTAAAAGTGTTTTGACCTTGGTTTGCAGTTGGATTTGGTGCAGAGTCTGCACGATTTCCATAACTAGTCCCACCATCTTGTTGACGTTGTTCTGAAGTTGAACGAGATTCCAATAATTGGAAATTCTCAGCAACGACTTCTGTCACATAAACTTTTTGTCCCTGTTGATTATCGTACGAACGTGTTTGAATACGTCCTGTTACACCTAAAAGTGTCCCTTTACGTGCATAATTCGCCATTGTTTCAGCAGATTTACGCCAAATCACACAGTTAATAAAGTCCGCCTCACGATTTCCGCTTTGGTTTGTGAAATTACGATTCACTGCCAAAGTAAATGTCGCTACAGCCGTCCCGCTAGCAGTATAGCGCAAGTCAGGATCCTTGGTTAATCTTCCTACCAATACAACATTATTAATCAAATCTGTCATCTCCTCTCATCGGTTAAATTGTTTCACGTGAAACAATTTTTATTTCTTATGCTTCTTCTTTGACAATCATGTGACGGATAATATCGTCATTGATTTTTGCAAGACGGTCAAATTCATTGATTGCCTCTGCATTTGATGGAGAAGAAACTTTTACGATGTGATAGATTCCTTCACGGTAACCGTTAATTTCATACGCTAGACGGCGTTTTTCCCAATCTTTTGACTCAAGAACTTCTGCTCCGTTATCTTTCAAAATTGTGTCAAAACGTTCAACCAAAGCGGCTTTTGCTTCTTCATCAATGTTTGGACGAATAATGTACATAACTTCATATTTCGTATTTTCCATTGATTTTTCACCTCCCTATGGACTTTAGGCCCTTGTACTTACAAGAGCAAGGAGAACAGTTTTAAAACTGCTCACAAATACAAATTATACACCTTATTCCTTATAGAATCAATGGATTCAACGAAATAAATCCTCCTTTTCTAACTTTCTTTCATCATTTTACGCATCTTAGCAACGGTATTTCTTTTTTTGATAGAAGGAACTCATTTTATCCTCCTCATAATTTAGATACGCAAAGCTAGTTCCACTTTTTTTAAAATTATGTTCTCAACGTAGAATTTCACGAATAAAAGTTTCCATCCATTTTATCCCAACCTACAACCTTAACATGCCTGATCTCACTAGCCAGTGTGGTATCATGGAGGAAATGAACCACCGAGGGGATGCAAAATGATTACAAGAGACGAATTGATCGAGCATATTTTTAACCGCTACAATGTGCAGCCAGAATATCCATTTAAGAAATTTTCTACCTACGCTGTCTTCAGACATCAGAGGAATCGAAAGTGGTTTGCGCTAATCACTGATACACCTAAAGATAAACTTGGTTTAGACGGGGCAGAGAAAATCGATATTATCGGCTTAAAACTCAATCCCGAATTAATTACCCTTTTACAAGGAAAAGACGGCTATTTCCCTGCTTATCATATGAATAAAGAACATTGGATCTCTATTTCACTAGACGCTGCCGATCCAGAAGAATTGGAACAATGGATTGAGGAAAGCTATCTGTTGACGAGATAAAGGAGGATTATTTTGAGTAGCTATAAAGCAATTATATTTGATTACGATGGAACAATAAAATCGCAAAATGAACAAAGAATATCTGCTGAGATTAAGTCTCTCTTACTCACTCTTCGTGAAAATAATATCCTTATCTTCCTCGCCACGGGACGTCCCCATGAGCACTGTAGCTATCTGCTTTCTGAGCAATTAGTTGACTGTATAATAAGTGCGAATGGCTCACTCGTGCGCAATGAAGCGGCACTCATCCATGCCACACCGCTTACTGAACAAACAGTGGCCGACTTTCTTACCTGCTGCAAAGACAATCAATTTGCTGGCACGCTTTATACCGATACACTTTATTCTAATGGGATACTGAATGAGAACCTCGAGATAGGCCTACAACAATCGATGAATATCACTGCTGATTCCTTGGAGATTTACGAATCCTCTCGCCTATCAGAAGCTTATTTGCTCTGCGCTTTTTGTCCTGATACGATAGATGAATCCTTGAAGAAAAACTTTTCAAACCAGTTTTTATCTAGATGGCATCCGACCATTATCAGCATATTGGATACTGAGGTAACCAAAGCCACTGGTATCCTCAAAGCTCTTGAATATTATCAGATTACTCCTCATGAATGCATAGCAGTCGGTGACGGAACGAACGATATTGAGATGCTCGAGTTATCAGGACATGGCATCGCAGTCGGCTCAAATAATGCTAAATTAGTCGCCGCATCTGATCAAGTAATTACCGCCGTTGATGAGCGCCTGTTAGAGCTATTTTTGTAAATACTTCCTACTACCTCATCCTCTCTCTCTTTCACCGCAAAGAAAAAAGGCTTATTTCTAAGCCTCTTCCTTCTTCACTTTTGCAATCTTTCCTTGCTCAATATAGTCGAATAATCTAATATCTAGTATTCACGATTATTGATTTACAGATATTTATATATGCTTTCACTTGGGAAAACCACCACATATTCTTGTGTATTTTGTGTATCCCGTATTCAAAACCGTATTCAAACTTCATTAGCTGGGGGCATTTACATACTTTGAGATAATACATAACTAAGGATTTATTCTTACGGATAGATGCTTTTTTTTGTTTAAAAAAATGGGGGAGGGGGGGTCGTACGTAAGCACGTCGCATTTGTTTAATTGACCCCTACCACCGGTTCACACCGTTCACACTTTAGCCCAAAATATTTCGGTGGGGGGGTATTACAAATACTGATATAATAAGAAAAAGAGATGCTTTCTCGAAAAATACACCTCTTTATCTATTTGTCTTACATTCATTATCTTTTTACATTAGTTACTACTCAAATAGGAACAAATATGCTTAAATTCCACATGTTTAATTACTATTTTTACTTAATATCATCAAGAATAATGAAGTGTGGTTCATGAATCGTTTGTACATCTGCACGTAAGTAAGCTCTTATCTTATACTTAAGATTACTAAACGCGTCACCAGCTACACGAGTAACTTCTATAGTCACGCCCGTGCGTACACCATACCATAGCTTCGTAAAGTCACCTACAACCGCAAAGCTTCCGTCATTCTCAGCACCTAAGTCATTCGGTACTTGTGTTGTTGTAAGCTTGTGTGTTAAGTTCTCATAGCTCTTAGGTGCGTTCAGAGGTTGCCCACTAACATCTGTTAAGGCGTCTAACTCTCCGTAAGTCCGTGGCGAACAAATAACTCCATTAGGCGTTCCGTTAGCTGATAAAATCGAGGTAACGGCTTTACTAAATTCTTTATAATTCTCTAGTGCTTTACCTACTGTTTGTTTTTGAATACCTTCTCGATTATAGATACCTTTAGGCTCTATCTCTGTACCAGCCCCCAGCAGTCCCACTCTATCTAATTCTAATGCTAGTGCATTGACAATACTTTGAGTGACAATCTGATCAATGTTCAATGCATCTTCTAACAACTCAATTGTGATATCTGACATGCCAACCAAAGTTTTTGCTTCGAACTTCACTGGTTCAAAGTCTGCATCTGTTTCATTGATGGGCGCACCTTCTTTTTTCCAATGTGGTTTAATATCCCCTGTTTGTTTAGCAAAGACTAATGTAGATGAAGTCATAGGGACTGTTTTAGCCCCAGCAGTCATTAATACGGATTGCGCACGTACCATATTGATCAGTTCATTTGATAGTGGAGCTGGAATCAATACGCCACCACTTCCATCACGATTGGCAGCCACTACCTGCTGTTCTTTCTCGGCTCCATTCCATTTACCAGTTGCCATTCCTTTTACAAGTTTACCAATACTCATATCAGAGAACTCTTTTTGCTCAAATTTGCTTTGATTAGGCACAGTAAGTTTTTGCTCAGGCGATAGCACCTGTACTTTTTTCCCGTCTTTATAAAAGTGTTGTTGTTTATCTTTCGTGCTATCCATTTTCAAGCTTTGCTCTTCTTCATGCAACTTTCGTTCAAACTCTTTAATTTCAGACATTTCAATTTTATCAACTAATGAACTATAGAAAGGATAGTCCTTCATCAATTGCTCATGGGTACAATTTTTATGTTCATTGATAAACTCCTCTTGTTGTTCTTTTAACTCTTCTAGTGTTTCAATTTTTCTAATTTTCATCATATCTTTTTCCTCTTTCTTTTCTTCAAATTTTATTGGGTTATTTTTTAAACTATTGATATAGGTTGACTCGTTGAATTTCGCTACTAGCTCAACTTGATTTGTTACTTCATCACAAAAACCATAGTTCTTACATTCCTCTGCACTAAGCCACGTTTCTTCATCTAATAACTCGATAAGTTTTTCTCTGGTGATTTTTCCATTTGACTTAGATAAATACGCATCAATTGAGCTTTCTCTTATCTTATCTAAGGTATCAGCCATTTTTCTTAGTTCATTGGAATTACCGTATGACAATGACGACATAGGGTTGTGAATCATCATCATACTATTTGACGGCATTATAACTTTATCTCCAGCCATTGCGATTACAGTTGCTATGCTACAAGCTACACCGTCAATGTACACAGTTATCATAGCTTTGTGGTTTTTAAGCATATTGTAAATGGCTACACCACTAAAGACACTCCCCCCATACGATTGTACTCTTACTTCTATTTCTTCAACTGCTTTAATAGTGGACAGGTCATTTCTGAAGCTAATTGCGCTAACATCACTCTCAGAATAATTTTCATCTGTTATATCACCATATATATACACAGTTGCTTTGCGCCCACTCTTTTCGATTTGATAATATTTTTCCATATTAACCCTCTCTTTTTTTTATTTTCTTTAGATTCGGCTTTGCCCTAATCCTGTTCATTAAATACCTCCATTTTTAGTTGCGAATACCCTGTATAATCGCAAGTCACTTAATATCGTTCTATCCCTTGGTGTATAAGCGATTGAGCCACATTTTCTAAAATCATTAAAATAGCACGATTATCACTACTTATTACTTAAGAATATTTAAAAAAATGTCCCCCTTACTAGAAAGTTAAATATACTTGGACACTTTGGACACCTATAGAACAATCGCTTATATATCAACGTTTATAATTACTGATAAGGATACTCAAAAATGTATATTGTTGGACACCACTTTGGACACCTTAAAAACATGTCCATGTCTATGTCCAAACGAATTTGTATAAATATCAAATTATCATTCAATAAAACAATGTTATATTATCGTTTATAATTACCTGTCCAAACTGTCCAATACTTTTCATTTTTATGTTAGGGTATACCCATTTTTCAACTGTAGATGTCTATACCTCCACAACCTTGAGCCCTTAATACTCTGCTTAACTTTGACGATTCCCATCTTCTCAAGTTGCTTACTAAACTTAGGTTGGGACAATTCCCGTAAACTTTCTTGGTAACAAAATTTCTGATATTCCTCATAAATCATTTTGGAAGAATCACCTTGCTTTGATTCCATATCAATTTCGCATTTTTCTTCAATGAACCGCAAGACATGATTTGACTCTTTTAACCACTTCTCTTTGGCTTGCTTCATCTTAGGTGATATAGTCAATTCTTTTCGTTCTAACGCATCTCTAAACATACGAATACAATAAACTGCAAACACTGGTATTTCAGCTTCAATTGCTTTTAAATCATGTTTCTTCTTAAACGCTTCATCTATGACGCAATCAAAAGGAACAACATATAATCGACGTTCAAAACCTCGTGTAAAATCGTTAAATGCTGGCAATTCATTTGCCGAAAATATCAGCTTAGCAAAATTCACAAACATAAAATGGTCTTTCCCTTTAAACTCGGCAGATAAACGATCTCCACCAGTCAAGGCTTTTAATAACCCTGTAGACTTAAGAAACTCAGAATCAACGTCCGCGAACAAGTTGGCTTCTTTCTGAAATAGGTTGGCACTAGCAAAACGATTCTGTTTATTCCCTAAGTCCTGTAAGGTCATATTACTAACATTGTCAGACCCTAATACCTTATTAAAAATATTTAAGAAAGTAGATTTCCCATTTTCGCCTGTACCTTGTAGAATGGTAATAGTCTGAAATGGTTCATAGCTACGATAAAAGCAATACCCGATAATCTCCATCAGATGCTTAGCGCTATAAGAATGACCCGTTAACTCTTCCAGCCATTCAATTGTTTTGGTAGGAACTTCTTTTGTCGTGGGATCAATATCGTAACTATGACTTTGAAGAATATAATTTTTTGTATCATGAGGTTTCATTTCATTAGTTTTTATATTGTAAGTACCATTCTTAAAATTAGTTAAATATGGCTTACTTCGATTAAAAGGATTTTCTTTCATAGAAGAATCAAATATTTTGATGAATATAAATTTTTTTGTTTCATATAATTTCGACTGTGACCATTGACCAACACTTTCTAAATTCTTAGTGATATAACCATCTAAAAAATCACTTAGGCTATCCATACGCCATGACCCTGTTTTTGAATCGAATCTAGCCCCTTGTGATAATTCGCTAGTACGAATCATAGGTATCTCTTTCATAATCTCATAGCCTAATTGAGAAGCACTAACCTTCATATTTCCCTTATCATCAAAATATATCCAACTTGGTAATTCCTTATTTTCCTCTTGCTTCTTCTTTTGCAATTCCTTTAAATTTATTAACTCACTCAATTAGCGCCCAACTCCTTTCTAGCTATCGAATAGAAAGTTTCCTCCACTTCTTTTTCTGATAACGGTTCGGTAAAATATTGATTGGCAACTCTCACAAGTTCTAACACTGCACTTACATCTACCGCGCGAGCCAACAACCCCCCTGTGATTTGTGCAATTCTGTTATTTCTATTTCCTTCCTCACAACCAGCGACAATACTTTCAAATAATTCTGTAGTAGTATTTCGATAACGGGAACCACCTTTTTTGAATTGATTGAAGCTTTTTTTAGTTTCTATTTTTTGTTGTGGTATAGCCCATGTTTTTGCCAATTCTAACGTCTGACTTAATGGAAATTTATTTTTTCTATGATAGATTAGTATTTGTTCACGTTTAACAAATTGTGTCAAAACTGGTAATAATTGAATTTGTGACCAAGTGCCGTTTGATACATCAACAGCCTTTAAAACATTCTTCAACAATTTTTCTGAAAAGAAATGAACCAATAGTTTATAGTCAGCTTCATTCACGTTTTCATCTAAGGGGATAACCAACCGATATCGAACGCCTTTCACTCCATAACTAATAGTCGGGTACAATACATAAGACACATCAGCAAGTAGCTTATGAACTGTTTGAATCATAGCTTCTTCTGTTAACACCACATCATCTAAATCTAAAATTAAACAGTCGCGACTAACTAAGTTTGCATTTTTACGAGTTAAACCAGTCATTATCCCAGCAATAAACCCATCTACACCAATTGTTTTTAACTTTTTCTGTTCTTCGGGATCAACAGGAACAACAACCTGTTTTGGCTCATACTCAGAAAAAAATTGAATAATGTTCTTATTGATAGGCTCTTCCATGATAGATGGTCTGACTTTACCAATATAAATACTCAATCCTCATTCACTCCCTTCGTTCGTTCCATACGCTTCAATATTACTTGCATGTTTCTCTGCAAAGCAGTGAATAGCCATGAGAACCCCTTCTATCCTTTCGGTTGATTCATTTGTTGATACACCAGTATAGTAGTGCGTAATTACTTGTAGCCCCTCGATTGCCCCAACTAAATAATTAGCGTCTGCAGATAAATCATCTAAATTCATTTCCTTCAGCGTCATAAGTTAGTCACCTCGGTTTGCTTAAGTTTATTAAGTTCTAATCTCAAATTATCTCGAACAAATTCTGCTCCTAATAATTGGTTTTGATATCCAACCCAAATACTGAATGCTTTTACCCTAGCCGTTCTTTCATCGGATTGCTTCAGTAGCTCCTTAAAAATTTCCTCTTTCACGTCTCTGACTTCCGAACAAACATTTTTATATTCTGACTGCCGTTTCAATATATATAAGATTTCTAACCGCTCATCAAACGTTTCTCCAAATAATGTACGTCCTATTTTTCTTTCTAACTCATCGATACCTTCAGCTATTTCTTCGAGTTTGAAATTTTTCATAGTATTAAGAATCTCTGAATCGTAATCAAGCCATGTCATTCTTTTGTACCTCCTACAAATCTGTTATGTTCCCATTCATCAAAATTCATAAACAATAGCAAACTTGCACCTACAAATAAACTGGACATAATTACTTTTGGTAACATGATCGTAAGTTCACCTAGTAAAAAAGCGACTATAATTAGATTAATTTTATTCTTCATGGTGTACGCTCCATTCTGTTTGTGTTAGAATGAGAACAGAAACAGGCGTATTATAGCCCTTTGTTTGCCTTTATCCTGTCCGCCAAGACAATTTGGGATAATGGCTTTTTTTCTGCACTCATTCATAGTTATTTCCCTTCCTGTGTAGCTCTCAGATTGCTTAATTGCTTGGAAATGTTATCTAGTTCCTTCAACTCAGCTTCGTTCAATCGCCGACATTCCTTCAATGCTGGCTTAGCAATTTCAAACTTTCTATCCATCAACCAGCATGCCTTTTGTAGAATTTGAGATTCATTCATTTTCGTTCCTCCTGTGTACTTCATCAGAGACTAACATTTGACTAACCGACTTCCATTTTTGCCCCCAGCAACTTTTTAAATTTCAAATTGTAACATCCATTCATCAACTTTTTTTCGATTGCAGCGCTTCGTCTGATTGATGATAGAAACTGGAAAATCCAATTCCTTAATAAATTTAGATAGATTAGATCGTGATACTTGTAAATAATCACAAGTCGTTTCTAAGTCCATCCATTCCGGAAAATTTCTCTTTTCGATTTCTTGTTGCATTGTCTCAGCCCATACACGACTTGCGACCTCGTTTAATTGTTCTTCGATAGTTGGGCTTAAATCAACTTCTAACTTCATTCAACCACCTCGTTCTTTGTATTTCTTTGCGAATCAACTAAAAAAAATAGTATCAATAGTGATATCTGGGAAAATGGTTTTTACTAGTCCTTTGAACAACAATTTTTCTTCATCTGAAAATTGAATTTTCCCATTTTCTTTTTGCCAATACGACTGAGTTGAAATATTGAATATTTTTGCCATCTCAGATTGGGTTTTTCCTAACATTTTTCTGTATCCAGCCACCTTATTCATAACGCACCTCTTTTCTTTGCATTTCTTAGTACATTCTCATTAAAACATATTCTTTAATTATCGTCAATTAAAACTTTGTATTTCTTTGCGGTTTAGTTTAAAATGTTAATATAAAGGATTTCACGAAAGGAGAAAAATATGTACAAATTAGAAGATGTTCTTTTAAAAGACTTTAAACCCAACCCAAGCGAAGTGGGGCTTAGAATAAAAGAAATTAGATTTAAACTCGGCTATAGCATGACTGAATTTGCACGCCACATAGACACAAAAGCCAAAAGTGGAACAGTTAGTAACTGGGAGACCGGTAAAAACCTACCTAATAATAAACGTTTAAAAAAAATTGCTGAACTAGGAGAAGTATCACTCTTATACCTGTTAAAAGGAGAAAAAAGTTTAGATGATCTTTCTGAAAATGAATACGAGACACTTTCTAAAGATAGAGAATCATATTCATTGAAATTTAATATGAGTCTCGCTTGGGATTTGAAATCAAACTTTATTAAACTAGAAAATGAAGACTTATCGGACTGGCAAGTATCGGTATTAAATAATTCTATTAAACTAATATTAGCCTTTTCTGATAATGATGAAGTATTAACATTATTTGATAGTCTTATTGAAAATTCAAGAATAGTTTTGTCGGAAAAATTCAATAAAAAAATAAACAAAAATGAAGATTTTGTTCATAGTTTAGTATTGTTAGAAGATGATATTAATACATTAAAACAAGATGTTAGTGGTTTATTAGACTAACCTCCTCCACTTGCCCCCAGCAGTACCAGGAGGGAATAATATTGGCAACAATCAAAAGTTATATAAAAAAAGATGGCACTAAAGCCTACCTGTTTCAAACTTATCTCGGAGTTGATCCTGTAACAGGGAAAGAGAAACGAACAACAAGAAGAAATTTTGCTACTAAAAAGGACGCGCAACTCGCACTAGCCAAATTGGTAGTTGAAACCGAAAAAAATGGTTTACATGAATCGTCAAAAAAAATAAAAACATTCAAAATACTGTATGAGCTTTGGTTTGAGCAACATAAGAAAGATATTAAACCAACCACTGAACAACGTATTAAAATTTATTTTGATAATCACATACTTAAAAAACTAGGCAAAATGAAACTATCAAAGATTACACCATTGTATTGTCAAAAGATATTAAATGAATGGGCTGATAGCCTAGCAACCTATAAACAAATGCGTATATATGTAAGTATGGTATTTAAATACGGCATTTTAATCGGTGCTATAGACGATAATCCAATGGAACGAACAATCGTTCCAAAACGTAAAATGACCAGTAATAAAGAAGAATCCGACAGCTATTACACAAAAGAAGAACTGCAGGAATTTTTATCTTGCTTAAAACAGTTGAATGATAATCGATCATACACTTTTTTTAGAGTATTAGCTTTTGTTGGCTTACGAAAAGGTGAAGCTTTGGCTCTTACTTGGAATGATATTGATTTTGAAAATAGACTGATAAACATCAATAAGACTCTAGCAGAATTGAAAAATGGCAAGCCCATTATTCAAGATACAAAAACAGATTCCTCAAATAGAGTGGTTCAAATGGATAGAAAAACTTGTAATATATTAAGGGAATACAAAAACCACATCATCAAAGAAAAATTCGCTCTCGGCATAAGAGATGAAAATTTCAATAACAATGTGGTATTCAGTAACTCTGTACTTTATAGAGAAAACCAATATTTGTATAAAGCCTATCCTAATCATGTCATGGAGAAAGTCAAACGTCATTTCCCCGATATGAAAATAATAAAAGTTCACGATTTTAGAAAAACGAACGCTTCTCTACTGTTTGAAAGTGGTGCTAGCATTAAAGATGTTTCTCAGCGGTTAGGTCATAAATCTACCAAGATTACAACTGACATTTATATCAAAGTAACTAAAGCTAAACAGAACGAAACAGCAGAAAAGTTTTCCGAATACATGGCGTTTTAAAAACCCGTATTCAAAACCGTATTCAATTTCTTTTTGGTCTATATTGAACACATAGAATCCTTGCTATTACTCACTTTTAGAAGTAGTTTTTGCAATCTTTCCTTGCTCGATATAGACCATCAAGATACTCAAATCAGAGGGGTTAACGCCACTGATTCGACTTGCTTGAGCAATCGTTTCGGGTTGGATTTTTTGTAATTTTTGTTTGGCTTCTGTTGCTAAGCCGTTGATAGCTTCGTAGTCGATGGCTTCCGGAATTCGTTTGGCTTCCATCCGTTTTAGCTTATCGACTTTTTCTAAAGCTTTCTTGATGTAGCCTTCATATTTCACTTGAATTTCGACTTGTTCGACTTCTTTTTTCGTCAAGGCTTCATTCTCAGGAATAAATAAAAGTAATTCTGCATAGCTGATTTCTGGTCGTTTCAAGAAATCAATCGCCAATATGCCGTCTTTTAATTCCGCTGAATTTTTTTCTTTTAGGAAAGTTTGAATTTCTTTTGTTGGTTTCAAACGAATCTTTTTCAAACGCAGTAATTCTTCCTCAACTGCTTGTTTTTTCGCAAGGTAAGCCGCATATTGTTCTTCTTTAACCAAGCCTATTTGGTGCCCAACCTCAGTCAAACGCAAGTCAGCATTATCATGGCGTAAAATTAAGCGGTATTCAGCACGTGATGTCAATAAACGGTAAGGTTCGTTCGTTCCTTTAGTCACCAAATCATCAATCATAACACCGATATAGCCATCACTTCTTTTCATGACAAATGGTTCTTTGCCTTGCACTTTAAGCGCCGCATTAATTCCAGCAATCAGTCCTTGACCGGCTGCTTCTTCATAGCCACTCGTACCATTGGTCTGCCCAGCTGTATACAAGTTTTCGATGACTTTTGTTTCCAACGTTGGTCGTAATTGATGTGGTACTACAACATCATACTCAATCGCATAACCTGTGCGCATCATTTCGACTTTTTCTAAACCAGCAATCGAATGCAACATTTCTACCTGTACATCCTCTGGTAAGGACGTCGATAACCCTTGTACATAGACTTCTTCGGTGTTTAAGCCTTCTGGTTCCAAGAATAATTGATGACGCGGCTTGTCAGAAAAACGCACAATTTTATCTTCAATAGAAGGACAATAACGTGCACCCACTCCTTCAACAATCCCCGTAAACATCGGTGCTCGGTGTAAGTTTTTTTGAATAATTTGATGCGTGCCTTCATTGGTATAGGTCAACCAACACGGTTCTTGATTCAAATTATAGGCACTATCAGGTGTCGCAAAACTAAAATGATTCGGCTCTGCATCGCCAGGTTGTTCCTCTGTTACACTATAGTCAATCGAACTAGATTTAACGCGTGGCGGTGTGCCCGTTTTAAAGCGCGCAATCTCAAAGCCCAACTCTTTCAAATGATCCGCTAAACTCACGGATGGTTGCGAATTATTCGGCCCAGAAGAATACTTCAACTCACCAATAATAATCTCACCCCGTAACGCTGTCCCAGCCGTGATAACCACCGCTTTTGCTGCATAAGCCGCACCAGTTGCTGTCACAACTCCTCGACAAACGCCGTCTTCAACAATCAGTTGATCGACGATTCCTTGGCGCAACGTCAAATTTTCTTCTTTTTCAATGGTATACTTCATTTCTGTCGCATAAGCATGTTTGTCAGCTTGCGCACGCAAAGCCCGAACAGCCGGTCCTTTACCTGTATTCAGCATCCGCATTTGAATATATGTCTTGTCAATATTGCGTCCCATTTCGCCACCTAAGGCATCAATCTCGCGCACAACCACGCCTTTAGCCGGTCCCCCAACTGAAGGATTACATGGCATGAACGCGACCATATCTAAATTAATCGTCAATAAGAGCGTCTTCGCCCCCATTCGCGCCGAAGCCAACGCTGCTTCTGAACCCGCATGGCCTGCGCCGACGATGATGACATCGTAAGATTCTGCATTAAATTGTGTCATGTTCTTTCTTCCTTTCCACTCTGCCTAACTATTCGCTAGCTTACTCAACCAGCTACTTACTCAGACATTCACCTAGTTATCAGTTTACCTACCTATTTACCTAAGCAGAATTGACTGAATAATTGCGTAATCAGCTCATCCTGTACACTGTCCCCAACAATTTCGCCTAAATAATCCCAGCAACGCGTCATATCAATTTGAACGAGGTCGACTGGCATGCCTGCATCAATCCCCACTACGACTTCGCCTAAGGAAATAGCTGCCTGTTCCAACAAGGCAATGTGGCGCGTATTTGAGACATACGTCGCATCCTTTTCACCCGTTTGTCCGCCAAAGAATAAGTCTGCAATCGCTTCTTCTAGCTTATCTAAGCCATCATTCTTCACGACAGAAACAGCAAAAATCGGTTCGCCATCTAAGAATTCTTGCGCCTCATCCAGTGTTAATTTAGCCGGTAAATCCGTTTTATTTAATAAGACAATCCGCTTCAAGCCTTTAGTCGCTTCAAATAGATTCAGATCTTCCTGAGTCAACAGCTCGCTTTGGTTTAACACTAATAAAATTAAATCCGATTCCGCCAAAGCTTTGCGGCTTCTTTCCACGCCAATCCGTTCAACAATGTCCTCTGTCTCGCGAATTCCCGCTGTATCGATTAACTTCAACGGAACTCCTCTCACATTGACATACTCTTCAATCACATCACGTGTGGTCCCTGCAACATCCGTCACAATCGCCTTTTCTTCTCGTAATAAATGATTTAGGAGACTTGATTTCCCAACATTTGGTCGACCAATAATCGCTGTACTCAAGCCTTCTCGCAATATTTTCCCTTGTTTAGCAGTCACTAGCAATTGCTCAATTTGTTTTTGGACAAAGTTGGCTTTTTCAAGCAATAATTTCGTCGTCAACTCTTCCACATCATCATATTCAGGATAATCAATATTGACCTCCACCTGAGCCAGCGTCTCTAAAATTTCTTGGCGCAACGCTCGAATTAATGAAGAAAGATTCCCATCGAGCTGATTTAAGGCCAGATTCATCGCACG
This sequence comes from Candidatus Enterococcus huntleyi, assembly GCF_009933175.1. Classification (GTDB taxonomy): domain Bacteria; phylum Bacillota; class Bacilli; order Lactobacillales; family Enterococcaceae; genus Enterococcus_K; species Enterococcus_K huntleyi. Next base: position 30,468 of record NZ_MAEJ01000032.1, on the reverse strand, counting down.
ATCCGTCTTTGCCCGAATCAAATCCATCACCGCTTCAGCTTGTGAGAGATCGACACGGCCATTTAAGAACGCTCGCTTCGTAAATTCCCCTGGTTCAGCCAAACGCGCGCCTTCTCTTAAAACAAGCTGCAATAATTGATTCACGACGACAATCCCCCCGTGACAATTAATCTCTACCACGTCTTCTCTAGTAAATGTCTTTGGTGCTCTCATGACAGAGACCATCACTTCATCGACAATTTGCTCACTCTTAGGATCAATGATATGCCCATAATGAATCGTATGGGACGGCACTTCAATCAGTCGCTTACTTCCCGATTGATAAACTTTATCGGCAATCTGGACCGCCTGATCGCCACTTAATCGAACAATACTAATCGCGCCTTCACCCGGTGGGGTCGAAATAGCAGCAATTGTATCAAATTCTAAGGTAATTTCAGCCATTCTGTTCTCCTCCTGTCTCGGCGCACAAAAAAAGCGCCCACTCCACCCTTTGATTAAAAAAGGTAGACTCGCACTTTGACTGCTGTCTGTTAAATTTTCTTGTCATAGATTAGCATAAATTTTCGTTCTATGCAAGTTGTTTCGCCATTCTTAGCGTTTTTTTGTCACTCACAGCCATTCATAATTATTGATACGTATTCCATTCTAGTTAACTCAATCCTCATCCACCAAATAAACAAACACTACATCCTCATCTCATTAAAAATACCTCTTTAGGATTAACATAAAGTCCTTACTATTTATTTACGCAAAAATAGCAAGTTCCATTATTTTTTTAGAGATAAATAGCATTTAAAGCTAAATACAGAAAAGCCTATTATATTGAAGAAAATGAGCGTATAGTTAGGACACGGAAAGTTAGCTTGACGGCTGATTCCACTAATTCAATATGAGTAGGACGCCACTAAAGGTTTGAAAATAATGAACGATGGAGATGACGCCAAAAATGATTGGAAAATTTTTTGTCTTTATTCTTCTGAGTGATTCTAACAGGAGAAACATCAATGAAAATCCTAAACCTATTGACTCAACTTGCGAAAACACTCCCTGTGTTACTCGCAGCTCACGTCAGTGGTGGGATAGTATTGCTTGTTTGTATCGTGTGGTTAGCGGGGAAATTAATGAATTGTATCTGTGATGTAGTGATTGTTCGTGCACAATGTGCACGAGATATAAAAGTCGCGTCTATTCATTCAAGTTCACCCAATGCTCGGCCACCTGATGAACAAGCGACACGTCTTGATAGACATAAAAAAAACCGTCACGGTTAGACGCCCAGCACGGTTTAATAGAAAAAACTATTGAATTACGTTGGAACTAGCCTACAAGTTGAATTGTAATAAGTTCCGTATTGAAGTCCGATTCGCGTCGGGCTTCTTTTCTATTTCAATGTACTCTTTTCTTTTCCTTCTGTCAACTTTCTTTTTTTTGAAAATATCTTAGTTTATTCAGTTACTAGCTGTTTTCGGCTGTTTCTACTTACATTAGTTCATCCAATGCTCGGCCACCTGATGAACAGACGACACGTCTTGATAGACATAAAAAAAACCGTCACGGTTAGCGCCCAGCACGGTTTTTTAGAAAAAACTATTGAATTACGTTGGAACTAGCCTACAAGTTGAATTGTAACAAGTTCCGTATTGAAGTCCGATTCGCGTCGGGCTTCTTTTCTATTTCAATGTACTCTCTTCTTGTCCTTATGTCAACGTTTCTTTTTGGGAAAATATCTTAGTGTATTTAGTTACTGGCTGTTTCTAGTCATTTCTATTCATTCTAGTTCATCCAATGCTCGGCCACCTGATGAACAGACGACACGTCTTGATAGACATAAAAAAAACCGTCACGGTTAGGACCCAGCACGGTTTAATAGAAAAAAACTATTGAATTACGTTGGAACTAGCCTACAAGTTGAATTGTAATAAGTTCCGTATTGAAGTCCGATTCACGTCGGGCTTCTTTTGTTTGCTTCTTCAACTTACTCTTCTCTCCCCCTTCTGTCAACGTTTCTTTTTCTAAAAGCATCTAATCTATTCCTTCGCCAACCATATATCTTTCTTTTTCTACCTTAGCCACGTAAAATAGAAGATGAAGAAAAGGAGTGAAGACAAATGAGTTTATTTTCTGATGAACCCCACGCAAAAGAAATCAGCAACGAACAAATTGAAGAAGTCACTTTATCGACAGGTAATGTCAATGTCAAATACGTTGTCCGCGATGTCCTCTTTATAGCGGAACGGCACCAAGTTGATTTATTCGATGAGCAGCTCGATTTAAATGAACTATTTTCATCTCTCAAATTTAAATTAAAGAAAAAAGCCGTCAGTTACGGTGCAGATGCTGTCATCAATTGCCGCTTTGAGCACAAAACCAGTCTAGTCGATGGCCTTCCCTATGCTGAGCTATTCGCTTATGGGACCGTTGTTCAATTCACGCAAACAACTATCGGTTAACAGCGACTAATTACAGGTAACAGTCCTAGCAATCTCACCACTAATATCAACTATCTAAATCGACTAATTACCTAGAAAAAGGCAGCCATGATTTTTAAAATAAATCATGGCTGCCTACTTATTTCCCTATGCATTTTGTCTATACAAAAAGCCAGACATAACAAAAGTTATGCCTAGCTTTTTAATCAAAGTAATAAACCCTTCATCGCATGTTTACTTCGATAAGAATGAATTCTTATAAAATATACTTGGTTTCGCTTTCTTTGTCAATTCATTTCGGATAGATATGAAAGATTTATCGATAATCCACCAGATTGAAGGGAAATAGTGCTCTATTCTCACTTATCCTTCTTCTCAGTCAGTCATTCAACCAACGTTGTCCTTCAATTAAATACGATACTGCCTTTGCTATTTTTTATAGTCAGTTGATTTTGTCCTTCACCCACTTTTATTGCCTGGGGGTCGATTTCTTTCCCAAAAACTTCAGCCTCAATCTCTTTAGCGACTAATTTAGCTGTGATATTCTCTGGTGCCTGATGAAAACTTATAGCTACTTCATCGCCTTCTGATTCGATTTCTGTCAGCTCTTTTTCGTTGAATTTTTTGAACCCAATATCGCCACTTTTTGTCCTTACAAATAACTGATCTGCCTGATTATCAGACACTAAAATATCCCCATGAGTCGATTCGATAACATGTGTGCGTCCAGTTACTTTACTTAAGGAAATATCACCAGATTCTGTGCGACAATCTAACTTATCTATCGTGCTTTCACCAATATCAATCGATCCTGATTGACTGATGATCGTTATTTCCTGCTCACTATTTTTAGGCAGCCAGACCTTAATTTTCCGACTCTTTCTAAAACTAAATCCGCCAAAATAATCTTTTTGTTCGCCTTTTTGAGCAATTTTTAACGTACTTCCTTCTACTTTAATATCCAGCAACTCATCTGTAATCAGTCCTGCCATCGCCACTTCGACTTTATCCTCATCACCCGCTAGTATTTCTATATCCCATTGCTGACTCGTCAGATTAATACGTTCAATCGTTCCAATAACCATTTGTTTTTCTATTTTCTTTTCTGCAGATTGGCTCACAAATACCCCCATCACGATTGCGACAATCACTAAAAGACCGATGACTAGCTTCTTCATTGTTTCACCCGACATCTTTCGTTTCAATGTTATGATAAGACAAATAACCAACCATCAATCCTAACAAACTCAACAGAGCAGGAATAACAATTATCTGGCTCAGATTAACTTGAGCACTGTCATCAGAAACAGTGCCATTCACTAAAAATCCAATCAAAACAGCCAAGGTAATCGTCGTTGCCGTGGATTTCTTTCTTAGACCGAAATAGAGCGGAATCAAACTTAAACAAGCAGTCATGAAAGCTTCAATCACAGTCGGAGGCAGTGTTCTTATAATCATCGCTAGCGTGACTTTTTCCGGGAATAAATCCAGGATTGGGTTGACAATAAAAATCAGACTATCAATACAAATCGTCGCGACAAGCAGACTGAAAAAGCAATAAGCCCACACTAGCAGTAGCTTACTTTTCATCATCTTTGCTCGCTTAATCGGATAAGAAAATAACACTTGAATCGTATTATTCTTGTATTCATCAACAATTAAACGTGACAATAAGATACCTGAGAAAATCACAAACACGAGACGAATAAAAATAGTGACCAACGACATGAATGAAGCGAAATCGACAAACATAACTTCTTCTTGACTGTTCGCTCCGATCGCCATTAAAGACGTCAGCAGAAAAATTACAAAAATACTCCCGACGACATATTTTAAATAACTAGTTAATTGATTTTTACGCCATTCCAATTTCATTAAATTCAACATATTATTTCCCTCCACTGATGATTGATAAAAAGTATTCTTCCAAGGTCTTTTGCTGCTTTTCGATTCGATGAACGGCGACATCTGCCAAGATTAGCTGCTTGGTTATGTCTGATTGATCTAACTCATTCCCATGCAAATAGATAAGTTGGTTCGTATCTATCTGAATTTTTTCTATTGTCTGATCCTGCTCTAGGACAACCAAGGCCTTGTTAACATCGCTGACTTCCACTGCTAGATAAGCATTGTTTACCTCGCGAATTTCCGATAACTTGACTTCCTGCAAGACTTTTCCTTGATTAATCACACCGATTGTATCCGCAATCCATTCAATTTCTGAAACAATATGGCTAGAAATTAATACGGTCATGCCATACTTATTTTTCAACATGAGCAACAATTCTCTGACTTCCTTGATACCAATCGGATCCAAGCCATTAATTGGTTCATCTAAAATTAAAATTTCCGGCTTCATCAGAATCGCTCGCGCAATCCCTAATCTTTGCTTCATGCCTAGAGAGTATTCGGTCACCAATTTATCAGCAACCTCCGCCAAATGAACAATTTCTAGCACCTCGTCGACACGCTCTGAGCTAGCCCCGCCCATATACTCACCATGCAGAAATAAATTTTCCCTAGCCGTAAGTTTCGTATAAAAAACTGGCGTCTCAATCAAACTACCAATCTTCTTCAAATAAGTAGATGACTGCCCTAAAATTTGGTGATTATTGATGCGGATTTCGCCTGATGTCGGTTTGACTAAATTCAATAACATCTTCATAATTGTTGTTTTTCCTGCGCCATTAGGTCCTAAGAAACCATATATTTCGCCTCTAGTGACGGTCATCGTCGCCCCTGATACCACGCGTTCATTTTTATATTGTTTCGATACCTCACTAATTTGAATCATCTTGCCCATATCTACTCGCGCCCCTTCTCGTTTGTCTCGTGCTTCTGATACCATCCTATCGTCTACCCTTCAAATGAGATAGCCTATCTTCCTAAACGAGCCATTAACTTGCCTAAACGAAAAAAGATGACCGAAATGAAACTCAACGAGAGCTCCTTTCAATCATCTAATCTATCTGCTATATGTTATATTCTAATCTACGACTTCATTTTGGAAAAACTTTGCTACCCAGCTATAACCTATCCGACTCCCTCACACAGCTCACTCTTTGTTTAAATTTTCCAAGCCTTGAATTGTCTCTTTCAACAAGCGTTTCGATATTAGACACTGCTCTTCATCGGAAAAGATCCTTGTTTATTGGTTTTATCTATAGACTTCACATTGGCCAAATTAATCACAAACGCGCGGTGACAGCGGAACAATCGTTCATCCATTTGGACAATCTCTTTTAGATCCGCGTAAAATTCAACGATCTTGGCTGTCGTCACCAGCCGAATCTTATGCGATGAGCCAGTTGTTTCAAAATACAGGATTTCGGAAAAGGGCAGTTGAAATTTGGTGTACTTACTTTCAAACGTAAAGGCATCTGTGCTGACGCTCGTCTGGGTCCGATTTTTTGCCAGTTCAAGGCATTCTTTCACCCGTTTTTCAATCACCCATGCCTCTTGATCCTTTTCAATAAAATCTAACGCTGAGACCTTATATGAGAAGGTCAAGGTAGCCATTTCAGAATGTGTCGTCATAAAAACGATCGCGCCATAAGGGTCCGTTTCCCGGATTTTTTGGGCCACTTCTAAGCCTTTTTTCGTTTCCCCTTTAATTTCCAAATCTAAAAAATACAAATTATATTGACTCGTAAGCTGTATTTTATCTAATAAATGAGTCGGCTTGGCCGTGGCAAATAAATTTTTATAGTTGATTTTTTCAGCCAGACTAATTTTTTTTATGAGCCGTTCTAGCTTCTGCTGTTGCAGCAGATCATCTTCTAAAATAAATATATTCATTCCGCTGCTCCGTTTCCGACGATTCTCAAAATCTGTGAAAAACCATTCGCTAAATTTCCCGTTTCCAAAGACACATGAGGCATGTCTGCCAGTATTTTATGCACCGTGTATAAGCCGATTCCGCGCTGCAATCCTTTAGAAGAATAGCCTTTCTTGGCGATGTTTTTAATCGCTACTGGTTCCTGACAGCTATTCTCAAGAATGATATACTGAATGCCCGCCTCTTCAAAAATAGCTAATTTTATCCAGGGAGTTTCTGTCAGAACGGCCGCTTCAATCGCATTATCTAGGAGAATAGACATCGTTCTTACAAAAGAAATAATCTCGAAATGACGAATCTTTATCGGCGCAATGATTTCTAGGTGAATATCAACTTTTTGTTGCTGCGCCAATAACAACTTCGAGCCAATTACACTCTTCAACTCTGGCACCAGTAGATGACTAAGCTGACCAAAACTATAATAATTCGCTTGAAAAGTCTGTTTCGTCGGTTGAATAACCGACTCATAGACTTGACGAACCTTCAGCAAATCATCTTCATAAAGCCCCTCTTCTAAACTCGTTAAAAGATTAATGTAATCATGTCTAAAATGACGAATCTCCTCATAGAGTCCTTCGATTTGTTTCGTGTAATCAACTAATTGGGCAAGTTGATGCTCTTTTAATTCTTCTATTTGCTGCTTACGGATCTTTTGAAAATAAAGATTCAAGAAAATAAACGACGCAAGGACTGCAAAAAATAAGCCTAATATCATAAAATTATCCTGCGTACTGCCATGTCCTTGTTGATTATTGGCCGTTAAAATATAATACAATAAGCCAATAATAGTCACTAAGAAAAAACTCAGGCTCACGATTACTTTTCCCTCTGCTTGCTTCAATGAACGAAAGAAACCTTGTGGCAACCACCGCTCCAACACGTAGAGGAACAGAAAATTGATGATTGCTGGCGCCATCGCTACCGTTATGTACAGGATATTTTGAGTCTGTTCCTTTGAAAAAAGCGAAATATGTGAAAAAAGCGCAGTCAGTGGCGCTGCACTTATATAGCCAAGAAATGAATTCATCATCAAGGCATAGAGCGCATAAAAGAAATGAATCGGTTTTATTTGCCGTTCTTTCAACCACCCTATAAAAATGAATAAGATTAGAAATATAACCGCTGACCAGAGGCCAAATTGGCTACTTAAAACAATCCCTACCATCACCATTAGCGCTGAATATAGGAAAATTTCTACGGTTGAAAAGGAAAATAAAGAAATTTGCTTAAAAATAAGAAAAAAATTGATAATTTGAATCGCGATAATTAAAAAATAGATAGACTCCACCTCTAGCCCTTTTAAAGTAATGTTTCCATTATAACACTAAACCCAGTCCGATAATATGGACGTTCTCCTCGCACAAAAAAGGAGCAGACCATTTCGTCTACTCCTCTGACAAATTTTTAAGTTTACTAATTTAGAAATGTTTCTTCTCTGGTTCAACGACGAGGTATCGGTACGGTTCATCGCCTTCAGAGTGGGTTTTTACGTAATCTTTTTTGCTCAGCACTGAATGGATCTGTTTACGTTCAAACGCTGGCATCGGCTCTAAGAAGACCGGTCTGCCTGTTTGTTTGACTTTCTCAGCCGTTCTTTCAGCTAGTCGTTGCAAGATTGCTTGGCGTTTTTCACGGTAATCACCGACATTCACTACAACTGATAATTTATTCGCTGCTGCACGGTGGATAAAGACTTGCGCTAAATATTGCAACGCATTTAGAATTTTTCCGTGTTTGCCGATTAAAATCCCTTGTTTTTGCGTATCCAAGTGGAAGATAATTAAGCCATCTTTTCGTTCCATTCGAACCATTGCTGGCGCGTTTAATTCTTTAGAAATAGCGGTTAGGTACAGTGCCAACTCCGTCAAAGCAGACTCATCATCTAACTCTTCTAACGGCTTGTTTGATTCATGCATAGACGGTTTAGGTTCACTAGCAATTGCCTCGATACTCGGTGATTCTTCGTGTAAAACTTCCGCGACCGCCTCTTCGACAGCTTCTGAAATTTCCTCACTGACAGTGGGTTCAAGCGACACACGCGCGTCTTTCTTCCCAATGCCTAGAAATCCTTTTTTCCCTGCTTCAATAACCTTCACTTCAACATCTGCCCTGGTCAATCCCAAAGCTGATAAACCTTTATTAACGGCTTCTTCAACTGTTGCGCCTTCATAAACTGGCATTTTGCATACCTCCTTTTATTTCTTGCGTTTCTTCTTAGGACTCTGTGCGCGCTGTAATGCACGTTCTTTGTCGCGAATTCTTTGTGCTTCTTCTTCACGTTCTTTACGAATTTTAAATGGGTTATTTAATAATAAAGTTTGGCCTACTTGGAACGCATTCGAAATTACCCAGTATAAGGATAATCCACTGGCCAAATTAAGTCCCATTACTAAAATCATGATTGGCATAGCAAAATTCATAATCTTCATAGAAGGATTTGATTCTAATTGGCTCATGCTTGATAGATAGGTACTAGCAAACGTGAACAGTGCTGCTAAGATTGGTAGCACGAATAATGGATCGGGATTTCCCAAGTTCAACCATAAGAACTGGCCTGATTTTAGTTCAGGCACTCGTGAAATTGATTGCCATAACGCCATCAAAATCGGCATTTGCACTAATAATGGTAAACAACCCGCATACGGATTAACATTATTTTCAGCATATAATTTTTGTTGCTCTTCTCTTAAGATTGCTTGTGTTTCTGAATCTTTTGACGCATATTTTTGTTGCAATGCTTTTAATTTTGGTTGTAATTCCTGTGTTTTTCGCATGCTCTTCGTTTGGAAATGCATCAACGGTAATAAAATTATCCGGATAATGAGGGTAAAAAGAATAATCCCAATTCCTGGATTTCCAAAAGAGAGGGCCTTAATCGCTTCCGCAAAGTAGTAGACGATGTAACGATCCCATATTCCTGTACTTTGGGCATTGACTTCACCCGTTGCGCCACACGCAGATAATACAACAACCAGCATCACTAAGCCGGCCATTAAAAGTAAACGTTTATATTTCTTCACTTACTTTTTCCCCTTTATTCAATTATTTTCGCAAGTTTTAAGACATGTACGAGGTTTGAAAGAATTTCTTTTGAGGACAGCTCTTCTGTTTTCGGCCGAGCAATCACAATGAAATCTAGTTCTGGCTCAATGCGTTCTTTCAATTCGAACAAGCTCGCACGAATTTTTCGTTTCACAGCATTTCGCGCAACGGCGTTTCCAATCTTTTTTCCAACCGAAATGCCCACTCGAAAATGCTTCTGCTCAGGTTTATCTATGCGATAGACAACAAATCGACGATTCGCGAAAGATGTTCCTTCTTGGAAAACCTGTTGAAATTCACTTTCTTTTTTGACTCGATACGCTTTCTTCATCTCGTTTCCTTCGCTTCTTTCCTGATCTTTCACTCACCCAACAATCATACCATATTTAGTGAGGTTGATTCACCTATTTTCTAGGAAAAAAGGCACAAAAAAAAACCACTGAATCCCAGTGGCTTAAGCTGAAAGAACTTTTCTTCCTTTAAGGCGACGGCTAGCTAGCACGCGACGACCATTTTTAGTGCTCATACGTTTACGGAACCCGTGAACTTTTTGACGTTTACGTTTATTTGGTTGGTATGTTCTTTTCATTTATTCCACCTCCATGAGAGTAATTACTATCCATATACATAGACATACTTTGATAGTATACCTACTACACCTACGTTTTGTCAATGCCAAATTGCGTAGAAAATAGAGAAAACCTAGCAAAAATCGAGTCATCCTCTCTGTTAATTTTATGCTAACCCCTTGATAATCTTCTAATAATCACCTACCAAGCAACCAATCAACGACTGATAAACGGTGATTCCTAAAGCTAATAATGAGCTAACTACAAATTAATATTCCATAAAAAATAGCCGATCACTAGGCAATGCCCCCCTCTGAGATGAGATGAGATTCGCTCGCCCTCACGCCTTCTTTCATCTCTTTCATCTCTTTCATCTCCTTCACTTTATCTCTTTCATTTCTTTTTCCGTTTTTATCTTTTTTACCTCTCTCACGCAGGTCTCACTTTTTCTTCTTCCATAGATCCAGTCATCCTCACCAATTCATTTTTTTCATATCTGTCTCTTTTAATGGAAAATTCTCTTTTTTATCCTTCAGTAAATTTTCTCAAATAATTATCCACAAGGTCGTATCTTTTTTAGAGGATGTAGGTGTGGACGCGCGTCATCCATTTTTTTAGTTGCGCAGACTTTTCCCCCTACTTTTACACAAATTCACCGCTTGTCCATAAGTTATCCTCAGGAGTTTTAAACATGTGGAAAAGTCCCTTGAAGTCTTTCTGCCATTGACTTGTTTATCCACAGCTCTTGTGTGCATTTTTCATTTTCGCTAAGTTATCCACCTGTTAATTACTCTTGTGGATAACTTTATTTTTGCTTGGGGATAGATTTTTCTTTTTTTCTCACACCTTGTGGATAAATAAAAAGAAATTTTTCATTTCCTTAAAGAATCTGTGGAAAACTTCTCTAAAAAATGCTAAATTAGAACTACCTATTTTTATTTACAAGATAAGGAGGACCTTTGAATGGCATCCCTGGAAGATATTTGGCTAGATCTTCAAAAGAGTTATCGTGCAGAACTCAGTCCCACCAGCTATAATGCGTGGATTGATACGGCACAACCACTTTCTTTGCAGAACGACCAATTAATTATTGAAGTGCCCACTAGTTTGCATAAAAATTATTGGGAAAAAAATCTAGCAACAAAGATCGTTGAAACTGGCTTTAAATTGACCGGACAAGAAATTATTCCAACCTTTGTGACCGCCGATGAAGCACCACAGCTTGAACCTGTCGCAAAGCCAAAAGAAGAATCACCCAAAACCGTTGAGCTCACAAAGAAGGTGCAGTTGAATCCCAAATATACCTTCGATACCTTTGTCATCGGGAAAGGCAATCAGATGGCTCACGCTGCCGCCTTGGTAGTTGCTGAAGATCCCGGCTCGATGTACAATCCGCTCTTCTTTTATGGGGGCGTTGGTCTAGGGAAGACCCATTTGATGCACGCCATTGGTCACCATATGTTACAGAATCAGCCGAATGCAAAAGTTAAATATGTCAGTAGCGAGACCTTTGCCAACGACTTTATTAACTCTATTCAAAATAAGACAGCTGAAGAGTTTCGCCAAGAATATCGGAATGTCGAGCTACTGCTAGTCGATGATATCCAATTTTTTGCCGAGAAAGAAGCGACACAAGAAGAATTCTTCCACACGTTCAATGCGCTTTATAATGAAGGGAAACAAATTGTTCTGACTAGCGACCGTCTACCTAATGAGATTCCAAAATTACAAGAACGGCTCGTGTCACGCTTTGCCTGGGGCTTATCTGTCGATATTACTCCGCCAGATTTGGAAACAAGAACGGCTATCCTACGTAAGAAGGCCGCGGCTGAACGATTAGAGATTCCAGATGATACCCTCAGTTATATCGCAGGGCAGATTGATTCAAATATTCGCGAGCTAGAGGGCGCTTTAGTGCGTGTTCAAGCCTTTGCCACGATTAATAGTTCGGACATCACCACTAGTTTAGCGGCCGATGCGCTGAAAACACTGAAGTCAGGCCGAGGCCACAGCCAACTTTCTATTGTCCAAATTCAAGAAGAAGTGGCTAAATATTATCATATCCAGATGAAAGATTTGAAAGGCAAGAAGCGCGTCAAATCAATTGTTGTACCGCGCCAGATTGCCATGTATCTATCGCGCGAATTGACGGACAATTCATTACCAAAAATTGGTGCTGAGTTTGGTGGTAAAGATCATACCACCGTGTTGCATGCCCACGAGAAAATTCAGCAGCTGATTGATTCAAACGCAATCATGCAAAATGAAATTTCAGAAATCAAAAACTTTCTATTAAATTAGTTGATTTTTAAATTTTGCATATTCTTAGATAGTAAGTCATTTATGACGTCACTAATTAAAACTCAGCCCGTCAGCTACTAGCTAATCGCAAGCCTTCTTAGCAGACGACTGTCGACTGGGCATGTGGATAACTTTCTAAAAAAACAATTTTTTATCCACAGCTTATGCACAAGCATTTTCTTTACTGCCTGAACGAAATTTATAGTTTTCCACAGGATTAACAGGCCCTACTACTTTTATTATCTTTTACTAATAAATAAAACAAAGGAGTTACCCTCATGAAATTCTCTTTAAAACGAACCATCTTTATGCAAGAATTACAAACTGTTCAACGAGCAATCTCTTCAAAAACAACGATTCCGATTTTGACAGGGGTTAAAATCGTCGTTAATGAAGAAGGCATTACTTTAACAGGGAGCAATTCAGATATTTCCATTGAAACTTTTTTGAGTGTTCAAACAGAAGCTGCCCAATTACACATTGAACAAACAGGTCAAATTGTATTACCTGCTCGTTTCTTCAGTGAAATTGTTCGCCGTCTATCAGAGGAAGATTTTACTTTAGAAGTCCTTGAAAATAATCAAGTAGCGATTACCTCAGGCAAAGCGAATTTTACAATTAATGGCTTAGATGGTGATAGCTATCCTCATTTGCCTGTTATCGAAAGTCCTAATCCAATCAAATTACCGGTACATGTGTTGAGTAAATTAATTACTGAAACTGGTTTTGCTGTCTCTCAACATGAAAGTCGACCAATTTTGACAGGGGTTCATTTTGTCTTAAAGGATCAAAAATTATTAGCTGTTGCGACCGACTCTCATCGTTTGAGTCAACGAGTTATTCCGATTGAGCAAGCTGTTGAAAATTTTGACATTGTAATTCCAGGGAAGAGTTTAACCGAACTTTCTCGTTCATTTACAGATGAAGAAGAACTAGTTGAGATTAGTATTATGGAGAATCAAGTCCTATTTAAAACAGAGACCATGTATTTCTATTCTCGTTTGTTAGAAGGGAATTACCCTGATACCAATCGCCTGATTCCTTCTAGTTTTAATACGGAGATCGAATTCTATGTGCCAAAATTAATTTCAGCGATTGAACGGGCTTCTCTGTTAACTCATGAAGGCCGGAACAATATTGTTCGTTTAGCGATTACTGATAATTCAGTCGTTCTTTACGGAAATTCTCCTGAAGTTGGGAAAGTCGAAGAAAGCTTGAATTATGAGCAAGTAACCGGTGAGCCATTAGAGATTTCATTTAATCCGGATTATATGAAGGCGGCGTTGCGCGCTTTCGGTGATATGAATGTAACAGTCAAGTTTATTTCAGCTGTTCGTCCGTTTACGATTGAGCCAACAGAAAATAGCATAGAATTCATTCAGTTAATTACGCCAGTTCGGACAAATTAATTTTTATTTTCATGAATTTTGGAAAGTTTTTCAAAAAAGTTTAAAAAAATACACTCTCGGCAGAAGGTCTTAAAATCAATTTTAAGGCCTTCTGCTTTGTTTTAAATAAAAAAGTCTTTTTTGTAGTAAAAGCTCTTAGATTTAAAAATATGTAGAGAAATTTGTTTTCTTGGCTCAAAAAGGGTATAATAGAGTGTATGTTTATCAGAGAAAATGAGGGATGCTAATTGAAACAAAAAGTCATTTTGAAAACAGATTACATGACTTTAGGACAAGTCCTAAAAGAGGTCAATATTATTGGCAGTGGCGGACAAGCAAAATGGTACTTGGCAGAGCATACAGTTTTCGTCGATGGCGAGCCTGAAAATCGTCGAGGCCGCAAATTATATCCAGGGATGATGTTGGAAATACCTGATGAAGGTACTTTTTTTATGAAGAAAAAGGAAAGTGCAACTGATGAAGCTGAGTAATATCCACCTCAAAAACTATCGGAATTATGAAGAGTTATCGTTAACTTTTTCAAAAAATTTAACGATTTTTTTAGGGGAGAATGCCCAAGGAAAGACGAATATCTTAGAGAGTATCTACGTTTTAGCCATGACGCGTAGCCACCGAACCAATACCGAACAGGAATTGATTCAGTGGAACCACGAACAAGCATACATAACCGGAACGGTCCAGCGACATCTTTCACAGACGCCGCTTGAATTGACGCTGTCAAAAAAAGGCCGAAAAACCAAAATTAATCATATCGAACAGAAACGATTAAGTAGTTATGTAGGGCAGTTGAACGTGATCTTATTTGCGCCAGAGGATCTTTCTTTAGTCAAAGGAAGTCCCCAATTAAGAAGGAAATTCTTAGATATGGAGATTGGCCAAATTAATCCGATTTATTTATTTGACTTGGTGCAGTATCAATCTGTCTTAAAGCAGCGTAATCAGTATTTGAAACAACTTGCTGAAAAGAAGCAAACAGATTTGATTTATTTGGATATTTTGACGGAACAGCTGGCTGAATTTGGCGGAAAAGTTTTATTCGCGCGACAAAAATTTGTCAAACGCTTAGAACACTGGGCAAATGCCTTACACCAACAAATCAGTCACCAAAAAGAACAGCTGCAGATTTCCTATGTGGCGACAGTTCCTTTTGAAGAAGGAGCTTCAGCTGAGGCTATCCAAGGATTATTTTTGCAGGAACTGACTCGTAACAGAAAGAAGGAATTATTTAAGGCGTCGACTTTTTTGGGGCCTCATCGAGATGATTTGCAATTTTTTGTTAACGAGCAGAATGTTCAAACGTATGGTTCACAGGGCCAACAACGGACGACGGCTTTGAGTATCAAATTAGCAGAGATTGATTTGATGAAAGAAGAGACGGGGGAATACCCGATCTTACTATTAGATGATGTGATGAGTGAGTTGGATGATTCTAGGCAGTTACATTTGCTAGAAACGATTGAAGGGAAAGTGCAGACTTTTTTGACCACCACCACGCTGGATCATGTAAAAAATAAAATGACTGTTGAACCGGAAATTTTCTATGTTCATCAGGGAGAAATAGAAGGAGCAGAAGACTAAATGACAGAAGAAGAAAAAAGTTTAGTGGAACGTGCCAAGGAATATGATGCCAGTCAGATTCAAGTACTGGAAGGCTTAGAAGCCGTTCGTAAACGTCCAGGGATGTATATCGGTTCGACAAGTGGTGAAGGTTTACACCATTTAGTCTGGGAAATCGTTGATAACTCAATTGATGAGGCCTTAGCTGGTTTTGCGACGTCCATTCACGTGGTCGTTGAAGAAGATAATAGTATTACAGTTGTCGATGATGGTCGGGGAATTCCAGTCGGGATTCAAGCGAAAACAGGTCGTCCAGCTGTAGAAACCGTCTTTACAGTCCTCCATGCTGGTGGGAAATTCGGCGGTGGCGGCTACAAAGTTTCTGGTGGACTCCATGGAGTAGGTTCTTCTGTTGTAAATGCTTTGTCTTCTGTTTTAGATGTCAAAGTTTACAAAGAAGGCAAAATTTATTTCCAAGAGTATCAACGAGGCGCGGTTATGAATGATTTAAAAGTCATTGGTGAAACTGATCGTAGCGGGACAGAAGTCCATTTCATTCCCGATCCAGAGATTTTTACTGAGACTGTGGAATTTAATTTTGAAAAATTAGCGACTCGTATTCGTGAGTTAGCTTTCTTAAATCGCGGCTTGCATATTTCGATTGAAGACCGTCGTGAAGAAAAACCTGTTCTACGTGAGTATCATTACGAAGGCGGGATTAAGAGTTATGTCGAGCATTTGAATGGCAACAAAGATGTGCTTTATCCTGAGCCTGTCTTTATTGAAGGCGAGCAACAAGGGATTACGGTTGAAGTGGCGATGCAATATACTGATGGCTACCATTCAAATCTATTGAGCTTCGCGAATAATATTCATACCTATGAAGGGGGAACCCACGAATCTGGGTTTAAAACTTCTTTGACGCGTGTGATTAATGATTATGCTCGTAAGCAAAAGTTGATGAAAGACAATGATGAAAATCTAACTGGTGAAGATGTTCGTGAAGGCTTGACTGCTGTTATTTCAATCAAGCATCCGGATCCTCAGTTTGAAGGTCAAACGAAGACAAAATTAGGGAATTCAGAAGTCCGGACGGTTACTGACCGTTTGTTCTCAGAACACTTTGGTAAATTCCTAATGGAAAATCCAACAGTCGGTCGTCAAATTATTGAAAAGGGTATGTTGGCTTCAAAAGCCCGTCTAGCGGCTAAACGTGCTCGTGAAGTAACCCGTCGTAAAGGTGCCTTAGAAATCAGTAATTTACCGGGTAAATTAGCCGATTGTTCAAGTAACGTCCCTGAAAAATGCGAATTATTCATCGTCGAAGGAGATTCGGCCGGTGGATCAGCGAAACAAGGACGAAGCCGTGAATATCAAGCAATCTTGCCGATTCGTGGGAAAATCCTGAACGTTGAAAAAGCCAGCATGGATAAAATTTTAGCCAATGAAGAAATTCGTTCGCTCTTTACAGCGATGGGAACTGGCTTTGGTTCTGATTTTGATGTCTCAAAAGCTCGTTACCACAAATTGGTTATCATGACCGATGCCGATGTCGATGGCGCCCATATTCGGACGCTGTTATTGACTTTATTTTACCGTTACATGCGTCCAATCGTGGAAGCAGGCTATGTCTATATTGCCCAACCACCATTATACGGGGTTAAACAAGGGAAAAATATTACCTACGTGCAACCGGGTAAAACAGCGGAAGATGATTTGAAACGCGTGATGAGTGAATTACCTGCTAGCCCGAAAGCAACCGTTCAGCGGTACAAAGGGTTAGGAGAAATGGATGACCACCAATTATGGGAAACAACCATGGATCCAGAGCGCCGGATGATGGCGCGTGTTAGTGTTGATGATGCCATTGAAGCAGACCAAATCTTTGAAATGTTAATGGGTGACAAGGTTGAGCCTCGTCGTGCGTTTATTGAAGAAAACGCCCATTACGTGAAGAATTTAGATATTTAATCTTGAAGGAGGTAATTTCGTGAGTGAAGAGTTTAAAGAAAATATCCATGACGTCAATCTGACCAGTGAAATGAGAGAATCCTTCATTGATTATGCAATGAGCGTTATTGTTGCCCGTGCTCTACCCGATGTGCGTGACGGATTAAAGCCAGTTCATAGAAGAATTCTTTATGGAATGAATGAGTTAGGTGTGACGCCAGATAAACCCCATAAAAAATCAGCCCGGATTGTTGGGGATGTAATGGGTAAATACCATCCCCATGGTGATAGTGCGATTTATGAGTCAATGGTGCGGATGGCGCAAACCTTTAGTTACCGTTACATGCTAGTCGATGGACACGGAAACTTTGGTTCTGTCGATGGCGATGGCGCTGCGGCGATGCGTTATACCGAAGCAAGAATGAGTAAAATTGCGATGGAAATGTTACGCGATATCAACAAAAATACCGTTGATTACCAAAGTAACTATGATGATACTGAGCGTGAACCGAATGTTTTACCCGCTCGTTTCCCGAACCTTTTAGTGAACGGAACGACGGGGATTGCCGTAGGGATGGCCACCAATATTCCGCCACATAATCTAAATGAAGTGGTGGCAGCGGTGAACCTACTGATGGAAAATCCTGACGTAACTACCAATGAATTGATGGAAGTTTTACCTGGTCCCGATTTCCCAACAGGTGGGTTAGTGATGGGTAAATCAGGTATTAGAAAAGCTTATGAAACTGGACGAGGTTCAATTATTGTTCGAGCAAAAGTCGATATTACTGAGATGCCGAATGGGAAAGAGCGAATCCTAGTTACTGAGTTGCCTTATGTAGTAAATAAGGCTAAATTAATCGAACGTATTTCTGAGCTGCATAGAGAAAAACGGATTGAAGGAATTACTGATTTGCGCGATGAGTCTTCTCGTGAAGGAATGCGAATTGTAATCGATGTCCGTCGTGATGTCAGTGCCTCAGTTATTTTAAATAATTTGTACAAATTAACGTCTCTACAAACTTCGTTTGGCTTTAACATGCTAGCGATTGAAAAAGGCGTGCCAAAAGTCTTAAGCTTGAAACAAATTCTAGAAAACTATATCGAACATCAACGCGAAGTTATTGTTCGCCGGACGGAATTTGATAAACAAAAAGCCGAAGCAAGAGCGCATATCTTAGAAGGTCTGCGGATTGCCTTAGACCATATTGATGAAATTATTCGGATTATTCGCGGCGCCAAAGCAGAAGATGAAGCGAAGCGTACCTTAATCGAGCGTTTTGATTTTTCTGATCGTCAAGCACAAGCAATCTTAGACATGCGTTTGCGTCGTTTAACTGGCTTGGAACGTGACAAGATTGAAAATGAATACCAAGAATTATTGAAGTTAATCGCTGACTTAACGGATATTTTATCAAATCCTAGTCGGGTAACTGAGATTATCAAGACAGAATTAAATGAAATCGGCACACGTTTTGGCGACAAACGTCGGACAGAACTACTAGTCGGTGAAGTCTTGAGTTTAGAAGATGAAGACTTGATTGAAGAAGAAGAAATCGTAATTACCTTGACTAATAATGGCTACATCAAACGTGTCGCTAATAGCGAGTTTAGAGCGCAACGTCGTGGTGGCCGTGGAGTCCAAGGAATGGGTATCCACAATGATGACTTCGTGAAAAACTTAGTCTCTTGTTCAACCCATGATACGTTACTCTTCTTTACGAACAACGGGAAAGTCTATCGTGCCAAAGGCTATGAAATTCCAGAATATGGCCGGACAGCCAAAGGAATTCCAGTCATTAACCTGCTAGGAATTGACTCAGCAGAGAAAATCCAAGCGATTATTTCAGTTGAAGGACAAGCCGAAGATGGACATTATCTATTCTTCACGACACGTCTAGGAACCGTGAAACGGACCAGTGTTACAGCCTTTTCTAATATTAGAAGCAATGGTTTAATCGCGATTGGTCTAAAAGAAAATGATGAATTGGTGAACGTCTTATTAACAGATGGCGATGCCAATATTATTATCGGAACGCATGCCGGTTACTCTGTGACCTTTAAGGAAGCAGTCGTACGTGATATGGGAAGAACCGCTTCTGGTGTCCGCGGAATTCGCTTAAGAGAAGATGATTATGTCATCGGTGCAGCGACCATGGATGAAGGCAAAGAAGTCTTAGTCTTAACTGAAAACGGCTATGGTAAACGGACGAAAGTCTCTGAATATCCAGTCAAAGGCCGTGGTGGTAAAGGGATTAAGACTGCCAATATTACGCCGAAGAATGGCCCATTAGCTGGTTTAACAACCGTGACAGGCGATGAAGATGTGATGTTAATTACCGATAAAGGCGTGATTATCCGCTTCAGCGTTGGCACGGTTTCTCAAACGGGTCGTTCAACACTAGGCGTCCGTCTGATGAAGATGGAAAATGAAGCCAAAGTTGTGACGATGGCGATTGTTGCTCCGGAAATCGAAGAAGCAGAAGCTGCTGAAGGCGTAGAAGGTGCAGATGCAACTGGCACCACTGACACGACTGACACGACTGACGTAGATACAACTGATTCAGCGAATACTGAAGAAACAACTGAAGTAAATGAAACCACTGACACGGATGAAACGCCAGATACACAAGCGTAAAAATCAGTGTAAAGATAGAGGACGGGTCGGGGTGAACATTTCCGACACGAGTAATCCTCGATAGAAGAGTCTGAAACAAGCCACATGCTGTTGGCTGTTTCAGACTCTTCTTCTGTCGAAAAAAATTAGACGAAGCCCACCATCAAACTTTGGAAAAAAGAGGACAATTTTAGGAAAAGATTTTTTTATTTTATAACGCAAAGAATCTGGGGCTAGGCATTGCAAGAAAGCTCTATTTGCGTTAAAGTAGGATAAGTATGTGTGAAACATTTTCTTGTTTCACAAGAGAAAGGAACCCTTATGACACCTGAAGAATTTCAACAGGCATTAGCCGAACATGAGATTGAATTATCAGCTGAACAGCTGGCGCAGTTCGAGCGTTACTTCCATTTGCTCGTTGAGTGGAATGAGAAGATGAACCTGACTGCCATTACCGATAAAAAAGAGGTTTATTTGAAGCATTTCTATGATTCATTGACCCTTTCTTTTGCCCAAGACTTTTCGCAAAAAGCCGCGTTATGTGATGTCGGATCAGGCGCTGGTTTTCCGAGTATTCCGTTAAAAATTGTTTTTCCAGCTTTATCGATTTCGATTGTCGATTCCTTAAATAAGCGGATTACCTTTTTGACAGAATTGGTCAAAGAACTTAAATTAGAAGACGTGCACTTGTATCATGATCGTGCGGAGACCTTTGGTCAAACCAAAGAAATCCGGGAATCGTTTGATTTTGTCACAGCCAGAGCGGTGGCGCGTTTGAATGTTTTGAGTGAATTGTGTTTACCGTTAGTCAAAAAAGATGGTTATTTCTTTGCCTTAAAGGCAGCTAAAAGTGACGAGGAATTAAAAGAAGCCAAACCAGCAATCGCGACATTAGGTGGCAAGTTTATTGAAGAGCGTTCGCTTCAATTACCAGTTACAGCTGATGAACGGCATGTTTTGGTCATTCAAAAGAAAAAGGAAACGCCTAAAAAATACCCAAGAAAACCAGGATTGCCCAATAAGCAACCGCTGAAATAGGAGGAGACTCGATGGCACGGATAATCTCTGTCGCAAATCAAAAAGGCGGAGTGGGTAAAACCACTACCACCGTGAATTTGGGTGCGTGTTTAGCATTCAATGGAAAAAAAGTATTACTTGTTGATATAGATGCCCAAGGCAATGCTACTAGTGGGATTGGTATTAGAAAGCCGGATGTGGATCAAGATGTTTATGATGTGCTAGTCAATGAGACCCCCATCAAAGAAACGATCTTGTCTACCACTCGTGAAAATTTAGATATCGTTCCAGCAACTATTCAGTTGGCGGGAGCGGAGATTGAATTGACGTCGATGATGGCTCGCGAGTCGCGCTTAAAAATGGCGTTGGCTGAAGTGGCGGATAGCTATGATTTTATTCTGATCGATTGCCCGCCTTCCTTAGGCCATTTGACGATTAATGCTTTTACTTCAAGTGACTCAATTTTAATTCCGGTGCAGTGTGAATATTATGCGTTGGAAGGGTTAAGTCAATTACTGAATACCGTACGCCTTGTTCAAAAACATTTTAATCCTGAGTTGAAAATCGAAGGCGTGCTCTTGACGATGTATGATGCCCGGACCAATTTAGGAGCTGAGGTCGTGGATGAAGTGCGGAAGTATTTCCGTGAAAAAGTCTACGATACCATCATTCCTAGAAATGTGCGTCTTTCGGAAGCACCGAGTCATGGATTATCGATCATTGATTATGATCCACGTTCTAAAGGTGCCGAAGTGTACCTATCTCTAGCAAAGGAAGTGCTGAATCGTGAGCAAGAGTAAAGGCTTAGGTAGAGGAATTGACGCGTTATTTCAAGACTTTGCTGGCTTGGAAGATGTCGATGTCAAAAAGGAATTGGTTTTAGAAATTCCTTTAAATGAGCTACGGCCCAATCCCTACCAACCACGTAAAACATTTGATGAAGGTTCTTTACAAGAATTAGCTAATTCCATCGAGCAATCCGGTGTTTTTCAACCGATTATTGTGCGTAAATCTTCCGTTAAAGGCTATGAAATTATTGCTGGTGAACGTCGTTTTCGGGCGTCAAAATTAGCAGGGAAACAAGCGATTCCGGCAATTGTTCGAGAATTTAATGAAGAAGCGATGATGCAGGTCGCCGTGCTAGAAAACTTGCAACGTGAAGATCTTAATCCATTAGAAGAAGCAGAAGCTTATGAAATGCTGATGAAGAATCTTAAATTAACTCAGTCAGAAGTGGCTGAACGTTTAGGAAAAAGTCGGCCGTATATCGCTAACTATTTGCGTTTGTTGACCTTACCTAATTTGGTGAAGGAAATGGTTCAAGATGAACGACTTTCGATGGGCCAAGCGCGAACTCTTTTAGGTTTAAAAGATAAAAAGTTGATTTTAAAATTAGCTAATCGCGCAGTTAAAGAAAATCTGACCGTGCGTCAATTGGAGCAAATAGTCAGTGAATTGAATGAGAACAAAGGGAAAGAGAATAAAAAAATCCCTCGTTTGGTCCAAGAAAAACCTTATTATCTGCGTGAAAGTGAAGAACGTTTGATGGATAAGTTTGGTACGAATGTCGCCATTCAAGAAAAAGATGGCAAGGGAAAAATTGAAATCGAGTACTTGTCTCAATCTGATTTGACCCGTATTTTAGATATCTTAAGTATTCAATTTGATGAAGCATAGGAGGAAGAGCTTATGTATGATTTAGGGGATATTGTTGAGATGAAAAAGCCCCACGCTTGCCAGACGAATCGCTGGGAGATTGTGCGGATGGGTGCGGATATAAAAATTAAATGTTCAAAATGTGGCCATATCGTGATGATGCCACGGCGCGAATTTGAAAAGAAAATGAAAAAATTACTAGAAAAAAAAGTGTAGAAAGAGTGAAGATACTATGGCATTAACCGCCGGAATCGTCGGGTTACCGAACGTCGGAAAATCGACCTTATTTAACGCAATAACTAAAGCAGGAGCAGAGGCTGCTAACTATCCTTTTGCAACAATTGATCCAAATGTTGGCATGGTAGAAGTACCTGATTATCGTTTGCAACGCTTGACTGAATTAGTCAAACCTAAAAAGACCGTTCCGACGACTTTTGAATTTACTGATATTGCTGGAATCGTTCGTGGGGCCAGTAAAGGGGAAGGTTTAGGGAATCAATTCTTGAGTCATATCCGCCAAGTGGATGCGATTTGTCATGTCGTGCGTTGTTTTGATGATGATAATATTACCCACGTGGAAGGCCGCGTTGACCCGTTAGAAGATATCGACACGATCAATTTAGAGTTGGTCTTGGCGGATTTAGAATCGGTCAATAAACGGTATACGCGAGTGGCGAAAATTGCTAAAACGAAAGATAAAGATGCGGTCGCTGAGTTGGCTGTCTTAGATAAGATCAAACCGGTTTTAGAAGAAGGCATTTCGGCTCGTTCTATCGAGTTTACAGAAGACGAACAAAAGATTGTTCGTAGCTTATTCTTGTTAACGACAAAACCTGTGTTGTATGTGGCCAATGTTTCAGAAGATGAAGTTTCAGATGCTGAGAACAACCATTATGTACAAACAGTCCGTAACTTTGCTTCTAGCGAAAATGCTGAAGTCATCGTGATTTGTGCGCGAGCAGAGGAAGAAATTGCTGAGTTGGATGATGAAGACAAGGCTGAATTTTTAGAAGCATTAGGCATTGAAGAGTCTGGCTTGGATCAATTGATCAGAGCAGCTTATGATTTATTAGGCTTAGCGACTTACTTTACGGCAGGCGAACAAGAAGTGCGTGCCTGGACTTTCCGCAAAGGGATGAAGGCACCGCAAGCGGCGGGGATTATCCATACTGACTTTGAACGCGGCTTTATTCGAGCAGAGACGGTTTCTTATGAAGACTTAAATAAATACGGCAATATGCAAGCGGCCAAAGAAGCTGGGCGTGTTCGTTTAGAAGGAAAAGATTACGTTGTCCAAGATGGCGATGTTATGTTGTTCCGATTTAACGTATAAAGGCTATCAAGTTTCTGCTAAAATGTGGTAAAATAGCTTTTGTGAATTCCATTGTTTATGAACAATTATCTAGAGAAGATTGTTTTATGGCAATGGCGAAGGAGGACGAATCGAGATGGAACCAGAAAAACTACGAGAAATCGTTAGTGAAAATCGCAGTCTAGAAACGCAGCTTACCAAGCGTAACCAACAATATATCTTTGATTTAAAGAAGGCTCTTGCGGCGGCGAATTTAAGTGAAGAAGAAAAGACCTTGGCGTTACATGACATCCTACCTGTATTAGTTGAAGAACAAAAGGGCGGGAAGACGGCTAGACAATTGTTTGGCACGGTGTCTGAACGCACAGAAGCGATTATTACTAAACCGCAAAAACCAAAATCATCAAGTCCTTGGACAATGTGGTTGGATAATACTTTATTAATCTTTGGGATCTTCAGTATCATGATCTCATTTATGGCGCTGATTTCAAAAGGTACACAAATCTCTTACGGGATTACAACTTTAGTGATCAGTTCAGCAATTGGCGGTTGGGTTTTCTACTTAATGTATAAATACATCTACCGTTTTGAACAACCAGGAGCTGACAAAAGTCAAAAACCAGGGATGTTCAAATCAATGGCGATTATTATTGGAACGACCTTACTATGGGTGCTTTCACTGGCTGTAACGATGATGTTCCCACCAGTCATTAACCCAATTCTTGAACCAATGATTGTGATTGTAATGGGGGCAATTGCCTTAGCAATCCGTTATTACTTGAAGAAAAAATATGGTATTGTCGGCAGTTTGGCAGTCCCAAGAAATAAATAACTTAAGAAGCTAGCCCCAATTTGAATTAATAAAAATTGGGTGCTAGCTTTTTGTGTAATAAAAATGTTCACTAATTGTGAAGAGGTGAAGTGGATTGAGGAAAGGGACAACTGATCAATCTTCCTGAGATCAGAAGTGATTGTTCGGCTTAATTCCTAGAAAATGTTAATAATCAGCTGAATAGTGTTGACTTGAAAGGAAGAATCTGTTATTTTCATATATAAAATTAAATACGAGGAGTGGTACTAAAAATGTCCAACTGGGAAACAAAGTTCGCGAAAAAAGGGTTAACTTTCGATGATGTCTTATTGATACCAGCAGAAAGTCACGTGTTACCAAACGAAGTGGATATGAGTGTAAAACTAGCCAAAAATATTACTTTAAACATTCCAATTATGAGTGCAAGTATGGATACTGTGACAGACAGTAAAATGGCAATTGCTATGGCCCGTCAAGGTGGCTTGGGCGTCGTGCATAAAAATATGAGCATTGCACAGCAAGCAGACGAAGTCAAAAAAGTAAAACGTTCAGAAAGTGGCGTTATTATTGATCCATTCTTCTTAACTCCTCAAAATCTTGTGGCTGATGCCGAACAACTAATGAGCAAATATAGAATTAGCGGTGTGCCAATTGTTGAGACGATGGACAACCGTAAACTAGTTGGCATTATTACCAACCGTGATATGCGCTTTGTGACAGATTATCAAATTCTGATTTCAGATGTCATGACAAAAGATAATCTAGTGACTGCCCCAGTAGGTACTTCTCTAAAAGATGCAGAGAAAATTCTGCAACAACATAAAATTGAAAAATTACCAATCGTAGATGCCGATAACCGTTTGAGCGGCTTGATTACGATTAAAGATATCGAAAAAGTGATTGAATTTCCGAATGCTGCCAAAGATGAGCATGGTCGTTTACTTGTCGCCGCAGCTGTCGGCGTAACTAGTGATACCTTTGACCGCGCACAAGCTTTACTTGATGCAGGCGCAGATGCAATCGTGATTGATACGGCGCATGGCCATAGTGCTGGTGTGATTCGTAAAATTAAAGAAATTCGTGAAACTTTCCCTGAAGCAACGCTGATTGCTGGAAATGTCGCGACTGCCGAAGCAACAAAAGCCTTGTATGATGCCGGTGTTGATGTGGTGAAAGTTGGGATCGGACCTGGTTCAATTTGTACTACTCGTGTCGTTGCTGGTGTGGGCGTGCCTCAATTAACCGCGATTTACGATGCAGCTTCTGTGGCTCGTCAATATGGCAAAGCGATTATTGCTGATGGTGGGATTAAATATTCCGGAGATATCGTCAAAGCATTGGCAGCTGGTGGACATGTCGTGATGCTAGGAAGTATGTTAGCAGGAACGGATGAATCGCCAGGCGAATTTGAAATTTATCAAGGTCGTCGTTTCAAAACTTATCGTGGGATGGGTTCATTAGGCGCAATGGAAAAAGGGTCAAGCGATCGTTATTTCCAAGGTGGCGTAAATGAAGCCAACAAGCTAGTGCCAGAAGGAATTGAAGGCCGTGTAGCTTACAAAGGTAGTGTCTCAGATATTATCTTCCAAATGGTTGGTGGCTTAAAATCAGGCATGGGTTATGTTGGTGCAGGTAACTTAAAAGAGTTGCGCGACGAAGCTCAATTTGTTCAAATGAGTGGTAGTGGTTTGAAAGAATCGCATCCTCATGATGTTCAAATTACCAAAGAAGCCCCTAACTATTCAGTCGAATCTTAAAAATTAGCACAAAAAAATAGAGATAATAGAGACCCGGTAGACCAGAATTTTGTATTCATGGTCTACCGAGTCTTTTGTATTCAATAGAAAAAATCGGATGGTTGAAGGTAAGCCATCCGATTTTTCAAATTCTATTTACAGTGATTATTTGATGACTTTCAGTCCACCCATGTAAGGGACTAAAACTTCAGGGACAGTGACACTGCCATCTTCATTTTGGTAATTTTCTAAAACTGCGGCAACCGTCCGTCCAACTGCTAAACCAGAACCATTTAGCGTGTGAGCATAGTTTGTTTTGCCATTTTCATCACGGTAACGGATCATAGCGCGACGAGCTTGGAAATCCTCACAATTTGAACATGAGCTGATTTCACGATACATATCTTGGGCTGGAATCCAGACTTCTAGGTCATAAGTTTTCGCAGCTGAGAAGCCCATGTCGCCAGTTGATAAGGCCAACACACGGTAAGGCAGATTCAATTTTTGTAATAAAGCTTCAGCGTCGTTGGTCATTTTTTCTAGTTCATCATATGAATGCTCAGCATCACTGAATTTAACCATCTCGACTTTATTAAATTGGTGCAAACGAATCAATCCGCGAGTATCGCGACCGGCACTACCTGCCTCAGAACGGAAAGCCGGGCTCAAAGCAGTAAATTTGATTGGCAACTCTTGTCCATCTAAAATTTCATTGTTGTAGTAGTTTGTTAAAGGGACTTCAGCTGTTGGAATTAGAGTTAAATCTGTATCAGCTAATTGGAAAACATCCTCTTTGAATTTTGGAAATTGGCCAGTCCCAAACATTGAATTACTGTTGACTGCGTATGGTGTCATCATTTCAGTATAGCCATGCTCGTAAATGTGTTGATCTAACATAAAGTTATATAAAGCACGTTCAAGACGAGCGCCTAAACCTTTGTAATAAACAAAACGGCTACCAGAAACTTTTGCGCCACGTTCAAAATCTAAAATATCTAAGTTTTCAGCGATTTCCCAATGCGGTTTTGGCTCAAAATCAAAATTTTTAGGTTGACTCCAACGGCGGACTTCGACATTATCATCTTCATCTTTTCCGACAGGTACTGATGGATGCGGTAAGTTAGGTAAGGTCGTAGAAATTAAACGCAAATCTTCATCGATCTGAGCAATCTCAACATCAAGGGCTTTAATCTCGCCACCAACGGTCTTCATTTCAGCTATTTTATCAGTAGCATCTTGTTTTTCACGTTTTAATTCGGCAATTTTTGTTGAAACATCATTACGGTATTTTTTCAGCTCTTCACTTTTTACTAGTAAAGCGCGACGACTTTCATCTAAACGCATGAATTCCACTAAGACTTCCTCTTTGACTCCTCTGGTTTGTAACTTTTCTTTGACGTCATCAAAATTTTGACGAATCATTTTTACATCTAACATACTATTTCCTCCTCGTAATAATTAGTTTGTAGTTGGTTTAAGTCAGACAAAAACCAAAATAAAAAAACTAGTCCAGCCCAAAAAGATTTCTTTCTTGGGACGAACTAGTTTGAATTCGCGGTACCACCCAAGTTCAGCTCACTAAAGCTGCCCTTGTAAACAAGATAACGGTTGTTTGCCGATATAACTTAGACGAATGTGTTCGTTATATTTCATTTGTGAAAAGTGGATTCCTAACGAGCTATTATTGACTTTCACCAACCGTCAACTCTCTATAAAATAAGCACGTAAGTACTAGCTTTTCTGACTGATATTATCTATCAGTATAGTGAAAGAAGAATTAATTGTCAATCGCTTAGATGAAGAAGACGACGAAAGAAAGGTGAAAGAATACGTAAAGTGACTGAAGAGAGAGCTGTAGGAAAGTTTAGAGGAGAACAGAAAGCAAAAAGATAAGCAGCAGGTCAATTTGACTCACTACTTATCTTCTTACTTATTTGCGTAAGCCTAATTTCTTTTTAGTTTCAGAAAGAGTTTTCTCAGTATCTAACTCATCCGGATTATTTCTCGTCAATGGTAAGTGCATGATAAAAGCTGTCCAGTGAGTATCTGATTTGGCGTAGATATAGCCACCATGTAAGGCGATGATACTTTGGGCAATTGCCAATCCTAGCCCAGTACCACCAGTTTCTTGCGAACGAGATTCTTCCACACGATAGAAACGATCAAAGAGAGAATCGAGAGATCGTTTTGGAATCATAGCCCCATCATTCTTCACTGTAATAACAGCTTCAGTACCGACTTTCTCCACTTCAATCACAATATACTTTGCCCCTTTACCATATTTTAAGGCGTTAGAAAGGAGATTGTTGAAGACACGAACGAGTTTCTCTGTGTCTCCATCCATAATGAAATGTTCTGGTGAAGAAACGACATGAATTTCGACTTGTTTTTTGGAAGCCTCCAATTCAAAATCAGCAGCTAGCTGTTCTACCAATTGTGTCATATCAAAAGAAGTGATATTGATAGGCACAGACGGTTGTCGGACCTTAGTATATTCGAATAGATCTTCGACTAAAATCTTCATTTGTTTTGATTTTACATAGGCAGTGTGAGTATATTTGAGTAAATCCTCCTGCGAATGAAATTGTCGATCCTCAATTAAACCAAGGTATCCGATAATAGACGTCAGAGGGGTTCGAATATCATGGCTGACATTTGTAATCAACTCATCCTTCGATTTTTCAATTCGCCGCTCATCCTCGATAGCCGCAACAGTGCTATCAACCAAGCCATTAATACTTGAAACCACACGACTCAAATCACCACTTAATTCAAAAGGAATCCGGTGATCATAGTTGCCGTCAGCGATATAATGCAGTTCACTAATGATATGTCGGAGCTGCATCTGTTTATACCGACGAATCAATCGCCAGTAGAGTACTGCTAAATCAAGTAAGAAGAAAACAGGAACAAAGAAGTTTCTGAAACTTAAGAAGAAATCCGTATTTAATTGGTTAGCAAAAGCATTCTTTGTGCCCCAAATAGCATTCTCTAATGAAGGTGAATTTCGAACAACCGAATCTAAGACAACCAAAATTGCTACATTTAATAGAAGTAATAAAACAATCGTGACAATTCCTTCCGCCAATAATTCGCTTATTTCCTTAGAAGTCAGGGTGATTCGCTTCTTTTTTTCCTGTGCCACTTTTCTTTTACCTTGCATCAATTTTATAACCAACTCCCCAAACGGTTTGAATGACCTTTTCCCCATCCGTAGCCTCTTCAATCTTATCGCGTAAATGACTCACGTGAACCATAACAGTTTTTGCTGAAACGATACTCTCTTGCTTCCAAACACGTTCAAAGATTTCGTCAGCACTAAAGACGCGATTAGGGTGACTAGCTAATAGGTACAAAATCCCGAACTCTAAAGCAGTTAATTGAATTTCTTTTCCATCAATTGTTTTTACTTCATGAGAATCCTTATTGATAATTAAAGAATGCACTTCTAAACTATCCGGTTGATCAGGTGTCACCTGCATCTTGGTTCTTCTAAGTAAAGATTTCACACGAGCCATAACCTCTAGTGGATTAAACGGCTTAGTAACATAGTCATCGGCTCCAGCAACAAGTCCTTTAATTTTATCCATGTCTGTAGTTTTTGCCGTCAGCATAATAATCGGGATCTGTGATTCCTTGCGCAATTCTTTGACCACTTGCATACCATCCATAATCGGCATCATAATATCCAGAATTAATAATTCAATATCAGGGATGGTGCGAATCTTAGACAAAGCTTCCTTGCCATCATAAGCTTTCACTGCCTCGTAGCCTTCATTGTGTATATAGATACTTAATAATTCAACAATCTCTTTATCATCATCAGCAACTAAAATTTTCATACGTAACCCTCCAATATATTCTGTTGTTAGTTCTATTCTATCAAAAAAAGCGATTTTTGGATAAATAGAGTCATTAATTAATGAAAACTTAGAAGTAACAGCAGTGACAAAAAGATGATAGAGAATCGTTTAGCTGATATAACGAACGTTTTTGAACAAATAGAGTGGATAAATGGTTTCAAAAACAGAAATGCCGAACGAAAAAAAGGGGAAGTGGATAAACAATCGTATTCGAAGAAATGTTGCTAGATCAAGCTTTTTTTAGTTGACGAAACCTGAAATAATTGATATATTATTAGATGTTCGCGTGAATGATAACTCATTTATAGAAGGGAACATAATTTTGAAAAAACTTTTCAAAAATGTTCTTGACGTTGAG
>NZ_MAEJ01000031.1 GCF_009933175.1 Candidatus Enterococcus huntleyi | reverse complement strand
GCTTAATCCTAACATTCGCCAAACGCCTTTAACTTTGTATAATATATCTTATGTAAACTAAAAATAGAAGTAAACTAGATCACCAGATTAAACTGAATCACTAGTTTGCTTCTATTTTTTTGTATCAATCTTTGTGGAATTATTTTTTAGTATGTCAGTTGTGGTCTCTTTTAAGTCATCAAACTCACCCTGATACGTAGCAATATTAACTACAAATTCTACAACTTCCTGATTTTCCATTGTCAGTGAGAAACCGTTTATCTTGAGAAAAACATATGCAGCTAAAAATGCTGTACGTTTGTTACCATTATTAAATGGATGCTTTTTGATCAGATTTATTAATAGAACTGCCGCTTTGCTGAACTCATCAGGATACAGGTCTTTTCCAAAAATATGCTGTCTAGGTTGATTTACAGCCATACTCAAAGCATTTTTATCAATGACACCAATTGTTTCCCTTGGTGAATATCTTTTTATTTGAATAACATTCAATTTTACAATATCTTTTTCGCTAAGATAAATCATCGATCAACTAATTCCTTGAATGCTTCATCATATTCTGATAGAGCTTGATTCACATACATATCAATTTCAAGATCTAAATTACTTTCTTCCTTCACAATTGCATCCATCATTTTATCTTCATCAATAAAAATAGTATCTCCAGGTTTCAAACCTTTTTGCAAAACACTTTCTTTTGACAAAGTTACAACTATTGAGTTACCTACTTCTCTGATTTTTCGTTTTTTAATATTCATAAAATCAACTCCTATATTAAGTATACACCGTATATACCTATTGCTCAAATACTTTTATTTTAATCTTAGGTTCAAACATGCTAAAGGTTCTGTTGCAAAGTTTTAAATCTACTATCAAATAAGGTAGAATATTAGAAAAAGATAGCAGGAGGAATGACGATGAATCATTTTAAAGGAAAGCAATTTCAGCAGGATGTGATTATTGTAGCCGTGGGCTACTATCTTCGTTATAACCTTAGCTATCGTGAAGTTCAAGAAATCTTATATGATCGTGGCATTAACGTTTCTCATACGACGATTTATCGTTGGGTGCAAGAATATGGCAAACTACTCTATCAAATTTGGAAAGAGAAAAATAAAAAATCCTTTTATTCATGGAAAATGGATGAAACGTACATCAAAATTAAAGGAAAATGGCATTATTTGTATCGAGCCATCGATGCAGATGGTTTAACCTTGGATATTTGGTTACGTAAAAAACGGGACACACAAGCAGCGTACTCATTTCTCAAGAGATTACAGAAGACAGTTCGGTGAACAAAAGGTTCTAGTCACAGATAAAGCCCCCTCTATTACAAGTGCCTTTAAGAAACTAAAAGAATACGGCTTTTATCAAGGGACAGAACATCGTACCATTAAATACCTGAATAATTTGATTGAACAAGACCATCGTCCAGTAAAGAGACGCAATAAATTCTATCGAAGTTTACGCACTGCCTCACCCACGATTAAAGGCATGGAAGCCATCCGAGGATTATATAAGAAAACCCGAAAAGAAGGCACTCTCTTCGGGTTTTCGGTCTGTACTGAAATCAAGGTATTATTGGGAATCCCAGCTTAAATCATAGATACCGTAAGGGATTTTATTCTTTATTTAAAACTTTGCAACAGAACCGTACCGTTAATACTTGTGGATCAGCCTTTTCAATTTCATCTAACAATACAATGGAATATGGATTACGCCGAACCCGTTCAGTTAGAGTATTAGCATTATCTTCATAGCCTACGTATCCAGCCGAAGTACCAATTAATTTCGACACAGCTGTACGATCAGCATATTCACTCATATCTAGCCGAATAATCGCATTTTCATTTCCAAACATATCTAAGGCTAATTGCTTAGCTAATTCAGTCTTTCCTACGCCAGTTGGGCCCACAAACAGAAAACTTCCAATCGGCTGATCACCCTCTGAAAAGCCCGCACGGTTACGCCGAATTGCTTTTGCTACCATTTCAACCGCTTCATCTTGACCGATTACCTTACTTTTCAGACGCTTATCAAGATTTTTCAAGCGCTCAATATCATTAGCGCCCATATCAGAAACTGGTATACCAGTTAAACGTTCAACCGATTGTGCCACATCATCAATCGTGGCAGTAATTTTTTCTTTTTGATCCGTTTCTTTAATTTTTTGCTTGGTTTCCTCGATCGACTTCTTGATATCAGCGGCTTTTGTAAAGTCCTCCGCTTTAATGGCGGCCTCCTTAGCTGCCTCTAATTTTTTAAGGCGTTGATCCAATGTCTCAACATCAGTTTGCGAATTTTTAGCCGCTAAATGAGCCGCAGTCATGTCGATCAAATCGATAGCTTTATCTGGCAAAGTGCGTTGTGGTATATATTGGATTGAATAATCCACAGCCGCCTTCAAAACATCATCTGGTAATACAACATGATGATGTTTTTCGTACAGCTCTTTAACACCTTGTAATATACGTAAAGTGTCAGCGGCCGTCGGTTCATTAATCACAACATCATTGAATCGCCGTGCCAAAGCCGCATTTTTCAAAATAGTATTGCGATATTCATCTTGAGTCGTAGCCCCGATTACACTCAGCTCGCCACGTGACAAAGCAGGTTTAATGATATCAGCCAATCCTTTGCCACCATCTTCACCACCAGTGGCACCCGTGCCGAGAATCTGATGAATTTCATCGAAGAATAGAATAATATTACCAGCTGCTTTAACTTCCTCTACCAGCTGTTTAATATTTTCTTCAAAAGAACCGCGATATTGAGTTCCCGCTTCCAAAGACGATAAATCAATCGAATAGATTTCTTTATCTTGAATCGTTTCTGGAACTTTACCAGCCACAATTGCTTGTGCCAGACCTTCGACGACTGCAGTTTTACCTACACCGGCATCACCAACTAAGATTGCATTATTTTTCGTTCTACGGCTCAAAATTTCTGCAGTTTCTTGAATCTCATTCTCACGTCCAATCACTGGATCTAGTAAGCCATCACGAGCCTGTTCCGTCAAATTAGTCCCTAACTTTTCTAAAATCCCTCCTTTTTTAACAGCCTGTTTACCATCTTTAGATACTTCTATTGTTTTATTATTTTGGGGTAGCTTACCAGTTGCTCGGTATTGAGCAAACTCATCTGGTGTCAACGATTGTCCATTAACTAAATACCGTGCACGCTCCGAATTTTGATTATCCATGCGCCGAAATAATTGATTGAAAACATCATCCATATCATTGTTAAAAAAAGGATCATTTCCGTAGAAATTTGCCATATTACAACACCTCCATAAAAATTTATATGTGTAACTTAGTGACCATAATATCCTTTAAAACTACAACTGAATTGTATCACAATTTTTATGTATCGCTAAGTAAAGTGACTATAGAATCAATTAGAAATAATTAGGATAATTTTGTTTAAACAAATGAGAAATCACTTTCATAAAATGAATTGATTTCCCTACAAGGTTCCCTATTTAATAGCCCTTGATAAAGAACTTGAATTAACAAGTTACTTTCCAGACCAATTTTAATTTAAGAGACTAATACTCATACGCGTGGTGCTAGTTAAATTTAGACAGTAAAAAATCCTGACGGTTTACACTTAGAGCAATCTATAGTAAAGAAGTGTTAAGCGTATCAGACTAAGACTTTGCTTTTTCGTGGGCTTCGATTGCCAGAACGACCTTTGAAACTTCGTTCAATTCATTACCTCATTTCTTTTATTATTTATGATACGGATTAAAGCGTACTCTTTGCCCAAAAAAATATTGTTAATAGGAACTCGATACAGATTAGACAGCTCATTTAAAAGAGAAAATGGAATATCAGAACTATCTTTTTCATATTTGGACAACGTTTGAAAATGCACATCAGCAGCTTTAGCGGCTTCTTTGCTAGTGAATCCAGCATTAACGCGCGCTGCCTTTAACGACATAGCAGATTATTTTGGCGTATTGAAGTCTACGATTGATCCGCGGTATGGCGAGATATCGAAAAATTTAATACCTGTTGAAAAATATAGACAGATTCCTGTTTTGGGAGAAATTGCTTGTGGAGATCCTATTTTAGCTGAAGAAAATATTGAAGAATATAGAGAAGAGATAGACGAAAACTTGCACAAAAATAACCCGAAAACTAACAACACTCTTTTTTTTGAGTGTTCAGTTTTCGGGTAGGGATTCAATATGCTAAATAACCCTAGTCGCTTTCTTATAATACTTACCATCAAACTGTACTACATAAACTTTTTGATTTTGAAATCTTCCGAACTTTCTGAAACAAGAAGTTATAATATTCAAATTATTTTTAGGATTTGCGGTTGAAAAAATATATATTTCTTCTACTTCCTGAGGTAATTCTTTTTGAATAACACGTCTTATTCTATTAACTAAATAGTTATTTAAGTATCTGTGTCCACCACTGGTATGAGTAGAATCAACACAAATTGTAGCATTATCAGAATATTTTTTATCTATAGTTTTTGGTAGAATTAAACAAGTATCATTGATTATCAAATTTATCTTATTACAGTAATGATCATCAAAATTTATTTTTCTTACTTTAATAAAATTTGATGGCAACTTTCCATTTTCATCCGAAACCGCCTGAATATAATGATTTTCCCACATATCCTCTACCACATCTATGAACGTGCCTCTCAATACTAATTTATATTGCATTCCTATAGGTATGCCTGCTAATTGAACTTTCGTGTATCCTAATACTTTTGCAGCTATAAAAAAAGTTGCATAGGAGTAGTCGTGATAAATATTTCCGTGAGAATTAAATACTTTCCCAGCATTATTTTTTTTGAAAAAATTCAATAATTGTAAAACAAGAAAAATACCTAAAAAGAAAGACACACCTGTATTTAAATATTCTCCTAATGTTATGATGATATCTTTTCTCTCATTCCCCATGAAAAACAAAATTATATTTGTAATCAAAAAATTATCAAGAAAAAATAAAGTAATTATAAACACAGTCGTCACAGAGCAAAAAGGTACCCATACCTTTATTAACGCATATAGCATCGATCTAACTCTTATCACTCACTAATCCTCCTTTTACCGTTAAATTTTCTTATAGGCCTAAAATAGGTAGACTTAAATTTTTTATAGCCATAAAAAATTCCGCTTTTACGAGCTAATATAAGATGGATATATTTATTATCCCATATCCTCCATTGATTATAATCTACAAATGACGGGCTTGGGGTGATTTGAAATGGATGTGTATGCCATGTCCCAAGTAATTCCATGCCATCAGGAGGATAAAATAGCCGTAAATCATTTCTATCAAATGTGATTGATGTTTCCGTCCCATACTTCATAGAAACCGCTATTATTTCTATTGTCTGATTTTTCTTAATTCCAAACAAGGCACCACCAACTTCTTCAGCCGAGTCAAAGTAACCATATAATTGATCAATAGTTTCACTCGTAATACGAATTCTCAAATTTAATCACCTGCGTCTTTCCATAAAAGCCCATTGAAATTACTTCATTTGCTATTTTCAATAGATCAGTCTCCGAATATACAGCCAATGATTTACCACATCCATTTCCAACCATGATTTTTCTTTCAGTAAAACATTCTGGGATAACTTCCAAAAAATTTTCAACAAAGCTTAATAAGGAAATTTTATCTTCCGTAGCACCTGGATCATATTTCAAACAAATGTACTTTCCAAATCGGCCAAATACATCAATCCCAGAAAAAACAATTGTTGTTGGTTCTTTTACATTATGATACAAAAATAAAATTATATTAATCCATGACAAGTAATTATCTACAGATACAAATATATGACTTCTATTTGTTAAGCAGTCACCTTTAGATTTTGAATCAATCCAACTATTAATTTTAATTATTACTGCATCACTATTTACTGCATTTACAAACGATTCCGCAGCATCTACTTTTGGTACTCCTATATAAGGAAAAGCATATCTAAATAGATTACCTATCTCAACAACATCATTATCTACCATAGTTATCTTCTTAAGACCTTTTGATGCTAACATCTTTAAGATATAAGAATTAACTGATCCCATCCCTATAAATAAAGCATTCATATTTTCATGCTGGTTATAATTATTAGCAACCACCCGCATTCTGCTCTTTGCTTCTTCATCTTGAAAAATTAAAAATATATCATCGGATTTCTTTATCCAAATAGATCTGCTGGAATAATTTAATACCGTCAATTTGTACCAATTATTTTCTTCTATTAAACTTATTGTTTCCCATAAATTCCGAGGAGAAGCTATTGTCCTTTCAATGAAATTTTCCGGACGTTTTAATACCTTCTTGCTTCTGGATTCAAATAAAACTAGTAAATAGAAGTCAATCTCATTAAAAAATTCAATCGTTTTATCACCATCAGACATTGCCAATAACCATGGTACGTAAGTAGTTATTGTTTTTTCTAAAGCCAATTCTTCATCCTCATGAAATCTTATCTCTTTAGTACCAGATATGCATATAGCTCCAGATTGCATTACATGAGGAACTTCCCCAAAAAAATCTGGAGAAATATAAACATTCGTAGTATCTATAGAAATAGACATACTAACTTCTAAATAATTAAAAAGTAAATGTGTCCCATTATTTACATACTGAATATTGAGTTTCCGCAAAATAGATTCTATATCCATCCAATTACCCCATAGTTCCCATCAAGGGAGCAGTATTTCTTGAAGACTCACTATTTTCACGACGCTTCTCAACTGCTTCCACATGATTTGAAGTCATTAATGAAGCATAATTTTCAGACTGAACCTGTTGAAGAACCTCGTTAATGACTTGAAGAACTTTATCAAAATTTGATACTTTATAAAAAGTATTTGTTATCATCAAATGTTCTTCTTTAAGTTCTTTGTGACTAACAACATATTCTTTAAAACATTTTGCAAATGCTATCAATTCTCTTTTAACACTATCCTCATTGTATTTGATATCAGTAGGTCTATACTCTAAATAGGCTAAAAGTATAAAAGAAATACTGGGAATCTTATCGTTATCTTCAATGCGAAGGTAATTACTAGCATTTTTTGTAAAATATTTCATCAGCCGTACTACCGGACGTTTAAGTTCGTTGTTGCTGAGATAATTTGAAAATTCAGATACAATCCGCTTTGGTACTGCAGCGGTAGTGGTCTCAGTTCCACCGATACAATTATGATATCTCATGCTTTTACCATCACTACTTTTACTATATATCGCAATGTCCACCATATATTGATCACCAAAATCAATCGTTATACAAGGCTTTTTTAATTCGACAACATATTTCCCATCAAAGGAATACTTCAACGCTTCGAATATACGTTCTCTTATTCCTAAATCAATAAATTCATCAATATAAAACGCAACATCAGCATCTACAAAGTAGTCGCCAAACATAATGGCAGTATGTATCGCGTAACTTCCTTGATAGAATATTACTGACCCTTGATTCAAGATAGATTTACTTTCAGAGCGTAAATCATCTTGAGGAAAATTTTGGAAATTGAAAGATCTTCCTTCAGATATGACACCCTTTCGATTAAGAATTTCCTTTACCTCGTCTACGTGTTTTGCAAGCTTCTTGCTCTTTGGATCGTTTTGCATGTAACCTATGGCTATTTCTTCAACGATTTCAGTTAATTTCATCTCAATACCTCCTCATGATCTTTAAAACTCAAAAAATACCTATTTTTAATTGTTTATTGATAAAAAAAGGAGACTCAATGAACCAAATAAACAGTCTTGAGTCTCCTTTTCACCATGTATCTCAGGCATATCTAAGCAAATTCTACTACTAATTTTTTACCTAAAGCCCTCGCAATATCATCAAGTTTATCGAAGGATACGTTATCCCCTCTCTCAATTCTAGCAATAGTAGATTGAGTTGTATGTGCTTTTTGTGCAAGCTCCGCTTGAGTTAGTCCTGCTTCCTCCCGAGCATGATAAAGAGCAACTGCAGTTTCGAGTTTTCTTCCTTCACGGTCATATGCTTCTGCAAAATCTTTATCTTTTTTCTTTTCTTCAATCAAGTTTTTAATCATCATTTGTGAACCACTCCTCTCTAAGTTCTTTTGCATGCTTGAGTTCAGTTATTGGTGTTTTCTCCGTTTTTTTAGTAAATCCATGGGTAATGACATACCTTCCATTGTCCACATGGAAATAGATGGCTCTTTGGATATTTGATCCTACCTTACTTCTTAATTCGTACAAATTAGTGTCTAATTTTTTCACCCATTTCAAACGTTGAGCTACTAGCATCCCATTCTTTTCTGTTTCTTCAATTGTACGTAAAAGCTTCGCACTATCTTTTTTTGGTAATGTTTCCAACCATTCTAAAAATTCATCATGACCATTAGGTCTTTTAAATGTTTCAAAAGATATTTTTTCCATACCCAATTATATCATATACTGATTTTAAATTGCAGCATATAACATAAAAATTAGAATTGTATACTATAAATATGCATTTTATTATCTATTTAATCCTTTATACTTAGTAAACAAATACTCGCACAAAACCATAGAAGAATTTGCAACAAGAATTGCTTCTTCTTCCTTAATTACTATTCTATTTGAGCCATGCGCATGAGCATCTCCTTGGCTATTTCTCATTTCGAGTATTTTATCTGATAATGTATTGAGTGCTCCAACAAGGGCTTTGATCCTATTATCCATATCTTTTTCAGTTTTAATATTGAGGCGGCCAAATGCTTCTTTTCTTAATTCTTTTGACTTAAATAAATTAATATTAACACTCGGTCCTTCGGTATTTTCAATAATAAATTTTAGAACTTCATCTATTAAAGTATTTGCTTTTGTCAACACAGAGTCAAAATCCTTGTTTTTAATATCTGTTTGAATTCTAATTGGTAGCTGCCGAATATAAAGTAAATCAATCTCGCTTGAAAATTTCATTTTTCTTAATGCAGTTGAATTATCTTCTTTAAATACTTCCTCAAAAAGTAACTGAACTACGGGATTCATTTCAATAGATTCATATTTTTTATCTTGATCCATAATACCTTTTAAAGATTGGATTAACCTATTCTTTAACGAATCCTCAAATTGATCGTCAAGCAGAAACTTTTGAAAGGATACTCCCTTTGAGCCTCCATAATGATTTTGTATTTCAATCCCTACGATTTTCTTTGTAAATATGTTCCATCTTACATTAGTAAAGTCTAAAATATATCCCGCTGAACCAACTGAAAAATAAGTTGCTAATTGTTTTGCTTCGTCTATAGTCATCATTTACTTATACCTCTTAAATTGTATGTTGGATTATTTTCAAATAATTAATACCAAAGATACACTGTTCATATAAAAATGATATAATATTTGACTCATCGACGAATAGATTATTGTTGCAATACTTTGATAAAAGTTCGTTAAATTTCATAAACATATTTTCGGGTATTGATAGTAATCCTAAACCGTTGCTAAACATAATCTTGTTCGCAATCAACAAGGCTGTACCCACATTACCATTCCAGAATATTTGATTTTTCGAAATAAATAGAAACAGCCGCAGGGCTTTTTCCGTCTCTGATATCTCTTGATTCAGTATCTTATCATATTGATCTTCCACCTCATCTTCAGTCAACATTGGCGGCACATATCTTCCTTGAATCGTCGATACTTCTACCCCACCAGTTCGTATTTCAACGGGAAAAAGCGCATCCTCTGCTGCAACGATCCGATTAATCCGCTTACTTGTCTCTATCAGGGGCTCCTGTACGTCGTTTAAAAGCAGTTCAAAGCCTCTTTTTAAGTTAACGATGGTCAGGACATCATCTACAGCCACGTTATTGGCTCGATTATACTTAATAATCTCTTCTGTTTGTAGCAACGTTGTATTTAACCCTTCAAATTTCCCCGCATTGTACACCAGTTCCACAATATTTTTCTTCAATAAATACACAGACTCTTTGCGAGATAAGTGGTATTTATCAGGAAAGTTAGGCCGCTTTTCTTCGCTCATTTTCTCACCTCTTGAATTTTTCCTTCTATTATTATATAGGGCGTTATTCTGTCATAAATCCAAACTCTTTACTGCGGTATCTTTGTCTTCCTGGGTGATCCCAATATAGCGTAAGGTCTCCCGTTGTGAAGAATGGTTGAGCAGCGACTGAATGATCTCTGTTTTGGTTCCTTGCTTGTACAAAAAATAGCCAAAGGTCTTACGCATCGAATGGGGACCAATTTCTTTCAATCCAACCGCCGTTCCTGCTTCATGAATGATCCGCCAAAGGCTTTGTCGGGTCAAAGGCGTATCTGCTCCCTTTCGACTTGGAAACAAATACTTGCTGAAGTCTTGTACTTGCAGCTGCTCAGGAAATTCGGATTGAACATAATCAAGAATCACTTTTCGTAATTTGTTCGAAATGAAGACCGAATTGTGTTTAGCTGTTTTTTGTTCCTTCATGGCCAGACGTTCTTTGACAATCACCCGACCACGGGAAATTTCTAACACGTCACTTAATTTTAACTGTCTTAAATCGGAGATTCGATACGCCGTATTGATTCCGATCGAAAAAAGCACCAAATTTCGTTGCCCATATTTTCCGGAAGCTAAAATTGCCTTCATAGCATCGATCTTTTTTTTATCGCGAATCGGTTCCACGCTCTTCATTTTTAGTCCCCTCTCAAATGTTACTTAATATGATTATAACAGATAATAAGTCACATTTAAACAAGCTATAGAAAAAAGGCCCTAAAAGAAAAGTGATTTCCTCTTAGAGCCTCTAAGGATGGAGCGGTTTTAACGAATGTGACAGAATCCGATTGTGTCACATCAGTAAAATTTATGGAATATATTTAAGCAGATACTTTTTAATAGCACTTTTCTCAGAATGTCTTGCATAAGCCCATTAAAATTAATGATTTTTATTCTCTACATTTGATATTTTATCTGATAGATAATCAGTGATCACCAAAAGCACACCAAACGTCAACATTACATCTGCAATATTAAATACAGGGAAATTTAGAAAATCAAGACGTAGCATATCAACTACATATCCAATCCTTATTCGATCTACTAAGTTTCCCAATGCACCTGCAATAATAAAATTCAGGCCACTCGTCAGAATCTTTTTTTTACTTTTTAACATTAGCCAACCCAACATAGCGATTATGGGCACCGATATAACAATCAATAAGTTTGTATTATTACTCAAAATCCCCCAAGCTGCCCCACTATTTTGAATATAGGTCAGTGAAAAAATATCGGGAATGATGACTCTTTCTTCATATAATGCAAAAATATTAACTGTCAATAATTTAGCAATCTGATCTACACTTAGAAGAACGAATATTGATATTACACTTACAAATAACATGAAAGCCCTCATCATCTAAATATTTATTTATTGAATAAATTTGAAAGTTTTTCCCATAACAACAATATAGTTTCCTTGTTATTAAAAAAAGGTATTTGCACAGTATCTAAATTTTCAAATAATCCAGCTGCCTGATCATAATAATCTGCTAAGAATGTAGCTTGTTCATTCAAAAGAGCATTTGCTTCTTCAATATTGCCATTAGCTATTAGATCTTTGATTGTTTGTAAAATTTCTTCTCTATTCATTGAGTTCCTCCGTATCAAAATATTTACCTCAATTACTTAACACATCAGCTAATAATCACAAATTAACACTGATAAAGATAAATGATACTATAATTAAAACTAGGAATATTTGAGTTAAACAGCCTAAGCAGCCTCTGTTACTTCTATAAGAACCATGATTACCATGATGTTCTTTTTTGTAAGCGTTACTTTTATGGTGGTTATCTCTATAATAATCTTTTTTGTGATGGTGTCCCACAAAATTCACCCTCTTCCATAGTGTGTTCAAACAGAACTTTTAAAATAGTTTTTATGTGCTCATCTTTCAAAGAGTAGTACATATATTTTCCTTTACGCTCTGCTGAAACCATCCTGTTTTTTTTTAACTTAGACAGATGATGCGATGTTGCTGTATGTGACCTTTGGACCAATAACTGTAATTCAGAAACATTTCTTTCCTGTTTCGATAAAAAAAATAATATTTTTAGTCTGGTTCGATCATTGAGTACTTTTACAATTTGCTGGACTCCCTCAACTGATCTTTCTAAATCCTTATTCTTCATTTAGAATCTCCGTCCTATAATTATTACATTTCTTTTTGAGGAATTAATAATCTCAATCCGTTAAAAATAACCAACACAGTACTTCCCTCGTGAGCTAAGACTCCTATTCCTATAGTCATTTTACCTACAAAGTTTAATGATATTAATAGCAATACAATAAACATTGAAAAGATAATATTCTGCCAGACAATTTTATTTAATCGTTTAGATACTTTATGAGCATACACTAAATTCGATATGTCGTTCTTCATTAAAACTACGTCTGCCACATCAATAGCGACGTCTGTTCCATCGCCCATAGCAATTCCTACATCCGCATTAACTAAAGCTGGCGCATCATTGACTCCGTCACCTACCATTGCAGTTAGTCCATATGAATCCTGTTGCTGTTTAACAATTTTCGCCTTATCTTCCGGTAAAACATTAGCAATTACTTGACCAATCTTTAGCTCATTGCCAATCGATTCACCCGTAAGTTTAGCATCCCCTGTAATTAAAGTAGTGTGAACACCTTGATCATTGAAGTATTCTATTGCATCTTTTGCATTCGAGTTAGGGACATCCATTAATGCAATTAAGCCTATAACTTCCTTATTAATTGCTATTAAAACAACAGTCTTTCCCTCTTTTGAATACTCATTAACTTTTTCTTTTATGCTTTTATCATAACTGTTAAATTCCGAAGGTTTAGAAATTCTATATTCATTATCATTGAAAGTTGATACTAATCCTCTGCCAACCTCATTTTCTACTGATAGAGTTTTTGTCTCCGTATGTGGAAAGTTACTAACTATAGCAGTCGCTAAAGGATGATTTGCTTCTTTTTCCATTGATACAATAACGCCGATAACCTCATCTTCGTCGATCCCATCAATGAAATATTGATTTGTAACAACGGGTTTACCTTTCGTCAATGTCCCTGTTTTGTCAAAAGAAATAGCTTTAAGTTCCCCTAAATTAGATAAAAATGATCCTCCTTTAAATAGTACACCTCTCCTAGCTAAATTAGAAATCGCTGATAAAGTAGCGGGTACCGCACTAGCTGCTAATGCGCAAGGTGAAGATGAAATTAAAAATACAATACTTCGATATAACGTTACATTCCAGCTCCATCCAAAAAATGTTGGACCCAAGACCAATATAAATGGGAAAATCATCAATACTAAGGTCACATACTTGGGCTCTAACCTCTTTATGGTTGTTGCTGTTTTACTCAAATTTTTCTGCGATTGATCAACTAGTTTTAATATTTTTGCAAATACAGTATCACTACTATCTTTTGAAACTTCCATAACAAATGAACCGGTACCATTAATTGTACTTCCGAATACATCGTCACCCACTGTTTTTTCTTTTGGAATACTTTCACCGTTTATAGACGACTCATCGATTGATGTTGTTCCAGAGATTATTTTCCCATCTGTAGGCACTTGTCCTCCATTTAAAACTTGCACTTTATCTCCGACCACTAATTGATCAACTGACACGACTTCAACAGAGTTGTCAGTTGATATTCTTCTAGCTTCAGTGGGATTTAGCTTTAGTAGATTCGTAATTTCTCTCTTACTCTTACCCTCAGCGTAATCTTCTAAGAAATGTGCTCCGGCAAAAATCAAAATCAATAGACCGGCTTCCTCAAAACTACCAATAATCATTGCGGCAGCTGCTGCTAATACCATTAAAAAATGAATATTAGGCATGA
Source organism: Candidatus Enterococcus huntleyi (assembly GCF_009933175.1). Taxonomy (GTDB): domain Bacteria; phylum Bacillota; class Bacilli; order Lactobacillales; family Enterococcaceae; genus Enterococcus_K; species Enterococcus_K huntleyi. Next base: position 3,240 of record NZ_MAEJ01000031.1, on the reverse strand, counting down.
ATTTTTTCGTTCTCAAACTATCTTTTATTGTATCTCCAAAGCCCTCTATGATTACATGGTACCCTGCAGAAACCACCGTAATACTAAATAACATGTTAGAAAGTATAAGTAGATCTTCTCCTAAAAATAGAGCAATTAAAAATGTGATTAACCCTATGAAGTAAAAATATACTGGGATATTCCCATGGCTATGATCGTGTTCTTCATTATGTTTATGCTCAGTGCCTCCATGGTTACTAGTCTTGTTTTTAAGAGAATGATTTTTGTTGTTGATTTCTTCTTTGTCCATTTACGTTACCTCCTAAATATTGTTTATGATTAATCATAGTTTTTGAATTCTTTGTTTTCATTCAAAATCTCATCTACATTTCGCCGATAAAAATCATGCTCTTTCAGCCACTCCTTAAAGCTCCCCTCAGATAACTGATAGATTCCTTTTATTTCTTGGTTATTGAAACCTAAGCTAAGTAATTTTAAATATTTCTCTAAAGTTAAGTCTCCAATTTTTTTGTTTTTGGAGTTATATCCTAGAAACTGTCCCAACAACTGAATTTCTTTTTTTAGTTCTGTATGATCACTATCTAACCAGTTAGGATTTTCATTTAAAACCTTAATCAATTTTCTCCGTATTTCTTTTTTTCTTTCTTTTGACATCTTACTCATCCTTTAGTTAATATAAGAATATTATAAATGATTAATCAAACATATGTCAAATCATTCATATGTATTTTAAAAAAATTACGGTTTTTCTTCTGTGCAATCAGCTTCGATCGATTGCTTTTGAATATATACCATCGATTTCCACCTAAATTTACGTCGATATCTAAAACATATTCTATAAATGAGATTAAAGTGTTTTGAAAAATATTGAAATAATTACCTAATTTATATTCTTTATACTTGTCTTTAAAGTATTAAAAGATAATTCTATTACTTCGAATAATTTAAAAAAAGTGTATAAATCCAGTAAAAAATCTAGCGTAATAAAGCATACTGCCTTAAACACTAGATTTCTCTAAAATAAAAAACATGAAATTCTATAAGCCTATATAAGTCGCTGGGTCCACAAAACCGGACCACAATCCAGTAGACATGCCCAAGTGCAGATGAACTCCAGTAGAATTACCCGTCGTTCCCATCCCTCCTAAGTATTCTCTTGAAGAGACTGACTGGCCTACTGATACCGCCGGTGGGGTACTCATATGCATATAATAACTATACATACCGTTAGAGTGTTTTATAATCACATGATTTCCAGTAGACGGTCCATAACCTGCTGCAACAACTTCTCCGGAATTAATTGAAAAAATTGGAGTTCCAGTAGATCCGGTAAAATCTAAACCATCATGTTGATTTCCAGAATATCCTGTGGGATCTGAGCGAAACCCAAATCGGCTTGAAATATTAATAGAATCTAGAGGCCTACTCCAACCAGTATTTGACGAACTAGACTCCTCGGTTGATAGAACATCTTTTTCTTTGGAAGATAAATCTACGTTGCTTTTTTCTTCATTCGATACAACATTTTCTTCAGATTTACTTGTCTCGCTTGGATTTTCTTTTGTAGCTTTTTCATCAACCAATTCCGCATTCTCTGCTGAATTATCAATAATTGTCTCTCGTTTCTTAGATACTTCCAAATCAGCCATTCTCTTAGCGTCTTCTTCAATTTTTCGTTGCTTTTCCAAAGCCTCTAAAGCTAATTTCTTTTTCTTTTCTGCCTCATCTCTTTCCTCAATGAGTTTCTGTTTCTTTTCTTCTTCAGTATTTAAAGATAGGGATAATTCAGCTAACTCTAATTCTTGTCCCAATTTGATATCAACTAAGTTTCTTTGTTTCTTATCTAATTCAGCAGACTGATCTTCAATGTCAGTTAGTTTTTTTTCTAATTCTTTTTCAAGTGCAACACTCTTTTTTATATCCATCTGCTGCTGTTCTACTACACCGTTACTCGCGTTCATAATCGTAATAGAGGCAACGGCTTTATTTATTGCATCACTAATAGATTCTGAGCTAAGTAATGTCTCTATTAAACTATTAGATGAATCAGAAGTTTGAATATCTCTAGCTTGATTTCTTAGCAATTCTTTTCTTTTGTTAATCTTTATTGTCAGCTCCGTTATTTCTTTAGAAATTTCATTTGCTTTTTTTTCCGTAACTGATTTATTTTCAAGTATTTCTTTAATCTCGGCATCAATTTTCTTAATTGAATTATCAGTATCTAACTTTTGCTCCTCTATGGTCTTTGTTTCTTTCTTTATCACGTCAATTTTCTGTTCCTGTTTACCAATCTCATTATCTATATCCTCCGCATATGCAGAAACCACCGACATAGAAAACAACATCAAAATACTGGAAATAAAAATATTTTTTTTCACAAAAATTCTCCTATACTTTTGATAAATATTATTTATATAAAGCATAGCAAATAGAATAAACAATACTCGAAATAATAGAATTTAAAACAAATAGAAACAAATAGAAATATTTTGTCATATTTTTGAAATACAAGTAACCGATTTTGATAGTAATCCGATGGATACTCAACAATATCTGATTACACCTTGTAGCATTAAAAAAGATATACAACTCCTTGTTAAGCTTTTCTTATCCTATCTCAGCTTTACATAAATGGGGGGATTAAAGGACTTTAGTCAATTAATTAAAATAAGTTTATCCTCAATTAATTCTCCTTGTAATTCTCATCTTAGTAATATATTTCTTAAATTGAAATATCAGAGACTTTTAAATCTAAAAATCAAGTACATTTACAGTTCATGAGTAAGCAGTGACTTCCTACAAATCATTCCCATTGGAAGCAATAACCCCTTTGTACCAATAAAAGGATTTCTTCTTGTATCTTTCAAAGTTTCCGCTCTGGTTGTCATTTCTATTGACATAAATCAATCCATATCTCTTTTTCATTTCCCCTGTGCTTGAACTGACAATATCTATAGGGCTCCAAACCATGTAGCCCCAGATTTCGACACCCTCATATATTGCTTGCTTCATTTGGAATGGCAACAGTTTTTTTGACAAATTTTATAAGGTGCAGAACTTCTTTCCGTATGCTATTCCGATTGTCCTTGACAATGAGCCTCCTCGGATGTGACGATCTTCGGCAGGAGCTAACAGTTAAAGTTAGACTGCCTCGCTAGCGTTAGCACATCCGAGCTCATTATCAAGGATTCGCTGCGCCAATCTCTGGTTACGGTAACCAACCGGTGTCTCGTAGCCAAG
>NZ_MAEJ01000030.1 GCF_009933175.1 Candidatus Enterococcus huntleyi | reverse complement strand
CCCATGCAAGGCGCACCTAAAAAAGTGTTAGCACCGTTATTCGGGTGCTAACACTTTTTGGTTCTATTTTTAGTAAGCTCTAGCAATCCAAACAGTATGTTTGGCTGGTTTGCCACTGACTAAATCAACTGTTTTCTCAACAGGTGCTTCAAACGGAATATTTCTAGTAGTGAAGCCTGTTTCTTCTTTGATTTGTTTCTCAGTTTCTTCGCTGCCATCCCAACCAATCAAGACGAAGCCAGGTGTTTTGTTCGCTTGTTTTGACGTTTCGATATGGGCTTTTAATTCATCTAATGTTTCGATATCAAGATGTTCATTTTCTTGATTGCGTAGACGCGCATTCTCCAATAGACGTGTTTGCATCGTGTCTAATTCTTTGGCAAGTGTTGCTTCAAGATCGTCGAATGAAACTGCTTGTTTTTCATCTAAATCGCGAACTTTAATCATGACTTGACTGTTTTCTAAATCACGTGGGCCACATTCAACACGGATAGCTGCCCCTTTAAGTTCCCATTCATTAAATTTAAATCCAACAGAGTTGTCAGTATCGTCGATACGTACACGGTAGCCTTGTTCTGCTAGTGTTGCTTTTAATTCAGTTAATTTTTCTAAGATAGCTGGGTTCTTTTTCCAAGGACCAACAGGAATTAAAACGATCTGCGTTGGCGCAATTTTTGGAGGCAAGATAAGGCCTTGTTCATCGCCATGGACCATGATTAATGAGCCAATCAAACGAGTAGAAATTCCCCAAGAAGTTGTATGGGCATGGACGTGTTTGTTTTCACGGTTAAGATAACGAATATCAAAGGCTTCCGCAAATTTCGTACCCATATAATGAGAAGTACCTGCTTGGACAGCCTTCCCATCCTTCATCATCGCCTCTACTGAATACGTATCAACGGCTCCAGCAAAGCGTTCTGAAGGAGTTTTTTGACCACGATACACTGGAATTGCTAAGAAATTTTCGATTAAGTCAGCATAAGCTTCTAAAACTTTTTCAGTCCGCACACGGGCGTCTTCTTCATTCTCGTGAGCTGTATGCCCTTCTTGCCATAAAAATTCTGAAGTTCGTAAGAATGGCAAGGTCTTTTTCTCCCAACGGAAAACATTCGCCCATTGGTTAATTTCGTAAGGCAGGTCACGATATGAGTTAATCCATTCGCTAAATGCTGAACCAATCATCGTTTCAGAGGTTGGACGCAGTGCTAGAGGTTCTTCTAATTTTTCAGTACCGACTTCCGTCACCCAAGGTAATTCAGGTGCGAAGCCTTCAATATGATCTTCTTCCTTTTGGAAAAAGCTTTGCGGGATTAGCATAGGGAAATAAGCATTACGAATGCCTTCAGCACGTAAAAATTTGTTGAATTCTTCTTGGATGTGCTCCCATAATTCATAGCCATCTGGTTTAAAGATAATACAGCCTCGAACAGGTGAATAAGCCATTAAATCAGCCTTTTGGATTGTTTGTAAATACCATTTTGAAAAATCTTCTGTTTGTAAGTTTGTCATTTTTTCTCCTCCTAAAAAAATAAAAAAATCGCCTCGTCCATGTAAGGACGAAACGATTGAATTTCGCGGTACCACCTTGCTTGGCTATTGATTTAATAGCCCAACTTGAGCCCGATAACGATGGGAATCGTGCTGCTTTCACAGCAAATTAAGTTTAGTAGGTTCCTTATCTAAGGGGGTATCAATCTCTCAGCCGCGGATTGACTCTCTCAAACCATTAAAAATAAGTACTAATCTAAAACTATTCTTCTTCATGATAAAAGTTTCATCAGAATAATGCAAGGAAATTTTGTTAATTCTGGAAATTTGCTTAGTTCAATCTTGGGCTAGTCTGTCACAGACTACAAAAAAAACTTCTGACAACGAATTGTCAGAAGTCTGAAGTCTACAAGTTAATTAAGCTTTGTTAACGTTAGTAGCTTGAGGGCCACGTTGACCATCTTCGATATCAAAAGTTACTGCTTGGCCTTCTTCTAAAGTTTTGAAGCCGTCTCCTTGGATAGCTGAAAAGTGAACGAATACATCGTTTCCGTTTTCTGCAGTGATGAAGCCAAAACCTTTGTCTGAGTTAAACCATTTTACTGTACCTGTTTCCATAATAAAAATCCTCCTTGTGTTGAACACATATTTTGCAATTACTTGAAGGGTGAATGTGGAAGATGTTTATTATGAAACAAACTACCATATATTACCGAACAAAAACTACACTACTATTATAGCACAGATTAAAAATGTGGGCTAGCCTTTTCTTGGAATAATTTATAGAATTAAGGAATTATTAAGCTTGAAAGTAAGCGATAGCAACCGAACGTTTTATCTGTTATACTAACAAAGTATTAAGAAATTAGATGTGAAAGTCCTTTTGCTTCGTTTTGATAGCAGTCTACTCCGAAGGCGCGGTCATGGAACCGCATAGATTTAAAAGAGGAATGGGTTTAAATTGTGTAGATGAGAAACGAAATTGCTTCTCGTTGACCTTGTAAAAGTGACTAATAGTTAAGATGAAAATCCCAGTCTACGTATAATGAAGGTCGTTATATCAGACTAGAAAAATATTTAATACTTAATTAAAGAGCCTAACCGAGGAATCGGTTAGGCTCTTGTCCATTTATCTAATGAAAAGGATTACTTGTTGATTCAACTACCCTGCTCTGTTTTGATTAGTAGCGAAGAATACCTAGTAGACTTTTTTCGTCAGGCGCATCTTTTTGATCCAAGACAAAGACTTGGCCACTATTTTGTAAAACATCATCGGCTAGCGTATTTAAGACCTGTCGCCGATCATATTCGGTTTCAGGATCTTCGCCAAAGCCATCCGCTAAATTGGAAGTAGCAATAAAGGCATGGGATAGCTTCCCATCTTTAGCAGCTGGAACTAAGTCAACCAGTGAATCAAGAAACTTCTTGTTCATTAAAGGTTCATAGCTAGCTATTTCTTTTTTAGTCAACTCACTATTTATCTTCTCAACGGCTGTCTGAATTTCTGTGGTAGTCAGTTGTGAAGGTGAGGCTGAAATAGCAATGTCTGATTGGTAATAAGGATTTTTTGCCACTTTTTTGAAGAGCGTTTGATTTTCAGGGAGAGCATAGAGATAGATTGGTAGATTTCCCGCATTTTCGAAAGAATCTTTGAAAAACGTGTCGACTGCTTGATAATAATTCAACCAATCAATCTCAACTTCTTCATCTTTCGTATTAATGCCATGAACCGCTTGTCCATCCTTCCCTGAGGTACTACCTGTATTCGTCAATTCATCCCCTAGCGCGGTGACTAGATCGACCGGGGCATCTTCAGGTAATGAAACGGCGTTAATTTGCTTATTATCGACATGATACAACTTGATACTGTCGCGGTTTAAGCCAAGCAAATAATAGGAATAGTTAAATTGTGCGTTCTTGATAATCGCCAAAATATAAGGCGTATCGCTAACATAATATTGATCATCCACCCGAATAGATAGGCGATGAATGTACGTTTCTTGTTCGGTTAAAATGATGGCGACACTTGTTGCGTTCGTCCGCCAAAATTCTTTACTTGATAATAGAGCGTCAATTTTTTCTTGAAAAGCGAGCCAGTCGTGTCCAACGTATTTTTTCTCAAAGCGTCTTTTTGCTTCTTTAGCAAAATTTTTCAACTTGATCTGATCCTTTTCTACTTCTTGGTGCGCCACATGAGTGTTCAACATGATTGTGACAAAAGGGCCAGTCGCATCTGCAGCAGTCAATTGAGACAATAATTTTTTACCGATTTCCGTCATAAAATGAACGCCTCCTAAATTGAAAATCTCTTTACAATTCCAAGTGTACCACACTAAAAAAATTCCATACAATAATACGAGTTGCAAAAATAGATACATAGCTAGAAAAAATCATGAGCTTTTTCTCATAAAAAATTTAGGAATTCACTAGCAGATATTCATGATTCATCTATTCCCCTGCTGTATAATAAGCGTATGCCAATTATCCCGAATTGGTTTTTCATACTTACTCCTACCAAAGAGTAAATAACAACCTTCATTTCCACCATGGCGACGGTCGTGGTGGTTTTTTTTGCTTTTTTTCGCAATAAAGGTCCACATTGATTCCCTATCCTCTTGTACCTGATAGTTTAAATAATAAAATAGAAAAAAATAAAGGATCGGCTAGCCGTCCCTTATTTTTGTCCTAAAATCACAGAATTGCGATTAATTATCTTGCTATATGATCAGGCTTTGCTTTTTTTGCCCATAAGAAATACGCAGGTTAACAAACCAATCAATAGGAAAAGACCTGCAGACAATAAACTGCCTTTTGAAGCCATTGTTACGACAATTGTGGCAAATAAACTAATAATTGTTAGCATTATGCCAGATTTTTGGATCGTTGTCAGTTTTTGAAACTCTCCTCTAAAACCGATTGCTAATAATAATGAACCAGCAAATGAAATAAGTCCAAAAACAATGTGTAAAATAACGAATGTTGTAGCCATGAATTACACCTCCTTCGTTGAATACTATACTGTAGGAATAGGAATGACACAATTAATGAGCTTGTGAAAATACCTCTCAAAAGATAACAGACTATCAAGGCGATTTCCGTGTATTAGCTAAGCTTGAAGCAGTAAAACCTACTAATTTATCCATCTTAAGTCCGATTGTTTGCTGCTGAAAAACTGCTAAAGTTAGTTAAAAGATTATTCGAGGAGGAACTCACAATGTTTATACTAAAATTTTTATTAATCATGGTGCTAATTTTTACTCTCTATTCATTTCAGAGAAACTTTCGAGAACTTTATGCTGTTTTAGAAACTAAAAATCGTCTACTCAGAGTGGCACAGTCTGCGGTAGGTTCTGTTATTGGAATTATTGTGGATGGTATTTGATCATCCAAAAAATCTATAGTTGCACTTATTAGGCGGATGAATCGCTCGCAAATCGCTGCTTATTTCATGCTATAATAGGCTAACTTATTGATGAGGAGAATGCTTATGAAAACTATCGGAGATGCTTTATTGGTGATTGATTTACAAAACGGCGTATGCTATACGGAGGATCAGATTATCCATGAATTGCCACAGGTAGTAACCAAAGTAAATCAGCGGATTACCGACTATTTAAATGATGAGCGGCCGATTATTTTTATTCGTCATTCTGATGAAGAACTCATTGCCGGCTCAGAGGATTGGGCAATCATTCCACAAATAAAAACCATCGGAGCGAATGTTCATTTTATCGAAAAAACCCATGCTAATTCTTTTTATCAGACAGGATTAAAAGAATTATTGGATCAATTAGCAGTCTCAACACTTGAAATTTGTGGCGCGCAATCACAATATTGTGTGGATACCACAGTGAAGTTTGCTCATGGCTTAGGCTACCAACTCTTGATGACACATGGCACGACAACGACTTACGATACCCAGTATATGACTGCTGAACAGACTTGCGAATTTTATGAATCAATTTGGAATCGCCGCTTTGTGACCTTTATCGATGAATAGACGGTGGTTAAAAAAGACCATAGTGTATAGATGTGCTCTTCTATCCATTTGCTCTTGTGTTCTCTCTGGATGTTTGTTAAGATTTTCATTAAAATGAAATGAGGGGTTACTATGGATTATCGTGTTCGATTAGTTGTAGATGAACAAGTCAGTCTGATACATCCCACAATGTCTATGGCAGAGGATATTTTTCGGATTGTGGATACCAATCGGGAACATTTGCGTCCTTACTTAGATTTTGTGGATGCTACACAATCAGTTACGGATGAGGAAAACTATTTTAAACTGAAGTTGACAGGTGAAGCAAATGGCACGGATCGGTTATTTCTGATTGAATATGAAGGAACCATTGTCGGCAATATTGATCTGCATTTTATAAGCGCACTGCATCAGCGCGCAGAAATCGGTTATATGCTGGGGAAAGAGTATACCAAAAAAGGTATCATGACTCGATCTGTCAAAAAGATCTGTGCCTTGGCCTTTGAAGAGATGGGACTGAATAAATTATCGATTGTAGCGGATGTCGAAAATCAGCCAAGTAACCAAGTAGCCCTTTCTTGTGGTTTTACCTTTGTTGGCGTGGATCGACAAGATACGAATATGTATGGAGAATTGCGTGATATGAATCGCTATGCGTTATTAAAAGAAGAGTTTAATCAGTAAAAAAAAACGAAAACTGGAGCCAAATAAGCGCCAGTTTTTTTATCGCTCTTTTACCTTTTTCTTGAAATTCTTTTGAGTGTTTTATGCTGTAATCATGAAAAAAGATTGGAAGAATTCTGGAAAAACAAGGAATATATCAAGCGTTTTCAAAAGTCGCAGAATCTTCACAAATGCTTACAGATTTCTACAACCTTTTTTATGTAAAAATTTAGGTTTATCCTGTATACTAAATGTATTAGGTGGATGAACAAGGATGTTCCGTTCGTAGGATATGAAATCGGATGATTTCCTCTTCTTCACAAGGTGTAGGTTCGACTCCTACCTTCCACGTTAGAAACTATGAGAGGCGGAGAATTATATATGGTCAATATATTAATGGTTGTAAGTTTAGTCATGTTAACAGGAATATCTTTATACGGACTTAATAATTATATGCAAAAAGAGAGTCAAGCAATACGTGTGCCAGAAAAAGCTAAACGTGATCGTCTTCCCTAAGGCGGTCTTTTTTTTTGGAGTTTTACGATAAAGACTATTCTATAGTTTGAATAAAAAAAGTACTAAGAAAGAACTGTTTTTTGGTTTTTGAAGCCATGGATGAAACAACATAAAGGGCCCATGAAGATAAATTACACTCTTCATGGGCCACTTTGTACTTTGGAAAGTAAGTATTTAGAAGCTCAGCAAGACCAAAAATTTAGTCTAATTTATAGATGGCCTAACCTAATTATGTTCAATCAGCTTTCTAACTACTCTACTAATCGACTGAACTTCTATACTCATTCAAAATTAGCAGCATGTCCTTTTTTGAGACCTTATTCTTCTTAATAAGAAAACTATAATGATCTTTCCTTATCACATTCAGTATTTCCGAATATACCTTGCTAGCTATGATTAATTGTTTCTGACAATCTTTATCAAATAAAAATAGGTCTTCGTAAAAAAGTTGATAGTAGTGTTCAGCTTCTTTTGCCAAATATTCCCAAAGAGAAATGAGCTCTGCCGTAATCACTTTTTGCTTAATCATCTCTTCTGTCACACTATATTTGCTCATCAATTCTTTTGGAAGATAAATTCTATTATACGAATGATAATCCTCGCCAATATCCCTCAATATATTGGTAATTTGCATAGCAAACCCCAAATTAATCGCGGTCTCTTCTAGTTTCTGATGATTTTTTTGAGCAACGATTGGGAGCAACATAAGTCCTACCGAGGAAGCCACCATATAAGAATAATCTAACATATCACGCATGGTTTCAGGCTGTTCAAAATTAATATCTAAGTTCTGCCCTTTCAATTGAATGCGAAAAGCGTCATTATTCATTTCATATTTAGAATAGACGTCATTTAAACAGGTCCAGACAGGCCCGCGCGGAATATCGCCATTAAAAAAGTCTTCAAGAGATTGAGCTAGTTCCGTGATATTTTTAGATTTATCTTTCTGATTCTCTTCGTTGTCTACCAGATCATCGGCCATTCGACAAAACGCATAGATCGCATAAACTGCTCTGTTTTTCGGGAAAGGTAAGGTAGAAAATGCTGTATAAAAGCTTTTTGAATTTTTTTTAATAACTGATTCACAATAACTATAGTCAGCTTCTAAAAGTTGTTTCTTCAATTTTTGCCCTCATCTTCCAATAAAGAGTTCGCCGCCAATAGCCCAGAAGAAATCGTAATAGGCACCCCCGCACCAGGGTGTGTACTACTCCCAGAAAAATACAAGCCCTCACAATTTAAGGCTTTGCTTTGTGGTCGAAGATGGTTACTTTGTTTTAAAATAGGTTGCAAACCAAAACAGGCGCCATTATATGCATTAAATTGTCCTTCAAATTCTTTGGGTGTAAAGACCCGTTCTACTTCAATATCCGTAAATATAGTACCAAAACTAGGATGTTTTGCTAATTTAGTCAAGACGGTCTCGCGATAGTAATCAACGGTCTCTTGATTCCACTCGTATTTCGAAATCGAAAGTTCAGATACGGGAATTAAAATATATAATCCATCTTTACCCTCAGGAGCCATAGTCTCATCTATCTGAGAAGCACTATACACATAAAAAGAAGGATCTTTAATTTTATCTCCTTCAAATATTTCATGTAAATTCCTATCCAAGTCATCGGCTATAACAAAATTATGCACACTTATATCTGAGTATTTTCGCTTTGTACCTAAATAAAAAACCAAACAGGAACAAGAATATTTTAAACGATTTATTTTAGCATCCGTATATTTCCCTTTTACTTTCTCATCTTTTACCAAATTTTTTACAGCATAAGGAAAATCAGCGTTTGTGATCACAAAATCAGCTTCATATGTCTGCTCTTTAATTCGGACGCCTTGTACTTTTGACTCTGCCATCGTAATTTCATCCACGGGAGTATTGTAATGGATCTTCCCACCTAATTCTTCAAACACCCGTGCCATTCCTTTTGCCATACTATGCATGCCACCTTTTAAATAAAAGACACCATACAATAATTCGATCATAGGAATGATTGTATACAGTGATGGACCATTATAAGGTGAAACACCGATGTACAGCGTTTGAAAAGATAACATTTGGGCGATATATTTATTTTTCACATACTTATTTATGGAAGCAGAAGCATTATTAAACGTTCTTAATCTGAGCGCTTGTAAAATCGTATTGGCATTATAAAAATCACTTTTCTTATTAAAAGACTTCAAAATGAAGTGTTCTTTTGCTATGTTATAACGACCATAAATACTTTTTAGATAGTTTAAAAAGCCTTCTGTATCGCGGACACTAATTTTTTCAAGTGTGGGAATCAGCTTACTAAAGTCAGATGAGACATCGATCTTTTCAGACATGTCATCTTCATAGTAGACAGATATTGCAGGATCTAGCGGCAAAAGTTCTATGTAATCATTAGGATCTTTCCCAACATTCGTGTACACTTCACGAAAAATATCTGGCATCATCACAAGCGATGGCCCTGTGTCAAAAGTAAAGCCAGAAAATGTGAGCTGATTCATCTTTCCACCAGGCTTATCTAGTTTTTCAAATATTTCTACCTCATAACCTGCATGCTGTAATTTTATTGCTGCAGACAAGCCTCCCATACCGGCACCAATTACTAAAATTTTTTTCAAAACATTTCTCCTTTTCATTTTTTTTCAAACATGTCTATGTGAATTTTTAAAAATCAGGTTTCCATCAGTCTCAAATGCACTATCTCGTCTTATTTATCCTAAAAAAGTTTAAAAAATAAAGCTCTTTCTTACAAAAAGAAAGAGCTGACTATACATAAAATATAGAGGCTATGATATTAACTCTAGTACATGTTCAAATGCGACCACCTTAGCCTTTTAACACATAATTTTACGCTTGGCAGAATTAGTGTATGGGGCAAGATAATCTTCTCTAAGTGACTCATGAAAGGCAATCTATTTTTTTGCTTCATCAATCAATCTTGTATCATCTTTATATGTAAATATTCGACCTCTCTACATCTATAGTAACTTGAGTTCAGCATTAAAGCAAACCTTTCATTTTTACTGCTTTGGCTTTATTTGACAGTTTTTTACCTTCGTTACCTCCCTATAAGGACTCTGAATGCCTAAAATTTCATTTACTTTCAAGGGCGTTATTTTTATCGTTACTGTCATTCGCATACTTCTGATGGAAGTTAAATACATTATTAAGTTTTTCTAGGAATGATTGAAACCCTACGCACTCTCTGATACACTTTAGACCTAGAATTTTAATTAAGGAGCAAAGACATGCCTCGAAAAAAACGTACATTTCTTCTATTAATAACCAGTATTTTAGTCAGCTTCACGCCATTATTTACAGCAGTATCAGCTTTTGCTGAAGAAACTGCGCAAGAAACCACTCAGGAAGAAACGCAAACAACTAGCGAGACGTTTTCAGTTCGAGCAGCTGCCGCTTTTTCTGTCGATGTTGAGACGGGCAAGATTTTATATAATCAAGAGGGCGACACGCCTATGGGCATCGCCTCAGTGACGAAAATAATCAGCCTTTACCTTGTCTTAAATGAGATTAAGAAAGGCAATCTTTCATGGGAAGATACGGTCCCCATTTCAGACTATGTGGAAAATTTAAGTGTCACACCAGATCTATCAAATGTACCGTTGCATCAGGAAAGCACGTATACGGTCAGAGAGCTGTTCGAAGCTAGCTTAATTCAATCAGCGAATGCTGCGGTTGCTGCACTTGCAGAAAAAATTGCTGGCAGTGAACCTGAGTTTGTTGATTTGATGCGCAAGCAACTGAAGGATTGGGGGATTAAGGATGCCCAAGTAATCAACAGTTCAGGCCTTAACAACGCGTATCTAGGTGAGAATATCTATGAGGGAAGTTCGCCTACTGATGAAAATGAGCTCTCAGCTAAAGACGTAGCTATTGTTGCGCGTCATCTGATTATTGATTTTCCCGAAGTGTTAGAAGTGAGTAAAATTACCTCAAAAATGTTCGGTGAAGATACGCAATCCCCTGTTGAAATGGTCAACTGGAATTGGATGTTGCCAGGCTTCATTAATGCCAAAGAAGGCGTCGACGGCCTGAAGACTGGAACCACTGATTTGGCGGGTGCCTGCTTCGTTGGAACTATGACGAAAGAAGATCGTCGAATTATTACTGTGGTCTTAAATGCCACCGATCATGCAGTGAATCCAGCGGCTCGATTTGACGAGACAAGTAAATTAATGGATTATAGTTTTGATCAATGGACGCAAAAAGAAGTCGGTAAAGCGGGCGCTGCTATCCCCGACTTAACGGATGTTGCAGTGAAAGATGGAAAAGTAGAACGTGTTAAAGTTAGTTTAGCTGCTCCCGTAAATATGTGGATTCGTAGTGATATGGATACAAGCCAGTTAACGATTACACCGAAACTTGATAAAAAGCTAGTTAAAGATAATCAAGTGGAAGCGCCATTGAAAGAAGGCGATGTTATTGGAAAAGCCGAACTTTCTCTTGCCGCAGATACACTGGGATATATCGATAATAGCATCAAAGACGAGGCTGATATTAAGGTGGATAGCACCGTTGAAAAAGCAAATATTTTCGCCTTAGCTTGGCGTTCCGTTTCAAGTTTCTTTTCTAATTTGTTTTAGGTAGAAATGTTGGCCGCCTCCGCGATTAGCTAATTATTAGAGTAAGCAGTCTATGCTGACCTTTGTAGGGTTACTTACAAAGGTCAGCTTTTTTATTGTTCATTCCTTTGTTCAGACTCTTTTCAGGTCGAAATATTTTAATTTTGGTTACTGATTTTTTCAGCGAACTTCGGTATACTAAAACAAAGGAGTTGAGTCTATGGAAGTTTCAAGGTATGTAGTGGTTGCACTCATATACTTGATGGGTGTTTTAGGAATTCGATATTGGCGAAAGAGGCAAATGGACCCAGCTTATTTCTTTTATCTGATAGGTTGGTCTTCCCTTTATTTAGGCGTTTATGTGCTCTATTTGAGCATCTCTTATGAAAATTATTATATCGCCCTCCCCTTCGTCTGCTTAGGCCTTTTTTTATGTAGTTATTTCTATGAAAAACGGCGGCTGATCAATGGTTTATTCTTTAATTTATTTATTGTAAGTTTTGGCTTGTATCTGATTCTCTTAATGTTTCAAACGAGAGATCTCTACATTAGTGGATTATTGCTGTTGCTGATGATTCCCGCCGGCTTAATTTTTATTTTTGGCTTTTTCGCACTGATTCTATTTTTATACTGGAATGGCTGGGTGGTTCTTCGTAAAGAATCCCATGCCCTAGCGAACATGCTGACCTTATTTTTAGCAATCTTTTTAACAGGCGTCCTACTCTTCCAATTATTTGTTGTAGGAAACCTGCCTAACTGGTTGGCAATGCTGTACTTGCTTGTCCCAATTCTATTATTTTACCTCCTCTTTGTCCTTTATAATTTTCTGACTGTCTCGATTTTGTATCAATTTAATCGGCCGCGTTATCGCCAGGATTATCTGATTGTTTTGGGGGCAGGTTTAATTGATGGCGAACGGGTTACGCCCCTTCTGGCTAAACGGATCGATAAAGCTATCGCCTTTTACAAAGCACAGAGGCGCGCGACCATGAAGACACCAAAAATTATTATGTCGGGCGGACAAGGAAGTGATGAGAAGATTCCTGAAGCGATTGCCATGAAAAATTATGCTCTTTCAAAAGGCATTCCTGAAGAAGATATCTTAGTGGAAACGAATTCGACAACGACACTAGAAAATATGCGCTTTTCAAAAGAAATTATGGATGCGGCTTCCGAGAAACCGTATCATGCGCTCCTTACTTCGAATAATTATCATATTTTCCGGGCTGCTATTTATGCGCGTAAAGCAGGCTTAAAGATTGATGGATTAGGGGCAAAAACAGCTTTCTATTTCTTGCCAAATGCCTTTCTGCGAGAATTTGTTGCTATCCTTATGATGCACAAAAAACTCCATCTAGTCATTGTCAGCATGATAACGCTATTGATTGTCTTCTTTGCTGCGATACTTTTCTTTATTCCTTAGGCAAAAAAATGCCTACGCGAAAAAAACAGACTATCGTTGATCGACATCGCATCCAAAAAAACGCACAGAAAAAGGAAGTTTTCGTAACTTCCCTTTCTGTGCGTTTATTCTTGCTCTTTTTTGGTAGATGTTTGCAGGAGTCGGAGTGGTAAGAATAGCTCCCCTTTTTTCTTAGAAACTTGTTGTGAAGAATAAATACCACTGTTTCCAGAACACATAAAACTTACGAGACAAATCATAAAGAGGTAGACGCTAGCTTGACTACCGAATAACTCAATCCCCATGATAAAGCAAGCAATCGGTGTATTAGTTGCACCAGCAAAGACGCCGATAAACCCTAAGCCAGCAAGAAATGGCACGGATAAGCCAAAGACTTGGGCAAAGGTTGAACCAAAGGTCGCTCCAATCTCAAATAGAGGGGTAACTTCTCCTCCTTGATAGCCAGCACCGAGTGAAAGCACGGTAAAGAACAGTTTCCCGACAAAATCAAAAAAATGGGCATCGCCGGCAAACGCATCTGTCAGGAGTGGCAGACTAAGGCCTAAATAGCGTTGATTACTTAAAATAAGAGCGACAAGAACCACAACAGCCCCACCAATAAAATTCCGCAGGATGGGATTAGCAAACCAATTTGAATAAATCTTTTTGAGTCCTGCGATAGAGCGACTAAAGACCCAGCCAAGTAAACCAAATAAAATACCTGCTAAAAGTAATTGAGCGAATAAGAGCACTGTCCACGGCGGGATTTCGCCCATGTGATAGTGACTATGCTGCACACCATAGCTGTTTGTGACGAGATTTGCAAAAAATGCCGCAAAAAAGCTAGGAAATAAGGCCTCCGTTCGGACTTTTCCGATGGCGAGGACTTCTAATCCAAAGAGCGTGCCTGCTAGTGGTGTACCAAAAACTGAGCTAAAGCCGGCACTGATCCCACTGATAATCAGGATTTCTCTTTCAACTTTCCCTAATTTTACGAAACGCCCAAGGTTATCGGCTAAGGCACCACCCATTTGAACAGCGGTTCCCTCTCGACCAACAGAACCACCAAATAAATGAGTAGTTAAGGTGCCAAATAAAGTTAGCGGAATTAAGCGCAATGGAATTTTTTCCGTACCGCCATTTCCTTGTTCGATGACTAAATTATTTCCTCGGTGCGCATTTTTCCCGTAATACGTATAAAGTGCTGCAAAAACAGCTCCACTGACTGGTAATAGGTAAAGCAGCCATGGCTGAGCGAGGCGCAGATCGGTGACCCAGGTCAAACTAGTCAAGAAGAAAGCTGATAAACTGCCCATGAATAAGCCTAAGATGGCGGTTAAAATCAGCCATTTTACCATGTAGATAGGGATTTTCAATGCTTGTAAACTCTGTTTTTTTATTAGAAACCCTCCTCAATTAATGAAGCGGCTACGACTACAAAAGAGGTGCTGCGCGAGCCATTCATCAGGAATAAGTAGCGGAAAATTTAACAGCTTTCCCGCCAAATTCGTCTAAAAAAGAGTAACACAGAGCCCACTGATTTTCAAATACAAATCAGTGGGCTCTGTGCCTATTCAAACGCATATTTAGCCGAAAACACGATGCCATCTAGTTTTCATTCTCGCGGTTAAGGGTTCGGCGGCTTCTTTAATTGCGCAATATTTGTCGACCATTGTCACAATATAGCTTTCTTTATACTTAGGAGGTGCAATTGTTGCGCCCCACATATGTTTGATGATGATATCTCGCTCTAAGTCAGAGAGCGTGGTGATTTTCTCTGCATTTTTTGCTGCAATCCGTGGATGCATATAGGCATGCGAACCTTCGTCAAACTTGGTTGTGCGCCAATCATAATAAAATAAATCATGTAACAGGCCTGCACGAGCAGTTGCTCTGGCATCCCCGCCCCATTTTTTGGCTAACTTATAACTATTGTATGAGACGCTAATCGAATGCTCTAAGCGTGTCGAGTGGACATGTTGTTTGTAATTTGCTAACTTCTGAACGGCCTCATTGGCGAGTAAATCTTCTACATAGGTCATATATTCTGCATCATTCTGCCATTTTTCTGTCATATACGTTGATTGCCACCTTTTCTAATAGAACAAATTAAGATGTCCATAGTATAACATCGTGCTTCTAAAAATCCTAGGGTTTTTAGTAGTTGTTAACAAAGCTTAACAGTTCCTTAATATGAATCTGCCCTTTAACTAGACGGTTAGATGGAACATCAAAATTCCTGCAGCGATGCCGACATTTAGGGATTCTGCGTGTCCTTTTATAGGAATGTATAAGTTTTTATCGGTCAAATCTAAGAGTTCTTTTTCGACACCTTGTCCTTCATTTCCCATAATTAACGCAAAATTTTGACTGGCTGAAACGTCTTGATATGAGACGGCAAACTCATTTAATTCTGTACCATACACAGGAATCGTTTGTTCCTTAAATACGGAAATAGCGTCCTTTAGATTCATTGAGACGACGGGCAAATGAAAATGACTCCCCTGCATACTTCTGAGCGTTTTCGTACTATAGATATCGGCGGTTCCCTCACCTAAAATGATCCCAGAAAGGCCCGCTGCATCAGCAGTCCGAACCATCGTGCCGACATTACCAGGATCTTGCACATTGTCTAGGAGTAACCAAGCCCCTTGCCAGTCCGTAATTACGGCTTCTGCCATCGCCACGACCGCTAAAATCCCTTGAGGAGTGGGCAAATCTGAGATGCTTTTCATGACCTCATCACTGACTAATGAGACATCTGCGATCGCCTTAGCTTCTAGCCAAGCCCCCCACTGCTGGTATCCTCTTTGTGTGACCAAGACTTGTGTAAGGACGTTATTATATTTTACAGCTTCTTCGATTAGATGAAAGCCTTCCAACAGATACTGCTGACTTTCAACTCGATATTTTTTTTTGTGCAATTTTTTAATTTCTTTGATTGTTGTATTCTTAACTGATAAAATTTCGTTCAAAATTTTCACCTCGCTTCATTATACCATGTTTGAAATTTGCGTTTGAAATTTTTTTTAGTCTGAGTGGTCTAATTTTAAAAGTTTAGATTCCTCATTATTCATAAGTAATTGCTTGAAAAGAGCGAAAAAACTCGTTAAGATAAAAGGAAAGATAAAGGATGTGACGAGATGAAAAAGGTACGTATTAATGTCGACGGCCGGGTCCAAGGTGTTGGATTTCGCTATATGACGAAGATCGTTGCGGATAAGATTGGCATTAAAGGAACGGTCAAAAATGAGGACGATGGCTCTGTCACGATTGAAGCGATTGGTGACGAGGAGCAAATGGACTTGTTTATAAAAGCGGTCAAAGCTTCCCCTAGTCCCAGTGGTCGAGTCACTCAATTTAAGATGGACGAAGATGCGTCTATTGAAGAACGCAAACGGTTCGATGTCGTTTATTATTAGGAGATAAAAAGGGCAAGTTGCAAAAAAGTCGACAATTCGTCAAACAAACTTTGATTTTTCTGTGAATACAATTGAAAGCAAGCCGTTTTTCTAGTATAGTTATTTTTGTGTAAATTAAATGTAGAGGAAGAATTCAATGAATAAATGGAAAAATTGGTTGCTAGGATCTGGCTTAATTACAATCGCCCTCTTTTTATCTGGGTGTGTTCGGATGGACAAGAATGGAAATCCTGATACAAATGGGATAATTTATCGTATTTTGGTGAAACCGATGGGCGGTATGATTACTTATTTAGTCGAAAATTTCCATTGGGAATACGGCTGGGCGATTATCGTGTTGACGATTATTGTTCGTTTAATTATTTTGCCATTAGGGATTAATCAATCGAAAAAATCAATGGTTCAAGCAGAAAAAATGCAAATCTTGAAGCCTCAAGTTGATGCGGCTCAAGCAAAATTAAAAGCAGCAACTACGCGAGATGAACAAATGGCTGCACAAGCAGAAGTTCAAAATGTCTATAAAGAAAATGGCATGAGCATGACGGGTGGGATTGGTTGTTTACCCCTACTGATTCAGATGCCGATTTTCTCAGCGTTATACTTTACTGCGCGATATACAGAAGGCATTCAGTCGTCAACCTTCTTGAATGTGATCGACCTAGGCAAACCAAGCTTAGTCTTAGTTGCAATTGCCGGTGTCGCTTATCTAGTGCAAGGGTACATTTCAACAATTGGTATTCCGGAAGAACAGAAGAAAACAATGAGAACGATGTTGATTGTCTCTCCTTTAATGATTGTCTTTATGTCAATCAGCTCACCAGCGGGCGTTACGCTTTACTGGGTAGTCGGTGGGGTCTTCAGTTGTTTACAAACGTTTATCTCAAATGTCTTAATGAAACCAAAAATTAAAGCGCAAGTAGCCGAAGAATTTCGTTTGAACCCGCCGAAACAAGTCGTAACACCGATGAAAGATGTTACGCCTAAAAAAGCGGCTGGTAACAAAGGAAATAACACACCAAAAAATGCTAACGGATCTGGTAAAGGTCGTAATGCAGGCAAACAACAAAGAAATAAGTAATAAGTCTAAAACAGGCGACAAATTAGATAGAACAAGGAGTAGGATCTGATCCTGCTTCTTTTTTTTGCTCCAAAAACCGAACAGAAACGCAACTAGCCACAAGTTTGTAAAAAATGGCTAATTTGTCATCCATTAACTAATGAGAGTAAAGTGTATAAGAGTCGAGAACCTTGCAAGCTCGGGACTCTAAGCGCAGTTTTCACACAAACTATCTGAGGTAAGCTTACATTTCTCAGAAAATTACAGTCTTTAGTGCATTTTTCAAAGTTGTGGCTAGTTGCGGTGTTTTCACGTATTTTAACAGAGCCGAAAATAGCATGAATCCCTCAGTTAGTGGCTTTTTCCTTTTAAACAAGCCTTTTTACCTTAGATTTTACTCTTAAAAATACGCAACTAGCCACAAGTGGCTAGAAAATAGCTATTTTTTCGGCCTCTTTTCGTCCATAAATAACAGATTCAAAAATTTTAAAATACAACTAAGTTATGACATTTAATCAGTGAACTACTCCTTTTTTCTGAGAATATTTTCAGACAAAATATCGCCTGTTTTTCGTACGCGAGTTGCCTTCCTCATCTTCCTTTCTAGTTTTCCCTGTGGTACTCTAGAACTATTGGTAAAGGAGTGGTTGATTTGGTTGATGCATATCTTAATATATTTGTGATCTTTGTTTTGATGTTTATGGGTTATTGGCTGAGTGCCCGCCAGCTGTTTACAAATCATACGGCAGACGTTTTTTCAAAACTTGTTTTGACGATTGCCCTGCCCTGTAACATGTTTTTAAATATCACGAAAAACTTTTCTCGCGATGAATTTTTGGCGCTTTTTTCAGGCATGCTGATTCCATTGTGCTCGATTGTTGCTACGTTTATTATTAGCTCACTTTATGCAAAGTTTACGGGCGTTTCGGCGACTAGACGAGGCACGTTTATCACGATGTCGACGTTTTCTAACACGATTTTTATGGGCTTACCGATTAATTTAGCCATTTTTGGCGAGGTATCTGTCCCCTTCGTTTTGTTATATTACATCATTAATACCAGTCTATTCTGGACGGTTGGTGTCTATAAAATGGCTCAGGATAATCCTGAGAGTCAGCAAACGAAGATTAAAATTAATCCACTAGCTGCTCTTAAAAAAGTTTTTTCACCCGCCTTAATTGGCTTTATTATTGGGATCATTTGGGTTTTATTGTCGATCCCCGTTCCTAAGTTTTTAACCTCATTTACCGGTTACTTAGGAGATTTGACCACGCCACTCTCGATGTTTGCGATTGGTATTATCGTCTTTCAAATTGGTATCAAAAACTTACGAATGAATCGAGCAATTATGGGTGTCTTAATTGGTCGTTATCTGATTTCTCCTGCTATCGTCTGGCTCTTGGGTCAATGGATTCACGTTCCTGAGATGATGCTTCAGGTGTTTATTATTCAATCTGCGATGCCGATTCAAAATTCAGTGCCAATCCTGACTCGTTCTTATGGAGGCGATGTTGAATTTGCCGCGTCTAGTTTGGGCTATAGCGTCCTGCTTTATTTACTCTACATTCCGTTTTTACTCCATCTGATTCTGTAAGACCAACCTAGCATAGGACAATAAAAATACAGTCAAAAAAGCCAAGAGAATTTTTTCTCTTGGCTTTTTACTTGTATGCAGAGTGACTCAGAAATAGCTTCTGTCACACCCTTTTTATTTTGTAACCAATAAATCTAAGCTAGCTAACGATAAAGCCATTGAAGCGATTTGAGCGAGTTGTGCTAGACGATTGTTTTTGACTTGCTCGTCATCCACCATGACCATCGTTTGGTCAAAGTAAGCTTCAATCAATGGACGTAGAGAGATTAATGATTGGTAATTATCTGCCATTGTTTGCGTAGCAAAGTTTTCTGAAAGGACTTGAACGGCTTGATACAATTCTTTTTCCGCTTCATTTTCAAATAAGGCTGGATTTACCGCAGGCAATGCTGGCGCATCTGCTGCCTGTCCTTTTTTGGCTAAGTTAATGACACGAGTTAAAGCTTCCATTGACGGCTTAAAGTCAACATCGGCTAAGCGTTCGCGCAGGATTTTAGCGGAGCTGAATAGTTTAGTTAAGTTCTTTTGTTCTGCTGAAATGACAGCATCAATCACGTCATGACGGACCTGTTTTGTCGACAAGAATTGACGTAAACGAGCTTTTACAAAATCTAAAACTTCATTTTGTTGTGTTGGTAATTCTAGTCCGTAGGTTGCAACATCTTGATTGACTTGTTGGCCAATTTTTTCTTGTAAATCAACTAATGGGAAGGCCCATTGATTATTCTCAATAATCCGCACAATACCATAGGTTTGGCGACGCAAAGCATATGGATCATTCGAGCCACTTGGAATCATTCCAACAGCGAAGAATGACAGGACACTATCCAACTTATCGGCAATTGCTAGTACTGAACCAATCGCAGATTCAGGCAGTTCGCCTTCACTAGAGATGGGTAGATAATGCTCGCGGATAGCTTTTGCGACAGCTGGTGTTTCCCCTTGAAGTAAGGCATATTTTTCGCCCATAATCCCTTGTAATTCAGGGAATTCTCCTACCATATTTGTGACTAAATCAAACTTATAAATTTCTGATGCACGTTGTAAGTCTGCTAATTCGTCCTTCGATAACCCTACCGTTTCTCCAATGATTTGGGCAGAAACGCTGACACGTTGCATTTTCTCGAAGATGCTTCCGATTTTTTCATGGAAGGTGACATTTTTCAATTTTTGAACACATTGTTCGATAGTTAGTTTTTTATCTTCATTGAAGAAAAATTCTGCATCATCCAATCGAGCAGTTAAAACTTTTTCATTCCCTTTGACAACATTATCGATTTTTACAGCATCGCCATTCCGCGCAGCAATAAAATGAGGCAATAATATTCCTTCTTTATTGCGCACTTCAAAGTAACGTTGGTGCTCTTTCATAGAAGTTACTAAGACTTCTTCTGGTACAGAAAGATATTTTTCATCAAAACTGCCGACAAAGACCGTCGGATATTCCACGAGATTGTTAACCTCTTCTAATAAATCTTCATCCAATGCAAGAGACCAATTATTTTTTTGCGCTAATTCATTGGCTTGATCGATAATCATTTGTTTACGAACCGTTGGCGAAACAACCACGAATTCCGCATTCATTTTTTCCTCATACTCATCGGCATGTTGGAAAGTTACATCACTGCCTAAAAAACGATGCCCACGAGAAGTTCTATCTGTCTTAACGTCGAGGACGGTGAAAGGAATAACCTGATCATCAAGTAGTGCTGTTACCCAGTGAATCGGGCGGATATATTCAAAATCAAAGTTAGCCCAATGCATGGTAACAGGGAAAGTCAAACTTGTGATGACCTCT
This sequence comes from Candidatus Enterococcus huntleyi, assembly GCF_009933175.1. GTDB lineage: Bacteria > Bacillota > Bacilli > Lactobacillales > Enterococcaceae > Enterococcus_K > Enterococcus_K huntleyi. The sequence goes on along the minus strand of NZ_MAEJ01000030.1, from coordinate 351,203 downwards.
TTCAGACCAGCTAAAACGTCAATAGCGGCTTGGCCTTTTGTATGCTTTGTGACATAAACGTATTCTACGCCGTTCAATTCACGAAAAGTAATCGCATCTGTGGTGACGCCTTGGCCACGAACGAAGCCTTCCGCAGCTTTTGACCAGTTTCCTTGCTCATCTTGAGCAATTTTTTTGGCTGGGCCTTTGACTTCTTCTTGCGTATCTTCTTGGCGCTCAGGAATGTTTGTGATCTTTAATGCCAAGCGACGAGGTGTTGAAAAAGCTTCTACTGTTTCGTAACCTAGATGATTTTCTTCTAAAAACTTCACAGCTTTCTCTTGTAACTGCACCATACTAGGGGTCACAACATGAGCCGGCATTTCTTCTAAACCAATTTCTAATAATAGATTTTTTGCCATCTTATTTGTCCTCCTTCAGTAATTTTTCTGCAGTTTCACGATCTAATAATGGATAAGCCAACTTTTTACGTTCTGCAACAAAGATTTTTGCGACAGCTTTGGCCATATTACGAATACGAGCCAGATAGCCAGCACGCTCAGTCACCGAAACTGCACCACGCGCATCCAGTAGGTTGAAGGTATGGCTACATTTTAGAATATAATCATAAGCTGGATGCACTAAACTTTCGTCAATACAACGTTTTGCTTCCGCTTCAAACTTACCAAAGTTTTCTAGTAACATTTCTTGATTACTGATTTCAAATGAGTATTTTGAATGCTCATATTCAGGCTGATTGAAGATTTCTCCGTATTTTACCCCTTGTGTCCATTCTAAATCGTAGACACTTTCGACTTCTTGAATATAAGAAGCTAGACGTTCTAAGCCATAAGTGATTTCAGACGTGACCGGTTTACAAGGTAGTCCACCGACTTGTTGGAAATAGGTAAATTGGGTGATTTCCATTCCGTTTAACCAGACTTCCCAGCCTAGACCAGCACAACCCATCGAAGGGTTTTCCCAGTTATCTTCAACAAAGCGAATATCATGTTCCAAAGGATCGATTCCTAATAAACGCAAGCTTTCCAAATATAATTCTTGAATATTTTCTGGAGAAGGTTTCATCACCACTTGGAATTGATGGTGTTGATATAGACGGTTAGGATTTTCGCCGTAACGACCATCTGCTGGACGTCTTGAAGGCTCTACATAAGCCGCATTCCAAGGCTCAGGTCCAATCGCACGAAGGAATGTATAAGGACTCATGGTCCCTGCCCCTTTTTCCGTATCATAAGATTGCATTAGCATACAACCATTTTCTGACCAAAATTTCTGTAATGTGAGAATCATTTCTTGTACAGTTAGTTTCTTACTCATTTGTCTACCTCCTATTGGTTTGTTTGAGAATAAAAAAAGTCCCTATGCCTCGATTAGAGACATAGGGACGAAAATTCATTCGCGGTTCCACCCTACTTCCGAAAATAATTCGGCAGCTTCATTCTGTGTACTCACAAGTGCCCAAGCATAAAAATTACTCGCATCTGGCTTCCACTCTCCCAGACTCGCTGTGCGTTCTTTTTTAGCTATTTCTTGCTCAACGTACGATTCGATATGTTTAATAATAGTCCGAAAGCAAAGCCTTTGTCAACCAATTTTCATGAAATTTCAGAAAGTTACGTATAACTATGGGCAGAACGCTAGAAAGATAATTTAGTTTAGGCTTTAATCACAAACGTATCATACTGTTGTAGGGATGTTTGCTCAGTTAAAGCTTGACCAGTCAATAGATCAGTTTTTCCGACAAAGCTAGTTGGCAGCGTGTGCGCCTCTTCATGGAAGTTCATCACAAAGTAGAATTTATCGGTCGCAGTTTCTCGTAGCACAACTTCTAACTCAGTTTTTTCTTCAAGAATAGCTGTAACGGCCGCTGATTCGACAGCTAATGCTAAACAATGATCTAAGCTTTCTGCATCCAATTCTGTTCCGATATAGTAGACAGTTCCTTTGCCAAAATTATTTTTAGTCACAACCGGCGTGTTTGCATAGAAGTTGCTTGTATAGTTTGCTAAGACCTCAGCTGTCTCTGGATGAATAATGTCACACAATAAACGACTTGTGCCTTCTTCACCTGAGGCAAATTTCACGCTATTGGTTTGTTCGGGTGCTAGTGCATCAATCTCTTCCACCCAGACACCCGCTAATTTTCTCAACGGTCCAGGATAGCCACCTAGGTGAACATTATCTGATTCACCAACGATACCGCTCATGAAAGTCGTAACGAATGTGCCGCCTGCTTCAACAAATGCTTCAATGGTTTCTTGCATGCCCTCTTTGACCATATATAAGACAGGTGCGACCACTAATGAGTAGCCAGTCAAATCATCCTCAGCTGACACGAAGTCGACAGCGATATTTTGATCATAGAAATAACGATAATATTGATGAATTTGATCGACATATTTTAAATCTTTATTCGGACCACTGGTATATTCTAGCGCCCAGTAGTTTTCCCAATCAAAGAGAATTGCCACACGGCTAGCATTTTTAGCGCCGAGTAATGAATCGCCAAATGCCGCAAGCTCAGCTCCTAGTTGTGCCGTTTCACGGAAGACCCGCGTATTCTCTGTTCCCACATGTTCAATCACTGCCCCATGGAATTTTTCACAGGCGCCCACTGAACGACGCAATTGGAAATATTGGATTGTGTCCGCTCCATGTGCCACCGTCTGATAACTTTGGGCACGCATTTGGCCTGGTTTTTTCAATGAGTTATACGGCTGCCAATTTTGTTGGCTTGGTGTTTGTTCCATCAACATAAACGGCTCTTTTTTCAGACTACGCATTAAATCGTGGGTTAAAGCAACATAACTCCAAGGCGTATTATAGGAAGGATAGCTGTCCCATGAAACGATATCCATTTCTTTTGCCCATTTGAAATAATCTAAAATTTTATAGGTCCCCATCAAGTTGGTAGTTACTGGCGTTGTTGCGTCGTATTGACGGATAGCATCACGTTCCATTTTGAAATTATTTAACATACCATCCGAGTTAAAGCGGCGGTAGTCAATGGAAATGCCGGCAAACGCGGTATTATCGTAATCAATCCCGTCACCAAGCGCGTTAGGTAAAACAATCTCATCCCATTCATAGATGGTATGGCCCCAAAATTCTAGATTCCAGGCTTTATTTAAGGCTTCGATTGTTTGATAACGATCTTTGGCCCACACGCGGAAAGCTTTCTCACAATTTTCACAGAAGCATTCGCCACCATATTCATTATTGATGTGCCAACAAGTCACGCGTGGATTCGCACCGTAACGTTCAGCCAATTTGCCCGCTAATTTACCCGCATATTTTTGATAGACTAGACTATTCGGACAAGCGTTATGACGTTGACCAAATTTGTGATGGCGTCCTTCAAAATCAGTCCGACCCACTTCCGGATATTTTTTGAACATCCACGCAGGTAAAGCTGCAGTTGAAGTGGCAAGCACGATATCGTAATTTTCTTTTGTGAGCATATCGATCACTTCATCTAATTCGTCAAAGTAGTATTCGTTCTCTGAAGGTTGTATTTTAGCCCATGAGAAAACGTTGACCGTCGCACTATTTATTTTTGCATCTTTAAAAATGCGCATATCTTCCTGCCAAACCTCTTTTGGCCATTGATTTGGGTTATAATCGCCCCCGAATAACATACGATTAAAAAATTGTTTTGTCATAAGTCGTTGCTCCTTTATCATTTGATTATCTTAATTATAGAAGCGATTTCAATTGTGAAGTATAATATGTTAAACTATTGAATATAAGAAATCGAAACAAAAAAAGGAGTTTGCAATATGCCGGTCTATTATAATTTAACCTATCAAGATAATCCCTTTTCCATCGATAGCATTGGTTCACATTGGGAACAGCCCACGGTTAGTCGCCCTTCAGGTTATCCCTACTATCATTGGATGCAAACTGAGTCCGGCGTAGGTGAAATAAATTTAGAGGGAAAGAGAATTATTTTGAAAGAAGGCCAAGGCATTTTGATTGCACCCTTTGTTCCCCATCACTATTTTGCCCATCGTTCATCGGAATGGATTACTTCATTTGCGACATTTAATGGGAGTTTAGCCAATGAGATTGCCCAAATTGTCGGAAAATCTCCCTATCTCTTGGCGGAAGAACAACCCTACTTTTCCTTTTTTCAGTGGGTGGAAAATCAAATTCACTACCAAGTCAGTAATCCTTCAACAGATTCAGTCGAATTGTCGATTGCTTGTTATCAATTCTTGATGCAGCTGAGTCGCTTTCAAGATCAGCACGCGAATCAAAAACATGAGCTATATCTAACTTACATTCAACCAGTAATTGAAGAAATTGAAACAAACTATAAAGAAACAGTAACTGTCGAAGAGTTAGCTGAAAAAGTTTTCGTCAGCCCACAATACCTCTCACGATTATTTCAACGATTTTTAGGTATGTCGACCTATACCTTCTTATTACGCTATCGACTTAACAAAGCCAAAGAATTACTCATTAATCGTCAAGAATTAGAAGTTCAACAAGTCGCCTATCTGGTCGGCTTCAAAGACACCAGCCATTTTGTGGCTTCCTTCAAAAAAGAAAGCAAGTATACGCCATTAGAATTTCGACGACTGCATCGGTAGTATTGCTTCTATATAAAAAAACATAAACAGCGATGCCTCTTCGGTCATCGTCGTTTATGTTTTTTGCACTAATTACTCTTCTTTTTTTGTTAGCATCCCTTCCCAGGATTTCATTTGATCAATGAATTTTTTGCTTTTCAAATGAATTCCGACATACTCATCATAAAGAGCATCAATAAATTGGCGGATTTGGGCTTTTGTTTCCTCTTTGACATTAACTTCTTGCAATTTATCATAGGAGATGGCTGAAAACATTCGGACAAGATGAACAGCCCGTGGATCAGCGTGATAGCGATGATCATCAGCAGACCAATGGTTTTGACATAAGACACCATTATATTTTGAGGAATAATCAAACTTTCCTTGGGTTTGTCCGCAGATGACACACTGATTCCAAGTTGGTGAGACACCAAATCGTTGTAAGAGTTGCACTTCAAAGATATTCGTGACAATTTCAGCGTCCACGTCGGTATTCATTAAAGTCAATGCTTGGTGAAGAAAGTGATAGAGATGCGGATCATAGACACGATCATCAATGGCAGCATCTACGAGGTTTAATAAATACGTACCATAGCCACTCAAAAAAATATCCTCTTGGAGTTTCCGGAAACCTTGAATTTCCTTCGCACTATTCAGAAATGATAGACCTTCCTGCCTGAAGTCACCCATATAGATAGCTTCTGTAAAAGGAATCAGCGCAGGTGTTAAAGGATTGTTCTGTCGATGGGCACCCTTGACGTAAAACATCATTTTCCCAGCAGACTCAGTAAATATTTTAACTAATTTATCTTTTTCTTTGTGGTTCCGACTAAAAAGAATGATTCCTTTTGATTCAACCAGATGACTCATGACCTTCCTCCTTCCATCAATCAAAAAGAAAGACTGAGACACAATCGATTGATTTGCGTAGCAGTCTACTCTTTTTTTATCTATTGAGATACAAATTAATATTCATCTTTTCTATACCCAAAATCTTGTAGGTATGTTTGTTTATCTCGCCAATTTTTTTGGACTTTGACCCAGACTTCTAAAAAGACTTTGTCGCCTAATAAAACTTCAATATCTTTACGGGCTTTTGTGCCAATTTGTTTAAGCATTTTGCCGCCTTTACCAATAACAATCCCTTTTTGGCTATCTCTTTCAACAATAATCGTCGCTAAAATACGAACTTTATCATTCTCATCGCGCTGCATTTTGTCGACAACCACCGCTACAGAGTGAGGAACTTCATCTCTCGTCAACTCTAAAACTTTTTCACGGATTAATTCAGAAACGATAAAGTATTCAGGATGGTCAGTTACTTGATCATCAGGGAAATATTGTGGGCCTTCTGGCATACGATCAACTAGGATATCCATTAATCGATCGACATTGTTTCCTTCAGCTGCTGAGATGGGTACGATTTCCGTGAAGTCCATCTGTGAGGTATAGTCCTCGATAATTCCTAATAAACGATCTGGATGAACCTTATCGATTTTGTTAATGAGTAGAAAGACCGGTGAAGAAACATTCTTCAACCGCTCGATGATGAAATCATCGCCGCGGCCACGTTTTTCGTCAGCACTAATCATGAAAAGCACAGCATCGACTTCGCGTAAGGCGCTATAGGCTGCCTCTACCATGAAATCGCCTAAGCGATGTTTTGGTTTATGAATTCCCGGTGTATCGATGAACACCATTTGTGTGTCGGTGGTTGTATAAACCCCTTGAATTTTATTTCTAGTTGTTTGTGCCTTGTCGCTCATGATCGCAATTTTTTGCCCCACAATACGGTTTAATAACGTTGATTTGCCAACGTTTGGTCTGCCTACAATCGCAACAAACCCTGATTTATGTGTAGTCATAGTGCCTCCCTTAGTTATTTAACGAAAAATAAGTTGATATAGTTTGGGGATAAAAATAATCGCCCCGATGCATGCTGCAAATAATGCAGTTAGTAAAACGGCTCCTGCGGCCATGTCTTTGACTCGTTTGCCGATAGGATGAAAATGAAAATCGGTGACCATGTCTACGACATTTTCAAAGATGGTATTGATTATTTCAACAACGAAAACTAAAAAGACAGCTAATAGTAACCAGAGCCATTCCATTTGAGAAAGCTGAAAGATAAAGCCAGCTAGAATAGCAAGAAGGCCGAACAGTCCGTGCTTGCGCATGTTTCGTTCTTCTTGGAAGACGGTCTTAATTCCATGAATGGCGAATTCAACCGAGCGAATAAAATGTTTATTTTTCTCGATGGTTTCATTCCCAATAGGTTCTTTATCAGGTGTCTGGTTATCTTTTGAGTCCATAGGCATCCAATATTTCTTTTTGTAGACCAAACATTTTTTCCTCGTCTTCAGGGATCATGTGGTCATAGCCATTGATGTGTAAAAATCCGTGGACAGAGAGAAACCCTAGTTCTCGTTCATAAGTATGACCGAATTCAGCTGCTTGCTCTGCTGCCCGCTCGATAGAGATCATAATATCGCCTAGATTTCTAGGGATCTCCATCTCATCTCCGTCTTCAAAAATAACTGGGATTTCATCTTCCCCTTCTTCCTCTAAGGCGAAACTGATGACATCTGTCGGTGCATCTTTGCCGCGATAGTCACGGTTGATAACCTGGATTGCTGCATTGTCCATAAAAGTGACCGACATTTCTGTGTCTTCAGGAAGGGAAAGGTAATCCGCTGCAAATTGCAGCAGATTATCAATTTCTTTTATCTTTTCTTCAGAAACTTTGCTTGTCTCATCAATAAAAGTAATATCCATTAGGCATCTCTTCTTTCTTGTTCTTCTTTCATTTTCTCCGCTTCAGACTTCATTTTCGGATATTTAATACGTGAGTGGAAGGTACTGCTTAAGCCATTAATTAATGATTTTTCCACTTTACGAATTTCCTTCAAAGTCAATCCAGAATCATCTAATTGGCCATCGAGAATCCGACTTTCGATTAGGTCAGCGACAAATTTTTCGATTTTTTCATTGGTCGGATGATCCATTGCTCGCACGGCTGCTTCGCAACTATCTGCGATGTTAACAATGCCTGCTTCACGAGATTGTGGACGTGGACCTGGGTAACGAAATTGTTCTTCCGTAACCTCTGGATTTCTTTCTTTTGCTTTCACATAAAAATAACGCATTAAAGTTGTACCATGATGCTGTTTACAAATATCGATAACCATTTCAGGCATCCCATATTCTTCAAGAATTTTTGCCCCATCAATCACGTGACCAAAAATAATCTGCTTGCTATCTTCAGGTAATAAGAAATTATGGGGATTTTCAGCACCCGCTGGCAGATTTTCCACAAAGAAGTTTGCATGTTTAATTTTACCAATATCATGATAGTAACAAGCCACTCGAGTGAGCAAAGAGCGCCCGCCAATTTCGGCGACTGCATTGGCACTTAAATTCGCCACCATCATACTGTGGTGATACGTACCAGGTGCTTCTTCTAATAACTGTTTCAATAATGGATGATTAGGATTACTTAACTCATTTAAAACAATCATACTATCGTCTGTAATCATTAATTCGATATAGGGATGTAAGCCCATGGTCAATAAGAATGACAGTAGGCAGCCGGCTAAGCCACAAACAAGTGCGGTCCAAGTTTTCCCATCACTAAAACTCATTCCTTGATAGATTGTTAATATAGCATTCATCAAGACGGGGAAAATAACGACCCACATGACGGCTGGCCAACCTTGCTCAGAAATTCTCTGATGTTTAACTACTGTGGCCATTAAACCAGCAAATAAATAAGTAATTAAAGTAATTACTAAGAAGTTGGTTCCAATGGAGTCATAGAATACAAACAAGGCAAAAACCACTTGAAAGAGTGCTGCCACAACCCCTGCTCGCCTATTTAAGAAATAGCTGAGAACAAGTGGCGTAAAGGCTGCCGGGAAAAAGAGGGAAATATACATAAGCTGTTCCGATTGAAACATTTGGAAAAATTTCATTAGAACAACGCTCATCGCCATAGCCCCTACGTAAAAGAAGATAAAGCTTTGTTGCTGATCCTCTTGGAATTGGTGCGTAAAATAGAGTAATACTAAAATTTGCATAACAATCGTTAGGAATAGTGCCACTAACGGGAAAATTGACGTATTGGTACTCGTCAATCCTAACAATTTTAATTTTTCGATGGCGTTGGCATCTATTTGACTACCTTCACGGACAATTACTTCCCCTTGAATAATCATTACAGGGAGAACCGCTTGTCGTGCTGCTTCACGCAATTCTTCCGTACGTTTTTCGTTTGGAAAGTCATTAACCACGATACCAAGGTTAAGTAAATAACGAATATCTTGTTGCTGTGCAGCAGTAATATTTAAATATTGTAGTTTATCAGTTGCTTCTTGTTGGAAATTTTCGAGATCATTTTCACGAATCTGTTTAGCCATTTGCTCATCAATTAAGGCTAGACTTTCTGTTCGAATGGTCGCAATTTCCTCAGCGGGCATCATCATAATGGTTTGATAGAACTGATTGGGTAATTTTTGATATAAAGCAACATCCTCATCATTAGCCCCTTCAAATTCTTTCTTTAAGGCCGCCACTCGTTCGTCCGCTGTTGGTTTTGGTACGTTGGTTCCGGACTTAGCTTTGTCAACTTTTTCCTGATATTCCTGATCCACTTGGTTATTTGTCTTTGTAATTAAGGCAAATAGATTATCCAAACGATCATGCTGTTGGCCTGCTAAATCCTCTTGGTAACTGTATTCGGGTGTGACTGCCTCGGCAGCCAACTTACGTTTCTGTTGCGTTTCAGCAGTATTCTCAATCGTCTTATTGGCGCGAATACTTTCTGTCGCCACTTGACCTTCTTTGTAATCAACGGCTTTTTGTTTGACGCTACTGAATGTAATAGCGAATAAAAAGAGAGCAAAAAGAATTAATACGCTGGGCAAAAAGAAGTGTCCTAGCTTCTCTCGTATCTTTAAAACGGTTCTATTAAACACTTATTTACCTCCTACTTCTTCTCAGTCTTTCGGATCCTGTCGCAAGCTTTCTTTTTCGTAAGCTTGGATAATCTCAGCAACAACAGGATGACGAACGACATCGCTTGCTTCAAACGTCACAAAATCAATTTTTTTGATTGATTTTAATGTTCGCTCGGCATGGATTAATCCACTCATAACCCCTCGCGGCAAATCAATCTGGCTACTATCGCCATTGACGATCATCTTGGATTGGAAACCCAGACGAGTTAAAAACATTTTCATTTGAGCAATCGTCGTATTCTGTGCCTCATCAAGAATGACAAAGGCATCATCTAACGTTCGGCCACGCATGTAAGCAAGCGGCGCAATCTCAATGACCCCTCGCTCCATTAAACGATTGGTATGTTCTGTTCCAAAAATTTGGTAAAGAGCATCGTAGACGGGACGTAGATAGGGATCAACTTTTTCTTTTAAATCGCCAGGCAGAAAGCCGAGATTCTCTCCTGCTTCAACTGCTGGACGTGTTAAAATGATTTTTTGTACTTCACCTCTTTTTAAGGCTGCAATTGCCATAACCACAGCTAAAAAGGTTTTCCCAGTCCCAGCGGGTCCAATACCAAAGACCACATCATGCTTTTTGACAGAAGCAACATAATTTTTCTGTCCGATATTCTTAACACGAATTGGTTTGCCATGATGATCTTTGACAATCTCCTCTTCGTACATATCAACGAAATAATCCAATGTCCCTTTCCGAGCCATTTTAAGCGCCGTAACGACATCTGGTGTACTAATATGAATGCCTCGTTTAATCAACTCTTGTAGCATTCGGATGACGTCTGCGACTAAATCGACCTCATCAGGTTCTCCGATAATTTGAATCATCTCTCCACGCGTGTGAATATCAGTTTTTGTATTGTCTTCAAGAAATTTAATATGTTTATCGTGCGCGCCTAAAAGCATACTGATATCATCAGCTGCACCAAGTTTTATTTCCAAAGATTTTGACTCTTCTGCTGTCAAAAATGCGTCATCTCCTTTGATTTATATTCTTACCTATAATACCACATTCTCGGGAAAAGAAAAAATTTCCTATAGGAGAAAAGGCAAGTAAGACCCTTGTCTCTCAACAAATCGAAATAGTTAGAATAATAAGGAAGGAAGAGTGCCAAAAATTGGGTATGGGATAATGGACAACATAAAGTATCTTTACACTTAATTTTTTGAACTATGCACTTATTGGCGCCCTATTCTAATATGGTGAACTGCTCTGGTTTGCTTTATTGGATTACTCATAGTATTTTGGTGGATAATTGTGAAGGCTAGGAGCTTTTTAACTGAAGTGAAATGTACCATTTCACAAAATTGCCCTACGCATAGCATTCCGCTACTACTTGGTTCTGTATAAATAGAACTGCAAAGTAGATCATGCAACTAAATGTCCATGTATAAACGAGTCTGGCAGCTAGGGCCGGGTAAGGAATGAAAATGTCCCATTTTCTTTATTGGCCTACGCATACCATTCCACTAGTGCTAAGGTAATGAAGCGAACTGTTCCAGTTCATTCTATTGCCCTACGCATACCATTCTACTACTGCGATACTTGGTAAGTGGAACTGGCAAAAAAACACCACAGATCTGAATTCTGTGGTGTTTAGCTAATTCTTATTCGGGTTGCAAAAGTTCTTTGACGATTGCATTGACTTGATTGCCGTCTGCTTTGCCTTTTACGTGGGGCATTACAGCACCCATGACTTTGCCGAATTCTTTCGGCGAAGTGGCTCCGGTTTTGGCAATTGCCGTTGTAACGATTTGACGAATTTCTTCTTCAGAAAGTTGCTCAGGCATGTATTTCTCAACAATCACAATCTCACTTTTGACTTTAGCTGCTAAATCATCGCGCCCCGCTTTTTCAAACTCTGATAAAGAATCACGGCGTTGTTTCATTTCGCGAGACAACACTGTTAGTTCTTCTTCTCCGTTCAATTCGTGGCCTACTTTGATCTGCTCGTTTTGAATGGCTGCTTTTAACATACGAACGACTTGCAAGGTTTCCTTGTCTTTCGCCTTCATCGCAGTTTTCATGTCCTCATTCAATGTACTTAGTAGTGACACACTACCAGCTCCAATTCATCGAAAAACTAGAATTTTTTACGTTTTCTAGCTGCTTCAGATTTTTTCTTACGCTTTACGCTTGGTTTTTCGTAGAATTCACGTTTACGAGATTCTTGTAAAGTACCCGCTTTTGACACGGAACGTTTGAAGCGACGAAGAGCATCGTCAAGAGATTCGTTTTTACGAACGACTGTTTTTGACATGTTAATTCCCTCCCTCCGAGCTTAAAAAGTAACCGTTTTTGCTATTGAAAGTTAATACCTCAAAAAACAAGACTGTCCTTAAAATATTATATCGAATGCCCCTCAGACCGTCAAGGTATTATGGGAAAGTTTTGTTAATTATTCGCTTATCTATGAGAATAATCGTAGAAATCGGTGGGATTCTTAGAAAACAGACGATTTTTTTACCGATTATTTGCTAAAATAGAGACGCATTTTTGAGAATTTTAGAACTAAAGTTATTTTTTTGAAGTTTCTTCGAAAAATTATGTTCAAAAAAAGAAAGCAATTAATTCATCGCCTTCTTTTTTCTTAGAGCTAAATTTACTGACATTCTTCACAGCGACCTAAAATTTCAAAACGGTGCCCTTCTATCGTGCAGCCTGAAAGTTGCTCTTCAAAAAAGTTCATCGGGCACATATGAATTTCTTTGGTTTTTCCACAAACGGTGCAAATAAAATGGTGATGATGGCCGACATTTCCTTGGCAGCAATGGAAACGAAACTTCATTTCACCATTAAGGTCCGTCTCTTCTAATAAATCGAGTTCGGAAAAGTCATGGAGATTTCGGTAAATCGTATCGTAGCTTAACCCTGGAAAAGATTCCTGCATATAATGATGGACTTCTTTCGCTGAGACATAGCGATTTCTCTTAATCAGATAGGTCAGTAAAGCTTCCCGCTTTTTAGTATATTTCAGCCCATTATCTTTTAAGCAATCCAGCGATTGTTGGATGAGCGTTTGTTGATTCATTCGAATTCCTCCTAAATCAAAATCGTTCCGACTTACATTTTCGATTTTATGGTATAATAAATTATCAAATTTTGCAAGCGAGGTTTTTATTATGACAGATGGAACAATGGAGATTGTCACGTTTTATGTAATTTCAGATTCAGCCGGCGAAACGGCCTCAAAATTGGCCCAAGCTTCGATGGCGCAGTACCCTTCCGTGGAGTTTAATTTATTCCGCAGAACGTTTGTCAACGACAAGGAGCTCTTATTAAAAGCATTAGAAGATGCAAAAGAAGAAAATGCAATGGTCTTACATACAATTATCAATGAAGAGCTCGTTAAGATTACCCATGAGTTTTGTGAACAGCATAGCTTGTTCAGCTTTGATGTACTCACACCGGCTGTCAGAGAAATCGAACAGCGCTCAGGTGTGGCACCTACTAGAGAACCAGGTGCATTACATCATTTGAACGAAAACTACTTCAAACGCATCAAAGCGATGGAATTTGCCGTAAAATATGACGATGGTAAAGATCCGCGTGGCTTTTTAGAAGCAGATGTCGTTTTACTTGGGGTTTCTCGTACGTCAAAAACACCATTAAGTTTATTTTTAGCCAATAAAAACTTAAAGGTAGCAAATCTGCCGCTTGTCCCACAAGCCCACATTCCAAAACAGATTTGGGAAGTTGATCCTAAGAAAATTGTTGGACTAACAAATGATCCTAATATTCTAAATAATATCCGAAAAGAGCGGATGAAATCATACGGATTAAATCCGGATACCGCCTATTCTGATATTGAAAAGATTAAAGCAGAACTAGTTTTTGCAAATGACTTATACCAAAAGCTCGGCTGCGAAGTGATTAACGTGGCGACTTTATCAATCGAAGAAACAGCCTCAATCATTTTAAATGCGCTGCACTTAGAAGATCATAGTTATTACGGTACGGTCTAAACACACGCAAGTAAAAAAATACGACAGCTCTTGTTGAGCAAGAGCTTGTCAATAAAAAGTGGACTGCACCTGAATTGCTCAGGTGACAGTCCACTTTTCTTGTTTAATATCTTCTAATTTGTAAGGAGTGAATTGATAAACATCATTCAGCCAGTTATGATACAACAGATTAGCATGTGCTCGCCAATTATTATTCACCTGCTGCTGATCTTTATCAACAAAATAATGAGCCGGTGGCAAAGTATCTAGCCCTTTATCCTGATCGCGAGCATATTCATTGGCTAGTGAGTCTGTGTCGTATTCAAAATGTCCTAAAACAAAAATATTTCGATAGTTTTCTGAGGCGATAATTGTCGCCCCAATTTCTTCTGAACGAGCTAATACAGATAATGAGGTCTCCTGCAATTTCAGTTCATCAATCCCTGTGTATCGCGATTGTGGGCAAAAGAAGAGATCATCAAAGCCACGCAATAAGCGAGGTTTACCAATTGGTTTTTGGCTATAGATACCAAATAATTTTTGGTCATATCTGACTTTTTCTATTTGATAATGGTGGTACAGACTGGCTTGTGCTCCCCAACAGATATGGAGTGTTGAGGTGACATTTGTCTGCGACCAATCCATAATTTGCTGCAATTCTTGCCAGTAGTTAACTTCTTCAAAAGCCAACGTTTCAATCGGTGCTCCTGTAATAATCAAGGCGTCGTAACACTGGTCTTTAATCTGCTCAAACTCTAAGTAAAACTTTTTTAGATGATGCAGACTGGTATTTTTATGCACATGACTGGTGATTTTGAGAAATTCCACGTCAATTTGAAGCGGTGTTTGACTGATTAATCGGAGCAATTGCGTTTCTGTATCAATTTTATTAGGCATCAAATTCAGAACTAAAAGTTTCAACGGGCGGATATCTTGCTGCCGAGCCCGCTCATCTTGAATCGCAAAAATATCTTCTTTTTCGAGAATTTGCTTTGCTGGAAAATCATCTAATAATTTAATTGGCATATTATTGCTCCAAAGAAGCGAATGCTTGCGCTAAATCAGCTAAGATATCTTTACTGTTTTCAATCCCACAAGAAATTCGGATTAAGCCTGCTGAAATACCTGCTGCATCTAGTTCTTCGTCACTCAATTGACGATGTGTCGAAGTGGCTGGGTGTAGTGCACAAGTCCGAATATCAGCCACATGGACTTCTAAGCTGACAAGTTCCAGTTTATCTAACCAAGCAGCAGCGACTTCTTTGCCCCCGTTAATTGTGAATGAAATAACGCCGCAAAGCCCATTAGGGACATATTTTTGAGCTAATTCATATTGAGAATCAGTTGCTAATCCAGGATAAGAGACTGTTGAAACATGAGACTGTTTTGCTAAAAATTCAGCGACTTCAAGCGCATTTTGATAGTGACGATCCATCCGGACAGCCAACGTTTCCATTCCAAGGTTTAATAAAAATGAATTATGCGGTGACGGCGTAGCCCCTAAATCTCTCATTAATTGGACACGAGCTTTAGTAATATAGGCAGCGTTGCCAAACGTTTCTGTATAGACTAAGCCATGGTAAGTTACATCCGGTTCGCTAAGCTGCGGGAATTTCCCATTGGTCCAATCGAAATTACCGCTATCGACAATCACGCCCCCTGTTTGTACGGCATGGCCATCTAGGTATTTGGTGGTGCTATGGATAACAATATCCGCGCCATATTCAATCGGCCGACAGAAATAAGGCGTTGCGAAGGTATTATCGATGAAAAAAGGAACGTCTGCTTCATGGGCAAAGGTTGCAAACTTTTCGATATCTAAAACGGCCATAGCAGGATTAGCAATGGTTTCGGCGAAGACTGCTTTAGTATTTGGCTGAAGCGCTTTTTTCAATTCATCTAAGGAAGCTGTTTGGTCGACAAAGGTCACTTCAATGCCCATTTTTTTGAAGGTATGAGCGAATAAGTTGAAGGTTCCGCCATAAATTAAATTAGAAGAAACGAAGTGATCCCCCGCTTCTAAAATATTCAGTAAAGCAAAAAAGGTCGCCGCTTGTCCAGAAGCTGTGCATAAAGCGCCAACGCCGCCTTCCAACGCTGCAATTTTTTGTTCAGCTGCGTCTGTTGTCGGGTTTGCGAGGCGTGTATAAAAATAACCAGCTTTTTCTAAATCGAATAATTTACCAATCTCCTCAGTTGAATCATAAGTATAGGTAGTACTTTGAACGATTGGCATCACTCGAGGTTCTCCATTTTTTGGCTGGTACCCCGCGTGTAGACATTTTGTTTCAAATTCCATAATAACGTCCTCCATTTTTTGTTTTTTTGTAAAAAAAGGCGGTAAGTAATCCCGTACTTACCTAGCCTTTTTATTAGAAAAATTTGTTAGAAAACTTGCACACCTTCTGTATCAACGTGTAACAAATTAATTTGTGCTTTCTCATCGAGTTGCGTTAATCGTGTAATTAGCGCTGCGGTTTTGTCTTCAGGTGTTAAGACGAGAACAGTCGGTCCTGCTCCACTTAGAAAGGCTGCATAACCGCCTTCTTCATGACAAATTTCACGAATCTCCTTCAGATGAGGAACTAGATGTAGGCGGTGATTCTCATGCCATTTATCTTTTTCCATCATGACGCCAGCCAAAGGCAAATTGCCATTTAAAATAGCTGCAATCATCACGTTAGCAATTCCGCTTGCTTCGACTGCTTCGCGATAGTCAATCGTTTCTGGTAAAACACTGCGGCTTTCGGTAGTCAGTAGCTCATGACTAGGCACATAGGCCAGGACCTCACAGTCTGGGAAATGGTGCTTAACATAGCGCACATCCCCTTCTAAGAAACTTGCTACGACAAAATCGCCACAAATCGCTGGAGCAACATTATCCGGATGACCTTCGAGCTCAGTGGCAATTTGCACTTTATCTTTAATTGAAAGATTTAGATTCCCCAGTCGATTGGCTAACTCAATACCAGCGACGATTACAGAAGAACTGCTGCCTAAGCCACGCGCCAAAGGTATTTCTGAGGTCATCTTCAGTTTTTTTGGTGACAAATTAGGTGCGAGAGCCAACGCAGTTTGCAAAAGTAAGTTGGATTCATCTGTCGGTATTTCATCAGAAAGATCATGTTCGATGACCCAAGTGTCTGTATCCTCGCCAATCTCAATAAATAAGTATTCAGACAAAGCGATACCGCAGGAATCAAATCCTGGACCTAAGTTTGCGCTCGTTGCAGGGACCCGAATTTTCATAGTTTCGCGACTCCTTCACGTAAGTGCATGCGCATTTCTTCTAAATCACTCATTTTCGAAATTTTAACATCGGTTGCGTTAATCGCTGTATCTGGATCTTTTAGGCCATTACCAGTAAAGACGGTCACGACTGTTTCACCTGGTTTAATTTTGCCAGATTTGACATGTTGAATGACGCCAGCCAGTGAAGCAGCTGAACCTGGTTCAACAAAGACACCATCCTGGGCTGCAACTTTGCGGTAAGCATTCAAAATTTCTTCATCCGTCACGGCATCGATATAACCAGAAGATTCATCGCGGGCCGCTTCTGCTAAGGTCCAGCTGGCTGGATTACCGATCCGAATCGCTGTCGCAATCGTTTCTGGTTGTTCAACCACTTCGCCGCGAACAATCGCCGCTGCGCCTTCCGCTTCAAATCCGTGCATTCTCGGTAAGGTTGTTCCTTTGACTTCATGCCATTCTTTGAAACCTTTCCAATAAGCTGAAATATTTCCAGCATTTCCTACTGGAATCGCTAAAACGTCAGGAGCCTGTCCTAATTGTTCGCAGACTTCAAAAGCGGCCGTTTTTTGACCTTCTAAACGATACGGATTGACTGAATTCACTAAAGCCACAGCTTCTGTTTTGGCAATATCTCTCACAGCTTTCAAGGCTTCATCGAAGTTTCCTGGAATCGAGATAATATCCGCTCCGTAGACAATTGCTTGCGCTAATTTACCCATCGCGATTTTCCCATCAGGAATGACTACGTAAGCTTTGACGCCAGCACGTGTCGCATAAGCTGCTGCAGCGGCACTGGTATTCCCCGTCGAGGCACAGACAATCGCTTTGGCGCCTTCTTCAACTGCCTTAGCCACTGCCATCACCATCCCACGGTCTTTAAATGAGCCGGTCGGGTTTAATCCTTCATATTTTCCATAGAGCGTAATGCCTAATTCTTTTGACAAATTGTGTAAAGGAATCAGTGGTGTATTCCCCTCAGCCAAAGAAATCATCGGCGTTTTATCGGTAATTGGTAAATACTCTTTATATTGTTTTAATAATCCTTCGTACATTTACTATTCCCCCAAAACTTTCATCGTATTTTCTAAAGAAAATGAAGTCTTTTCGTTAATCTTAGTTAATACTTCATCTAATTTTTTCTTACTTGTCGTATGTGTAATCACAATCACACGCGCTGTTTTGCCATCAGATTTTTGTTGCACGACTTGGTCAAAACTAACATCTGCTTGATTCATAATCTCAGCTAACTGCAAGAATTGTCCGCGCTCATCAGGTACTTCTAAGGATAAGTAATATTTGCTGAAAATTTCTTCATCCCCTGTCAAATGCGTTTCATGACGATAAGCATTAAACATGTGACCAGTTGTTTTCAAACGAATATTTTTAGCAATCGTAATTAAATCACTAACCACAGAGGTTGCGGTCGGCTTAGCACCGGCGCCTGGGCCGTAGTACATTGACTCACCGACGCCTGAACTTTCGATGAAAACCGCGTTAAATTCGTTACTAACAGAAGCCAAAGGATGACTATTTGGGACCAACATCGGCGAAACTTCCACATGGATACTATCGCCCGTTTTCTGTGAAGCTCCGATTAATTTAATCTCATAGCCAAGTTGCTTCGCCATAGTCACATCTTCTAGCGACAAGCCACGAATCCCTTTGACCGAGACTTGCTCCATACCAATGTTCATTCCAAAAGCGAACTGGCTGAGAATAATCATTTTATACGCAGCATCGATGCCATCAACATCATTCGTTGGATCAGATTCCGCAAATCCCAAAGCTTGTGCTTCATCCAACGCTTCCTGATAACTCTTAGCGTGAGTCACCATCTGCGTTAACATGTAGTTGGTGGTCCCATTGACGATGCCTAAAACATTCGTGATGTCGTCGGCAGCTAAGCTATTGGCAATCGTGCGTAAAATGGGGATGCCCCCGGCTACACTGGCTTCATAATATAAATCGCAGTGATGTTTCTGTGCTAAGGCCACTAACTCGCCACCATGTTGAGCCAACAAATCTTTATTGGCAGTTACCACGTGTTTTCCCTTAGCTAAGGCTTGGGAAATGTAGGTTTTGGCAGGTTCAATTTTCCCCATCAATTCCACTACAATGGAGATTTCAGGATCGTCTAAAATTTCATCAATAGAAGCAGTCAATTGAATATCAAATTCGGCAGCTAAGGCTTTTTTAGACTCAACTTCAACGTCACGGACAAAAGCTTTTTCCACGACTAAATCCATTCCTGTCACCTGACGAATTTTTTCTTGATGGGCAATCAGTATTTCGGGTACGCCAGAACCGACAACACCCAGTCCTAGTAAACCAATTTTTAATTTTTCTTCCATACATCCTCCAAAAATAATATCTAGATTAGAAAACTATCATTTTATTTTAATCTTTACCGTTTCTAGTATACCCAAAAACAGTAAAAAAAACTAGAGTTTTCCTGAGAAAATCCAGAAAAAATCTAGCCTATTTCTAATGATGCTGCACGTGTTCAAATGTTTGATCTAAGATGTCTAAGACATGGTGGTCATCCAAGCTATACAGCATAGTTTTTCCCTCACGCTGTGCTTTTACCACACGGTTGTCACGTAGCAATTTTAGTTGATGAGAAACAGCCGACTGCTCCATATCAACCGCTTGACTAATCGCCGTCACATTTTGCTCACCTGATTTTAGAAAGAATAAAATTTTTAGACGTGTTGGATCGCTTAAGACCTTGTACAATTGACTGACTTTTTCAATGTCCTGTTGCGTTTTCTCGCGCACGCACGACCCCTCCTCTACTCAAATCATAAGTTATTGCTAAAACTAGTATAGCAGAATTTTTAAATTATTCGAGAAATTTGCTGAGTATTTCAACGGATTCTCAATAAAAACTCTCAGTTTTTCTCCAGCAATTCCCAAAAACGATACGAACGGGCGTAATGGTTTTTGACTGATGGAGTAACAGAGAGTTTTATTGATACATTTTACTATTGATTACTGTTAGCTTTAGCCTTCAGTAATTTGGTTAATACTTTGTTCGTAAGCCGCAATTTTTGCATCAGCGTCAGCTTGTGAGCTGCCTTTTACGCCAATGTAGAACTTGATTTTTGGTTCAGTTCCAGAAGGACGTACGGCAATCCAAGCTTCATCTTCAAGGACATATTTTAAAACATTTGACGGTGGCGTTGTTAATTTCTCAACCGCACCTGACGCGTCTGTTTTAGTCAATAATTGGAAGTCTTCAGTTTGAACGACTTTTACACCGGCAAATTCTTTCGGTGCTTCTTCACGGAATTTCGTCATCAAAGCGGCAATTTTCGCAGAGCCTTCGATCCCACTCATAGTGACAGAGATGGTTTTTTCAGCAAAATAGCCATACTCTTCGAACATCTCTTGAAGCGCATCGTAAAGTGTTTTGTCTTGTTTTTTGTAGAATGCTGCCACTTCAGCAAGTAAAACAAGTGCTTGAATCGCGTCTTTATCACGAACAAAAGATTTTACAAGGTAGCCGTAGCTTTCTTCAAAACCAAACATAAAGGTTTGCGTGCGATCTTCTTCAAATTGTTGGATTTTCTCAGCAATAAATTTGAAGCCTGTTAAGACGTTCAACATTTTTGTGTCATATTTTTTGGCAATCGCTGTCGGTAATTCACTTGAAACGATTGATTTCAAGACAGCTGCATTTTGTGGCAGTGTGCCTGCTTGTTTATGTGCCTCTAAGATATATTGAATCATTAAAGCCCCAATTTGGTTACCTGAAAGAACTTGGTAGCTGCCATTAGGTAAGCGAACAGCTGCTCCTAAACGGTCAGCATCAGGATCGGTCGCAATAAGTAAGTCAGCATTCTCTTTTTCACCTAAACGGATGGCATACTCAAAAGCAGAATGCTCTTCTGGATTTGGTGATTTAACGGTTGTAAAATCAGGGTCAGCAATCGCTTGTTCAGGGACTAGCTTGAATTGTTCAAAGCCCGCTTGTTTCAAAGCTTTTTCACCCAACATTTTACCTGTTCCGTGTAACGGTGTATAGATTAGTTTCAACGTCTTGCCCATTTCAGCAATAAGCTCAGTGTTGATAGTTACCGCTTTAACTTCTTTTAAATAAGCCGTATCGACTTCTTCACCGATGATGTTAACAAGACCACTATGTTTGACTTCTTCGTCAGATAAGACAGCCACTTCTAAAGGATTTTCAATGCCACGGACATAAGTTGTCAATGCATCCGCATCAGCTGGCGGCATTTGACCCCCATCTTCGCCATAAACTTTGTAGCCATTATAAGCTGCTGGATTGTGTGAAGCCGTAATCATAATTCCTGTAAATGCGTTCAAATGACGAACTGCAAATGAAAGCTCTGGTGTTGGACGTAAACTTTCAAATACAAAAGATGGAATATCATGTTTTGCTAAAGTTTTTGCCGCTTCCATCGCAAACTCTGGCGACATATGACGAGAATCATAAGCAATCGCCACACCACGACGTCTTGTTTCAGGATCCTGCGCATCCATAAAACGAGCTAATCCTTCAGTCGCTTGACGAATCGTATAAATGTTCATCCGATTAATTCCAGGACCTAAGATTCCACGCATACCAGCAGTTCCGAATTCTAAAGGCGCATAAAAAGCATCCTCCAACTGCTCAGGATCTTCTTTCAATGTATTTAATTGTTGTTTTAAATTTTCTTCAAGGCTTGCTTCATTCAGCCATTGTTCATAGACTTGTTCCCAAGACATGACACGACACCTCTTTCTCAAATATTATTTCTTATAAAGTATACCATTCATTATTTATATTTGAAAGACGACATTGCCAGTTGCCAGTTCCACTTGCCAAGTATCGTAGTAGTGGAATGGTATGCGTAGGACAATAAAGAAAATGGAACATTTTCATTCCGTACCCGTCCCTAGCTTGCCAGTTCTGCTAACCAAGTATCGTAGTAGTGGAATGGTATGCGTAGGACAATCCTCTGAAATGGTACATTTCACCACATTATTCGTCCTTAGCTGCCAGACTCGTCTATACAGGGAAATCCAGCGTACAAACAAAAAAGACTATTTAGTACATCCCCACGGATGCACATAAATAGTCTATCTCAGCAAAATAATTACTTAATTACTCGCTTTATTTTTGTTCAATTGCTTCTGGCGTTTCCAAAGCTTCTAAGTATTTATAGACTTCTTGTCCAGCAATTCCACCTTCACCTACAGCTGTAGTGATTTGGCGTAATGTTTTTTCACGAACATCGCCGATTGCATAGATACCAGGAATCGCTGTTTTCATATCTTGATCCGTTTCAATCCAGCCAGCTTCGTTAGTCAAGCCAATTTTTTTGAATGGTTCAGTCAATGGATCCAAGCCGACATAGATGAAAATCCCATTTGCATCTGTTTCTGATACTTCATTTGTCTTAACATTGCGTAATTGTACGCCGGTCATCACCATTTCGTTACCGACAATCTCTTCAACCACAGTATCCCAGATGAAAGAAATTTTTTCATTGGCAAATGCGCGATCTTGAATGATTTTTTGTGCGCGTAATTGATCACGACGGTGAACAATCACTACTTCAGAAGCAAATTGTGTTAAATAAATCGCTTCTTCCACGGCAGAATCGCCGCCACCGACAACCACTAAACGACGGTTACGGAAAAACGCACCATCACACACGGCACAATAAGAAACCCCACGGCCAGCGAATTCTTCTTCGCCTTTGACCCCTAATTTACGATGGTCACAGCCTGTAGCGATGATAATTGTTTTGCCTTTGTAAGTAGTATCTTCACAGATAACTTCCTTGTAGTCGCCGTGATCTTGAATATCTTGCACGATCCCATAGGCGTTTTCTGTGCCAAATTTTGAGACACTTTCATACATTTTATAAGCTAGCTCCGGCCCCATAATCGAGTCGAACCCAGGATAATTTTCTACTTCTGCGGTGTTATTCATTTGGCCACCAGGTGCGCCACGCTCAATCATTAAAACAGACAGATTTGAACGAGATGCATACAACGCTGCGGTCATCCCTGCAGGCCCAGCACCAATAATTATTACGTCATACATAGTAGGAATACCTCCAATAATTTTTAAAGTAAATTCACTTTACAGTGGAAACCCGTTCTTGTCCATATTTCTGCTTGCTCGACTTCACACGAAAATCGACTGTGCATTCTTCCACCGCCGTCCCATGGATTAATTTTAAAGTAAAATAGTCCAGTAAAATCAGCAAGATAATCTATTGACTTATTTTCTCTCTCCTGTAAAATCATCACGATAGTTCTATTATATAGAAGTGGAGGATTACATACAATTGAATAAGAAGAAGTTTTTTTCGATTTCGGACCAAGAATTATTTTTCCTCAGTTGGCCTATTTTCATCGAAATGTTTTTACGGGTTGTTATTGGTAATGTTAATGTTTGGATGATTTCTCATTACTCAGAACCAGCTGTTGCGGCGGTGGGAGCGGCCAATCAATTATTAAATTTAACTGTCTTTATTTATGGCTTTATCACTGTGGGTACACAAATTATCATTGCCCAATTGATTGGTGCGAAGCAAAAGGAAAAGATCCCGACCGTTATCAACTCGGCTCTATTTGGGGCAGTGGTCATCGGCTTGTTGATTAGTTTGATGTTCCTCTTTTTTGCCGGACCATTACTCCGGTTTATGAATTTAGACGCTGAGTTGATTTCGATTGGCGATGGTTACTTACGAATTTATGGTGGCAGCTTATTCATTTCAGCGATTACCGCCACTATTATCGCGGTCATGAGAAGTCACGGGTTTACCCAACCGGCTTTACTCGTTCCAATGTGTGCCAGCATTCTGGCGGTTCTCGGGAATTACGTGGCACTATATAGTCCGTTTGGCTTGCCTCATCTAGGCGTCGATGGGTTAGCGGCATCGAGTGTGTTCGGGAATACGATTGGCCTAGTGATTGCTTGTTACTTATTGAAAAAACATATTCGTTTTTCTATTTTTTCATTCCGAATCAAGCACATCTCGCTTGATTTTGTGAAAAAGATTTTGGCCTATGGCTTGCCTTCATCTGGTGAATCACTTTCTTATCAAGGTGCTCAAGTTGTAGTTACAATGATTGTTGCTTCCTTAGGCTCTAGTGTTTTGATTGCCAAATCTTACGTCACGGCGATTTCCCAATTTGTCTATCTGATTGCTTCATCCCTCAGTCAAGGAAATCAGATTATGATTGGTCGAAATGTCGGTGCCGGTGAATTTGACCGAGCCTCTGCGCGCGGGTTGCGTACGATGAAAATTGGTGTCATCGCATCTGTCAGCATCTGTATTGTCACGTGGATTTTCATCGAACCCTTGATGGGGATTTTCACCACCAATGCAGAAGTCATTGCGATTGCTAAAGGTGTCTTCTTTGTTGAAATATTCTTAGAATGTGCCCGTGCTATTAACATGATTCTAGTCGGTGCGCTGAATGCCAGTGGCGATGTCAAATTCCCACTCATCTGTAGCCTATTGGTTTTATGGGTCATCAGCCTGCCCTTCTCATACTCATTAGCTATTTTCTTCAAATTCGGTTTGATCGGCGTTTGGATTGCCTATGCAATTGACGAAGGACTCCGCAGTGTCTTTATGATTATCCGATGGCGCTCCGGAATCTGGAAAAATAAAGCTGTCGTCCATAAAGAAGTCGAAATTGAAGAAACCGCAGCACCCTTATAAAAGACACTCAGAATATTAGTATTCAGACAATAAATAGTGAGGTTCAACACCGAAATTCAGTGTTGACCCTCACTATTTGTTTAATGAACGGTGTTCCAGAAGTAGCTTCTGCCACAGCCTTTTTTTAATTCGCTAATTCTTCACCGTTTGAAGCAATGACTTGTTTGTACCAATCAAAGGATTTTTTCTTCGTCCGTTTCAACGTGCCATTTCCTTTGTCATCCATATCAACATAGATGAAGCCATAGCGTTTCTTCATTTCGCCAGTGCCGGCAGAGACTAAATCAATACAGCCCCACGTTGTGTAGCCAATCAAATCAACCCCATCAAGTGTCACTGCATCATGCATCGCAGCCACGTGTTTTTGGAAGTAATCGATGCGGTAATCATCTTGAATTGAGCCGTCTGCTTCGATGGTATCAACCGCACCAAAACCATTTTCAACAATAAATAATGGCACGTTGTAGCGGTCATATAATGAACTTAAAGCGATGCGCAAGCCAGTCGGATCAACGCCCCAACCCCATTCAGATTCTTCCAAATAAGGATTTTTAACAGCTGGCATTTGATTCCCACCGACATATTTCACTTTATCAGGATTTGCTGTAGAAACAGTCGACATATAGTAGCTGAAACCAATATAATCAACGGTTCCTTTAGCGATTAATTCATCGTCGCCAGCTTCTTTCTTGATTACAACGCCTTCACGCTCAAATTGTTTCACTTTATGCGCTGGATAATAGCCTTTGACTTGCACATCAATGTAAAATTCTTGCTCACGGTTAAATTGTAAAGCGGCTAAGACATCTTCTGGGCGACAAGAAAGTGGATAACTTGGAATGTAAGCCACCATCATACCGATTTGGAAGTCGGGATTAATTTTTTTCCCTAGTAAGACTGCTTTGGCACTCGCTACAAACAAATGATGTGCTGCTTGGTATTTTGTTTGCGTGTCATTGTTGTGAATCCCAATCTGCGTCCAGCTACGTAAAAAGTTAATTTCATTGAAGGTCATCCAGTATTTCACTTTATCTTTGTAACGTTTAAAGATTGTTTCGCAGAAGAAAATAAAATTATCGATCGTTTGGCGGTCTGACCAGCCATCATGTTCATCTGCTAAATACATTGGAATATCAAAATGGTTGATTGTAACAACCGGTTCAATGTTGTGGGCAATCAATTCATCAAAGACACGATCGTAGAAATCTAAGCCTTCTTCATTGATTTCCATCGTACCTTTAGGACAAATGCGCGCCCATGAAATAGACATACGGAAACATTTAAAGCCCATCTCAGCAAATAGCGCGATATCCTCTTTGTAATGATGATAGAAATCAGTCGCAACATGACTTGGATAGTAAGTATCTTCATCAATGTAACCAACCGCGCCTTCAGGTAAAGCCTGTTCTCTCGTAACGCGCTCGATCTTGCCTTCTTTGGTTTTGTAAGTAATCATTCGAGGTGACTCATGACTGCCGCCAGTAATTGCATCCAACGTGCTTAGTCCTTTCCCGCCTGATAGGTAACCGCCTTCATATTGATTGGCAGCCGTTGCGCCACCCCATAAGAAATCTGTTTTAAAGCCCATTTAATTTTGTCCTCTCTTGGATAAAGATTTTTTTGATTCGTTGAATTGAAAAGAAGAGCCGAGGCCATAGCCCCGTCTCACTTTTCGATTCACTCATATACCTGTTTGCCAAGTATATAAGTGTATAACTGAAGAATTTTTAGTTGTTTTCTAAGTTTTCACCATTTGAAGCAATAACTTGTTTGTACCAGTCAAATGATTTTTTCTTCGTACGTTTTAGTGTTCCGTTGCCGTCATTGTCGCGGTCAACATAGATAAAGCCGTAACGTTTTTTCATTTCGCCAGTTCCTGCAGAGACTAAGTCAATACAGCCCCACGTTGTGTAACCAAGTAAATCAACGCCATCTTCGTCAACAGCATCGCGCATTGCTTGGATGTGTTCTGCAAGATAACTAATACGGTAATCATCCGCAACATAGCCATTTTCATCAGGCACATCGACAGCCCCTAGTCCGTTTTCAACGATGAATAATGGTTTTTGGTAACGATCGTATAAGTCGTTCATCGTGATACGTAGTCCTAGTGGGTCAATTTGCCAACCCCATTCGCTAGCTTCCAAATAAGGATTTTTAACAGATGAGAAGATATTTCCAGCTGTTTTTTCTAAGATTTTTGGATCAGTTGTTGCCACTCGAGATGAGTAGTAAGAGAATGAGATGAAATCAACTGTGTGCTCTTTAAGGAACTCTAAGTCGCCTTCTTCCATCGCCACTTCAATGCCGTTTCTTTCCATTTCTTTCAAAGCGTAGGCTGGGTATTCGCCACGAGATTGCACATCGATGAAGAAGAAGTTTTCACGGTCAGCTTTGCGCGCAGCAAAAACATCTTCTGGTTTACATGTGTACGCGTAGTTTGAACCAGCTGCTAACATACAACCAACTTGGTTTTCAGGATCTACTTCATGGGCAATTTTTGTTGCTAAAGCACTTGCCATTAATTCATGGTGAGCCGCTTGATATTTGATTTGCTCTTTGTTATCGCCTTCTTCAAAATATAAACCAGCGCCCATAAACGGTGCATGTAAAATCATGTTAATTTCGTTAAAGGTTAACCAATATTTAACTAAGCCTTTGTAACGAGTAAAGATAGCGTTACATAGATTTTCATAGAAACCGATCATTTCACGACTACGCCATGCGCCATATTTCTCAACTAAATGCATTGGACAGTCAAAATGAGTGATTGTAACTAATGGTTCAATACCATGTTTGTGACATTCTTTGAATAAGTCTTCGTAGAATTTTAGGCCTTCTTCATTTGGCTCTGTTTCGTCACCTAATGGGAAAATACGGCTCCAAGCAATCGATAAGCGATAAGTTTTAAAGCCCATTTCGCCGAATAAAGCAATGTCTTCTTTGTAGTGGTGATACATATCAATCGCTTCTTTTGCTGGGTAGAAATGGTCATCATCAAATTCGAACATTTTCTTTTCGCCGGTAATTACAGGGAAACGGTCTGGTCCAACTGGTGCTAAGTCAACGTTTGCTAATCCTCTACCGTCTTCATTATAGCCACCTTCACATTGATTGGCTGCTGTTGCGCCGCCCCATAAAAAGTCTTTTCTAAATCCCATCGTTTGGTCACTCCATCTCTTTATTTGTTTTTATTTACAACTTCATTTTCTAACTTGTAAACGTATTTTACAAGGCGAAAAAGAAAAATTACAGATTGATTCGCAAAAATTACGTATTATTTCGCTATATTTTGTAAATTTCATTTACAAAATAACAGAACAATCTTATTTCATGCACATTTTTTCAGAAACTCTCTTTCTTTTCATTTACAAAAACAGTATAATTCGTGTAAACGAGGAGGTCTGAGATGTTAATTCAAGAAAGAATGCAAAAAACGAGCTTCTCTAGCTCTGAACAACAAGTGATCGATTATTTACTAGCGCATACAGAAGGCCTGCAGGATTTGACGATTAAAGATATTGCTGGCGAAGTTTACACCCATCCTTCCACGCTCATCAGAATTGCCAAGAAAATGGGTTATTCTGGTTGGAAGGAATTGAAGGAAGCCTACATCGAAGAAATCACTTATTTGACGAGTCATTTCTCAACCATCGATGCCAATTTCCCTTTCGATCAAAGTGATGGCGTGATGTCGATTGCCTCAAAAATTGGTACATTACAAAAAATGACCATCGACGATACCTTATCCCTTTTACATCATGATGAATTACAAAAAGCCAAACAATATCTATTGCGTGCTGAGACGATTAAAGTCTTCGGTAGTAATGCCAATACCTTGATTTCTCAAGATTTTGCTTTGAAGATGGGTCGACTTGGAAAATCTGTTTCCGTCAGTACTACCTCAGGTGAAGGCCTGTACGAAGCGTGTAATTTGCCAGAAACGAGCTGTGCGATTCTGATTAGCTATACTGGCGAGAATAATTATCTCTTAGAGATTCTAGCTGCGCTGAAAGAAAAAAATATTCCAGTCATCGCACTGACTAGTATCGGAACTAATCAATTAGCAGAAAAAAGCAATTGTGCGTTACGAATGACTACGCGCGAACGGCTCTACTCAAAAATCGGTAGCTTCACCATCAATACATCCATTTGCTATCTGCTAGATGTCTTGTATAGCTGTGTCTTTGGCGAACATTATCGAAAAAATTTCAATCATATTTTTGAGGTTTCTCAGAAAGTCGATAATCGGCGCTCTTCTTCAGAAATTATTCGTGAAGGCAATCCCCAAGAAGTGCTGCATGCCTTAGATTCATGGATTCCCAATTAAGCAACCACGCATGAAAGTTAAACCCTTCAGCATATTGACACGCTGAAGGGATATTTTTTTGTTCACAAGGGTGCGAACAGCTATTTTGCTAAGCATAGTGTTGCAGCTAAACTTAGTCTAGCCCTGCTAGATAATTATAGTGAATATGTGCTTACACAAGTGCCGTGATTAATTCTTCCCCAGCACCAATTGTTTTATTTTGTGATTCTAGAATATCCAGATAATCTCCTGCATTTGTGACAATAATCGGTGTTTCAACGTTGTAGCCAGCTTTTTGTATGGCATCAATATCAAAGCGAACTAGGACTTGGCCTTTTTTCACCGTGTCATTTTGTTGTACAAAGGCTTCAAAATATTTGCCATCCAATTGAACCGTGTCTAAACCGATATGAATTAATAACTCAAGTCCA
This sequence comes from Candidatus Enterococcus huntleyi, assembly GCF_009933175.1. Taxonomy (GTDB): domain Bacteria; phylum Bacillota; class Bacilli; order Lactobacillales; family Enterococcaceae; genus Enterococcus_K; species Enterococcus_K huntleyi. The sequence goes on along the minus strand of NZ_MAEJ01000030.1, from coordinate 321,989 downwards.
TTGTCAGAGATTAAACCAATCGCATGTTTAGTTGGGAAAAGCGTCATAACTGTGCCATCAAACGGGGCAACAACTTCGCCTTTTGTTGGGTGAATCAAGACGCCTTTACCTAATGCACCTTGAGCAAAGGCAGCATCTTTTGATGTAGCTAATGGCGCAATTGTTCCTTGAATAGGTGTTGCAACGATTTCTTTATTGACGCTAATTTTTGAATCAGAGACAGCTTTCACTTCTTCTTCGACTGCATCATCTTTCCAGAAGAAGAATGTCAGTAGGAAACCAATTAGACCGGCAATCGCAATCCCGATAAATGATTTCATCATACCACTTGCATCGCCTGCTTTGTCGATGAAGTTTACCACACCGAAAATACCTAGGCCACCCATTACGTATGAAATAACACCACTTGACATCATGTAGAATCCAGCAGCAGCAGCTCCAATCATTGAGAAAATGAATGGTTTTTTCTTCGGTAAAGTAATCCCGTAAATCGCCGGTTCAGTTACACCGAAGATCCCTGAGATAATTGCTGGTGGACATAGTGCTTTTAATTTTTTATCTTTCAGTTTGAAGTACATTGCAATAACGACTGCTGTTTGCGCGAAGCTAGCACCAAATGAAGCGACTAATACTTGGCTTGCTCCATCTTGTGTTAATTGCATGATTGCCAATGGAATAACACTCCAGTGAAGTCCAAAAATAACTAAGACTTGCCAGAAGAACCCTAGAATGATTCCGTATAAGGCTGGTGAGAAGTTCATCAATGCGCTAAAGCCTGAGCTTAGTAAATCAGTCAACATGCTAATGATTGGACCAATAATTAAGAAGCCGATAGGTAAAGCAATTAATAAGACGAAAAATGGCACTAAGAATGTTTGAACAACAGCCGGAATGACTTTTTTCGCTATTTTTTGGATTTGAGCGGCAAAAGCAACAATAAAGATGATTGGTACGACACTACTTGTATAGCTTGCTCCTACCCAAGGAATTCCTAAGAACGTTTCGTAGGCAGGTAAGCCAAGTAAACTAAATGGTGCGGCAGCGCCGGCACCGGCACCTGCTTCATAAGCCGCTTGAAGTGCGCCACCTTGAACACTTGGATAACAAAGCGCAGCCCCGATAACGATTCCCACCATTGGATTTAAGCGGAATTTTTTAGCAGCTGTATAACCTAAAATAACGGGCATGAAATAAAAAATTGCATCACCGATGCCGTTTAACATCGTGTAGTTTCCTGAAGTATCTGTATAAAGTTTTAGAAAGACAAAGAGTGCATTTACCCCTTTAACCATTCCGGCAGCAGCTAGAGCGCCCAAGAACGGTTGGAAACAACCACTCAGAATATCAATCAGACGATTAAAAATGTTGCCATCTGACGGCGCTTCTTCTGATTCTCCTGAAAGATGAGCAACCTCGATCACATCGGCATAAACATCAGGCACATGGTTCCCAATTACCACTTGGTATTGACCGCCACTCTTCATGACTGTCACAACGCCGTCCATATTTTTTAAGATGTCATCATTTGCTTTACTTTCATCCTTCAATTTAAAACGTAATCGCGTGATACAGTGCGTCAGGCTGTTAATATTGCCTTCGCCACCGACATTTTCAACAATTTTTTTTGCTAATTCATTGTATTTTCCCATTTTTGTTTCCTCCAATTTTATTTGATTGAAGGTTTAGCCAACTTAATGTCACTATCCAAAAGCCACATCATTTCTGATATCGCAAAAAACTGTAAAACATTTAAAAACCACTATCCTCCTTCTATATTATAGTATTTATTTTACCGATTCTTATCTGCTAAACGCGCAATATGAATCGCTAAGTACATTTTTTCGTCACTCGACATATGATAGTCAAATGATTCAGTTAAGTAACTCTGAATTTTCTCGACACAGGTCACTGCAGTGCCATATTTCTTTTGCACAATCGAGAGTAGCTCCTCTTCAACCTCGCCCTCATGATGGGTATTATTTACCACTCGTGAAAGGAAAAAGCGTAAATGTGTAGTAAAACGATAAAAATAAACGGATTCTTCGTTGATATCAATTTTATAATAATAGCGAACAATATTAATAATATCTTGTAAGGTTTTTGTGAAAGCATACATGTCATCCATCGCTGGATTTTCCGTCTGAGCATTAACGATATGCAAGGCGATGAAACCGGCTTCATCTTCTGAAAGTTGAACACCGTAGCCTTCTTTAATTTTTTCTACCGTACGTTTACCTATTTCAAATTCCTCTGGAAACAAACGTTTGATATCCCATAAGAGGACATTAGGCATTTGAATGTTATTTTTGGTGCGTTCAATCGCGGTATATAAGTGATCGGTGAGTGAAAGATAGATGGATTCATTCAAGGATTTATTTAATTTCTCTTTGGCATAATCGATAATCTGAAAGGCAATAGTCAGATACTCAAGTGGAATATCATGCGCTAGTTCTTGAAATTTTTGCGACATCCCATGGTCGGATAGCTTAAAAATTTTGTCGATTTTTTCTTTTAAAATGAAATCGCCAGGCTTTTTGTTAAACGCCAACCCTTTACCCATCACGACAATTTCGGCTTGATTTTCGTCCTTTGTAACAACCACATTGTTGTTTAATATTTTTTCAATTACCATCTTTTTCCCTCCAAAAATTTATCTAGGATCTGAAAAAAAAGAAAAACCTAATCACTTCATAATGGGTAGACTGCTACCAAGAATGAACTAATTAGGTTTGGCTTGCCTAAGCAATCACCATCCAATATATTGGGTACAGACCCATCATAAACAAAACAAGCAAAGATGTCAACGCTTTCTTGCAAGGAAAATAATTAAAATTCACCTAGTTTTTTATTAGATATTTTTTATTCGGAAAAATGTTGAATTGACGGTCTCTGTAAACGCCCTGTCATTTGTTCTCATTAAAGGGAGTACAACTATCGCGAGTGTTAAGAATCTTCGTAGGATAGGAGTTTTAGTCTTTAAATACAAAAAAAGCAGGATGACTTGTTGTCCATCCCACTTTGATTTATCATTTAGATTTATTATTCATTCGAATCGCTTATACTTCACTGTTTTGCAGTTTATACATATCTGCGTACAGACCGTCTTCGACGAGTAACTCATCGTGTGAACCACGTTCGACGATGTGTCCTTTGTCGAGAACCAAAATTAGATTGGCATCGCGAATTGTTGAAAGTCTGTGGGCGATGGCAATCGTCGTCCGTCCTTGGCGCATGTTGGCTAACCCTTCTTGGATTAAGCCTTCCGTTTCAGTATCGATATTGGCTGTTGCTTCATCTAAGACCAAAACTTTTGGATTGGTCACAATCGTTCGTGCAAATGAAATCAATTGACGTTGCCCACTTGAGTAGCTAGCACCACGCTCAATCACTTTTGCATGGTAATCATTCGGCAATGTCTCGATAAATTTATCGGCTTGAACAAATTTGGCGGCTTCTCTGATTTGATGATCCGTAATGTCTGGATTCAGCATGCGGATATTGCCAGCGATATCGCCGTAAAACATAAAGGCATCTTGTAAGACTAGCCCCATCTTGCGGCGTAATTCTTCTATTGAAAAGTCACGAATATCGATGTCATCTATCAGAATCTGTCCTTCATAGAATTCATAGAAACGCATCAGAACATTAATAATCGAGCTTTTCCCACTCCCTGTATGACCGACTAAAGCGACGGTTTCCCCAGGATTTGCGATGAAAGAAATATTGTTTAAGACATTATTTTTCCCATCATAAGAGAAGCTAACATTACGAAATTCAATCTTTCCTTCAATAATTTCACTCGCAGCGCCCTCATTTTGTTGCGGCGTATATTCTTCGGTATCCATAATTTTAAGGATCCGGCTACCGGCCACAATTCCATCAGTAAAGACGCTTAAGAAATCCATCATTTGTGACATTGGATTAAAGAAGCCTTGAACATAAGTCGTAAAGGCATAGATTAAGCCGACTTCGATTGGCGAATGTAAGGCATCAAAGCCGAACAAACTAAGTGACATTGCCACCGCAATCGCGTATAAAAAGCTGATGATGGGACTCAGTAAAATCGAATTGGTTTTGATCATCGAATAACGCGTTTCGATATAGTCGTTGTTAATTGCTTCAAATTCACCTTCTAAACGCTTCTCTTGGCGGAATTGTTGGATAATTTGCATGCCCGAAATTGATTCATTCAGCTTAGTATTTAGCTGACTCAATTTTTCTCGCATATTTCGATAGATACGTGAGCTAAATTTTTGATAATACCAAATCACGACACCTAAGATAGGTAAGAAAATCAGATTCCACAAAGCAATTTTGGTATTGATTTGAAACATGGCGATAAAGGATGAAACGACTGCAAAGAGTCCCGTTAAGACCATTAAAAAGACATACCAAAAGTCAAAAAGTGTTTCCGTATCATTTGAGACCCGTGAAACGATTGAACCAGCTGGTGTTTGGTCAAAGTAACGCATCCCCAGTGTATGCAGCTTTTCAAAGAGCTTCACACGGATGTGCTGATACGTTTTGAGTGAGGCCATCGAATAGAGAAACCATTGGAAGAACCAAATGATACTCTTTAAAATAACCCCTAATAAATACAATCCGGCAAAGTATAAAATGACTTGTGTCGTGGCAGTTTGTGTGGATAAATAATCGTCCATAAATGTCTGAATAATTCTCGGTAATAATACATTAATTATTGAGAGAACAAAGGCAAACAAGATGGAAACGATAAAGGTTGTGCGAAACGGTTTAGCAAATTTCATCAGTCGTTGAATGATGTTTTTTTGCTCTTTTAACGGAATCGACTTCGTCCATTCTGATTTGTATTCTTCCATTAGGCCTCACTCCCTTCAATTTTTGCTTCTAGTTGTTGCTTGTCCCACATCCGTTTATACCAGCCACCTTTGGCTAATAAACTTTGGTGTGTGCCGCGTTCAACTATTTTTCCTTCATCAATCACGATAATTTCTTTGGCATGCATGACACTACTTAAGCGATGCGCCGAAATAATCGTCGTTTTTTCTTTACGAGCGGCTTTTAAATTTCGCAGAATGGCTTCTTCGGTTTTAGCATCGACGGCTGATAAGGCATCATCTAAAATGAGCAATTCTGGATTAACAATCAATGCGCGGGCAATCGATAGCCGTTGTTTTTGGCCACCTGAGAGAGAGACCCCACGTTCGCCCACCATTGTGTCATAGCCCTCTGGTAAGCCTAAAATATCCTCACCGATATAAGCCATGGTCGCTGCTCGTTCAACTTCTTCTTGGGTGAAATCAGGACTAGCGAAGCGAATGTTGTCTCTAATCGTCATTGAAAATAAGAAATGATCCTGTGGAACATAACCAATCGACTTCATCAATGCGTCCAAAGAATAGTCTTTAATATCATGTCCACCAAAAGTTAATTTCCCAGTATAGCTATCATATTCACGCATCAACAGCTTCAGAATCGTCGTTTTTCCGGCACCAGTTTTGCCGACAATTCCCAGAGTATCCCCTTCATTAATTGAAAATTGAATCTCTGAAAGCGCCGGATGTTCATCTTCTGGATAAGTAAATTCCACCAAATTCATCTCAAGTGTGCCTTTAGCAGGTGCTTTGATTGCATCTAATCGTTCAACAATATGCGTTTTCTCATGAAGCAATTCATTGACCCGATCGTAACTAGCATTCCCACGTTCCAAGACGTTGAACAAACGGCCAATGGCGAACATCGGCCAAACGAGCATCCCGATATAGCTGATGAATGAAACCAGCTGTCCAATCGAGATTTGCCCTTTCATAATATAATTTCCTCCGACGATAATCGTTAGGACATAAGAGATCCCAATAATTAACGTGATAAATGGATCGAATAAGGCATCCAAAAAGTTCACACGTCGATTTTTGATAATCGCATCATCTGCTTTTTCGGCAAAGTCAGCGATATCTTCTTTTTCTTGACCAAAAGTTTTAATGACCTTCATACCGGTGATACTTTCTTGTGCTTTATCATTAATTGCTGAAAAAGCTTCTTGCGATTCACGGAAAGCATCATGTAGTTTTGAGCCTAGAATTTTTGAAGTTAAAGCCAGTAGCGGCAGTGGAATCAGCGCAATCAACGTCAAACGCCAATCAACAAAGATAATCATTGCGATAATCGTTGCGCCCCCCGTAATCAGTGAGTCGGCAAAGGTTAAAATCCCCGCGCCCGCCACATTTTGAATGGCACTTAAGTCATTGGTAGCATGAGCCATCAAATCCCCTGTCCGATATTTTTGATAAAAGACATGATCCATTCGAGTAAAATGCTCGAAGAGTTGTCGACGTAAATCTTTCTCTAAACGAGCCGCACTCCCCCAGATATGGGTACGCCATATGTAGCGAAAAACATATTGCCCAATGGCTGCCAACACAAGGATGATGATCCAGAAACTCATTGTTTTCAGTGAGATATTTTTATCTGCGATCTCATCGATGATAATCCCAATAATTTTTGGTGGTGCTAATTGTACGAAAGCAACTAAAATAAGTGCACTTACGCCATAAATATAATGTTTCTTTTCTTTCTTAAAAAACCAACCTAACTTTCTAAATATCGACATACTTTCCTCCTTCTCTTGAGTGATTTTGAGAGAAAATCACTCGTCCCTACCATAAGTAATCCCTAATTATCCTAAAATAAGACAACAAAAAACAGGCTGAAAGAAATTTCAGCCCGTAATTTTTTCAATAATATGATGTGTCTACAAACAAATGATTTTTTGTTACTTATTTTTGGTTCTTCATTTGTTGCATCATCTGACGTACTTTCTTTTCAGAGGGTTTTTGACCCATTGACGCCATCATTGATCGTAACATTTCCTCATTAACGGGAGGATTTTTCTTAAGATAGTCTTGCATATATTTACGCGCGATGAAGAATCCACCCACAGCGCCTACTAATAAAGCGATAACCGCGATTAGTACAACTATTCCTACTGACATGTAAATCTCTCCTTTCGTCTCAAATTGCTCTCAAGAAATTATTTTACTAGATAAACGGACAAAAGAAAAGGCGTATTTTCAAAATAGTTAAACTTTTTTGAAAATACGTCGCTATTCTTATTGATTTTCTATTTTATTCAGCAAATCGGGATCAAAAACCTTTGATTTCAGCATAGCAATTTCAAAACCATAAGGAGCCTTCGCTGTTTTTTTATCTGGTCCAACATACGGTGTTTCTAGAATTTTAGGTAGTTCAGTTAATTTCTCATGGTGTACGACTTGGCTTAACGCATCAAACCCAATCGTACCAAAGCCGATATTAGCATGACGATCCTTATGTGAGCCCTGCGGATTTTTGGAATCATTGACATGTAAGACTTTTAGACGATCTAAGCCAATAATTTTATCAAACTCCGTTAGTACGCCATCGAAATCTTCGCGGATATTATAGCCAGCATCATTGGTATGACAGGTATCAAAAGTGACAGAAAGTTTTTCATTCAAGGTAACCCCGTCAATAATTGTTGCTAATTCTTCAAAGGTCCGACCAAGCTCCGTCCCTTTTCCTGCCATGGTTTCTAAGGCAATTTGGGCTGTTTGTTCCTTGGTTAAGACTTCATTTAAGCCTTTAATAATTTGTTTCAAGCCAGCATCGACACCCGCACCGACATGTGCACCTGGATGTAAGGTAATTTGCGTCGCGCCTAGTGCTTGGGCCCGCATAATTTCTTCTCGTAAAAATTGAGTAGCAAAGCCAAAGTTTTCTGGTTTAATGGTGTTCCCTAAATTGATGATGTACGGCGCATGGACAACAATATTGGAAAGATTGTGTTCAGCCATAAACTGTTGACCCGCATCAATATTCATTTCTTCGACTGGTTTTCTACGGGTATTTTGTGGCGCTCCCGTGTAAATCATAAAGGTCGTTGCCTTATAGCTAGCCGCCTCTTCTGCTGCTCCGACTAACATTTTTTTACCGCTCATACTTACGTGAGATCCTAATAACATAATTTAGCTCCTTTTTATTTACTCTCTTCTTTGTAACAGATATTTGCTCATTTATAAAGAAATCTGTCTGAACCGGTGTCAAAATTAATCAAAGAATTTGTTAAATACCGATAAAAATTAAGGCCAGTGTCATGCCAAAAAGTCCAATAATAAAACTGATTGAAGAAGTAAAACCGACGACTTCTGGTGCCATTCCCGCCTGCACGCTGTTAATGACGGAGAAGGTTGGGATAGGTGCAAAACAAAGTAAACAGAGAACAATCTTAACCGTATGTGGTAGGGGTAGCAGATAAAATAGAACAAATAAGATCAAACCAAAGCCGAAGCGCACACCGAGTGCTCTTTTTACTAAGGCGTAGCTTTTCTTTGGTAATTTTAATTCCAAGTACAAGCCCACCATAACCATCGACAAAAAAGTATTGGCATTCGCCATTAGTTGTAGCATGTCGATTAAGGCACGAGGCAAGTCAATTTCTCCAGAACGAAGAATCAACATTAATAAATACGCTGAAAAGGGCACGGACTTAAGGAGTTTCTTAACGATTCCAAAAGCTGATACAGGCGCCTTCTCACCGACAATTTTGTCGATAGCCACAGTCGTTCCGCCGGCAAGCATAATACTGTTTCCCATATCAAACATAGCCAATAGGGGTACGGCCGCAGGGAAAAAGCTTTGCAAAAACGGCAAGGTGAAATTTCCTACATTATAGCCAGAAACACTATACATAAAATATTCGCGTTCCTTCATTGATTTATTTTTTGAAAACAACGCACCGATAAAAATCATTAGGCAATTTAAAACAAAGGCAGCTAATAAAAGAAAGAATAAGTTCGCTTGAATTTTTAAGGTAGCGAGGTTAACGATAATTGCTGCAGGTAACGTGAGGTACAAGATGATGATGGACAAGGTGCCACCGTCAGCTTTGGAAAGTAAGTTCAGCCGTTTTAAACTATAACCAAGTAGAATGATAAAAAACAGCCCTAAAGCATTGAAAATAATGGTCTCGATAATTTTTTCCTTCTTTCTTACAAAAAATGAATTCAGTCTCCCCTCGCTGTCTAAGAACCAGAATTTTGTTTCTAGACTATCTAAGTAGCGACGTATCCCTTTTTTTGTTTCGTGTTCATGACTCTCTACTTCTATGTATCAATATTTCGCCAGGTAAGCCACTCCTCTTTGACCACTCTTTTTAGAAAAATTCAGCTTCCTTTTCTCTACAGGATAAAAGGAAGTCCAAAGAAGTTCACATGAGGATTGTTAGACGTATCCTCTAATTCTACCCGAAAGAATGGCTAAATAAAAGAAATTCATGGGCAAATATCCCCTAATTATGAAGTTTTTCTTCAGCTATTGCCCCCATTTTCCCACTAAGCTATTCATACGGATGTTTATTTGCTATAATTATACGGTATAAATTAAAAAATCGAGGTGAGTTCATTGCCCCCATTAAACAATGAAAGGCACAATCAAGACACGAAAAAACACCAAACGTTATTTCGACTAAATATTGTTGTCCGCGTGATTCAGTCCTTACTAACGGTCGGCGTTGTTTTACTGATACTAGGAGGATCCCTTGCGCTAGGCATCGGAACGGGCTATTTTGCCTATCTTGTTGAGGATACTACGATGCCCACGAGAGATGAGTTGAAACGTGATTTAGGGAATATCACTCAAACCTCCAAACTAACTTACAGTGATAACAGTGAGATAGCGACTATTCGTTCAGATTTAATGCGAACTGCCGTAGGTTCTGAAGAAATCTCGGATCTCATAAAAAAAGCCGTCATCACGACCGAGGATGAATATTTCGAAGAGCATAAAGGCTTCGTACCAAAAGCGGTCATTCGGGCATTAGTCTCTGAAGCCACTGGGATTGGCTCTTCAGGGGGGTCAACACTAACGCAGCAATTGGTTAAGCAACAAATTTTATCTGATGAGACGACTTTCAAACGTAAAGCCAATGAAATTATTTTATCTATGCAAATTGAAAAGTATTTCTCAAAAGATGAAATCGTGACGACCTATCTCAATGTTTCCCCTTTTGGCCGTAACAACAAAGGTCAAAATATTGCGGGTGTCCAAGAAGCAGCCAGAGGAATTTTTGGCGTTGATGCCAAAGATGTGAATATAGCGCAAGCTGCGTTTATCGCTGGATTGCCACAAAGTCCGATTGTCTATAGTCCCTATACGAATACGGGCGATTTAAAAGAAGATTATTCGCTGGGACTCAAACGTAAAGATTTTGTACTGTTCAGCATGTATCGGGAAAAGGCTCTTTCTAAAAAAGAATACGAAGAAGCGAAAGCCTACGACCTATCCAAAGATTTCTTGAAAAAAGAAGCAGTCAAAGCTGACGACCAAGGATTTCTCTACTATGCCGTCCTTGAAGAAGCACAAGATGCAATCGCAAAGAAAAATGCCAAAAAAGATGGTATCAGCGACGAAGACTTTGCTGAGGAAGCCACCTACACAGCCTACAAAAATCGTGCCAAAAAAGAATTAGAAAATGGCGGTTATACCGTCCAATCAACGATTGATAAAAATATTTACGCTACCATGCAAGAGGCTGTGCACGATTACGGCTATATGCTCGACGATGGTTCTGGCTCAAGGATTGAGACTGGAAGTGTCTTAATGGAGAACAAAAGTGGTAAAGTCTTAGGCTTTATCGGTAGTCGAGATTACAATACCGATCAGAATAATCATGCTTTTGATACTGTCCGACAAGCAGGGTCTTCTATCAAACCAGTGCTTGTCTACGGTCCAGCGATTGATCAGGGATTGATGGGTTCTGAGACACGAGTTGCCGATTATCCAATGAAGTATAAAGATGGCGGAACAGAGTTAGCTAATGCTACAAATAAAGGCTCAAAAACCTTTCAAACGGTTCGAGAATCGCTAGAATGGTCAAATAATATTCCGGCCTATCATATTTATCAGAAGTTAATCGAAGAAACTGGCTCAGATCAATTTGCCTACGATAACTATTTGAAAAAAATGAACTACCCCGCCTCTCATGACTGGGGCGTGGAAGCAGCACCTTTAGGAACTACGGATGTTACAACACTAGATCAAACAAATGGGTACCAAACCTTAGCCAACGGCGGTGTCTATCAAGAAGGCTATCTGATTGAATCAATTAAGGACAATGAAGGAAATGTCGTCTACCAGCACGAAGCAAAACCAGTAGAAGTCTTCTCCCCTGCTACAGCTTCCATTATGAATGATTTAATGAGAAGTGTGATTGATGCTCAGATTACTTCACCGTTCAAATCAGTCATTAGTGGGCTGGATTGGAATTTAGCCAATGCTGATTGGGTTGGAAAAACGGGGAGTACCGATAACTACGCCGACTCATGGCTGGTACTTTCGACACCCAAAGTTACGATTAGTAATTGGTCAGGACACGGTGAGGCCAATATCCCAATGAATGATGGAAGTGGTGATCGTTCAGCGAATTATATGGCGTATGTGATTAATAAGATCCATCAGAAAAATGGCGATGTCTTCGGAACTAACGATCGTTTCAACCTTTCTAAAGAGGTCAAACAAGTCAAAGTTTCCGACTTCACAGGTGCCCTACCAGCAACGGTTGACTATCAAAATTACAAACTGCAATCGCCAGGAAAAGAAGTCACTTCATTGTGGGCGAAAGATGGCGTAACAGATAGCACCTTCAAGTTTGGGATTGGTGGCACAGATGCCAACTACTCTTCTTATTGGAAAGCTTATCTTGATCGAATAGCTGCAGAACAGAAGAAAGCCGAACAAGCTGCCAAAAAAGCAGCAGCAGATAAGGCCGCTGCCGAAAAAGCTAAAAAAGACAAAGAAAAGACCAACTCCTCTGAGAAAAAACCAGCAGATAAAAAAGAGGATTAAAGCAGTAAGTTGCTTGAGGTAAAAAAGAACTCAACAAAAAGACAGACAAGCATGAAGCATTACTTGGATTATTCTAAAGGAATGAACGAGTTTATCAGCAAAAGTTTGCCTATAATTAAGAGCTATTTTCTGGTGAACACACTTCAGAAAATAGCTCTTATTCGTTTTCTTGTTTATCCGATTAGTCATTATATTGCTTTTGATGTTCTTTAATATTATCTAAACTCAAATGATTACTATTTACTGACCGTCACTTCCTCTATTTTGAAAAAGCAAAAAAGCTTGTCTACATCACTGTGGACAAGCTTTTTTCGAATAAACGGTGTTCCAGAAGTAGCTTCTGTTACAGCCTTTTTATTTAGTCGAGCCTTTTTTATCAATTCCGTAAGGTAAGATAATTGTTTTTTCTTCGACTTCTTCTTTGTTCATCATTTTTGTTAAAAGACGCATTGCCACAGCACCGATATCGTATAAAGGCTGTGTCACGCTTGATAAGCGTGGGCGCGCAACATCTGTTAATAATGAGTTGTTGCTTGTGATGATTTCAAATTCTTCAGGCACTTTTACCCCAGCATCTAACATGCCATCTAAGATACCAATTGCTAATTCATCATCTGTTACGTAAGCAGCAGTTGCGCCACTATTACGGATACGATCAGTTAAGGCAAGTCCGTCTTTAAAGTTATAAGCTGATTCAAAAACAAGTCCTTCGTTGTAAGATAAACCATTTTCAGAAAGTGCTTCTTTGTATCCTTTCACACGGCTTTGACCATTGATTGGATCAATTAATGCTCCACTAACAAAAGCAATTTTTTTGTTGCCATTTTTTGCTAGTAAATCTGTAGCATCTTTGGTTGCACTAGCGTAGTCAATATTTACACTACCTACTTGCTCATCAGGATCGATTGAACCTGCCAAGACCACAGGCGTTTTAGAACGAGAGAATTCACCACGGATTTCATCAGTAATATGATGACCCATGAAAATCACACCATCCACCTGTTTTGCTAATAAATTGTTCAAAACATTGACCTCTTTTTGGTCATTGCCATCAGAATTAGCTAAAATAATGTTGTATTTGTACATTGTCGCAACGTCATCAATTCCACGAGCAAGTGAAGCAAAAAACATATTACTTACATCCGGGATTAAAACCCCAACTGTTGTTGTTTTCTTACTTGCAAGGCCTCGGGCAACGGCATTTGGACGGTAATCTAAGCGATCAATCACTTCTAACACTTTTTTACGAGTGGCTGGTTTTACATTTGGATTGCCATTCACAACACGAGAAACAGTGGCCATAGAAACGTTGGCTTCACGCGCAACATCATAAATTGTAATTGTTTGTTTTTCCATGAAAATTCTCCTATTCATTTTTATATTCCATTTTCTGAAAATGCTATTTACATTTCTAAACTAGAATAGCAGATTCTATAAAATATTGCAACCGTTTTACTCCCGTTTTCATGAAAATTTTTCATTCGTTTCAATTAGTCTGCCGAATGGAATAGTGGTACAATGGATAGGAGAAATCATTACAGAAAGAAGGATCACGAATGAATAAAATCAAATTAGCAGAATTGACAGATTGGATGAAGCAAAATCACTCAGATTTGGCTTATATCAGCGATCCCGGTCACATCGCCTATTTCGCTGGCTATGAAAGTGAACCACATGAGCGGGTGCTTGCGTTGTTTGTTCCCGTCGACAGCGACCCTTTCTTATTCACACCGGCTCTTGAAGTAGAAGATGCTCAAAACAGCTCGTGGGCTTATGATGTTGTGGGCTACTTAGATAGCGAAAATCCTTGGAATAAGATTGCGCGTGAGATTGAAAGTCGTTATGGCAAACCTCAGTCTTTAAGTCTTGAAAAATCAAACTTAACATTAGATCGTTTTAACCAACTAGAAGATGCTTTTCCAGAGACTGATTTTTCCTCTGATTTGAGCCCACTTATTCAACGACTACAGTTACTTAAAACTGAAGAAGAAAAAAATAAATTGATGGAAGCTGGCTCATGGGCAGATGTGGCTTTTGAAATTGGCTTTAAGACCATCAAAGAAGGCGTAACTGAACAAGAATTAGTGGCCGAGATTGAATATCAACTAAAACGTCAAGGCGTTATGGCGATGTCTTTTGACACACTTGTTCTTGCTGGCAAGAATGCGGCGAGTCCTCATGGTAATCCAGGTAAGAACGCGGTGGCTAAGAATGAACTCGTTCTATTTGACCTAGGGGTTGTTTGGAACGGTTATTGCAGCGATGCCACTCGAACAGTTGCCTATCATGAACCAACGGAATTTCAAGAAAAGATTTATTCAATCGTGCTCGAAGCACAACTTAAAGCACAAGCAGCAGTTAAACCAGGTGTCAAAGCCAGTGAGCTAGATAAAATTGCTCGCGATGTCATCGAAAGCTATGGCTATGGTGAATACTTTAATCATCGTCTTGGGCATGGAATTGGTACAACTGTTCATGAATACCCTTCTTTAGTAGAAGGCAATGATCTTGTAATTGAAAAAGGTATGTGCTTCTCACTAGAGCCAGGTATCTATATTCCAGAAAAAGTCGGTGTTCGTATCGAAGACTGTGTCTACGTCACTGAAGACGGCTGCGAACCCTTCACAAAAACTTCGAAAGAATTACAAATTCTTAACTAACTTACTCAGATAAGATAACCGTCCGAAGGCACATTATTGTGTATCGGACGGTTTTTTGCTTCTCAACAGATAGAATCTTACAGTTGATCAAGGTATGGGAAACACCTGACCGTCGCTAAGAAATGCTCCGTGTCACTCAACAAGAGATTTTACTTTTACTTCAGATGAGCGGTACAAACTGGCTAATCAAATACCACAATTGTCTGATTTTATAATTCATAAACTGTTATTTTATGTAGATTAGAGAGATAAAAATAGACCCTTTTTTCCCTACTAGTCTTCATTCGCACAGATTTCACGATAAAAAGTGAAGTGAAAAGAGTGAGTTCACCAGAAAAACCTACTAGGTAATGGATTCTTGCTATTTGACGCTCTTCTATAAATTTCTGAAAGTGTGCGAATAGACACTAGTGGGAAAAAATAGTGAAACCTCTGTGCGAATGAGGAACAGGACTAGCTATAGATTATATTTTTTGATTTTATTATAAAAATTGCCCATAGAATCCCCTATCTATAGGATTCTTACTCCCCTGTACATTTCAATTCGAGCATTGTAGTGAAGAGAAATGTACAGTTTATTCCCACTAGTCTTCATTCGCACAGATTTCACGGTAAAAAGTGAAATGAAAAGAGTGACTTCATCAGGAAAACCTACTAGACAATGGCTTCTTGTCATTTGATGCTCTTCTAAAAATCTCCAAAACTGTGCGAATAGCCACTAGTGGGAAAAAATCCAAAAATCTCTAATTATCAACACTTTACAAAAAATTTTTAAAAAGCAATTTGTTATTGCCAGTCCCACTTATATAAGTAAATTAGTGGGATGGTAGGCGTAGAGCAATCTCGTAAACTGGAACAGTTCACTCCATTTGAAAGCTCCTAGCTGCCAGTCCCACTTACCAAGTTTCGCAGTAGCAGGATGGTAGGCGTAGAGCAATCTTGTGAAATGGTACATTTCACTTCTTTTTTATCATAAGCTTTCAAAGTTCTTTTAAAATCTTTTTATCGTTTTCTAAAAGTCTCGGAATCCGATGCACTCTGGATAAGTCTTCCCTTTGTCGATAGGAAAAACACGATGGATAGCCACTGACGGCAAAAAAAGCTGTGACATTCGCCACAGCTTTTGCTATTCTATTCGATTATTCTTAGATTTGGTCTTTTGTTTCTTCAGCTAGGTCTTTCGCTGTTTCTTGAACTTGCTTGCTGCCTTCTTCAAGGGTTTCTTTTGTTACTTCTTTTGCCTCTTCCACTACTGGCTGTGCTTCATCGACAGCTTCTTTTAGCGTATCTTTGCTATCTTCAGCAGTTTCTTTGACATCAATGATGATATCTTCAGCTGTTTCTTCAGCTAAATCTGATAATTCATCAGCGCCGTCTTTAACTTCAGCAGCAGACTTCTTGAAACGATCAGTCAAATCAGCTGATTGTTGTTTTAATCTTTCTAACATAGAATCTGAAATATCGTGTGCATCATCAAAAGAACTACTTGTTTTATCTTTAATATTTCCAGCCAAGTCACCTGCTTGTTGTGAAAGAACTGTTGCTTTTTCCTTTGCAATTGATCCAAGCTCAGAAGATTTATCCTTTGCATAATCTGTGTAGTCAGACGCCATATCCAATAAATCATCCGCTTGTGCAGCTAAATCTTGACGTAACTCTTTACCTGATTTTGGCGCAAGTAATAACGCGGCAACAGCAGCAGCTGTCCCACCAATAACGGCACCTAATAAAAATCCACCATTTTTTGACATAACCAAATTCCTCCTACTCTATTTTGTATTTTTTTCTGTTGATTTGCTATTTCTGAAAAACTTATAAGCAGTTCCGCCGACTTTTGACGCAACACTTGCTTTCGCTGTTGATTTGCCCACAGAGGTCACTTTATTTAATAGATGCTTACTTGAGCTATTCAAATCAGAAACACTTTCACTCAAATCAGCTACAGCAGTGAACAATGGGTCAATTGTGGCTACTTTGCCATTGACGTCATTCAATAGCTCATTACTTTTAACCAATAGTCCCTCCACTTGACGGGACAAAACATCCACATCATTTGTCACAACATTGACTGTTGTTTTAACTTCTGACACTACATTATCCACATTTTTTAGTGTTTTTGATAATTGTAATAGTACAGGAATCAAAAAGACAACTAATACAACTAGCGCCAGTGCAGCTAGTAAACCTGCGATTTCTAAACCTGACATTTTAACACTCCTTTCAGCCTATAAACCTTATACTTAGCATAGCATTTCCCCATTTTTTGTACAAATAAAAACGCATACTAAATTAAGAAAATCTGTTATCTCTATTGTACAAGAAAAGCAACACATTTGAAACAGTACAGACTTATAAATCTGTCGCATATAGGAAAACTCAGATGTAAAAGACAAAGATTTCCTTTTTTATCAGACTGAGCTAACAGAAGTAAACACTAAAATTGATTTAATAAACAAATCGTAGGTTTTACATTGATTAACAGCACGAATCCATTTAACTAATTCTAGTCGTTTGCCGCCATCTTATATACAGAAAAAGTGGCACATTAATCGGTTTGATTAGTGTACCACTTACTAAGTTTTGTCTTTTTATTTCTATTCTTTTGTTGGTTTGTCTTCTTTTTTGGCTACTGCTTTTTCTGATTTCTTTTGTTCTTCAGCCAGTTCTGCCCCTAAGTCGATAATGTACTGTTTTAAGTTCTTACTTACTTCAGGATGCGTTAAGCCATATTCGATACTAGTTTTCATAAAGCCAAATTTATCGCCAACATCATAACGTTTGCCGGTAAATTCTTGTGCAAAAACGCGTTGTGTTTTGTTTAGCGTATCGATGGCATCAGTGAGCTGAATTTCATTGCCAGCACCGGGTTCTTGATGTTCAAGCACATCAAAGATCTCAGGTGTTAACAAGTAACGGCCGATGATTGCCAAGTCACTTGGAGCTTCTTCAGGATTTGGCTTTTCAACGAAATTTTTAACATTGAACAAGCCTTTTTCAACTTCTTCTCCTGGATTGATAATACCATATTTTGAAGTATCTTCATGTGGAACGCGCATCACTGCTAAAGTCGACGCGTGTGTTCGTTCGTAATCATTAATGAGCTGCTTCGTTAACGGAGTAGTATCTTCCATTAAGTCATCACCCAGCATCACAACAAACGGTTCATTGCCAACAAATGCTCGTGCTTGAAGTACGGCATGGCCTAAACCTTTTGGATGAGATTGACGGATAAAATGAAGATTCACATCGGTTGTTTCTTCTACCAATTTTAGTAGCTCTGTCTTGCCTTTTTCGCGTAGGTTGGTTTCTAGCTCCACATTTGAATCAAAATGATCTTCAATCGGGCGCTTTCCTTTACCGGTAACGATTAAAATATCTTCGATTCCTGATTTCAATGCTTCTTCAACAATAAATTGGATTGTCGGTTTATCAACAATCGGCAACATTTCTTTAGCCATTGCTTTGGTAGCGGGTAGGAAACGTGTTCCTAAGCCGGCTGCTGGAATAACTGCTTTTCTGACTTTCATGCTTACTGCCTCCTAATTTACTAATTACTAGTTTACCTTTTATTTGATTGAAAATTCATTCTCTATTTTGCCATCGCGTAACATAATATCTTTCGCGGCAGCTTTAATTTCCTTACCTTCATAAAGAACGCTATAAATGGTTTCTGTGATAGGCATTTCAACATTGACCTGATGCGCCAGTTCAATTGCTGCTTTAGTAGTAGAAACACCTTCAACAATCATCCCCATATTCTCCAAAACTTCTTGCAGATTGTGGCCTTTACCCAGAAGGTTCCCAGCTCGCCAATTCCGTGAATGGACACTGGTACAGGTCACGATTAAATCACCTACACCACTCAAGCCGATAAAAGTTAACGGATCCGCACCCATCGCAACACCTAGGCGACTTATTTCAGCTAGCCCACGCGTCATGATAGCAGCCTTCGCATCATCACCAAAGCCTAAGCCATGAATAGCACCGGCACCAATCGCGATAATATTTTTTAATGCTGCACCCATCTCGACACCGATGACATCTGTATTTGTGTAAATGCGGAAATAATCATTCATGAATAAGTCTTGGACGTAGGTCGCCTCTTCCACTTTTTCACTCGCCGCTGTAATTGTTGTAATATCGTGCACGGCCACTTCTTCTGCGTGACTAGGTCCAGATAAAACAACCAACCCACGCCGTTTTTCGACAGGGATTTCTTCACATAGAATCTCAGAAATTCGTTTGTGAGTTTCTTGTTCCAACCCTTTACTGGCATGAATAATCAATGGCTTGTTCTTTACTTTTTTGACAAACTCTTGTGCCACTGAGCGAATAGCTTTGGTGGGAACTACAAAAAGAATGGCATCTGCCCCATCAATCGCTATCTCTAGTTCTTTTTCTCCACGAATCGACGCTGGAATTGTTAAATCTGGTAAATAATGACGATTAGTATGATAAGTATTAATCTCATCAATCTGAGCGGCGTTATTGCCCCAAATTCGAACGTCATGTCCGTTTTCTGCCAAGACCTGTGCTAAGGCAGTCCCCCATGAGCCTGGGCCTAATACTGCAATTGTTTGTTTCACTTAAAAGCGCTCCTTCTTGTTTCTTTTCCCTGTTAGTTTACCATAGTAAACATGGGTTTTCATTAAATTAGCCATTGGTTCTCGCCCAATGTCCGATTATATTCTTGTAAATGACTTTCTTTTTTTCGACGCCAAATGAGCAATGCGATTGCGCCAACGAATAGAATAGCTGATAGGGCTTGTGAAACGCGTATATTGGCAAAGAGGTACAAGCTGTCTGTCCGCATTCCTTCGATGAAGAAACGGCCAAAGCTATACCAAATAATGTAGCCAAGAAAGACTTCCCCTTGTTTAAGTAAGTGTTGTTTTTTACGTAGGAAGATTAATAAGATAAAGCCCAGTACATTCCACGTTGATTCATATAAAAAGGTTGGTTGGCGGTAAGCACCGTCAATGTACATATTATCGATGATAACCTGTGGTAAATGTAGTCCCTTTAGAAAAGCCTCTGTGGTCTTCGCGCCAAACGCTTCGTGATTCATAAAATTTCCCACGCGACCAATCGCTTGAGCTAAGATCACACTCGGTGCTGCGATATCCAGAAAGGTCCAAATAGAGATAAAATGATATTTGGAAAAAAAGTATAACGTGATTCCACCAGCAATCAAGCCACCATAAATGGCCAAGCCCCCAGAACGAATATTAAAAATCTGGATGGGATCCTCTAAGTAGAGTTGAATATCAAATAGAACATAATAGAGACGCGCGCCGATAATTGCCATAGGTAAACCCCACAACATAAAATCTGTCACATCATCTTTTTTTAAACCGACACGCACCGCTTCACGGCTGCTGAGCCACATTGCAATGGCAACGCCAGAGACAATCAGTAAAGCATACCAGTAGATAGGCAAGCCAAAGAAGTTGAACGCTACACGGTTGATTTGTGCCAACATAGTAAAACTCCTTAATTTGCAGAATTTTCTTCAATAAGTTTAGTTAATCGTTCTTCAAAGGTCTTCGTCGCATCATAACCCATTGTTTTTGCACGGAAGTTCATGGCAGCCACTTCAATAATGATCGCGACATTTCGCCCTGTTTTGACAGGAATCTTAATCTGCGGTACATGGACTTCAGCAATCTCGACCGTTGTGTCATCAGAACCTAAACGATCATATTTCTTATCCTTTTCCCAAGATTCAAGATAAACCGTCAGCTGAACTTCTGTTGAGCCACGGACAGCACTTGCCCCAAATAAGTTCATCACATCAATGATACCAATCCCACGAATCTCAATTAAATGTTGCAGGATTTTTGGCGGTTCACCAACCACTGTTAATTCGTCTTGTTTATAGACATCCACACGGTCATCCGCAATCAGTCGGTGCCCACGTTTAATTAATTCTAACGCTGTTTCACTTTTCCCGATACCACTATCCCCTTGAATTAAGACACCCAGGCCGTAGACATCAACTAAAACGCCATGAATGCTGGTACGAGGAGCCAAACGGCTATCTAGATAACTAGAAATCTCGCCTAATAGACGGGAAGTTGAAATAGGTGAGCGCAAGACAGCAATATCATATTCTTCTGCTGCTTGAATCATTTCTTTAGTTGCTTCTAAGCCTCTAGAAATTATAAATGCCGGTGTATCCGGGCTGCACATCCGTCTAATCACCATCAAACGTTCTTCCGGTGTCATACGTTCAGCAAATGTTGTTTCTTTACTTCCAAATAATTGTAAACGGTCATGAGAATAATAATTAAAATAACCTGTTAATTCTAAACCAGGTCGTGATACATCACCTGTGACGATGTCACGGTCTAAACTAGTAGCGCTGCCTGTTACGACTTCCAGCGATAATTTATCGACTAGCTGACTTACTTTGACAATCTCTGTCATTACAGTCCCTCATTTCTTATAGTATTCTGTACTATTTTATCATTATCGCAAGCAAGATACTAGAAAGAAATAACCTAAGCTGAGATTAATACTACTCTAGCTTAGGTTATCTATGAATTTCTATTTTATTGATATTTTGACATCGTATGCTCACTGACAATTGTGTTCACTAAAGTCATGATCACCGCAACAAGAATTGCTGCGCCAAAAGAGGAAAAGCCAAATTGCTCTGCACCGACGAAAAAGGAGGTCAATTTTAAGATAATCGCATTGACCACAAAACTAAACAATCCAAAAGTCAAAAGTGTAAATGGTAAAGAAAGGATTGTTAAGACAGGTTTCACTAGCATGTTCAACAGGGACAGAACAAAGCTTGCGATAATGGCTGTTGGAATCCCTTGGACATGAACCATGCTAGGAAATAGGACTGCTAATGAGATAAACGTCAACGAATTTACAACCAGTCGTTGGAAATAGGTCATTAGAAATCACTCCAGTCATCCTCATCAATTTTTTCAGCTTGTTTACGCGTTGCTTTTTTACTATCTTTGTAGCGCGGTCCTTGGTAATTGTTGCTTTGGTAATATGGGTTATCATGACCGTAGTTATTGGCTTGTTTGCGACCTGAAGGGATGAGCAACGCCATGATAATATATAAAATTATTGGGCTTCCAATAAATAAAAAGCTAGCTGCAACATAAATGACACGAGCAATCGTTGGGTCGATCCCAAGGTATTCAGCAATTCCGGCTAATGTCCCTGTAAGAACTACATTTCGATTTGATTTTGTTAATTTTTTTCTCATTATTATTCACCTCTATCCCTTCAAATTTTACACTAGAAAGATGCAAAATGCACCTTTCTAGTTCAAAAAAATTAGTTATTTATCTGTATCTTTTATAAAGATACTTCCTGTTGTTGTTGATAAGCTTACTTGCGCCATTTGCTCTTCAGAGACACGGCGGAATTGAAGCATTTGATTCGTACGTTCTTTCTTTTCACGAACAACTTCATAGTCACTCATACGGCTATTAATTCGGCCAAGGCTTGTTTTAGCATAGCCATCGACGCCTAATTCAACAGGAATCGCAACTTTGACATTCCCGTTGACAGAACTTGCTTCTATCTTGTGTAGCCCAGCACTTTTCGCAGTGATTCGGATATCCCCATTCACTAAGGAAACAGAAACGTTTTGCGGCGCTTCATCAAATGAGGCATTCCCGTTAACTGTTTCAACGATTGAATCTAAAATCTGGCTGTCAGATACACCAATATTGCCGTTAACTCCTTCAATTTCTAGCATCGTTGCTTTAATTTTATTCAATTGGATGTTGCCGTTTGTTGATTTTGTATAGGCATCTTTGACTTCCAATTCATCGATCGTCAAATTACCGTTTAATAGTTTGACAGACACATGGTCGTAGACCCGTGTTGGTAAGTAGAACACCAAGTCTGCGCGAATCCGTTTGTTGGGAATTTGGAAGGAAATTTGGTCATCATCGACGTTAATTTGACTTCTTTGCTCGAACGCTTCAAACGGAGTTTCGGCATCCATCTTGCCATAAAGACGAATCTTCGCTTCAACTTTGACATCTTCCTTATCCCACGTTTTGAATTGGATATTTCCGTTGGCCACTTTGACATCTAAAATGCTCGCTTGAGGTGCTTCATAATAAAACTCATGCTCGAATTTTGTTGACGCAATGCCTGGTACGCGTAAGCTGATATCTTTCCATTCCATATTGTCATTGACTGACTCAGAAACCGTTTGGAAAGTTTGTTTGAGGAATTTGCCCAATTGAGTACCAGCTTCTGCCATTTTCCCGCCAACTTGACCTAATGTTTCATTGGCTTGGTCTTTCCAATCATCTGGAATATCAAATTTCGAACCAATCGATTCTTTTGTTTCAGACCATTGATTTTTGCGGATATTTTTAAGCTCTGCTTCTAATGTTAGTTTTTCTTCTAACAAATCGCTCAATGTGTCTTCTAAGTCTTCCAACTCACCTTGTAAGGCTTCACGGTTTTCCAACTCTTCATCCGTCAAACTACCTAATTCTTCTTTGGTGTCTAACTGCATTGATTGTTCTTGTTTTTCTTTGATTTCTGTGCGAATTCCTTGGATTTCAGCATTGATCTCATCCAATTCAACGGATGCTTGATTGGCTTCTGTCGCTAAATCATCGAGAATTTTTTCTAAATTTTCTTTGTCTTCTTGTTCTTTATCTTTCAAATCTGGAGTTGGTTCTTCGACCTCTTGCCCATTTTCTAAAGCATCTATTAATTTATTGATTTTTTTGTCCTCTTCTGAAGAGCTATTTGCTTTATTCGTCAGGTCTTGATTAGTGGAAGAAACTTTATCCGCCGCCTGTTCAATGTGTTGTTCGTCTTTTGCAGTTGCCATCGTTTCAAGTAAATCTAATGCTTCCTCAGTGGAGAGCACACCTTTTTTTACTAAATCTAAAATACGTTCTCTTTCTTTCATGGAAATTGCCTCCTTGAGCAAATTTATTTTGCAAGGTTTTCCTTACATGCTTATTATGCCTTTTTTTTTACCAAATGTCATAGGACTTTAGTTGTAACTTTTTCTCTGTCTCAAGGTGAAATTTAATTTTTTTGACAAATAAGGCCCATTTATTATCAGGGACTCTTTCTCACCTCAGAAACTCGAGACAAAAATTTATATAACTTTTGTCTGAAGTAACCTCCTTTAATAGTAGAAAGCCAGAAAAATCTAGAAAATAGGTTTGAATGTTTACCTAAGATTGAATATTAGTAAAGTGCATCTAATACCTATAAAAGCATACAAAAAAACTGAGACTGCTGTCAATCAGACAAAAGTCTCAGTTTTTTAATGGTTCCTTATGCAATAGCGATATAGATTGGTTCATATAATTTTATTAGCCTATCTATAGCGACTATTCATCGTGATTCGTGTTTAATTCAGTAATCTTGCCTGTCGCTAAATAGACAATCCATTCACAGATATTTGTCACATAATCAGCGATACGTTCTAAGTAAGTTGCTACATGCAGATAATCCGTCCCACTGACAACTGTTTCTGGGTGATTTTCCATTTTTTTAATCGAGCTATTGTAGATCTGAGTGAAATATTCATTAACCCGTTGATCCATGTTAGCAATCGTGCGGGCATCTTTTTCGTCGGTCTTCACGTAGGCTACTAAGACGTTATCGACCATTTTTTTAACGTAATCAGACATGTCAGAAATTTCTTTTTCGATTTCTGGAATCCGTGTTTCACCTTTGACGCGAATCGTTGATTTTGCGATTGATACCGCATGGTCAGCCATTCTTTCCAAGTCAGAGCTGGCTTTCATAACAGTGATAATCATGCGTAAGTCGGTCGTTACTGGTTGTTGTAAAGCAATCATCTCAAAGCTTTTCTTTTCCAAACGAACTTCCATATCATTGATCGCGACATCATTTTCGATGACTTCTTTAGCCAACGCTTTATCATGTTTGATGTATGATCGAACAGACTTATGCACCGCGCTACTGACCATCATACCCATCTCATAAAACTGATTGTGAAGGTTTAATAGTTCTTCTTCAAATTGTGTACGTAACATATTTCTCCTCCTATCCAAATTTACCAGAAATATAATCTTCTGTTTCTTTCTTTTCAGGTTGTAAAAAGATTTTTTTGGTGTCATTGTATTCAATTAGATGACCATCTAGGAAAAAGGCGGTCTTATCTGAAATCCGTGAAGCTTGTGACATATTATGCGTCACCATAATCATCGTGTATTGTTCGCGTAATTCTAATAGTAGATTCTCAATCTTCCCAGTCGAGATTGGGTCTAGTGCACTGGTGGGTTCATCCAATAGAATAATCTCTGGACTGACCGCTAACACCCGAGCGATACACACACGTTGTTGTTGCCCACCTGATAGTGAGAGCGCACTCTTGTGCAATTTGTCTTTGACATCTTCCCAAACAGAGGCTGCCTTCAAGCTTTCTTCCACTACTCGATCCAACTCTTGTTTGTCTTTGACACCTTTGAGCTTCAAGCCATAAATGACATTCTCGTAGATTGAAAATGGGAACGGATTCGGCTGTTGGAACACCATGCCGATTTCTTTTCTCAGTTCAACTGTGTCCGTTTTAGGACTATAGATATCATTGCCTTTATACATCACACTACCTGTAATCGTCACACTCGGAATCAGATCATTCATGCGATTCAACGAACGCAGATAGGTAGACTTACCGCAACCAGAAGGGCCAATCATAGCAGTAATTTGGCCTTGTTCAATCGCCATATCGATGCCTTTTAAGGCTTCTTTTTTTCCATAATATAGATGTAAATCTTTTGATACGATGATTTCATTTGTCATCTGTGAACCTCCATTTTAGCATTCCTCTGTTCTTAAAGCAAAAAGCTTAGCCAAAGTGACCTGAAACATAATCTTCTGTTGCTTGGACTTTTGGTCGAGTGAAGATTTTTCTAGTTTCATCGTATTCAATCACTTTTCCTAAATAGAAGAATGCCGTGTAATCACTGATACGCGCTGCTTGTTGCATATTATGTGTCACAATAATGATCGTGTAATGGTCTTTCAAATTAATCAAAGTTTCCTCGACCGTCCCAGTCGAGATTGGGTCTAGGGCGCTAGCTGGTTCATCTAAGAGTAAAATATCAGGTTTCATGGCAATCGCGCGAGCAATACAGAGTCGCTGCTGTTGCCCACCAGATAAAGCTAAGGCACTTTTATCTAACGTATCCTTTACTTGGTCCCAAAGAGCGGCTTGTTTTAAGCTAGTTTCGACAATTTCATCTAATTTCCTTTTATCTTTTTCACCATGCTGTTTTAAAGCAAACGTGATATTTTCATAGATTGATTTACTAAATGGATTTGGTCGTTGGAACACCATGCCGACACGCTTACGCATTTCATAGACATCGACTTCTTTTGAATTAATGTTAACATCCTTATACATGATTTCCCCAGTCACCTTGGTATTAGCAATCCCATCATTCATACGATTTAATGAACGTAGATAAGTTGACTTACCACAGCCAGAAGGACCAATTAAAGAAGTGATTTTATTTTTTTCGAATTCCAGTCCGACGCCTTTGATGGCTTCATTTTCACCATACCAGACATGTAAATCGTTGGTGTGTAGCGCAATATTCTGTCTATCCGGTACTGAAATGATATTCGTATCATTTAAGTCATATTCTTTCATATGATCGTCTCCTTATGCTGAAGTCATCTTTTTGTGTAGACGTTTGCCAATGGCACGAGCGCCAAAGTTGAAGAGTAGCACAGCAATAATTAATACTGCTGAAGCCCCTGCTGACACTGCGGCCCCATCAGGCATTGTGCCTTCTGTGTTGACCTTCCAAATATGAACAGCCAGCGTTTCTGCTTGGCGGAAAATACTAATTGGACTTGAAACGCTTAATGGGTTCCAATTGGTAAAGTCTAGTGCTGGTGCGCTTTGACCCGCTGTATAGATTAAAGCCGCTGCTTCTCCAAAAATCCGACCTGAGCTTAAAATAATTCCTGTCAAAATTCCTGGCAATGCTTCTGGAACGACAACTTTCGTCACTGTTTCCCAACGTGATAAGCCAAGTGCTAAACCTGCTTCTCGCTGCGTATAATGGACTGCCCGTAACGACTCTTCTACATTTCTTGTAAGCAATGGTAAATTGAATAAGGTTAAGGCTAGTGCCCCCGAAATAATCGAGAAGCCATATTGAAATTGAATAACAAAAATCAAGAATCCGAATAAACCAACCACTACTGAAGGTAATGAGCTTAAAATCTCGATGGACGTACGAATGATATCTGTCAGCCAATTCTTTGGCGCATATTCTGATAAATAAATTCCGGCTCCCAATGAGATGGGAAAGCTGATAATCATAGTGATGAATAACAAATATAAGGAATTAAATAATTGAATCCCGATTCCTCCGCCAACTTGATAGGCTTTTGAGGGCTCCGTTAGAAATGCCCAAGAAATATGAGGCACACCACGCACTAAAATATACAGTAGTAAAGCTGCGAGAATTAAAACAATAATTCCTGAGATGACATAGAGTATCCCTGTAGCAATTTTATCTGATTTTTTTGCATCCATTATTTAAGCGCCCCCTTCTTACCAATCATGCGGATAACAATATTGAAGAAAAGTGACATTAATAATAGGATTAAGGCCAGCGACCATAACACATTATTTTCGACAGTTCCCATAATCGTATTTCCAATTCCCATAGTCAAAATTGACGTCAGTGTTGATGCCGGCGTTGTAAGGCTAGACGGCATTAAGGCGGCATTCCCGATCACCATTTGAATGGCTAACGCTTCACCAAAGGCCCGCGCCATCCCGAAAACAACTGCAGTCAAAATCCCTGGAACAGCCGCTCGTAAAACAACTTTGTAAATTGTTTGCCAACGTGTTGCTCCTAAGGCCAATGACGCTTCTCGATAGTAACGAGGCACTGATTTTAAGGCATCCACGGTCATCGTTGTGACAGTTGGCAAAATCATAATGAATAAAACAAACGTTCCTGCTAAAATCCCGAACCCTGTGCCACCGAAAACAGAACGCACAGCAGGTACAATTACAGATAAACCGATAAAACCGTAGACAACTGAAGGGATTCCGACAAGCAGTTCGATAACCGGTTGTAGAATTTTCGTGCCTTTTTTAGGTGAAATCTCTGTCATAAAAACAGCTGCGCCAATCGCAAACGGTGTAGCCACGATAGCGGATAAGAACGTCACGATAAACGACCCAACAATCATAGGTAAGGCGCCCACCATGGGTTTGCCATCAGCTCCCAATTGACTAGGATTCCAATCAGAACCGAATAAAAAATCAAGGACATTAATTTTATCCACGAAAAATGTCGCTAATCCTTTGCTTGCGACAAAAAAGAAAATTGAAATAACGACGAGGACGATTAGCGCAATACATAGAAAACTCAAAAGTTTCCCTCGTTGCTCCATCCGTGCCCTTTTTGATTTGGTAAGTAAGACTTTTTTTACATCTTCCAAGCTAGTTCCCCCTCTAAACGATCAGCTATCACTGATAGTTGCATACGTTTCTTAGTTTACTGTTAGAACATCAATTTGGCTTTAACTTCATGTAAAGGTTTTGTGTAGATTGTAAAATTTGTGTAAAGATTTATTTCTCGATGATTTCCCCTTGCCAATCTCGCTCGATAGCCATTTTTGAAACTGGGATATAGCCCAGCTCACCGACAATCTGTTCTTGAATCTCATCAGATAATATATAGTCTAAAAATTCTTTGGTTAAATCAGTTGCTTCGCCGTTTGTATACATATGCTCGTAAGCCCAAATCGTCCAAGCGTTCGTTGTCACGTTCTCATCAGTTGGTGCAACCCCATCCACTGTTAAGGTAGCAACATCATCAGTAATATAAGAGAAGGCGGTATAGCTAATAGCTCCCGGTGTGTCCGCTACAATTTGACGAACCATACCACTAGAATCTTGTTCTTGAGATTTGATAGCCGTTTCCCCATCAAGCACCCATTTTTCAAAAGTACTACGTGTCCCACTACCTGCTGCACGATTCAGTATGACAATCGTTTGATCAGCACCACCCAATTCTTTCCAATTGGTGATTTCTCCTAAAAATACTTTGCGTAAATCAGTCAGAGAAATATCTTTTAAGCCAATATTTTTATTGACAATTGGTGCAATTCCAACAACAGCAACCTTATGGTCAACAAGTTTTTCTGCATCAATCCCTGATTTTTCTTCAGCAAATAAATCAGAATTTCCAATCTCTACGGCGCCCGATTGTACCTGACTCAGCCCCGTTCCACTACCTCCTCCTTGGACATTCACAAATCTCCCCGGATTCTTTGCCTGGTAGTCCTCTGCGACCGTTTCAACTAATGGTTGGAGTGCAGATGAGCCAACTGCTGTAATTGATTCACCACGGTCAATCCATTTTGAACAACCGGTTAATAAAAGTAATGAACCAAACAATGCCAGAATAATTCTATTTTTTTTCATGTATAAACTCCTCTTTAGAAAGATAAAATCAAGTATAGTTTACCATGATATTTACAGATTGGAAATCAATTGTCGAATATCAATAACAAATAATTGAAAAAAAAGTCGATTTTTTTGACTCAAATACTATCTCGAAACCAATCAATGTGCTATACTAATCTTGAAATGCGTCTCTATAAAAGAACATTCTACTCGCTACTTATCTATCGATTTCCCCAAAATCATAGATTCCCCAAAAGTATTGAAATAGAATTGTTTCTGGACGGTTTCATCATTTCTTCGACATTCCCCATATGTTTGCTGAAATGATCATCCCTTTTGAAAGTGTATTGTCTACAAGACGATGCACTTTCTTTTTTTATTTGTATAATAGCAACAGATAAACGCCAATTACTTCTTCAATAAAAGAACTGCTTGCCACAAGAAAAAATTTTTTTCTCGTAGCAAGCAGTTTATTTATAACAGATTATAAGAGTGGTGAGATCAAGCGGGCAAGCCCTTCCTTAATTTTGATTAGGAAGCCACGTTGCTCATATCGTTCACTTGTTAATAGTGCGGAAACTTTTGAATCTTCGTAGAATTCTTTTCGCAATTCCTCAGCAAGTCGCTCATCGTAAATGATTGCATTCACCTCGAAATCTAGTCTAAATGAACGGACATCGATGTTTGCCGAACCAACTGAGACAATCCCGCCATCAATAATCATCGTTTTCGCATGAATAAAGCCATTTTCGTAAGTTTCAATAATTGCTCCATAATCCAGTAACTCAGCTGCAAATGAATAAGTTGCCCAGTAGACTAACATATGATCCGGTTTATTAGGAATCTGAATATGCACCTTAACACCAGAAAGCAGCGCTAACTTCAATGCCTCATGAATCGACTCATCTGGAATATAATAAGGTGTTTGAATTAAAATTTCTTTTTTAGCCACAGAAATCATTTTTAGATAGGTCATTTTAATCTGCTCATGCTCTGAATCAGGACCGCTAGTGACAATCTGCATAGCTTTGTCGCCATCTGAGGTAATCGTTGGAAAGAAGCTTTTCTCGTAGCTTACCTCTTTGGTATGTTGTGAGTTCCAATCCATTAAAAAACGGTTTTGTAAGGCATAGACCGCCTCTCCGTGAATGCGCAAGTGATTATCACGCCAATAACCAAAACGCTTAACAAGCCCCAAATACTCAATTCCAACGTTAAATCCACCTGTATAACCAATTTCGCCATCAATAACAACAATTTTTCGGTGATTGCGATAATTAATACGAGGATTTAAATAAGGCACGAACAACGGAAAGAAAAGTGCCACTTCGCCATCAGCTGCTTTAAGTTCATCAAAGAAGCTCATGGATACTTGAGTAGAGCCCCAGGCATCTAATAAAACACGGACCTTTACGCCACGCTGGGCAGCTTTTATTAAGGCATCCCGCACTTCAATTCCTAGACTATCGCTGCGATAGATATAATATTGTAAATGAATATGGTCGGTTGCCTGATTGATATCTTCTAGTAAAGCATCGAACTTTTCTCGCCCATCGGTAAAAAGTTTGACTTGATTTTTGGTCGTATATAAAGAGCTTTCAAAAACCGTCAACATGTAAATTAGTTGCTTGGGGTCTGCTTGACCAGTTGGCGGATGTGGATAAAGTCCACGCATTAGAGCAAGTTTTTCTTGCTCAATTTCAATATTCATCCCTAACTTAGCTTGCATTTTCAAATCAAAAATTTTATCTTTGGAAATACCACGACCAAAAAAGATATATAGAATAAATCCTAACACTGGAATAAACATCAGAACCATTAGCCAAGCCCAAGTTTGAGCTGTTTGTCGACGCTCTCGAAAAACGATAATTAATGAAAGTAAAATATTAGCGATTAATAAAATCATCGAGAGATTGCTGGTAATAAACTGCAAAGACTCACCCCCTAAAGATGGAAACACATTCCTTTCAAGCATACCCAAATTGAAATTAGAAGTAAAGAAAAAGCGAGCAAAATTTGCTCGCTTTCAACTTATTTTTGATTTGTTTTTTAGATTTTAAGGAATCTACGCATAGAGATAATTGATCCCATTGAACCAATAACGACCCCTATACCGACAATCAATAGATCGATTTTCCAGATAAAGTCATCTGGTTGTAACAATGAATAGTTTGATCGTAAGAACATTGGGTTAGTCAGTCCATAAACTGCTTGATAACCAAATGTGATAATTAAAATAGGAACAATCGCACCAATTAAGCCAATCCAACCGCCTTCTATAAAGAACGGCCAACGAATATAGCCATTTTTGGCCCCTACTAAACGCATAATCTGAATTTCACGTTTTCTAGAGAGAATCGTAATACGGATCGTATTTGATATTAGGAACATGGCAACAAAAATTAATAGCGCCGCCGCACCTAATCCCCATGTCTGAACTGCACCAGCAATCTTCATGATTTTATCAGAAGAATCACCACCGTAATCTGCTTTAAAAACAGCTGGCAATTTCGCCGCTTTTGCCGCAACAGCTTTCGTTTGACTAGGCTCGGTCGTGCTGATTACAAACGTATCATATAGTGGATTACTATCCCCTTCAAAAAGGTTCCAGGCATCCCCCATTGCACTCTGAATTTTCTTTAATTCAGCGTCTTTACTTGAGAATGTAACATCCTCAACATTTGTTAATTTGCGTAATTCAACTTCCAACTTATCAATCTCATCTTGCTTAGTTCCCACATCAATAAAGACGGAAACATTCACATTATTTTCGATATCTGTAGCTAACTTAGTGGCATTCATAATGACCGCTAAAAACACACCTACCAAAGTCAAAGTGATGGTTACCGCACTAACTGAAGCAACGGTCATCCAACCATTACGCTTTAGACTTTTAATACTTTCTAATAGGTGACGGAAAAAAGTTCTAATCATCGTATCCGTATTCCCCTTCCGCTTGATCTCGAATTATTCGACCATTCTCAATAGCGATTACGCGGTGCCGAATTCTGTTTACGATGTTACTATTATGCGTAGCCATCACGATCGTTGTTCCTTGACCATTAATCCGATCTAATAATTTCATGATATCCCATGAATTATCCGGATCAAGATTCCCCGTAGGTTCATCAGCAATTAAAACCTTTGGCGTATTTACGATAGCGCGAGCAATTGAAACTCGTTGTTGTTCCCCACCAGAAAGTTCACTTGGGAACACTCGAACTTTGTGTTTTAAACCAACCAGGTCAAGAACTTCCATTACCCGTTTTTTGATTTCGCGTGGTTTTCTGCCAACGACTTGCATCGCATAGGCAACATTTTCATAGACAGTCTTTTTCGGCAACAATTTATAATCCTGAAAGACAATTCCAATATCACGTCGTAAGTAAGGAACTTCCCGATTTTTTATTTTTAATAAGTCGTGGCCAGCAACATTTAGGACGCCTTTTGTTGCTTTTTCTTCACGATACATTAATTTGATAAACGTTGATTTACCGGCGCCAGAAGGGCCTACCACGTATACAAATTCACCTTGATCAATATTGATCGAGATATTTCGGATGGCAGTTGTCCCATTTGGGTACTTTTTCATTACATCCTGCATTTCAATCATGGCTATCTCTCCATCTCTTTATATTCAATCACAAATCATTATAACATGTAAACATTGCAACTATCTTTCAGCAGTTTACAATTATATTTCAATTCAATGAATTCTAACGAGGCTCATTCTGAGTTAAGCGCATTTTCAGATAGGCATCGATAAAATGATCTAGATCGCCATCCATCACAGCTTGCACATTCCCTGTTTCATAGTCAGTCCGATGATCTTTAACCATCGAGTAAGGATGGAAAACATAGGAGCGAATCTGTGAGCCCCAACCAATTTCCATTTGTTCCCCTTTTAGTGCAGCTGCTTCTTGTTCTTTTTTCTCGATTTCGAGTTGATAAAGTTTTGCTTTCAGCATGCCCATCGCTTGTTCTCTATTCTTTAATTGCGAACGTTGTGCTTGGCTAGCTACCACTGTTCCAGTAGGTAAATGGGTAATTCGCACGGCTGATTCCGTTTTATTAATATGCTGACCACCCGCTCCACTTGCTCGGTAAGTGTCAATTTTTAAATCATCTGAGTTAATCTCTACCTCGACTGTACCGTCTAACTCAGGCATCACATCGACTGAACAAAATGAAGTGTGGCGGCGATTAGCCGAGTCAAAAGGAGAGATTCGCACCAAGCGATGCACACCCTTTTCAGATTTTAAATAGCCATATGCATTGTGCCCTTTAATTAGTAAAGTAACACTTTTAATCCCTGCTTCATCGCCTGCTTGATAATCCAATGTCTCCACTTGATAACCATGCTGTTC
The DNA here is from genome assembly GCF_009933175.1 of Candidatus Enterococcus huntleyi. Taxonomy (GTDB): domain Bacteria; phylum Bacillota; class Bacilli; order Lactobacillales; family Enterococcaceae; genus Enterococcus_K; species Enterococcus_K huntleyi. The sequence continues at coordinate 288,675 of NZ_MAEJ01000030.1, read as the reverse complement.
TGACCAACGCGTGTACATCCGTAACAGCATACTACCCCAGTCTTGGGATTCCGTACCCCCTGCCCCCGGATGTAATTCTAAAATAACATTATTCTTGTCATAAGGTTCATCTAAAAGCATTGATAATTCGTACGTAGCTAGTTTTTCATCCAACTGATTGATGCGCGTTTCCAATTCGACTTGTAAATCTGCATCAAATTCTTCCTGTTGCATCTCAGCCATCACAGTCAGTTCTTCTAATTCTTCGGCCAACTGATTAAATTGATCAAAAGTTTCCTTATTGGCATTATTTTCATTAATTATTTTTTGGGCATGGACACTATCGTCCCAAAAACCAGGTTCAGCCATCTGATGCTCTGCTTCGGCAATATCTTCCTCCAGCTGATCTAAGTCAAAGAGACCCCCTAAAACTTGTGACCTTTTGTTCCATGGATTCTAGTAAATTTCGTATTTCAGCAATTTCCATTTCTATTCCTTCTTTCTGTATAGTAACAAGAAACTGAGGCAAAACTCAAAAGAATTTTGCCTCAGCGATTGATTTCATTTTGACCGAGCTAAAAATCTAGTCAGCATTTCTTCCATGACAATTTTTGAATTTTTTCCCGCTACCACAAGGACAAGGATCATTTCTGCCTACCTTGTTTACTTGAACAGGGCTCTTCTTGTCGCTTGTATTACTCTTTTCTACAACGTCTTCAGGCTCTTCTTGGTAATTTGCTTCACCACGAACAACTTGTTCACGTTCAACGTTTTGGCGGATTTCAGCTTTCATGAAGAGACGAGTCACTTCATATTCGATAGCACCAATCATGTCTTCAAACATCTTGTAGCCTTCAGTTTGGTATTCTACCAATGGATTGTTTTGTCCATAAGCACGTAAACCAACTGATTGACGTAATTGATCCATCGCATCGATGTGATCTGTCCATTTTGTATCAACAACACGTAAGATAACGACTTTTTGGAATTCTAATAATTGTTCAGGTCCATTTAGGTGCCCTGATTTGACTTCCATGACTTCTTTTGCTCGATTGTATAAATCTGTTTTGATGTCTTCAGCAGATTTATTTTTCAAATCAGCAACAGTAATTGAATCTTCATGAACTAAAGCGCTCGCCGCAAAATCAACGATTCCCTCAAGATTCCATTGTTCTTTTTCTAGCTGAGTATGGGCATCAACCACTCGGTCGATCGTCCGTTTCACCATGTTCATTAAAGCATCAGTTAAGTTGTTTTCTTCCATGATTACTGCAAGACGTTGTTTGTAGATAACCTCACGCTGTTCACGCATTACATCATCATACTGTAAGACATTCTTACGTGTATCATAGTTATTTCCTTCCACTCGTTTTTGAGCAGATTCAACTTGTTTACTGAACATTTTACTTTGGATAACAGAATCTTCTTCATCCAATTTCATGCGATCTAAGAATGCTTTAATTCGTTCAGAACCAAAACGCTTCATCAAATCATCTTCCAATGAAAGATAGAATTGAGAAACCCCTGGATCACCCTGACGACCCGCACGTCCACGCAACTGATTATCAATACGGCGTGATTCATGACGTTCTGTACCGATAACAGCAAGACCGCCAAGTTCAACAACGCCCAAGCCTAATTTAATATCGGTCCCACGACCCGCCATATTGGTAGCAATTGTAACTGCACCTTTTTGGCCGGCATTCATGATAATTTCCGCTTCTTTAAAGTGATTTTTCGCATTCAAGACTTCATGAGGTACCTTTTCTTTGTTAAGCATCTCTGATAAAAGTTCAGAAGTTTCAACGGCAACTGTCCCCACTAGGATTGGTTGGCCTTTGCGGTAACGTTCTTTAATATCTTTAACAACTGCATTAAACTTGCTTGTTAAAGTTGGATACAATAAATCTGCCCGGTCATCACGAATAATTGGTTTATTCGTAGGGATTTGGAAGACTTGAATATTGTAGATTTCACGGAACTCTTCTTCTTCAGTCTTAGCCGTACCGGTCATCCCAGCAAGCTTTTTGTACATACGGAAGTAGTTCTGGAAAGTAATCGTCGCCATTGTTTTTGTTTCATCTTCAATCTCGACACTTTCTTTTGCTTCAATCGCTTGGTGTAAGCCATCAGAATAACGACGACCATCCATGATACGACCAGTAAATTGGTCAACGATTAAAACTTTGCCTTCTTGAACCACATAATCGATATCGCGGAGCATGATATAGTTTGCCCGCAATGCTTGATCCATATGGTGAGTTAAGGCTGTATTTTCGATATCATAAAGATTTTCTAAGCTAAATGTTTCTTCCGCTTTTTCAATCCCAGCTTCAGTCAAACTAATTGTTTTTGATTGGATATCAATTTTGTAATCTTCTTCTTCTTTTAGACGTTTAACGAAGTTATCTGTCCGCGTATAAAGAGCCGTTGATTTTTCTGCTTGTCCAGAAATAATCAAAGGAGTTCTCGCTTCATCAATCAAAATAGAATCGACTTCATCGACAATTGCATAATTTAGTGGACGTTGCACCATTTGGCTGCGGTATACCACCATGTTATCTCTTAGATAATCAAAGCCTAATTCGTTATTTGTGCTATAAGTAATATCGCAGGCATAAGCCGCACGTTTTTCTTCAGAAGATTTTGAGTTAATGTTCAATCCAACTGATAAGCCTAGGAAATTGTACAATTCACCCATTTCTGTCGAGTCACGAGTTGCTAAGTATTCATTGACGGTAACTACGTGCACGCCTTCGCCGGTAATTGCATTTAAGTATACAGGCATTGTGGCAGTCAAGGTTTTCCCTTCACCTGTTCTCATCTCAGGGATATTGCCGTCGTGTAACACGACCCCACCCATTAACTGCACTCGATAAGGATATAAACCGAGCACACGTTTTGCTGCCTCACGGACAACAGCAAAAGCTTCAGGTAATAATTGGTCTAAGGTTTCGCCTGCTTGATAGCGCGTTTTAAATTCTTCTGTTTTCGCTGTCAATGCTTCATCTGTTAGAGCAGCCATGGCATCCGCATGTGCTTCAACTTTTTTTGCTATACCTTCTAGCCGTTTAAGTTCTTTATTATCATTTTCAATTATTTTTTTCAAAAAATTGGCCATTCGTTTATTCTTCTCCTTTTATCTCACTTCTTTTTATTACAATACACCAAAGTGTAAATTCTCCCGTATATTTTATCATTTCTTACGTGCAAATGAAATAACCTTAAGAGAAATACACACGAACTTTGACACATTCTAGTTTATTATGTACTTTTTTGCGATAAAAAGATAGCTATTTTAGTAATAAAACAACAGATTTTTATATTTTTATAAAATAAAAAGGAGGTACGACATAGTGTCATACCTCTTTTCTATTTGATAGAAATGATTAATCTGTTTCGATTAATCCATATTTGCCATCTTTACGACGATAAACAATGCTTGTTCCGTTCGTTTCAGCATCTTCAAAAATGAAGAAGTTATGGCCTAACATGTTCATTTGAAGTACTGCTTCTTCACTATCCATAGGTTTTAGTGATAAGCGTTTTGTACGAACGATATCAAGTTCTGATTCGTTTTCGTCTTCCCCGTTACTTTCATTAAAGAAAGTAGCTGCTGCTGCAGTATTGACTGCAGTTTCACGAGACTTACGGTTAATTTTTGTTTTAAATTTGCGGATTTGGCGCTCTAATTTATCAACAACCAAATCGATACTTGCATATAGATCTGGTGAAGTTTCTTCTGCGCGTAAAACAAGATAAGGAAGTGGAATTGTTACTTCAACTTTAGCTGTTTTCTCAGTATAAACTTTTAAATTCACATGAGCAGTTGCTTCAGGTGCTTCACTAAAGTAGCGTTCTAATTTACCGACTTTCTTTTCTACATAATCGCGAATAGCGTCTGTCACTTCAATATTTTCTCCACGAACATTGTATCTAAACATAAAAATTACCCCTTTCGTCTACCACATCCAAAGAAGGAAAAGGACCACTCTTTTTGCCTTCTTTATACTCTTATTATATCGAACTTTAGCCTATTTGCAAATTAAATCGCTATCATTTCTGAAGATTCTGAAACAAGTGGTATTTATCGCGCAAAAGTCAGACTTTCAACTTTTGCAGGATTTGCTAAACGTAAGCATTCGGCAGCATGAAATAACGTTCTACCTGTTGTATAAACGTCATCGATTAATAAGATTGACTGATGTTTAATCTGGGCTTTTTCTACTGCTAAGACATATGGCTGTGGCATTAATAAACGCTCTTGTCGCGTCTTCCCTGATTGGGGAGCAAGTTCTAGTCGTTTCAGTAAAGGTACAAAAGGAATCGATGCCGCCAATAAGACCCCTTCAACTTGATTAAACCCACGCTGTTTTTGCCGCTCAATCGATAGCGGTAACGGACAAATCAATGTGTTTTTATACGTACGCTGAGAAAGTGTCCGCTTTAATCTCTCAGAAAAAGTCCCTCTTAGTTGATAATCTCCTGAAAATTTGTAGCTTGAAATCCATTCTTTAAATGAATAATCATAGCGAAAGAGAGCTCGATTTTTAAAAGAATATGTCGGGTATCTTTTTTGCCAATACAAGCAATCTGCGCACAAACCAGGCTCCTCTTTCATAGAGGTGTCCCGGCCACAACCAGGACAAGCAGTAGTCGGGTCAATCTGATGAAAGAGCTGGGTACAATGACTACAAAGTTCAAATAGCGGAATGGACACTAAGCCTAAAATTTCTGCTAGCGAGAGAGTTCTGACGAGCGGTTCTTTACAGTAACTACACTTCATCGATAAGTCCTCTTTCTCTAGCTAACTGATTGGTCTGTTTAATTTCTCTAATAGCGGCTTTCATCGCGACTGTCTGCTCATCATAGATAAAGCAGACACGCCCAAAATTAAAAGGTCCTTTACGATCCACTCGCCCGGCAATCTGGATCAGTGTTGCCTTAGTAAATACCGGATGATTCGCCCCAAGGATAATGACGGAAACTTGTTCAAAAGTAACACCACGTTCTAATATCGTTGTACACAAAAAAAGTTGGAATTGTTGTTGCCGCATCTGTTGAACTTTCTCTGTTCGCAGTGGATCATTAGCGTGGACTTGCTCAATCACTAAGTCAGGAAAATATCTCTGTAATGCAGAAAATAAACTTTCCATAAGCGCGATACTCGGACAAAATAACAAAATGTGATTTTTTTGAATAAGCCGTTCAATCAGACGGCAAAGTGTGGCTAACCGTTTACCTTGCTGGCAATGTTTTTGCCAGGCATACCACCAAATGTTCTCAGGCTCAGGTAAAGGGCGTCTGTGAAATCGTGCAGGCAATTGACTAATCGTAAAGGTCGCTTGGATTGCCTTGACTAATCTTTGTGGCGGGGTAGCTGTTAGATAAGTCAAACACGCTTCGGTTTTCTGCGCTTGGGCCACCGCCGCGCTGAGTCGTGCATCCCCTTCAAAAGGAAATGAATCAACTTCGTCTACGATTAACAAATCAAAGGCTTGATAGAAATGCAATAATTGATGCGTCGTACAAATAACCAATGAAGTGTACGCATAAGAAACTTCGCTTGCACTATACAGTAAAGCGATTATTTCATTCGGAAAAATTGCTTTTAGACGAGGATACAATTCTAAGCAGACGTCAATGCGAGGAGCGGCAATTGCTACTCTTTCTCCTCTAGAAAGGGCGGCAGCAATCGCTTTGAAAAGGATCTCGGTCTTGCCGGCACCTGTCACCGCATGGATTAGATGAGGACTCTTTTCAGCTACACTACGACATAAAGCATCTGAAATTTCTTCTTGAGCAGCTGTTAATTGGCCAGTCCAAGTCATCAATACTTCACGCACTTGGTGGTCGGGTTCTGCTTGATGAATCAGCTGCTGACTAGTATCAAGCCGTCCCATCTGAATACACGCCGGACAATAGAAGTATCCGGAAGGCAACGCGACGGACTCTTTCAATGTATCTGTCTGACACCTTGTACAATGTATATAAGCTCCCTCGACGCTGACCGCCGGAAATAGTTGATATTCTTCTGCCAATGCTTCAAAACGTGGTGTCCATAAGACTCTTCTTCCCCAAAGCTCTTCCATAAAAAAATCACCTCAAAATAAGCTACGCATTTATCTGGCCTAATTTTTTCTAAGGCAAGAGATAAATGAATCTTAGTTGAAGTGATAGATAAAATTTAGTCAATTGATACATAATTAAAAGTTGTGCAGAGCGCTAGTTCCAGTAATCCGCCCATTTAACTTGAATTTATAGGGAAAACCAAGTTGATTTAACCAGCTGATTAAAAACCGCATATTCTTTTCTAAGATTAATCTGAACGACTTCATACCCCGCGTTAAGCCAGCCGTACGCACCCTTTTCAGGATGTTTATAGTCGTTGGCCCACCAGTCTGTTTCCGTTCGAGCCGTTTTTGGTAAGCCTGAATGAGGGAAAAGCAGCTCATCCAATTGAGTGAAAGTCAGTGTTACCTGAGAGCCTCCATTATTTTTTAAATATTCGGTTATTGCATCATATTTTTTTGCCCGTTCCTGCATGATCACTCACCCACCCTTTTCTTCTATTATCGCACAAATTACGCCCTCTGCAAATGATTACCTAGAAAGTTTACGCATGTATCCAACTATGTAAATTACTTTATATTCTTCCCATCATTGAGAAATGCACATTTTATAATGCGTGTTGTTTTACAGGAAATAATCGATTAAACTTACAGTAATTAATTTGATTGGAGTTGAGTAAAATAATGAATAAAGTAAAATCAATCGGGCTATTTATTGGGCTCTTTGTTCTTTCTTTTCTTTTTTGTCGCTGGCTATACATGAATGTTTTTTATTTTTATTTAATGCCCATGTTGGCTTCCTTCAATGGAAATTTTTCAGATGATTTTTGGTTTTCGCTTCTGTTGCTGACTATCGGCAGCCTGATAATCAGTACATTGCTTTATCAAATCATTCGTTTTCGGACACTGAGCCCGCTATTTATTAAGGTATTCTATGGAATCTATTTCTTGTTTTTAGGCTACTTTTTATTTTTTAAAAGTATCGGAATACAAGGAATCTCCCTAAATCCATTTTCTTTTATCACAGATTTCATCAGTGGCGATTCGATGATTGTCTTATTGAACATCATTTGTTTTATCCCTCTTGGCTTTTTATTTGTTTTGAATACGAAAAATAGCTTGTTGTTCCTAGGCTTTATTTTAGTTGTTGAGATCAGTCAGTATAGTTTCCATCTGGGCTTTTTTGATGCAGGAGATATCGTCGCCAATTTTGCTGGCTTTGTGATTGGTAGCCTGATTGTGAAAAGTAAATTTTACAAGTCTATTTTTCGAAACGCTGATTTTATTCAAAGGGAACTCATTTAAAGGAGCTCTTTTCATCTGGATTCTCAAATGACCAAGTTGAAAGTTCGCGCTATTTTTCCTATACTAGCTAGTGAGGGGTGAAGGACAATGGATCAATATATTACGATTAAAGAAAACTATCAAACAGAAATTGAAATCAAAAAGTCGCGATTTATTTGTTTTTTAAAACGAATTGAAACCGAAGAGCAAGCAAAATCCTTCATTCAAGAAATAAAAAAAGAACATTGGAAAGCCAATCATAATTGCAGTGCCTTTGTGCTGGGTGAGAATCAAGCAATTCAGCGCAGTAGCGATGATGGCGAACCTAGTGGTACAGCTGGTGTTCCCATGCTTGAGGTCCTCAAAAAAAATCAAGTGATGAATGTTGCGGCAGTCGTCACTCGCTACTTCGGCGGGACCAAACTAGGCGCTGGAGGTCTAATTCGTGCTTATTCAGGTGCAGTTGCCCAGGCAATCGCCGAAATTGGGCTTGTGCGTGGCGTTTTACAGCAGGAAGTCTTGATACATACTAGTTATCCTTTATTAGGGAAAGTTCAAAACTTTCTAGAGCTCAATCAATATGTGATAAAAGAGACGCTATATACAGAGGCCATCACAGTGATTGCGATGGTCGATCAAGCCGAATTAGCCGTCTTTCAAGCAAGCATCACCGATCTTCTGAATGGTCAAGTCACCTTTGAGGAAGGCGAAACCAGCTATGTCGAGACGCTGATTTCTTAATCTTCAACAATAACCGTCAATCTTTAGAAATAAAAAAGCTTCACAGAGCCTCATTGCTGAGCCTTTGTGAAGCTTTTTTGTCTTATTTTTCTAGATAGAATTCAAAACGATTGCCGACGTATTGAGTTCGAACATATTCAAAAGGTTCCCCATCTTCGAAATAAGAAACTTGGCGAAGGCGTAAGATTGCATCGCCCCGTTTAATCTCCAAATATTCAGAAATACGTTCAGAAGCTAACATGGCAGAAACCGTTTGATTGGCCCGACCGACCTTCTTCGCGCCTTTTGTCTCTAATGTCCGGTAAAAAGAATCGGTAATCTCTGCCTTACTAAATTCTTCCACCAATTTATTTGGGATGCTCGCCACCTCAAAACAGATTGGCACGCCATCAGCATAACGAATGCGTTCCATTCGTAAAATGGAATCAGTTTTTGCTAAATTTAATTTATCCATTTCGCTTGAACTAGGCGAAGTCACAAAGTAAGAGACTGTTTTACTTGATGGAACACGATTTTGTGATTCCATAATCTCGGTAAAACTCGTTGTTCCACTCATTTTTTCTTGGACTTTTTCTCGTGCTACATACGTCCCTGAACCAATTTTTCGTTCTAAAATTCCCTCATCCGATAATGTTTGGATGGCTTGACGTAAGGTCATACGACTCACGCCAAATTTGACAGACAGCTCTCGTTCTGAAGGTAGACGATCGCCAATCTTCCAAAGACCATTTTCGATTTCTTCTTTTAATTGATCATGTATTTGTATATAAACCGGTAAACTTCCAGGCATATGGGTCTCCTCCTTAAATTCAATTTCTCCCTTTTATTATAACTGGTATATACCTAATTCACAACTATAATTCGAACAATTTAATTGGTAATAATGCTGAAATATCAAGTTTTAACGCAGATAACGATGAATTTGAGTAGAAACATCCATCGCACAAATAATCATTTGGGCTAGGTCACTTCATGTAAATGAGAAAAGCAAAAAGAGCCGGAATAGTTCCCGACTCTTCTGTCTGCTACTTAAATCAGCAGATGATTATTTAACTGTTTCTTTTTCTAGCATTTTATTCGCTGTAGCCATCATCAAACGGATTCGGTTTAATTGATTGACTAGAGAAACACCTGGATCGTAATCAATTGCCGCGATATTCGCTTTTGGATATTGACGACGCAATTCTTTGACAACTCCTTTACCTACCACGTGGTTAGGCAGACAGCCGAAGGGTTGCATACAAACGATATTGTTGACGTCCTCTTTCAGCAGTTCAATCATCTCACCAGTTAAGAACCAACCTTCACCGGTATGATTTCCGATTGATAAGATTTTCTCAGCGTCTTCGGCCATATCGTAAATCGAGTTAATCCCGTCAAAACGTTTAGATTTTCTTAACGCTTTATCCATCGGTTTTTCGACCATTTCAATCAAACGGATGGCAAATTGGGCCACTAACTTACTTTGTTTAGACATCCCTAAGTTGTCGTACTTCCAAATTTGGTTATACAACGAGTAGTTCATGAAGCCGACGATATCAGGCACAATCGCTTCGGCACCTTCTGCTTCTAGTAAACGCACGATATCGTTGTTGGCTGTTGGTGAATATTTCACCAAGATTTCGCCGACAATCCCGACTTTCGGTTTGACAACATCAGATAATGGAATTTCATCAAATTCACGGACAATTTTCTTCATGTTTCGATTAAAGGCAGTCAACGAACCACTGCGAATATTCGGTTCGATTTTCTTCAACCATTGTTCATGTAAGGCATCAATCACGCCAGGTTCTAATTCATAAGGACGTGTTCTGTAAACTACACGTTCGAATAAATCACCGTATAAGAAGGCAATTGCCACACGTTTTAACATTGGTAAAGTAAATTTGAAGCCAGGATTCGATTCTACCCCTTTGTTCCCCATCGAAATGGAAACAACAGGCACTTTATCAAAGCCAGCATCATTCAAGGCTTTTCTAAGTAGTGGAATATAGTTGGTTGCACGACAACCTCCACCGGTTTGCGTCATCATGACACTAGTGTTTTCCACATCATACTCGCCACTTTGCAGCGCTTCGACTAGCTGACCAATCGAGATGATAGCAGGATAGCAGGCATCATTATTCACGTATTTCAAACCAATATCCACCGCTTGATTATCTTCAGCGGGTAAACAAACGACATTATAGCCAGAAGCTTGCAAGGCTACATCAACTAAGCCGCTTTGGTGAATCGGACTTAACATTGGTAAGAGCAAGGTGTGTTTGTTTTTCATTTCTTTGGTGAAAATAATCTTTTCGGGCTCTTCGAAACGCTGAACCGGTTCGAAGTTCATTTTTTCACGCTCGCCAACGGCTGCTTTTAATGAACGTAGACGAATTCGGATAGCTCCTAAGTTTGAGCCTTCATCAATTTTTAAAACAGTGTAAATTTTACCGTATTGATCCATAATTTCTTCCACTTGGTCCGTTGTAACGGCATCAATCCCACAGCCGAATGAGTTCAGCTGAACAAGCTCCAAGTTTTTCGATTTTGCTACAACACGAGCCGCGGCATACAGACGAGAGTGGTAAACCCACTGATTGACAACCCGTAAATTACCCACATCACCAAGGTGTGAGATACTATCTTCCGTCAGCACATGGAAGCCTTCTTGGGTAATGACTTCAGCAATTCCGTGGTTGATTTCAGGATCCAGATGATAGGGACGACCAGAAATAACAATTCCTTTTTGCCCTTTTTGATTCAACATCATTAAGGTTTCTTCACCTTTTTGTTGAATATCTTGTTTAAAGGCATCTAATTCTTCGAAACCATGACGAAGAGCTTTGGCGATATCGCCTTCTGAGATCCCTAAGTCAGCAAAGTTTTTGGTTAAAACGCCCACCATTGACTCTTCATTCGCTAGGTTTAGGAACGGATTGCGATAATCGACTTTTCCATCACGAATATCATCAACATTATTTCTTAAGACATCTGGATAACTTTGGACAATCGGACAGTTAAAGTGATTTTCAGCACCCGCTGTCTCCTGACGCTCAAAGATAATCCCAGGATAGAAAATCCGCGGCACGCCTGAATCGATTAAAGCTTGAATATGTCCATGAGCGATTTTCGCTGGGTAACAAGCAGTATCACTTGGAATGGTATCCATGCCTTTTTCGTATAAGTCTTTATTTGAACGTGGTGATAATTCCACTCTAAAGCCTAAATCAGTAAAGAATGTATGCCACAATGGATAGTTTTCATACATATTTAAGACACGAGGAATCCCAATCGATCCACGAATCGCATCTTTTTTACGTAGTGCCCGGTATTTGAACAAACGACGATATTTATAATCGACTAAATTAACTTTTCGTTCTTCCCGCTTAATCTTAATTCGAGCACCACGTTCACAACGATTTCCTGTGACAAATTGACGACCATCTGAGAAGACAGTCACAGTCAACATACAGTTGTTTTCGCACAGACCACAATGGGTAAATTCTTTTTCAGAAGTAAACGCATCAAGCTCTTCTAATGAAAGCGTCGTTGTTTCATCGCCAAACTGATAATCTTCTAACGCAATGATGGCTGAACCATAAGCCCCCATCAAACCTGCGATTGACGGACGCACGACTTCACGTTCACTAATCTGTTCAAAGGCACGTAAAACGGCTTCGTTATAGAAAGTTCCACCTTGGCAGACAACTTTCTTGCCTAATTCTTCGGGACGACGGATTTTGATTACTTTGTAAATGGCATTTTTAATGACTGAGTAAGAAAGTCCAGCGGAAATATCGCCGACTGAGGCTCCTTCTTTTTGCACCTGCTTAACTTTTGAATTCATAAAGACAGTACAACGAGAACCCAAATCAACAGGTTTACGCGATTCAACGGCAGCTAAAGCAAAATCTTTTACATCATAATTCAATGATTTAGCAAAGGTTTCGATAAATGAGCCACAGCCTGAAGAACAAGCTTCATTTAATTGGATAGATGAAAGTACACCATCTTTAATCGTCATGGCTTTCATATCCTGCCCACCAATATCAAGAATAAAATCAACGCCAGGTTGGAAATGATTGGCTGCTTTGTAGTGAGCCATGGTTTCTACTTCACCAATGTCGACCTTCAAGGCATTCTTAATCAAATGCTCACCGTAACCTGTCACCGCGGCTTTCCCGATAAAGGTATCCTTCGGCATCTTTTGATAAAGATCTTTTAAGACTTCCATAGTCGTTTCAAGTGGTTGCCCTTGATTGTTACCATAAAATGAAAAGAGAATGTTAGCATCTTCATCAATCAACGTAACTTTTGTCGTCGTCGATCCGGCATCAATTCCCAAAAAGGTCACACCAGTATGCGTCGCTAAGTCTTTTTCTGTGGCTTGCGCTTTATTATGACGCGCTCTAAATTCAGCTAGCTCTTCATCATTATGGAATAAAGGCTCCAAGGTATCCGAAGGACTCAACTGTTCTTGGTCCCCATTGATTAAATTATCCAACAAGCCTTCAAGTGTTGTTTCTTCTGCAGATTCAGAATATAAAGCTGCCCCCATCGCCACAAATAATTGCGGATTTTCAGGGAAAATGACATCTTCAGGTTTGATATCTAAGGTTTCAATAAATCGTTTACGTAATTCAGACATAAAGAAGAGCGGTCCACCTAAAAAGGCCACCTTCCCTTTAATTTTTCGTCCAGAAGCTAAGCCGGCAATCGTTTGATTCACCACTGCTTGGAAAATACTCGCTGAAATGTCTTCTTTTGCAGCACCTTCATTAATCAACGGCTGCACATCTGTTTTTGCAAAGACCCCACATCGTGAAGCAATTGGATAAAGATTTTTATAGTTTTTAGCAAACTCATTAACACCATTTGCATCAGTTTTCAGTAAAGAGGCCATCTGATCGATAAAAGCCCCTGTCCCACCAGCACAACTACCGTTCATGCGTTGCTCTAAAGCGCCCTCAAAAAAGGTGATTTTGGCATCTTCTCCACCTAATTCAATCGCGACGTCTGTTTCTGGTATAATTTCTTCCACGGTTTTTGTACAAGCTATCACTTCTTGTACGAAAGGAATATCTAAAACATCTGCCAGCCCCATGCCGCCAGATCCTGTGATATTCATTGTTAGTGTTTGATTTTTAATTAGTGTTTGTGCTTCTTTTAAGACACGTTCAGTTGCTGCTTTCACATCTGAATAATGACGCTCGTACTTCGCAAAGACAGTTGCGTTCTCTTCATTCAGAATAACCAGTTTCACAGTAGTTGAACCGACATCAATCCCAGCTCGTAATGTCATTTTCTTCGCCTACTTCCTTTTTTTTCGACAGATTGTTGATTATCTAACAAAGTGTCTGATATACTACTATTGTATATTTTATTGAGAAATCAGGAAAAATTCAATACGCAATTCGCGTCGTTTTGTGAGATATACAACAAAACACACAAAATTGTTGTTTGATTTGTTAGGAGGTTCACAGAATGAAGAAAACTGATTTGCGCGTCATACGAACCAGGAAAATGATCGTCGATGCTTTTATTCGTTTAGTCGAAGAAAAAGGCTATGACAATGTCACTATTCAAGACATTGCCGATGAAGCGATGATTAATCGTGCGACGTTTTATTCACATTTTAAAGATAAACCAGATCTCTATGAACGAATTTTTGAATTAGCAGTCTCTGCGTTCACGTCCGTTTTAGATCCAGAACAATTAATTGAAGGCAATAAGCTACAAATCAAAAAAGTGGAGTTTGTTTTAACCGGTATTTACGTCAAAATTCACGAAAATAAAAAATTCTTTTTAACGGTGATGGACGGCTCATCCAATGAGTTACTTCGTCAAAAGATTGCCGAAATTCTTTACGATAAATATGATCATATTTTTAAGCAATTGCGTATTACGGAAAACGATATTGAGGTCCCAATGGACTTTATTATTGAGTATATGACCTCTATCTTCATTGGCACGCTTCATTGGTGGGTCACAAGTAACACCGATATGTCGCCTAACCATTTGGCACGCTTAGTAATTAAGCTTGTCGGCAACGGTCATTTAACCGTCTTAGGAATCGATATTGAAAAATAGTTACCCTAGACATTTTTGAAAGGATATTACCTAAATGTAGGTGATTTCCTTTCTTTTTTTGAAGCTATTTTTTGATTTCTATGTAATTTTATCTTTTTATTTGAAAAGTTATAGGCGCCCTTCGAGAGATAAAAAAAGACGTAAAAAAAAACCGAATCAATTGATTCGGTTTTGAAACTGGGGTAGCTGGATTCGAACCAACGCATGAGGGAGTCAAAGTCCCTTGCCTTACCGCTTGGCTATACCCCAATGGTGGAGGAAAGTGGATTCGAACCACTGAACCCTAAGGAACGGATTTACAGTCCGTCGCGTTTAGCCACTTCGCTATTCCTCCAAAAGTCTAGTAAAAAACCTGACTTAGTTATAATACATAAAAATGCGTGTTATTGCAAGAGGAAATTTTAATTTTTTTTAGTTATTTTTAGATGTTATTTATTTAGTCGTGAAGATTCCATTGGCGGATGACTGATTCTACTGCTTCACCAAAAGTTTTTGTCACGCCTTGAGATTCATTATCCATATAAATTTCAAAATGTTTGGCATCATTTGTAAAGATTTCACCAATCATTTTTTTACCAATGAATAATTGAGTAACTTCAATTTCTTGACCATTGACTGATTTCTTTGTTTCTTCCATACGAACTTCGATATCTTTATTTTTTTTTGACATAATTCTCACCTCGTTGCCTATTTTACCATATTCTCTTTTATTTGTATCTGTCTAGTTCACTAAGTTCTCCGATGAACACAATAAGAGCCAAAGTAAAAGGGTCTCCTCTACTTTGACTCTCAATGTTTAACTAGTCTTCTTCATTCGTTAAGACAGCTTCTAAGACCTGATAACCAGCATCCTTTAAGAGCTGCTGAACCTTTTCAGTCTCTCTCGTTTGAATCTGTAATTCAACAATCGTTTCTAATTCTTTTCTATTCACAACAACGGTTAAAATACTAAAGTCATTGTCCGCTAATAGTTTCGTCAGATCAGCTAAAATCCCTTTATGGTCTTCAACAATCTGAATTTGAACACGAGTTCCACCATCTTTATAGCCGGTAATTTTTAGAAAGGCATCAAAAATATCATTGTTGGTAATAATTCCAACTAAATTTTCTTGGCTATCGACGACAGGCAAGACACCAACATTGTTCTTACGCATCAGGCTGATTCCTTCTTCTAAGAGCGCTTCAGGTAAGACAGTTTGAACATTTTTAACCATCACATCGGCAACCGTCGTTTTGTTTAATAGATAATTGGCCTCATAGACACTGAGAGTTGTGGCTTTTGAAGGCAATGCTTCTTGAATGGTTCCCTCTGTGATTAAGCCGATTAAGCGATCATTTTCGACGACTGGTAATCGGTGAATATCGTTTTTTTTCATTAAATCGACCGCATCAAAAATTTTTGTTTGCGGCTGAACCACCACTAAATTTTTTGTCATAAAATCTTGAACGCTCATGAATTACCCTCCTAAATAAGCTTTTTTAACTTCTTCGCTGGCTAATAACTCTGCACCAGTTCCTTCAAGAACAATTTTCCCGGTTTCTAAGACATAGCCTCTATTAGCAATTGAGAGCGCCATTTTGGCATTCTGTTCGATTAGTAAAACGGTTGTCCCTTGTTGTTGAATCTCTTGAATGATATTAAAAATTTCCTTGATAAAAATTGGGGCTAAGCCCATTGATGGTTCATCTAATAGCAGAAGTTTAGGCTTCGACATTAATGCTCGACCCATCGCTAGCATCTGTTGTTCTCCACCTGAAAGTGTGGCAGCATCCTGCGTTTTTCGTTCTGCTAAAATTGGGAATTTCTTAAAAATTTGTTCATAGTCAGTTTTCATCTCAGCCGAGTCTTTACGCAAGAAGGCACCCATTTCTAAGTTTTCTTGGACCGTCAATCCTGGGAAAATATGTCGTCCTTCTGGCACTTGAGACAATCCTGATGCTACGATTTTTTGTGGGACCGTTTTATGAATCTCGTTACCTTCAAAACTAATACTACCACTAGAAGGTCGGATTAAGCCAGAAATCGTGCGGAGAATCGTCGTTTTACCGGCACCATTGGCTCCAATTAAGGAAACAATCTCTCCTTCTTTTACTTCAAAACTGACGTCTCGAACAGCTTGAATCATGCCATAATGCACTGATAAATTTTGAACACTTAACATTATAGCTCACCTCCAAGATAGGCTTCGATTACACGTGGGTTGTTTTTAATTTCTTCAGGTACTCCTTCAGCAATCACTCGGCCATATTCTAACACATAGATGCGTTCACAAACATCCATAACTAAACTCATATCATGCTCGATTAACAGAATCGTAATTTGGAATTCTGCTTGAATTTTTCGGATCAAGGTTGTTAATTCAGCCGTTTCCTGCGGGTTCATCCCGGCAGCAGGCTCATCCAAGAATAAAATTTTCGGTTGAGTTGCTAACGCTCGTACGATTTCTAACCGTCGCTGTTCCCCATAAGGTAGATTTTTGGCTAAGGTTTGGGCTTTTGTTTCCATCCCAAAGATAGCTAATAGTTCAATCACCTTTTTTTGCATCGCTTCTTCTTTTTTATAGAAGCTTGGAAAACGTAGGATACTCGATAGTAACCCTTCTTTATTTTTGCTATTCATGGCAATTAAGACATTATCCATCACAGTCAAATCTTTAAACAGACGAATATTTTGGAACGTCCGACTTAATCCTAGGTCAGCAATTTTATAAGGCTTTTGGCCATTTAGACGATGCGTCTTCCCGAGGTTTTCGAACAAGACATCGCCTTCACTAGGCTCATAGACACCTGTTAAAAGATTAAATAAAGTCGTTTTACCGGCACCATTAGGTCCGATTAACCCAATTAATTCATTGGATTCTAAATGTAGATTCACATTTGAAACGGCAGCTAAACCGCCAAAGTTTTTGGTTAAGTTTTTAACGTCCAATAGAGGCATCAGAATCGTCCTCCTTTTTCCCAAATTTTTCAAAAATACGTTTAACAGAAAATTCCCAAGTCCCTAATAAGCCACCTGGCTTGAAGATCATGATGATGATTAACGCCAACGCATAAATAATCATCCGAAGTGCACCGAAATCTTGTAGGTACATATTCAAAATACCCAATACGATTGCTGCAACAAAGGTTCCTGTGACACTACCAATCCCACCAAATACAACAATAATCAGGATATCGATTGATTTCATGAAACCAAAATCTTTTGGTGCAATTGATTGAACATAGCTTGCTGATAAAGCGCCAGCGATACTAGCGGTCATGGCACCTAACATAAAGGCAATAACCTTATATTTAGTCGTATTAACCCCCATCGATTCAGCGGCAATTTCATCTTCGCGAATTGAGATAGTTGCTCGCCCTGGACCACTATGAAGAAAGTTCACAATGACTAAAGTTGTGATAACAACAAAGCCAAAGACCATCGACCAGTTAGCAAATGGCGGAATGCCAAAGATTCCTGAAGGACCATTTGTAATATCACGCAAATTGACAATCAGAATCCGAATAATCTCTGAAACACCGAGAGTCGCAATCGCTAGATAGTCGCCTTTTAAACGAAGCGTTGGAATACCGACTACTAGAGCGACTAAACCAGATAAGAAAATTCCTAAAACAAGACCTGAAAAGAAACCACCTAATGTGGGGTTTTTGACACTCATGATAGCCGCACTATAGGCCCCAATTGCCATAAACCCAGCATGACCTAGAGAAAACTGTCCCGAAAATCCGATAATTAAATTGAGCCCACAGGCTAAAATAATGTTGATACCAATATTGACAATAATGAAATCAGTAAAGAATGTAATAATCCCTGCACTATAGAGCGCATATAGAATTGCATAAAGACCAGCGGCAATGACCAACCAGACAAGATTAAACTTTAGATTTTTTTTCATGGCTGTCCACCTACACTTTCTCTTTAATATTTTTACCAAGAATCCCAGCTGGTCTGATTAATAAGATGATAATCAAGACGCCATAAACAACTGCATCCTTATAATCAGAAAAGCCCATTGCCGTGGTAATTGTTTCCAGCAAGCCGATAACAAAGCCACCTAAGGCTGCACCAGGAATAATCCCAATTCCACCTAATACGGCTGCAACGAACGATTTAAGGCCAGGAACAACTCCCATCATCGGATCAATCGAATTGTAGTAAAGTCCAATCAGCATCCCACCAGCGGCCGCTAACGCAGAACCCAATGCAAAGGTGAAGGAAATTGTCCGATTGACATTAATCCCCATTAACTGAGCCGCATCGGCGTCAACACTCACCGCACGCATGGCTTTACCCATCTTCGTTTGTTTGACAATAATTTGTAAAAGAATCATTAAGGTTAGCGAAATGCCTAGAATTAAAAGTTGAATATTGCTGACTTCAATAAAACCTAGCTTAAATGATTGTCGTTGAATTGCTTGAGGAAAGGCCCGAGTGTCAGAGCTGAAGAAATAAATCATGACATTTTGTAGGAAAAAAGAAACCCCGATTGCTGTAATTAAAGCCGCGATTCTAGTGGATTTCCGTAAAGGACGGTAGGCTAGAAATTCAATCGTCACACCAACAACCGCACTGAGTGCCATTGATAAAATAAGTGCCGGAAAGAAGCCCATGTTCAGTTGATTAATTAAATAATAGCCGATGAAGCTACCGATCATATAAATCTCGCCATGGGCAAAATTGATCAGCTTGATAATACCGTAAACCATGGTATAACCTAGCGCCATAAGAGCATAAATACTCCCAAGGAACAGGCCGTTGATTAATTGTTGAATTATAATTTCCAATGCCATCACTTCCAATGTTTTTTTGTATTGCTTAAAAATAGGCTGGTACAAAAAACTCTTGCGCCAGCCTTTATTTCTGTGTAACTCGTGTCTCTCATTAATCCTTACTATCTAGTGAACTTTTGCGAGCAGTATTATTTAACTGTTTCAGCTGAAGTTTCTTTTCCTTCAGTTAGACCTAAAACAACTGCTGATTTTTCAGGATTATGATTTTTATCCATGGTCATTTCGCCAGTTACACCGACAAACCCTTTGATTTTACCTAAAGCTTCGGTAATTTTTGCAGAGTCAGCAGAATCAGCATCTTCAATTGCTTGTTTTAACATGTATACTGAGTCATAGCCAAGTGCGTTGAAGGCAGAAGGTTGTTTACTATATTTTTTAGAGAAAGCTTCAACAAATGGTTCGACTTTATCTGTACCAGGTGCTTCAGTTGAGAAGTGTCCTGTGTAGAAGACGTTTGATACATTGGCTGCTCCAGCCGTTTCAACTAATTTTTCATCACCAAAACCATCCGCTCCGATAATTGGTTGTTCAATACCCATTTCGCGTGCTTGTTTGATGATTAAACCAGCTTCAGTGTAGTAACCTGGGATGTAGATGACATCGAATTTTTCGTTTTTGATTTTTGTTAAAATAGCTTGGAAATCTTTATCATTCGCCACAAAGTTTTCTTCTTTAACAATCTCCCCTTTAAAGGTTTCTTTAAAGGCCTTCGTTAACCCAATCGCATAATCACTTGAGTTATCCCCGATGATCACTGCTTTTTCAGCTTGCAATGTGTCTTGCGCATATTTCGCTAAAAGAACGCCTTGGAAGCTATCTTGGAAACACACACGGAAGATAAATTCTTGAACTGCATCTCCTTGAACAGTAATTGTATCATCTGTAGCAGATGGTGTAATTACTGGTACAGCCGCTTTTGTCATGTTTGGTACACTTGCTTTTACGGCGCCAGATGTTGCAGGTCCAACAACTGCGACTACTTTATCATTCGTTGTTAAGTTCGCTGCAATTGATGCGGCTTCATTATTATCAGATTTATTGTCTTTTTCGATTAACTCAATTTTCTTACCTAGGATTCCACCAGCTTCGTTGATTTCTTCGACGGCTAAATCGATTCCTTCTTTTTCTGCATTTCCGTATGCGGCAACCGCTCCAGAAAGCTCCATGTTCATACCAATCTTGATTGTGTCACCCTCTGCTTGGTTCCCATTATCTTTAGGACCAGCAGCTCCGCCTGCCCCACAGGCTGATAGCAAGAATAGACTTGCAAATAAAAACGTGAATTTTTTCTTCATTTTATTTCCCCCTTTTAATCTTTCTTTAAGATATGTATATCAATATACTGAAAAATAATCAGGTTGTCAATGAATTATCAGAAAATTTCTATAATTCAGGAAATTAAGGAATTACAATGGTTATTCCCTATAATTTCAATAATTCAATCATAGAAATGAATAAAGCGCATACATTCTTATGGAGATTGAGAAATTATTTTTTAATCGTCAAAAGCAAAAAAAATGTAGAAGAGAAGACTCGAAAAACGAGACCTTCTCCTCTACATTTTATTTATTTTTTGTTTTGTCCATTTTTTTTAGATAAGCATCTTACTAGTTATTTGTGTTCCTGTGCCGCATAATTTGCTGCTGCACCAACTAAATTGGCGTCATTTCGATATTCACACAGCACAATCTTCGGAACAAAATCATTCAAGTTGTGTTGAGCGAGCTTTTGAGCCATCCGTTGGTTAATCTCATCCAGTAAGCCATCTTTCGCTGAGATTCCCCCACCAAGTACAATCACTTCAGGATCAAAGGCAAATTGAATACTAAATAAGCCTTGAGTAAGATGTTCGTAAAAGTTCTCAACCTCTTCTTTTGCCAGTTCATCGCCAGCTTCAGCAAATTCAAAGACTTCTTTGCCTGAGTAAGCAGTTTTTTCAAGGCCTTTACGTTCACAATAGCGCCAAGCCATTTGAACAGCGGTTCCCAACACACTAAACGTTTCCCCACCATCCAAAAACATCAAACCAAATTCTCCACCGTATAGATGAGCTCCTTTGGAAATTTCGCCATTGACAAATAAGGCCCCACCAATACCAGTCCCAATCACGACAAAAGCCACATTCTGATACCCTTTCGCAGCACCCTGATAGAATTCAGCCATACCGGCACAATTAGCATCATTCTCAATCGCTACTGGTAAACCAAAAAGTTCCCGTAATTCACCAAAGATATCAAAATTGTGAATGTAAGGAATCGCGCTAATCCCTTCAATCTTTTGTGTTTGGACATTTACGACACCCGGTGCACTAATCCCTACGCCATCAAACGGCTGCTCCATTTGTTCGGCCACATTTTTTAAGGCTGCCTTCATCTCAATCCAGGTTCCTGGAGTTGTAAATTGATTTTTACTTTCTAAAGTTTCACCATTCCAGTAGCCATATTTGACCGCTGAACCACCAATATCAAAAACTAATAATCCCATAATAAGAGTCTCCAATCCGTCAATTTCAAAAAGTTATTCATCTTATTGTACGATATTGAGAAAGAGCTTTCAATGGATATCTTAAATAAATATATACATTTATAGCTGATAATCTATTTTTATATCGTTTGGCTCAAAATAATTTGATCCGTTAGAAGTATCCCCTCTTCATAGATTTTCTCACGATAATGTGTCAAAAAATAATCTTTGATGCGAGCGACCTCTTGAAAGCCCATTTGCTTATACAAAGCTAATGCTGGAAGTGTGCTATTCCCTGTTTTGACTAAGACAGTTGTCGGTTTAGCTGCATGTGCCTGAATCATCAGAAGCGCCTGCTTGATCAAATCTTTCGCTATACCTTGTCGCTGATGACTAGGTAAGACCGCCAAGTTCAGTAATTCTGCTTCAGCTCCTCGGATTTGATAGACCAGACAAGCAACGATGGTTTCTTTGCGGCAATCCACTAGAATCTCCGAGTCATAAATATAACGTTCCACGACCTCTTTATCGGGATCAGCATCTAGCAGTAGCGTCCATGGAAGAGGTTCATTTTTTTCTAGTAATCGAATCATTTAGCTCTCCTATAGGTATAAGTTGGTAAAACTTTGTCGGTATCATTTCTTTTTAGACTAAATTTTTGTGGCACATAATCTAAACCGCCTTTCACGAATGGGTGGCACCGTAAAATACGCGAGGTTCCCATTATCGTGCCCTTTAACGCCCCATGAACGGTAATAGCTTGAATCATATAGCCAGAACAGGTGGGATAATAGCGGCAGCTCGGCGGAAAAGCGGGAGATATATATTTTTGATAGAAACGAACCAGACCAATCAATATTCTTTTCATTGTATATGCATTCCTTCGTATAAAGTTAATCAAAAGAGGCAAAAACGAAAACGAATGTTTTGTCTTTGCCTCCATTTAAATTATTATTTGAAAAAAGTGAAGATATGATTCCACAGGTCATGACTAAAAACAGAAAGAGGTTTTCCTCCACCAATAACCCCATAACCAATCATCATACCGATGACAAAGAGGAGCATAATCAAGGCAATGACCACCACAATTTTAAGTAGTGTAATTAAAATATAGCGCGTAGCACTCATCGACATGCCTCCTTAAATTTATATCTTAACTGCAGATGCTGTAGTCGTTGTTGTTTCGGTTTCACTTACACGTTCAACATTCGCACCTAAATTTTGCAATTTTTTATGGAATTGATAATAGCCACGATCTAAATATTTTAGATTACGGACGCGAGTAACACCAGTAGCACATAAGCCTGCTAAAACTAACGCAGCTGCTGCGCGTAAGTCAGTCGCATAAACCTCAGCACCTTGTAGATCATGTGCGCCATCGATTATGGCAATATTTCCATCAATCTTAACATGGGCATTCATTCTACGCAATTCTTCTAAATGTTGGAAACGATTTTCGAAGACTGTTTCCGTCGTTATGCTAGTTCCTTTAGCAACCAATTGAATGGCTGTCATTTGCGCTTGCATATCTGTTGGAAAACCAGGATGTGGCATTGTTTTAACATCCGTTGCTTTTAATTCTTTTGGACCGATGACACGAACGCCATGGTCTTCATCAATCACGGTTGCCCCCATCTCGATGAGTTTTGAAATCAATGGACGGTTATGCTCAGAAATAGCATCTTCAATTAGTACATTTCCTTGAGTCATAGCTGCTGCGACCATGAAGGTTCCTGCTTCGATACGGTCTTGAACGATTGAATGTTCAACTGCATGCAGATGTTCAACCCCTTCGATACGCATCGTTTCGGTTCCAGCACCGTATACACGAGCACCCATCTTATTCAATACATTAGCTAAGTCAACAATCTCAGGCTCACGTGCCACATTTTCAATAGTAGTCGTTCCTTTAGCTTTGACAGCAGCCATCATAATATTCTGAGTAGCCCCTACACTTGGGAAGTCTAAATAAATTGAATTTCCGATTAATTCATCAGCGATGGCTTCAATATAGCCATTTTTTTGAATAATCTTCGCACCTAGTGCTTGAAATCCTTTTAAATGCAAATCAATCGGTCGTTTTCCAATCGCACAACCACCAGGCATTGCTACCTTAGCATGGCCGTTACGAGCCAATAACGGGCCCATCACAACGATTGAAGCTCTCATTTGACTCACGTATTCATAAGGTGCTTCAATCTCTAATTGTTTTGAAGCATCTAAAGTAACTTGTTTTAATTCTTCATTGAATGTTACATCTACATTTAAGTGACGAATCACTTGATTCATCGTAAAGACATCCGATAATATTGGTACATTTTTTAAAGTAGTTGTGCCTTCTTCTGCAAGTAAACTCGCAGCTAAGATAGGTAGCACAGCGTTTTTGGCGCCCTCAATTTCGACAGTTCCTTGTAATTGATTACCACCTTGAACAATAATTTGTTCCATTTTGTCCCCTCCACACATTCCTTTGCGCATAACTTCACACAAAATCTTTTCTATTATAGCACTATTTGTCCCTAAATAGTAGCCTTTCTTCCGTTTAAAAGCCGATATAGAATAAGTTCCGACATAAAGCAATAAATTCTAAAAAAAAGCTGCTTGCTGTATATCCTAAAACAATAGAAAATAAAACAATCGCCATCCGCACTTGTGCTGGCATGGTGACTTTAAATAGTGTTTCTACTCGCAAAGAACGCAAGGCCCAAAAAGTCAAATAAATAAATGTCAGATGGCTAGCGATGCGAACAATGGCATCTACTCCATAAACTTGCATAGGTTTCTCCTTACCACTTCGTTGAGTATTGAATATTAACATACTGATAATAACACAAATAGAGGAAAAGGAAAATCGTTGCGCACTTAAAAATTCGTTAAAAAGTCTTTTTAAAGACTCTTCCGTTTTTATAACGATTGTTCTCTAATATACAGTAGAACAATCCACTACTCTGTGTAGTTTTTTCTCGCTGTTGTCATCTTGTTTCATATGTTTATACTCTACGTGAACTGTTCTCTGATTGTATTCAATTCTTTACAAAAGACACTAATTATACAAAGACTTCTGTTTCAAGTTAGAGTGACTGCTCGATTTACCTATCAAATCCAATAACGATTCTTTTGAAACGTCATCAATTAGAAACACACCCTCTTCCTCTAGGAAGCGAGACGGTCAGCGATAGTTATCGGAATAATCATATTTTGAACGTAAAAAACCCAAGCCTGGATTTATCGCAGACTTGGGTGAGTTGATCTATCCTATTTAGCTGTGTTTTGAAACATTGATTCGATTGATTGCTCGGTGTAAGGCAACAGTCGCCCGACTAAGCTCATCAATATCATCATTTTGCTTCGCTTCTTTGATCATCTGTTCAGCTCGTTGTTTTGCACGTTCGGCACGCGGAACATCAATATCACGTTCACGCTCAGCACTATCGGCAATAATTGAAACAACATTTTCTCTGACTTCCATTACACCGCCATTAACGGCTACCCAATCGACATGGGTGTCAGAATCAACACGTTTGATCCGAACTTCGTCGATGGCTAAAGGAACAATAATCGGCGCATGTCGTGGTAAAATACCAACCTCGCCATCTAATGTCTTAGCAACTACGATTACTGCATGATGATCATAGACAAGGCCATTTGGCGTAACCACGTTCACGGTTAAATAATTATCCATGAGGCACCCCTTTCTAGTAACCTAGTGTTTTGGCTTTTTCGATAACATCTTCGATACGACCAACACTTCTAAAGGCTTCTTCAGGAAGAGCGTCGTGTTTACCATCTAAAATTTCACGGAATCCTTTAATTGTTTCTTCAACTGGTACA
Organism: Candidatus Enterococcus huntleyi; assembly: GCF_009933175.1. Lineage (GTDB taxonomy): Bacteria > Bacillota > Bacilli > Lactobacillales > Enterococcaceae > Enterococcus_K > Enterococcus_K huntleyi. The sequence continues at coordinate 263,440 of NZ_MAEJ01000030.1, read as the reverse complement.
TAAGAACCTGGTTGACCAGTAAATTGTTCTGCTACGTTAAAGTTTTGAGATAAGAAGAACTGAATCCGACGGGCACGAGCTACTAAAACTTTTTCGTCATCAGAAAGTTCATCCATCCCTAAAATAGCAATAATATCTTGTAATTCACGGTAACGTTGCAATACATGTTGAACTTCAGTTGCAACTTCATAATGCTCCTCACCTACAACTTCTGGTGCTAAGGCACTTGAAGAAGAAGCAAGTGGATCCACTGCTGGATAAATCCCTTGTTCAGTTAATTTACGTTCCAAGTTAGTCGTTGCATCCAAATGGGCAAAGGCTGTCGCTGGAGCCGGGTCAGTATAGTCATCGGCTGGTACATAAATCGCTTGAATTGAAGTAATTGAGCCTTTTTTAGTTGAAGTGATTCGTTCTTGCAATTGTCCCATTTCAGTTGCTAAGGTTGGTTGGTAACCTACGGCTGATGGCATACGGCCTAACAGCGCAGAAACTTCTGAACCTGCTTGAGTGAAACGGAAAATATTATCAATAAATAAAAGCACATCTTGTTGTTCGACATCACGGAAATATTCAGCAATCGTCAAACCAGTTAATGCCACACGCATCCGGGCACCTGGTGGCTCATTCATTTGGCCAAAGACCATGGCTGTTTTTTCAATAACGCCAGACTCTTTCATTTCAAAGTATAAGTCGTTCCCTTCACGCGTACGTTCACCAACACCAGTGAAGACCGAAATCCCCCCATGTTCTTGCGCGATATTATGGATTAACTCCTGAATTAGAACGGTTTTACCAACACCGGCACCACCGAATAACCCAACTTTACCACCTTTTAAATAAGGGGCAAGTAAATCGATAACTTTAATCCCAGTTTCGAGAATTTCAGTACTAGTACTTAACTCATCGAAGTTTGGTGCTTTCTTGTGAATCCCGCTACGAGGTGCATCAGCTGGGAAAGGCGCTTCTAAGTCGATTGTGTCACCTAGGACATTAAATACTCGACCTAACGTTTCCTTACCAACTGGAACAGAGATTGCTTTCCCTGTGTCAATAACTTCCATTCCACGTTGCAAACCGTCTGTAGATTCCATTGCGATTGAACGAATGACGCCATCTCCTAGTTCTAGGGTAGCTTCTAAGACGACTTTTTGTTTTGATTCATCATTTTTATAAACGACTAAGGCATTGTTAATATCTGGTAAAGAATGGTCAAGTGAAAACTCCACGTCAACGACGGGCCCAATGACCTGAACAATTTTGCCTGAATTCATTTGTATTCCTCCAATCATGACATTACTCTAACGCAGCTGCTCCAGCTACAATTTCGGTAATTTCTTGAGTAATTGCGCCTTGACGCGCACGGTTATATGAAATAGTTAAATCACTAATAATATTTTGTGCATTGTCAGTCGCCGTTTTCATTGCGGTCATTCCAGCCGCATGTTCTGCTGTTTTTGCATCAACAATTGCCCCATAAATTAAACTTTCGGCATATTGTGGCAATAAGGTATCTAGAATAACATCCTTCGATGGTTCTAGAATATATTCCTGTTCATAAGTTGTTGCTTCATCTGCATCTAAATCAGAAATTGGTAACATTTTTTCCACACGAAATTGACTGGTTAATGAGTTAATATGATGATTGTAACAAACATAGAGCTCATCAAAGACTTCACTTTCATACATGGTTGTTGCCATTGAAACAATCTTACGGACTTCTTCGAAACTAGGTTGATCCGATAAATTACGGAGCTCATAAGCTAAATTGATGCCGCGAGTTTTGAAAAAATCGGCCCCCGTTGCGCCAATCGCAATCATGACGTATTCATCTTGTGAGGTATGATCCTCTTCTAACATGCCCATCGTTTGTTTCAAGATAGAACTGTTATAACCGCCCACAAGCCCACCATCAGAAGTGATGACGATATAGCCAGTTTTCTTAACCGGACGTTTTAACAACATGCTATGATAATTTAATGCGTCATTTGAAGTAGCTTCCGTAATTTCTTCCAAATCTGCCAACTGTGCAGCCACTAAATGGGTAACAATTGAGCGAACTTTTGAAGCATACTCCTGGAAATTCTTTGAAGAAGCTTCTGATTTGGTCAATTTGGCTGCGGAAACCATCTGCATGGCTTTCGTAATTTGACTAGTTTTTTTAGTTGAAGCAATCCGCTGCTTAATTTCATTTAAGGAAGCGCCCATTGTCTTTCACTCCTTTATTAGGCATTTTGGATCGATTGCAATTGTTCTTTAGCTGATAAGCCATCTCGATTAGAAGCAACAAAAATTTCTTGATAGTTTTTAATCGCTTCATTCAACTTATCTTCGTCAGGTAAATCTTTTGTTTCACGAATCGTTTGGAATAAATCGGCATGATTGGCGTCTAAATATTCAAATAAAGATTGTTCAAACTCTAAGATTTTATTTACAGCAATCCCATCTAAGAAGCCATGAGTCAACGCGTAAAGAATAACTACTTGTTTTTCAACAGCTAATGGGGCATGCAATTTTTGTTTTAAAATTTCTACTGTCCGACGACCACGATTTAGTTTTGCTTGTGTTGCCGCATCTAAATCAGAACCAAACTGCGTGAACGCTTCTAGTTCTCGGAAACTAGCTAAGTCTAGACGAAGCGTCCCAGCTACTTTTTTCATGGCTTTAATTTGAGCAGAGCCACCAACCCGTGAAACAGAAAGCCCAGCATCAACAGCGGGTCTCGTTCCGGCATAGAACAAATCACTTTCTAAGAAAATTTGTCCATCAGTGATTGAAATCACGTTGGTTGGAATGTAAGCAGAAATATCGCCGGCTTGTGTTTCTACAAATGGGAGAGCTGTCATTGAACCGCCACCCAATTCATCACTTAATTTTGCTGCACGTTCTAATAAACGTGAATGTAGGTAGAAAACATCCCCAGGATAAGCTTCACGACCTGGCGGACGACGAAGAAGTAATGAAAGTTCACGATAAGCAACTGCCTGTTTTGATAAATCATCAAAAATGATCAAAACATGTTTACCATTGTACATAAACTCTTCACCCATTGCAGTTCCAGCATAAGGGGCAATGTAAAGTAATGGCGCAGGTTCAGAAGCACCCGCAGTTACAACAATCGTATAATCCAGTGCGCCATATTGACGTAACGTTTCAACTTGTGCGCGGACAGTCGAATCTTTCTGACCAATCGCCACATAAATACAGATCATGTCTTGCCCTTTTTGGTTAATGATTGTATCAATCGCGATTGAAGTTTTCCCAGTTTTTCTATCACCAATGACTAATTCACGTTGGCCACGACCAATTGGAACTAAAGCATCAATTGCTTTTAGACCCGTTTGCATTGGCTCGTTAACTGATTTACGTTGCATAACGCCTGGAGCCATAGCTTCAACCGGACGTGTTTTATCCGTTTTAATCTCACCTAGTCCATCAATCGGCTGACCTAAAGGATTCACGACACGGCCAATTAGACTTTCCCCAACAGGAACTTCCATAATTTTGCCTGTACGTTTGACCTTGTCACCTTCACGAATGGTTTCAAAATCGCCTAGGATAATAATCCCAACGTCATTTGATTCTAAGTTTTGCGCCATCCCGAAAGAACCGTTTGAGAATTCTAATAGCTCACCACTCATTGCGTTTTCTAGTCCATGCGCACGAGCAATCCCGTCACCAACATAAGTGACTGTACCGATTTCTTCTACAGAAAGCTCGTTTTGATAATTTTCTATTTGTTGTTTAATCAAGGCACTAATTTCTTCTGCTTTGATAGCCATTCGATTCACCTCTTTAATACATTTCTGTTCTTATTTTTTAATAAGTCTCGTAATTTTTTCTAATTGTTTACCGATGCTACCATCAATGACTTGGTGATTCGCTTCAACGACGACGCCACCAATAATTGATGGATCCACTTTATTGACTAACTTAGCTTCACCATAGCCTAAATGTTGAGCGATTTTCACTTCTAGCTGCACTTTTTGCTCTTCTGAGAGCGGCACAGCTGTCGTTGCTACACCAGTGACTAAACCTTTATATTCACCATATCGATGCTCATATTCATCAATCATTAAAAGCAAGTCGTCCATTCGACTGTAGTTAAAAACGACTTCTAAAAAGTTTCTCATTGTGCCTTGATAATGACAGACCAATTTATCCATAACCACTCGTTTTTCATTTGGTTCTAAACGAGTATCACTAAGGATATTCCCAAGATCAGGTAATTCTGCATAAACGGCTCTTAAGCTCAATAATTGTTGGTAGATATCTTCAATTGCTTGTTCTTCCATCGCCAAGTTGAACAAGGCTTTGCCATATCGTTTACCAACGGTATATTTATCTAGTTTCATTTGTTGAACCTAAACCTTCAATATATTGATTGATTAGAGATTCGTGTGATTCAGGTGTTAATTCTTTTTTTAGAATTTTTGCTGCAATCTGTAGTGAAAGATCAGCGACATCATCCTTAACCGATGTTAAAGCAGCGTCACGTTCCATAAGAATATCGTTTTGCGCTTTTTCTTTTAAGCGCGATACTTCTTCTTTGGTATCTTTTAAGATTGTTTGACGACTTGCTTCACCATTTTCTTTGGCGGTTTTTAGAATGTCGGCTGCATCTGAACGAGAAGCAAGTAATTGTTGCTGACGTTCTTGTTCAAGTTTAGCAGCTGATTGTCGAGATTGTTCAGCCGAATCTAAATCATTGGCGATTTTGTCTTCACGTTGTTTTAGTAAATCAGTGATTGCTCCCCATGCGAATTTTTTTAATAGAAGTATGAGGATTAAAAAGGCACCACTGACAACTAGTATGTTACCGATCATAGCGTTTCCTTGTGCTTCGGCAATAACCAATTGATTAAACATAGATGCTTCAACTTCCTTCCTGTGTCAGAGCTCTTCTAAAACAATGAATGAGACTCTACATATAGAAAGAAAGCAGCGACGGTGTCCCGAGTAATCGGCGTCCTGCCTTCTTTTAGAGAATTTACATAAAGATAAGTAGTAACGCTACAACTACCCCTAGAATTGGCACAGCTTCAATCATACCAACCCCGATAAACATTGTTGTACGTAATTGCCCAGCCATTTCAGGTTGACGAGTCATTGACTCAATTGTTTTTGAAATTACTTGTCCGTTACCATATGCTGCACCGATTGATGCGCCAAAAATTGCGATTGCTGCTGCGATATATTGCATGATTATTTTCCTCCTAAGATAATGTAGCTTTTTTTATTTTATTCCTCTACTTCGATCTTGTGACTCATATATACCATTGATAATGAGACAAAAACGAAAGTTTGGATACTACCAATAAATATTGAAAAACCAATCCAAATCATTTCCAACGGGATGGCTAACGGGATACCCAAGCCTCCACCTAATCCCCCTAATTTCGAAGAAATTAAGGTAAGTAGTACTTCACCTGCGTAAATATTTCCATAAAGACGCAAGCCCAGAGTTAGAACATTCGTGAATTCTTCCATAAATTTTACTGGGGCCAGAAAAGATACTGGTTTAAAGAACGAATTCGTTATATATCCTTTAACACCAAATCTAGCAACACCATATAAGTTTGAAAGAACAATCACCATGAAGGCTAATGTCAGTGTGACAATCGGATCAGCCGTTGGGCTTTTCCAGACAGACAACTCACCTGGCAAGACAATCTTCGTTACTAAACCTAACATATTTGCTACAAAAACAAATAAGAATAATGTAAAGGCTAATAAATGAAAATTACTCAACTCTTTCTTTGGCATATTGTCAGTAATGATTCCTTTGACAAAGTCGATCACCCATTCGATGGCATTTTGTTTTCCTTTAGGCTTCATGGTTAAGTTCCTTGTGCAAAAGAAAACTGTGAAGAAAACAATCGCACAGGTGAGTAAAACCATGAGGCAAATCGTTCCATCAAACCAAATGGGGCCAATGTGAAAAGTTAATGATTTTTCATCCAATTCATTTCACCTCTTTTCCCGTAAACTCATCTCTAGATACTGATCCAGCGGTGGTATGTCGATAGTAATTTATGATGACATTGGTCATCATACCACCATAAAACAGAAATTTCAAAGCATTTTCATGAAAAATTCGACATTTTTTTCAAATTGACAAAAAAAGCCTAGTTTTGTCAATAAATCACTCTAAAAATCATAGTTTCTTCCTATATAAGAGTGACTGAAAAAATGCGTCCGAAATTCACCTCTAGTTTCCCTAGATAGTGTTATGCTATCAAACTTTCGTCAATAGTAAAAGAAAATCCATTGAATATGTGAAAAAGTATATTTGCTCTACCTAGAATAGTTCTTGAGTGTACGGCTAATTTGTCGATCCACATCTTTTCGTTTTAAATCTTCTCGTTTATCATATTGCTTCTTCCCTTTAGCCAGACCAATAAGAACTTTGGCATAGCCATTACGAAGATAGACTTTCAGAGGCACAATTGTCACGCCAGTATTTTTTGTTTCGCCAATTAAGCGAGCAATCTGTTTCTTGTGCAACAAAAGTTTTCGCGTACGTAAAGGCTCATGATTAAAAATATTGCCTTGCTCGTATGGGCTAATATGAACATTATAAAGATAAGCTTCTCCATTACGAACGCGGACAAAACCATCTTTCAAATTAATTCGTGCATTACGAACCGACTTGATTTCTGTCCCTTGAAGCACCATTCCTGCTTCCATTGTGTCTAGTATGGCATAATCATGACGTGCTTTTTTATTTTGGGCGATTAATTTCCCTTCTCCTTTAGGCATAGAAGACTCCCCTTTTTACTGTTTTTTCTTTTTCTTACCTTTTTTTGCAACCCCTTTATAAAAAGGTTTCTTGCCTTTACCAGCCGGTTTTCCAGCATTTTTTGGTTTCTTCTTATTTCTGTTGGCTGATCCTTCTGGTTTTTGTTTTGATTTAGGTGTACGTCGGTCATCTGGACGATTCCGTCGTTTGTCCTTCTTCGGTGCTTGAAGCGTTGGAATCTCTTCAGCTTCTAGTAATTCAAAATCAATCTCACGTGTCTCAGGATCTGATTTAACAACTTTAATACGAACTTTTTGCCCAATCTTGAAGGTTAATCCTGTTCGTTCTCCGACCAAAGCTAGATGATTCTCTAAAAAGTGGAAATAGTCTTGTTTCAATTCATTAATATGAATTAGACCTTCGACCGTGTTAGGTAACTCAATAAACAAGCCGAATTTGACCACTGAACTAATAATTCCATCAAATTCTTCGCCGACTTTATCCGCCATAAATTCCGCTTTTTTCAGGGAATCAACTTCACGTTCCGCATCAACTGCTCGACGTTCCATACGCGAACTGTGCTCAGCAATTTCTGGTAACTCTTCTGCCCACTTATCTTGCATCTCTTGGCTCGTATCATTTCCATAAGAGCGAATTAAACGATGCACAATTAAATCTGGGTACCGTCGTATTGGTGAGGTAAAATGCGTATAATATTCTGCAGCTAAGCCATAATGCCCATAATTTGTTTCTGAATATTTAGCTTGTTGCATACTACGTAAAAGCATTGTATTAATGACAGCAGATTCAGGTTTATCCGCAACCTCTTCCACGACGTTTTGCAAGTCTTTAGGCGTAATAGTGCCTTTCGTTCCACGGACCACAATTCCTAGTGCCGCAGCGAAGTCAAAGAAGCGCTGCATTTTTTCTTCTTTAGGCTGCTCGTGGATTCGATAGATATAAGGTAATTTTAAGCGCGTAAAATGTTCAGCCACGGTCTCGTTGGCCGCTAACATAAACGATTCAATTAAACGTTCCCCAATTCCACGACTTCTGAGTAGAATATCCACTGGATGACCTTCAGGATCAACTAAGATTTTTGCTTCGCGATCCTCAAATGAGACAGCACCACGTCTAATCCGCATAGCTTCTAAGATTTGATGCAACTGCCCCATCTCTCTAAACATCGGCACAAGTGCTTCATAACGTTCAAGTGTTTCAGGTTTTTGCTCTTCAAGTATTTCATTGACAGCTGTATAAGTCATTCGTTCCGTTGTTTGAATGACACTTTGGAAGACTTCGTGATGGACCACATTTCCTGAAACATCAATCTCCATCTCACAGCTCATAGTGAGGCGAGGAACTTTGGGATTTAGCGAACAGATACCATTTGAAAGTCTCTGTGGAATCATCGGAATCACGCGGTCAGTTAAATAGACACTCGTGCCACGATCGAATGCTTCACGATTCAATTGGCTCTCTTCTGTTACATAGTAAGAAACGTCTGCGATATGCACGCCAAGAAAATAATTGCCATTGTCTAATTTTCTGACCGTCACCGCATCATCCAAATCTTTGGCATCTTCGCCATCGATTGTTACAATCAGTTGGTCGCGAAGATCACGACGACCTACTAAGTCAGCTTCTTGAATTGTATCAGGGACCTGATCAGCTTCTGCTAAAACATCATCTGGAAAACTTGTTGGAATTCCATTAGCGACAATGACTGATAATATATCCATCCCAGGATCATTTTTATGCCCAATGACTTGTTTGATAATACCTTCCAAACTAGTCGAATAACCCGACTCTGGGTAGTGAGTAATCTCAATCAGCACAATGCTCCCGTCAACGGGTCGCACACCTTCTGCAATCGCATAAACTTTAAAGTGGCCTAATTTCTTATCCTTAGGGACAACTACGCCATATAAATCAGTTTCCGCTACTTCATCATCTGTATAGGCGACAAATTCACCAGCAATCTGTGTCAGCTTTCTTTCACGGACTTCGATAACTTTCCCTTCGGCCCCTTTGTCTGAAAAAGGATCAGAAGTTCTTATAATATCAATCGCCACTGTATCGCCATTCATCGCAAAACCAGTCGCTTCTTTAGGAATGTAGACATCATCCTCTTCAGGATCAATCGTTACAAAGCCAAAGCCTCGTTCATTTGCACGAAATATCCCTTCAACCAACGTAGGCGAAAAGGGTAATTTAATCTTTCCTTTTTTATTGAATTCAATTTGTCCAGCGCGTTCCATCGCAGCAACCGTTTGGACAAGACTTTTAAACTCTTCACTTTTTTGTAGACTTAAAGCCTCAGCTATTTGTTCCATAGAAAAAGTCTTTTTTTGACTTGATTCCATAAAGAACAGTATTTTCTTTTTGATTATTTCTTGATTCATTCTTTTTCCTCATTCCAAGGCAGGGCGTTTAAAAAGCTCAGTACGTCCTGCTGTAATTGTCGTCGGTCTTTGCCGACAGTGATGACGTGTGTACTCTCTGGATACCACTGTAACGTGTAGCGACTATTTTTTAAAGCTTGAGCCGTTTTAAAGACATTTGTTGGGTCAATCATCTTATCTTGTCCGGCTTGCGCTAAAAATACCGGAACCTTAATCTCAGATAACTGAGTGGATGCTCGCTGTGCGGTCTCTTGGATGGCTGCTAATTGTTTTTCTGCTAAAGGCTCAAATTCTGCCAACTTCTGCTCAATTGTAGCTGAAGGCAACTCTGCCAATGTCATAACCTGTTTTGCATATAACATGAAATTTTCGAAAACATGATTATTTTCCGGAAAAATGGGCGAACAGAATAAGCCACCACCAACAATTGCTGGATCCTGTAATTCCAATGCGTGCATCGCATAAATGCCACCCATTGAAAGGCCAAAAACAGCAATTTGTGTATAGCCCTGTTCTTTTAAGAAAGCTAAAGCTGCAGTTGTATCCTGCCACCAAGCTTCTTTGTCTTGTGTTAAAATATCTAGCGGATCTAATGTGCCATGGCCAGAAAAATTTGGCGAATAGACGGTGTAGTCAGCACTCTCTATATACCGACTCATCATGCGCACATCATTTGAGCTACCTGAGTATGCATGAAGTAATAAAACAGCTCGCTTGCCGTGAGGTGCAAAGAGCGGCTTTGGTAAATTGATTTGTTGTTTCATTAAACTCACCTCTCACTTCCCATTCTACCATAGATTGCCTATGAACTGCCGTCCTGCGCATTTTTTGGCAAAATAAAAAGGTTACCACAGGAAAGCAAAACATCCTACAGTAACCGTGTAATTGTCTAGTGAGAAGAAAGATAAGCTAATGCAAATAATAAAGCAATCCAAAGCACACCCATTATTGCAGTTGCTCTTTGCATAACGGCCTCAAAACCGCGTGCTTTTTGTTTCCCAAATAATTGATCTGCGCCGCCTGTAAAAGCACTAGCAGCACTATTTTGTTTACTTGGCTGCATCATAATAGCAATGATTAATAAGACAGACAAGACGATTACAGCGCCTAAAATAAGATTATACAAGTTCACGTAATAAAACCTCCTTTTTCACGAAAATTCATCTATCTTAATGTATCATAGAATGAACGAGATATCTAGTGGAATTTTCAGTAAACACAAAAAGAAGCTCACTACAGGGCTTCTTTTTGCGTAATTTTATTATTTATTTAATGAGTATAAGTTTTTCTCGCAAGATAGTTTTTGTGAATGGATTGATCAATACTCTTTTATGTATCTTCAACCGTATGCCGCATCCGGGATTCCTTCCATCAAAAAGTTCACAGTCTGGTCGCAAGCAGCTCAACAAAGAACGTTAATCTCATTGCTAAATCAGTTCATACAAGCTGTAAATAGTGAAAATGCACAGCTAGTAATTTATGATTCCCCTATAGGGACTGCAGAATTTTTAATTGCAGGAATTCCTACTGCTAGATTGGCTAGCCATTGTCTTGCCTAAATTAAAATAGTCGAAAAAATATACCCTGAAGATATGTTTGAGGGTGTATCAATACTTAATCCGCGTATCAATTTGATCTTCATGATTAAGCATTATCTGCGGCCAGTAATTTTAATCTACCCATAAATAGTTGCTTAATTTGTGCAAGAACATTCAGAGAATTGACTGTTATATAAGCCTCCAGATGTTGTATTCAATGTGTAATTTATATAGAGTTGTATTAATATTCAATAGTCAAAATAATTCTCTGATTGTATACTAAAACCTCAGCAGACGCTGAGGTTATTTATTGCGTATATGTTTGTTAAATCGTACATATTCAACATTAACAAATGTGCTGCATCTGACTACTTATTTTCTCAAAACATCCGCATATTCAGGTTTTTGGTCGAATTCTTTTTTTGCGAATGGGCATAATGGGACGACCTTTTTATCGTCACGACGAGCTTTTTCAACCCCCGCCTTGACTAACTTTTCCGCTAATTTTTGGCCTCGATACGCTGGCTCAACAAAGGTATGATCAATAATCATAATCTTTTCTCCAGCATTCGACCAAGTCATTTCGCCGATTTCTCTTGAAGCATCATTTAATAGAACAAAGCGATTTTTTTCTTCTTTAATTTCCATGCTTATTCAACATCCTTTCGTATGTACTTTAAGGCACCACTAGGGCATTTTGCAATAATTTGCACCTGCTCATCAACTACAGCATTATCCGCTATAATCCATGGACGACGCCCTACTTCGTAGACCGCTGAATTCCCTCTCACACATTCTCCAGCATGGATACAAATATCCTTATTGTAATAGATATCGATCTCTTTTCCACTATATTTTCGATAACCGTTTGTGTCTAGCAATTCCTCAGTCACTGGTTGCCCATCAAACTTCTTTCCGTCCATTCTATTTTACGCTCCTTTTTTGCAATCAATGCATATTCATTCTAGCAAGTAATAATAGAAACTACAAATAATTGCACATGTGAACTATTAACGAAGTAGGATTTGTTGACACGATAAATCAGTTTCGGATTTTTATAATCACTACCTCCTCTTTCTGAACTACATATGAACCAATTTAATCAATCAAAAAAAAACACTCTCCAGTTTTATCCGAAGAGTGTTCCAAATTCATTTCGTTAAAAATTATTTGTTTTTAAGGTTGTAGAAAGATTTCAAACCTTTGTATTGAGCTACGTCACCTAATTGGTCTTCAATGCGAAGTAATTGGTTGTATTTAGCGATACGATCTGTTCTTGAAAGAGAACCAGTTTTGATTTGGCCAGCATTTGTTGCAACAGCGATATCAGAGATTGTAGAATCTTCTGTTTCACCAGAACGGTGAGATACAACTGCAGTGTAGCCAGCTTCTTTAGCCATTTCGATAGCTTCAAATGTTTCAGTTAAAGTACCGATTTGGTTAACTTTGATTAGGATTGAGTTAGCAATTCCTTTTTCAATACCTTCAGCTAATTTAGTTGTGTTTGTTACGAATAAATCGTCACCAACTAATTGAACGTTGTCGCCTAAAACTTCAGTCAATTTCTTGAATCCGTCCCAGTCGTTTTCGTCTAATCCATCTTCGATTGAGATGATTGGGTATTTAGCAACTAATGCTTCGTAGAAAGCGATCATTTCTTCAGTAGTTTTTTCGCCTTCGCCAGAATCAGCTAATACGTAAACACCTTTTTCTTTATCGTAGAATTCAGAAGCAGCAGCATCCATAGCAAGAACGATATCTTTACCAGGTACATAGCCAGCTTTTTCGATAGCTTCGATAATTACTTCGAAACCTTCTTCGTTAGAACCTAAGTTAGGAGCGAAACCACCTTCGTCACCTACTGAAGTTGCTAAACCTTTAGCTTTTAAGATAGCAGCTAACGCGTGGAATACTTCAGCACCCATACGTAGAGCTTCTTTGAATGTAGGCGCGCCTACAGGCATGATCATGAATTCTTGGAAGTCAATACTGTTGTCAGCATGAGAACCACCATTGATGATGTTCATCATTGGAGTTGGCAATACTTTAGTATTGAATCCGCCTAGGTAGTGGTATAAAGGTAATTCTAAGTAGTCTGCTGCTGCACGAGCGGCTGCAATAGAAACACCAAGAATTGCGTTTGCACCTAATTTACCTTTGTTAGGAGTGCCATCTAATTCGATCATTGCTTTGTCAATGCCCATTTGGTCAGTAACATCGTAGCCGATGATTGCTTCTGCAATAATGTTATTTACGTTATCTACAGCTTTAGTAACACCTTTACCTAAGTAACGGCCTTTATCGCCATCACGTAATTCAACAGCTTCGTATTCACCAGTTGAAGCGCCTGAAGGAACCATTCCGCGACCAAACGCACCGCTTTCAGTGTATACCTCTACTTCGATTGTTGGGTTACCGCGTGAGTCTAGGACTTCGCGAGCGTAAACATCAGTAATAATTGACATGTTTTGTCTCTCCTTTGAGTTTGTTTTTATCCTAAGGGATTTCTCCCCTTATGAACAATTTTAGTTAATTTTGAACCAGAGTGCAAATGTTTCTTGACTATTTTCAAAACTTTTACAAAATTAGACTATTTTACAGCGTCTAATAACGCTAAGAATGAGTCAGCTTCTAAGCTAGCTCCGCCGACTAAAGCACCATCAACGTTTTCTTTCGCCATGTATTCAGCAATGTTTTCAGGTTTCACAGAACCGCCGTATTGAATACGAACAGCTTCAGAAACTTCTTTACCGTATAATTTTTCAACAGTTGCACGAACCACGCCACAGATTTCATCGGCAATGTTAGCATCTGCAGATTTACCAGTACCAATCGCCCAGATAGGTTCATAAGCAATCACCATTGAAGAAACTTGTCCATCAGTTAAGCCAACAAGTCCGTTTGTGATTTGTCCTTCGATCCATTCAGAAGTTTTACCCGCTTCATAAGTTTCTAAAGATTCGCCACAACAGAAGATTGGCACCATGCCATTAGCAAAAATTGCTTTGGCTTTTTTGTTGATGTCTTCATCCGTTTCATGGAAATATTCACGACGTTCAGAATGACCAATGATTACATAGTCAAGACCTAGGTCAGAAAGTGCTGCAGGTGAAACTTCACCAGTGAACGCACCTGAGTTTTCCCAGTAGCAGTTTTGAGCTGAAATTTTTAATTCAGTTCCTTTTGCTGCTTCAACTAATTCTTGTAAAAATAAAGCTGGAGATCCAATAACTGAATCAACTTTATCATTTCCAGGAATTTTAGTTTTTACAGCTTCAGCAAAAGCTTTCGCTTCAGAAGCTGTTTTATTCATTTTCCAGTTACCAGCGATAATTGGTTTACGCATGAATGATTCACTCCTCATAGTTGAAGAGTCTATGGCCGCCTACTAAGCAACCACAGGCTCTATTAATTATTTATCGTTAATTGCAGCTAAGCCAGGTAATTCTTTACCTTCTAATAATTCTAAACTTGCACCGCCACCTGTTGAGATGTGAGTGAATTTAGAAGCAAAGCCTAATTGTTCAGCAGCCGCAGCAGAATCGCCACCACCGATGATTGTTGTTGCGCCTTCAAGGTTAGCGATGGCTTCACAAACGCCAATTGTTCCTTTAGCGAAGTTGCTCATTTCGAACACGCCCATAGGACCGTTCCAAACAACTGTTTTCGCACCTTTTAATGTTTCAGAGAACAAAGCTATTGTTTCTGGTCCAATATCTAGAGCCATTTGTCCGTCTGGCACATCGCCAACGTGGATTTCAGTTGGAACATCATTTGAGAATTCAGCAGCCGTTACTGAATCAACTGGTAAGACAAGTTTGTCGCCAGCTTTTTCAATTAATTCTTTTGCTAATTCTACTTTGTCTGCTTCAACTAAAGAGCTACCAATGTTCATTCCTTTGGCTTTGTAGAATGTATAAGTCATTCCGCCACCAATTAGAATTTTGTCCGCTTTAGGAATTAAGTTTTCGATTACGCCGATTTTGTCAGAAACTTTCGCGCCACCTAAGATTGCGATCATAGGGCGTTTTGGTTCTTCCACTGCTTCACCGATAAATTTAATTTCTTTTTCCATTAGGAAACCAGCAACTGTTGGGATACCAGTAGAAGCAATCCCTACGTTAGAAGCATGTGCACGGTGAGCTGTACCGAAAGCATCATTCACGAAAACATCGCCTAATGAAGCCCAGTATTTACCTAAGTCAGCATCGTTTTTGCTTTCTTTTTTGCCATCAATATCTTCAAAACGTGTGTTTTCAAAGACAACAACATCGCCGTCTTTCATAGAATTGATTGCTGCTTCTAATTTTTCGCCACGAGTTTCAGGAACGAAAGTAACTTCTTTGCCTAATAATTCGCCTAAACGTTTAGCAACAGGAGCTAAAGATTTACCAGCTTTATCTTCATCTGTTTTTACACGACCTAAATGTGAAAATAGAATCGCTTTGCCGCCTTGTTCCAACACATAGTTGATTGTTGGTAACGCTGCTTTAATACGTGTATCATCAGTGATTACGCCGTCTTTTAAAGGAACGTTGAAATCGACACGGACAAGCACTTTTTTATCTTTTAATTCGATATCTTTTACTGTCTTTTTAGCCATGAAAGAATTGCCTCCAATTGTAAATTTATTATCAAAAAAAGCGGAGAAGCGCGTCGCTTCCCCGCTTTTAGATTGTACAGTGTTTTGTTTTACACTCTTCAGTCGACTAAATCTTAAAGATTTGCGAAGTATTCTAAAGTACGAACTAATTGAGCAGTGTAAGACATTTCGTTGTCATACCAAGCAACAGTTTTCACTAATTGTTTGTCGCCAACAGTCATAACTTTTGTTTGAGTAGCATCGAATAATGAACCGAAAGTCATACCTACGATATCAGAAGATACGATTTGATCTTCGTTATATCCGTAAGATTCGTTTGCAGCTTTAGCCATTACTTCGTTAACTTCTTCAACAGTTACGTTTTTGTCAAGAACTGTTACTAATTCAGTTAATGAACCAGTTGCTACAGGAACACGTTGAGCAGCTCCGTCTAATTTACCATTTAATTCTGGAATTACTAGACCGATAGCTTTAGCAGCACCAGTTGTGTTAGGAACGATGTTTTCTGCTGCAGCGCGTGCACGACGGAAGTCTCCACCAGGGTGAGGTCCATCAAGAGTCATTTGGTCACCTGTGTAAGCGTGGATTGTAGTCATAAGACCTTCAACAACACCAAAGTTGTCTTGTAAAGCTTTAGCCATAGGAGCTAAACAGTTAGTAGTACATGAAGCACCAGAGATAACTGTTTCTTTACCTGTTAAGATGTCATGGTTAGTGTTGTAAACGATTGTTGGAACGTCATTTCCACCAGGAGCAGAGATAACAACACGTTTAGCACCAGCTTTTAAGTGTAATTCAGCTTTTTCTTTAGAAGTGAAGAAACCAGTACATTCTAATACGATATCTACTCCTAAGTCGCCCCAAGGTAATTCTTCAGGGTTACGGTTAGCAAGAACTTTAACTTCTTTGCCATTTACGTTGAATGAACCTTCGTGAACTTCTACAGTTCCGTTGAAACGTCCTTGAGTTGTATCATATTTTAACAAGTGTGCTAACATTTTAGCATCTGTTAAGTCATTGATTGCAACTACTTCGATTCCTGCTACATCTTGGATACGACGGAATGCTAAGCGTCCGATACGTCCAAATCCATTAATACCTACTTTAACTGTCATTTAAGATTTCCTCCTTATGAAAATCAAAAAAATATTTATTTTAAAGGGTTACCCCTTTTAAAATCACTTTTGCTGCGGCTTCATCTGTGATGAGCCACGTTTGTTCAGGTGCATTTTTCATGTATGCGTTAATTGCTTTGGCTTTTGAATGGCCGCCAGCAATCGCAATCACGATTGGGATATCTTGAATATCTTTTAATTGTAACCCAATCCGGGGAACTTTGTATACAACTTTGCCTGTTTCGTCAAAGAAATAACCAAATGATTCAGCAACTGCATTCTTTTGTTTTAACATCAGCAGTTCTTCTTCTGTCATCTTTCGACGAGCAGCCATGTGTAAGGCTCTCCCAATACTATGAATAACACAATTTGCCTGACTAATCAAGCCTAAGACCTCGTGAATTGAGGGCTCTTGTAAGAGAGAATTGTAAGTTGCCAGACTCAATTGCTCTGGAACATATAATGCACGGTAATTCCCTTTGGCTTTTGTCGCCATCATAGCACTGATTGAATTTGCTTGAACCGTGACAGCTTCACCAATCCCACCTCTTGCTGGAACAAATAGATTCTGACGTTTGTCTGTCTCTAAATTTGTTAAATGTTCAGCAACAGTCGCCATTGTTGTGCCACCCATTACGGCAATCACATTTTTGGCTTCAGGTAATAGTAACAACAAAGCGTCGTTTAGCGCTTCACCAAATTCATCCACAACTTTTTTCTGTTCATCACTGTCACCAGCAACAACCACACAACGCTTTATACCAAAGTACTCAGCCAGTTGTTTTTCAATTTGGTTCACTCCAAGAATTTGATTCATGATCTTTTCTAAATCCTGGTAAATATTCTCACCTTTATTAGTCAGCGTCATGCCACTCTTTGAAGTTTCAATCAATTGTAAATTTTTTAGCATGTCTGTTTCTGTACGCAGGACACGTTCAGTCATCCCCATACTTTCAGCTAAGCTACGTCGGCCAATTGGTTGCATCCAATAAATGTTCCGCAAAATTTGGAATCTTTCTTGAAGTACATCCATTACATCTGGAGCAATCGCTTCGATCATTTTCAATTCGTTAATCATAAGAGAACTCCTTGGTTGGACATTTTTTGTCCAAGATAGACTTAAAACGACCCATAGACACTAAAAAAAAGTGGAACGTCTTTTTATAAACAGTTTATAAAATAGAAAATCCATTCCTTACAAAAGTAAGTTTAGCAGTTTTTCATGATTATTTCAACAAAAAAAGCCGATAAATCGATAAAGATTTACCGGCTCTTTAAAATCAATGATCATATCGCTTTCTTTTTGAGGAGCTAGCTATGCCTAATTGATCTCTGTACTTAGCGACAGTTCTTCGCGAAATATCAATAGATTGCTCTTTTAATAGCTCCACAAGCTTCTGATCAGACAGTGGTTTGGCTTTGTTTTCTGCATCAACTAGCGCTTGAAGACTTCTTTTGACACTATCTGCAGAAAGCTCATCGCCATTCTCTGATTGGTTTGTGCCTAACTTATTTGTAAAAAACTTCTTCAATTCGAAAACACCAAAGTTGGTTTCAAGATATTTCCCATTGACCGACCGGCTGACTGTCGACTCATGGACACCGATAGCTTCAGAAATTTCTTTTAGCGTTAAAGCATTGATTGGACGTGTTTTATCGAAGAAAAATTCTTGTTGTCGTTCGATAATCGCTTTGGCAACATTCAAGATGGTATCTCCACGTTGAAGGAGTGTTTTTTGTAACCATTCGAATTCCTGTTGCTTTTCTTTTAGATACTTATTGACCTCTTTGTCGTTTTCTTGCTTCATACGGTCAAAGTATTTTTGTTGAAAATGAATTTCTGGCTGGCCTTTCTTATTGGACGTAACAATTAGTTGATCATCAACCACTTGGACTTTTACATCGGGAATAATATATAGTTCTGAAGTATTCCCAAAAATCGCTCCCGGAGTTGGTGTTAAGGTTTGAATATAATCAAATATTTTTTGAACCTCTTGTAAAGTAATATCAAACTGTTTTGTGATTATTTCCCATTTTCTTTGGGCAAGCTCAGTAAACTTCTCTTCTAATACAATATAGGCTAAAGCCGGCGCATGATCATCTCGTTCAGTTTGTAACATCAAACATTCTTGAAGATTGCGGGCCCCTACCCCTGCCGGATCCAACTGCTGCACCAAAGTCAGTGCATCGAGCATCTGAATTTCTGTCGCGCCAGTCTGCCGCGCTGCCTCTTCCAAATTGGTTGTTAAAAAACCATTTAAGTCAATAAATTCTAATAGATAGAGGACTAACGTTCGCAGATATGTTTCTCGATAATTGAGATGGACTTGGTCTAAAAGATATTCAAACAGCGACATATGCGTATCAGGAATTTGATTTAAGTAGTTAGATTTATCATCTGCACTATAATTGCTACTCGTTGTTCCAGACGAATAATCGGTTTTATAAATAGGCTCGACAAAATCAATCAAGGGATTTTCTAATGCTTTCGATTCGACAAATTCCGTTAATTCTTCACCATTAAACTGTAGAATTTGGATTGATTGTTGGAGCTGTTGCGTCATCGCTAATTTTTGCGTTTGCTTCTGTTGTTGAGAAAAATTTTGTTCAAATTTCATTTTTTGCTCCTTCCCCTTGTAATTTTCTTTCAAATCGGCTAAACTAATACTCGTGTCTGCGTCCTTAGTGTAGTGGATATCACCTGAGATTCCGGTTCTCAAGACGGGGGTTCGATTCCCTCAGGACGCATAATAGGTAGTAATTCCTTTAAAGCTTCTCATTTATTGAGAAGTTTTTTTGTTGTTATAAGAGTGACATAGCTAAATTTTGAGCGTCTTAAATACTCATTTGTTCATTCAGTAAACCATTTTACGCCTCTACTATAGTAACACAAATATTCCGAGCTGGAGCACCTGGCATTCGATATTTTTTACATAGTGATGTCTGCTAGTACCCCTGAAAATCACTCGCTCATTTAACAATGCGGATGTAGATGAATGATAGAAAGATAACTCAAGAATGATAATTCAGAGCTGTTTAGTCCATGGTAACACAAGTTACTATCAGAAGAATAGAGACGATGAACTGACTTTTGTAAACTTTACTAGCAGTCTGAAGGTAGCTGCCTAAAATCTCAGTGCTTGTTCCCTCTTTCAACTGTATAGTAGTTGCGTAATCAAGTAGCGACCAATTCATTCTTTAAAGTAGAATAAGAATCATAAAAAAGTGTGAAAATGTCTGCTTTTTAAATACTTATGGCTATTTGCGCATTTTGTAAAGCAAATAACGATGTAAAAAACTCTCTAATTTGCCATTCGCAAACTAGAGAGTTTTTGATATTAAGTCGTTTTATTTACATACACTTATATGCATTTTCTTATTTTAAAGCTGACCATTTCCAGTTAACTACTTCTGGAATGTCCACACCGTTTGCACGGATGTAGTCATGGTGGAAGCTCAATGTATCGTCCATTTTTTGTGCAAAGTCGCTGGCTTTATCACCTAGAGAGGCAACTGCTGCGTCTTTGGCAATATGGAAACGATCCATTTCAGAGAAGACACGCATATCAAATGGTGTAGTAATATCGCCATTTTCACGATAACCGTGAATGTGTAAATTATGGTTATGACGTTTGAAGAAGATATCACGTACTAATCCTTCATAGCCATGGAAAGCAAAGACAATTGGTTTGTCCGCTGTGAAATACGCATCAAATTCTTCATCTGTTAAGCCACGAGGATCTTGGTCAGGATGACGTAATTTCAATAAATCAACGATGTTAATGAAGCGAATCTTCAAGTCTGGGTATTGTTGATTTAAAATGGTCACAGCTGCCAAGGCTTCTAAGTTAGGTTCAGTTCCAGCTGCTGCGATTACCAAATCAGGTTCGTCATTGCCACTTGTTGAAGCCCAGTCGATAATTTTTAAACCATCTTTAACTAAGATTTCTGCTTCATCCGCTGAGTAAAATTGTGGACGTGGCTGTTTAGAAGAAACGATTAAGTTAATTTTTTCTTCAGAGCCTAGTGCTTCTTCCATGACTGCCATCAATGAGTTAGCATCTGCTGGTAAATATTCACGAATGAATTCTGGTTTCTTTTCAGAAAGATGTGTCAATAAACCTGGATCTTGGTGCGTATAGCCATTGTGATCTTGTTGGAATACTGTTGATGTCGCAATTAGGTTCAATGAAGGATACTGTTTGCGCCATTTATGATCAGCGGCTTTACGTAACCATTTGAAATGCTGAGTGATCATTGAGTCAACTACACGTAGGAATGCTTCATATGATGCGAAGAATCCATGACGACCTGTTAACACATAACCTTCTAAGAATCCTTCACACTGATGTTCAGACAATTGAGAATCGATTACTCGACCAGCTGGCGCAATCCACTCATCATATTCTGGTTTTTGTGCTTCCATAAATTGGCGGTTTGTGACTTTAAACAAATCAGCCATACGGTTTGATTTTGTTTCGTCTGGGCCAAAGATACGGAAATTGTTAGGATTTTCAACAATTAAATCTGTTGCAAATTTCGCAAACTCAGTCATATCTTGTGCTTCAACAGCGCCTGGCGTGGTCGTATCAACGGCATATTTTTTCCAATCAGTTAATTTCAACGGTTTAGGATCAATCCCACCATTTGTGATTGGATTTGTTGACATCCGGCGGTCGCCTTTAGGAGAAATCGCGCGGACTTCGTCTTTAATCGTACCATTTTCGTCAAATAATTCTTCTGGACGATAAGATTTTAACCATTCAACCAAGGTATCCACATGCTCCATATGATGTGCATCAACTGGGATTGGCACTTGATGGGCTCTAAAGCCGCCTTCGATTGGTTCACCATTCCAAGATTTAGGACCGGTCCACCCTTTAGGTGTGCGGCAGATGATCACTGGCCAAGCTGGCATTGTTGCGTCTTCGGCTTTACCAGCACGTGCTTCTGCTTGAATTGCTTTAATTTTTTCAATCGCTGTATCTAATGTCTTCGCCATCTCTGGGTGAACTTTCTCAGGATCTGTTCCACCAACAAAGATTGGGTCCCAACCAAGACCTTCAAAATATTTTTTCAAATCAGCATCTGATTTACGTTCTAGAATCGTTGGGTTAGAGATTTTCCCACCATTCAAATAAAGAATTGGCAAGACTGCCCCATCATTGACAGGATTGATAAATGAATTTGAGAACCAACCAGCAGCAAGTGGGCCAGTTTCAGCTTCACCATCACCAACAACGGCTGCAGCAATCACGTCTGGGTTGTCTAAAATTGCCCCGGTAGCATGTGAAAGTGTGTAACCAAGCTCGCCACCCTCATGAATTGAGCCTGGCGTTTCTGGCGCCGCATGAGAAGCGATCCCACCAGGGAATGAGAAAATTTTACACAATTTTTTGAAGCCAGCTTCATCTTGCGTAATTTCCGGATAGATTTCTGTATAACTGCCATCTACATAAGAATTAGAAACCATAACTTGTCCACCATGTCCTGGCCCTTCAAGGTATAGCATGTTCAGATCATATTTATTAATCACGCGGTTTAAGTGGGCATAGATAAAGTTTTGTCCGGCAATCGTGCCCCAATGTCCGATTGGATGAATTTTAACATCTTCCTCAGTAATTTCGCGTGTGAGCAATGGATTGTCTTTCAAATACATTTGTGCAACGGATATGTAATTACAAGCTCGCCACCAAGCATCAACCTTTGTAAGATATTCTTTTGAATCGAAATTTGTCGTCATAAAATTCGTATTCTCCTTTAAAAGTTTTTTTTACCTAAAACATATTGTTATTATAACCGTGCAGATTTATATGTCAAACTAGTTTTTAGTAAAAAATACTGAAATAAGAATTTTGTGGAAAGTTTGTGCAAAAATTGTGAGGTTAAGGATCGGTTTATCACGCGAATAATTAAGTTGTCCGGACAATTTTTTCACAGGATAAAAATTTTTTTATTAAATTTTATCGAATGAGCCTTTTTTTGAGTATTTGAGCATCAATCGACTAACTGAAACAGATTTTTGAAAAAGAATTTACAGGGAAATCTCGTATAGGTTAGACAGGATAATTTTAGCTTAATGTCTCTTGCCTACTAGATTTTTTAATTTTAGTTCTTTCTTATGGGGCTCAACTTTTTGCAAATAAATTGAGGGAGCAGTTCTTTCGAATGACTTATTACGCTATCGATTGACTTTTATAATCTCTTTTTGGCAAAAAAAAATAGACCAATTGGCCTATTTTTCTTCTTCATCTTCAAATTCGTCGTCGAATTCTTCATCTTCTTCATCATCATCGATGATTGTTAGATCTTCTTCGATACTTCCTGGAAGTTCTTCTTCATCATCAGAATCTGCGCCGATTTCTTTCAGATCTTTGTTGTATGCTGCGATTTCTTCTTCTTCATCGTCATCATCGTCTTCGAATAAATCATCATCATCATCGTCGACTAGATCAGCATCTTCTGGATCATCATCATTATAGTCAATTGCATCTTCATCACCAGTGATAAAGGCATTTACTTTTTTACGTTTGCGACGTTTAGGTGTTTCATCGTCTTCGTCTTCAAGTCCATGGTTGACTTCTTCATCAATTGAATCAAAGGCATACCAAGAACGTAAGCCCCAACGGTTATCCCCTAGTGAAATGAAGCTTCCATCAATATTCAAGTCTGTATAAAATTGCGCTAATGAATCGCGAATTTCACTATCTGTTTTTCCTAAGTAAGTTTGAATTTGGTTAGCCAAGTCAGAAAAATCCATTACATCCTCATGTTGTTCTAAAATTGCATGAGCTACTTCAATCATAGATAATTCATTTTTATTGACATCTTTAAATACGTTAATTTCCAAGCAGGACACGTCCTTTCACAGTCTATTCTTTATCATACAAAAACCTCGGCAAAAAAGCAATTCATTCTTGCAAATTTTATGCAGTAAAATCAAGAGTTAATAGATATTCCCCGATTTTATCCTCTGCCATATATAAATCATAATCAATCACTATTTTTCCTGAGATTGGTCGATCTTTTAGACTAAAACGCAAATTACGGGTAAATGTATGAATCGCCAATAAACCATAAGGGGTTTGATAATTGGTTTCTAGGCGCTCTTGATAACCAAATTTCAAGCGCATCCGCATTTCTCCCGCACGAATTAGCTGAATTCGTCCGTCTGGAGTAATTTTAATCGTTACTGGGACCTCTTCGCCCGTTTCTTCCTGTACTTCCTTGTAGCGTATATATAACGTGTCCGCCATTTTCACGACCTGACCTGTTAAATCGAAATAAAAATCTTGTACTTCCTGATTTTGAATCACCTTGGTTGCCAATTGAATGGACACAGGTATTCCATGTGTTAAATCCATACGACCCGATCTCCTTTACATTCTCTATTCTAGTTCAACCTTTTTTTTAAAATTAGAACCTCTATTTTATATTCTTCATAGTTTTACCTGTTTTGTCAATTAAAGTCAATCTTTTTGAAATACACCTGGCATTTGCCGCATAAAAAACGCTAAAGGGAGCATAAAGTCATCTTTTCGTATATAATAATAGACGAAGAAAAGGTCGTAAACGGTATTTATTTCATTTTTTGTCGTCTGTATCGTTTATCCACTTTCTGTTTTTCCAGAGTCTCTATTTCTTTATAAAGGAGCTTTTTATGACAAGTCAAACTTATATAATTGATCAACCTACCCTTACTAATAAAAATCAAACCCTACTTCCTTTTGCTACAACTGATGTTTTAATCGAAGTAGCTGGTCAAAACGCCCACCATTTCTTACATTTTTGGCAGTTGCAACAAACGATGATTTTAGGAATGAAAGATACCCGCGTTGCCGATTTAACTGCGGGACTACGTGCATTAAAAAAAGCGTCCTATTCACCTATTGTCCGTAATTCAGGTGGACTGGGTGTTATTTCAGATGAGGGCGTATTGAATGTTTCCTTGATTCTACCAATCGAAGAACAGGGCCAAAAACGAACGATAGATGAAGGCTATGAAGCAATGTTATCCCTTGTAAGAAAGGCGTTTTCGTCTACTGAGATCGAGGCCTATGAGATTCCCGATTCCTATTGTCCGGGAACGTATGATTTAAGTATTGATGGCAAAAAATTTGCAGGGATTGCCCAAAGACGTGTGAAAAATGGCTTAGCAATCATGATGTATTTAAGTATCACCGGCGATCAAGCGGCGCGTGGAAGAGCTGTCCAACAGTTCTATCAAGCTAGTTTGGGCCAAAAATTTGGCTTAGATGGTTATCCACCTGTTAAGCCAGACAGTATGGAAAACCTTCCCACACTACTCAAAGAAGAAATGACGATTGAGCAAGTGAAACATCAAATTGCGACGGCTTACGAAGCACTCTATGGCTCAGCAAAATTCTATGAATCTACTGATTATATCGAAGAAAAGTTATTACAACCAGCCATTGATCAACATCTTTTAAAGATGAAACAACGAAATGAAATGTTGAAGGAGCTATCCGTATGATGCCGTACAAGCAACAGACTTTACCAATTGAAAAAGTTTTTCGCGATCCTGTCCATAATTATATCCATGTTCAACATCAAGTAATTCTTGATTTGATTAATTCTAAGGAAGTTCAACGGTTGCGCCGAATTAAGCAATTAGGCACCTCTTCTTTCACCTTCCATGGCGCTGAACATAGCCGATTTTCTCACTCATTAGGTGTCTACGAAATTACACGCCGAATTTGTGATTTATTTGAGCGAAATTATTCTCTAGAAAAAATGGGGTCTGGCGGCTGGGATGATCAAGAACGTCTGGTCGCGCTGTGTGCGGCGCTGCTTCACGATGTCGGCCATGGTCCTTATTCGCATACTTTTGAGCATATTTTCCATACCAACCATGAAGCGATTACGGTTGAGATCATTACCTCGCCAGAAACAGAGGTCTATCAAATTCTGAATCGTGTAGAGGCTGATTTTCCTGAAAAAGTCGCTAGCGTCATTACCAAAACTTATCCAAATCCACAAGTCGTTCAGATGATTTCTAGTCAAATCGATGCGGATCGGATGGATTATCTACTGAGAGATGCTTACTATACAGGCACAGAATACGGCACGTTTGACCTAACTAGAATTCTTCGCGTCATTCGTCCTTATGCAGGGGGAATCGCTTTTGCTATGAACGGAATGCATGCGGTAGAAGATTATATTGTCAGCCGTTATCAGATGTATGTCCAGGTCTATTTTCATCCAGTTTCGCGAGGGATGGAAGTCGTTTTAGAGCATCTACTGAATCGAGCGCACGAATTATATCAAGAGGATTCAGAGATTTTTGATCTACATTCACAGTTACTTCTCCCATTCTTGAAGGAATCATTTACATTAGAAGAGTATCTAAAATTAGATGATGGTGTATTAGGAACGTACTTTATCCAATGGGCCGAGGAAAATGATCCGATATTGAGTGACCTAGCGAAACGTTTCCTGAATCGTAAACCATTAAAGTCTGCTACATTTTCTGGAGCAACAGATCAGCCGATTGTCGCAAAATTACAGCAATTAGTGGAAAAAGTTGGCTATAATCCGATTTATTATACGGCTATCAACTCTAGCTATGACTTGCCTTATGATTTTTATCGACCGGAGCAAGGCAGCCATCGGACACAAATCGAAATTGTTAGAAAAGACGGCACGCTGATTGAATTATCACAAGTTAGCCAACTGGTTTCAGCTTTGGCTGGGCAACAACAAGGGGATGAACGCTTTTATTTCCCAAAAGAAATGCTTGACCCAGCGCAAGAAGACCACTATGATTTATTTGATGAGACCTATCAAGAATTTTCAAAATATATTCGCAATGGTGCTTTAGTTAGCCCTGAATTTTAGGAGGATACAAATTAGAATGGCAATAAAATTAGTCGCAATTGATATTGATGGAACATTATTAAATAACCATCATGAAGTAACACCCGAAGTAAAACAAGCATTAAAAAAAGCTGAAGATCGAGGCGTGACGATCGTCCTATGTACTGGCCGTCCCCTTCCAGGTGTGCAACCCCTTTTAAATGAATTAGCGCTTTTAAAAGAAACTGATTATGTGATTACTTATAACGGTTCGCTTGTTCAAAATACGCAAACAGGTGCGGTTATTTCTCGCTATGGCCTGTCTAGTGATGACTTTATCACTGTTGAAGCTATGGCTAGAAGAGTCGGTAGTCATTTACATGTGATTGACGAGAAATTTATCTACACACCAAATCGAGACATTAGCCCCTACACGGTCCATGAATCTTCGCTAGTTGGTATGGCAATCAAATACCGCTCACCTGAAGAAATTATGGCGCAAGTAGAGCCGGTAAAAATGATGATGATTGATGAGCCAGATATTTTGGATCAGGCGATTGCCAAGCTACCAGAATCATTTAAAGAACAATATACTACGGTTAAGAGTGCTGATTTTTATTACGAAATTCTAAATAAAGAAGCCAGCAAAGGAGCAGCGATTGCAAAATTAGCCGCTCATCTGGGGATTAAGCAAGAAGAAATCATGGCGATTGGCGATAACGAAAATGACCTATCGATGATTGAATACGCCGGCGTCGGTGTTGCTATGGGTAATGCCACACCTGCTGTCAAGGAAGCCGCAGATGTGCTGACTACTTCTAATGAAGAACACGGTGTTGCCGAGATTATTAAGCAATACATATTAGAAAAATAAATCTAGCTAAAACAGATTTTTGGGAGGTGACAAAAAACTTGTCATCTCCCCTTTTCTTTCGAATGAATTAGGTCGCTAGAAACTATTTCTGGTCATCCATGTAGATCAATAAAAAACGAAACGAGGAAGAACAAAGCCCAAATAACTGGCTGTTCTTCCTCGCTTCGTTTTATGTATTTATAGGTGCAGTTATTTCTTTAGCCACTCTTCGACAGCCCATTTATGACTGCCTCGTTTTAATTGTTCGATGGCTTCTGCGGGCGAAAGCCACACTAATTGATTGGTCGTTTCAGTAGGTTCGCCTATCTTAGTCCAAGATTTGGCACAATAAAAATAGCCTGGATTGAAATAATAAGTATCGCGATGTCGTGAATAAAAATACTCTTGAGCTTCGCCAATATAACAATCAATGTCGACTGTAACCCCTAATTCTTCAATCATTTCCCGATCGATAGCTTCTTCTTTTGTTTCCTCATTTTCAATTTCTCCGCCTGGCAAGAAAAAGGCCCCATTTGGCGCTTGAACAAGAACCATCTCTTGTCCTTCATTTCGACTAACAATAATATAGGCTGCATAGCGCGCCTGATACTCTTTCCCAATAACCTTCTCCCCAAAAACTGGCATACTCATTCCTTCTCCTCCAACTCATCCTTTCCTATATTTTACAGGAGTAGATAATCAGACACAAGCGCGAAAATCAGCAAACTTAATTTCTTTTGCAACTTATGCTATGATTAAGTTATTAGAGATGAGAGGATGAATTATTTATGAAAATGGCACACACTTGTGTACGTGTAAAAGATCTTGAGGCTTCACTAGAATTTTATCAATCAGCATTCGGTTTTGAAGAAAGCCGTCGTCGTGACTTTCCAGAGCACAAATTTACGTTAGCTTACTTAACGTTACCTGGTGACGACTATGAATTAGAATTGACTTATAATTACGACCACGAAGCCTATAATTTAGGCGATGGTTATGGACATATCGCGATTGCTGTTTCTGATTTAGAAGCGTTACATCAACGTCAAAAAGAAGCTGGATTAAACGTGACGGATCTAAAAGGTCTACCTGGAACAGCTCCTTCTTACTACTTTATCGTAGACCCAGATGGATACAAAATTGAAGTTATTCGTGAAAAATAATTTGTTGAAAAACAGCCTATTTGTTTGAGTAACGAAAAGATTTTGAGCTCCGCTTTCTAGAAAAACGGAACACTGATTATAAAAAAATGAGTGTGCTAAATCTTTTATTACTGATCTGTTTTCGATGGAAATAAAAATGAACCGGTTAGCTCGTCAATTTGACGGCTATCCTGGTTCATTTTTTTGTGTGGTTGTGTTAAATTGTTTTATCAAGTAGTAAATAATTACCCAATCATTACGCTTTCTTCTGGGTATTTGTACTTAACTTCTTGGCGTTGTGCGGTTGTGATTAGTGAAAAGACAACGGTCAACACTCCGACACGGCCAATGTACATTAAAGAGATGATAACTGCTTTACCAATCACAGATAATTCTGGCGTTAGGCCCATGGTCAAGCCAACGGTACCAAATGCTGAAAAGACTTCAAAGGCAATATATTCAATACCAAAGCCTTGAGGAATCGTTTCAGTAATGGATAGAATCATGATTGTTACGACACATAAGGTGAGTGTCAGGAAAAATAAAGTCAACGCTCGGATCACCACCGTTGGACGAATGGTTCGTTCCCTAAATTCTGCGCGTGTTCTTCCTTTAAACATCGAATGCATTTGAATAACTAAAACGCCAAATGTTGTTGTTTTCAGTCCACCAGCTGTCGAACCTGAGGTCCCACCAATATACATCAAAAACATGGTTGTAATTAGCCCAGCATGGCTCATTTGCGCATAATCAATCGAAAAATAACCAGCCGTTCTAGGTGTGACACTCATAAAAAAGGTATTAGCCAGGCGCTCAAAAAAGGATAGATTAGGCGCTAATGCCTGTGCATTATTTTCAGTAAAGAAGAAAATTAGTGTGGCACCGAGTAGAAGCGTACCGGTAACAGCGAGCGCAATTTGCGTATGAAGAGAAGGACGTTTCTTTTTCTTGTAGTTTAAGACATCTCGCCAAACAAGAAAGCCTAACCCACCAGAAATAATTAAGGCAGAAATCACAAGAATCAAATAAATATTTGATTGATACTCTGCCAAGCTTGTCCCTAACAAGTCAAATCCCGCGTTACAAAAACTAGATACCGAATGAAAGATACTATACCAAATTCCTTTAAGCCAACCAAATTTTGGAATAAATACGATTGAAAGTGCGAGAGCCCCCAGCGATTGAATAGCCGCTGCTAGCTTTAAAATGTAGAGCATCAAGTTCATGACACCAGACATTTCATCTAGATTTAAGGCCTCTCGTAAGACAATTCGGGTACTGAGGCTAACTTTCTTTTTGGCAAGAGTGAAGAAAAGAATGGGCATCATCATAAAACCCAAGCCACCAATTTCGATTAATAATAGAATTAGAAATTGTCCTAATTCATTCCAATGCTCAACGGTGTTAAGTGTCGTTAAGCCTGTCACACAAACCGCTGAAGTTGCCGTAAATAAGGCATCAATAAACGGTGTCCAGGTTCCTGTGTGACTAAAAAATGGGAAAGTTAATAATGTCCCACCAAGAAAAATCAGAACTAAAAAACCAAAGGCTAATAATTGAACGGCGGTCAGATGTTTCGATTGCTGCCGTCTTTTCTTCTTCATTCTTCCGTTGCTCCTTTTTCTACAAGCGCGAATAGACTAACTTAGTTCTTTGAGTCGCTCATATTTTTTACTTTAATCAAGCGTGTCACTTCTGCTCGTTCGTTTTCTTCTAATTTCATCTTAATTGCATAGATTGTTTCTTCAAGCTGTGGAATAGTCATATATTCTAGTGCATTCACCCGACGTCTGGTTTTTTCAATCTCACCAGATAGCAGTTGGCAGGTTTTCTCGATCTCCGTTAACTCTAGGAGTTTAGGTAAATTTTCTGTAAAACGATCAATTGCCCGGTCCAACTGTTCATTGGAATTTAAGTAGCCGTAATCCAAAGGCGCTTCGCCTAGATGTTCATCGTAGCTGAAGCTCATGGCTGGTACTTTGACACTCATAATATTTTTTTCAACTAAATCTAGCGTAATTTTTTCGGCAGGCAGGATGAACATTTCTTCAATAAAGCGTTCATCAATTGAAGCATTTGCCAAAATAAAGCCTTGCATAGATTGTTGAAGAGTCTCCTCAACTTCTTTTCTCAAGGTATTATTTTTACGAATGAGCAGGATGAATTGGCGCATCAGTTCATCTTGTTTATCTTTCAACAATTTGTAGCCCCGGCTAGCGGTCGCCAATTGTTTTTTTAGACGAGTTAATTCCATCCGTGTAGGGTTGACGTTTAATTGCACCATTTTGTCACTCCCCTTCAGGTAAATATTGGTCTAGCATATCGTCTTTAATTCGTTTTAATTCCGTTCGTGGTAACATAGCTAATAGTTTCCAACCTAAGTCAAGAGTTTCCTCAATTGTCCGATTGGTAGTAAAGCCCTGATTGATATAATCTTTTTCAAATTGTGTAGCAAACTTGGCATACGCTCGGTCACTATCAGATAATGCTGACTCACCTAAAACCACACCTAATTCTTTGGCCTGTTTTCCTTGAGCATAAGCCGCAAATAATTGATTCATTGTCGCTGCGTGGTCTTCCCGGGTTTTTCCTGGGCCAGTCCCTTTATCTTTTAGACGAGATAATGACGGCAAGACATCAATCGGTGGCTGAATCCCACTCTTATATAATTCACGAGAAAGAATGATTTGTCCTTCTGTGATATAACCAGTTAAATCGGGAATTGGATGCGTTTTGTCATCTTCTGGCATCGTTAGAATTGGAATTTGAGTCACAGATCCTTTTAACCCACGAATCCGTCCAGCGCGTTCAAAGAGCGTTGCTAAGTTCGTATATAGATATCCTGGGTAACCTCGTCGACCAGGTACTTCTCGACGAGCGGCCGAAATTTCACGAAGGGCCTCACAGTAATTGGTCATGTCCGTCATAATAACTAAAACGTGCATGCCTTTTTCATAAGCTAAGTACTCAGCAGCTGTTAATGCCATACGTGGCGTCGCAATCCGCTCAATAGCAGGATCGTTGGCTAAATTCATGAACATTACTGAACGATCAATGGCGCCCGTTTGACGGAAATCTTCCATAAAGAATTCGGCTTCTTCAAAGGTAATTCCAATCGCTGCAAAGACTACCGCAAACTCTTCATCACTATTAAGTACGTTAGCTTGACGAGCAATCTGAGCGGCCAACTCTTTATGAGGTAAGCCTGAACCAG
The DNA here is from genome assembly GCF_009933175.1 of Candidatus Enterococcus huntleyi. Taxonomy (GTDB): domain Bacteria; phylum Bacillota; class Bacilli; order Lactobacillales; family Enterococcaceae; genus Enterococcus_K; species Enterococcus_K huntleyi. The sequence continues at coordinate 232,015 of NZ_MAEJ01000030.1, read as the reverse complement.
AAAATACTGGCAGCTTCTGACCACGCACTAGAGTGTTTAAATGATCAATCGCAGAAATCCCAGTTTGAATAAACTCATCTGGATAATCTCTGGCAACAGGATTAATAACCTCACCATTAATATCAACCATTTTTTCTGGTAAAATCTCAGGACCATTATCTTTCGGACGACCTAAGCCATCAAACACTCGGCCAATCATATCTTCAGATACGGCTAACTCTAAGGGATGTCCCAAAAAGCGTACAGCAGAATCGCGTAGATTGATACCGCTCGTTCCTTCGAAAATTTGGACCATCGCTTTGTCTTCATGCACCTCTAGAACCTGGCCACGACGAATTTCGCCATTTTGCATTCGGACTTCGATAAGCTCTTCATATTTTACACCAGAAACTTTATCAACCGCCATCAAAGGACCCACTACTTCACTAATTGTTCGATATTCCTTAATCATGGGACATTCCTCCTTCTGCGATAATTTCTTGCATTGTTTGTTTGATTGACTGTAAATAGCCATCCAATTTATCTAGCTCTGTTTCAGGAATATATTTGCTTCTCGCAATCCGATCACGTAAAGTGACAGTTCCTGACATAATTTCATTCAAATATGAACCTAGTTCTAGTGCACGCTGTCCTTCTTTTTGGAAAGCGAGAATCATTTCCAACATCTTAAATTGTTTTTCTCGAGAAGTAAAGGTATCCACATCATCAAATGCATTTTGTTGTAGATAATCTTCACGAATTGATTTGGCCACTTCTAATGTTAAACGATCTTTATCTGATAAAGAGTCTACCCCTACTAAACGGACAATTTCGTTTAATTGCGCTTCTTCTTGAAGAATACGCATAGCTGTAGCAACCATCTCAGACCAATCTGCTTGTAAGGCTTGATCCATATATTTGCCGACTTCTGTCGAATATAATGAATAACTTTGAAGCCAATCAATTGAAGGGAAATGGCGTTTTTGTGCCAAAATAGAATCTAGTCCCCAGAAAACTTTTACTACGCGTAGCGTATTTTGGGTAACGGGTTCTGAGACATCTCCTCCAGAAGGTGAAACGGCACTAATCGCTGTAATACTACCTTCTCGGCCTTCAGAGCCTAACGCAATCACTCGGCCAGCACGCTCATAATATTCAGCTAAACGGCTACCTAAATAGGCTGGGTAACCTTCGTCCCCTGGCATTTCTTCTAAACGACCACTCATTTCTCGAAGTGCTTCGGCCCAACGAGAAGTTGAATCTGCCATAATTGCGACACTATAGCCCATATCACGGAAGTATTCAGCAATTGTAATCCCTGTATAGATGGATGCTTCACGGGCGGCTACTGGCATATTTGAGGTATTCGCGATTAGGACTGTCCGTTTCATCAATGATTCCCCTGTTTTTGGATCAATTAGTTCTGGGAATTCATTTAGAACGTCGGTCATTTCATTTCCACGTTCACCACAACCTACATAGACCACTAAATCAACATCTGCCCATTTCGCAATTTGGTGCTGAACAACGGTTTTTCCGGCTCCAAATGGTCCCGGAACAGCGGCTGCTCCCCCTTTTGTGACTGGGAAAAAGGTATCAATAACTCGTTGACCGGTAATCATTGGTGCATCCGGGTTTAGTTTTTCTTTAATTGGTCGACTGCGACGAACCGGCCATTTTTGCAACATTGTTACTGCTCGTTCGCCAGTTTCTGTTTCTAATACGCAGACTGTTTCATCAATCGTAAATTCACCATGATGAATTTCTTTGATTGTTCCACTCAGACCGTTTGGTATCATAATTTTATGCAAAATAATCTTTGTTTCCTGAACCGTTCCAATCACATCACCTGAGCTGACAAAATCGCCAACTGATTTTGTTGATTCGAAAAGCCATTTCTTCTCATGATCTAAGGCTGGAAGCTGCACACCTCTAGCAAGGAAGTTACTTTTAGTGATTTCCATAAAAGTATCTAATGGACGTTGAATCCCATCAAACATCTGAGATAAAATTCCGGGAGCTAGTTCAACAGATAAAGCTTCCCCTGTTGTCCGCACCACTTCGCCAGGGCCAATCCCTGAAGTTTCTTCATATACCTGAATTGATGCAACGTCGCCGCGCATCTCGATAATTTCTCCAATAACACCCAAATCCCCGACGAGACACATATCTTGAATACTAGCATCAGACATGTTCTCAGCCATGACTAAAGGACCGGATACTTTAATAATTTTTCCTTCTTGCAAATTCCCATCTCCTTTTGTCTTATAGAATATTCTGTCCAACTGCTCGTTCTACATTGCGCTGAATCTCAGCCAAACCTGTACCTAATGTTCCTTTGTGATTAGGGATTAGCACAATGGCCGGTGAAACGGCTTCTTTGTAGCGTTCAATCGTTTCTTGCGCCATAGAAGCACATTCTTCAGTAACATAAATAACACCATAGTCGTTCTTTGCCATCTCTTCAATACTCTGACGAACGATTTGACTAGTGTGTCCGTAACGCACATCAAAACCAAATAATTTAAATGGTAAGACAGAATCCTTATCCCCGATTACGCCAATATTATACGCCAAGCTGTCTCATCCTTTCTTTTATCTTATCTGTTGAAAATTGCCCACGTTTGCCAACTACGATCGTTCGTAGATTTTTTGCTTCGACTTCTTTTGCTTGTAAAAAAGCAAGTAAAGGCAAAGGTCCAAAGGCTGCTGTTTGTGCTTGTTGATAAAGACTAGTTAAGTAATTTTGCGTGCACGTTTCTAATTGAACAAAATCAATTGTTTCTTCCTGCAAAGCAGGGGCTAAGATATCCCCATAAACGGAAGCTTTTAAAAAGACAATAAATTCACGCATCGAAGCTTCTGCATAGGATAAAAATGTTTCTTTTGTAATTCCACCAGAGCTAGAGAGAACGGTTGTCATAAACGCGGTACTACGATTTTGTCTTAACCCTCGAGCAACCGTCGAGATATTCGTCAGGTCAATAAACGCAGTCACTTCTTCTAACAGCTCAGGAGAATTAAGCTCCTCAGCAATCTGTCGCTGTGCAGTTAAAAAATGACGATCATAAATCACATCAATCCCTTGAAGAATTGTTGATTCTTCGAGATACTCAGTGACTTCTCTGATACTCTTCATGATCAGTTCAGGTAGATAAGCCGATTCTCCTGTTGAGATGGCTTCCTTCAACCAATCTATTGCATACAGCCCATCATCAATTGTTAAATAATCTAAGTCCTCATTAATAAAAGAAGCTTTACTAAGGACCTTTAGATTATGAAAAGTGAAGCGCATTGTATACATCCAAATGATTTCTTTTTGTGGGGAAATTTCTACTAGCCAGCGAAATAACTGGCTTCTTTGATCAGCTAAATTCTTCTCGAAGTCATGTTCAAAACCTTCATAGATAAATGGTCGATAGATAGTTGTAGAAAGAATCGTGCCCACTTCTTCAATTGTTTTGGCCTGAATTAAGCGATCAAAGGTCTCTTGTGGCAACAATTCCAATTCTTTTCCACGAATTAACGGATTAACCGTATGGTAATCGGCTTGCTTCAATTAAATCCCCCCTTATCCAAACAAGTATGTCGCCATTTCAAAACGCATCTCATTTTCAATATCTTGCAAAAGATTATTGTATAGAAAATTATATTGAACACCGGCATCATCAACTAAAAAACCAGCTTTATTGACGAGCTTCTCCTCCGACAAAGTCAATGTATAAGGCAGTGCTTGATTCATTTCTGTCAGCCAAGCGTCAGTAAAATAAGCAGCGGTCTTCTCACCAGCTAAAAATAATTGTTGGCCAGTCAATGGGAGGGTTAATAAAGCAGCCTGCGCGAATGAACAATGCTGCTCCTCAGTCCAATTCTCCATCTCCTGCAACGCTTCATTGAATAAACGGCTAAGAAATTGTTGCTTCTCAGTTAGTAGCTGTTGGCGATTATCAATCTGTTGCCGATTTTCTATTTGTTTGTATTGTTGTTTTACTTGTTGCAGGCGTTTTTGTCGTCTTTGTTGTTCTTCTTGCTCTATTTGCAGCTTCTCTTTTTCGAAATTCTGCGTTTGTTGCGCTTTTTCAGTTGCTTCAAGCACAGCTCTTTCTTCGCTTGCTTGCGTATTCATTTGTTGGATAATCTTTTCAATTGAATCCATCCTCTAGCCCCCTATTACACGTTTAGGACAAGTAGGAAAGAAATTACTAATCCCAAAATCGCATACGTTTCAACCATGGCAGCATAGATAATTCCTTTTGTCGCATGCTCTGGTTTTTTCGCAAGAATTTGAATCCCCGCAGCGGCAACACGTCCTTGGGCAATCCCAGAGAACAAACCTGTAAAAGCAATCGGTAATGACGCACCAAAGTAACCTAAACCATCAATAACACTCATATCACCTGATAAATTAGTGAAAATTAAGAAGGCAATAACGAAACCGTAAAGTCCCTGAGTCCCTGGTAACAGCTGTAAAATCAAAGCTTGTCCAAATTTTTCTGGTTGACTTGTCGTTAGTGCAGCCGCAGCTTCACCGGTCATACCTACACCTTTTGCTGAACCAATTCCTGAAAAAATTGTTGCAGTTGCCATAGCTAATATAGCGAAAACAATCCCGCCATTTTCTGTAATTAAGTAGTTAATCATTGTTTATATTTCCTCCTGTGAGTTCGTTTTTTTGGTTTCAATATTGACATATTTTTCTGCCGTTTTTAAAGGCACAAACGGTCTACCGCCGCCTGAGTAAAATTTACCAAAGTATTCTACATATTGAAGACGCGCGCCATGCACATACGCACCTAGTAAAGATAAAAATAAATTTAAGCCGTGTAATACAAGAATTAACACGATACCAATGGTAAATCTCGCAATTGGTGGCATAAACGCTACCAGCAAATTAAATGCCGAAGCAATACTTCCCCCTGAGATTCCTAAAGCCATTAAACGAGTGTAGCTGACTAAATCGCCAATATAACTCGTGATCCCATATAAATTATAGGCTCCCTTGGCCGCACCTTTCAGTTTAGAAGGTGATTGAATAATTGGAATGATCAAGATAGATAATGCTGATAAACCAGCGATTATTGCACCAACCATCAGTAAAGCTTGGTTATCCAGCAACAAAGCACCGACTGCTGCTAAAGCAATCCCAATCAAAATCCCTTGCCAAGAAAATCCATTACTAATCGCTGACAAATATTCCTTGCGTTTAATGTGCTCTTTACCCGCAATAAACAGCCCTAAAAGAATTTGAATAAAGCCGAAAATTACAGATAAAATCAGAATTGTTTGCATATCATCTGTCGTTGAAAGAATTGGAAATGGCAGTGTGACACCAAAAACGGTTTTTGGTAAAGCCATTCCGAAGAATGAGCTATACACAAAGCCCCATAAAATCGTTGGGATTGATAGAATTTGGAAAAATTTGACAAAACGAGCGGTTCCACGAGGGAAAACCATCAATTTTTGTGCTCCAATGGTGCCCAAAAGCATCACTAGGCCATAACCAATATCGGCAACCATCATGCCAAAAAAGACAAAGTAGAATGGCGCCATCCAAGGCGTTGGATCAATTTCGCCATATTTAGGCAAGCTATACATTTCTGTTAACATTTCAAACGGACGAATCAGCGGATGATTTTTTAACTTTGTCGGGATTTCTGTCCCAATTTCATCCGATGTAGGTTCTTCAAAGCTGATATAAATAGCTTGTTCCCCAAATTCTTTCTCGCATTGAGTGAGTAACTGGTCTTTGTCTTCAACAGCGACCCAACCTTGAATGATTGTCAGATGTTCTGCTTGGACCAATTGATTTTTTACTCGTTCCCGTTCAAGATGAGCAAGATAGACCTCTTCTGCCCATTGCAGATCACGAAGCTGTGCGGCTCTATCACCAATCATCGCAGCCAATTCTTTTTCTTGTTGAACCAAGGTAGAAATTTCTTCTTGAACTAGCTGTAATTCCTTCTTAGGTGACTCATTATAAGGATAATCAACCTTCGTAAAATGGAACTGTGAAAGAATCTCATCAATTACTTTTTGTTGGTTATTTAGATAAACCAAGCCAATATAAGTCTCATTTGGATGATGAAAAAGCTCTTCCACATAAGCCGTTGTCTGTTGATTAAGGGCCTCAATAAATTCCACTTGGGCGGTTTCACGTAAACTACCTATCGTGATTTTTGTTTTAGTTGAGTCAAATTTACTTGGATTTATATCTAGATATTGCCAAGTTGATAGCCAAGTTTCTTTCTCATAGGCCTTACTTTTCTTTTCCTGTACGGCCGTCCATTCCTTCTTAATTTGCAAGATACTTTTTAAATCTTCAGCAAATTGTGTTTCATCAAATGGTTCTTCTAATTCATTCAAAGAGAGCGCTTGTCTACGCAGACCCGTTTTCTTTTGATTGACGGAGCCATTGCGTTGCATGAACAAAATCGCCTCTTCAATTTGTAATAAAAGAAAGTTTGTCTCTTCTTCATTAGTTCTTGCTTTTTTTTCAAAAGCGCCAGAAAAATAGTCTTCTACCCAAAAATTACTCGCGGATTTATTTGATAAATCGCGGACTTCAATCGCCTGCAATCCTTGAAGTATTTGCAATACCTTTTCCAATTTCTTTTTTTCTAAAATTATAGACACTTTTTCTATTTTAGAGACGGCCATAGGTTTGCTTCACCCTTTCAATAATTGCCCCGACTGCCTTTGATTTTTTTTCGTCATAAAGTTGTTGATAACTCGCGCGTTTTTTTTCAGCAGTCAAAAGCAATTCTGCGTTTTCTAATTGAAGAGCCTCTTTTAGATTTGCTTCAAGTTGTTCAACCTCTTGAGCTGTTTCTTTTTGAGCTTGCTCTTTGATTTTTTGCAGCGTTTGCTCTTGCAATTCATTTTCTACTTTTAGCTTAGTAATAAGCGCTTCTTTCAATTGTTCATTTTCTAGTTCTGCAGCTTGAATCTTTTTTATTGCTTCTAACATTACTTTCACATCCTTTTCTCTACAGCAAATGTTTTTATTAAGTGGCAGAATCTGCCTCTCGCACTAATCGACTATTAAGTCACTCTTCTGAAATTGCCTCGTACAAGCTAAGAGCTTTTACATGTAGTGAACTGTTTCAGTTCACACAATCGCTCTACGCCTACCATCCCACTAGTGTACTTATATAAGTGGATTGGCAAAAAAAGACACTGAACCTTATTTAGAAAGTCCAGTGTCTTTGAAATGACATCGATTAGCTGGCGGACTTATCCCTCTGTGTTCTTCTCACCCCTTGAAGAACTGAATCCTTGAAAGCTTTCGCCCAACCATTTTTATTCAGATATGTTTTGAGTATACCAAATAATTGAGCAAAAGAAAACATCTTTCAATGGTCAAAGCTTGGTCTAAATGAGACTAGTTTGTGAAAATATCTTGGGAACTCTTAAATGTTTTGTCGTGCGAATCAGCATGTTACAATAGAAAGGAAAAGGAGTGATTTTGTGAAACAACCAATTATTGGAATTGCTGGTAATCAGCTAATTCATGCGACAGAGGTATTTAATGGAAATTTTGTTACTTATACACCACAAGGTTTTGTAGATGGTGTTTTAGAGGCAGGTGGCTTACCGTTCATTTTACCGATTAGCCATCCAGATACCGCTAAAGAATATATTAAAAATATAGATAAATTGTTATTAGCTGGCGGGCAAGACGTCAGTCCGCGTCTCTACAATGAAGAGCCTCATCCGAAATTGCAAGAGACCAACTATTCGCGAGATATTTTTGAAGCAGCTTTAATTAAAGAAGCCATCAAGCAAAAGAAACCGATTCTTTCTGTATGCCGTGGCACGCAGTTATTGAATGTTGTTTTAGGGGGCAGCCTTTACCAAGATTTGTCTCAATATGAACAATGGTCGGTCAAACATGAGCAACAACCGACTGCACCACAATTTTCTACGCACCGAATCAACGTGGCGCCCAATAGCCGAATCAGTCAACTTGTTCCTGATAATTCTTATGTCAATTCCTACCACCACCAAGCGATTAAGGATGTTTCACCTAAATTAATTGCGACAGCTTGGTCAACCGATGGATTAGTCGAAGCAGTTGAGGCTGATGACGGGTCTGCTATCTTAGGCGTTCAGTGGCACCCAGAACTAACGCATCACGTGGATGAAAAAGAACAGAGAATATTCGATTACTTTGTTAATGAGATGTCTGTTGTTGGATAAATCCGACTAGTCAAAATAGATACAGAGTAGAAAAAAAGCATTTCTTGAGGTACGTATAAAATGCGTGCTCAAGAAATGCTTAGTTTGTTTAAAAATCAAATGAGTCTGGATCAGATCCTAATCGTTCATCAATATTTAGCTCGTTAATTTGTTTAATTTCTTCTGGTGTTAACGTAAAGTCAAAAACATCGAAGTTTTCTTTGATACGACCTTCATGAGATGATTTTGGAATCACGATAATATCGTTTTGTAAGTGCCAACGAATGATTACTTGGGCAGCTGATTTGCCATATTTTTCACCAATTTTGACTAGCTCAGGTGTTTCTAAAATCGTCCCTTGCCCTAATGGAGACCAAGCCTCAACGGCAATTGATTCATCATCTAGATACTTGCGTAAAGGTTCTTGTGTCAGCGTTGGATGAATCTCAATTTGATCAACTAAAGGTTTGATTGTTGCTGTTGTCATCAAATCTTCGATATGATGTTGATGGAAGTTAGAGACACCAATCGCTCTTGCACGACCACTGGCATAAATTTCTTCTAATGCTTTCCACGAATCTTTGTATTTTCCAGCGACTGGCCAGTGAATCAAATACAAGTCTACATAATCCAAGCCTAAGCGCTCAAGACTATCGTCAAAAGCCTTCAGAGCAGATTCATAACCTTGGTCATCATTCCACAGTTTTGTCGTAACAAAAATATCTTCTCTCGGAACAGACGAGCGACGAATCCCTTCGCCTACGCCCTTTTCATTTTTATAGACCTTCGCGGTATCAATCATTCGATAACCCGCTTCAAGCGCCCACTCCACTGCATCAGCTGCTTGACTGTCTTCAACACGCCATACACCAAGCCCTAAACGAGGCATTTTCAAACCATTAGTTAATTCCTTATACATATTATCCAAAAGAATTCCTCCTTCTTATTTCTACTCTTCTATTTTCTAATTTATTTTGTCCAACGTCAATTATTTCGATTATCATTTTGCAATAGGTACCACTCGTGTGATCCTATGTGAGACACGATGGAGGCTATTGAAAAAGAAAAGAAAGCCCATCATCAATATCCTTGAAAAGCTGACACCCAAATGGCGCATCTTGCAGATAAACAGGAATGCCAACAGTGACGACTGAAATAGCCAATAAAACCAATGTTTGGATCGAGCCAAAACCGAGTTCTTGACCGATGAAAACACCACAGTTTTCTGATTTCATCATTCATAAACTGTTATTTAACACAGGCTAGAGATATAAAATAATCATTTTTTTTGCTACTAGTCTTCATTCGCACACTTTTTATTAAGAACAGCCAGGTGAAAAAGCTAATTTTGAAAGAAAAACCTACTAGGCAATGGATTCTTGCTATTTGACGCGCTTCTAAAAATTTCTGAAAGTGTGCGAATAGCCACTAGTGAGAAAAAACAGTGAAACCTTTATGCGAATGAGGAACAGGACTAGATATAGATTTTATTTTTTGATTTTATTATAAAAATCGCCCATAGAATCCCCTATCTATAGGATTCTCACTCCCCTATACATTTCAATTCGAGCATTGTAGTGAAGAGAAATGTCCCGTTTATTCCCACTAGTCTTCATTCGCACAGATTTCACGGTAAAAAGTGAAGTGAAAAGAGTGACTTTATCAGAAAAACCTACTAGACAATGGATTCTTGTCATTTGACACTCTTCTAAAAATCTCCAAAACTGTGCGAATAGACACTAGTGGGAAAAAATCCGAAAATCTCTAATTACCAACACTTTATGAAAAATTTTAAAAAGCGATCTGTTATTGCCAGTCCTGCTTACCAAGTTTCGTAGTAGCAGGATGGTAGGCGTAGAGCAATTTTGTGAAATGGTACATTTCACTCCATTTGAAAGCTCCTAGCTGCCAGTCCCACTTATATAAGTAAATTAGTGGGATGGTAGGCGTTGAGCAATCTCGTAAACTGGAACAGTTCACTCCATTTGAAAGCTCCTAGCTGCCAGTCCCATTTACCAAGTTTCGTAGTAGCAGGATGGTAGGCGTAGAGCAATCTTGTGAAATGGAACAGTTCACTTCATTTAAAAGCTCCTAGCTGCCAGTCCCACTTACCAAGTTTCGTAGTAGCAGGATGGTAGGCGTTGAGCAATCTTGTATATTGGAACAGTTCACTTCATTTCAGCGCTTTCTAGCACGCACCATAAATACTTTCTTTAATATGTACAAAAAGACGCTGGAGACGATCTGTTAATACTCGTCTCCAACGTTTTTCTACTATCTATTTTTATCTTGCTTTGCTTCTTTTTTCATTTTTCATAATTGATAAAGATTGTTTTAATGAAGAGAACAATCCGCCTTCGCTATAAACCAAGACATTTGATTTGTACAAGGTTGCAGATAAATACATTAACACGAACGTTGAAACAATCAGTACAACTACTGAAATCGCAGCCCCGGTCATATCAACTGTTTCATTAGCCAAACGAATTGGCATCACGTAAGAGGATAGGAATGGAATGTACGAACTCACACGAATCACGACATTATTTGGATCAGAAGCACCAAGAGTTAAGCCTAACATGTAAGCACCTAATGACAGATAAGTCACAGGCAAGATGGCTTTGGCTGTATCTTCTGCTTTGTTGACTAATGAGCCACAAAGCGCGGCTAAAACAGAATAAATTAGAATTCCTAGAAGGATGAAGATTGCTGTAAAGCCAAGGAAAGGCCCGACAATTTTCTGTAGAGCACCACTTTCAGTAAACTGCTTCACAATTTCTAGATCTTTAAATTTCATGAATGCAACTCCGAAAATAACCACATACAAGACGATTTGTGTCACAGCAACTAGCAAGACACCGGTTAATTTTCCATAAAAATGAGTTTGCGCTTTGGTACTGGACAAGATGACTTCCATAATCCGTGTACCTTTTTCAGAAGCAATCTCTTGCGCAATAATTTGTGCATAAGTGATAATAATCATGAAGAGTACAATCGTAGCAGCATAGCTCACCAAAAATTGGATATCACTATTGTCTTCGCCGACGGTCATTTTTCCAGAATCATCAAAGCTGACCTTCTGTTTGACAAATTCGGCTGGTTGCGACAAACTTGCGACTTCTTCAGGACTTAAGCCTAGCTGTGTTGCGCGCCCAGAAGATTGGAGAGAACCTAGTAATTGTTGTAAAATCAATTCAGTACTTTGTCCCATAGAAGATTGGCTAAACAATTCTCCTTTGGCAGTCATTGCTTCTTCATCAATCGTCACTACCATGTAAGCATCGATTTTTTCATCACTCAATTCTTTCTGAGCTTCTTTTGCTGAATCAATTGCTGTGAACTCATAGTCGGATGATTTATCGGCAGCTAATGCTTGCGCCACTTCTGGTTGATTAGAAACTAAGCCGATTTTGTCGACGGTTGCCATATCCCCTGCAAACATGCCAGCAAGATAGACAACTCCTAGCATAATAAATGGGACTAATATCATAACTAAAAAAGAAATTGATTTAACATTTTTCTTATAAACATCTGATGTGATAATCCAAAATTTACTCATTGATTGCACCAGCTTTCATTTTAAATATTTCCTCTAAGGTTGGTGGTTGTTGGTTAAACATCGGAATGTAGCCTGATTGAGTAGCTTTCGCAAAAATTTCTGCCCCAGCTTTCGGATCAGCTAGCGTAATATCTAATGTTTGATCCTCTCTTACTTGCACTTCCTTGACGCCTTCAATTGCTAGTACTGTATCGGCAGCCAAATCCGACTCTAAGAAAACTTTAGTTCGACCGAATGATTGGCGGATCTCATGGACTTTTCCATCCAAAACTGTCCGACCGTTATTCAACATGATTAAGTGATCGCAGATTTTTTCAACGTTGTCCATATTATGACTAGAAAAAATAACGCACGAACCTTTATCTTTTAACTCGATAATGCCATCTTTTAATAATTCAGCATTAACTGGATCCAAGCCACTAAACGGTTCATCTAAAATGATTAATTTAGGTTCATGAATTAAAGTCGCAATCAACTGGACTTTTTGTTGATTCCCTTTTGATAAAGATTTAACCTTATCTGTTTTTTTCCCTTTGACTTGGAATTTTTCCATTAACTCGTCAATTTTCGGTTCAATTTCTTTCTTTGATTTTCCACGTAACGCTGCAAAATACAGTAATTGATCTTGGATCGTAATCTTAGGATATAAGCCACGTTCTTCTGGCAGGTAACCGATAATATTGTAATCATTCTCGGTCAATCTGTGTCCATCCCATAAAACTTCTCCTGAGTCTGCCGTCAGAAAATCCAGAATCAAACGAAAAGTCGTCGTTTTTCCAGCTCCATTCTGACCAATCAAACCCATTATTTTCCCTTCAGGAATTGTAAAACTCAAGTCATCAACTGCGACATAATCGCCAAAAGTTTTGACTAAATTTTTCACTTCTAACATAATTCCACTCCTCATTTCTAATAAGTTTTAAAAGAATTTATATCTAAAATAACCAACAAATCCACCAATAAATGCACCAATAATTGCTAAGATTAACCCATCTCGCATAATCCGTTGCTTTTTAGCGAAGGCATCTGGCCGGCCAAAATAATTGGCTCGCTGTCGATAAACAATTCGCGAAAATAAGAGACTGAGTATGATTGAAAATGGCCAAATCAACAGTAGAAAAGCACTTATATCGAGTCCAAATCGTAATCCTTTATGTGCGAGAATATTCGCTGACTCATGTTTTGTCGTCGTCAACAGATATAAGATTGCCAGACCAATCGGCAACGTCACTAAGCTTCGAAGAATGGCCCAAGTCCACTCTTTCCGGATACGTTCACGATAACTCTGAGAATCTGTGTAGATAGGCGCCGTCTCTAGAGGTGCGCTAAAATAATAATACTTTTTATGGTAATTACTGACATTCTGCCAACCTGCTTCTTCATATAAAGCTAGATAATCTGAAAGATCTGATTGCTCGCCATCATAGAAATCAACTGAAAATTGTTGTTCCTGCGGCGGACATTGTTCAAAAATTAGTATACCAAGTTTTGTCATCCGCACAAAGCGCCAGCCTTGCGCTGACTGTTTCTTGAATGTCGCCATCTCTAGCTCCGGGTAAAGCATCACGCCTGCAGTATATAAATATTTCTTGCCCTTTATAATCATGCTTCTCCTCCTTCCGCCAGTAGGCGTTGACCAGCTTCAAAAAAGAGTTTTCTGCGTTGAATATCTCTTCTTAATGTCTCTTTTCCCAAGTCTGTGATAACATAGATTTTTTTTCTATCGGTCGATTCTTCTAAGTTTATGTAGTTGTTTTTGAGCAATTTTTTTAGAATCGTATACATACTTGCCGGTCCAATCTCAATCGTCCCATTAGTTAATTCGCTAACCTCTTTCATAATTGCATAGCCATGTTGGGGTCTCAATAAAGCCAGTAATATCAAATAGGTGGAATCTGTCAGTGCGTCATCCATTTTGAAACACTCCTTGTCTATCACTTTACGATATATCATTCGTGAATATATCATCTAGTGATATATCTTATACCGATATATTACTGGATGATAGTCAAGCTGTCAATTATTTTTCAACAATAGTTTTTATTTCTAGCACATAACCTCTGTTTAATAAATGAGGAACAGTTAGGTGCTCTATTCAAAATAAAACAGTTGATTTACATTCTTTATTCACTTGGTGGGCTTTATTCATACCAAAAGAGCGATTCAATCGGTAATTGAAAATAGCGAGCTAAATCATATGCCAACTTCAATGAAGGATTATATTTTCCTTGTTCCAGCCGAATAATCGTTTCCCTACGCACCCCTACTATCTCAGCTAATTCAGCCTGCGAAAGCCCTCGATCCATTCGCTTTTCTTTTAAATTCGTCTGTAAATTTGCTGGCGGATTCGTCTGTGAATTTTTCATTAGACAGCCCCCGAATCAATCATGATAAAGGCAATACCGTGAATAAGAATCACTGCCGATAGCACAATCAACAATAGAAATACTGAAAGGGTCACAACCCATTGTGTCCATAACATGAGAATGGTAAACAGAACAAGCGCGAATACAGAAACGAAAAAGGTTACAGCACTTGCTTTCATGAATGACTGCCAACCACGTTCGTCAAACGTTTCCTTTTTGGCAACTAGTATGTATAACATAACAGCGGCAGCTAGAACGATATAAATCAATGCGGGATAAAACTTCGGATTTCGAATAAGGAAGGCTAGTGAATAAATAATTGAAGCCAACATAATTTCAATCGTGTAGACAGCGCCACGTAGTTCTAAGAATCGATGTTTCATTAAATTTTCCTCCAATCTTTCAGTAAATCATTCTTATGTGATATATTTGTAACTGTTACAAATATATCACACGGATGAGGAAAGTCAATAAAAAAGAGACTTACTCATTTTACAGAATAAGTCTCTTACTTTTTATTGATTTGTCTTTTTAATTCTTTTATTCGTCTGTTGTTTCCTTTGTTAATTCCTCAGTCAGTGCTTTATGCACATTCTCTGCGACATTTTTAGGTAACCCAACGGCTTGCAGTTCTTCAATTGTCGCAGCAGTAATATTTTTTAATGACTTGAATTCTTTCAAGATTGTTTTTTTACGTTTTGGTCCAAGACCTTCGATCCCATCAAGCTTCGAAGCAAAACTATTTTTGCTACGTAACTGACGGTGAAACGTAATGGCAAAACGATGGACTTCATCTTGAATTCGTTGCAATAAGAAAAACTCCTGAGAATTTCTTTCTAGTGGCACAACATCTAGCATCGGGCCAAAGAGTAACTCACTAGTTTTATGCTTGTCGTTTTTCGCTAAGCCAGCGATTGGAATATCCAAGCCTAGCTGGTTTTCTAGCACATCTTTCGCCACATCGACTTGTCCTTTCCCGCCATCAATCAGGATTAAATCAGGTAAAGGTAAATTTTCTTTTAAGACTCGTGAATAACGGCGATAAATAACTTCTCTCATCGATGCATAGTCATCCGGGCCTTTGACGGTTTTAATCTTATATTTTCGATATTCATTTTTTGCTGGACGGCCATCGATGAAAACGACCATTGCAGATACTGGTGCAGTCCCCATAATATTTGAGTTATCAAACGCATCAATTCGGGTCGGTATCGGAATATTCATCGCATTCCCCAACCGTTCAACAGCGCCAATCGTCCGTTCTTGCTTACGAACAATTAAATCAAACTTTTCATTTAAAGCAACAGCCGCGTTTTTGCCAGCTAATTTGACTAGTTTTTTCTTTTCGCCACGTTGCGGTTGCAAGACTTTCGTTTTCAGCAAAGCCTCAACACTCTCTTGATCAATATCATCTGGAATCAAGACTTCTTTTGGAATAAAATGCTGGTTCTCTTGATAAAATTGTCCGATATATGTCAAGAAGTCATCTTCGGGATCATTATAAAATGGGAAGATAGAGACATCGCGTTCAATTAATTTTCCTTGTCTAACAAAGAAAACCTGGACACACATCCAGCCTTTATCGACAGAATAACCAAAAATATCACGGTCAATTAAGTCGGCATTGGTCATTTTTTGTTTCGTCATGACCGTTTCAATTGATTTAATTTGATCTCGATATTCAGCAGCTCGCTCAAACTCCATATTCTCAGCTGCTTGGTTCATCTTTTCTTGCAAATCATCTTGAATTGCAGAATGTCCGCCATTTAAAAAGCGTTTAATCTCCTCCACCATCGTCTTATAACGGTCCTTTGGAATATCAAAGATACACGGTGCTAAACATTGACCCATATGGTAATACAGACAAACTTCCTTCGGCAGAACCTTACATTTGCGCAACGGAAATAATTTATCTAGCAGCCGCTTCGTTTCATTCGCCGCACCGACATCCGGATATGGGCCAAAATACAGCGCCTTATCCTTCAAGACTTTACGCGTAATCAACAAACGTGGATAATCTTCATTGGTAATTTTGATGAAGGGATAAGTCTTGTCATCCTTCAACATAATATTATATTTTGGATCATTCTTTTTAATCAAATTAATCTCTAGCAGCAGCGCTTCGATATTTGATTCAGTAACAATATATTCGAAGTCCGCAATTTCACTGACAAGGCGTTCTGTTTTGCCATCATGACTACCAGTAAAATACGAGCGGACGCGGTTTTTCAAGATTTTCGCTTTCCCCACATAAATGATCGTCCCGTTTTTGTCCTTCATTAGGTAACAACCCGGTTGATCAGGGAGTAAGGTCAATTTATTCTGAATTCGTTCGTTCATCCTCTTCCCTCTTCTTTCCTAAAACTAGATTTACATTATACCATGTGTGCCTAAAAAACAAGCGAACAAGCCATTAAAGAAAGCGAAAACGCAAGAGAAAGAAACTTATTTTTCCGCACAAAAATAGTCTAGATCGCTCTAAAACACACGACCTAGACTAGCTGAATCATTTTTTATTGGTGTTTTGCGATCAATGCTTGTAATTGATCCTTAGAATGTACACCAATTGCTTTTTCGACTACTTCGCCATCTTTTTTCAATAGCAAGGTAGGAATACTCATGATGCCAAATGAAGCAGGCGTTTCAGGATTTTCATCCACGTCCATTTTGACGATTTTTAATTCGCCTTCGCCATATTCTTCACTCAATTGTTCTAAGATAGGTGCTTGCATACGACAAGGGCCACACCAAGTTGCCCAAAAATCGATTAAGACAAGACCACTATCTGTTTCTTCTGAGAATGTTTTATCTGTAATTGCTTCAGTCATTATAAAAAGACCTCCATTAGTTAAATTTGAAATAGTAGGATAACCTATATACATAGTATAGCATCTGTTGCGAAATCACTCTAGTTTTCTGCTTACATTAAGTAAGATGCGGCTTGGACTCGCTAATTTATGTTGCTGAATACCACGAATTGTCTAGTTAAATTTCACAATTGTTGCGCCATTACCGCCTTGATTACCTGGTGCAAAAGAGTAACTAGCGACACTTCGATGGTTTTTCAGATAATCGGTGATACCTTGTCTCAAGGCTCCTGTTCCTTTACCATGCACAATCGTAACCTGCGGATAACCTGCTAAGATTGCGGCATCGAGGTATTGATCGACCTCTGCTAAAGCTTCTTCGTAGCGTTTACCTCGTAAATCTAATTGATTCGATACATGGCTACTTTCAGCCGAGCGCACAGAATTAATCACCCGTTGAACAGGTTCTTTTTGAGGTGTTAATGGCGTCATATCAGATTCGTCGACTTTCATTTTCAGAATCCCTAATTGTACTTGCCATTGGCTATTGCCCATTTTTTTCAACAATTCGCCTCGTTGACCATACGTCGTGACCATGACTTCATCGCCCACCTTGAAGGTTTTCTGTTCTTTGGCTTTCTTCAAGACTTTATTCTTTTGCAAATGGTTTTCCTCTTGATGAAGATTAGCTAACTGTGTTTTCGCATCAATCAATTGATGTTCCTTCACGCCAGATTGACCATTCGTCAATTGCATCTTACGGATATCAGAAATAATTTTTTCCGCATTATCCTCTGCTTCAGCGACGACTTCATTGGCTTTCTTCCGAGCTTTAGCCAATTCTTTTTCCCGTTCATCAAAGAAGAAACTATACGCTTCTTTTAATTCATCATGCAAGCGTTGGGCTTCATCGACATAATGACGGACTTCTAGATATTCGGTCTCTGCCATCTTGCGACGATTCTCTAAGTCAGCAATCATCTCATTCAGATCCTGACTCTCGCCATCCATAATTTGTTTAGCGCCATCAATAATCGTTGTATCTAAGCCCAAACGTTTAGAAATTTCAAAGGCATTACTTCGTCCAGGCACACCGATTAACAAACGATACGTTGGACTTAAAGTATCGACATTGAATTCCATACTGGCATTAATCGTATTCGCGCGGTTGTATCCATACACTTTCAATTCTGGATAATGGGTCGTCGCCATGACATATGCTGACTTAGCACCTAACGCATCTAAAATTGAAATGGCCAAGGCCGCTCCTTCTTGAGGATCTGTTCCCGCACCTAATTCATCAAATAAAACTAGGCTATGTTCATTGACTTTTCCTAGTACATCAACAATATTTGTCATATGAGAAGAAAAAGTTGAAAGACTTTGTTCAATCGATTGTTCATCGCCAATATCCGCAAAGATTTCCTCAAAAATCCCCATCTGACTCTCTTCATCCACTGGAATCGGTAACCCTGCTTGACCCATTAGTTGCAATAAGCCTAGGGTTTTCAGGGTGATTGTTTTACCACCAGTATTCGGACCGGTAATGACGACTGCTTGATAGCCTTCACCAATCGTAATATCATTGGCAACTGCCTGTTCTTGATCCAATAAAGGATGACGCGCTTGCTTAAAGATCACATGATTTTCTTGACTGATTTTTGGTACAATTGCTTTCAGTTCTTTCCCAAAACGAGCTTTGGCATTCATCAAATCAAGTTTGCCGATGACGTACGCATTGTGTAAGATATCTTGTCTATGAGGGACCAGTTCAGCTGACAATTCAGCCAAAATTCTAGCGACTTCATTGCGCTCCGCAATCTGATGTTGGCGCAGACGGTTATTTGATTCAACAATCTGTTTAGGCTCCACAAATAATGTTTGACCAGAAGCACTTTGGTCATGAACGACGCCACCGAAGACACTTTTATATTCTTGTTTTACAGGAATCACATAACGTTCATTTCTCATAGTAACAATCGCATCGCTAAGGTATTTAGCATTTTTCCCACGGACAATTCCATCCAGCTGTTCACGAATCGTCTGTTCACTGCGGCGAATATTTTGTCGAATAATCCGTAATTCTGGTGAAGCCTCATCGGTTACCCGACCATCTTCATCAATCGCCATTTTCAAACGCTGATTGAGTTCAGGAATCGTGATTAGTTCTTTTTGCCAGTCATACAGACGTAAAAATTCAATCTCACTATCTTCTAAATCATCGATAAAACGCGTTAGTTCACTTGTTGTCGAAAGAACACGAGCGACTTGCGCCAATTCTAGGCCATTTAAATCTGCCCCAATCTCAATCCGTTTCATATGCGGACGAATATTTTCTAACTTTGGAATTGGAATCCCACCACGCAACCGTTGAACTTTCAGACCATCCTCGGTTTCTTGGAGCCATGAGTCAATCACTTGTCGGTCACTTACGGGAATTAATTGCTCTATCTCATCCGCTCCCTGAGCCGTCACAATATATTGGGTAATCATTTGTTTCACTTTATCAAAATCTAATGTCGCTAAGATTCGATTATTCATTCTTTCACCTACTTCATAAAAATAATTTGCTGTTTGCAGCACATAAACTAGTTATCTGTATTCCTAAAAAGAGAGCAGGACTAAGGAATGCCCTACTCGAAGTTATTTCAAAATATTATTCACCCAAAGGTTCTGAATCTGATTTGAAAAGATTGGTGTGTTCTCGACAATACCACGAGCAACGCCACTATCTTTAAACAAATTTTGGATAAAATCAACCGGTAGTAAGGTCAATAAAGTTAATACTAGAAAAATCCCCACATACATTAACACGACACTTAGAAGCCCACCAGCAATCCAATCGAATTGGCGTAGAATTGGCAAATAGGTCAAGCTATGCGCAAAAATTCCCACAAAACGCGTCAATATCCAACCAAAAAATAGGATTAATAGAAACGCAATCGCTGCATAATAAGCTTGATCCAACTCTAAGCCCATCTCCTTGGTGAAGAAGACTAGCTGCGAATTCTCTGTGACAGAAGGATAGGGAATATATAATTCCAGTTTCGGGGCAAGATCTTTATAGTAGTGCTTGGCAGCAAGATACGAAATAAAGTAACCAACCGTATATACGAGCTGTAAAGTCAGCCCTCTTCTAGCACCCGAATAAAAGGCAATTGCTAATAAAATTAAAATAAAAAGCGTAACCATCTCATGCTCCTTCCCACTATTCGTGAGTCGTTTTTTGTTGAATTTGGCGTTTCCGATTTTCATTAAGAATTTGTTGCGCTTCTACATGATTTTGAATTTCAACGTCTTTTTGTCCATTCTTATCTAAGACTTGTCGAGCTTCTGCTTCGATTGCTTCAATCCGTTTCACGCGATTTTCTAATTCTACCACGCGGATAGAGGCTTGTTTCAATTCTGATACTTGTTTTTCAAGTTTAAGTAATCTCTCTTGTTTTTTTAGTTGATCGGACAAGGCATTGACTGCTAACAAAATCGAAGCCTGCTCGTTATCAATTTGTGGAGACATTTGTTTAATTTCATTTAATTGGTCATTCACAAGCTTCGTCACCAAATCCATATGACGTTTGCTTTCCTGTCCAATAATTGTATAAGTTTGACCAGCAATCACTGCTTTATACCGTTTCTTTTCTTGTACCATGTAGATTATTCCCTTCTCTATCAAAGTCCATTATCATCTATTGTAGCACGACTCTATTCGCTTTGCGTGCTCGATAAGTGTAAAGTTTCATTAAAATTTCTTCTTAAATTATCTTCTCAAAAATATAGCTTAAATCTCTGCGTACAATCCTGCAAATGAAGTGACTGTTTACGTCAGAAATTATGCTGAAATTGTGCCAGGATTGCGTGAGAATCACGCTGAGAAAATCCCAAAATTGCGCTCAATTTATGCAAATCAGTGTAATGGATTTATTTGTCCAGAATCGCTGCTCTTAAATTATAACAGAAAATTCAATTTCTGC
Organism: Candidatus Enterococcus huntleyi; assembly: GCF_009933175.1. Lineage (GTDB taxonomy): Bacteria > Bacillota > Bacilli > Lactobacillales > Enterococcaceae > Enterococcus_K > Enterococcus_K huntleyi. The sequence goes on along the minus strand of NZ_MAEJ01000030.1, from coordinate 211,155 downwards.
ACGCTTCCTAAAAGATTTCCCACCTATTTTGCGTAAATTTATTAAGAGTGATTGAAAAAAATAAAAAAATAAGTACTATAAAAAGAAGAGCTCCCAAAAAGCACCTATTTAGAGGGACACAGAAAATGAGGAATGAAGATGAATACAGTTGTCATAAAAGTCACACCCAGCGTGATGAAAAAAATGAAAGAAACTTACAATGGAAATCTAGTCAATAAAAAAGTCCCTTATAGTGAGTTTACCGCGAAAAAATCCGGCACAGCAATCACAGCCTACACATCAGGCAAAGTCATGTTTCAAGGAGACAATGCACAAAGAGAAGCGGCACTTTGGGGAGCAGAATTGCCTAAGAAGAAAAAACATACAGGTTCCTCAGATAGCTCAGCAAAATCAGCGAAATTACCAGCCAATTTCAGCCAGTTATCAGTTGTCGGCAGTGATGAAGTTGGAAATGGTAGCTACTTTGGACCCGTAACCGTCTGTGCTGCATACGCCGATAAAGAACACCTCTCAGCCTTAAAAGCACTCGGCGTAAAAGATTCAAAAGCCTTAACAGACAAACAAATTCGACAGCTGGCCGAAAAAATCAAAGAATTGATTCCCTTTCAATTGTTAGTTGTAAATCCTGAAAAATATAATCAAATTCAGCCAACCTACAACGCCGTGCGGATGAAAGTCGCCCTGCACAATCAAGCGATTGGACTATTATTAGACAAGCTGGCCCCTGTTACGCCAGAAGCAATCTTGATTGATCAATTTACTCCTGAAGGTAACTACAACAAGTATGTCTCCCTAGAAAAGACCAAAGTAAATCAAAAAATTTATTTCACCACAAAAGGGGAACAATATCACTTAGCGGTAGCAGCCGCCTCTATTATTAGTCGCGCCAGCTTCCTAGATGAATTAGATGCCGCTTCCGTCGAGCTGGGATTAACTGTCCCTTCAGGTGCCGGACACAAATCAGATGAAGTCGCCGCAAAAGTCTTACGAAAAGGTGGAATTGAGCTTTTAGGAAAATATGCGAAGCTACACTTTGCTAATACGGAAAAAGCGAAAAAATTAGTCAAATAAAAAGGTGAACAGCTGAAAAAGAGAGCTGAAAGGATGATCAAATCGCAATCACCTTTCAACTCTCTTTTCATTTTAAGCAACGTCTTTAAAACCTCAACACATTGAGCCTCGTCTTAGTTTTGTTTTTCAACTTGATAACGCAACACCGTTTTTAATTTATCTGCGGCTACTTTTCTCGGATCAGATAAGTAAATTTCACGATGAATGTAGCGCTCCATAATATTCACTCGTTTCAAATTATTTTCTTGTAAATAGTGATCCATCGTCTGGAACGAGGCTAACTCCTGATCATACGAACCCACATGCAACATTTGAACGCTCGTTCCTTCTTGATACTCTTCGAGAGTCACTCCCTCATAATGCGGATTCGGTTTTTTTACAGCCAATCGTTCCAAACTATCCTGCAAGTTCTGTTGAGTAATAAATGAGTGCTGACGAATCATAATGCGATACTCTAGTGCCTCTTTATTCAACGTTTCCCCTCTTGAACCATCACCCGTTGTCCAAATTCCTTCTAACGGATAGACGACATATTCCAGTGGCTCTTCGCCTAATATTCCTTTCTTACAAGCCATTCGAAAATCATAAGAAAGCGCATAGAGTGCCGAAGTCTGTTGGGCAAATAATTCTGAATTCGGATTACCTTTACCTGTTAATACTAAATAATTCATTTTGGGGATTTCGACTACCTGCGGATTCGCTTTAGGAAGATAGATTGATTTCTCCTGTTTACGCCATTCATATTTCATAAGTAACACTCCTAGATTTATTTTTTCTGATTCCTTTAATCGACTAGCCATTTCCTTAGTCTCTGACTTCCCTAGAATACTAAGAGTACCTGTTTATGTAAAGGGGAACAAAAAATAATTCTCTTCTCGCAGAAGACGAAAAAAATTGGAAACTTTTCTGTTTTTTTAAGTCTGTTCGCTTTACAAGTCGAACAAACGTTCTTATAATGAATAGTGACCGAATAATTCTACCACTCGCCAAAGGAGAGATGACTTATGAAAATTAATCTACAACAACAAGTGGATTCTGCCGACGTTTCACTGATTGAATTAGCTAAAGAAACCGGCATCTCCTATGATACCTTGCTTGATATGTATACAAAGAATGAATTCGACGAAAATACGCTTAGTGTGACTGATTTGACTAACCTGATGATTGCCTTTGACCTGACCAATATCAATCGCTTGGTGCCTGATATGAAATAGGTAATTAATAAGTCAGTTAATCGAACGACTGTGATAATCATTTGTTAACGAAATATCGGGATAATCCATTCTTTTATAGAGAAATTTGTTTTTTTATGAATACTATATCTGCTCTAACTAGCATGAGAATAATATATTTGTGAAAAGGAATAGTATTTTCTTGAAAATTGTGTTATTATAAGAAATAGGAATTTCGTTATGAACGTTATCGTTGCCTTTCGTCACTACAGAGAAAGGAGAATGCTATATGACATTCACTAACCAAAAATTAGAGTATCGAGTAACTTTAAATACAGAGCTAAACCTCTTTATTGTTTTTATTAAAGATGATGAAAACAAATTTGCTACAGGTACTACAATTGAAAATGCAGTAAAAGAATTAGAAAAAATCGCATAAGGAGTAATACTCTCTCATGGACAATGACTATTCATACTGACAGCACCTACTGAAATAGACAGTAGGTGCTAATTTTTTGTCTAAAAATCTAATTTTGGCATAAAAAATAGACCTCGCAAAGCGAAGGTCTATACGATCTATTCAGGTGTTCCAATAATAGCAATGTAACTATCTATATTGATGATCCGCATTTTTTTAATATTAAATTGCCCACGTTCATTGTACTTCCCTTGTACCTCCAAACGATATTTATGCATTGGTAAGCTCAATACATATTTTGATAGATAGCGGTCCTTGATGACGCAATTAAGACACTCATCATTTTCAAACATCAATATTCCAGTTATGGGATAATTCCCTTCCTTGAACACCTTCACATGAGTTAATAATCCAGTATGAGTTTCCATGAATAAAGTGTACGACGTAACGCACAGAAAGTCAAAAATGTGTAGTTTTTAACAAGGATTCGGCTGCGTATCAGCTACTCATTCCCCTGTTCATATCCATCCGTTTCAATTATAAATGTTTTCGTAAATGGCTGTTTTACAGGCAACTCGAAACGAAATACTGTGATAGTAACCGGTTCTTTTATTGAGCTACTTTTAATGCTAGAAATAGTTCCATACCAAATGAATTCCCCTACCACCTCATAATTCTTTTTCAAATAAGCAAGTTTTCTAAACTCCCAAATCTTATACGTTGAAATCAGAAAGCTTACGGTTCCAAAGTATCCTATCCATTGTTATCACTTCTTATTAATCTTTATAATGTGGTAATTTCTCAATGTCCCCTAATAGTTCAAACGATTTCGGCATGTATAAATAATCTTCATTGCTTTCATCAGTCACTGAGATCAAATTCTCATCCGGTAAATATGCAACTGCTTTATAAATTTTCCCAGAATCAAATGCTACACCTGTTTTTCCTATATAGCGTACATCGACTTCACTCAGTTCTCCTTCTTTTATAAGCAAATTCATCACCCCATTTTATAATTTCACATCTAGCCTATCCCTAATTACTTTAGTATCCATATGCTATGTCGCATTATATATATTGCTTAATTATAATTTATCCTACTCCAGTGTATCACTATAAGTTTATAATACTTTAGCTCAGTTCCATTTTAAAGGAGTCTAGCGAGTAAAGTAGACGAGCACAACTAGGAACTAATCCATAACTTATCTTTGTCAAGATGATTGCAGTGTTGAAATTCCGCTCCCACTTGACATTAAAATTAACAACAAAAAAACTAATTCTCTATTCATCAAGAGATTAGCGCGTATTGCCACTCTTTGAACGCATCAACGACTTGAGATTCAAGAACAGCCAATACATAATATTTAGACGAATAACAAATCAAAAAAATGGAAGCTAAAATTTTACATACAAAAAGGAGTTGATCCGATTTTTCTAATCAACTCCCATCTCATTTATAGGTGACTTAGTCCGCAGACAACACACGACAGAAAGCCCAGTTCATTTTCTACTTTGAGCCTTTTTCGAACGATATAGAAACAAAAAAGCTATCAACGAAACCCCTAACAACCAAGTTATTAACGAACCATACTCTAGTTGATTTCTCAAAAAAAGGACAATCAGAAAAATAATAACAATAAATAAGAGTCCATAGTTCATCAATTTCACGGTTAAACTCCTCCTCTCCATGCTATTTCCAATTTTCTATAATAATTTGACTTATAAATCAGCAAACAATCGTCGCCCCTATTTAGATGCAATAATTGTTTGTTCCAATAACTTTAACTTTTCCAAACTTGTTAGCTTCACTTAATAAGTAAATGTATTTTTTCATCTTATCTTTACTTGTTGTTATAATCAGTATATACCCAAATCGAACTAGAAACACATTCTGCTCAACTATTCAGCACAATTCAAAAAATGTTTATTATCGAACTAAATAAATTATTGAAAAAACGATGTTCCAAAGTGAATTAATTAGCGGAACGTATTCAATCTCGTATTCAAAACAAAAAACAAAAAAACTGAACCCTTATATATCAAGGATTCAGCCATCATTTTAGGTCTATTCTTCTTCTTCAGTCATGAACGTGTTGAAGACTTCTTCGATCATGTCCCATTCAGCGTCTGTTTCGATTTGTTCTAATTCGCCTTCTGTACCATCTTCATTTTCGATGTACGCATATGCTTGAAGCTCAACATCTTCGTCTTCAGGAGCGCCTGCTGGATACAGTAAAACATAATTTTTACCGAATTCTTCTTGGCCATCAACGGTTAAAAGAATTTCATACAGGGTTTCATTCCCGTGTTCATCCACTAAAGTGATGTGTTCATGTCCTTCGTGGTCATGATCGTGATTATGGTCATGTTCATGGTTGTGCTCTGTCATTCTATTTCCTCTTTTCCTGTATTAAAATAATTGTTTACCGGCACCATCTAGATAATTTTGTAAAATCATGACTGCAGCTACTTTATCAATCACTTTTTTTCTTTTTGCTCTAGAAGTATTTGCTTGTTCCACCAACATGCGCTCAGCTTGAACAGTTGTGAGACGTTCATCTTGATAGGCAACCGGCAAATCAAATAGCTCTTTAATTTGATCTCCGTAGGCCATTGAAGCTTCTGCCCGAGGACCTATAGAGTTATTCATGTTTTTTGGTAACCCTACAACAAAGTGAGTGACTTCATACTCTTTAACTAATTCTTTTAGTCGATCAAAGCCAAATTCTCCTTGCTCTTCATTGATGCGGATAATCTCGACCCCTTGAGCAGTCCATCCAAATGGATCACTTACTGCGATACCAACAGTCTTCGATCCGACATCTAACCCCATGACTCTTATCAAATTACAACCCCATGATCAGCCAAATAATGTTTGACTAATACTTCCATAATTTCATCGCGTTCATGACGACGAATTAAGTTACGTGCATCACGATAACGAGGAATGTAGGCCGGGTCTCCAGAAAGCAAGTAGCCAACAATTTGGTTAATAGGATTGTAGCCTTTTTCTTCCAAAGCCCGATAAACGATGGCAAGAGTTTCGCCAACTTCTTTTTTACGACTGTCGTCAAAATCAAAACGTACGGTTTCATCTGTAAAACCCATGATTCTACACCTCTCCTCTTATAAAGTATCAATTACCTTATACTCTCTCATTTTACTAGAATATACAGAAAACTACAAACAAATTCTACTTTCTAGGTCAAATTCCATTCTCCCTATTTTAGGATACAGAAAAAGAATGAATTTATTTTGACGAAATTATTGTCTTTCTTCTAAATTTGTCTTTTTGTATTGAAATTTGTGAGGAAATAGTCTCTGATTAAGCCAACCTCAAAGAGAAATAGTAAAGTCATAAAGAAATTGATAAGTTTTCATGAAAATACCACTATTGACTTGCCTCTTGTTATTTATAACGGTAGCCTAAATGGTATAACTTACTTTGGGGTGTGACTTATGGGGGAACTATATCAATTAAATCAAGATAAAAAAATGAATCAAGCGAGTCATAAGCGAAGGCCAGACCGTGCTCTTCTTTTCAGTCTGCTTACTCTCTTTGTGACTGCCGGAATTTTATTACTTCCGCAAATTATTCAGCAGGCAATGATCATCAGCTCAGATTCGGTTTTTCACTTCAATCGATTCTATGACACGGCTATGCAGATGAAAGAGGGCAATTTCCAATACTTTATTTCCATGTATGGATTTCAAGAATCTGGTCGAATTGTCAATGCTCTTTACGGGCCATTCATGGCTTATTTACAAGGCTTACTAGTTTTAATTAGCCCTTCCTGGTTTTTTTACCAGCTCTTATCAAACTTCTTTTTATATAGCTTAGCTGGCATTTCGATGCTTACTTTACTCCGAAAAGCTCGGATTTCTCATGGCTATTCGCTGATGACCGCGTTATTTTATATGACAACCTATTCCGTTCAATACTGGACGATGCGGCAAGGGTTTTCTAGCTGGGGAGCGGCCCTCTTACCTTTATGCTTGGTCCCTATTATTGATTTTGTAGAAGGCAAACAAGTCAAACCGTTTAAGCTCGGGCTGCTAATGGCCTTAATGTTCCAAACGCATATACTTTCCAGCGTCTTTTTAGCGATGATCTATCTGCCATTTTTCGCTTATGCTTTTGTAACAACGGAGAATAAACGACAGCTAATCCGGCAGCTTGGCCTGTCGATAGGAATTTTCTGCCTATTAAGTGTCAATATTGCTTATAGTTTTATTCAAGTTTATGGGAAAAATAGTTTGATTGAGCCCTTTGTAAATAAACATATGGCCTCTTCAACTATCTTTAAAAATAGCAGCTACTGGTTAGCTACTCCGAGCCTTTTGGTCCCGCTATTGCTAATCTTTTTAGCCTTGCTTATTGTTCATTGGAAAAAAACAACGGTCATCCAGAAAATTTCGCTATTTACCGCAAGCTTCTTTTTTGCTCTAAGCGCAGCGGCACCGCTTTGGCAGCTGCTTCAAAATAAAGACTATCAAATAGTTGAATTAATCCAGTTTCCCTTCCGCTTTTTTATTCCATTCACGGTCCTCTTTTTATTTGGATTGGGACTCATGCTGCAGAAAAAGGTGCCTTTAACGATACCTGTCAAAATAATCGGGACGTTCATTATTGTCCTTAGTGTGTCACAATTTTTAAATACCACCAATCAAGCCTTGAACAAGTGGCAATCAGAGAAGTCCTACATACAGACAGGCAAACATACGACCTTATTTTCAAATGATGCAAAAGAAATTAAGGATTCATTTTTCGACAAAGACCTGACGAAAGCTTTGTATTATGTCCAAAAATCAACGCCCGATTATTTACCTTGGACAAACGATAGCACGGAGAATAAATATAAGGCTTATACCAAACAAGTCGTCAAAAATCAGAACAATTTTGTCAAAAGAATCGAAAATGAGCAGTTAGTGATCGAGTGGTCAGCAACCGAAGAAAAAGAGGTGACCGTACCAGTCATTAAATATAGCGACACCAACTTAGAATTTAATCACACGGATATTACCAAAGCCAAGCTAAAATTGACAACGATCGGCAATCCGATACTGACTCAGAAAAAGGGGCATAATCAGTTAATTCTCAGCTACCCTCATCAACTCTCATCGAAGATAATCGTCGCTCTTACCTTCCTCTGTTGGTTAGTGGCTTTAGGCATGCTGTATTATAGAAGGAAAAAGTTTGCCCAAAAATAAAAACTCGAAATCATCTGTCCAGAGAATCCGCTTCTCTGCAGTTGATTTCGAGCTTTTTTATTCTTTCTTAGCTTGACCTGTTTGATAATTAATCGACATGCCTTCTTGAACATTGTAGATAAATACATTGAACTGGATGTCGTTATCCTCGATACTTTGAGCTTCAAGCTGAACTCCGCGAGCCAATAATTCATCGTCCTTGAAATACGGCGTCACGCGGTAGCGCACATGATGATTGGTGGTCTTAATGTAGTTGGTAATATCATTCTCATAGACTAGCATATGTGGAGAATTTAAACTACGCGTCCCCGTCATCAAATTCTTTAAATTATTGTTTTGACCGGTTAACTGATAGCCAATCAGGTGGCTGCGGTTATACAACCATTGATTGCCCGCTAGTTTCTTTTGATTCCAACCAGTTGGATTGACGTACAATGGTTCTCTCTTCTCCGTTGGGAATAAATCCTTGCCCAGCATCGCATTAGCGACGCCCACACGGTTGAGAGGGTCCAAGTCTGAATATTCTTCCCATGTTCCTTTGGTCAGCGCCAACTCTTCTTTGGTAAAGGTCGGCTTATTCTGATTAATCTCAATGTCCTGGTGCTCTCCATCATAGTCCGGAATATCTGCCAACTGACTCGCTGACGGCGTCTGATCAAATAAATGACTAAGCTGCGCCAAGATATCCGCATTATCTTGGGTCGTATAGATACCCAATGTCCCTAAAACTAAGACGAGTAGCCCCGCAAAAATTCGTTTTGGTGATTTCTTTTTGATAATGCCCCCTCCTTCCATTGCTCTAATATGTACTCAGGCTGATAGCTAAGCATTTTATTCTTTTAGGTAGTCTCCGTATCCTTCTACTACTATCTACGCAAAAATTCTAGGATCCTGCTTGATAAATTTAACTTTTTTCCGCTTAGTTTGCAAGAGTTAATTTCTTTGGGTGTGCGACTAAAAAAAGCATTTTTACATATTTGCAACTTTTAGTTCTCGTTTGGTTGACACTCCGTATACTTAATCTATCAAATGAGGGAGGCAAAACGTATGAAACAAATAATCAGTCATTTTTGGAAAGAAAATCTTTTAATCGGAATTATCTTAATTGGAGCATCCATTGCCCAAATCATCGCCAGCTTGATGAATGTCTCGATGCTGAATGCTTTAATTAGTGGTGAGGTACCTTTATTCATTGAAGGGTTAGTAAAAATGTTGATAGCCTATTTTGGATTCTTAATCCTAACCTATTGGCAAATTAAACAAATTAGCAAAGCCAAACAACAAATGTCGACTCATCTGCGGGAGGAACTGACCAACAAATTAGCCTTAACCTCCTACAATGAATTTCATTCGCGACAGGTGGGCACCTATGCTTCGTGGCTAACCAATGATATCACGATGATTGAATCAGCTGGCTTTGATAGCTTTTATCAAATCGCGGCAGGCTTGATTGGGACCTTTTTATCGATTGTGACACTCTTCAGCTTTCACTGGAGTTTAGCCCTTCTATCACTGGTGATTGGCGGACTGCTACTCTCCCTACCGAAGCTTTTGCAAAAGAAAATGACTACTGCCTCAGCTGCCGTTGCCAGTGAAAATGAGTCATTTTTATCTAAAGTCTCGGATGTTTTAAGTGGCTACGATACCTTATATGTCTTTCATTTACTTGCTACACTGCCTAAGCGCACCGTTCAAGCTTCTGAAAAATTGGCAGAGAAAAAGAATAATCAAGCATCTGTGATCGCTAAAGTTGCGGTTTCCGGAGCACTAGGAAATGTTATCGGACAGCTAGGGATCCTCGCATTGACTGGTTACCTAGTCATTCTCGGTAAGATGACCGTCGGAACATTGACTGCAACAGGCAATTTAGGGGGCACCATTTTTAATACATTAGGAAACTTGACGCAACAGATTGGCGCGGTTCAGTCCACTAGACCCCTGTTTGACAAGTTTGAAAGTGTTCCTTATATAGCCACACAATCTACCCCAGAAATTCCTTTAGAATCAGGCTTTGAATTAGTCGATGTCAGCTATGCCTATGGTGAAAAAAAGATTTTAACCAATCAGTCGCAACGCTTTGATTTAGGGAAAAAGTATGCCTTAGTTGGCGAGAGTGGCTCTGGTAAAACGACGTTAATGAACATTTTAAATGGCAAACTTCCAGAGTATTCGGGGACTATTTTATTCAACAAACAGGATTTCAAAACTATTTCATTAGAAACTCTACATAGAGAAGTCCTCTACCTCGACCAAACGCCTTACCTATTCACCGGCACCGTCCGAGAAAACCTAACCTTAGGTGAAAGTTATTCAGACGAAGCCTTGATGACGGCTTTAGAACAAGCAGACTTAGGCGAAATGGTTCGTGCATTGCCCGCAGGATTAGGCACCTCTGTCGGTGAAAATGGGCGCTTGTTTTCTGGTGGGCAAAAACAACGTCTAGCCTTAGCTCGCGGATTCCTTCGTGAGAAAAAAGTTATCTTAGTCGATGAAGGAACCGCCAATTTGGATGAAGAAAGTGCCTTAAAGATCGAGCAAACCTTGATGAAGCAAACCGGTGTCTTGCTGATCATGATTACACATCACTTAAGAGCAGCTGTCAGAGAACAACTCGATGAAATTGTTGATTTATCAAAGGGGTAAGATAATTCGCGAGCGTTTTTCGATTTAACTTCTAGTTTCTAATTAGTAAATCATTACGATGATTAAATATACACGTACCCTTAAACAGCTATATGTATTTGCCAATCAACTCGAGTTGGTAAGTGAACTGTTACTCTCAATCCGTTATTTAAAATAGTATAAATGCTTAAATAGAACCTTAAATAGAACATAAAATAGTCATCGTTTCTCCAACTAAAAAGACTAAGACGAATTCTGTGAAGTACTCACTTTTCGTCTTAGTCTTGAGTTATTTTGTCTGCTTTTTATTTGGGATAAACAAATGGGTATCTTCCAGATTATTATCCGTCAAAACAGAATCGATATATTTCTTCAGAAAACTATCATAAGCTTCCAACGTTTGATAGCCTTTCCCCGCTTTAATTTTTTCGACTTCTTCAGGTGTTCGAGTATCCTCACCGGTAAAAAACTCTTCATTAACTTGCCCGACCAATTGAGCGGCTGCATCTAAGTCATCCTCGTTAGGAATCTTTTTTTCTAATAACGAACGATAGCCTAACGCTTTTCCGTCATTTACGAAGAGCTCCTTTAAATAGGCTTGGTGCTTCAATAATTTAGAATCTGTCTGATTTGTTTCCGCAGCCCAGGTATCGACATTGACTGATTTTCGGCTATACTCAATTCCTTTTTCATTGACCACCACTTCACCAAAACCATGCGGTGTAATGCTGTAGGCACCATTGACGACTTCCGGAATGTTCACCCCATCAATCGTTTTTTCTAGAATATCCTGTGCGTGAATGTGTCCGGAAAACACGACAGCCACATGATATTTCGCGTATAGCGCGCGAACCTCTTCGGCATCATCAATCACAAATCCCCGACTGACCGCTTCATTGTGAGGATATAAATTATGATGCATAAAAACGATGGGTTGCTTGTCGTTCACTGCCGTTTTTTTGAATTCATCTTCTAACCATTGCAACGTCTCATCTCGAAATCTACCGCCCGTTGCCGGCGCACTTTTACTGGCCTCTAAAGTATATTTATTACTATCCAAAAAGTAAAAATCATAGGCCGTCGTGCCAGATTCTTTATAGCTGAGCGACTCTTTATCGTAACTATCCGCGCCCTCATAGCCCATATCTTTAAATAGCTCTCGAAAATCCTCAGGCGAAATTTGTTTAGCTTTGATCTGTTCATCATTTTCATATTTCCGTGCCCAGCCATCATGAATGTCATGATTTCCAGGAATCACTCGGACTTTGATATTCTTTTCCACTAGTGGATTCAGTAGTTCAACAAGTTTCTCAGCACTAACATATTCCCCGTTTAATGTCAGATCGCCGGTCAAAATAACCTCATTAGGTCGTTCCTTTAAGGCGTTTGCCACCAATGCCTCCAAGCTCTGTTGTTGATACCGTAAGTCTTTGCCAGCTGCTGTCGTTTCGATAAAGGCAAATTCACTCCCATCATCGTACAATTCTGGCGCAATAAAATGATTGTCGGTTAGCACCCACAATTTGGTCTCTTTCGGACTCTGGCGGGTATCCTCTTCTTTACCAGATTGCGTGAATACGACAGCGCTCACTAGCAGCATAATTCCCGCTACAATAAGTAAGATACCTTTGTTTCTAGACATAAACTTTTTCATCTTTCTATCCTCTATTCGTTCATTACGATTGTCTAACACTTATTTTACAATCGAAAATTCTTTCAAATTTTTCGTTCGACTCTAGTATAATGGAAAAAAGTACTTTGTGGAGGATTCTATAGTGGAAAAATTAAAATTCATCGCCGCACACGGTTTTTTGGATGTTTGGCGTAATCGCTCATTTACGCGAATGATCCTGATTTACAGCTCTCTTTGTTCATTAATCCTCAGTCTTGGTGGCCGTGTTTATCTGAACTTACTTCATGGCCGAGTGGTTGAAGAAACTGTTCCAGATGCAGGTGGTCTGGTCAATACGAGACAAGATTTAGTTTTTATTCTCTCAATACTGGAGAAAATGGTTTTTCTTCTACTCTTTGTTTTGTTAGGATTGAGCTTCGCATACTTACTTTCTCTTTTAGCCAAAGAATTCATCCAACAAAAAGAGGAATTTAAAATTAAAGCATACATAGGCACCACACGATCAGAAAATACCGGCATGTTTTGGCTGAGCTATGCTGCGCCTTACTTGATCGGCGAAATTATTGGATTACTCGTCAGCCAACTCATTTATTTTGGCGTTATCGGTAGCGCAAATGATACCTTAAAAGGCTATTTACTCTTGCCCCGCTACCCTATCCTTTGGGTTGACTTGCCAACAATTATCACACTTAGTCTATTAGTTTGCCTCACATTTCTACCTATCCAACGGAAGATGGGAGGCATAGAAAATGAAGAAACGACATTTCTTGTGGGTCAGCTGTAGTTTGTTATTAGCTGGCTGCCAACCTATCGAAGAATGGCAGACTATAGGTGAGAGGCCGGAAGCTGTGGTTATCAAAAATAATATCCTGTATCAACCAGAGAGCCTCTATTTTAAAACGACCTCCTTAACAATTCAGTCAGTCGTCCATGAAAATAATCAACTAGTGGTAACCATCGATTGGCTCAACGAAGGAACAACGCCTCAAACGTTTTTTGACTGTTACGAAAGCTTTAACATCTATGCCGATGAAAGACCTTTGACGCTAGTTGACTCCTCCGAATCAGCTGAAAAGAATCCCGTCGATGCACAGCAAACTGTCTCCCTGACCTTCACCTTCGAAGACAGTCAGGCAGAAATATTGCTACTCGAAGCAAAACCTATGACTGAAACTGCCAAGCACTACGATATTTATTTGGAATAACTTATAAAAAACAAATGACCTAATCAGCGAGCCACAAACTCTAGCTGATTAGGTCATTACATTTAAGCGGGTGACGGGAATCGAACCCGCGACATCAGCTTGGGAAGCTGGAATTTTACCACTAAACTACACCCGCGCAATAATGATAGTATACGCCAGTTAAAATTAGAGTACAAGAGATTTACTTCAAGGATCACAATTCTACAAAAATATGTAGTAAAATGAAGAAGAACTTTGATTATAACTATCCCTTGGCTAATCAACCAAGCCAGTAAGCACGTGAGCAAGAATAAACCAGCTCAAAAAAGTAAACTGGGAGACAGACATACACAAATCTGCACAACTAAATGAACGGCGTCTCGATATGCTGATTCAGATGTTTTCTCATCATAACTTGATTCATATAAACTCGAACAACTAACTGGAGGTCTTCTTTTGACTGAACAACTTACCGAGAAAATAAACGTACAACTAGATGAACAATCACTAAAACAAATAAACGAACAATCAAATGAACAAACTGCTGAACAAATCACCGATAAATTACTAGAAACCTGCCTGTTGGCCGGCAAAATTATGATGGAGAGCAATGCCGAGATGTATCGTGTGGAGGATACTATGAGCCGAATTGCCTTAGCTTCGGGAAATTATCGATTGGTCAGTTATGTGACACAGACTGGTCTCTTTGTAGGAATTGATCAGACCTCCACCATTCGCATGGAACAGATAACGAATCGTTCGATTAATTTAGAAAAAGTAGTCAAAGTTAATAATCTGTCACGAGAATATGTAGCTGGGCAACTGACTTTGACGGAGCTCTTACAAAAGTTAAAAGAGTTGGATAAAGAACGAATTTTCTTCCCTGTTTGGCTGCAAATCGTCAGTGCTGCTATCGTGAGTGGCGCGATTATGATTCTATTTGGTGGCACCTTCCATGACTTACCGATTACGTTAGTGATTGGCGGGATTGGCTATACGCTCTTTCTCTGTGGGTTACGTTTTTTCCGCATTCGCTTCTTGGCTGAATTTTTAGCCTCCCTCTTTATTGGCTTTGCCGGAATTCTCTGTGCTCGTATGGGCTTTGGCGTCAGCCAGGATATGATTATTATTGGTTGCGTGATGCCGCTGGTTCCTGGGGTTCAGATTACCAATGCCATCCGCGATTTGTTGGCGGGCCATTATTTGTCAGGTGTTTCGCGTGGGACTGAAGCCCTCATGACGGCTTCAATGATTGGCTTTGCTATCGCATTTGTTTTTCAATTTATGGGTTAGGAGGCGCTATAAATGAGTGCAATCAGTATACAAATTTTATTCAGTTTTTTGGCAACGGCTGCCTTCGCTATTATCACAAATGTGCCGAGAAAAGCATTGATTTATTGTGGCTTATCTGGCGTCGTTGGCTGGGTGCTCTATTGGGGCTGTGTTCAGTTTGGCGGGACAGCGGCACTGGGCTCTCTTTTGGGTTCATTAGGTGTGGCTTCTGCTAGCTATTTCTTCTCTCGCTGGCTTAAAATGCCTGTCACCATCTTTAATATTCCTGGTATGGTTCCATTAGTTCCTGGAGGGCTAGCCTATCAAGCCGTTCGAAATCTAGTCGTCGGCACTTACCAAGAAGCCGTTTCTGCAGCCGTTCAAGCAATCATGATTGCCGGTGCAATCGCCTTAGGTTTGGTATTATCTGAAGTCTTTAACCATAATATTCGCAATTTCAAAGTGAAACGAGAAGCAATCTTCAAAATACGTGCCAAGGCGACGAAGCCGAAAAAGAAATCTCCACAATAAGAAATAGTTACTATTTTGCGCACAGGCTACCCTGTATAAACGAAAGCAAATCCATGGAAACATGCCAATGATTCAAATAATGAACAGCATTCAAAAACAGGATTCCCCTCAAAATCAATCATCATTTGAGGGGAATCCTGTTTATTTGTATAGATTAAAACGAACGATAGACATATTGATTTTCTGGTGTCGCGATAGTCGTCACTGTGTTAGCATCGACAAAAGGCAAGGTTCGTTTGAAGGGCGCATAATATTCTGACTGAATCGTGCCTTCGATATGCACCCACGTATCATTCTTTGGTTCTTCAGAATGAGGTAGTTTCGTACGCAAACCGAAAACACCTGAATCAGCAACACAATGAATAATTCCGAAACGGAACACAAACAAATCGCTAATTTCTTGATTTTTTGCCTGATAAATGAAGCCATCATAAGATACAGCACGCCCGATAAAAGCACTAGGGTAATTATAGATGAGTTCCATGATTTCCAAATAATTGGCTTCAGTAATCTTTAATGTACCTTGTTGATCATATTTTTCTAATAACGTATCCATCTGTTCCTGATAATCAGCTTCGTTAAAATAAATACTCGTATCGGGTTTTAAATATTGTGTTTGAACATCTGGGTCGCCGACAGATTCTTTACTAATTGGAAAATTAAAGCCTTTCGCTTCAACGATCGTTGTATCCAAGCTGATTGTCGGAAAAAGTAAACCCACGATGATGGGCAACGCTAATAACAAATAAGCGCTGGCTTTTTGATAACCCTTAGTCAAATGATGCTCATGTGGGTCATCTTCAGCTACTTGGTGTTCTTTATTGCGCAAAATCAGCACTAATTGGACGACAGCAAGAACAAAAGACAGCACCATTGATAGAATCGCTAAATATTGATAATGTACATTGATATACTGATCTAATTTGCCAGAAATTTGTAAGTAAGCCATTAATTCAAAATAACCTGCTAAGATAATCAATCGAAACATAACTGTCCCCTCTCTCTAAATAATCAGTGCGTAGCCGAACACGACAAGTCCAATAATACCCACCAAAGTCGCGATAAACTTTCCGCTAAAATAACGTTTCATCATCAATAGATTTTTGATATCGACCATCGGGCCAAAGACTAAGAAACCGACCACCGGACCTGTACCGAAAAGACTTAACAGTGAAGACCCGATAAACGCATCTGCTTCTGAACAAAGAGAAAGGATAAAGGCCATTAATAACATAATTAGAACCGCCAAAACTTTTGTAGAAGCCAGCGTCATCATCCAACCTGTTGGCAGATACGTCTGCATCGCCGAAGCAATCAAAGCCCCAATCACAAGATAGCGCCCCGTGTCAAAAAACTCATCCACACCGTGAGTCAATACATGCCCAAACTGATGAAAAAATGATTTCTGATGAGCATCATGACTATGTGTATGTGATCCATGTGTGTGTTCGTCATGAGTCTGTGCTTCAGGATTTATTGCGGATAGCTGTGACTGTAACTTTGATTTCAGAATATCAGTTTTATTGAAATACGCTAACCAAATACCAACCACTAATGCAACCAAAAAACTTCCCAAGATTCGCCAGAAAGCAAATTTCCATGAATTGCCAAATGCAATGAATGTAGAGAAAATAACGATTGGATTTATAATTGGTGCCGTGAGCATAAAAGCAAAAGCGGTGTAGACAGGCACTTCTTTTTTGACAAATTGATTGACGATCGGCACAATCCCACATTCACAAGAAGGAAAGAAAAAGCCCATGAGACAACCAACAATAATCGATAATAGCTTATTTTTAGGCAAAAACTTTTGCACACGTTCAGGTGTTAAAAATACATGAAGGGCACCTGAGATTAGGCAGCCCAATAGAACAAATGGCAAGGCTTCAATAACAATTGACAAAAATATGGTGCTCATCTGCAGTACAGAATGAGGAAGAAATTGAAACATTCTTGACCTCCTAATAATTTTCTTATAAAACGGAATAACTATACCCCTTTTTCAGAAAAAGAACAAGTCTGTATTCTGAACTTCATTTATATTTATGAAAAAAAACAAAAAATTGATATCCGAACAAGAAAGGCGTAGGGTGAAAGAATAAAGAAGTCCGATACTAGTCGGACCTCAATACGGAACTTTCATAGTCAACTTTTAGGCTAGTTCCAACGTAATTCAATAGTTTTTTCTATTAAACCGTGCTGGCTACCTAACTGTGACGGGTTTTTTTTGTGTCTATCAAGACGTGCCGCTTGTTCATCAGGTGGTCGAGCATTGGGTGAACTTTAGTGTATAGTAATTTGGGAAAAGCTAGACGTTGAGTAATTTAGGTACTTTGCAAAAAAGAAAGTTGACATACAGACAAGAAAAGAGTACATTGAAATAGAAAAGAAGCCCGAGTCGAATCGGACTTCAATACGGAACTTTCATAGTCAACTTTTAGGCTAGTTCCAACGTAATTCAATAGTTTTTTCTATTAAACCGTGCTGGGCTGCTAACCGTGACGGTTTTTTTTATGTCTATCAAGACGTGTCGCTTGTTCATTAGGTGGTCGAGCATTGGGTGAACTTGAATGAATAGACGCGACTCTGATATCTCGTGCGCATTGCGCACGAACAATCAGTACATCACAGATACAGTTCATTAATTTCCCCGCTAACCACACGAAACAAACAAGCAACACAACCCCACCACTGACGTGAGCGGCGAGTAACACAGGGAGTGTTTTCGCAAGCTGGGTCAATAGGTTTAGGATTTTCATTGATGTTTCTCCTGTTAGAATCACTCAGAAGAATAAAGACAAAAAATTTTCCAATCATTTTGGCGTCATCTCCATCGTTCATTATTTTCAAACCTTTAGTGGCGTCCTACTCATATTGAATTAGTGGAATCAGCCGTCAAGCTAACTTTTCCGTGTCTTCACTATACGCTCAAATTCCTTAATATAATAGGCTTTTCTTCAGTTAGTCCTAACTATTATTTTTTCTAAAAATAATATGAACACCTTTTTTTGCGTAGACAAGTAGTTAGCAATATCCTTTTAGTTAATTCACACTTTTTGTGGAAATGGCCTAAACATCGTCCATTGTTCTTCTATAGAAACAGAAAGTTTGACTTTACCTGACAAAGCTTGTAAATTTGGCTCAAAGGAGACGATTATTATGATTCAACCTAAGCGATTAGCAGAAGCGCTTGAAACCATCGAGCAAGCCCCTGCTTCACTCATTTATATTTCTCGCGAAGATTGTAGTGTCTGCCATGCAATTCTACCGCGCACAGAACAACTTTTACAAAACTTTACGATTCCTAGTTACCAACTGGATGCCGATCAATTTCCTGAGGTAGCGAGTGAATTTGAAGTAATGACAGTTCCCGCACTAATGGTTTTCTCTCACGGCAAAGAGCTGCATCGCCAAGCTCGCTTCATTAATCTAAAGCAAGTTGAAGATTTGTTGACAGAATTAACGCAGACAACCTCGACACTTAGCTATGAAGAATTGTTTCAATAAATAAAGATGCAAATACATCGAAAATGAAAAAAGCTAGGACTTATCGATTCCTCTCCAGTAAATGTTTTTACTGGAAGATAATCAATGGTCCTAGCTTTTACTTTGACTTAATTTTCTTTTGTTAATGAGTTATCTGAATGTAAGAAGTAAATCAATGTTTGTAGCTCATTGGTTAAATCAACGTTCTGGATAAGTACATGTGACGGCGCTGATAGACGTGCAGCTGTAAAGTTTAAAATACCTTTGATCCCTGCGTCGGCTAAATGGTTCACTACTCCTTGCGCTCTGTCAGCTGGAATAGTCAGAATAGCTACCTCAATTTGTTGAATTTTAATCTGTTCCATCATATCCTCCATCGGATAGACAGGAATACCATCAACGATGCGACCCACAATATCATCATTGACATCAAAGGCGCAGCTGACACGAATACTGTTGCTTTGGTGGAACTTATATTTTAGTAAGGCACTACCTAGGTTCCCGACCCCGATTAAAGCGACATTTGTTAGCTCGTCATCATTTAAAGTCTTTGCGAAGAAATTCATTAAATCTTCGACATCGTAGCCATACCCACGTTTTCCTAACTCACCAAAATAAGAAAAGTCTCGACGAATAGTGGCACTATCCACTTGGACAGCTTCACTAAGTTCAGTAGAAGAAACTTTTAATTTTCCGGCGTTATGTAGAATTCGTAAATAGCGATAATATAAGGGTAAACGTTTTGCGGTTGCTTTCGGAATCACTTGATCTTTCAAAATTACTACCTCCATTAATTGAAATACATTGAACAATACATACATCATAACAAGTTTTCTCTCTAAAAAGCAATTGCTTAGCTCTAAAATTGTGAATTTTTTTCAAAATAGCCAGATTCTGGACAATTGCTTTCATCTCGCGAGTCCATTGAAAATATGATACACTAGACATGGGTATCTTCTACGAATTAGAAGGTAAATTTCACAAGCAGGAAAGAGGATTCCATGATTTTATTACAAGCTAATCAAGTGGCTCGCTATTTTGGCGCGGAGACTTTGTTTGAAAATATACATTTAGAAATAAACAGTGGTGCACGTACGGCTTTAGTCGGTCGAAATGGCGCAGGTAAATCCACCCTTTTAAAAATAATCGCTGGTTTAGAAAGTCCTGATGCTGGGACGATTTCAAAAAATAAAACGGCAACCTTAGGCTACTTAGCACAGGATACGGGTTTAGCTTCGACGGAGACGGTCTGGAATGAAATGTTAAAGGCCTTTGAAGAAGTTCGTAAAATGGAAGCACGCATGAGGGAACTTGAGATCATGATTAGCGAATTACTTCCGGAAGCCAGTAATTACGAGTCTGTCATGAAAGAATATGATCGTTTGCAGCACGAGTTCGCTGAGAAAAATGGCTACGGCTATGAAAATGAAATTCGTTCAGTCTTGCACGGCTTTCAATTTGATGCGACTTTCTATGATAAACAAATCGATACACTTTCTGGTGGGCAAAAAACTCGTTTGGCTTTGGCCAGAATGCTCTTACAAAGACCTGACATTTTAATCTTAGATGAGCCGACAAACCATTTAGACATTACTACTTTGGCTTGGCTAGAGAATTATTTGCAAAATTATACGGGTGCCTTGCTCATCGTTTCCCATGACCGCTATTTCTTAGATAAAGTGGCCAATGAAGTGTATGAATTAAGCCGTAAAAAGATGCGCCATTACAAAGGGAATTATTCACGCTATCTAGAATTAAAGGCTGAGCAGTTGACGACTGAATGGAAAGCCTATGAGAAGCAGCAAACAGAAATTAATAAACTAGAGGACTTTGTCGCACGAAATATTGTCCGTGCTTCGACAACAAAACGGGCCCAAAGTCGCCGTAAAGCCTTAGAAAAAATGGACCGGATGGATCGTCCACAAGGGGATGAAAAATCGGCCCACTTCCTATTCGATATTGAGCGACCATCGGGAAATGTCGTGCTTCAAGTGGAGGATGCTGCAATCGGCTATGACGCTCTTCAGATATTAGCTGAACCTGTCAATTTAGATGTTCGCAGAAAAGATGCGATTGCCCTTGTGGGTCCGAATGGAATTGGGAAGTCGACGTTATTAAAATCGATTATCGGTAAATTACCGTTCATCAAAGGTGCTGCTCATTTGGGCGCCAATGTCACAATTGGTTATTATGATCAGGGACAAGCCGAATTACACGGGAATAAAACCGTCTTGGCTGAGCTTTGGGATGAGCATCCTACCACTCAGGAAAAAGACATTCGTAGTGTCTTAGGTGGTTTTCTATTTTCTGGTGATGATGTTGAGAAGACAATCCCCCTATTAAGTGGTGGTGAGAAAGCTCGTGTTGCTCTCGCAAAACTTTCTATGAATAAAGAAAACTTTCTGATTCTCGATGAACCTACGAACCATTTAGATATTGATAATAAAGAAGTATTAGAAAATGCGTTGATTGATTACGAGGGTACCCTTCTCTTTGTCTCTCATGACCGTTACTTTATTAATCGACTAGCAACAAAAGTCATTGAGCTTTCTGAAACAGGTAGCAAACTTTATTTAGGTGATTACGATTATTACTTGGAAAAGAAAAGAGAAGAGGAAGAAATCGCGGAGCTATTAGCAAAAGAAAATGAAGTTACCGCCCCTTCTACGCCCAAAAAAGAGTTTTATCAGAATAAAGAGCAGCAAAAACTTGTGCGTAGCTTAAGCCGAAAGATTACACAGCTCGAAGAAGACATGGCAAAATTAGATACGGTAATCGAGGAATTAGAAAAAGAAATGGTTAAACCAGAGTTGCTGGACAACCATGTTCGACTGATGGAACTCAATCAGGAATTAGAAGCTGCGCGCCAACAGCAAGATGAATTTCTGAATGAATGGGAAGTTGTCAGTCTAGAATTAGAAGAATTAAATTAATTAACTAGCTAAGAGTCTTTTTTGAATGAAAAAGATTCTTAGCTTTTTTTAAAGATAGTTACGAAAACATTAAGGATTCCAATAACTACAGCTATTTTGGTAAAGTTATCGTTAAATATAAGGAGAGCTATAAAGAACATAACTATTAGGGGGATACATAATGAAAAAAATGCAGCCGCGAAAGCCGTATAAGCAGAAAACATACAAAAGGAAGAAACGAAAAAGCCCCATACTGCTCTTCTTATGCCTATTATTACTTGTCGGTGGCGTCTGGGCGATTGCCAACACAGGAGATTTTTTATCGGACTCACCAATTCAAGATGTTTTTCATTCAGAACAATCTCAGCAATCATTTGGTCAAGAAGCTAATAAATATTTAGAAAAAAATAACCCAACAGATAATCATTACCCATTGAACTTGCAGACAGATGAACGTTGGTCTGAAGTCCCTTATGGTGATAACACGTTAGGTGTGAACGGCTGCGCGATTGCCAGTCTATCGATGATTCTCTCAGAAGTTGAAGGTCGCTCGGTTGAGCCAACGGAAATTTTGGATTGGTCCCACGATGCTTATTTTGTCGATGGTGCCGGAACTTCATGGAATATCTTTGCCGACTTTGCCAGTTATTATGGCTTACCTTTTCAAAATTTAGACAATAGCATCGACGCGGCATTGAACTACTTGGAACAAGGAATTCCGGTGGTCGTGTCTGTCTCACCAGGAGAATTCACTGATACTGGACATATTATGATTCTATCAAGTTGTCATGAAGGTCAAATTAAAGTGTACGACCCCAATGATACTCCAGAAAAAAATCACTATAAAGAAGACTACTCAATAGACCAAATCGCTTCACAGGTCATTAATTATTGGGTCTACGCATAAATAATACCGTACACAACGATTGATTGAATTGAGCATTAATTTGATCAAGCAAAAAAAGACTGAAACAAGCGACAGAAAAAAATACTGTTGTTGTTCAGTTTTTTTATTTTTCATTAGTAATTTTGAACAGGATATTATCTTTTCTTGTTAGTGATACTTCCTTCATTACTAGTTTCTTCTTTTTTTATTCGATCTAAAATATCGATGGCTGCTTGTAATTTTTCAAGGTAAGTAATCTCAAGTACCGCATATTGAACTCGACCATTTTTGGTCAAGTAAACGGGTTCCTGATTCGTTACTTCCGTCAACAAGCGATTATAATTACGCAAATCAGAAATTGGTTTGATATTTTTCATAAAAATCACTCTCCTATAAGTACTGTACGCTATTTTGCCTATAAAAGACAGTGAAGACTGCTACTTAGCCAAATATTTTCAGAACTATTTTGCTTTTAAAATCGATAAAAAACCAAGAATGTCATATGAAAACTAACATCCTTGGTTTACTCTTATTTACATTTTATCCATCATTAGAGGTCTATTCATCCTCTTCTACTTCTAGAAGCTGCTCATTCACATAATAGATATTACTTTGTGCATCCTCAAGAAAATTGCTAGAGGTTTGTGTCATTTGCGCATTGATGAAGCTTATCACCATTGGCATGTTCATTCCTGCATACAGATCAAATTGAGCGCCTAACATGAGTTCTTTTGCAACAATATTGCAGGGAGTGCCCCCCATTAAGTCAGCCATCACAAGAAAATCATCCAAATCCTTAGTCACTGCTTTGAATTTCGTCAGAAAGTCTGCCGGTCCCTCTTCGGGAAGTAATGCAACTGTATGAATTGCCGGTTGGGCGCCCATAATCATCTCGGTACTTTTCTTTAATTCCTCGCAGAGTGTCCCATGACTAACTAAAATTAATTGTTTGTCCATACTTTGTCCCCCAATCACTTATTTTGAAATCACGCCAAGAGCAGATAGTACAATTGACACAAGCAACACGATAAAAATTGCTTTTGTTGACGTAATGTTTTTCTTACCTAATAACCAATACACGGCAGCAACGATCCCTACTGGTAACAAACGAGGCAAGATCATATCGAGACTATTTTGAATATTTAGCGTAACATCGCCGATACTTGGTGCCCAAGAGAATTTCACATTAACCATGGTTGCGACTAAAGCCCCAACCATGAAAACACCTAAAACAGTCGCTGCATCTGTCAAAGCAGTGAGACGACTTTGCATAGTTGTAACCAAAGAAACGCCTTCTTTGTACGCAAATGCTAGCTGTTTCCAACGAAAAACCATAATCGCAATTTGAGCCGCAATCCAAACAAATATTCCAGTTGGATTCCCATTAATGGCCATATTAGCTGCTAAGGCTCCAAATATAGTCGGAACTAATGAAGCGAAGATTGAATCGCCAATTGCCGCAAAAGGTCCCATTAAACCAACTTTCAAACCAGAAACAGTTTCTCTTGCTGAAACACCTTCTTTTTCCTCCATTGCTAAGTCAATACCCGTAATAATCGTATTAAAGAAATTTGAAGTATTAAAGAATTGAACATGCGTTTTCATCATTTCTTTTAACTCAGGTGTATCATCGCCATATATTTTTCTAAGCTGTGGCAATATAGTGTAAAGATATCCTGAACCTTGCATCCGTTCATAATTCCAACCTAATTGAAAACCAAATAGATTTCTACGATTAATTTGGGCAAAGTCCTCTTTTGTTAATTTATAATTAGATTTCGTCATCTTCAATTTCCCCCTTATCAGAAGTCTGTTGATTCCCACTTGATACGTGTGGTGTAATCTGCGAATTCTTATAGCTTAAAGATGCTAAGGCAAATCCGATTAAAGCAATTGCAAGCATTGGTAAAGCATTAAATATACCAGAGAAGTCTTTGACCACACTAGCAACGCCTGTGCCAAGTAACTGAATATTGCCAAAGACGGTTGTTAATAAAGCCGTAATGACAAATCCTAGAACGAGATAAGCAAAATGTTTTTTGACTGGTAAATAATGCAATAAGATAGCAAACCCGACTGCTGGTAAAACAGCTCCAGCAACGGATAATCCATCGCCTAACCACTTCAAATCGCCATTCAAATAGGCAACAACTTTTTGGACAAGTTCCCCACCGAAAGTTAATGCTAAGAAGACCGGAACCATCAGTGAAAAGGCCCAAGGAATTGTACCAAATAAGAAGTTACGCTCAATTCCTTTATAGTTCATTGTTTCGATATGCGCATCAATTCGATGAGCAAAATAGGTATTCGCAAAACGTCCTAAAATATCCATTTGAATCATCAAACTAGCAACCGGTACGGCGATTGCCGCAATGGCTTGTTCTGGATCCATGCCTAAAGCAATCGAGAATGCGGTCGCTAAGACTGTCCCAGAATTTGCGTCAATTCTCGATGCGCCACCAAATGTTCCTACACCTAAAATAGTCAGCTGCATACTTCCACCAATTAATAATCCGGCTGTTACGTCTCCCATGATGATTCCTGAGATTAATCCTGCGAAAACAGGTGCGCTCATTGAAGAATATATCTGTAATTCATCGATAATTTGGTACCCTGCATATAAAGTTAATAATAATATCTGCCACCATGCAATATTCATGAATTATTCCTCCTAATTTTTAAGTAAAGACATGAAGTCTTCTGACCGGTCACTTGGGACCATTTGCGCAACTAATTTCACCCCTAATTTGTCTAGCTTTTTGAATACCTCGATATCACTGTCTACTACATTGATTGATTTGGTAATTGCTCGTGTTTTATCGGTTTGAGACATGTTCCCTACATTCACTTCTTTGATTGCCACCCCTAATTCCACCAATTTTAAAAATCGATCCGGTCCTTTAGCAACAATCAATAGACGTTGAGAGTCATATTTATTTGCTAAAATATTGCTCGCCGCTTTTTCAACGGGCAACACACTTAATTTGACACCAGCTGGGGTCGCTAATTTTAAACCACTCTTTTCAATCGCATTATTTGCCATTTCATCATCTACCACCATAATTCGCGTAATATTTAACTTAGTTGTCCAAAGATTAGCCACCTGACCATGAATTAAACGTCCATCAATTCTTGTAGCAATAATACTCATTTTTGCTCCTCCTCATTTATCTGAATTTGTTTGAACACAGGTTGTTTAGTGAGAGAAATTGAAGCTTGGTACACACCTTCCGTTTCGAAAATAATTAGCTCATTTTGACCTCTCTTTAATAACCCTTTAGGGATATAAAGTGATAACGTTGGCCCAACTGCCCAGAAACGTCCAATATTTTGCTGATTGACAAAGACACAGCCTTTACCAAACTGACTAAGATCTATAAAAGTATCCTCCACCTCCTCAAGAGTGAATTGATACTGATAAAAACTGGGTTGCTTTTCTACCCAATCGCCTGAAAAGTCGATCTTTTCACTCGTTTCCAACGCTAATGGGTAATGGATCCATTCTGTAAGAAAGTGGATATCGCACATGACCCCAGTCCGAATTCCTTTACGCTGAGAATCGGCAGTAAGCTTTGCGCCATAATTTACACGCCCCATATTTTCGACTAAAATAGCTATCTTACTCTGATTAGAAGTAGGATTAACGGTGATTGTTTCTCCGACTTCATCATGGTATTGCGTGGAAATTAGTTCGCCATCTGCATAGAACTGTACTCGGTCACTGGCATCAATTATTCGATAGTTTTCTGTGACATCATCTACTGTATGCAGTGTTTGATAGAGAAGATAGCCCGTATTTTGATGTAGCTGTTCCATAGTTAAAGGATACTTAGCATGGATGGGCGTCACTAACTGATCCACAGTTGAAAATAAACTGACCTTATTTTTTAAGGGAATGTCTTTTAATTCAATCGAAGATTTGATTAAGGGCTCCCTTTGTTCCAGTTCAGGAAACTGTTCATGTAGCATGTCTTTAATCGCAAAATATTTATTGGTCGGATTTCCTTGTTCATCTAGTGGTGCATCATAATCATAAGAAGTAATTTGCGGTAAATCCGTCGTCCCTCTTACAGAACAGCCATTCATGAAACCAAAGTTTGTCCCGCCATGAAACATGTAGAGATTGATACTTCCCAACTGCAGTACCGCCTTAATTTCCTCAGCCGTTTCTCTTGGATCACGGCGAATGATTGGCTCATTCCATCGATTAAACCAGCCATTCCAAAATTCCATACACATCAGTGGCCATTTTTTTTGATGATCTGTCATGAATTTTTGCATAGCTGCGAAATTTTCAGAAGCTTTTGAACCGAAATTACCTGTGACTAAGCAATCTTCTTCTGGTATCGTTCCAGCCCTCAGAGTAGCCGGCCAAGCACCATCAGAGGTGAAAAAAGGTCCTGTAATCCCAGATTTTTCCATCAGTGATTTTATTGAACTCAAATACTCTTTGTCTTCTCCATAAGAGCCATATTCATTTTCTATTTGAAACATTAGGATATTTCCACCTTGTGAGAGTTGGTAAGGTCTCAACCGCTCTAAAAGAACTTCATAGTAATCCGCAACATGCTTCAAAAACGAGGGATCACTTGAACGAAGTCTAATTCTCGGTTCATTCAATAACCATGCCGGTAAGCCACCAAATTCCCATTCTGCACAAATATAAGGGGACGGGCGAACAATGGCATATAAACCTAGGTCTTGAGCTGTCTTTAAAAAGTTCTCAATTGAACAAATCCCTTCGAAATTGAATTGACCTTTTTGAGGTTCGTGTATATTCCATGGAATATACGTCTCTACCGTATTAAAGCCCAATGCTTTCAAATTATACAGCGAATGATACCAATCATCTGGGTGAATACGAAAATAATGGATGGCCCCTGAAAGAATCTTAAATGGTTTTCCATCAAGTAAAAATTCCTCCTGAATTTCAAAGGTTGTCATCTGACTCCTCCTTTTGTAATCGCTATCAATTAGTTGTTTGGAAACAGAATGACTATTGTATATAACCCAATCGGTCATTCAGTGTCACGCATTTAACCAAATAAGTGATGCCTTACTATTCTTTAGTGTTTACTATTTTTTCATACCAAGGGCTAGCTGTTTTCTCGACAACTGCATTAAGTGAGGTTATATTTTCGCGTCCCTGATTTTTTAGCCAGTCTCGAGTGGCCTCTTCTCCTAATTCGATAAATGGTTTCACTCCATCACTCCAAGTCGCTCGACCACATAGAACGCCATTAAACGTTGAACCAGATTCGTGAGCAAATAGGAGCGTTTCTTTGAAGAGCTCAGCAGACACCCCAGCACTTAAGAAAATGAAGGGTAAATCGCTAGCTTGACTTTGTTCAAGAAAATACGTAGCAGCTTCATTTCTTGTGTAGACACTTTGATTAGTTGAGAATCCTTCTACAAAATTCATATTAACTGGGACTTCGACTTTCAAAACATCCACTTTATAGACTGGTTTAGAAAATTCTTTCATCATTTCGATTACTTTATGCGGTTTTGCTTTGGCATATTCCATCGAATTTGAATCAGATATAGTTGCATCGTAAGAGACAAGCTCTAAATAAAAAGGCAGATCTTCTTCCGCGCATTCGCTACCGAGCCGTTCAATAAATACCTGTTTAAGTTGGTTAATGTGCACCGCTTCATCAACATCATAGTAAAGTAAAAATTTAATAGCATCTGCGCCCATTTCCTTTAAACGAAGCACCGACCATTCACTGAGTAAATCGGGTAATCGCCCAGGAGTTGTTGCATCATAGCCCGTTTTTTCGTAAGCTAACAACAATCCAGATTGCGAATCTCTAGCCTTCGCTGCCGGCAGACCATATTCGGGATCCAATAGAATGGCTGAAGCGTATGGCGTTAGTTCTTCTGAAACCAATTGTTTGAACGTCTCGATTCTTGATGCAACCAATTCTTCTGGCTCTTTCCCTGCTGTTTGATCTAAGTCCGTTGATTGTTCCCCTATCTGCGTACTGATTTGGGCCATCATTCTTTTCAGCGCACCCCGTTGGTCGATTGCTAAAGCTTTAATTTTGCCGCTGTCTGTTGACAATGCCGCCATTCTCGCTCTTTTTTCTTTTGACATTTCTAACATATTCCCACTCCCATCTTGTTTCGTTTCAATTAACTTTTATATGGATGAATTGTCACGCCTTTCACAACGCGATTAACAGTTCCCGTAGCTGAAGGTGTATCTGGTGTATTGCCTACTTTTACTGATGAAAAAAGGGCAATTGTTTGTGCCACCATAATTTCGGGTAAAACGAGATAAGCTTCAGGTAGCTGGCTTGCCTCAGTAGTAAAAGTGAATTGATTGCCCGAGAAGTTTTCATTCCCTTTTTGGCCGATAGCCACCGTATTAGCCGCAATTTTATCCTCAGATACCTCTTCTAGAATATCCAAATCATACTTGCGTGTATAAGGGTCATTGTTCAAAAAACCGAAAACGAGTGTTCTTTTATTGACAAAAGATTTGGGACCATGACGAAATCCCATCGATGAATCGAAGACCGTCGCAATTTCTCCAGCAGTCAGCTCTAGTACTTTTAGTTGCGCTTCTCTAGTGAGACCGGCTAAACTACCTGATCCCAGATAGACAATCCGTTCAAAATCAACTTCAGTGATAGTCCGAATTTCATTTTCTCTAGCTATAACCTCTTGACCTAACTTCGAAGCATCCGCAATGTAAGTCATTTTTTTTGATAACTCACTTAAATCAAATGTCAATAAAGCCGTCATAAGCATACAAGTGAAGCTGCCAGTCATAGCAAATCCTGCATCATTCGCTCTTTCAGGCATTAATAAAAGCAAATGTCTTTCATTAGTTTGAGCATGTTTAGCCAATTGTCCATCTTCCGCACAAGTAATTGTTAAATGATAAATCGTATCAACCAATTGATCTGCCAATCTAACAGCTGCTAAACTTTCAGGGCTATTCCCACTTCTAGCAAATGAAACTAATAGTGTCGGACTTGTCTTTTTTAAATAATCCTGTGGTGTGGCAACAATATCTGTTGTACCAATACTTTCAAATGAAAAATTCTCAGTATCACCTGACTGATTCAAATAAGGCACCAACGTATCTCCGATATATTGCGAAGTGCCTGCTCCCGTAAAAATCACGCGTACAGGTCCATCGGTATCCTGTTTAATCATTTCAAAAAAATGGCTAATTTCAGCTTGTTTCTGTTCGAAGCGTGCACTTGCCTCCTGCCAAAGCTCTGGCTGTTGCTGAATTTCTCTAGTAGTGATAATCGCTCCTAAATTGGTTAATTCTTCATCTGTCTGTTGAAACATTATTCTTCCTCCTTCATTATCTTATTCATTTACTCGAATATGACTAATTTTATAACGGAATTGATCAGCCCTAGCGACACTTCGTGTGAATTCAATCAACTCATTTTTAGTATTATAAGTTTTTCTCACTAAATGAAGGACTGGTGAACCTTCCATAATATCTAAAAATTCCGCATCTTTCCCAGTCACTATACTTGCATAAAATTCCTCATCAGCTACACGAATAGTTTGTTCATAGCTCTCTTCAAATAGTGAATATAAAGGTTTACTCTCAAGTTGCTGGAGCGTCATTCCTAAGAACATTTTCACCGGTAGATAGGAACGTTCTAACATCATTGGTTGATTATCAGCTAATCGTAAGCGCTTTAATTTGTAGAGCGAATCACCTAATGAAATATGAAGTTGCTTGGCTAAATAACTGTTAGCCTCAATTATTTCAAATTCTAAAATTTTGGTTTCTGGAATCTTCCCTAAGGCTTTCATCTGCTCCGTAAAACTGTAAGCACCTGATAAATTGGTAGTTTTTTTACTCAAGTCGGAGACAAATGTTCCTTTTCCGTGCTGCCGATAAATGTAACCCATTTTTTCTAATTCTTGTAATGCAAGTCGAACGGTTGTCCTACTTAAGCCGTAACGTTCAACTAATTCTCTTTCAGACGGTAACATAGTATTGGGGCCAAATTCCGTTTCGATTTTTTCTCTCAAAACATCTACTAATTGATCATAAAGCGGCTGCTTTTTATGTGTCTTTTTCACAATTGATCCCTCCTCTATACTGGTTACTACCACATGACCAATGTAAATCCATTTACGTTATTTGTCAATCGCTTTATTTTAAAATAAAACGATTGATATAGATAAGTTGTTTTAATACAAAGGTTTATACTGTATTAAAAAACAAAAAATATTTTCTTGAGAAAACGACCATGTTATTTTAATTAGATACCAGTTACTCGTTTTTCCATAAAAATATAATTGGAAATATTTTTTTCACAAAGCAATTGGCTTGTCTTTTTAGTATCAACTGAACTAAAAAAAGACGTAAATGCTTGCTCATAAGAGAGCGACATTTTACGTCTTTTTTAAGTAATAAATTAATGTGCATATGGAAACTTCATACTACGTTTTCAATTTTATTTCCGATAAATCTTAAATTCTAAGAAGTAGTCATTATAAATTCCAAGGTATTTTGAGCCTAGGTCTTCATAGACTTCTAGATGTTCGATTGTTTGATCGTCTGGATAGAATTGTTTGTCTTCGGAAATTTCTTTTGGTAGTAAGTCTTTTGCGACTTTATTTGGTGTTGAGTAACCGATATATTCGGCATTTTGAGCTGCATTTTCTGGTTCTGACATAAAGTTGATAAACGCATAGGCACCGTCGATATTTTTGGCGGTTTTTGGAATAACGATGTTGTCAAACCATAAGTTGGAGCCTTCCGAGGGAATGACATAGTGCAGGTGCTCGTTTTCATCTAGCATTTCCGCTGCTTCGCCTGAAAAAGTTACCGCAACAGCACTTTCCTCATTGATCATATACATCTTGATTTCATCGGCGACGATGGCTTTTACGTTCCCTGTCAAACTAGTTAGTTTTACTGCCGCTTCGTCTAATTCTGCGTTATCTTTACTATTTAATGAATTGCCTAAGCTGTTCAAGGCTAGTCCCATGACTTCTCGGGCCCCATCAATTAGCATCAAATTATCTTTTAATTCAGGACGCCAAAGGTCATCCCAATGCTGAATATTTTCTGCATCAACAAATTTGTCGTTATAAATAATCCCCAGTGTTCCCCAGAAATAAGGGATTGAATACTGATTATTGGGATCAAAATCTAAGTCTAAGAAACGTTCATCAATGTTATCTAGACTGGTTAATTTACTATGATCGATAGGTAAAAGTAGTTTCTCTTTCATCATTTTTTGGATCATATATTCACTGGGAATCGTGATATCGTAGGCAGTACCGCCTTGTTGAATCTTGGTAAACATCGCTTCATTTGAATCAAAAGTTTCATAATTAACCTTGTAGCCTGATTCTTTTTCAAACTTTTTGATTAAATCTGGGTCAATATAATCGCCCCAGTTATAGATAGTGACAATATCTGCCCCTGCCATTCCGCTAGCTTTTTCTAATTGACGTACAGAGAAAAATAAAATTAAGATGATAGCGAGAATGCCTAAGAATAAGGATTGCAATTTTTTCATCGGACTTTCGCCACCTCTCTAGCGCCACGGCGATTCTTTTTGACTTTACGTGAAGTATTATCTTTACTAATAAAGTAATAACCGACAACTAAAATCATTGAGAATAAGAAAACTAAAGCACTCAGCGCATTAATTTCTAAGCTAATTCCTTGTCGAGCTCGGGAATAAATCTCAACAGATAAGGTGGTAAAGCCATTCCCTGTGACAAAGAACGTCACGGCAAAATCATCCAGTGAATAGGTGAAAGCCATGAAGTAGCCGGCGATAATTCCTGGTGATAGAAAAGGTAAAATAATGTTTTTTATGACTTGAAAATTATTTGCCCCTAAATCTCTGGCTGCATCCACCATTGAATCGTTCATTTCTTGTAGCTTAGGTAAGACCATTAAGACAACAATCGGAATACTGAAGGCGATATGTGACAAGAGCACACTTTGGAAGCCTAAGCTAAAGCCAATCAGTGTGAAGAAAATTAAGAAGCTAGCACCGATAATAACATCTGGTGAAACTAATAAAATATTATTGGCACTCAGTAAGGCAGTTCGAGCGCGCCGTTTCTTCGTATAGTAAATGCCCATTGCCCCAAATGTGCCAATCACCGTCGCCAACAAGGCGGATAGAAAGGCTAAGAAAAAAGTATTGAGGACGATAATGATTAATCGAGAATCCTCAAAGACGGCCTGATAATTTTCTAGGGTAAAGCCAGTAAATTCATTCATATTCCCCCCGGCATTGAAGGAGTAAAAAATCAGATAAAAGATGGGTGTATACAATAGAATGAAGACAATGGCTAGATAAAGGTAGGACCACTTAAATTTTTTCTTCATTTTGCGCGTCCTCCTTTGCGTTTTTCACCGGTTAAGAGCATCACGACAAACATCGCGATAATCAGAATGACGCCGATGGTTGAACCCATGCCCCAGTTTTGCGTAACTAAGAAATGTTGCTCGATGGCTGTTCCTAGAGTGATTACACGATTTCCGCCAATCAATCGAGTTAACATGAATAAAGAGAGTGACGGAATAAAGACGGCTTGAACACCACTTTTGACGCCGTTTAAAGACAGCGGAAAAATAACGCGGCGGAATGTTTCAAAATTATTCGCACCCAAATCACGACTGGCACTGATTAAGGAAGGATTCATTTCTTCCAAAGCGTTAAAAATCGGCATAATCATGAAGGGAATTTCGATATAGGTCGCGACAAATAAGAAACTAAAATCGGTAAATAGAATTTGTTTCGGTCCCATTCCTAAAAAATCAAAGAAATGATTGACGCTGCCATGGATACTAAAAATTCCGATAAAAGCATAGGCTTTGAGTAGTAAATTGACCCATGTGGGTAAAATAATCAACATCAGCCACAGCTGTTTATGCTTTAATTTCGTCAAAAAATAAGCCGTTGGATAACTGATTAATAACGTGAAGAGTGTGATTAAAAAGGCATACCAAACCGAATTAAAGGTCATCCAAAGATAGGTGCCTGACGTAAAATAGCTGGCATAGTTGGA
Source organism: Candidatus Enterococcus huntleyi (assembly GCF_009933175.1). Taxonomy (GTDB): domain Bacteria; phylum Bacillota; class Bacilli; order Lactobacillales; family Enterococcaceae; genus Enterococcus_K; species Enterococcus_K huntleyi. The sequence goes on along the minus strand of NZ_MAEJ01000030.1, from coordinate 177,729 downwards.
CAAAGTGAACTGTCCATTCATATCAAAAAATGATTGATAGATAATCAGTAAAACGGGCGCGATAACAAAGAGTAAGAGCCACATAAAGTACGGTACGGAATAAATTCGACGCATTGTTTTCATCAGTTTACCCCCTACTCTTCATAGCTTTCGAGACGCGCGTCGAAATCTTCTTCTGATTCATTAAAGCGCATCACGTGGATATCCTCAGGCTCGAAAGCTAGCCCAACTTTACTACCTTCTTTGGCTTTACGTGTTGAATGGACCATCCACTCATTTTTGTCCTCATCGGTACAGATAATTTCATAATGGACGCCACGGAACAACTGTGTATCGACGGTCACGACTAATTTCCCTTTATCTGGGGTAGTAATCGTTAAATCTTCCGGACGCAGCACAACTTCGACCGCTTCGTTTTCACGCATCCCACCATCAACACATTCAAATTGTTTGCCGACAAATTCAACGAGGTTATCTTCACGCATCACGCCGTTGACGATATTACTTTCACCGACAAAATCAGCGACAAAATGGTTGATTGGTTCATCGTAAATGTCAACTGGTGTGCCACTTTGGACAATCTTCCCTTTATTCATGACAAAGATTTCGTCGCTCATCGCTAAGGCTTCTTCTTGGTCATGGGTCACAAAAATAAAAGTAATGCCTAAACGTTGCTGTAAATCACGTAATTCATATTGCATATCTGTCCGTAGTTTTAAATCCAAAGCTGAAAGTGGTTCATCCAATAATAGAACTTTTGGTTCATTGACAATTGCTCGTGCGATTGCGACACGTTGACGCTGTCCACCAGACATTTCGCTGATTTCACGCGTTTCATAGCCAGGTAATTGAACCATCTTCAAGGCATCTTTAACTTTTTTCTCAATCTCAGATTTAGGTAGTTTTTTGATTTTCAAACCAAAAGCAACATTATCAAAGACATTCATATGTGGGAATAAAGCATAATCCTGAAAAACAGTATTGACTAATCGCTTATTAGCGGGGATATCGTTGATCCGTTGATTATCAAATAAAATATCGCCTTTAGTTGCCTCAGTAAATCCGGCGATCATACGTAAAATAGTGGTTTTACCACAACCAGATGGTCCTAGTAGCGTATAAAACTTCCCTTGTTCAATCTCAAAACTCACATTTTTTAAAATCACTTCATCGTCGTATTGTTTCACAACGTTATTGAAAGAAATAATCGTATTCACTGCTTCACTCCTCGGTATGTTAGTAATTATGGGTGGTCATGTTGCTTATTGATTTTCGTACAATCGCTGATTCAAACGATATCTAGTCAGCGGTTATTATAAATAAGATTCAGTGGCTACGATCAGCGCTCGGCTCTTACCTCGCGAATAATTCTTAATTTGATGAGGTTGCGTTGCCTCATAATAAATAGATTCCCCTTTTTTGGCCGTATAGGTTTTACTGCCTAATCGCAACGAAATGCTGCCATCTAAGACATAGATAAAGGTTTCTGAAAGAGAGGGCTCAAAGGTTTTGTATTCGCCTTTTTTTTCAAAGGTAATTAAGACGGGCTCCATCTCCCACTCGTTTGAGTCGGGAATTAACCATTTCAATTCATAGCCATTTTCTTCGTCAAAATAAAGGGTACTGTCGCTTTCTTTATAGACCACTTTTTGATCATTTGTTTCTTGACTGAAAAATTCTTCTGGTGTTACGCCGAGGACTTCTAACAAATTGAAAAAAGTTTCCATTGAGGGCGAACTGAGTTCTCGTTCCAATTGAGAAAGGTAACCCTTAGTCAAATCCGTTCGTTCCCCTAATTCCTCTAAAGTTAAATTCTTTTGGATGCGTAAATTACGCAGCTTATCACCAATCTCCATAGCCCACCTCCAAGTATTTGTTCAAATTTGTTACAAAAGTTTTCTAATACTAAACTACAAGTTTAATATCCCTATCTAGTATACGAATTTTCACGAGAAAAACAAGAACTTTTACGCAATTTTTCTAGAAAAAACGCAAAAAAATAAAGCCCAATTACCGACTGGTTTTCAAAAATCTATTCCTCCTTTAAACGAGCCGCTAGATCTTCGAAAAATAACAATCGATACTTTTCAGTAAAAGTAAGCAAGAACCCTTTGATACCTGTTTAGTGTATGATAAGATAATGAAAAAGTCTTAAAAGGAGCTCATTCATGAAGCAGAAAACAGTGGCTGCGGGTGATTCACTCTCTACTAAAAAACGTGTGCTGATTACAGCTGGTGGAACCGCTGAGCCAATCGATCAGGTTCGCGCAATCACGAATCATTCGACAGGACGTCTTGGCCAAGAGATTGCCAAAGCATTTTTAGCACAGACAACCATCGAGATCGATTATATTACAACTCGTCAGGCTTTGCTCCCGACAGCTAATCCGCGTGTGCGAATTCATCTTATCGAATCAACAAATGACTTGAAAGAAATGATGGAAGAACTTTTGACTAGCCACACCTATCAAGCAGTGATTCATAGTATGGCAGTGAGTGATTTTACGCCGGCAGCTAGTCTACCACAAGAAGAACTTTTACAAAAATTGTATCAAGAATTAACTGAAAAGCCCGAGTACTTAGACTCTTTCACAGAATTCCAACACCTTTTCCAAGAATTAACGACGGTTCAATCGACTGAGAAGAAAATTTCTTCTGCAAGTGAACATTTGTTAATGGTGCTCAAGCAAAATCCGAAAATCATTCATTTGATTAAACAGCTTCAGCCTGAAACTCGACTTGTCGGTTTTAAACTATTAGTAGGCGTCGAAAAAGAGGAATTACTCGACGTTGCTCGCACTAATTTGAAAAAAAATCAGGCTGATTACGTCTTGGCCAATGATTTAGAATCAATTAATGAAACGCAGCATATCGGCTATCTGGTGTCAGAGGACGGCGTGGTTGCCACAGGACATACAAAACAAGAGATTGCTGCATTGATTGTCGAAGCAGTAACTAAAGGAGCATAAAAAATGAAAACCATACTTTTAGGCGTTTCAGGCAGTATTTCTGCTTACAAAAGTGCCGACATAGCCAATCAACTTGTCAAACTTGGCTATCGGGTAGAAGTGATTATGACGAAAAATAGTACCGAATTCATCACGCCATTAACTCTACAATCGTTATCGAAAAATTTTGTCCACACAGATGTCATGCAAGAAAATTTACCAGACAAAATCAATCATATCGAGCTGGCGAAGAAGGCGGATTTATTCTTAATAGCCCCAGCAACCGCCAATATTATCGGTAAGCTTGCCAATGGATTAGCGGATGATTTACTTTCGACAGTTGCGATGGCATTAAAAGAAGAGGTACCAAAACTAATCGCGCCTGCGATGAATACCTACATGTATCAAAATCCGACAAACCAACGAAATCTCAAATGGTTAAAAGAAGTCGGCTACCAAGAAATCGAGCCTCGTGAAGCTTTACTGGCTTGTGGCGATTATGGAAAAGGTGCATTAGCGAATATTCCGGATATACTAGAGGCGGTTACGAAAATTCTTCAGGAGTCAAAGGAGTAAGGAACAGTGAAAAATACCAAACAATTTACCTTAACAGCGATGTTTCTGGCAATTATGATTTTACTGGCAGTGACTCCTCTAGGCTTTATTCCGATTGGACCGATTAATGCCACGACAATGCATATTCCTGTGATTATCGCCTCAATTATTTTAGGTCCCAAAATTGGCGGATCACTTGGCGGAATTTTTGGTGTAATCAGTCTGATCCGCAGCACCGTCATCCAAACACCGTTATCGTTTGTCTTCTCCCCCTTTATTCCAGTGATTGGCACGGATACCGGGAGCTGGAAAGCGCTAATTATTGCGCTAATTCCGAGAATTTTGATTGGCGTTGTGCCTTATTTCGCTTATCACGGCATCAATAAATTAATGAAAAATAAAGGTCAGTCTGTTTCTCTCTTTATCGCTGGGTTACTCGGTTCTTTAGTAAATACCGTGTTGGTAATGAATTTAATTTATTTTCTCTTCCAAAGCGACTATGCCCAAGTGATTAGTAAAGGTGGCTCGGCCGTTTATGCCGCTATTTTAGCCGTTATCTTGACAAGTGGCGTACCTGAAGCGATTGTTGCTGGGATTGCCACAGCTGGTGTCTGTGCGGTTTTATTACGATTACTCAAGTCAAATAAACCAAGAAAACTATAAGTTTTCTACGCTGAGCCTGTGAATTTAGATTCTTAAAAAAATTTGTTAATGGTACGGTCGAAACATTCAAAGAACAACAAAGAAGACTTCAGAGATGACGTGATGCGCCATTTCTGAAGTCATTTTAATTTTATTTTACTAATTTACGCAGAAACTTCTTCGCCGATAATACGGACTTCTGTTTCTAATGACACGTCAAATTTTTCTTTGATAACTTGTTGGATGTGGGCAATTAATTCGACATAATCAGTTGCTGTTGCTGAATCGATGTTCACGATAAAGCCCGCGTGTTTTGTCGAGATCTGCGCACCGCCCCATTTTAACCCTTGCAGTCCAGCTTCTTGAATCAAGGCCCCGGTAAAATGACCTTCTGGACGTTTAAAGACACTCCCGCAGGAAGGATATTCCAAGGGTTGTTTTGATTCTCTTAGCGCAGTCAATTCAGTCATGCGCTCTTTAATTTTTTCGGGATTACCTTTTTCAAGTGTGAAGACCGTACGTAAAATCACGCCATGCAGTAACTGAATAGCACTATGTCGATAAGAGAAATCCATCTCTTTTGCTGTATAAGTTTTTATTGTGCCGTCTTCAAGCAAAACATCGGTCCGACTGAAAACATCCTTTATTTCACCACCATACGCACCGGCGTTCATATAGACTGCCCCACCGACACTTCCGGGAATCCCACAAGCGAATTCAAAGCCAGTCAAGCCTTCATCTAAAGCGACATAAGTCGTATCAATCAGTTTTGCACCAGATTCAACGTGTAGCTCATCGCCAATTACTTGAATTTCTTTCATCTCTGTCAGCATGATTACAACGCCACGAATCCCGCCATCTCGGACAATTAAATTGCTGGCATTCCCTAAGACTAACCAGTCAATAGCATGCGCTTTACAATAAGTCACAAGCGCGACGACTTCTTCTTGATTTTTTGGAAAGGCTAAGACATCTGCCGGCCCACCAGTTTTTGTAAATGTATATTTTTTTAAGAGCTCGTCAATTAAAATAGTAATTTCTGGCAAGCTTTTCTTTAAGTCTTCTGTATTCACAAACACGAGTCCTTTCTATTCAACATCTTTTACATTCTATCATGTTGAGCAAAAACTGACTAGCCTTTATCTGTGCAACTTGTAACAATCTTACTACTTTTCATCACTTGTCAGATATAATCCAGCAAACTTCTCTAGTTCTTTGCAGCAGATTGTTGATGAAATTGGTGCAAGATTTCTTGGCACAAGGCATGACTCTGATAGACATTTTCTTGACGCAAGCCAGTCGCATCGCCCGTCTTCACCCCTGTGATAAACGTATCAACCAATTGTTCAAAACCACGCTTAGCTAAGGTTGTTTCCCAATCACCGAATGTTGAGTTGGTTGTTTGACCCTCTGCTTGGATTTGCAAGTCCACTAAATTGTTTACGGTATAAGTCCCCGCCTGAGTGGTTACTTGGTAAAGCTCTGTATTGGCGCCACTCACCAAATCCATCGACAGAATCGCTACTTGATTAGCCGTCTCCAATTCTAAAGAAGTCCACTGCATATTGCCGTCTTTTTCGTTGACTTTACTTGAAATTTTCTCGATTGGTTCATCTAAAAGGTAAACCGCCGTGTCGACTAAATGTAAAAATAAATCATAGATCACAAAATCAGTCGATTGTTCTGCAGCAATGCGATTTTTTTGTAAATGAATCATTCGTTTATTTGGTTGCTGCTTCAAATATTCAACCATTGGTGCAAAGCGACGATTGAACCCAACCATTAATAGAAGGTTTTTCTCTTTTGCTAACTGTTGTAATTCAGCAACCTCTGCCAAATTTTCACTGAGTGGTTTGTCGACAAAGACATGAATATTATTCGTTAAACATTGTTTAGCCAACTGAAAATGAGTCTGAGTCGCTGTATGAATAAAGCAAGCTTCAATTCCAGCCTCAATTAATTGATCTAATGTGTCATAGACAGATGAAAAGCCAAATTTTGTGCGTAGCTTCTCTTGAACGGCTGAATTTCTTGTAGCAAAAAGAAACTCTCCTTGGTCTCGACGACTGCTATAACTAGGCAAATAAGCCTTTTGTGCAATATTTCCAACACCGACAACGCCAAATTTCATAAAAATTCCCTCCAAATTCATTCTCTCTGCTTTAATCTTACACTATTTTTGGTTAGAATAAAGAAGAAAGTATTATGTTAGATAAAAAGAAAAGAGGAACGCCAAATGAAATGTATATCTTGGAACGTTAACGGACTGCGCGCCGTCATGAAAAAGAACTTTATGGACGTGTTTAATGAGTTAGACGCGGATTTTTTCTGCTTACAGGAAACGAAATTACAAGAAGGCCAGATTGAGATGGATTTACCTGGCTATCATCAATATTGGAATTACGCTGTCAAAAAAGGTTATTCTGGTACAGCTATTTTTGCTAAAGAGCCTGCTTTAGCCGTGACCTATGGCTTAGGAATTGAAGAACACGATCAAGAAGGTCGATTGATTACATTGGAGTACGCGGACTTCTATCTGATTACTTGCTACACACCTAATTCTCAAAATGAATTAAAACGTCTGGACTATCGCATGACTTGGGAAATAGCTTTTCGTGAATATCTCAATGAATTGAAAACGAAAAAACCAGTTATTCTATGTGGCGACTTAAATGTAGCCCATAAAGAAATTGATTTGAAAAACTGGAAAACTAATCAAAAAAATGCTGGTTTCAGTCCGCAGGAACGTGAAAAATTTACTGAACTATTAGACAGTGGATTTGTTGATAGCTTCCGTCACTTTTATCCTGAATTAGAAGGTGCCTACTCTTGGTGGAGCTATCGTTTCAATGCGCGTGCGAACAATGCTGGGTGGCGGATTGACTATTTTGTCGTTTCAGATGATCTAACTGATAAGCTGACTGATGCCAAAATCCACGCTGATATCACAGGCAGTGACCACTGTCCTGTCGAAGTCGATTTGACTATCTGATTCATCTAAAAACACTCAACTAGTCTAGCAGTTTCAATAAGCTTTTTTGTCATTTCAAGAGTTCTGTGCTAAAGTACAGCTATAAATAAGGAGGCTATTGCCATGAATTTTATCGCTATGGACTTCGAGACAGCCAATCATCTCCCTTATAGTGCTTGTTCCTTAGCATTAGTAATGGTCCAAGACAGCAAAATTGTCGGCGAATATTATACATTGATTCAACCAGAGACTGAATTCTTTTGGCGCAATATTCAGATCCACGGGATTCATCCTGAAGACGTCGAAGATGCGCCTAAATTTCCTGAAGTTTGGCAGAAAATCCAACCTTACTTCCATCAAAATGGACTGATTGTTGCCCATAATGCAGCTTTTGATACAAAAGTTTTGGCCAGTTGCCTAGATTATTATCATATAGAGCAACCGCAGTATCTCTCGTTATGCACCGTCAGAACCAGTCGAAAATTATTTCCGGAAATGAAAAATCATCGGTTGAATACGGTATGCGCTGATTTAGATATCACTTTGGAAAATCACCATGATGCACTAGAAGATAGTCGTGCTTGTGCCGAAATTTTGTTGTATCAAGAAGCTCATTTTGGCGTCGAGCCACTGAAAAAACTGGTGACCATAAAGTAAGAAAGTCATTGATCAAAAAGGAAGTGTCTGAATGCTTTTTCTTAACTATACGCCTGAACTCAGCAATATTGATCTAGAAATTTACAAGTACGTGGCCACGCACATCGACCAAGTCGTCTATATGCGGATTCGTGACCTTGCGAAAAGTACCCACAGTAGTACCGCTAGTGTGCTGCGTTTCTGTAAAAAATTTGACTGCGAAGGCTTCTCTGAATTTAAGATTAAGCTTCAGCTCTATAAAGAATCTTTAACAGAGGAACACCCGATTCATGCAGTCGATGAGAGTGCCTTTATTAATTTTATCAACCGTACCAGTGAAACTAATTTCCAAGAAAAATTGCGAGCTGCTGCCGAACTGTTGTCTGAAAAAGAGTTAGTCATCTTTACTGGTTCAGGCTCATCGAATATTATCGCTGAATATGGGGTACTCTACTTTTCGTCTATCTTCAGCATGGCCTTTCGCATCGAAGATCCAGCCAACCACCCGATTGATTTTTTCAGTAAAAGCTTGGCTGAAAAAGTCTGTGTGATTGCCCTTTCGGTCAGTGGTGAGACCAAAGATATCGTCAATTACTTAAATCAATTTTTAGCCAATCGGAGCACGATTATTTCGATTACTAATAGCAGTAACTCAACAATTGCCAAATTATCTGATATTAATCTGGCCTACTATATTTCCACTGAAAAGAATGGGGACGCCGCTTTGACCTCACAAGTCCCTGCCCTTTACACGATTGAATATCTGGCAAAAGAAGTTCGTAAGATCAAATAAACTAACTAATAAAAGCAGATGAACCTTGATTTTTTATCATTTTTATTGTCTCTAAACATAAAAACGACTCTATGTTAAAAAGGAAAAATCCTCTTTAACATGGAGTCGTTTCTTTTATTTTATTCATTGATTACTAGTCAATCATCAGACTCATTAGTTGCACATCTAAAAATTGTCCATCGTCCAGCCTTGCGCCGCGCTGTAGGATTCCTTCTGTTTGAAAGCCAAATTTCTCGTACAGATGAACCGCTCGCTGATTACGCTGTTGAACGGTTAATTCTAAACGTCGGATAATTTGGCTCTCTTCGGACCAAAGAATCAGTTCGTCCATCAGTAGACTGCCCAAACCGATTCCCCAATATTCCTGCAAGATACTCAGTCCAACTTCGCCGATATGTGCCATTCGAAATTTACTCTCTGCACGAATGGAAGCAACGCCCACCATTTTTTCATCTACGAAGGCTACAAAAAGAACATTATTTGGGCTTTCGTAGAGTCGATCAAGCTGAAAAGCCAGTTCATATGCTTCAAGTGCCATTCCTTCCTCATCCATTACTAGAAAATCAGTCTCTGCTCCAATGATCTTCGTGACCGCTAATAATTCTTGGGCATCTTCAGGTATCGCTTCACGGATGGTCACATTGACTTCCTCACGCATGGCTACTCACCCAACTTTGTCGAATGCGGGCTTCAAGCGCCGCTGCTTGGGAACCAAACGCCGTCAACTCAATCGTCCGTTTTTCTGGATTCTTCTCATCTTTATGAATAACTAATTCCAAATAATCTTCAGGCAGTGCCTCATTTAAGAGGTTACCCCATTCAATCACAGATAAGCCATCACCCTCAAAATATTCGTCAAGACCAAGATCAGACGCGCCATATTCGACCCGATAGACATCCATATGATACAAAGGAATTCTTCCTTGTTGGTATTCTCTAATAATCGTATAGGTAGGACTCTTAATCAGCTGGTCAATCCCTAAGCCTCGTGCAATACCTTTAGTTAAGGTTGTTTTTCCGGCACCTAAATCACCCGTCAGCACTAGATTATCGCCTGGTTGAGCCACCTCGCCAATAATGAAGGCCAATTGTTCTGTTTGTGTTGGATTTTCGATTATAATGCTCACAACTCATCCCTACTTTCTTTTGTTAGTATACCTTGTGTAGGTTTATTTTTAAAGAAAAAGTCTGGCTAGCCACGATAAAATTAGGAATCGAACTATTTTTTACAAAAAAAAGAACAAGGAGAATCACTCCCTGCCCTTCTTAATTATTCTTCTAAAAAGAGTTTAGCTCATTAATGTTTGAGCTGCTGTAATAATTGAAAGTTTGTAGACATCTTCTTCATTTGCTCCACGAGACAAGTCAGAAACTGGTTTGTTCAAGCCTTGTAAGATTGGTCCAATTGCTTCGAAGTTACCTAAACGTTGTGCAATTTTGTAGCCAATGTTTCCTGATTGTAATTCTGGGAAGACAAAGACAGTTGCTTGACCAGCAACATCTGAACTAGGCGCTTTTAATTGCGCTACAGATGAAACGTATGAAGCATCAAATTGTAATTCGCCATCAATTTGATATTGAGGAGCCAATTGTTTAGCAATTTTTGTTGCTTCAACAACTTTATCCACTTCTGGTGCTTTAGCTGAACCTTTAGTTGAAAAGCTCATCATAGCAACTTTAGGTTCGATATCAAATAATTCAGCTGTTTTCGCAGAATCAACAGCGATTTCAGCTAATTCTTGCGCAGTTGGGTTCACGTTAATAGCACAATCAGAGAAGATATATTTTTCTTGATCGCGGCCACGAACCATAATCATCGCGCCACTTGTCCGGCTAATGCCAGGTTTTGTTTTGATGATTTGTAGCGCAGGACGCACAGTATCACCAGTTGAATGGATAGCACCACTCACCATACCGTCAGCAATACCCATATAAGTAAGCATTGTTCCAAAATAGTTAACATCTTTAAGCACTTTTTCAGCTTGTTCTTTTGTTGCTTTGCCATTACGACGTTCAACAAAGGCTTCAACCATTGCATCCCAACCGTCATAGTTTTCTGGATCGTAGATTGTGAATGATGAAGCTTTGATTCCACGCGCATGTGCTGACTTACGAATTTCATCCGGGTTACCAATTAAGATTGGTTCCATTAATTCTTCTGCTTTTAAACGAGCGGCTGCCCCTAAAATACGAGCATCAGTTGCTTCTGGAAAAACGATTTTAATGTTGCGACGTACAATTTTAAATTTAAGACTATCAAATAGTTCCAAGATAATAACCCTCCAAATTTAGTTTACTTATTCATCATACACTATCTTCAAAAAAAAGAACAGATTTTTAAGCTGTTTCATACAGAAAAGTCTAAAATTGTTAAAGTTTTCACATAATCTAGGTTCTGCACTATAACAGATATTTATCTGTTTAGTACAGGCGTTTCAGGTAGCTGCCACTGAATCGGTGTTTCTCCCAGTGCAATCAGAGCTTCATTGGTTTTAGAAAAAGGCTTCGAGCCAAAAAATCCTCGATAGGCAGACAATGGGCTTGGATGTGGCCCTTTGATTATGACATGTTTCGCTTCATCGATTAATTTCCCTTTTTCTTGAGCTGGTTTGCCCCACAAAATGAAAACAATTGGCTCCGTTCGTTCATTTAATTTTTCAATTATGGCAGTTGTCAGCTGTTCCCACCCTTTTCCACGATGCGAATAAGCTTGCCCTTCTCTGACTGTTAGTACAGTATTTAATAAGAGAACGCCTTGCTGTGCCCATGTAATTAAATTGCCATGTGATACAGGTTCTATTCCTAAATCTGTCTGTAATTCTTTGTAGATATTGACTAATGAAGGCGGCGTTTTTATTCCCGGTTGGACAGAAAATGATAAGCCATGTGCCTGGTCCGCTCCATGATATGGATCTTGCCCTAAGATAACTACCTTGACTTTTTCGTAGGGAGTCAATTCTAATGCTTCAAAAATGTGGGGTCTCGCTGGATGAATTTTCTGTGTTTGATATTCGTTATCTAAAAAATTGACTAACTCTTTGTAATACGGTTTGGCAAACTCATCTGCCAAAATTGTTTGCCAACTGTTATGAATCCATTTGGTCATTACTCTTCCTCCTGTTTTTTTAAGAATAGCGCAGATTTCTTTCCGTTACAAGTCTATTTCTGTTCATAATATTGACTAAAAATGTGGTAAAATAAAAGAGTAGAAAAGAAAGGATGGGTCAGTATATATGATTAAATTAATTGCTTCTGATATGGATGGAACTTTATTAGACGCCCATATGGGAATTTCAGAAGAGAATGCCGCAGCAATTCGTTTTGCGTTAGATCAAGGCATCGAATTTATGGTTTCCACTGGACGAAATTATCAGGAAGCTCGCTCTGCGCTTGATGAAGCAGGGATTAGTTGTGCAATGATTACGCTAAATGGCGCGCAAGTCTTTGATAAGGATGGAGTATCTTTGTTTACTGTCCCAATTGCTCGTGAGCAAATCGCGTTTATTTTAGATCGTTTAGACGCTCATGATATTTATTACGAAGTTTCGACAAATAAGGGCTTATATTCTGAAAGCCAAAGTCGCCGAATTGATAGCTTTGCAGCGATGATTGCCGACCACTTACCTCATCTTACGTACAAAATGGCGATCGCCATGGCTTCAGCCAATCTGGAATTATTACACATTAATTACGTGGATAGTATCCGTGAGCTATTGACAGACGATTCGTTGGAAGTTTTGAAAATTATCTGTGTGCATAGTGAGGGACCGAAAGTCTTAGGTCCGGTTGCTAGCGAGATTGATGCATTAGGTGATTTAGCTATTACCTCTTCCGGACAAAATAATATCGAGATTAATCATCGCTCAGCCCAAAAAGGTATCGCAGTGGCCCATGTTGCCACCGATCGTGGAATTGATTTAGCGGATGTGATGACAATCGGTGATAACTTTAATGATGTAAGTATGCTTCAAATGGCTGGTGTAAGTTTTGCTATGGGCAATGCCGAACTGGAAGTCAAAGAATATGCCAAATATGAAACAGATACAAATTTGGAAAATGGTGTCGGCAAAGCGATTATGCGCGCAATCGAAGAAGACCTGTAAAATGCTCTAGACCAGCGTAGAAATAAAAAGAGAGGGGGCTAACCGATGGCCGAATTTTTCATTCAAGAACGACAACTTAGTCGTGTAACACGAACGATTGTTAAAGATAGTCAAGGGAAATCACTCTTCCTTTTAGTCGGTCGCTGGGGCACGAAAGGCGATGCTCTCTCTTTGTATAAAATGAGTGGGGAGTTAGTCGCCAGTATCAAGCAAGTCAGTTTTACTTTTGGGACACGTTTTGAAATTTATCAAGGATTCGATAAAGTCGGCACGCTCAAGAAAATTTTTAATTGGCCAGGTGATTTTTATTATATTCGACAGCTTCACTGGACGGTTCAAGGCAATATCCATCAACATCAATACGCCATTCATCATTTTAATCGATTGGTGATGGAGATGGATAAGACCACGCTATTGACGGGTGATTATTATGTGCTGAACATCCCGATTGTTGAAGAAGCGCCTCTTTGCATCTGTATCGCAGCAATTATGGACTACTGGTTGTATAATCGTAAGAAAGATAAAATAAATTATCAACTGAACTTCACTACCCATTAAAATCCATGGTAATGACCACATTGTCTTACCTGATAGAAAAAAGACGGCCCAGTAGGATCCGTCTTTTTTGTGCTGTGTCTAGTTTTCGTTAACTTTTATTCTATCGTTAGCTCACTAGAAATATCTTTTTGCATATGGTCATACAGATGACCACTAATGGGAACTTCCCCAACCTTTTTGAAACCTTTTCGCGTATATAATCGGCGAGCGCCAGGATTAGCTTCGTCAACACTCAAGCCAATCACGGATTTACCATCACGTGCAGCGATCATCGGTAAGGCATCTAATAAATCCGAGCCAATCCCTTTGCCACGAAACTCCTCTGCTACACAAATTGTATCCAGATACCATTCATCAGGGAAAGTCTCAGGATCAGTAAATAGCTGACTCGTTTCGTCGAGCCCATGAGCCGCCAAAATTTTGGTCCATGGTGCATCAATTGTTGGCTCTTCTTCTGAAGTATAGCCAAAAGCCACGCCTGCAATCTTCCCTGCAACTTCTTTGACAATTCCTTTGGTATACCCATAACGATAAGTAGGATCAGCTATGGCTTCTGTCAGTAATTTAATGGTCAATGCTTCTCCATGCTGTGCCACAAAAGGCAATTCCATATCTTTTAAAATAACTAATATTAAGGGCGCTACAGCAGCCCCGTCTTCTTTTGTCATAAAGCGAATCATTCGTATTCCTCTCTTTCGCATCTATTCTATCATCCCCTATCACTCAATTCAAAGGGTTCAAAAATATTTTTCTCAAATCCTTGTTTGAGGCAACTTCTCTATGCAAAAAAATAAACAGATTACCTCTGAATCAGTCAGCCAATGACTAATGAAGACACGAGATAATCTGTTAACGCACGATTCAGTTGTTGCTCTTCGTAAAGTACCTACTAGCTACTACTAGCAATTCAGACGTATGATTAGTTCTGCTCAATGATTTTTGTCGAAACAAAGTAGCCATGACTGACCTTTTTTTCAGCAATTAAATCACAATACGGGCAAACTATCGCCATTTCCTTATCCGCGTGGCTAACTATATTAGTAATTTCTTCATAGCGAAACTTTTTCCCACAATGCGGACAAACTATTTTTTCCATCTGTATCCAACTCCCTATGATTGAATTCTTACACCTATAGATTACTCCTGTGAAGAAAAAATAGGAAATGATAGCCTCGAAAAAGAGCGAATTTATGGAATCAAATTCATTCTTTCAGCCTAAATCGAAGGCTCTATTATTCGACTAACACGCGTTTTTGCGCATGATTCTGCTTAATTGTCACTGTATAAGACGGCACAAGATGTTCCTTTTGTAAACGCCAAGCGACGACTTGATTATTGTGTCCTTGCAGACGATCCAACGCTTGCTTCATGGCTTCGTTTGGCATCGGCATGTGAGTTAGTTCAGCCAGCTTGATTTTTCTTTTTTGCTGACTCATTTTGACTAATTTTTGTTTTCTTTTGGTGATTTTCCCCGTATCTGGGTTAATATGTACAAGGGTTTCCCCATTTTCAAATATGTACGTATACTTTGGTTTATAAGATGTATTGGCTTCCTCCAAGGTATCAAAAGAAATGGCAGTACAGCTATCTATTTTTGTTTCCTTTTGATACAGTTGAATAGCCTTTTTTAAGTTAATTTTATAGTCTTGCTTACTGATATCTGCTAATTGATTCTTGACCCCAACTAAGCCATTCATTGCCCCCAACAAGAGAATGCCACCAAGCAGAATGACCAACCCTATTTTCTTCATGTCTTCTCTCCCCTTTCTTTTAGTATAACAAGAATTATGAAAAGAAAACATCAAATTTTTCTAAGATTTACTTACATTTTTGTCATGCAACGCCGTTATTCGTGCAATTCTAAGGGTAATCCGTCTGGGTCATGAAAGAACGTCATCTTTTTCCCAGTGAATGAATCAATCCTGACAGGCTCCGTTTCAATCCCTTGACTATTCAATTCTGCGATAACCTCTTCTATCACAGTTACCTTAAAAGCCAGATGTCTCAAACCACAAGCCTCAGGATAACTAGGGCGTTTAGGCGCTCCTTCAATGCCAAAAATTTCTAGCTCACAATCGCCTAACTTCAAGTCAAGCTTGTAATCATTTCTTTCAGGTCGATAATTTTCTCTAATAATCGCAAATCCTAGCTGATTGACATAAAAATCCTTTGACTTCTGATAATCCGAAACAATAATTGCTACATGATGAATCGTTTGTAATTGCACAATAACACTCCTTCAACTGATGATATTCCACTTATTTTTGTACTGCCTAATTAATTCACTAATTTCTTTGTACGCTATTCGTTTGAAAATGTCTAGGAAATTTGCTCATTTTTTCCCAGCTTATGTTCTTTAGCAAATTTATTTACTTTTCTTAAAGAGTGCGAGAAAATAAAGAGACATGAAAGGAAGCGTGGATTATGAATGAAGTACAACGTTTGACCGACTTAGTCAATCAATTTCGTGATGAACGAAATTGGCGACAATACCATAATGCCAAAGATTTAGCGATTTCCATCAATTTAGAAGCCTCCGAACTCCTGGAAGACTTTCAGTGGCGGACAAGTCAAGAAGGCGTCGAACAAAATTTTGAGAACATCAAAGAAGAAATAGCCGATATCCTGATTTACACACTGATGTTGACAACCGATTTGGAGATTGATGTGTCGCAGATTATCGAAGAAAAGTTGATTAAAAATGCCCAAAAATATCCAGCAGCAGCAAAACAATCCTTACCTGCTGCAACAGATAAGGACTGACACAACTGGTCAACTATGGACGAATGAGCAATAATTTTAACTAAGGGGGAAATTATGAAAAAGTTTGTGCGTTACCTATTGATGGTTATTGCCACAATTTTGTTAGTGGTGATTGGCTATGTTTCTTACGTTTTTCTCAGTTATTCACGAGCAGAGGACAATCTACCTCTGACTGTCACCGGTCAGGGCACCGAAGAAATTTTGCCAAATAATCCTTACATAATCGCGACCTATAATATTGGCTACGCTGCCTATAGTCCTGATTATAGTTTTTTCATGGATGGTGGTAAATATTCGCGAGGCTTCAGTGAGGCAGCAATTAAAGAAAACTTAACTGGGATTATCGATACCACTAAAGAAATCAATCCTGACTTTGCCTTCTTCCAAGAAGTCGATGAACAGGCAACTCGCTCGTATGGTGTCAATCAAGTAGATGCGTTAGAGAGATCTTTTGCTGATTATTCAAGTATTTATGGAGAAAATTATCGTTCGGCCTACCTTTTTTATCCAGTGACTGAACCCATCGGTCAATCAAAATCGGGCCTAGTCACAATCAGCAAAGGGAAGATTACGGAAAGTACTCGATACTCCTTGCCGATTGAGACAAACTTTAATAAATTCTTCGATTTAGATCGAGCCTTCACCGTTTCAGATGTACCTGTCGCAAATGGGCGCACATTAACCTTAATTAACGTCCATTTGTCAGCCTACACGAAGGATCCTAAAATTCAAAAAGCTCAAATTAAAAAATTAAGTGAAGCAATGTCACGCAGCTATCAGGCTGGCAATTATGTGATTGTCGGTGGCGATTATAATCACGCTTTACTGGAAGATAGCGAGACTGTCTTCAAAAATTCTGAGCAGTCATTTAGCTGGAATCAACCCTTCCCTAAAGACGAGTTACCAGAAGGCTTTTCGATTCCCGAGACAGGTCTAGCCGAAGCAGCTATTCCCTCGGTGCGCAATTTAGACGAAGACTATCAGAAAGGCCGGACCTTTGTCACGCTCATCGATGGTTTCATCGTATCGAATAATATTTCAGTTAAAGAAATTTCTGTGTTAGATAAAGGATTCCAGTATTCAGATCATAACCCTGTTCAATTAACCTTTGAATTGACGGAAGGCTCAGCCAAGTAAACCTATTCAAAATTAATAGCCGTGATGAAGTTCGAGAGCCAGTAAAGGCTGCCTCTAAAACTTTATCGCGGCTATTTGTGTGAATTCGTCATCTATAGATATCACGTAAATTCTTCATGGACGTTTGCCTGATAGATTCGTGTAACATTTTTTCCAACTAAATTAATGTGTGATAGCTCGTTGCTGCCAAAAATCCATCAAAGCTTCTGCCTCGATCCGTTTGACGAAAGCATCTTTGCCATCGCCGTATTGTTCAATATCATTGGGAAACTTCAGCGCTAACGCTTGCTTCAATTGCCCGTATTCCTGGGCTACTGTTGGATGGGCGACAAGATAGTCACGAAAACAAAGATGACGTAGGATTTCTTGGCTATTATCAAATTGGTAGGCATGGATATGGTGTGTCCGATGATCCCCACCCTTTCTAAAAAAACGGCGTTGCGGTAGCCCTAATTCGCCCATTGCTTCATACCCTAAACGCTCAAATAAGGCTGTTTGCTGATCCAGTAACTGGATTTCTCTCACCACTAGTAGAATATCAATGACAGGCTTGGCTTTTAAGCCGACAACAGAGGTGCTACCGATATGATAGATAGCCACTTCATTTCCCCGCACGATTTCTTTGACCTTTTCGGCTTCTTTTCGATACAGCTCTGGCCACTCTGGCGAATACTCTTCAACCGTGATATTTCTCATTTGTCCTCACTCTCCCTTGTCTGCTTAACGTAATCAGCAAGTAAATAATCAATCGACTGATCTGTTCCTCGTAACTCTTCCAATTGTTGAATAAGTGTTAAGGCTTTTCTTTGTGTTTTATTTAATGACTGCTCCTGTTGTTTTTCCATCAACCACACTGAGACCTCAGATCTCTGTTTTGATTCACTTACTTCTGCCGTCGTCGTCGATTCTTTTTCAGCTTGTTCGCGCTTCAGCACGCGCAATAAACCATTTCTTATAGGTCTCGGAATATGATAGAAAAAGGCTTCTTTTAGCCCGTATTGTAAGTAATTCTCTAGAATAATTGAATATATCTGTGGTTGAATCCATCGTCCTTGGGCTGTCTGAGAAAAATGCTGAATGGTTACTTCTGCGTTGACTCGTGATTGATTTTTCGTTTTTCTTAGCGTAACGAGTAAATCCCTATAGAAGCTTTCCGGCAACTTGTTGTGGGCACATTCTGCTGTCTTAATTGCCGACAAATCTTTTTGTAAAAAGGCCTGATAGGTTTCAATAAATGCTTTAGTATCTATCTCCACTGAAGTTTTCGTATTTTTAAAATCAACCTCAGTCAAATCAACAGTCTTTTTTTCTACGTTCGTTTGTTGATAAATAGCGGCAATTTCTTTTTCTAAAGCTTTGTAATCAGCCAAATAAATCGGAAAATCAGCTGCGCGAAATTCACTAACTCTCAGCATCAGCCGTTCATTTAATTTTCTGGGTTTCTTCAAACGATTATTATAGAGTAAGGCGTAGAGATATTTTTGCCATAGCTCCTCAGGAAATGGCGTGTTTTGCTGTTTTAGCCACAATAATTCATCCATCGCCAAATCGACTGTCGTCATACCTTGCGAGATTGAAGTAGCGACTCGTTCAGAAACATGCAGATGTTCAGCAAAATGTGATATCCCTAGCATCAAACGTTCCCCGGTCTTTTCTGATTTGACAATATATTGGACCTTTAACTCACGACCGCATTTACAGAAAAGTTTTTCTTGTCTTCGATTGGTTCTAAAAAATGGATTAACACGAAAATCCTCGAATACCCAATCGGTAGCCAACAAATAATTTTCTTCTAAAAATTGAGACTGGATTAAATAACGGCGATGTTGATTGATTAAGTCTCTTTGAACCTTCGTCAGACGCTCATATATTTCCCAGCGCTGTCCACTAGTATAGTGCTTAGAAATTTTTAGTGGGTAGCTCTTCTTACTCAATATTTCTGGGTACCACTCTTTCAGCGCTGCTGTCCATTCATCCATTCTGCCTCACCTCCAAACAAATATGCGAACACCAGTTTACCACAAATACACAAAAAAATGGATCAAAACTCACATTTTTGTGGGTCTGATCCATTTTTTATAGAATAAGCGAGGGATACTACCCACGCAAACACTTTTTAATTAGCGAACTTATTTACTCTAGATTGCGCCAAAATATTCGTTGATAATGGGCGAATAAAATGCCACCGATACCTAGAATAACTAATAAAATTGCCAAAGAAACAAGCAGCGATCCGCCCGTGGTGAACAGTAGGAAAACCGTTCCGCCAATGACTGACAGCCCAATAATGATGGTGCCAAAGATGGAAAGGACCATCATAAAGTTTCCACCACCTCGCGTAAATAATTGCGAGACACTTGTCCAATTCAACGAGAGTAGCCGGAAATCTCGATAAAAATAATACATCCCAGCAACAAAGCAGCCATATACGCAGCCTAGTATGGCAAAAATAATCAGCAGAATCGGCACTCGGCCAATCAGTCCCACAATCAGCGTGACTAGTCCTGTCAGAGTCGCTTGAATGGTAAAGGCAAATGTAAATTTTGCTTTCAAATAGTCTTTCATATTAATCGGTAAAGAGCGGACAAAATAGAAATTCTCTCTATCTAAAGAGATGATTAAGCTAATAATTGACGTTGAATTAACAGTAAATAAGGCTAAGAATAGGCCAATCAAAAAGGGAATAAGCCAAAATTCCAAGGGAATGGTTCCTAGCTCTAGCTCGCCAATCATCAGTGTTGGAAAGATGATAATGACTGGCATGATGAGTGAGGTCAGGACTTGTAGCAATAATGTTGGGTCTTTAATCAAGCTTAAGTTATAGCGGAATAGTTGCTTGGGTAACCCCTCGAAATTTCTTTTTTTGACTTGTTTAGCTTTTTTACTCTTCACAGTTGAATGATTCGTTTCTTCTGAAGCCAAGCGATAAAAGCTAGAAATGACGACCCTTTTCAAGAGGTAAGCTAGAGCTAGACAGGCAGCCATAATCACTAGTAAGCTGATCAATCCATTAATGGAAAAAAGGTTGGTCAAGACCGTGTGAAAAGGTAAAAAAGGATAAATAATCGTTTGATCGACTAATGTTCCTTGAAAAGCATCTGCTTGTTTTTGATTCAGATACATGATACCTGCCATCATCCCTAACATCGGAATAAACATTAGCAAAGTTGTCATGATACTTTTATGCTTGATAAAAACTTGTGTTTGCGTCAGTCCGGTCACAATCAAGGTGCTAATGCCACAACCCAAATAGAAAAATAATAGAAATAAAATGAGACTCAGAGGTAGTCCCACAAGTAGCGACTGGCTAGCTCGAATGGCGGTGAGGACAAACAAGACCAAGATTGGTAACATGAACGGTGCTAGCGTCAATCCAATAATCAAAAACTTAGCTAAAAAGACGTCTCTCTGCAAGAACGGCAAGGGTAAATAATCCTTTAAATCCTTACTATTATAGAAAATATTATAGATAATCGAGACTCCTTGAGCAAAGGTCATGACTAAAAATAAAGCAATATAAAAAGTAAAATAGCCTGGATATTTAGAAAAATCGAGGGCGAACATAATGCCCCCATAAATTACGGTAAAAATAACACTCATAAAGGCATATTGACTTAAGATACTACGATAAATTTTATTCCCCGTTTTCCCTTTTTTTCGCGACTGTTCAGTAGCTTGTGGATTAATATAAAGCAAATTTACTTTGAATAGATTAATTAATTGGCTTTTATTCATCGCGCTCTCCCCTAACTTCCCGGCTGCTCATCAGAATGGCGTCCGGTCATTCGTAGATAGATGGTTTCTAGCGATTCCCCTGGTGAAGTGGCTAGTAAATCATCCACCGTCCCATTATAAATGAGTTCGCCTTTTTTTAAGATAGCTAACTCATCACATAATTGTTGTGCTGTATCTAAATTGTGCGTAGAAAAGACAACGGTGTTTCCTTTTCTGGCATGCTCTTTCATCAACTCTTTCAAATCAAAAGCTGCTTGCGGATCTAACCCTTGCAAAGGCTCATCTAAAATCCAAATATCTGGATCAGATAACAATGCCCCAATCACAATAACTTTTTGACGCATCCCGTGAGAGAAGCTTTCCAACGTATTGTTTTCTTGACCCTGAATATCAAATAAACGTGTCAAATAAGCCACTTGTTTATTTTTTTGTTCCTCAGTTAAGTTATAGGCACTCGCCAATAAAATCCAATATTCATCCGCCGTCAGCTGTAAAAACATATCTGGCGTGTCAGGGACATAGCCAATTCTTTCTTTGATAGCCTGTCGATGCTCTGCTAAATTTTCACCATCGACAATAATTTCGCCGGCTGTCGGGTTAATGATACTGACAATACTCTTGATGGTCGTGGATTTACCCGCTCCATTGTGTCCGAGGAACCCAAAAATCGTGCCATTTTTGATGGTTAAATTCAACTCATCCAGTGCGACCTTGTCGCCATAAACTTTTCTTACCCGTTTTAATTCAATCATACCTTCACCTTCATTTCATTTTACTAAAAAACTCACTAACAAAAGTATACTACAGCTATCTAGGGAATAAAAATAAATTCAGATTTTTCTGAAGCTAAACTGCCGATAAGGTCCCCATTCAGCTACCGATTTAAATTGCCTCAAAAAGTCGTGACTGTAGTGAATTTAAATCGTGCATAACCTGGTTTAATAATTGTACCGACCAGATTTGAGACAACTAATGAATTTTATGAACAACTCCCTTGAAAAATTTAATCCTTGATTTATTTTTTTGGATGTGAAATAATAGCGTGGATTCAAAATAGTAGACTTAAATACTGTTCGCCGGAATAGTATTGTAAAAAGTCAGCCAAATTAACCGTAGGCTCTAATGGTTAGTTTGACTGACTTTTTTTGTTTGGGAGGGATTAGACATGCAAAAGAAATGGACAGAAAAAGAACGTAATGTGTTGGGATTAACACAACAGGAAGCTAAGATACGGCTGGAGGAATTTGGTGAAAATTCAATAGAACAAGGAGAAAGCAAACATTTTATTGATTATCTACTAGCCTCACTAAAAGACATCACAATTATAATTCTACTGATGGCCACAGTGCTTTCCAGCTATGTCGCTTGGCACAATCATCCGGATAATTTTTCCGAACCACTGGTCATATTTGGGATTGTGCTGTTGAATATTTACTTATCGATTCGCCAACAAAAAAAGGCAAAAAAATCGATGGATGAATTGAAAAGCTTTAGCATACCTGAGACAAAAGTTTTTCGCGATGGACGAGTGGAAATCGTAAAAAGTACGGAAGTGGTTCCAGGGGATCGTTTACTGCTCGAGTTAGGTGACCGTGTGTGCGCAGATGCTATGTTAGTAACTAGCAAAAATTTACTGATAGATGAATCATTTTTGACTGGAGAAAGTGAGCCCAGCGAAAAGGATCCTAATTATCAACCAACACCTCTCGATTCGATTGGTGATATGAAAAACAAAGTATTTTCAGGTTCCTTGGTACTCAACGGTCGCGCGGAAGCAATTGTTGAACGGACTGGCTTACAAACAGAAATAGGTAAAATTGCCGATTTATTGACTGAAGAAGCACCCACAGAAGCACCTTTACAAATCAGAATGCAGAAACTCGGAAAAAGTTTGGGTGCGGTAGCAATCGGTGCAGCATTTTTAGCAATTCTGATTGGAATCCTTCGAGGCTATCCGATAGAAACATCAATTATGACGGCTATTTCTATGGCAGTTGCAGCCATCCCAGAGGTTCTTCCTGTAGTTGTGACGATTTCTCTCTCATTTGGGATTCGAAACATGGCAAAAAAGAAGACAATCGTTCGAACACCCGCAGCAGTGGAAACCATTGGGAATGTCTCCGTCATCTGTTCTGATAAAACTGGAACCATCACCGAGAATAAAATGACCGTAAAAAAAATCGTGCCAATTGAAGAAAAAAAGCCACAAGCACAAGCCGATTTATTGCTCCATTTTTATTTGGCAAGTAGCTTAACCGAAGCGCACGGTGACTACGGAAATCCTACTGAATTAGCTATCAAAAAAGCGACCGAAGCTTATTTTGGAAAAGAGGTATTACAGAAAAAGTTAGCACAATACGAGCGTATAGATGAACTGCCATTTGATTCCAAGAGGAAGAAAATGACGGTCCTTTACAAACTTAAACAAAATGCCACCTACTTTTCTGTGACCAAAGGAGCCTATGATCGATTACCGATTAATTCTCCTCACTCTCAGCATCTCGCTTTACACGATGATTTAGCTAGCCAAGCCTATCGTGTTTTAGGTGTTGCCTTTAAAGAATATCCTGACTATCCTGAAGAAATAAGCAGTGATATTTTAGAATCAGATTTGCAATTTGAAGGCTTTATCGGGATTATCGATCCTGCCAGAAAAGAAAGTTATCAAGCAGTTGAAATTGCTAAACAAGCCGGGATTCGACCTATCATGATTACTGGCGATCACCTCTTGACTGCTAAAAAAATTGCTGGCGACGTCGGGATATTAGAGTCAGGGACCAAAGCCATGACCGGTTATGAGTTAGGCCAATTATCTGATGCACAATTGTCAGATATCATTCATGAGTATCGTGTCTTTGCTCGGACTACGCCAGAGGATAAAATCCGAATTGTCAAAGCTTTACAAGCCAATGGTGAAACGGTAGCCATGACGGGTGATGGTGTCAATGATGCGCCCGCCTTAAAAGCTGCCGATGTCGGGATAGCCATGGGCGGTGGCACAGAAGTTGCCAAAGAAGCTTCCGATATGGTTCTACTAGATGATAATTTTGCTACAATCATTGAAGCCGTCAAAGAAGGCCGACGTGTCTATGCGAATATCCGAAAATCACTCTACGCGATGCTGGGTTGTAATATTTCGGCACTCACCATTGTTTTAATTTCATTGTTATTGGGCATGGGTGCGCCCGTCACAGCAATTCAATTGTTACTCATCAAAGTTGTTGCTGATGGGATTCCTGGATTCAGTCTTTCTGTAGAACCAGCTGAAAAAGACGTGATGCTGAATCAACCAGTTAATCGAAAATCGAGCATTTTTGATAATGGTTTATTAAAGAAAATTATTGAAATTTCGCTAGTATTTACAATAGTCACTCTAGCTACCATTTACGTGGGTTCGTCAGTTACGCTTCAAAATGTTCAACCAACGAGCGACTTATCCAACACAATGACCTTTGTGGTTCTTGGCTTATCCACAATCGTTCATATGTATAATTGCAGAAGCTCTGAGTCAATCTTCGAGTTAGGGCTGACGGGAAATAAATTATTGCTTACAACCACAGCTTTTGGTACGTTTGTCATCTTTTTACTTGTGCTTATCCCACAAACGGCTGCTGTATTAGGTTTGACGGCTCTTCACTTTTCTCATTGGCTGTTTGTTATTGTTATATCTCTCGTGCCATTAATCTATATTGAGTGTAAGAAAAAACTCAAGCTTTTTTGAGTCACAGATGCTCGATTAGATAGTTTGTAAAAATTAGCTTTGATCTTCAACAAGTAGTTTCATTTTTTCTCAAAGGGCGTTACACTAGACTATGATTATTACTAGTGGAAACTGTTGAGCCAATCTTTCGATGGCAACTAATTTTTGCAGTGATATCGATTAGATAGGAGAGATTAATAATGAAAATACTTTATATATCCATTTCCGGAAATACTCGTTCTTTCGTTCAAAAGCTGACTACTTATGCGAAAGAACGAAACGCAGAGAATCCTGCCGCTCCTTTGATTGAAGGCAAAGAAATCCATGAAAACTCTGATTTCGAGCCCGAAACAGCAGACTATTTCGCGTTTGTACCGACTTATTTAGAAGGCGGCAACGGTATTGATAATGGCGATGTTGAAATCCTGACCAATGTGTTAGGTGAATATATGGACTACGAGAATAACTATCAACGTTGTTTGGGGATTGTCGGCAGTGGCAACAAAAACTTCAATCACCAATATTGCCTTACCGCCAAACAATATGCAGAAAAATTTGCTGTTCCAATCCTAGATGACTATGAATTACGTGGCACGCCAGCAGACGTTGAGCGAATTTACCACACATTGGTTAATGCAGCAAAGTGATGCAAATAACAAGTGATAAATAGCTAATCACATTGAACAATCAAGAAACAGCAATCTGGAATTAAGGCCATAAAAACAGCGACAAAAAAAGAAACGTTAGATTGTGCTCAGAACTTTTTCTGCTCAGCACGATCTAGCGTTTCTTTTATATGTTCATTCCCACTTATCGTCGTTACCGGTATGGAACGTAATCACTCGATACCAAGGACGTGTATCATCCGTATGATAAGCTTTATAATCAAAGCCCGCCATGGAAAAGCCGACAAATGCAATTAAGAGGCCAATGGTGGTCATTAATACACCTAATTTTAATAATTCGTTAATTCTAGTCTTAATCATACGAATTTCACTCTCCTACTGAATAATAATTTTGCTACTCGTTTTGTTAAAGATGCGGTCCATTTTATAAAAGTACCGCTGATTCTGACAAAAGCGATTGTTAGTAAGATGCCCAATCCGAAGAGGGCTACGCCTAAACCAAATTGCGTGACGCCGACAAATAAACCATCTTGAACAGCAAATAAACTTGTCACAGCTGCGGCCAAACCACCGACAATCCCAGTAAACGCAAAGGATGCGACGACAAATGGAATCATCCAAATAACCAAATAGGCAGAAAAAATAATTAGTACAACAGCCAACAATAAACTACCCCACAATGGCAGTCCTAAGATGGTGATGATCAAGAAAAAAGGCATTGTTTTTCTTGGAACCTTTTGCTCCTTCACGACAAACCACGACTCGAAATTATCGTAAATTAATGAATCTGGATTGCCTAATTTGAAAATCGCTTCTTCCTCTGAATAACCATCATCGATTAAATCTTGGATCATTTCGTTACAATACGCCAAGAAAGCATCTTTTTCTTCAAGCGGCGCTTCACGAGGAATCTTCCTCTCTAATTCTACTAAAAACATTTGAGCACTTTTTTTCATTCTACTAAACTCCCCTCAATAAATGCGTAAATCTCTTCCACCTGGACCTTACTTTCCATAAATACTTGCAACTCCGTTCGTCCGGTCAGTGTAATTTTATAATATTTTCTCAGTCGACCATTATATTCCTGCGAGAACGTCTCAACGCAATTTTTTGCCTCTAAACGTTTCAAAATAGGATAAAGAGTCGACTCTGTAATCGGTATGAGACCAGAAATATTTTTGATGATATCATAACCATAAGATGGCTGTTTATTCAGATAAGCCAAAATACAATACTCTAACATGCCTTTTTTTAATTGACTGTTCACCCGAACACCCCCTTATGCATAATACTATACATCACATAGTATTGGGAAACAAGTCAGTTTTATAAAAATAGGTCTCAAGACTGAGAGAATGATTTTGGAAAATAAGTGAGTGGAGTAGTATATTTTATTCCTATTTTCTGTAATAAATACTGTATTTCTCCCCTTTCTTTGCGATATTCTTGAATAATAGTTCAATTAAATTCAAAATTATATTTGGACATAAAAAAATACCGACCGCCAAAAGTTAGGTTTTGGCGGTCGGTATATAATTGTCAGATTTTCTTATTGGTTGGCGCAATTTGAAAGAAGAAAGCATGTGCTTATCATTTTCTAAAGTTCCATTTATTCCATTTTAAAAATAAATACTAAACCATTTGGATCTTTAACGGTAAATGATTGTTCGTCTTCTGCTAAGAATTCTTGTGTTTGCTGGATATGCTCTTTAACATCAACGAAATTTTGTTTGTCAGGAATTAATAGCGTCAAAGATTCTAAGCCAAGATCTGTTTCATTGATGGCAGCACCGTTTTTACTTTGCCACACGTTGGCGCCAATGTGGTGATGGTAATCCCCTGCTGCAAAGAATTTGGCTTGCCCACCAAAGTTATTCTTCAAAGAAATTCCTAAAACATCTGTGTAGAATTTTTCTGTCTGATTTAATTCAGCAACTTTCAGATGCACGTGTCCCATAACTGTGCCGGCAGGCAATTGATTGGTTTTTCTATCTGCGGCAGCAAGCACACCATCCGCATCCATTTCTAAAGTTACACCGACTATTTCACCATCTGAACGGATATCCCAATTTTCACGAGGCTTGTCATGGTAAATTTCAATCCCATTTCCTTCTGGATCATTGAGATAAATGGCTTCACTATAGCCATGATCGGCAGCGCCAGTAATCGGCGCCTTAACGGAGAGCAAATGGTACAATACATTGCCTAAATCTTTTCTTTCTGGTAATAAAAAGGCCATATGATACAAGCCAGTCTTTCGCGGACTCACTTGGCCATTCTTAATTTCTCTAAGCGCCACCAACGCGCGTCCGTCTACGCCCAATACAGCGCTCGTAGCGGTTTCAGAAATAAGTTGTAAGCCAATGTTGTGTATGTAAAAAGTGACTTCCTTTTGTAAATCATTGACTTTTAAGCTAACGGTTCCTGGATGTGTTTTTTCATGTATTTTAAATTCTGGTATAATAACGGTCATTTGTAATTCCTCCCTAATTTCTATCTGTCATTATCATATCACTTACTTTTTGTAAGAACAAATAAAGAGTCTTAGAAAGTGGAGCTCATTTATTTTAGTTGAGAAAAAAAGAAAAAAGTTGAGCAGTCTACTGAAGGACTCCTCAACAAAATAGTACACTAATCGACTAATTTTTTTGATTCATAACTGAGCAATGCAGTGTTAGTTACAGAAAAATTAAAGAAATCTTCATTATCAATCGACTCAAAATAAGTATGCATAACGCGGATTAAGGCATTATGGCAGACCAATAAATAGGTATTCTCTTCATCTGCCAAACATTCCTGAATCAGAGGATAAATCCTCGCTGCCGCATCAAGGACTGATTCACCGTCAGGAAAGCGATAGGCAAAATGTGTGCGCACCGCTTGAAGTGTTTCATTCTGAATCAATACCCCGTCATAGGTTCCAAAATCGAATTCAGCTAGACGAGCATCTTCTTCTAAGGGAATCTGTATCTGACGACTGACTGCGCGTGCGGTTTCTTTGGCGCGAATCAGTGGCGAATGAATAATTTTAGTAACTGGTTGAGCCAATTCTTTAACTTTTTCACCCAATTCCTCAGCTTGTTGATAGCCTTTTTCGGTCAAAGGAATATCAGCTCTGCCACAGACAAGTCCCTTTTTATTCCATTGTGTTTCTCCATGTCTTGCAAAATAAATCACGTGGTGTCCCCCTCACTTTTCCTCCTTCTATTGTACTCACTAATTACGGAAAAGCCAAATTACACAAATGAAACCGCTCTTATCGATTAATTGTCAGAATATTTCTAAAATTAGAGCTTTCTCATATTGACAACAGACAATTTTAAGTTTAAACTAATCTGCAACTCAACAAAAAATGGAGGGAATATTTATGGAAATGGATACAGAAGTACGGCCTGGCGCCAACCGCTATCTGGCGGGCGAAACAATTTTAAACGAATTACCAAATTATTTAAAACGATACACTACAGTTGCTGTAGTTACTGGGGAAATTTCTTTTGCGAAGTTCAAAGCATATTACCCTCACGACTTCGACTACCCGACATTTGTCTACGATGGCAGTGCCAGTGAAGAAGATGCGCAGCGACTTGCGGACATTATCGGGCAAGCAGATGTGGTTATTGGTATCGGCGGCGGACGCGTCCTTGATACGGCAAAAATGACAGCGGAAAATTTACGTTCGGAATTCATTTTAATTCCGACACTTATTTCAAACTGCGCGCCATTTTCACCTGTCGCAGCGGTCTACAACCCAGATCACAGCTTCAAAGAAATTGGTTATTATACATATTCAGCGTCTTTATTATTTGTCGACTGGACGTTCTTATTACAGACGCCTAAAGAATATTTTATCGCGGGAATTGGCGATACTTTGGCAAAATGGTATGAAATTGAAGGAATCACACGTAACTTATCAGATAACGAACAGACAGCATTTATCCGTTTAGGAATTGCTAGCGCTAAAGAAATCTTGTCAATTTTACTTACCGATTCTGAACAAGCATTGAAGGATTTAGAAACGCAAACTGTCTCACCAGCCTTTGGACGCGTGGCCGACACAATTATTGCCTTAGCTGGAACAGTTGGCGGATTCGCAGCCAAATTCGGTCGTTCAGCCGGTGCCCATGCGGTGCACAATGGCTTATCGTATATTCCATCAACGCATGAAGTTTTACATGGTGCAAAAGTTGCTTATGGCATCTTAGTTCAATTGGCTCACACGAACGATTTCGATGAAATTACTAGTCTACTACCCTTCTACGAAACAATTGGTTTACCAACTCGTTTAGAAGAATTGAATGTCCGCGAAGAAGAATTACCTTTACTAGAACAAGCCGCAGATTTTGCTGCCGGTAAGAAGGAAAGCTTCCAAATGATCGACGATAATATCTCAGCGGAACAGGTTTTAAAAGCCATTCGTGCAGTGGAAGAATTAGAGCGCGTAGCGGTCTAATCTCGCTTATAATTACTGTAGGACACGGGAATAAAATTTTATAGGAATCAATATTTTACTTAATACAAATAAAGAATCGCCGAAAATCAGCTGATTTCAGTTGATTTTCTAGCGATTTTTTTTGCTATCTATGCTTCATCAATCCAAGGTAGATCCGTGGTTAAGGTCGCAGCAAATTGTTGATACTCGTCACGCTCTTGTAAACGATGGGCGCGACGCTTTTGATAACCTGAACAGACCAATTTTTCTTCGTCTGTTTCTGGAACTACATGAGGCACAGTAAATTCAGTTTCCTGATTCATATGTGAAGGCACAGCTACAAATGTTGTGAAGCAAGTCGCCGCCAAATAGCGCTCCCCTGTCGTCAGATTCTCGCCGACTACTTTGACAAAAACCTCCATCGATTTTTTGTGCGCACCAGATATGTAGGATTCCACGCAGACAGAATGATTTTCATGAAGAGGTTTCAAGAAATTCAAATTATCTAGTGAGGCCGTTACTGCACCTCTTCGGCAATGTCGTGTCACTGAAATCGACGCCGCATCATCAATTAAAGTCATCAGCTTACCGCCAAATAGCGCTTTAAATGGGTTCAAATCGAAAGGAAAGATCCGATGCGTTTGAATTACGCGGGATTCACGGCAAAATTTTGTCTCAGTCATAGGGTTTGTTTCAGTCATAAATTCTTTCTCCTCAGCTCTCTATCATCTGTTTTCTGTAAATACTGTAGCGCATTTTCAATAAATATGCAATTTTTCAAGTTAGGGGCTAGTCAAAAAATATAAATTTGTTGTTGGCTTGGGAGCAGCTTCATTCTTAAGTGAGTGGGATTTTTGAACTTCACTAGTTGGGGAATCCACTAATTTTAAATTCGTTATTTAAAACCTTATCCAATCGGTAAATAAGTAAAAAAATAGCTACTTGTTAGATAATTGTGGCTAGTTGCGCATCCTTTAAGGTGTAAAATGTTAGTTTTTAACGCAAAATCCACTTGTAGATGGATTCTTGTTAATTGACAGGCCAGGAAGATACAGGAAAACACCGCAACTAGCCACAACTCTAAAAAATTCTATTTTCCAGTAAAATGTGAATTTAACTCGGCTAACTTTTATAAAATCCCCTCAGAGAATCGCTAGGTTATAAGGTTTATATCCCTTATATTCTTTTTTATAGGTAGTAAACTAGCTACTTTTTAAATACTTGTGGCTAGTTGCGTTTTTTGTGAAGTAAAACACAAATAGAAAAAGATATTTTTAATAAGAAAGCTACTAAACATTGAACAGTTGCCAGTTACAGCTCGATTGAAAAGCGAGAAGACACCAAAATTAATTATTAGGGGAAAAATGACTAATTAGGTATACGAATAAAAAATTGAAAAAATTATCTGTTATTTATCAGCTCCTCGCCCAAATCTTTCATACGATGCTAGTTTGTAATAAATAAATGACGAGCGTTAAGAGTGATTATTTTCAAGAAAAAAAGAGCAGTCCAGATGATGAACTACTCCTCGTTTTAGTAATAGATTTAGAATGAAAGCATAAATCCGTTATAGATATTGATAGCTAGGACTAAGAGAATCACCAGCTGAAAAACTAAGGCAACTTTCTTTTCTGTGAGTACATGACTAAATTTGGCGCCTAGTAGTCCACCGAGGATGGCTGCTGGGATAATCACGAAAAGCATGGTCATATCGTAGCGCGCGAAGCCTGTTGTGAAAGTAATCGTGACTAATTTTGATAATTGCGAGAAAAAAATAGTGCAAATGGAATAGATTGTCGCTTGTTTAATCGGCATTGCAAAGAACAACATTAGTAAAGCGACATTGATTGGACCGCCACCGATACCTAATAGACTGGCGAAAAATCCTAGCACTAAACCACAGAATAAATACCACAGCCAGTGATGCAAATTGAAGGAACGCCAATGAAATTTCGTGGCACAAAAGGCAAAGACTAAGGTGATAATCGTCAAAATAATTTGCACCAATTGGACATGTGACTCAGAAGGCAACAGTTGATACAGCCCTTCGAAAGCGATACTTCCTAGTATACCTCCGAGAATCGCCCCTACCGAAATCCACAAAACTAAATTAAATTTTAGGGACGCACCCTGTTTCATTTGACGGGCGGTGGAAACAATCGACATGGTAAAGACCGCCACACTCGAATAAAAGGATATGGCCGCTACCGAATGGGCGCCAATCAAATCGAGCAGCGGCTTGATGATTACGCCACCACCCATACCTGAGATTGCGCCGACGGTATTGGCAAAAATAATCACTAAAAAATAGATCAGACTTATCATTTCGCAATTCTCCCAACTAATTCCATAATTTCTTCTTTATGTGGCAAGAATTGCGTTAGAACCTGTTGGTACCCACAAAAATCTTGCCCTTTCGTCACGTAGATAGCATCCTTCATTCGTTTGCAGCCACCATTACAGGCTTTCTGAAAGAGACACGAGTGACAAAATGCACCGTAATCTGGCTTTTCACATAGAAATTTTTTGGAGATTTCTTGCTCAAATAATTCCTTCAAGCCACTTTCTTGAATATAACCCATGCGATATTCATCTAGCACGTAGAAATCGCAGGGATAGACGCTACCATCCGCTTCAATCACGTATTGAATCTGACAATTCCCTAAAATTCCGCAGGCCGTCACGCGCCCACCGACAAATAAATTCATCAGATCATCAAACAATTTGACACTGCGGTAATGCCCAGACTGCAGCTCTGCCAACCAGAATTTAAATAGCTGCCCATAAAATGAGGCAAATCGCTGTGGTGTTAGCGCATAGCTACTTCTCTTCTTAGCTTCTAATTCATCCAAGCAAGGAATAAATTGAACATATTGAATGGATTGTTCTTGTAAAAAACGATAGACCTTCTTCGCTTCCTTAGCTAAAGGATTTGTCAGCACGCATAAAATATTGTACTCAATCCCATAGGTATCAAACAATTCCTTGGTTGCCAAGACTTTCTGAAACGTTCCTCGACCTTTCGGATCCACGCGATTCAAATCATGATACAGCGGATGACCATCGATGGATAAGCCCACCAAAAATTGATGCTCTTTCAAAAATTGACACCAGCGTTCGTTAATCAATAGGCCATTAGTTTGTAGTGCATAATGAACCGTAACGTTTTTCGTCTGTTGCTCAACAAACGCAACAATATTTTTATAATACGTCAGACCTGCTAACGTTGGCTCCCCACCTTGAAAAGCCAATGTGAGCTCATCGCCATCGACTAAATCTACAAAGAGATGCTCAATCATCTTTTCTGCAGTTTCAGATTTCATTTTTCCAAATGAACGAACTTCTCTCAGCGAGCTGACGTCTGCATAAAAGCAGTATTTACAACGAATATTACACAGCGCGGACGCTGGTTTGACTAGAACAGAAATATGCTTCATTTATTCGACTCCATCTCTACGACGATTCTTCTCACGAAATATGGGGAATAAAATCAACCGTTTTCTTCCCTTTTAGTTATACTATAGAGCGTTATTTCAGTGATTGCAAGAATTAGTCAGATGATCCCAATGATTGTGTACAACATTGTGTCCGCAATGAAGTGACGCTGATTCACCTACCATTTATCAGTCATTAGTTTTATTTTTCTAGTTTAATCCCTTGCATTGAGACGCGTTTCATACAGTATACTCAATTTGTAAACATCAAAGGGAGGTTATTTTTATGAACACCTATGTAAAAATTAGCGATACACAAAATGGTGCCTATTATTATGCATTGGTTCACTTTTCCGGCGAGCATTTAACACTACGTAGTTCACAAGGAATCTTCAGGAAAAAACTGAATAAAAAAATCTCACTGGCTGCTATCAAAAATTTGGTCTTAGATAAGTTCTGGGGCGGTCATAGAATTACTTTCACATTTGAGAATGAAAACTATACATTTTTCGAATCAGGAACAGGTGTGGTAGACTATTTACAAACAAACTTAAGTCTGTAGGTGATTGCTAAATGGCCAATATTCGTGACATTGCTCGATTGACCGGCTACTCTGTGTCGACAATTTCGCGCGTGATTAATAATTATCCTTACGTGGATGAAATCAAGCGTAGACATGTGCGCAAAGTGATGAAGGAGCTGAATTACGTGCCGAATTCCACTGCACGTAATCTCAGTATCGGCAAGACTAGAAATGTCGGCGTGATTCTGCCCTTTACGAATCATCCATATTTCGACCAAGTCTTGAGTGGGATTATGCAAGAAGCTTTTTTATCTAATTATAAAGTAACCCTATTACCGACAAATTATGAGGCTTCAGTGGAATTGGACTATTTGACCCAATTTGCGGCAAAGGAATTCGATGGCTTGATTATTACCTCGCGCGCCAATTCCATTGAAACCTTACTCGATTATCAAAAATACGGTCCGCTGATTTTCTGTGAAGAAATCAAAGACGTACCGGCTAGCTGTGTCTATATTAATCGCACAGAATCTATTCGCGAAGGCCTGCTCTATCTGAAAAATCAGGGCTACACTCGGGTTGGTGTGACGTTAGGCAGAAGTCGCAAGCTTAGCCAGAATTCTAAAATTACTGTTCAGCTCTGTCACGAAGTATTTCCAGAATTTACGGAGGAAGACATCTACTGGGATTGTCTCCACTATGAGGATGGACTTGAAGCAGAAGCCTTTCTGACTTCCCGTAATCTCGACGCTGTCTTTTGTAATGGGGATCAGATTGCTGCGGGCATTTTACGTGCCAACTCGAAAAGAAATCGTCAAGCCATAGTCGGACGTGACAATCTATTGACTAGTGAACTGCTCCATTTTTCGACAATTGATCACCAGCTGCAGCTATGTGGTAAAACGGCGTTCCAGCAATTTCATCAAAAGAAAATGGACAAGATCAGTATTCCGTATACTTTTATTGAACGAAAGTAACGGTTAAAAAAAGAGGCTAGCTGTCATCACTTTGATAACAGCTAGCCATTTTTTCGTTTTTATTTGTACCGGAATCTCAATGAAATACTAACAAACTAACAAATGCCAACATCGCCGGTAGCCCTTGTTTTAAAATGATTGATTTCGAGCTGGTCAGTCCGCCATAAACTGCGACCACAGAGACAAACCCGGTCAATAATAAGCCTAATTCTAATTGATTGGCTGAGAATAACACCGTGTAGCCTAGTACTAGCGCCAGCATCAAATTATAAATTCCTTGATTCTTGATCAAAGTCTGAACCGTTTGATCCTTCAAGACAGCCACGGACATGCCAAATGTCTGCGAGGTTTTTGTTGAGTCAGGCACGATACTTTCCAAATAAAAAATATACACATGCTCTAACGCAACAAGACTGCATAAAATCAGTGGAATAATCGTCATCATTTCAGCCTACTTCCATTCGGTAATTTTATCTACAGGTAAGCGAACAGATTCATAACCACCTTCTAAAGCTTTACCGATGGAAACGATCATTACCGGCACGTAACGAGATTCATCTAATCCGAAGGCCTTCGCTAATTGATCTTCCTCGAAGCCGCCGATTGGATTAGTGTCATAGCCATGTCCGCGAGCCACTAACATCAATTGCATCGCTGCTAAACTGCCGTCGATCTTGACGATGTCATTCATTTTCTCAGGTGACATCCCTTTATAATGAGGCACGATTGACTCTAGTTGTTTATCTTTGACTTCTTCAGGCATTTTTCCTTCTGCCACCGCTTGTCCATAAATTTCCTCTGCTCGTTCGTAGCATTGCATATCCCCAAAAATTAGCACCATTGCTGATGATGTTTCATTTTGTAAAGTATTGAAGCGAATTAGTGGTTTCAAGGTTGCTTTCGCTTCATCAGATTCTACCACAACAAAGCGCCAAGGTTGTAAGTTCACTGATGACGGAGCCAAAGTTGCTTCAGCCAACATTTCGCTCATTTCTTCTTTTGAGATTTTAACAGCTGGATCATAATTACGTACGGAACGGCGTCCTTTTAAAATAGTTTCAAAGTTATTTTCAATCATGTTTTTTCTCCTCTTTCATTCATCTAGTTGATTGTTTTGGCAGAGTCTCATCAACATCTGCTCTAAATTTGTTATTTCTTCATCACTAAAGCCCTCAAATAACTCGGCTAGTAGACTATTTTTCTTGTCAGCACACGTGGCAATCACAGACTTACCTAAGTCAGTTGCTTGCACCAACACTTCGCGATTATTCTGCGGGTTACGGACGCGCACGACATATTTCTTCTCTTCAAGAATTTTTAAATGTCGCGTAATCGCCCCTTGATCGATGCGAATATGACGTTGCAATTCTGTCTGCGGCAGTTCCCCTTGCTGGCTCAAATACACAAGCATGCCATACCGAGTCAAACTCAGTCCTGTCTGCTTTTCAAAATTTTGCGTCACTTGATTGCCAACCGTTTTAAGTAATAACAGCAGTTGACTTGCCTTTGTATTTTGCATAACTCTCATCTCCATTCATAGTTGACTTGTCAACGGTTGATAAGTCAACTATAAAATAAGTGCTTTATTTTGACAAATGATTTGCTCATATAATAAAAAAGCAGCCGTACTTTTACTTTCGTTTTCGATAACTAATGATATTCACTATCAAAATATGTTATTCAATTATTTGTATTCCCCGTATCATTCTATTTTCACTTCCTTTTGATTCTTTCTGAAAAAAATCAAACTGTGCGAATGGGCACTAGTGGAGTTTTCAGCGAATATACAATGAATAGAACTAAATTCAGGCTTTATTTCAGATTATTTTTAAAATAAACCAACCATAAAATCCCATGTCTATAGGATTATTCGACCTTTACACGTTTCAATCCAAACATTTTATGAGTCGTAATTATCTAATTTTTCATCACTAGTCCTCATTCGCACACTTTTTAAGAGAAAAAATGAGCTGAATTGGATGATTTTAGAGGTAAAACCCACTAGATAATGGGTTCTTGTAATTTAAGACTTTACTAAAAACCCTGAAAACAGTGCGAATGAGGACTAGTGAACAATTTCTAATTTCCAACTAATACACAATGAGTCGGATTAAATACAGGGTTAATCTCAGTACAAAGAATTAAAAAGCCTACCTTAAGAAGCTTCCTAGCATTTGTAATAGTTATCGTCCCTTTAGCGATAAAAAAGCAAGCTAGTTTTAGCTCGCTAAGTTTCTTTGTACAGTTGTCTGGTTTGTAACACAAGATGGGTTGTAATGAACGATATAAACCATTGTCGATGACGTAAAACATCAATTAGTGCAGTAATCGCCAGCACTAGTTCAAGTACAAAATAGGGAATTAAAAATGGCAAAATATCTTTTATGAATGATAAATCGATCGCTATGTTCATTTATTCTTCCTCCTCGTAATAGATCATCCAATCAGTGATAGGAAAAGAAATCACACAGCCAACACCTAAAATAAGATTATTTTTATGACTCCTCTTCTGTATTATCTATACCAATACAAATAAGGCAACGAGAATTAAAAAACCACATATATTCCTTTTTTTTGAAAGATAGTTAGCAATAACGTACTCCAATGAAATTAAAATAACGACCGCGATCACGTAGAAAAACAAAAAAATCAGTACCCGAAGGCACTGATTAATTTACTACTATTTATTGTTCTTTGTCTTTTTTATCTTCTTTTGCTTTTTCATCTGAATCTAGCATCAATTTAAATTCTTGTCCTGCTTCTTCACGCACATAAATCGCTGTGTACAGCGCATTAGCTTGTTCTTCTTTTGACTTAACTAACTCAAATTGAACTTGTGAGATGACATCGACGCCTTGTAATTCTTTGACAAACGCTTCAATCGTCTTCTTCAAACGGTTGCGGTTTTCGCCAGCCTCTTCAGTCGTTACTGAAAGTGAAATACTTTGCGTCGGTGAATCGATAAATAAGACAACTGTAGGCAAGCCAATATACGGTGTCAATTTTTCTGTAATCGTCTGTTCAATATTTTCTTTGATTTTCTTGCTATCTTTTCCTGACATAACGCCTTTCCAATTTGCGTCAGAAAAGCCCAAGCCTTGGATCGGATAGTCCGTTTTTTCAATCAAATATTGCTGCTCTGTTTTCAACTTAGTCACTTCGGCTTTGAGCGTCGCCATTTCATTTGTTCGATTAGTCTCAGCTATATAGAAGGATACCATCATAAACAAGAGAAAAATCTGGACACCCATGCCCCAAATGATTAAATACATGACATGTTTAGAGGTTTCTTTTTGTTTTAGAAAAGCTAATTTTCTTTTGAACTTCTTTGTTGCTCCGTCATTCGGTATTTTTACCTGATCTAACTGATGTTGAATGAGCGTTCGATAAATCAGTATGCCAGACAGGACTAAAATAAATAGACAGCCAATCAATAAAAACCAAAGCATAAATTTCCTGTGCCTCCTTTTTCCAGCCAATCATTCTTTCTATAATGTGAGCAAATTATTGTTATTTAATAAACGATGTTCAACTGGTTCACAATTATTTTAATACAATCGTTATTTCATGCGGTTCACATAGTCTGCTTTGCCATAAACAAAACAATGCCAACAAGCCATTAAATTCTAATAGATAATGGCTTAATTATTGCCTGTAAAATTTTTCTAATACCTAGTATCAATAAAAAACAATCATTATATATACTACGGTATGGCAGTTCTTCTGTCAATATGATACCTCATGTTGTCGTCAAAAAAAGGGAAAATAATTTAGATATTTGCTCTAAACTGAACAAAATTTAGACACGATGAATCAGTTCGCTACGAATATAAAAACACCTCAAAAAAAATTGGTAAATAAAAAACGTGGGCTTCATGATTATTCATCAACAGCCCACGCATGTATACTATGCTTTATTTATTCATTACAATCGGTTCCTTCTATCATTTCCAACAATCTTATTAAGCAAACACGGCGGTTATTAGATTGATGGTATCTTTTTTTCATGTTATTTCATAGAGCCTTTTATTTGAGACCATTCGCTTTATTCTCTGTCTCGTGACTCTTCTCTATTACCTAAATAATTCAAGCCTAAGTCAAAGCCATCAAAAGTTTCACCATCGTAATATCTCAGTAATTGATCAATTGTCAGATTGGTTTCTTCCTCTTCTACTGCCTCTTCCAAATGCTCTTCCCGATAAGCCAAATATTTATCCGCCAACTCTTTAATGAATTGCGGCCTCGAATAAGCCGACGCATTAATCATCGGTAACTCCTTGATATGACCGGCATAGACTGGTCGACCCTCTTCTATTTCTATCGGATAACTCACAATCGTTAAGCCAATCTCATTAAAACTCTCTTCATCAATCATTCATTTCAGCCTCTCTACGTTTACTCGATACCTTCATTATACGCTAAAAATGAGCCGCAGAAAAACAATAGCTAAAAGGAATTCATTTATTTCCGGATGAATCCATAATTGACACTCAGCTCTATTGCATAGATTTTATCCTATCTTTCAGATGCGTTCTCTTAACTCATAGCTTCTATTAATTCTTCAACGTAGCATTCTGACTCATTTAGGAACCCTTCAATTTTTGTCAATTCTTCCATGTTTTTAGCCTGTAGGATCTTATGCTCGCTCACTTTGACATTCATGCCGAAGTGAACGAGCGCGATTCAAATGATAGATCCAACTTTTTCAGTAATTCTACTTTACGCTTGAACCAACTGATAGACTTTTTTGAAATAGAAGGTCCGAGCAATCAGATAATAAACGGCTTGAATCACTACAAAGGCACCCAAAACTTGCCATCCGGTTAGCTGCATACCCAAATTAAATATGTGGTACATGGCGGTTAAAGCGACTGCTCCGTGAATGACTGAGACAATGATCGGTGTAAAGAAGAGAATACCGACTTGTTGGTAGATCATTTTTTTCAATTCAGACTTTGCCAGCCCCATTTTATAAATCATCTTGAATTTCTCGACATCCATCGCCATATCGCTATACAATCGGAAGTATAGGAAGCTACCGGCAGAGATGAAGAAGACAATCCCGATAAACACGCCGACGAATAAGACAGGCTTAAACATATCGGTGACTGATTGTTGCGAATACGTTTTAGAAAATACATACTGAGGCAGTGTCTCAAAAGTTTTACCAGCGGCGATCAATTGTTCGCGACTCGCTGATTTCGGCTGCCAACTGATGATTTGCGTCTGGCTCATTGCTGACAAATCAACTGCATCAGGCACTACAAATGTCGCTTGGTAAGCTGATACTAACGCCGTGTCCAGCGTTGCATCAACAGGAAAAGTTTGATCCCCCACCGTCACTGACTTAACTTGTGTTTTACTAGTGCCAATCGCTGTATTTGATAGTAACTCTACTGCTGAATTTTCTGTTACAGGCACCGTCGCTTCATTTGCTAACTTCGCCAATTGGTTATACTCTTTTTGAGAAATAAATTGTTGGTTATTTTCATCCGTATATATCGAAATTGTTACAGAATCTGCCGTCATCTTTTCTTTGGCAAGCGTTTGATTAATGGATGCTTCAATAGCGACCATCTCTTGAGGGGCACCTTGTGCTTGAAACTCATAAGCAATTCCGTTTGTTTGTTCCATAATCAAATTCTGAAAGCCGAAAAGTGTCCCAATCGCTGCAAAAGCGACAGTTGAAATAATCGATACTAAGAAAAATGAACGGGCATTATCTTTCATTCGGAAAGCTAAATCAGAGAAAACCACCATATTGGTCCGTTTCCAAAAGATGGATTGGCGATTTTTCAAGCCTTCAATTAGTAAAACACTTAGCTGATTAAAGAAGAAACGTGTACCTACTACCACAATTGCAATTACCGGCAACATCACTAGCGGAACACTCAGACCAGGTGCTAATAAAGCAATGCTGTAGCCGATTGCTAATAAAAGAATAGATAGAAAACTTTTTATTCTTGAAGCTTTAATCGTTCCTTTACCTAAATCACCAGCCTTTAATAGCTCCTGTAAAGTCAAACGAGGCAAACGGAACTGAATGAAAAAGGAAATCAGCAAGAATAGGATTAAAAAGGATAAAATCGTCAAAATAATGGCCTGCGTTGGGAAGTAAAAGCCATACGCAACGTGCATAAATTGCTTAGATATCCATAAAATAATTTGTGAAAAACCGATTCCTAGTACACTACCACTAATCGTCGCAAAAAAGCCAATAACTAAGTTCTCGATGAAGACCATTTTTTTCAACTGCTTAGGACTCATCCCCTGAATCATCAATAAACCAAATTCTTTTTTCCGTGATTGTAGAAAAACATCCATTGAGTAAAGCACGAAGAAAAAAGCAAAACCATAGATAATAATTGCTGCAGCCAACATCCCAATCTGGACATTCTTATTCAGTCCAGAGGTCAGGTCCGGATGAAACGCGAAGACGGTAAAGGTAAAGAAAACCATCACAGACATCAGCGTGCTTAAAAAGTAGGCCATATATAAATGTTTATTACGCAGTGTATTGCGTACCACAAATTGATTAAAATTCATTGTCAACGCCCTCCACTCGGGCAAGCTCAATCATAATTTCCTCGTAAAATTCTTTTTGACTCGCTTGCTTATATATTTCATGGGTCAACTCCCCATCCTTGATAAAGACGATTCTTTTGCAGTAACTCGCTGCCAACGGATCATGGGTCACCATCAGAATCGTCGCTTTTTCTTCCTGATTTAACTGCCGCAACAAACCCATCACGTCTTTGGATGATTTAGTGTCCAAATTGCCGGTCGGTTCATCGGCTAACAGTAAATTAGGCTGGTGAATCATCGCTCTAGCAACCGCAACTCGTTGGGCTTGTCCCCCGGAAATTTCCGCTATCCGTTTTTTCAATAAGGTTTGAATGCCCAAACGAGGGGCGATTTCCTTCAATTTTCGTTTCATAACCACAATCTTTTCGCCATCCAAGGTTAAAGGTAAGATAATATTTTCTTCGACGGTTAATGTTGGCATCAAATTAAAACTTTGAAACACAAAACCTAGCTCACGACGACGAAATTTTGCGATTTCTTCTGGACTCAGTCGATTTGGATTTTGACCATTCAACAAGACTTCGCCACTCGTCGGCTGATCAATCGTTGCCAACAAGTTAAGTAAGGTTGATTTCCCACTACCAGATGGGCCCATAATTCCAACGAACTCCCCTTCTTCAATTGTCAAATTAATGCCTTTCAACGCTTCATATCTGATGGTTTCCCCATAAATTTTAGTTAGATTTTGAACAGTTAACATAGTAATTCCTCATTTCATTTTTTCTTTGATTTGAGACTATTGTACGCCAATCTTTTTTATTCCTCCTGTGATTGAAATTTCATTTAGCTAACATTTCCGTCACCTAATCTTGCAAAATATTTAGATTCTGTAATATCCAAATAGAACACAAAAAAACCATCAAACAACGATTTGCTGTCTAATGGTCAACTGGATTATGCTTCATATTCAATTAAGTATGGATAGAGAGCGGTATTGTAGAGAGCTTCTGAATATTCGATGATTTTACCGCGAGGACTGATAGCCCGCCGCGTGCGCAATAGGCCATTTGTCTCTGTAGTATCTAAGAACTTTTGCTGATCAAGCGTCAAGGTCGCCGCCTTGAAGCCATCCTCAAAACGCTCAATTGTATACCCTCGCTGATCGAGAATACGATACAGTGATTCCTGCTCAAACAATTCAAGCGT
This sequence comes from Candidatus Enterococcus huntleyi, assembly GCF_009933175.1. GTDB lineage: Bacteria > Bacillota > Bacilli > Lactobacillales > Enterococcaceae > Enterococcus_K > Enterococcus_K huntleyi. The sequence goes on along the minus strand of NZ_MAEJ01000030.1, from coordinate 135,468 downwards.
CACATCTTTTAATTCACTAGGTAGATAATATTCAAAATAAATATACGGTTGATGATCCAGTGTATAGACCCGGCGAAAAAGCATCGCCTTCTCACCAAAACAGTCGTAAGCCGCATGTTCTGGAGTCAGAGTGACTTCTTCAAAGGAAAGATTTTCCTTTGTGACATCTAGCCCTGTTTTACTCAAAATTTGCGTGAAACTACCTGCCTTCGACAATTTATTATAAGGACGATTACTCAAAACAGTCGTACCTCGACCACTTTTTTTCTCAACATATTCATCGCTCGCTAACAATTCAATCGCATTTCTCACGGTAATTTTACTAACATTAAATAACGCTTCAAGCTCTGTCTCTGTCGGCAGCAAACTGCCTACTGGATACTTCCCAGAAAATATATCTTCTTTAATTTGATCAGCAATTTCTAAATAAAGGACACTCTTTCGTTTCATCTATTCATCTCCTCATGCCTGTCTTATACAAACATCATAACATTCTAACTAGCAAGATTCTACAAAAATAACTAGAGATTAGACGATGATTCTTGAAATCCAGACAGCCATTGATCATCCCAAAACACGATAAGCTATTCTAGTTATTTGCATTAATTTTGAGTAAAGACTGCTTGAATCTCATCAACTAGATGGGCATCAATAAAAGAATTCAATTCTAAAACTATTAATCGCTCCTTGTGAGCAATAATATGGGGAGAGACCTCATTAGTATTGACCCCCATAAGATCAACATAGAAACTCTTTTCTGGTCGCTCATCCATGAATTTCTCCAAGCTTTCTGCATTAGAGAAAGAGAGAATCTTTCCTGTTCGCATGTCATTCGGTGCGAAGTCCGGCGCAACATCAGCTGCCCTCTCAGGTTGAACATCGAATTCAATAATGTGCTCCACCAACTCATAAGCTGCTTTATGAGGGGAATGTTCATCGATTTGGTGCTCTTCATTCACGCCTAATGCAAGTTCCTGCTCTTTCAGTATTTCGAGCAGTTGTTCGATATACACTTCATCACTCAAAGGTAACTCCTCTTGTACTGCAACAGTAGATTTCGGATGGGCGGTATTTTCTACGATGTCTTTCTCAGCATCACTCGTCTGTTTCCCCACAAATGAATAAACTAAACCTATGCAAATAAAAACAAATAATAATCCTATAGCCGTGCGCTTCTTATGTAAATTATTCATACTTTCCTCCCCTCAATTTTTACTCATGCATCATTCTTTCGAATCTGCTATCACCTTCTATTCTGGCTGTTCACCTTTAATAAATCAATAGTTATTTTATTACTAAATAAAAAATCATGGCAGCCGTCTTTTGGACATTTGCCATGATTCTATTTCTAACTATCTATTTCACACGAATTATTTATTTATACGAACGATTAACTCATTTCAATTCTAACCTAGCCAAATTACTCAGCAGTTACTAAAATTTATTCATGCGGTGGCATTTGTAGCTCTGCTTCAGGTTCCTCTGTCTGTTCGATGAGAACTTTCCGAGGTTTGCTTCCTTCAGATGCGCCCACCACACCATGTGCTTCTAATTCATCGATAATCCGAGCCGCGCGATTATAGCCGACACGGAATCGTCTTTGTAATAAGGAGACGCTGGCTGTTTGCATTTCAACGACTAGATTTTTCGCTTCTTCATACAAATCATCTTGCGGATTATCTGGGGAAACAGTCGCAGATTCTTCTGTAGGCATCATTTTTTCATCGTAGCGAGCTTCTTGTTGGTCAGTTACAAATTCAACAATTCTTTCCACTTCATGGTCAGAAATAAACGCTCCTTGAACACGAATCGGTTTATTCTCGCCCATTGGTAAGAAGAGCATATCCCCACGACCCAATAATTTTTCCGCGCCATTACTATCAATAATTGTCCGAGAATCGGTCCCACTAGAAACGGCAAAGGCCATTCGTGAAGGCACATTCGCTTTGATAATCCCGGTGATAACATCGACACTAGGCCGTTGCGTCGCGAGAATCATGTGAATTCCAGCTGCTCGAGCCATCTGCGCCAAACGAATAATCGCATCTTCAACTTCATTACTAGCAACCATCATCAGGTCGGCCAACTCATCAACAATCACCACGATAAATGGTAACGTCGGATGATTTTCACCCATCTCTAAATTCTTCTGTGCGACAAATTCATTGTAACCAGAAATATTCCGAACGCCTGTCGCTGCAAATTTTTCATAACGTTCTTCCATTTCTTGCACGACTTTTTGCAAAGCTTGAGACGCTTTTCTAGGATTCGTGACAACTGGCGTCAATAGATGAGGAATCCCGTTATAGACATTCAATTCAACCATTTTCGGATCAATCATCATCAATTTTACTTCATGGGGTTTCGCCTGCATCAAGATACTTGTGATGATCCCGTTGATCGCCACCGACTTCCCACTCCCGGTCGAGCCCGCAATTAATAAATGGGGCATTTTAGAGAGGTCAGCTGTTTGAACCATCCCAGAAATGTCTCTACCCAAAGGTACTTCTAACAATTTATCTGGGTGCTTCGGTTGAGCTTCAATGATATCTCGGAAGGAAACCATGCTGATGGCACTATTTGGCACTTCAATCCCAATCAATGATTTCCCAGGAATCGGCGCTTCCATTCGGACATCTTTCGCCGCTAACGCCAAGGCAATATCATCCGTCAAACTAACAATTTTGCTAACTTTTACACCGACTGCTGGCTGCACTTCAAATTTTGTCACCGATGGGCCCAAACTAGCTTTGACAACCTTCGCATCTACGCCAAAGCTTTGGAAAGTTTGTTCCAACACACCGATATTTTTTTCGATTTTTTTGTATTCACTACTTTGATCCGTTGCTGGGATTGAATCCAGTAACGTTGTAGGTGGCAATTCATAATCATGATTTTCCGTTTCCGGACGAATCTCGAAATTCAAATCACCCGTATCCTCTAGCGACTCATCTTGTCCTTGCTGGGATTGTTGAGTTGACTGACGTTGGTGAGCTTGTTGCGTACTTGCGCCTGTCTGCCCAGTGGTTTCATCAGGAAATAGTTCATCCTCATAGCCGAAGTTTTCTTGTGATTGTAGAACTTCTTGATAGCCATCAATGATTGAGCCTAAATCCAACTGTTCCGGTTCAAAATCATTTTCTTCACGCTGTTCCTGAGCCAAACGTTCATCCTCGGATAAAGCACGCACCTGATTCTTTTGTTGCTCTTCATATTGTGCCTCCGCTTGTATGCGGGCAGCTTCTTTTTTCTCTTCTCGCTGGCGCTCTCGTTCTTCCTTGCGTTGTTCTTTCTTTTGCTGCTTCAGTGCTTGTTTTTCTGGATCACCAGCAAAAATATCATGTAACTTTTCAGCTACCAGACCAATTCCATCCGTAATCTCATGAATATCTCTCATGCTAAATAAGAACAGACCGACTAATGCAAACAAAACAGTTAGAATATAGCTTCCTACTTGAGAAACCATGAAATACGTGCCACTGTATACCAGCGCGCCAATCATTCCGCCACCGACATTTTGGGCAATCTTACCTGTGCGAATATCCATCGTCAACATTTCCCAAGTCGTCCCTAGAATGTTCGGTTCACCGCTTTGAATTTTGCCAAATAATTGCGCATGTAAGAATAAAAGAATTGCTACATAAAATAAAATAGCCCCAACCCATCTTCTAGGCTGACCATAAGTTATCTGCGTATTTTTGATCATCAGACAACCGCCATACACAATTAATAGTAGGCACAAAACGGAATACGTATTCCCACCTACAATGCGAAAGCCATTTGCAATTAAGGTGCCTAAAAAGCCTAAATTTAATAGACCGAATATGGCAAAAAGGATAAAAACAAAGCCTAATAAAATCGTTAGAAGTTGTTCTTGTTGCTGCTGTTGTTTTTTTGTCTTGCGTTTGTTTGTTGGGCGTTTACGTTTCGCCATTTTTTCCACCCCTCTTTTCATCACTCTCCATTATACAAAAAAAAGAAGGCGAACAAAAGTTTTGTTTTCATAAATTTTCCATTCTTTCATTTTTCTCTTACCTAAAGTCCAACTTCAACAAAAAAAGCCCCTGACTCAGCTGTAAAAAACTGAATCAGGGCTTTCCTTATTAGAATCTATGCAAACTATTTACTAGCGCCTTTTGATTCTCTCTACAGACTTCGCAAAACTTAGCTATTTTCACCGTTTTCACGAATGACTTCTTGGTACCAATAGTAACTATCTTTTTTATGACGCGCCAGGCTGCCTTCTTGCGTTTCATCTTGCTCAACGTAGACGAAGCCGTAACGTTTTTGGTAGCCATTTAGCCAGCTTAATAAGTCAGTATATGACCATGTGCAGTAACCTAGGACAGTCGCGCCGTCAGAGATTGCTTCACGAATGGCGTGGACGTGGCTACTCAAATATTTAATTCTGTAATCGTCATGAATTTCATTGTTTTCAGTCAGCTTATCGTACTCGCCCAAGCCATTTTCAGTAATCATAACTGGCATCCGGTAACGGCTAGTAATTCGACGTAAACCAATCCGCAACCCTTCAGGATCGATTTCCCAATCCCAGTTTGTACGGTCAACAAATGGATTATCAATTTTTTTATACATTCCTGGTGTTCCAGTTTCTTCAGAAGTCCCTTTTTTACCAGTTGTATTCATTTTACCCATGCCGACACCATCCAGTGGATTGAACATGTTCGTCGCTGTTTGATAATAATTGATTCCTAAGAAATCAGGTTTCGCTGACTCTAAAAGTTCTTGGTCACCCTCTTCAATCGTTGGTGCCCAACCTTGTTCAATCAAATAATTTCTAGCAGCAATCGGATATTTGCCCCACATGTAGACGTCCATCCAGTAGTTAGCATTTAAATCTTCTGCATCTTCTGCAGCCAGTACATTTTTAGGATCGCTGTCGATGGCATAGTTTGGTGTATAAGCAAAACTTGGACCAATCTTTCCTGGCATATCCATCTCGTGAAATTTATTAATAACAGTTGCATTCGCTAGAAAAGCAATATGGTTAACTGCATACATCCGCTTAGGATCTTGAACTCCTGGTGGGTGCGCCGCTAACATGTAGCCTAGTGAAGTGAAGACATTTTGTTCATTCAAACTAACCCAATACTTAACTTTGCCGCGGAACTCTTCAAATAAAGTCGTCGCATAGTTAGTAAAGTCAGCAATAATTTTGCGGTCTTCCCAACCACCATATTCATCTTGCAAAGCTTGTGGTAAATCCCAATGATATAACGTCAACATCGGCTCAATATCATTTTTTATCAACTCATCAATCAAGTCATGATAAAAATCTAACCCTTTTTGATTAACTTCGCCACGGCCATTTGGAAAAATACGTGTCCAAGCCACAGAGAAACGATAGGTTTTCAAACCTTGTTCCTTCATTAAAGCAATATCTTCTTTAAAACGGTGGTAATGATCAACAGCTAAGTCGCCATTCGTTCCTTTAAAAGTTTTCCCAGGAATACGGACAAACTCATCCCATACAGAAACGCCTTTGCCATCTTCTTGCCAAGCTCCTTCTACTTGATACGCAGCAGAAGCCGAACCCCATAGGAAATCTTTGGGAAAACTAGCTAATTTTTTATGTTCCATTCATCTCTTCCTCTCTTCTACATTTCCCATATAGAATAACATGTATCCACATTCAATTCAAAGAAAATAATAGTCATTCTACCCTAAAAATATAGACTTTATAAAGCTGAGTAAATTATACAACATTTTGCCAAAAAAATAGTTGGCCTTTCCCTCTCTATTACGAGTGAAAACACCAACTATTTGTAGATTTTTATGTTTATCTTATTTCGATTTAGACTATTCAATTAGGTATTTGTTTAATATGCCTAATCCTAGCATGTTCTTTACCTTACAATCTAGTTCACCACGTGACGATAATCGAAAAACCTGCGGCTAACAGACAAAATATTGACGAATTATTCCTAAATTTCTAATAAGATTCACTTTAGTATTCCCAATATGATGATAGCGCAACCAAAAAAGAAGAACATTCTTCACTTTCGAAGAATGTTCGCTATTTATATGAGTACAAGTGTGTTAGTGTCAGTAGAGAACTTACTATCATATAAGTGTAGAATTGTATTGGTCTTGGTGAATCACTCTCAAACTACTAATTATAGAATTGTGAGCGAGAAAAACCACGGTTTTAACCGTGCGGATGATAGCGCACAAATGAACTGTAAGAGCGTAGGGTAACTTGCACTTAGTGAATATACAGAATCTCGTATATTCCAACGAAGAAATTTAATTGCGGGGAAGCCCTAAAGCGAGTGAAACGAAAACGTTGTTTTGAAATATAGACAAGCGTGTGGAAGTGGTTTCGCCGTATTGGGTAAAGCCAACGGATAAGATATAGTCTGTGCTTGCGTGAAAGCGTAAGAAGTTCATAAGAGAACTGTATAGGGATTAGCGCACCTATGTGAACAAATGTTCATCAATGTTCAGCCTACGTATTCGCCTTCAGAAATCATGAAGGTAATCAAAGGGAAAACATCGAGGATCATTCGACAAGAGTTTGAACATTTAAGCAAAATGCCAAGTGTTTGGACACGTTCTTACTTTGTTTCAACCGCAGGCAATGTGTCTAGCGCTACAATTACACGATATATTGAAAGCCAAAGAACAAGATATTGATTTCGTTAAGGAGGTGTACAGAAATGAAAAAGGCACATAAAATCAGAGTTTACCCGAATCATCGGCAAGAAATTCAACTTCAGAAAACATTTGGTTGTGTACGGTTCTACTGGAACTTTTTGTTAGACCAACGCATAACAAATTACAAAATGAAGGAAGAAAATGCTGAGTATAAAGAAGATAAGACAACGTATGCTGCGTTAAAGAAATTAGAGGAATATGCATGGCTAAAAGAAGTTGAAGCACAACCCTTAAGCCAAACGAATATGGACTTGAACAAAGCATACAACAATACATTCAAATCTAATTTTGGCTTTCCTAAATTTAAGAGTAAGAAGTATTCTAAAAAGTCTTATCGTACAGCTGCTGGCATGAAAGTAAATAACAATTACTTTTACATATCAAAAGTTGGTTGGGTAAAAATGGCTGAGACATTACGTTTCAACGGCAAACTGATGAATGTAACGATTAGTCAGTCAAAGTCTGGGAAGTATTTTGCGACATTTTTAGTTGATACTGAAAATTTTAAAAAAGAACCAGTGACTGACACAATCGGCCTTGATTTAGGGCTTACTCATTTCTGTATAACCTCCACAGGTGAAAAGATAGATAATAAAAATTTCTATCGTTCACTGGGAAAATGTTTAGTGGCAGAACAACGCAAACTATCAAGACGCTTAGAGGTAGCTAAAAAGCACAATCGGAAATTAGATGAATGCAAGAACTATCAAAAGCAAAAATTGAAAGTAGCGCGTGTTCATGAAAAGATTTCTAACCAAAGAAGTGACTTTTTACATAAATTGTCTTCACGCCTAACTGACGAAAACCAAGTCATCTGTGTCGAAGATTTAAATGTAAAAGGAATGGTTAAAAATCATAAATTAGCTAAATCAATCGTCGATGTATCTTGGAGTGAATTTGTACGACAATTAGCTTACAAGTGTGAATGGAAAGGTCGAAAGTTAGTGAAAATTGACCGATTCTATCCTAGTTCGCAGATATGTTCTTCTTGTAGTCATAAGGATGGCAAGAAAGCGTTGGACATTCGTGAATGGACTTGTAGTAATTGTGGCACACATCATGATCGAGATATAAACGCAAGTATAAACATTAGAACCGAAGGACTTTCGGGGATAGCTTAGTAAATTTGCATCCGTTAGGATGTATTACCTAAGAACCCCACGACTTTAGTCGTGTGGAGTGTCAGAACATTGGTTTGAAAGGAGATGCCAGTTCTACTTGTACCAGACCTTCTAGTAGAATGGTAAGCGTAGGACAATCTTGTGAAATGAAACATTTCACTCCCTTATATGTCCCTAGCCTAATGAATCACAGTGGAATGAGTAAGGTTGAATTTTGGATGGTAGTGTTAACAAACATTATCTTAATCCTAACGATAGTTCATCTATCGTTGGCGATTATTGAAAAAATAAAAAACTTAAAGGACTAGTCCTTTAAGCTACGCTAAATCCATTGCCGAAACAATTTTGTAAGAGGTGTACCAGCACCTTTTACCTACACTTATATTATAGCAAGTTTATCTCACTTAGTCAAAATAAGAATTTTTTGCGTATTCCTACAGCCACCTATGACTTAGTAGTATTTTCTAAAACCTCATCTATCATTTTAACCTTCGCATCAATTATACTCATTTCATTACAGATATAAAATATACCAAACTTTTCCGCTCATCTATCATCATCTTAAGACAATCCTTAGACAATGACTCTAAACATGATTTCGAAATGCTCTTACTGTTCTCGAATTTACGTTTATTACTTCACTAATGTTTTTGGACAAATGAAAGGTGCTAGAAAGCTTATCACTAAAAGTTTTCTAGCACCCTTATTTTTTATAATCTCATTTATATATAGTCTAAATGTACCCCAGTTTATTTATACATTTCTTCAATGCTTTTTAAAACATTTCCCATTCTATCAAGTCGTGTAACCTGGCCGTCTTTACCGATAATGAATTTTCCTCTAGCGGCTCCTCTTGAATCGTAGAATAAATCAAACGAGCCGTCTGGTAATTGCCCTTCATATATGAATGAGCCTTCCCAAATTGGCGCATGTTCTTTTACATAGTTTTCAGCATATTCTAAAACAGTCTCTTCAGTAATGACTAATTTCTCAGCCTCAACAGGTTCATTCTCTGTATCATTTGAGTCAACTCTGTAGTAAAACTGCTCTTCTGGTACAGAAGTGGGATTACTTTGGGTAATAACAGCGACTATTCTCTCTTTATTTACATCCGAGCCTTGAGACTCATCGACGACACCCACTGGTACAAATGAAACGCATAACATCGCCATTGGGATGTTCCCTCTCAATATAAGAAATCCGCTATAAAAATATCCAGTTAGTTCCTGACCATAAGAATCAATTTCCCCTTCTATCCATTCTTGTTTAGCAGGGTTTCCTTCCGCATCATTTTTAGAAGGAATATCAATTGTTAATTCTTTAATGGTAGCTGGTATAGGCTCATTAGATCCTGTATGAATGCCAGCTATTTCAATCGTATTTTGAGTAACTTCAATTATTTGGCCATTCCCATTTTTCCATGTTCCATTGACGCTCGAGTAATTTCCAGATTCAATTTCTTTTAAATTCATTCCAGAAGTTTCTTTCTGCGCACTCTCGCGTTCTTCTTTTTCCTTGTTTTCTTTATCTTCTGCTTCTTTCTTGGCTTTTTCTTCAGCAGATTTTTTGTCCAACTCTTTCATTCTATCTTCATATTTCTTTTTTAACTCATTAATCTCATCTGCTTTATTTTCTATTTCTTTTTCAGTATAGACAACCTCTTTTTGTTCGTGAATCGTTTGTAAAACATCCGTCAAAGCTTGATCTTTTTTCTGCAAACTATCTTGTTTTTCTTTGTCTATCTCTTCTGACGTATTGGCTTTAATTATGGTATCATTCTCATTTTTAAACCACTCTTGTGTCGATTTGATACTCTGATCATACGATCGAATAACCGCTTTATCTTTTTCCTGACCTTGTTTATATTCATCTAGCGCCTTTTGTGTCTCTTTTAGTAATTCCAATTTTTTAGTACTATCTTTTTCTTCCGACATCACTGTAGACTCTTTTTCTACCTTAGCGATTATCTTTTCAATCTTTGCGTTATACACCTTTTCTTTCTGGCTACTGTCATACTTTATGTATCCAAAAACACCCACCACCAAAACAATAACTACTACAACCGCTACACCAATTTTCTTTTTCATTCTTCTCATGATTCCCCAGTAACTATAGGTGTAAATTCAATCTAACCTGATTAATTATCCTATAAAAATGCGGAAATCTCCCTCCTTTTTCTTTTAAAATAATCACTTAGCAACTGAGTAACTCTATTTACTCAAGGTTACCAACCATTAATAATAACAACTATTATTATATAAGTAATCCTCTGTTTTGTATATAACATGACCCACTCTACAAAATCCTACTGACTAGCCGACTTGCTTCTTATAAATAGAAAGAATTAGTGGGAATAAATTAAAATAGGAACCTCACGGAAAATAAATCATCCGAAAGGTTCCTATTTAAAAGGTGCGGAAGATCAAGTAAATCTCACGTTTACTGTTCCTCTAATACTTCAAGAAATTCTGCAGGAATGCTATCTGCTAGCCAAACCTTCTCATTTCCCAAATAAAAAGTTGTTCCTTTTGCTCTAGCATTTTCTGTATTCACCGATAAAATAATCGGCTGTTTATCTTTTCTTGTTCCTACTAAATTCGCTGTCTCTATATCTTCAGACAAATGAACATATTGTCGAGACATCGGATACAACCCTTGTTTCTCAATCTCAGGTAAAAAATCATGCGCAGTTCCATGATAAAGAATTTTAGGAGGGATTGCTTCCTCCTTCACTATTTTCATGGGGATGGAGTGCCCGTACAACGCTCTAATAGCATCTCCTTCAATTTCATGTCTCTTCTTTTCAGACTTTTCAATCATCATTTCTAAATCACTAACTTCTACAGACTGCCATTCAGCAATTTGGTGCTAGGCTTGTAGCAATTGATCAATCGGTACCCAACCATTTTTATCTAATTCCAATTCATATTCCCATGGTGCATGACGTAATGCATAAGAAACTTCTTTACTCAATTTTGTATAATTTATTTTATTCGACATTTCCTTACCCCTTATTCTGTTCAACTATTCGTCTAGTAGCTTATTCGAAAGCTCCTTTATTCTGACAAAATTAGCACTCAAAACAGTTCATTCACTTAATGATTCATCTTTTGACTGATAATATTTTTTGTTGAATTTATCTTTTCTTGTTAACCCTAAAAAAGAAACTATGAAGGCATTACTTCCTAAAATCAAAGCTAGTGGGACATAAAATCTTTTTTTGTTATACCATTTTACTTTCATTCTAATTACCTCATCTCTCTATTTGGTTTTATAATAGTAGTTTATCAAATTAAAGCAGATTTGAATAGTTTGGATCAAACTGTAAACTTTTCGGTGGAAGGAATTCCGGATGCGGCATATAGCTTCAGACAAAAAATGCCAGAAAGCTTCTTATCCAAAGCTTCCTGGCATCCGTATTGGTTCTGATTTATTTACTAATGTTGAGCTCTCACCCAACATCCTGATAAGTTTTTATTTCGGTGTCACATCTTCCCCAAACCATTTGTCAGAGATTTCAGCGAACTTGCCATTTTCTTGTAATTTTTTGAATTCTTCGTTGATTTTGTCAACCAATGTTTTATCTGATTTTCTAGCACCCACCGCGAAGGCTTCATCTTTGTACTCGCCATCGATAATTTCGTAGTCAGCAATTTTGCCATTTTGCGTCAAGTAGTAATTTGCATACACTTTATCGATCAATAAGCCATCGATTCGTTTGCTTTCTAGATCGATGAAGGCTTCACTAAAGCTCGCATATAACACCGCATCTTGGTCAGCAACTAGGTCTTTCAAGACTTCCGGTTGGTTAGAAAAAGATTCATAGCCAGAAGAGCCTTCCTGTGCCCCTAATTTCTTGTCCTTCATGTCTTTAAATGATTTGATATCATCAGATTTTGCAGCAACTAAAACTTGTTGATTCTTCATATATGAATCAGTAAACAAGACTTTTTTCTCACGTGCTGGGTTAACCGAATAGCCATTCCAGATTAAATCAATCGTGCCATTGTCTAATTCTGTTTCCTTCATTGACCAGTCGATCGATTGGAATTCCACTTCAATATCGTAGTCCGCAAAGACCGCATTCGCTAAATCTACGTCAAAACCAGTGATTTCGCCAGCTTCATCCTTGAAGCCCATCGGTACGAAGGTATCATCTAATCCTACGATGACTTTCTTATTTTTCTCAATCGTTGCCCACGCATCTTTTGAATCTCCTGCTGCCTCAGATTTTTTATCTTTGGCTCCACCACAGGCTCCTAATACTAAAACACTTGCCAATACAACTAAACTCATCCCGAATTTTTTCATTTTTGTTTCCTCCATTATCTTCTTTTTTTATTTTGGTGCAACTTCTAACAATTGATCTGCAATCGCTTTGGCAAAAGTCAGATCATGTGTGACAACAATCTGGGTAACTCCTTCATTTTTTAAGGATAAAATCAGGCCTTGCACCTGTTGTCTCAATTCTGGATCTAACGCACTTGTCGGCTCATCATAAGCCAGTACACTAGGATTCATCGCCAGCGCCCTGGCAATCGCTACCCGCTGTTTTTGTCCACCGGATAGTTGAAATGGGTAACTCGCTAGTAATTCGCTAATGCCCAACGTCTGAGCTAGCTCCTGTACCTTCGCCGTATACTCTTCCTTCGTTTGTTTCAAAACCATCTTCGGTGCCAAAGTAATATTGTCAAAGACACTCAGATGTGGGAACAATTGGAAATCCTGAAACACCACGCCAACGACTTGTTCATGCTCCGTCGTTTCCGTTGGATTAAAGGCTGTCCCATTTACAAGGAACGTGCCGCTATCGACTGTTTCTAGCCCTGCCAATGTCCGAAGCAAGGTGGTTTTCCCACCACCAGAAGGTCCGACAATTGCTAGAATCTCGCCATCCGGAATCGTCAAATTCAAATCTTGAATGACTTCTTTACTACCAAACTTCTTGTTAATATTCTTTAATTCAATCATGTCTAATCCCTCCTAGCGATAATAGTTTAATTTGTTTTCAATTTGCTTCATAACCAAGGTGAAGATTCCGGTCATCAATAAATAGATCAGCGCCACGCCGAACAATGGTAGTAAAGTCGCATCTCGCTCCATCGCAATTTTACCCGCTCTCATCAAATCGCCTAAGCCTAAGATGTAAACCAATGAGGAATCCTTCACCAAGTTGATGACTTCATTCCCAATTGACGGTAAAACAATTTTGAAAACTTGCGGAATCACAATCTTGCGAATCGTTTGAATCGGGCGTAAGCGTAACACTTTCGCTGCTTCATATTGGCCCTCTGGAATCGATTGTAAGCCACCCCTAAAGATTTCCGCGAAGTAAGCCGCATAATTTAATATAAAGGCAATCACTGCTGCATCGAATCGATCAAAAACGATGCCGACTTTTGGTAAACCATAGAAAAAGAAAATTAATTGCAGTAACAGCGGCGTTCCTCGTAAAACCCAGACATAAGCCTGCAAGAGATAATTTAGCGGCTTAAACGGAATTGATAACAATAAAGCCAAGACAATTCCTAACGGCAGCGAACCTAATAAGGTAAACGCGAATAATTTAATCGTTGTTAACGATCCTATCAAAAGTTGGGGCATAACATTTACTACATAATCCATTTCTTTCTCCTCCTATTAAAAAACAAAAATCGCCCTCTCAGCCTAAGCCAAGAGGACGTCATCAAACGTGGTTCCACCTCAATTTGTTTTTCTCTTGCAAGAAAAACCTCTAGCAGTCAATATGTGTGTCCAGGAAAAGGAGAGTAATAAAAAAGTCCTTCAGTCAGAAGACTAAAGGACGTTATTCACGTGGTTCCACCTTTTATTCGTTAGTACTTTGCAGTAGCTAACCTTACCTGGTCATCATTCAATGACCGCAGCTGTAACGGGCTTCCCGGATTTCCCTACTTTTATTTTCAGAAAATCGACTCCAAGATGTGTTTCACAACCTACCGCTATCTCTTCCCACCAACCAGAGACTCTCTTTAAGCTTTCGTCTGTTACTTGTCTTTTCGATGTCAATTTGTTAAGTTGTATATTAATTTACGCTACTATCGATTCTTTGTCAACACTTTTTCTCATCTTTTTTTCATTTTTCTATTTTTACCCTTATTTATTACAGCCAAATCCCATTTTGACAAGCTATTTCGAGAGACGATCTCCTGATTTATACAAATGATTCCCGCTCACTACTAGCCAATAGCATTTTTGGTAGCCTATTCCAAAATAGTAAGGTATGCTATTACTATTAATTACGTGAGGAGCCTGTCACTATGAATCGCTTTTTTTCAACCTCAGATGAATCACCCATTCTTGTACGATTAGCAAAATACTTTTTATTATCTGTTACCGCACTGTTCTTTCTCGGCATTGCCATCATCAGCCTATTCTACTTCAATGCAGGTTATCTACCCTTCGAACTAACGATTATCGGCTCCGTGCTGCTTGTTTTGATTACACTGCTTGGTGTCTTGCTACTCGGTTTTCTACTCATTCAACTTCGATCAAAAATTCATTCAGTAGCCCTGTTATTAGGCGTCGCCTTTCTACTAAGACTACTTTGGATTCTACTCGTTCAAACTGAACCCGAGCAAGATTTTTTAAAGATGTATCAAGCAGCCCTACGTTTTTCTGAAGGTGATTTTGGCTTTATGACGGATAGCCGTTACTTTGTAGTTTCTCCCTATCAGCTAGGCTTTGTTCTATATGAAGGACTCCTAATCAAGATTATTGGCCCTAGCGTCATCGGTTTAAAATTGATCAACGTCATCGTCAGCACAGTCACCGTTTATATGACCTATATCATTGGCCAGCGAATTTTCGATAAAAAAGTGGCCTTACTCTCTGGCTGGTTTGTCGCGCTATATATTCCAAATATTGTCTTGACCTCTGTCTTAACCAATCAAATTATCGCCTTATTTATTTTTCTAGCAGCCATCTATCTATTCTTACGCAATAATCGTTGGTTTCCAGTCGTAGGATTCTTATTATTTATTGGCAATCTGACTCGCCCGCTGGCTTCTATCCTACTGATTGCCTTTCTGCTGTATGGCTTATTTTTCCAATTACCCTCGCAGAAAAAGAAGCTCACTTATCTGATACTCTTAGCAACCATTCCGTTAACATTCTTTGTCAGTGGCAAACTAACGGATCAAGTTTTACTCGCTAGCGATATCACAGAAGTCCCGATTTCAACAGTCAATCCATATTGGAAATTAGCCCTCGGCTTAAACTTAGAAACAGAAGGCCATTGGAATCGCGAAGATTATCAAACCGTAAATACCCTTGAAACACAAGTACAGCGTGACGCTGCAGCAAAAAAATTAATTCATCAGCGTACCAAAAATCCAGGTGATTTAGCCAAACTTATGGTCAAGAAATTTAAGCGCATGTGGAATGACTTCGACTCCTCAATCTCCTGGGCAACCGATTTTAAAGAACATTTTTTACTCAAAAAACTTTTACTCTTTCTAGGGCAAAAAATTCAATATTATTTTCTAATTTTAGGCGCATTCTTTTTTATTCTCAAGCCTAGTAATAAAAAAGCCGCTCTCTTTCTCCTATTAATTATCATTTTCGGCTACGCCTTAGTCCATCAAATCGTTGAGATTCAGACACGCTATCGCTACTTTATTACGCCATTCGTCGCACTACTCTCTGCAGGATTCTGGCTAAGCTACACACCAGGCAATCTCTGGCAATCCCTGCGCAGTAAGAATTCTGATCAGCTAGCCAAAGAAGCTGATCAACCTTAAACAGCTGACACAGAATATATAATCCAATAAATTGATTAAGAGTATAGTCACTAACATAACCATACTCCTAATCAATTTATTTTTGTGTTTTTCTTTGTATTTGACTTTACGTTTAGACCCCAGTTTTTCTTAGTAGGTCCCGCGACTGCTGCCTGCCCCTTACGTCTCTCATCCACTTGTCGATTCGTCCTTCATTTCGTCATGGCAACTGTTCGCCGTGAATCGACAATCAGTTGGATATCTGACAGAATCATTTCTTCCAACAAATGAATTTTTTCAGTCAGTTCTCCCGATTTAATCAATACAGAAATCATCCCTTGCATCCGTGAAAAGAGGATTTGTTTCTCATAACTCCTTAACTGATACTCTTTTGATAAGCAATCTTCAAAAAATCGATATAAGAATACTTCTGATTGTGTTTGCATCCGTTGATCTGCAGTAAGCACAAAGTATAATTCTTTTTCTTCTTGAATAAATCGACTATAATTCGTTAAAAAATCTTGCATTGTTTCGATCGCTTGAAAATGTTTCCCTTGAATATCCCTAAAAATCTGTTCACTTAATAGCTCTTTTACTTCTTCAATATTTTGAAAAGAGAGATAAATAGGTTGTGTAGAAATCCCTAACTCGTGCGCCAAGCCTCTCGACGTGACACTGTCCACCCCTTTTTTCAATGCCAAACGGTACGCTCCTTTTAGAATGAACGCTGCGTCATATTTTTGATGTCTCATGTGTTCCTCCTTGTCTCCCTCAGTCCAGTTGATCCATTCATGCCATCTAACAATCGCCGAAACAAGTCGCTTTTGTTTTTCTTTTTGCTGTTTGCTTCGCTCGTTTTTTTGTCCACAGGGGAATTATCAGGTTTTTCTTCTGATTTATTTTCAGATTCTTTTTCAGATTTTTTCCCTAACGTGTTCCTCTTAGTGTTCTCTGCTTGAATTCCCTGATTCTTTTGCTCAGCCTTTTCACTATCTTTTTGAAGACCTTGCTCATCACTAGGTTCTGCTTTGACAGAATTCATAGAATCTACAGCTACTTGCTCCTCAGAACTCTGGATTGATTTCCCACTGTTCTTCTCATCCGTTTGCTTCTTATAACTCGTATGATTAACTTTCTGGTGCTTCGGTCCCACGTGATAACTATCTTTCTCCGCATATTTATAGAATCGAGCACCCACAATTTTGTCTGCTGACCGCTCTTCTTTCATATGCCAATAGCCATAGATAATTAAGGTTCCCTCTTTCATATGTACTTTCAGGGTTGTATCGTAGGACTCCTTCATCGGGTCAAATCGGATGTCAATTTTTTCTAACTCCAGTACCCGCTCATAAATCTTCTTTACGTTATCACGAGAAATACTGACGCCTTTATTTTTATCTATTTTTGAATAGAGATCCCAAAAACCCATTTGTAACCCGAATGATTTTTGAAAATTACTCGGTTGAATAGGTTCTTCAGATAGGTTTTTTTTCTTAAATAATTTCATAGCCAGCTATCCTTTATCATTTGTCATTTTGTTTGAACACCTGAAATAATTCGTTCTCATAAATTCTCTGCTTGTCTGCTTTTTAATCTACAACTGAACAATGCTTCTTGATGTTAATAAGCAGCATTTCGCGTCTGAACGTCTCAGATAGACAACGAATCCAACTATTTACGGGAAGTTCAAACGTCCTATTCTACTTTTACAAGTAAACTCATTTCATTCGATGGTTTGTATTCCTCACTTACTACGAAAAAGGTGGATAAATTCACAAATTTTGTGTTGGTCACTTTCTTCATGATATTTTAGTGTGTAGAGAAACAGAAACAAGGGTTCTCCTGTTTCTCTATCTATCCCGACTCAGAAAGAAACAATCACTTATCTGTCCCTTTATAGGGCTTATTTTAAACTTTCTCACCCTTTGACCTAATCAATTTCTTCCTTATCTAGGCTACCAACTTGAACCAACTTCTCAATCTTAAATTGAAGATCATCGTAAATTTCTGCGACATTTTTTCGAGACTCATTTACTTCTACAGATATTTTTTTGACCTTATGACTGATTTTCTCTAATGCCATCTCCGCGGAATTCATCATTCGTTTAGCATCTGCTTCCGCCTCTTCCACTGTACGTTTTGCTTGTTTCTTAGCGGAAACCAAGACTTCGCCAATCTCCTGTTGAGAATGACCGACTTCAAGTTGTAATTCCTCATTGCGTTTTTTCAATTCCTGAATCTCTTTCTCAGCCTTCATTAATTGATTCGTCCCATCGGAACTATCCAAAATTGATGCGCGCGTTTCTTCTAAAATCCGCGTCTTTTCTTCATAGCGTTGTTTCCACTCTTTGATTTGTGCATCTGCTGCTTCCATTCGCTCATTGTACAACTGACGATCCTGGTTAGATTCTTGAACTGCCTTGGCCAGCTTCTTTTTCTCTATTTGTTCTTTTCTGACAAGCTCGTTTTTTTCTTCAATCACTGTCTTTGACTCTTCAATCAATCGTTTGTATTGCGACAATTGGTGTAAGACTTTTTCTTTTGCCTTTTTTTCCTCTTCGTAGTCAGAACCCAACTTTTCATAGTTGATTTTAAGTGTAGCCAATCCAGTATCTGAGCCATTTTTTGCTTCTTCCAACGCGGTTTTTAGTGCTGTCTTCTCGTTGATTAATTCAGCAACTTGCGCTTCCAATTTCTTTTTTTCAGTCTTCGTTTCTAACAGCGCTTCTTGTAAACCTGCCAATTTTGATGTCTCTTCCGGATTCTCTTTTTCTTCAGGAACTTCTTCTATAAACAGTTCATCCGGTAATTCATTGATTTCTTCGATGATGTTTTTATTAAAAAACCAGCCATCTTTCTTTTTTTCCATACATAAACGCCCTTTCTCAATTACTCTTTAGCTTTCTTTTGGATCAAAAAGTTGACTGACTTTCTTCTCTAACACATCGTAGATTTCTGAGACTGTCTGACGAGACTCTCTGATTTCATAAGAAATTTGTTTGGCTTGACTAGAAATCTGTTCTGCTTCAATTTTTGCCGCACGAATCATCTGATTCGCTTCTAATTTTGCATCATCGACAAATTTTTGTGCTTGTTTCTTAGCGACAATTAAGACTTCACCAATCCCTTGTTTTGCTTGATTTAACTCATTGTTCAGCGCGTCATTAACTTTGATTAACTCTTCCACCTGACGCTCTAACTGAAGATAGCGCTCTTGATTCTTACTACTTCTCGCTTCTTGTTCATGATATCCCTCAATTTGACTCGCTTGTTGAGCTAATGCATCTTTCAGTTGCGCCACTTGTTCTTGTTCTTCTTTCAGTTGGCAACTTAAGTGTGCAAATTCATCATGCGTCGCCTGTAACCCTTCATGGAGTGATTCTTTTTCTTCTTCCTTTTGTGCCAATAACTGCTCTTTTTCAGTTACAACTTTTTGTGTTGCTACTAGTTCCGCTTCCACTTCTTTCAATTTGCTTGCTAGATTTTCATGATTTGCCTCTTTCACTTCTAGTTGCGCAGATAAAGCAGGCACTTTTTGTTTCAGTTCTTCATAGGTAGTTTGAGCTTCTTTTATTTGACCTAACAATTGCTCTTCGCGCGCCATGTAATTCCGTTTACTTTCTTGCAATAAACGATTTTCTTCTTTTAATTCTGTCAGTTTACTCTCGTAGTCTTGTTGTGTTGCTACCAAGGTATCTAAGGAAACTGTTGGATCTTTCATTGCATCTTCCTTCATCTTTCTTAACTCTGAACGTAAACGCGCTAATTCTTGATTCAGGGCTTCTTGTTTTTCTTCAGTCTCGGTCAACATCACAAAATCTGTTTCTCGATTAATTGGAATGACTTTATCTTCATTGATTACAAGCTTCTGTTTTTCACTCTTGTCTTCTTTGCTTTCAGCTTCTTCCACTCCATCTTTTTCATCCAGGAAATCGGCATCAGACAACTCATTAATTTCGTCTAAAATATTTTTCGTGAAAAACCATCCTTCACGCTTCTTTTCCGCCATTCGTCGTTCCTTCTTTCCATCAGTTATTTTATTACTAATTATTTCTAGCTGTTTTAACTAGTTTTCTTCATCATTCTCTTTTCCAGAGACTAACTGGAAGTCCTCAGTCCCTGTTCGTGTGTATTGCCACTGTTCGGTTTCTTGGGTTTTCCCATCTGCCCGTAATACCGTTTGGAAAGTAACTTCCTTCAGCTCTTTCACTGCGGTCAGTTCATCCAGCATTTTCGTCACTAATTTATCCATCTCGATACCACCACGTTCTTCGTTTTGAATCGAGAGATAAATCGTATCGGTTGCTGCTTCTACTGTAATTAAAACGGTTGATAAGCCGATATACGGTGCGATTTTTTGGGACAAGGTCTGTTCCATTTCCCCTTGCAATTTACGATTATCCTTTTCCTTCACCAACGTCTCCCAGCCTTCGTTGGCTAGACCTAACCCTTTTTCAGGATACTCAAGTAAAGGTGTTTGTTGGATGAAGATTTTTTGTTCTGTTTTTAAGGTCATTAACTCTTCACTTGCTCGAGTCAATTGTTGGGTAATCTCTGTGTTTTTTTGTTGAATAGTCAACGTATAATAGAACAGGCAAAAGAGGAAAAAAGTCATGCCTAATCCCCAAAAAATCAGGTAATGGATGTGTTTTTCATTCTCTCGTTGCTTGATATACATTAACTTCTTTTTTGCAGGAACTGATGCTACATCGTCCACTGCCAGCTGTTTCAATTGAAACCTGACAATTGCTCGATAGCCTAGCAATCCTGTCAAAATCACTAAAAAAATGCCCCCAATCCAGGAAAAAAGCACAAGCATTTTTTTGCCTCCTATCTATTTGTCCATCTAATTCTCTAGTTTTCGGTGAACGAATCAGCCACCCTCTGACTAGTCTGTTCCCTTATTTTCTGTTCGATCTTTGGATACCAAAGACACATTTTAACGAATCCTTAGTATTGAAGGACAACTGTTCCCTCAATAGTTTTTGCTTCAACCCAACCAAAGACACGGCTGTCTTTTGAAACACCCAAATGATCACCTAAAACAAAATAACAATCCTTTGGAACCTCCGTCAGGCCACGCCATTCTCTTGCCCATGTTTCTGATATATCAACACTGTAGGTATTCAGAAACTTACCTGTGCCATCCAAATCAAAAACTAAGCGTGTGCCAGTCACAAAGATCGCATCGTTTGGTAGACCAATAATTCGTTTCACAAATTGATCGTCTTCCTCTGCCATCGAAAAAGAAATTAAATCGTAGCGTTGGATTTCTGCTCGTTTTGAAATAACAACTTTCTCGCCTTCTTTCAATGTCGGTTCCATTGACGAGCCCGACACAGGGTGAACCAAATAAGCCGTTAAAATCAGTTGGCGAAAAGCAAAGCCCAAGAGGAAAAGAGATACGGTGACAAAAACCATTTGCCAAAGTCTCTTATGCCAAATCGGATGCGTCGAATTCTTTATTTTTTGATTGTATGTTTTGTTTTTTTTGTATGTTTTGTTCATTTGATTTTTTTCATTTTTGTGTGACGATAACTCTCCGATGGCGTCCACTCCTTTCCAACTTTTTTACAGCTTCTTCATTCAACCCATAGACGGCTTCAGTCGTTATGATCAGATAAACATTCAGATATCCTGTCTTACCGAATAAAATTCAAGAATAATATCGGCATTAGAAATAACAGAAAAAGTGGCACAATTGTCTGCATTGGTTCTGAAATCACCCGAGCAGATAAAAGCATGCTCGATTTTTGAAAAGAATCCACGGGGTTTTTCTTGATTAATTCCCCCGTCACTTTTTTATCTTGTTGTAATAAGCCCAATTCTTTTAGCACCTCTGCATCAGCGGTTTTGAGGGGCTGAATACTACTCAGCTCCCCTTGCACCACTCGCCGATAAATCGTCCCGATATCCCCTTCACACCGCAATAACGTCAGAATTGCGGTGGTATCGGTAGGTTGCTTTTCGACATATTCCACTTCCGTATCACGAATGACTTTATTGACTGTCACCTTGTAGGTATAAACATCTTTAAAGTCCGTCGTATAGACCGTATCGCCCTCAGCTAAATTTCGAATTCGATGAAGCAAGACATCTCGCTCAAAAATATTATGAGCTAGTAAGACATAATTGCCTTTGCCTAACTGTTGTTCTTTTCGATAAGTCGCGGCACCTGTCAGTAAATTTTCATTGGCCAATCCGGCTAAAATAGGTAAATCAATCGAGACTTTTGGAATCACTAATTTGCCAATCCCCCAGTTATTCGCCGTTTGTTGAAAAACCGTTTTGGCTTCCGCGTAGTTCGAAACGTTGACACTGGCAATTTGTTTTTCTTCAAAGTTCGCTTGACTAATCTTATCCAAGTTAAACTCGCTGATTTCCTCTTCCATGCCAATATTAATCGGTGGCATCTCGGTCTCTTCTTGCATATGAGCATAGCCGTAAATCGCAATTCCTAAGATGGTTACCATCGCTATAAAGAGTGTGATAAACAAGCATTTGCTCACAAAGAACAAGCGCTTCAACTGTTTACGCGCTTTTTCAACGACTTTCTTGTTATCTGAACGGAAGCGTTTCACTTGGAAACGATAAATCCCCATCAAAATTAAGAATAAGAGTAAATTCGCACCAAGAGTCAGTAAAACCACTGTTTGATAACTCCACAGGTTTCGCTTGGCCACTTTTTTATTCAAGGCTTCTTCATACGGAATCCGATGCCCGGTCACCAATAAGCGATAGGTATTAATCCCCGGTGGTGTACACGTCAGTAACGTGACGGTATCCTTGCCAGAAATGACTTTAACTTTGTCAATCTCACTAGGTAAGACTTCTTCAAAGGCATCAATTTCATAAGCGAGCCTTTTACCCAAAATATTGACGAAGAAGATATCCCCTTCCACCAAATTCTTAATATCAGTAAATAAGACTTGGTTCTTCACACCACTATGTCCCGTAATCACCGACCGGGTATTCAAACCGCCGACAGGAATCGAGGATGGTTCAAAATGCCCCAGCCCTTTATCCAGTGTTTGGTAAGAAGTCCCGTTATAAAATGGTAGCGCTGAAATATCTAACGCAGGAATATCCAACGTCCCCATCACCGCACCATCTGTGGCAACGCTCGAATAGACAATCGATTCTGTCGCTTGTCCTTGTTGTTTTTTGTAGATATAGTCATTGTATTTTTTCGCCAACTCGATTTGCGCATCCCGCTCTTCTTGCGACATTTTCTTTAAGGAATCGTCGTATTGCGAGACTGCTTCACTTCGTTCACGATTAGCTAGATAATTACCGACAATGGGATAAAGTAAGATCAATGTCCCTGCGAAAATCATGAGACACGCGAAGATCATCAGAAATGAATGCTTCCGCTGTTTTCTTTGTTTCTTACGTTTTCGCCCCATAGCTGTTTCCCCCTCTATTCCTTCGTGTTCCTGTGTAATCAAGGAAAGAAAGAGTAACCCTACAATTAGAGTTACTCCCTCTCAAATTTACTTAGTTACGAGTTTTTCCGCTCTCTCATGGAGAGAAAACCAAGCGAGCCCATGATAAGAATCACCAAACTCAGTGGAACAAACGGTTTATAATTCCCGATGTTCCCACTGGTTTGTGGCAAACGTTCCACCACTTTTGGTGTATCCGTGGGTGCTTTCTCAGAAACAACACTCGATTTTGGGTATAAATACACTTCGGAAAGTGCGTCAGTTCCACCCGGTTGAGGTAAAGGGAGTTCTAAAATAACTGGCTCCATCACGTTCTTTAGTTTCCCGTTATTTTTTTCAATCACACGATACATCCCTTGAACCAAGCCATCTAATCTCGCCAAACCGGTTTGATCTGTGACAACGGTCGTCGAAAAAGCTTCCGCCCCTTCGACAATTTGAAATCCAGAGCCACCTGATAGAGGCGTCACCCGAGTGATTTCGTACTGAACGCCTGGTAAGGGAACCAGTTTGTTTCCTTCAGAATCCACCGCATGCTCTACCTTCGAGCCATCTTGAAGAAACTCTTTAGGTAGAGAGGTTTTATCATCAAGTTTGTATTTTTGAATCGAGATGGCATAAGAATCAACACCCACCTCTGATCCATAGGCAAGTGAGCTATTGCCCACCAAAAGAAAGATGAGGGAAAAAATCATAGATAATGTTAACCCATGCGTTTTCAATTGTTTATTCAACTTAAGCCTCTCCTTTCTTTTTAGGTGTTCGATAGTGCCAAGCAATGCCTAAGAAACTTGCCAAGAAAATACTTCCCGCAGCCAAGATGAACAAACGAACCGGTCCATTGCCCCCAGTAAATGGTAGCTTGGTGGTTGGATCATTTTCTTGGTAGAGAATAATCGTCTCATTTCCTTCTTTGATCGTAACTTCTAACGGATAGGTAATCAGTTCAAAGCCAGGTGGCGCCTTGGTTTCAATCAAGGTGTAATCCCCTCGGAAGAAGAAATCAAAGAGTAAGAATCCTGTTTCATCTGTCGTTGCCGTGCCTTGCGCCACGCCATCATGATAAATCGTGAATTCTGCTCCTTCGATTGGTCGCCCAGAAGCTTTCTCCACATCACTCAAGACCCCATCATTATTGGCATCCACCGCAGTCCCTGTCTCGAATTTGTATACACGAATCCGGGAAGCTCGAATCAAACCGATGTTAACGTCGGTAATGTGATGGGTAGGATCTGCCGGCGTCGTTGCCGTCGGTAAATCTGTCAAAACTGGTTGCTTATACCCTGGTGTTTTATGGGTAGTCTGGCTAGCCTTCGAGTTAAGTGTAGAATCATTGCCGATATCAGGAGTCGTTACTTGGACTTCTTTTCTGACGACGCGATCATTGACTATAAACTCTGCGACATACGTACCTTCTGCGAGATTGCTAAATTTATACTTCCCATTCTCGTCTGTTTTGACTAAAGAATTCCCAGAAGCATCAATTAACTTTTCACCAGTTAAATTTTCTTTCACTAGCTTATTTTTATAACTAGTGTCCTCAAGACTCGTCCGATACAACTTCACTGGAATATCTTTAGCGAAGATCTCTGCCGAACCATCAGCCATATTGCCAATCAACCCATCATAATTATCGTCATACCAAGCCACTCCTGTCAGATCACGACCATAGACACGTGTCCAAACAGCTTGCGAATTTACTTGTAAATCGAAATCTGAATTCATTTGAGCATTATTAATCAGAACATCACCAGCTTTTTGGTCCTTCGGTTGAATCGTAATTTTTAGCGTTACTTTCGCATCAACCGCAAGTCTTGGTACAGAAACCATGATTGCCTTAGCATCCTTGATTTTATTGACAGGATCTACTCCTGGTTTATAAGTTGTCCAACCAGAAACAGAATTCGGATCGGTGTCATAGGCCATCGAAGAGTTAGAGAACGTAATCGTCGGGCTTGGTCCAGTCACTTGAACATTCGTCACTGTATAGTTCCCGCTAAACTTCGTTCCTCGACCATCATTATCAAAAGGCAGGACATCGAGTAATCGGCCATCAACAATATCATCCAGACTTTCGTTTAGTAACGTGACATCATAAGTAATTGACGTATTAGGGTTTAGGTCCCCTTGATTTCCCACTTCAATTAGCGGTTTATCAGCATCTTTACTTACAATAACCTGTTGCATCCGTTGAACCATAAAATAGTCTGAAGAAGAACGAACTTTTTCAGGCGACGTATCCTTACTATTTTTGTCTCTGGTTGCCCAAACCTCACCAACGGTTTTTACTGTTAAGTTATCAGTATAACCAGTATTTTTATATACTAAATCTTGTTGGTTTAATATACCTTTAAAGTTAACTTCTAAACCGTCTAAAACAGAAACCTTTGTAAAGTTCCATATCAGTGTAGTTGTTCCATCAGGATTACTTTGAATGCTTGGTTCAGGTATCACATTGCCTAAAGAGTCTGTACTACCAGATTCAAAATCATAACTCAATCCTTTTGGTAATATAGTTGTAATTGAGCTATCGAGAGAGGAATCTTTACTTCCTTTGACAACAGCATTTACTTTTATATCTACTTTTTCATTAGATTTATACAAACTTTCTACTACGTCTGTTTTAGTAGTAATCGAAATATTCTTAACATATGCTGATTCACCTAGCTGGTTCCAATATTCCATTGGATATTTATACTCGCCTCCAACCATCGGTGGTTGTCCATTAGATTGGAAAGGGGTTGGAACATAAGTTCCATAACCTGCAGTATTCCCACCACCAGTCTTTCCAGCTGATCCATAGACCGCTGAATCAAACATCACTTCACCAGACTTATCAATAAATCTTTGAGAACCTAATAATACTACCGCATTATTTTTAGGTGTCTTAGCCCCCGAATTTGCTGTAACAATGACTGGTATAACTACCGTCTTCTCTAAAGCTATTGCTGTATGCGCAGGATTATGGTCATATTTACCTGTATATAGTACCGCACATATCTCTCCTGCAGCTTCGGCTTCCGCTGCTGTATCATACCAATTGTAAAAATCTTTATTTGAAGGGAGTTGTCCTACCTTCATAGTATAAGGTGGAGAATTATTGAGCTTCCCGCTTTTTATTACACCATATTCAAATTTTGCCGAATTATTTTGAGTAGAGTACGTATAATAATAAGGAGGTAATGATGTGTCAAATTTGAATGCACTAGAATCCCACATAAATAAATGTTCACTACCGGCTGTTTTTGTAGCCAATGCTGCACCCTGCATAACCCCTCTAATACTAAACCAAACTCTACTTCCAGTAGAGATTTGAGCATTCCCGTAGTTAGCTGATGCCCCATTAGTGGATCCTGGGGTTGCATTATCTATCCGGATAGTTGTATCTGGAACTGTATACAAGCCACCCAATTGTTCACTTAATATAGTCGGCATTGAAGTGTAAGATCCATTTTTCCCAACAACTTCTGGATAAGTTATAGACGAGTTATTAGTATCAGTAATCCCGTCATACTTTAACTGTTTCACACTCAATGTCATATCATAACGTGTCCAATTATTATTTCTAGCGAAAGTTTCTGTTTTCGTTCGATCCCAGCTGAAAATTAATTCTAAACTGGAAAAACTTTTTGCAGAAGCAGTAGCCATTCTTTCGCCAGTCATCAAATAAGTATAAGGATTATATGTAGGGGCATAGTCCCCATTTGAAACTGCCGCAGCTCTAGTTACAGAAAATTCACCAGAATCATATACACCTACCTCACTCTTATCATCAAATACAGGTTGCGAATTAAATATTCTATAAGATTTAGCATGAGGTACAGCTAAAGGTCTGACAAAATCAGTTTTATTGGTATTTTGTCCACCGATAGTTTTTTTCCAATCACCCACTGATCTATTCGTTACTGCAGGTGCATAGGCTTCTACATAAAATGGATCATAATGTACACCACTTGTCAAAGTTCCCCCTGCAGTTCCTATCTGATACGTCGCAGATTGCTCAATCTTATAGGTAATTTCTCCACTAGGAAATGTTGAGCCTCTATAGTCATCAACAGCTCTAGTTGCAATGGGTTTAAGCTTGGTAATTACACCTACATCATAGGCGCCCATATACAAATTAGTCGATCCAAACACTGTATTTTTCTTAATCTCACCTTGCACCAATTCTACAGATACAGATGGTTTAGCAGAAACTGTTGTTGCCTGAACTTTTAAATTTGGCAGTTGAGTATCATTGAAAGCTTTTTCGATAACTTCAACTTCACCAGTTTCTTTATTCGTGGCTTCAACAATTTCAAGTTCAAACTCTGGCGTGATGGATGTTCCATGTTTGGCACCAAAAACATTCAGAGTCACTGGTACAAAAATTTGACCAGTATCACTAATAACCGATTCCATAATCCCCTCAGAGTATTGTTCCCCACTAGGTAAATCATAACTTTGGCCATTTGCAATAGCACCTACATTTACAAAAGTTCCATTAACATTTCTAAAAGCATCAGGCAACTTGCTTATTACTCGATATTTAATATCAGAATACTTTGTTTCAGTATTATCGTTTTGTACAGAAAATGAAACTAGATATATAATTTGATCAAATGAACGCACCAAATGGTTATTTGCACTAGAATCGTAGCCTGGACTATCGTTCCCTGCGTCAAAGCTATCTGTCCCTGTTTTCTTTACGATTTTTGCATCACGAATACTGATAGTCCCTGTACCAGCCCTTGTTTCTTTTTGTTGCTCTTTTGTCTCTGGTAAAAACTTTGGTGTCCTTAGTGAATCTTTTTCATCATAGTCTTCAGAATTCAATTCATCTAAGGTCTTTTCAGTTGTTTTTGTTTCGACAAACTGAATATTCTCATACTCATTCGAATCGTCTGCTTTATCTGACTCGTTTTTTTCTGAATCTACTTCTTGATTTTCTTTTTCTGAAACTTCATTAGTAGGTTCATTACTTTTTGTCTTAGAATTTGTTTCTGATTCAGAAGAAGTTTCTTTTTCAGTCTCTTTACTTGTTTCTAAAGCATCAGTGTCCACTGTTGACTGCTTCGTCTCAACTTCTGCTCGAACTGTTTCTGTCTCAGACTCTTTCGTTTCTGATTCAACAGGAAGTTCTTCAAAGGTGAAGAGTTGTTGCTTATCTTCTTCCTTTTGAGCTGCTTCCAAAACAATGGGTACTTCTTTATCCGTTTTCCTTTGTATCACTACTGTTAACGGCTCGTCTTCTACAACTTGCAGATAGGTTTTGCCTTGGCCGTCTTCGTTTGTTACATGAAAGACTTCTGGTTTGAGTGAGTTTTCAGATTCTTCACTTGTTGATGTTGCCTCTGTAGAAGATACCGTTTTTTCCTCGGTTTCTTCTTGATGAACGGTCGAATCTACTGTATTCTTTTCTAGCATTTCAGCCAGGTCAGTTTCTGGTTTTTCAGACAGAGAGACAGTTTCGCCCTCTTCATCTACTTGAAACACTTCATAAGCTGAATTATCAGGGAGTTCTATCAATTCAGTTTTCTTCCCTGTTAATTCAACTTCAATCGTGTCCTCTTTAACAGAGACATCTGTCAAAGTTTCGGTTTTCCCTGCTAATTTGACTGTCGCAAAAAGCTGTTCAGAATCATCTGCTTTTAAGCTATTTCCTTTAGGGAGTGTTAGAACAATCCCTAAAAGAAATATAATCGGAAGAAGAACGGCGACTATCTGCTTCACTCGTGTTTTATTTCGCATCGCCTATCCATCCTTTCATTTGTTCTCAATTAAGCTTTGCGACGTTTTTTGTCAACCATGATTGCTACTGTACCAACAGTAATTGCACCTAAAGCGATTGCCACAAGAATTGTTGTACCTTCGCCCCCAGTAAATGGCAATTTAGTTTGGCGTTTGTTGACGATATCTAATTCAATTGAATCATCATCTGCTGTTGCTAAGTTAACAACTACTTCTACGGGTACTTTCAGTTCTTCGTAGTCTGCTGGAGCTTTTGTTTCGACTACCCAGTACGTCCGTTCAACTTCAGAATCTTGTACATAATTATCGCTATTCGCATCTGTCCAATCTAACGCTAAACCATCAAATGTTGCTTTACCATCTGCATCAGAAGTTGCTTTAATTAATTCTACTCCAGTAGGTAAAGTAGCACCTTTCGCATATTTATTACCATCTGTTCCGATAAATGTGCCCGCTTCTGCATCTTCTTTTGTGAAAGCAATCATAAATTCTGCGTCTGCTAACACACCTTTTGTATCTTCAGCTGTTTTTTCAATATCGAATCC
Organism: Candidatus Enterococcus huntleyi; assembly: GCF_009933175.1. Classification (GTDB taxonomy): domain Bacteria; phylum Bacillota; class Bacilli; order Lactobacillales; family Enterococcaceae; genus Enterococcus_K; species Enterococcus_K huntleyi. The sequence goes on along the minus strand of NZ_MAEJ01000030.1, from coordinate 106,210 downwards.
ACCTGTGAAATATTTAGGTTGTGTCAATGGCGGTGGCGTTACTGTTTTCGGTTCTTGACCAGGAATTTGATAGTTAACCGTAAAATCATTCTCTACGATGCCATTCCATTGTTCTGGAACAGTCGTTACTAAGATCGTACGAATATCGGTAAAGCCATTCGCTTCAGTTCCGACTTTTGTTAAACCAGCTTCCGTTAATTTTGTTACTAATGTATTCGTTGCAGGATCAAAAGTAACGGTATAGTCAGTAGGATCTAAATCTGTCCATGGGCCACCATCGCCTTGTTTAACTTGCATTTTTGCACTATCCGCTTTGTATTCTAAGTCTGGGTGTAATGTATCAGTCATTGAGAAGTTTGGTTGTAATAAACCACTTGGATCGCTAACTGTAATAGGTTGCCCAACAACCATGTCGTATGTATCTGGTAATTTATTGCCATCTGCATCATAAATATCTAACTTACCAGGCTGTGTCGCAACTTGCCATAAACCAGCTGGTACTTTCGCTGCAAGTTCCCATTGGAATTCTTGTGCGGCATGAACCGAATCACCTTTTATCCCATTGATTGTTTTATCTGGATTGACTAAACTTTCCAAGATATTCTTCGGTTGAACTTGTACATCATAGATTAATGTACTTAAGTCAGTACGGTTTGTTTGCGGTACGTATACGAAGAAAGGATCCGCTGGTACTCCAACTTTTTTACCTTCTGTCGCTGTTAAATCAGTACGGTCATCTGGCAACTCAGTGACTAGATAAATCCCGTCATTCGCACGACCAACACCTAAATCAAAATAAGCTTTCCCATCGGCATCTGTTGTAATTGTCTCTGGAGTAAAAGTAGGATCAATCGTGTAATGCGTGCCTAAGAATTGTTCTCTTGAGTCAGTTAAAGAAGTATCTCCGTTGACTGGAATCACACGTTGAAGAGTAAATTTGATTCCTGGAAGTGCAAGTTTATCAACAGTTGGATCAAAAATCCCTGTCCCACGATCGCCTAAATCAGCGGCATCTCTTACTTGATATTTCCAAAGTGTAATCGAACGGTGTGAGAATGTATCGGCAATTGCATCTGCTGAAATATCCTCCGCTTGTGCAACTAACACGCTCCCCAATGGTGCAAAGCCGACTGCTGTAAATAGCGTAGTTGCTACTACCGCTTTTGTAAGTAATTTTTTAGTTTTAGTTTTCATTTTTCATGCTCCCTTACTTCACTTAATAATTGGTCTCCCAATTTTTCATAGTCAAAACTAGGATGTTATGTACTACTTTTTGAATCTTTATGCTTGATTTCTTGTCCACACTTCATTAATTCTGCTTGAATCTCTATACAGATAGTTTCCCATTATACTGCTCAGACCATCCCTGTCTTACAAAAAATTATTAGACCTCCATTTCCTAAAGTATTGGATAAAATGTTTATCAAATTAGAATTATCCCCATAATTCCACTTGATAAATATGAAGTTTTCACTATAGTATAAATAGCCTTTTTATTTCCTGGAAGGACTTATTCCAAGAAAGGCACTCAACCCCTTGCCAGCAAAGGGCTAAATTTTGCTGACGGCTTAACTGACGGCTCATACTTTTACAAGATAAAAACCGAACTATGGTTTTTAGAAAGAAAATAAAAATGATATTTTGAAATAATAATCGTTATTTTAAAAATTAAATAATAACGATTAATATTTATCGTCTCGAAAATTAATCGTTTTCATGACCGCTGTTTCTCAATTTAGCTTAATTTACGAATCCATTTTTTCCTTTGAGACATCAATGAATCCGTATAGATATCCAAAGTCATTTTCACAGATTGATGACCTAATAATGAGCTCACGGAAGATATATCTGCGCCCAACTCTAACAAGCGCGTGGCAAAAGTGTGGCGTAATTGATGAAAATGGAAATTTTGTAAGTTTAAGACACGAGCTATTTTTTTAAATTGATAAGTTAACGTACGTGGTTCAAAGAAATGTCCTTTTTTACCGACGACATAATCGCTCGTTTTTTCTTGGTTTTTTAGTATACGCAAGATTTTTTCATTTAATGGAATTTTTCGATGCGAAGCTGTGCTTTTTACCAAGCCTTCATGAATTTCCGTCTGAGGAATGACTTTCTGTGTGCGTGTACTAAAGATTCGTTGCAACGTTCTGGTAACCGTCAATTCCTTTTTCTCAAAATTGATATCCGTCCATTTGAGGGCACTGATTTCGCCAATTCTTAAGCCAGTATTCAGTGCTAACAGGATTGGCAAGCCTTGTTCTGTCTTCATGGCTTCTTGCTCCAAGCCTTTTTGTTCCTGTTTTGAAAGAGCACGAATTTTCTTTTTGACACAAAATGGATAATGTAAACCTTGGAAAATGGCTGTATACAAGTGTTTCACCCCATTCGTACTGTTAAATGCACTTTTAAAAATCTGAATCGACAAACGAATCGTCGAGACTGACAATCCCTCTTCTAAAAGTTGATGAATCAAGTGTTGGAGATGATTCTTTGTGAGTTTTTTTATTGAAATGTCACCTATATAAGGAAGGATATATTTTGTTACCTTATATCGATAGCTTGAAAGAGTGGAAGGTTTTACTTGAAGAGGCAACTCATTAAGCATCCAATTATCAAGTAGTTTGGAAACCGTCCATTGTAGCTCATTGGAAGTAAAGTAATTATTTTCATAGTATTTTTTCATTTCATATAATTTCTCTTTTAGCTCACGATAGGTTCGTGCATACACGTAACCATAATAAATTCTGTTGTCAGAATGGCGTCCCTTTATATAACGCCCTTCCCAGCGTCCATCTTTTCGCTTATATATATTTTCTCCCCTTCGGGCCATGATCTTCATCCTTTCATTCTTGACGGCTTATTTGACGGCTAAAAAAAACTAAGATACAAGTCCGCTAAAACGCAGTCACTACAAGAGTTACGCCTTTATATAATTAATGTTATCGAAAATAATTGACTTTTATTTGGGAATCAATTATTCTTAATTTAGGATAAATTTATTGATATACTCACTATCCGTATTAATTAAAAATTTTTATTTCTTGGAATAAGTCCTTCCAAGAAATTTTTTTGTCTATTAAGACCACTAGAAAAGCTGATAAAGCAAGCATTAGCACGAGTTTGAATAAAAAAATGAAAAAGGAATCTTTTCTGCAGACAGTTGCTGATGAGATTCCTTTTCTGATGTTAAAAATATATAAATAAAGGGCTTACATTCATTTGGAAACTTGTTAGAAAAACTTGTTCTATAGTTGACAATACCGTTAGTAAATTACTTACGTAGCCAGCGAGTGTGACAAGTTTAGTGCTTTCTACTGTGTGAGTGAAATTCCATGATGGGCAAAAGTTGCTACTAATCTCTTACTTAGTTCGATAGTCCTCCCTCCTCTTTTATAATTTAAATTTTTTTGATTCTTCCTTTTTATTATTCGTTAGATGGCTACCAATCCAACATCACAGGATCCATCCCCTCTGAAAATACTATTTCGTACATACCTATCATAATGTAAAGTTAAATATTTTACAACATTAAAGCTGACATAACCAGCGAATAGTAAAGTTAAATGAATGTTAAGTATTGCAAAATCCTTTTAAAATTAGAACTAAATTACTTTAGAACGGAGAATACTATGAATGAGGAAGAGATCAAACTTTTTGCAACTATAGAAGCACAACGGATTATAGATCAGCTCATCTCTTTGCGTAAAAAGAAAGGGATGTCTCAAGAATTATTAGCCGAAAAATCTGGCATGAGTCGCAATACGATTATTCAAGTTGAGAAAAGAAAAGTAAAAATTTCTCTGGTGACTTTCTGTGCATTACTCAAAGGATTAGATGTGAAGTATTCTGAATTTTTTAACATAACCCAGCAAGAAAGTAACCTGGCAGAAGAATTTGGGGATAATATGGTTGAATTGATGAAAAAATTAAATGATAATCCTAATAAAGACAAATATATGGCTATCTTAGATACGTTACTGACTATCAAATAGAATTTTCCCAACAACGAGTTGAGGGTTTAAACGGGAATGACTGACTAAGTTTATGCTAATGAATTTCCTACATATCAATTTGAAAAAATCGATAATGATAATTCTCAACAAAATAACCCTATCTAAAAAAATTTGAATGGCTTCTTAGAAATTTCATGGTAGAACTGATTTCCAGATAAATAAAAAATGCTAAAAAGCCTATAACGAAAGCTTTCTAGCATTTATACATCTGTTACTCTTCTTAACTGAAAAAATCCAATTGCTAAATCAAATTAGCGATTGGATTTTTCTGACTTTTAAAAGTCTATTTAAAGTTTTTTTGTAAAAATTCGGCTTAATGATACAAATCAAAGCGACCTTTGGCTAATGTTTCTTTGACGCCGCCAGTTTCTAGTAAGGATTTATTCATAATCATTTTCTTAATGAATGAAGCTGGATAGCCTTTGACAGACGTTTTGCCGACTAGTCCTAGCGCATGAGAATTTCCGATAGAGGCAACAGAGCCTTGAGATTTAAAGGTAAAGGTTTCTGTTTTTTCACCTTTCAATTGATGCAGAATATTCTTAGCTGCCATCGAGCCCATCTTCAAAGCAATCTGGGCAGTGGTTGGATAAGGACGTTGACTTTCTGGATCCATGACTGCAGAAACGTCACCAATTACGTAGACATTTTTATGATCATTGTCTGTTAAATCTTCACTCACCATCACACGTCCACGACGTTCAGCAAAGCCAGATTCACCCATCACATGGCTTCCACTAACTCCGGTTGTCCAAATAATTGTTTTAGCAGCAAGTTCTTTCCTCGCACCAGTGTCAGCATCATCTTGGTAAACAACAATTCCTGGTTTGATTTCTTTGATTGGTTTACCTGTGCGCCATTGCACACCCCAATCAGTAAGATGTTTGATAGCATAATCGGCTAATTTTTCATCAAACATTGGGAGTAAACGAGTCACAGCTTCAACGCAATAAATTTGAATTTTATCTGGCGTTACGCCAGCAATTTCAGCCATTTCTTTCTTACCTTCAACAAGTGAACCTAAGAGTTCAATCCCAGTGAAGCCAGCACCACAGACGACAATTTTTAAGAAATCCTCATTCTTAGTTGCCGCATATTGACGCATCATTTCATGAATATGTTGATTGACTTTAACCGCCGAATCCACATCGACCATTTCTAAGGCATTTTCAGAAACGCCAGGAATGCCAAATGATTCAGATTGGAAACCTAAACCGACCACTAAATAGTCATACGCTAATTCTTGACCCGTTGCTAAGGCTACTTTTTGACTGTCGCGATCAATTTTTGTGACTGTGGCTTGAATGAAGGTGGTCTTTTCTGGATTAACCACATCTTTGATTGGATACGTAATTTTTTCTTTCGGTTGTGTGCCTGCTGCAACTTCATGCAAATCAGTCGCTTCGAAATGATACGTATTTTGATCAACTAATGTGATATGAAATTCCTCTTTGCTCTTTTGTAACTCTCTCAATGTCCGCAAACCTGCATAACCTGCTCCTAAAATAACTATTTCTTTCATCTTGTTTCGCTCTCCTTATCATATAATCCCTATTAAAAAGCTGACTACTTGGGCAAATGCACCCAACGCTAATATACGGATTGCACAAATAAATGTTGTTTGTTTCTTTTGTTCCTTTAAGAATAATCGAATCTGTTTGATAATAATCGGTACTATTAACAAACTCGCTAAGACCCAGATAGGTGCTAACTCAAGCACTACTGAGGCTACTATGCTCAATAAAGCCACGACATTAAATAACACAAATAGTTTTATTGAACGTGCCTTACCCAAATAATGAACCAAGGTATACCGCTCATTTTTTTCATCTTCTTCAAGATCACAGATATTATTTGCTAGCATTAAATTTGCAATCCAAAGTGTGTTTGGAAGGGATATTAAAATTATCCCTCCAACCGTTTCAAAAGTCCATTGAAACGATTCGTAAGTATTTAGATACACACAAATCAAGGAAATCATAAAGCCCATCGTAAATCCTGAAAAGAATTCACCCAAAGGCAGACTGGATAATGGACGCGGTCCTGAGGAATAAAAAATACCCACTAAATAACAATAGATACCCATTATTAGCAGCGGCCAGCCGACCACAACCGATAGGCCAATCCCTAAGACAGCAGAAACGATAATCATGCCCACCATCAGACGAAAAACTAGCGGCAAGGGAATATTTTCACGGCCAATAATATTGGTCTTTTCCTTGTAGTCATGGACGTCTGTTGCATGATGATAATCGTTATAGTTATCTAAAATATCCACCGCCATATTGAAAATAAACATCGCAATAAAATAAATAAGGACATAAGAAATATGAATCGATTGATACTTATACCAGCTATAACACAGGCCAATAAAAAACGGAAAAACACTCGCCGTCTTGGCTTTAAACTCAACTAACTCTAAAAATGTTGCTAAACTCATTTCTTCACCACTTTTCTCGACTATTTAAGGCATTAAGCTAGTCAACTTCCCTTCCCTGAGGTAAAATAAACACTGTTGATTAGTTTATTTGAAAGGATTTTATTATGTTAGACTACTGGAACAATTATCCTACAATACAAGAAAAACTCAAAGCCGTTTGCTCAACTATTGAGTCTCAAGTACAGGTTAGGAATCAGGAAATTCAAGAAGCTTTGACGAATCTGGCACAAGCCGGTGGGAAAATGCTCCGTCCCGCTTTATTCTTATTATTTTCTGAGGTTGGTGACTCCACCAAGCAAGACCAAGAGCAACTAATTAAAGTCGCGGCATCGCTGGAAATTCTGCATATGGCGACTTTAATTCATGACGATATCATTGACGATTCGCCTTTACGCCGAGGGATTATTACCGTCCAGGCCGAATACGGCAAAGATGTCGCTGTCTACACTGGAGATTTATTATTTACTGTTTTCTTTGATTTATTGTCTGATGCTATGAATGGCTCTGAATTTTTACATACCAATGCTCGTGCAATGAGACGATTACTACTCGGCGAGCTGGATCAGATGCAGGTTCGCTTCGATCAGAACCAAACACTTAATGATTATCTTCGTAGTATCAATGGCAAAACTGCCGAGCTCTTTTGGCTCTCTTGTATTGAAGGTGCCCATTTTGGCAAATGCTCACCTGAGACCCAACAATTAGCTGGCCGTATCGGTCGTAATATTGGTGTCGCGTTCCAAGTCTATGATGATATTCTTGATTATGTCGCTGATAGTGAGCAACTCAAAAAGCCAGTCCTCGAAGATTTGGCCCAAGGCGTTTACACCTTACCACTTTTATTAGCAAAAGAAGATCATCCAGAAGTCTTCGCGCCTTACCTAGATAAAAAAGCGGCAATTACTGTCGAAGAAGCCCAAAAAGTCAGCGCGCTTGTGCTAGAATATGATGGCGTCGACAAGGCCAAAGAATTCGCCCTCGAGTTCACCGAAAAAGCCTTAGATGAGATTGATCTACTCCCTGACAGTCCAGGAAAAACCATGATCAAACAGTTAACCTCTGAATTATTAGGACGAGAATACTAAGCACTCTTTACAGTGAATGGAACTCTACAAAATGGACAGCCTGATGCACACTAAAAAGTGATGCGTTGGGCTGTTTTTTTAGGATGCTATCACTCTACCCTCTCAGCAGAAAATAATTTAGACTACTGAGTTTAACATATCGTCAGATAGATTTGCTATATTTATTCGTCGATGGCTTAGTTATCTTTTATAACTCTGAATCCGTTATATTAAGTTGCATAAATACTTTGAATGGGTGTAAAAAATTGTCTCCTATCGGAAAAATAATGCTTATCTACTTTTTTTTTAGAACGAAATACAGATTCTATTGCAGGTTATATTGTAATAAAGAGTCTCCTATTCATGAATGTACATTTCTGAAATCATCTTTCCCTTATAAGTTTCAATTTGAACACTTAATAAGTGGTAAATATCTGGTTTTTTTATCACTTGTGGCTTGACGACATTTTCTGAAGCAAAAAATGAGATGGAAGTAACCTTTTTAAAGAGAATCCTTGTAGGCAATGAATTCCCTTTTTTAACGCTGGGATGAAACTAGTCAAAACACAACGGATAGCCACAAGTGGGCAATTTCTGATTTCTAGTTAAAAACAATAGTTAGAATTGAATAAGACTTCTTATTGATACTCCAAATAAATTATTTATTGTCTAAAGTTTTATAGCTCATTCAAAAAAATCCTCAGCTTATAAAAAAAAGGACCGTGACTAGTTAGTCGCGGTCCTTTAATACTACTAAAAGCCTTTATCAATTGCTTGTAAATGACGATAACGGGCACTGGTTTGTTCTAGTTCTTTGGGACTGCCACTCATTTCGAGTTGGCCATCTTCGATGAAGATGACACGGTCCATCAAAGAGATTCCCTGTAAATGATGGGTAATCCAGATGATTGTCTTTTCTTGTAATTCATTGAAGAAAGTTTCTAGTAAAGCTTGTTCTGTGATTGGATCAAGTCCAACGGTTGGTTCATCTAAGAGAATGATTGGCACATCTTTTAAGAGAATTCTTGCTAAAGCTAAGCGATGTCGTTCACCGCCAGAGAAGCGTAAGCCGGCTTCGTCGACCATCGTTTGCAAGCCTTCAGGTAAAGCTGCGACCATTTCTTTTAGGCCAACACGGGCTAACACGTCCCAGACTTCTTCTTCTGTTGCTGATTGACGACCAATCCGCAGGTTGTTCAGAATGCTCGTGTGGAATAAATAAGGCGTTTGATGGATTACACCGATATAATCGGTAATCGCATCACCAAATGAATCAGTCTCCACACCATTTAATCGAATAGCGCCAGCTGTCGGTTGCAAATCGCCACGAATCAAGGAAGCTAGCGTACTCTTACCTGAACCACTACGGCCTAAGATAGCTAATTTTTCACCGGCTGTAATTGATAAATCTAAATGCGAAAGCACTTCTTTAGTAGTGTTGGGATACGTAAAAGTTACGTCCTTAACGTCTAAGTTAAAGGGACCTTCAATCGTTGCCCGCAACTCTGGCTGTTCTTTTTTATCAGGCAACTCATTTAGACGGTCAATCGAATCTTTGTAGATATTGGTTTCTTGGGCAGCTGATGGCAGCGGTGCAAAGGCATCAATCAGAGGAAAGACGCTTAAGACAAAGGCGGCAATCCAGTTGGCTGCGCCACCATGATCTCCTTGAAACTGATTACTTGTCCATAGTAGTAAAGCAATCGTGATAACGCCAAACATCATTTGAAGAATAAAATCACGGGTGCGGTCAAAACGATTAATCTTTTTCGTCGTTTCGCGCAGCGCACTTTCAGCTTCTTCATGTAGGGCCACATAAGCCGCACCTCGTTGGCTAAAAATCCAATCGGAAACACCTAAGACGTTATCCGTTAAATCCGTATACAGTAAATTTTTCATCTGCTTCTCTTTTTCTTGACGAGCCCCATTTACCAGGACGGACCATAGTGGTAAGAGAAATAACACGATACCTAGTAATAAAAGCATGACTAGCGCAAACCACCAAGAAAAGACGCCTAGTCCGATAATGATAAAGACATATAAGAGCCAGGCAATAATCGTTGGAAAGATTGTCCGTAGATACAGATTTTGGATATGGTTAATGTCCTCAGCTAACAAGCCTAGGATATCACCCGTCCGATAATTCCGTTTGAAAAAGATTGCATCTTTCTCTAATGTTGTGTACAGCTTCAACCGCAGATTTGAGGTCATCTTTAGAACCCAATTATGACTGGTCAAGCGTTCGATATAGCGAAAGACGGGACGTCCAATCCCGAAGGCCCGCGTTAGCACAATCGGAATATAAATCATCAAAATATTTTCCGGTAAGGAAGCCGCGCGACTAATCAGATAACCTGAGTTGAACATCAACGCGCCGGCACAAAAGAAAGTGATGAAGCCCAAAATCAAGGCGGCGATTAGTGAACGTTTGTATTTTTTTAGAAAGGGTTTGACCCAAGTATCAGTTTTCAATGACCGAAATAAGCCAATTTTATTCATCTTCTCGCCCCCTCATTTGTTGACTTAGGCGAACAAAAGCTGCGCCGTTTGCTTGTAATTCTTCAAGCGTTCCTTGTTCGACGATTTGACCTTTGTCCATTACCAAAATGTAATCCATTTCTTTCATCCAATGCAATCGGTGAGTAGCGAAAAAGACTAGTCGGTCATTCATTAAAGGCAACATCCGCTCCTTCAATTCCACTTCCGTTTCGATATCTAGATGGGCAGTTGGTTCATCTAATAATAAGATTTTTCGTGAGTGATCTAAGAACGCTCTAGCCAAGGCAATCCGTTGCGCTTGCCCACCACTCAAGGTTCTAGCGCCTTCACCAAGTGGTGTTTCAATGCCTTCGGGCAGCTCAGCCACCAACTCACTTAATCCAGCTACTTCAATCGCTTGTTGAATTTCTGCAAGCGTCGCTTCTGGATGATAAAAGGCGACATTTTCTTTCAGTGAAAGCTGGAATACATAAGGATTTTGTGGAATATAGATTAATTGTTTTTGCCAAGACTGTTGGGCAAATGAATCAATTTGATTATTCGACAGCTTAATCGTTCCGTCTTCTGGATGTAAAAATCCACTAAGGATATTGATTAAGGTCGACTTCCCTGAGCCACTCATACCGATAATCCCAATCTTTTTGTAGCCGCTCACGGCAACATTCAATTGATCCAAGGCTAATTGGTCTTCATAACGGAAAGAAAGATTCTCAATAGCTAATTGACTTTCATTGGTCCAGGCACCGATTTCTTTTTGAGCAATCTCTTTTTCTGGATGCGTTAAGACACTGTTGACTGCCGTCATGGCATTTTTCCCATCTAAGGTTGCATGATAGTCACTAGAGAAATCACGAATCGGTAAGAAGTACTCCGGTGCCAAGATTAATACTGTCAACGCTGGGAACAATAAAATCACGCCATTAATTAAGCGTAAGCCTAGCAGTACGGCTACAACAGCGACAGATAAAGTAGTAAAGAAATCCAAAGCAAACGTTGAGAGAATCGCAACTTTTAAGGTGCTCATCGTAGCTTTTCTGAAACGCTCACTGGTGTGAAAAATACTTTTCCCGTAGCCTTTACTTAGACCAAATAATTTTAAGGTATCAATTCCGCGTAGAGAATCGATAAAATGATTGGATAAAACTTGAAAGGCTGCATACTGCTTATCGGCTTTACTTTGCGCCGCATAGCCCAAGATAATCATAAAAATAATAATTAGGGGAAAGACAATCAACAGGACAGCGCCTGATTGCCAATCTAACATAAAAATAACAACTAAAAGCATCCAAGGAATGATCATCATGTTCATTATTTTTGCCAAGATCAAGTGGATGTAATTTTCCACTTGATTAATTCCATCTAAAGCCATCGTGGTCATATTTCCGGTTCCTTCTTGTTGCACCACTTGTGGACCCATTCGGAAGATTTTTTGTAAGAGTTCATTACGCAAATGACTGGCTTGTTCGTAAGCATAATCATCTAATAATAAATCACGTAAGAACGTCACAAAATGGCGCCCTGCGTAGACACAAATGAATAGAAGTATCCATTTCGTCTGTTCCTGCAGTGTGCCACCTTCCCATAATCCGGTAATTGCAGAAGCAATTGTATAGGCTTGGCCAATAATAAAGATTGCCTGCAGAACAGCGAGTCCCGCAAGCAATCCGAGCATTTTTTTCATTCCTGGAAGCTTGATGACTGCTCGATCGATCATCAATTAAACCTCCGTTGGTGTGTGTGTGATTCGTTTTCTAAAGACATAGTAAGCCCAACCTGTGTAGGCCAAAACGAATGGTAATAATGTGAGTGACAGGTAACTCATAATTTTCAATGTGTAAGGAGTAGACGAGGCATTTTCGATTAAGATATCGTGTAAGCCATCTGAACTAATCAAGACACGTGGGAATAATCCACTAAATAATAGAACGACTAAAACAACTAATGTCAAACCACTGGCCAAGAAAGCCAATAGTTCTTTTTTCTTATAGACAGAGACATTCGCCACCACCGTCAAAATAACGATTAGCGCGAGTAAGCCTAAGGTTAAGAAGAAATTATTGTCAAAGAAGTCAGTGAAGAAGTACATCAAGACAGCAAAGACCACTAAGCCAACATACAGTATCCAATACAGTAATTCGGCATAATTTTTAGCTCGCTCACGCACAGGTCCAGTTGTTTTTAAGGCAATGTAATTCAAACCATGTAGGTAGCAGAGTAACGTTAAAGCCACGCCACCGACTACTGAGAATAGATTAATATAATCACCAAAAGTCGCAGACATATTGCCATCCGCATCAAGCGGCATTCCCTGAATCATACTAATAAATAAGATACCGAAGAAAAACGGTACTAGGAAGCTACCAATCGATAATGTCCAGTTCCAAATATTTTTCTTTTCCACCGGCATTCTGTGACGGAATTCAAAAGAAACACCACGAATGATTAAACCGAATAAAATGATGAAGAGAATCAAGTAATAGCCACTGAAGAGTGACGCATACCAGTGTGGAAAAGAAGCAAACATCGCGCCACCAGCCGTTAGTAACCACACTTCATTGCCATCCCAGACAGGCCCAATCGTTGAAACAATCTGATCTTTTTCATCTTCGTTATGCGCCAGCGTTTGAACCGACATACCGACACCAAAATCGAAGCCTTCTAAGAAGAAGAAACCGGAAAACAGGACACCAATCAAGACAAACCATAATAGTTGTAAGGCACTCATACGTCAAACTCCTCCTTATCAAATGGATCTGTTGAAGGTTGATTTTCTACAGCTAAGACTGATTCTTCAAACTCAGGCCCTTTATTTAACTCACGACGGACTAAGTAAATCATCACCGCGCCCAACGTTGTAAATAATAGGAAATAGATAATATTTGAAGTCAATAATGAAGCGGCAGAAACATTAGGTGAGATACTATCCTCAATCGTGAATAATCCATAGACAGTCCACGGATAACGACCTAATTCGGTATTTAGCCAACCAAACGTGTTAGATAAGAACGGTGCAAAAGTACAAAGCGCAACAATCCATAACATCCAACGTTTTTCATATAAGATTGGTTTTTTCTTACGAGTCAGGAATAAACCTGCAGCTGAAACTAAGAGCATTAAAGCACCAAATCCAGCCATAATTCTGAAGCTCCAGAATAAAGTATTGACTGGCGGATAATAATCTTTGTCATCGCCATATTCTTCAATTAATTTTTGATTAACCGTGTCCATCCCATCGACTGAACCAGATAGACTGTTGTAAGAAAGAATACTCAACATATAAGGAATTTCAATCCCGAAGACTTGTTTGTGTTCCCGTTCGTTGGCCCAAGCGATTAAGGTCCAAGCAGCTGGATCACCAGAATCTTCATAGGATCCTTCCATTGCAGCAAATTTCATTGGTTGGTCTTCGATTAAAGCTTTCATTTGTAAATCACCAGAACCAATCACTGCAAGTGACCCTAATAATCCGATAAGTAAACCAAGACGTAGAGATTTTTTGAATAAAGCATGGTCGGTACGCTCTTTATTTAATAATTTGAACGCAGCTAAACCAGCTATAATCATCCCACCCATTGTAATCGCACCGGCAATTACGTGAGAAAATTCATACCATACTTGATGGTTCGTTAACAACGCTCCGAAATCGTTCATCTCTGCTCGACCGTTATTTAGCGTATAACCTGTTGGATGTTGCATAAAGCTGTTGGCAACTAAAATCCAAAAGGCTGACATAAATGACCCAATCGTCACTAGCCAGATGAACAGTACGTGAAACTTAGGTTTTACTTTATCCCAAGTAAACATCCATAAGCCTAAGAATGTTGATTCTAAGAAGAATGCCAACAAGGCTTCCACTGCGAGGGGTGCGCCGAAAATATCGCCGACAAAGCGAGAATAATCAGACCAGTTCATACCAAACTGGAACTCTTGAATAATACCTGTTACGACCCCTACCGCAAAACTCAACAGAAATATATTTCCCCAGAATTTTGCTAATTTTTTGTACTGCTCATTTTTTGTAATGACATACAGTGTTTCCATGACAGCGACGACTAATACAGTCCCAATTGAGAACGGTACGAAAAAGTAATGGAAGACCGTTGTCATGGCGAACTGAAAGCGCCCTAACGTCACTATATCCATAGGTGTTTCCTCCTTTGTTTTTTCTTCTCCTTAATAGAAAAGAAAATAATAATCATTGCAATTTTCAAAACCGCTGAAATAAAAGAAAGTTTAGCTGAATAATTGCGGGTTTCATTGGAAATTATACGCTTGTCTGTCGAAAGTTCAATGATCTTTAGCCATAAAAATAAACAAAAAAAAGAAATCTCTCTCTTCCTAAATTAACAGGCGGTTAGAAGAGACAATCGCTTGAATTCTATTCAACAAATGCTATTTTTCACAAATCTATTCTCAACAACAACGAGGCAAATTGCCCGTGAAAATCCCCTACTTAGTTTATCTTAACTTCGCCATTTGGACAACTAAAATGTACTCATTCTAAAAAAGAATTCCCTCGGCTCATTTTTTATGAGCAAAGAGAATTCTTTGTCTAACGTCAGTCATGCTTATTTATTTTCCAGTGCCGCTTTCAACGCTTGTGCCAATGGGCTTTCTTCTGGTTCTTCCGCTTGCGAATATTTCTTCACTAAACGTCGTTCTTCGTGTTTCGTCATCTTTTGTTTACGTTCCTTTTTATCAGGAACTTTTTCGGTAATCGAACAGAATTTGCACTTGAAGAACGATCCATTCTTCCCGTCAATAATTTCCATTTTTTTATGGCATTGTGAACAACGATGATTTGATAATTTCGGATCTTTGCGGCGGCGATAGCTACATTCTTGATTGGTACAAACATAAATTTTGCCATCACGCGTATTTTTTTCTCGTAAATTATTGCCGCAATCCGGACATTTCTTCGACGTCACAGAGAAGTCTTGATACTTTTGCTCACTACGTTTCACCTCTGAGACCAAGCGTTTGGTTTCTTGCTCGATTTCTTTAATAAATGTTGCAGCAGACTTCTTGCCTTTCGAGATGGCTTCTAAATCTTTTTCCCATTTTTCTGTCAGCTCAGGCGTTACTAAGGATGGATTGACCAACTCTAATAGCTGCTTGCCCTTTTGAGACACTTGCAAACCACTAGTCGCCCGCTCCATCAATTCTGATTTAATCAACTTTTCGATAATCTCAGCTCGTGTCGCTGGAGTTCCTAGACTGTGTTTTTCCATCAATCCTAGCAAAGTCCCTTCCGTCAGTGGTTTCGGTGGGCTAGTCAACTCTTTGGTAATGGTAAAATTCGCCGGCACGCTTTGACCGACTTGCCATTTCACTAAAGGTTGTTGTTTCTCATCAGATTTCTTCCAACCCTGTTCAATCACTTGGCTTTGTTGGAAAACGAATGATTCTTCGCCAAAAGTGACAGTCACTTTCGTTTGTTGCGTTTTATGTGGTTCAGCAAATAATCCGACAAATCGTTGCACAATCATTTGATAGATTTTTTGCTCATCATTATCTAGTTTTTCGTAACGTGCCGCTTTTTCTGTCGGCAATAACGCATGGTGGTCCGTGACTTTACTGTCTTGGAAAACCTTCGTTTGTTTCACGACAGCGCCTTTTTTCAGGTAAGTTTTAACTTCTGGTGAAAAATCGCTGACCGCTTGCAGCCGTTCTTTCATGGTTGCTTTCATATCCATCGTTAGATATTTACTGTCCGTCCGCGGATATGTCACAATCTTGTGAATCTCATATAAGCTCTGAACCAACGATAAAGTTTTCTTAGCTGAAAAATTATAACGCTGGTTTGCTTCTCGCTGAATTTCAGTCAAATCATAAGGTAAAGGTGCTGGTTCCACCTTCGTTTTTTCTTGGATATCAGTGACTTTACCCAGCTTTTTACTCAACTCTTTGACAAACGCTTCAACTTTATCCCGCTCCTTAAAGCTGTATGGATTCTTCTGACGCATCGTTGCTTTTTGTGTTTGTGCCATCAGTTGAATCGTAAAATACGTTTGTGGACGAAACTGTTCAATTTTCTTCTCTTGCTCGCGCACTAACGCCAAGGTCGGTGTTTGAACACGACCCGCTGACAGGTTATCTTGATACTTGACCGTCAATGCACGTGTCACATTTAACCCTACCAGCCAATCGGCTTTCGCCCGAGCTAAGGCTGATTCATATAAATCATCGTACATTTTCGCCGGCTTTAAGTTTTTGAAGCCATCTTTGATTGCTTTATCTGTTTGCGAAGAAATCCATAATCGTTTAACTGGTTTGTTAAAATGCACATACTCAAGAATCCAACGCGCCACCAGCTCCCCTTCACGCCCGGCATCTGTCGCAATCACAACTTCCCCCACATCATTGCGGTTCGCTAATTGTTTAATTGCTTTTAATTGATGCCCCGTTTTAGGCAGTGGTTTAATCCCTAACTTATGTGGAATCATCGGCAATGTTTCCATCTGCCAACTCTGCCACTCCTTCTTTAAATCTTCCGGCATTTTTAAGCCTAATAAATGACCAAGGGCCCATGTCACAATAACCTTGGGTCCTTCGTAATAGTTTTTATGCTTTTGCTGTGCGCCCAAAACTTTGCTCAAGTCCTTGGCAACACTTGGTTTTTCCGCTAGAATTAGTTGCTTCATAAAATTCCTTTCCGCTTTCAACTGAAATAGGCTGATAATCTTTAAGCAACGCTAACCCCTTGTATTGCTGCAGGTCATCATCACATTCTTCACACCAGCGCTCATCGCCCTCACTCCAAAAAGCGCACAAAAAGTTACTCTTCGCATTAATATATGTATATTGAGGCTGTAACTTTATCCATTGTTCTTTATAGAAGGCTTGTGCGGACTCTAATGTTTGAAAAGTCGATAACTCTTCAATATCAGATTGCCAGTCTTCGAAAAACCACCAGGGTTCATTATCACCATACATTATTATCACTTGGTACATCGCTGGCCCTCGCTTTCTTCTTGTTACAAACCATACTAGTCACTTTTAAAAAAAGTTGCAAGAATTTGATTTGTGAAAAAAGTCGCTTTTTCTGAAAAGAAAGTCCTATTTTCTATCAATCATTGAAAACTATCCATAGTCTAAGGTAAGTTTATCACAAAACAGGCGGCTCGTATGAGAATTCTTAAGATTTCTGAAAGAAGCCCTCATTATTTTTTCCTACTTTTCAATTCGATGATTTTTATCTGACTAAAAAACTCGAGATGTTTTAGGGACTTATTCATTCCACTTGCAATTGACAGCGCTTGAGGAACATGATAGCTTGGGGATATAACAAGATTATCTCATCCATAAAGGAGCTTATTTATGAAACCATTTCAAGCATTACTCGTTAAAGAAGTTGAGGAACAAATAGTTGCTGAGATTGAACAAACAACCATTGAACAATTATCACAAGGCAATGTCTTAATCGAAGTTGCCTATTCTTCCGTCAATTACAAAGACATGCTCGCCGTGCAAAAAAATGCAGGCGTCATCCGCGAATACCCAATGATTCCAGGAATCGATTTTAGTGGAACAGTCGTTGAATCTGATGATGAAGCTATTTCAGTCGGACAAAAAGTTTTAGTCACAGGATTTGCAGTCGGCATGAGTCACACTGGAGGCTTCTCAGAATACGCCCGCGTTCCTAGCGAATGGGTTATTCCGTTGCCTGAAACCTTGACTTTAAAAGAAGCCATGATTTTCGGCACAGCTGGCTTAACCGCCGCCTTATCAATTCAAGCATTGGAAAATAACGGCTTATCCGTCGACAATCAACCAGAAATTTTAGTCACCGGTGCCACGGGTGGTGTAGGAAGTCTGGCTGTTCAAATCTTAGCCAAGCTGGGCTTCACCTCTATTACAGCCATGGTCCGAAAAGAAAACCAAGTCGCTGTAGCCCAATCACTCGGTGCTCAAAATGTCGTGTTCGCCAGTGAATTTGCTGATCAAAAACGACCATTGAATAAACAAAAATTCCATTACATTTTAGATACCGTCGGCGGCCAAGTCGCTTCAGACCTAATTCCATTCATCCATTATGGTGGCAGCATGAGCCTCTGTGGTAACGCTGGTGGAATTAAACTTGCGACAACCGTTCTGCCTTTTATATTGCGTGGTGTCAATCTCTTAGGCATCGACTCAGTCAACATTTCTGTTGAAGAACGAACAGCCGTCTGGGAAAAACTAGCAACCAGCTGGAACGTCAGCCAAACAACTCTATTTGATGAAGTCACATTAGCAGAGTTACCGAAGACCATTGAAGATTTAAAAGCCGGTCAACACCTTGGGAGAACGATCGTTAAATTATAATAAAAAACGCCAACGCTGAATTATTTCTGCGTTGGCGTTTCTGTTTGCATATTCATTTATTGGAATAGTCGCTTAAATATATTGTAAGACTTTCGTTTCTTGGTAGGCTTGGTCGATTAACCCGCCACCTAAACATTCCATTCCATCGTAAAAGACAACTGCTTGTCCTGGCGTAATTGCACGAACAGGTTCATCAAAAATTACCGTTGCTTTGCCTTCGCCTGTCAATTGAACAGTCACTGGCACGTCTTGTTGACGATAACGGAATTTTGCTGTGCAACGGAATTCTGCAGGTTGTTCGGCATTTGTCGTAAAATGAATTTCGCTAGCCGCTAAACTAGTCGCATACAATGCTTCATGATGGAATCCTTGTCCAACATATAGCGTGTTCGTAGTCAAATCTTTGCCCACAACAAACCATGGTTCTTGGGTTTTGCCACCGCCGCCAATACCTAATCCTTGACGTTGGCCAATTGTGTAATACATCAAGCCATCATGTTGCCCTTTGACTTCACCTTCCATTGTCACCATATTCCCAGGTTTTGCTGGCAAATAGTTACTTAGGAATTGTTTGAAATTCTTTTCGCCAATAAAGCAAACTCCTGTCGAATCTTTTTTCTTAGCAGTTGCTAAATTTGCTCGTTCAGCAATCGCACGCACTTCAGATTTTTCCATATGCCCCAAAGGAAACATCGTTTTTGCCAATTGTTCTTGAGAAAGTTGGCTCAAGAAATACGTTTGATCCTTATTATTATCGACCCCTCTTAACATATGCACCGTGCCATCTTCGTCACGAGAAACTTGGGCATAATGCCCAGTCGCAACGTAATCAGCCCCTAATTCTAGCGCATAATCTAAGAAAGCCTTAAATTTTATTTCTTTGTTACACATTACATCCGGATTCGGCGTTCTACCCGCGCGATATTCCGCTAAGAAATATTCAAAAACACGATCCCAATATTCCTTCTCAAAGTTCACCGAATAATACGGAATGCCTATTTGCGCAGCAACTTTTGCTACGTCTTTATAATCCTCTGTTGCTGTACAAACGCCATTTTCATCGGTATCATCCCAATTTTTCATAAAGATCCCGATTACATCATAGCCTTGCTCTTTCAGCAAAAGTGCTGTTACAGATGAGTCAACACCGCCACTCATCCCAACGACAACGCGCGTCTTGCTGTTGTCTGTCATGATATCACCATCATTTCAATTAGATTTTCTGAAACATCTACGAGTTGAAGGTCGCAACTTTTCAGTGACTCACATTATACGACATTTTCAAAATTTTTTCACTAATAGAATTCGTATTTTTCATTTCTCTCATCTTTACTTAACCTTGCAGCACTCTTTCTGGCTTATATTTCAGTTTTTTTAACATAAAATAAATTATTCTGACTCTGCAAAAATAAGCGTTCATAAAAAATAAAATAAGATTTCAAAATAAAAAAATCGTTCTATACAATAGCGTATCTTATTTTGAACCCCAAAAAAGGCCCCTCAGACCTTGGGGTAAAAAAAAGAGTCGTGACAAGTTCTAGCCTTGATATGGCTGATTACTTGTCACAACTCTATGTGTTAGATAGATTATTTAACTACTTTTTCGAATAAACCACGGTCAATCATGCCATCCATCAAGAAGAAGAATTTGTCTTGATTCATCTTATGTTTCTCATCCTTAAATAAGTTGACAGATTTTAACCCATTGGCAGTCGTAATCGACATCTTCAATGTTTTTATATCTTTAGACACAGTAATTTTCAACTTGAAGCCTTCTTTGCTTTGGGGTGTTGCATCCAAAGGTCGAATTAACTGGAAATTCCCAGATTTAGTTTCTGTAAATCCATTATCGCGTAAGGTATATTTTTTTGCTGCTGGATTTAATTTATACAACACATCCGTGCCTTCTACTGTTGCTGTTTCTAAAAATGCCATAGTTTTCACCTCAATAATTTAGTCACTCTCTATTATAGAGGTTTCTACCCGTCTTTGCTAGTTCAAATTTACGCCACAAAGCTATCTTCAGGATAGGCGAAAAAAAACATTCTCTACTTTCAAAGAATGTTCGATGTTTATAAGAGTACATGTATGCCACAGTAAGAGATATTTTTGCTGTAATGCAGGTGTAGTATTGCCATAGGTCGTGGTGAATCACTTTCAAACTACTAACTTTAACTTATACGTTGGTTTGAAAGGAGATGCGCCAATGAATAACGGTGGAATGAGGAAGGGTAATTTATTAATGATAATGTTAGCTTACATTATCGCAATTCTGACAATAGTTAAACTATTGTTAGAAATTGCAATAATAATAATAAAAGCTTAAAGGAGTAATCCTTTAAGCATCCCAAATCCACTGCCGAAGCAATTTTGTAAGAGGTGATCCCATCACCTTTTACCTACACCTGCATTATAGCAAGGTTATTCTACTTAGTCAAAAAAGTATTTCTGTATCGGCTCTATCGCTATCGCAAATTTCAAGGCTCTATTAAGATATTGTCTGAATCGTTAATCAAAACAAAAACATTCCCCACTTTCGAAGAATGTTAATTGTTTATCAGAGTTTATATATACAGTAAGAAATATTCTTGCTGTCATGCAGGTGTAGTGTTGCCATAGGTCGTGGTAAGTCCCCTTCAAACTTGTAACTTTAAATTACACGTTGGTTTTGAAAGGAGATGCGCCAATGAATAACGGTGGAATGAGGAAGGGTAATTTATTTATGATAATGTTAGCTTACATTATCGCAATTCTGACAATAGTTAAACTATTGTTAGAAATTGCAATAATAATAATAAAAGCTTAAAGGAGTAATCCTCTAAGCTCGTCCAAATCCACTGCCGAAGCAATTTTGTAAGAGGTGACACCCATCACCTTTTACCTACACCTGCATTATAGCAAGGTTATTCTACTTAGTCAAAAAGTATTCTAAGTACTTCTTACAGACTGGCTGCTAGCACTTGGCAAAATTGATCAATCTGTTCGGCGGTTACATCTAAACCGAAGCTAATCCGAATTGATTCGGTAATTGCTGGATCGTCTTTACCGTACATCGCTTCGAGGACATGTGATGGATCGACAGTGCCTGCTGTACAGGCTGAGCCGGTCGATACCGCGATATCTTTCAAATCAAGTTTCATCAGTAACAGATTATTAGGCGTATTCTTAAGATGAAGATTTAAAATATGAGGTAACCGCTGTGAGAAATCCCCATTAATTTTATAATCGATAGCTTTTTCATCTAGGAACGTTAAAATTTGTTTGGCAAATTCTGTATATTCTTGTTTTCTAGCTTGACGTTCTTCTGCTGCTAACTGTTCAACAGCTGCTTTCATACCCATGATTCCTGCTAAATTTTCTGTACCAGGTCGTCTTTTTTCTTCTTGTTCCCCACCATGAAGTAATGGAGGCAACTTGATTTTATCACTCTTAAATAAGAAGCCGACTCCTTTAGGTCCGTTAATTTTATGGGCAGAAGTACTTAACAAATCGATGCCTAATTCATGAGGCCGAATCGTTTGACTACCGTATGCCTGAACAGCATCACTATGAAAATAAGCTGGATAATCGCGTAGTAAATCGCCGATTTCTTTAATCGGTAACAAATTACCAATCTCGTTGTTGCCAAACATTATCGACACCAAAATCGTATCTTCTCTCAGAGCTGCTGTAAAATCACTTAGAGAAATGTTTCCTTTTTGATCAACAGGCAAGTAAGTAACTTCAAATCCTTGACCTTCTAAATAAGCCATGGTTTGTAAAACCGCTGGATGCTCAATCGCCGTTGTAATCAAATGCTTTCCTTCTGATTGGCGGGACATGGCCGTCTCGATGATCGCCATATTATCGCTTTCTGTCCCACCACTGGTAAAAATTATCTCATGAGGAGCAACCTCTAAACTATCTGCAATCACTTGTCTCGCTGCCTCTAATTGTTCATGCGCTAGTCGACCAAACCGATGAATACTTGAGGGATTTCCAAAATATTCAGCCATCACTCGAGTCATCTCCGCAATTACTTCGGGATGCATCGGTGTCGTTGCTGCATGATCTAAATAAATAGTCGCCACTAGATTCAATCCTTTCTAGTCATAATTAGGCTCATTCTAGCATAAAATAAGGAGATGTCCAAAGATTATTCCTCATCGAGAACAGTCTCTTTGGCTAGCATAGAATGCTTTTCAAATTGCTGCTCTTTTTTCCATGAACGAGCAGTAGCATAAGTAAATATCCCAATGCCTACCCAAATAAATGAGAAGGCAAAAAATTGCTCCTTGGTATAAGGCTCATTGAAAACAAAGACGGCTAATAGCAACATAATCGTGGGATTCACGTATTGAATAAATCCTAAGATGATATAAGAAATCCGTTTTGCAGCCTCTGCAAATAACAATAATGGAATGGCTGTAACGATGCCGGCACCCATCAATAAGAGATTCACGTTGCCTGAAAAGCTCATGAATCCGGTTGGTGAGAACCCTAGCAAATAAATTAGCGCAATCGGTAAAATAACTAAGGTTTCAATCGTTAATCCCGTATACGAAGAGAGCGTAAAGCCTTTTTTTAATAGCCCGTAGAAACTGAAAGCAAACGCCATTATCAAAGAAGAGACTGGGATTGTTCCCGTTTGAATGGTTAACAGAATCACACCGACAAAAGCAAACCCACAGGCTATTTTGCCTAAGCGGCCTAAAGGTTCTTTCAAAATTAAAGTTGCTAATAATACATTTACGAGTGGATTCATATAATAGCCGAGGCTCGCTTCTGTCACTCGCCCTTGTCCAACCGTGTAGATAAAGGTAAACCAATTAATTGAAATGAAGAGAGCGGCCAAAATAATCGCAATAAGTTTCTTCTTATCTTGCCAAATCTCCCGGCACTCCGCTAAGAATTTTCCCGTCCTCTTAGTCAGTAAAATATAGATTACCATAAAAACAAACGACCAAATAACGCGATAAGCCAGTATGTCCAAAGCTCCTACGACTGAAGGAATTAATTTCCAATATAAGGGAATGATTCCCCACAAAATATAGGCAACAAAGCCTACAATTACACCTTTTTTCGATTCTTTCATACCAACTATCCCCAATCCCCAAAAATTTACTCTATATAAAACCTTCTATATAGGCTTACTCAGCAATTCGCTTCAACCTTCGAAAACGACTACTGGTTTTGTTTTTAAATGTATAACTAAGTCCATGACCTTCTGGATAGAAAAAGGACTGGGAATGATAGCTTTAAAAAAGACAATCGCCTTCTTTAAGCTACCTATTTCCAGTCTCTTCACAGGTTTCCTATGAAAATTTTCTTATTAATATTTTTAGTTTATTCGAACTCTTTATCTTCTAAACGAAACAGTGGACTCATTGGCGTGTTTTCATGTACCCGTTTGACCGCCTCACCCATCAATTCTGAACAAGTGATAATCGTCAGATTTTCTGGATGTTTTTCATCTGCTGTCCATACTGAATCTGTGATGCAGATATCTTTAATTGGTGCTGCATCCAAAATTTCTTTTGCTGGCGTTGATAACAAGCCATGAGAGGCACAGGCATGAACTTCTCTTGCTCCATTTTGCTTCAGCACCGTCGCACCGTAGGCAAATGTTTCCCCCGTATTTAGAATATCATCTACCATAATACAAATTTTATCTTCGACATTTCCAATGACATAACCTGTTTCAGGATTACCTTCTTCAGTTTGATCGATGATTGCAAGCGTCGAATTTAAATATTCAGAAAGACTTCGTGCACGTTGTACACCACTATTTTTTGGTGAAACCACCACGATATCGTCGCCTGTCAGACCAAGTTCGCGATAATAATGTGCAAATAAAGGCATCGTGAACAAATTATCAACTGGAATATCAAAGAACCCTTGTACTTGGACCGCATGTAAATCCAGTGTCAATACTCTGGTAGCCCCGGCTTCTTGTAACATATTAGCAATCAATTTAGCCGTAATTGGCTCATGTGGCTTAGCCGTTCTGTCTTGTCTTGCATAGCCGTAGTAAGGTAGCACAACATTGACCGTTTTAGCACTGGCGCGTTTCATCGCATCAATCATAATCAACAATTCTAAATAATTATCATTGACTGGCGCATTTGTAGATTGAATTAAGTAGACATGATCCCCACGAATACTCTCTTCGACGTTAATCGAAATCTCGCCATCACTAAATTGTTTAACGACACTTTTCCCTAACTCTGTTCCAAACACTTTAGCAATTTTCTCTGCTAACGGACGATTTCCATTCAGACTAAAGATTTTTAAGGTCCCATCTTGATATTTCTCGCTCATATAATTCCCCCATCGAATAGTTTCACTTAATTCTATCATATTTCTATGTGAAATTCTGTTGAAAAGACGTATTTTATTTATGAAAGGCTTACCAATGTTCAGTTTAATAATTTAGCAAAGCTTATGGTAACGAAACAGTCCCATTACCCCAGCTGGCATTAATGACTTTATTGTAATTTCCCCAATTGTCGTGGACTTTATAAAAACGCGAACCATCGGCTTTTTCTAGATAGGCGTATGCGACTATCCAGTGATTGCCATAGGTGCTGCCTAGAACTTTCAAGATACCAACTTCAACTGGCTTGCCTTGTTGGATTCGCTTTACTGCTCGATTCCATGAACCAATCAGTGTGGTACGGGCACGATATTTTAAGCCATAACGGTCAAAATAGCGCGATAATCCGAAGCCGACTTGAAAAGGAATCGTCGGCAACCCTAGCGGCTGAATCAATGGACGAAGACAATTAGCTAAATCCTCATGTCTGTTTTCACCTTTCATCCGTAGAGTGTCGGGAATAATCGTTTCATCGATATAATCTTGATAGTATGCCAATAAAACTGTTGATGCATAGGTCCCACACAAGTACCCAGAAGGCGTCAGCCAATTGCGATACGGATAAAAGCGCGATTCAGGAATCCCTACCCACTGATCATAGCGTTTATTTTCGTTTGTTAGAGGAGTAGTCTGACTTGCAGATGAAGGTGCAGTCTGCTCCAACTCATCTGACAATTGAAGAGGGATTATTTCTTCAGTTAATAAATCCAGATAGCCCGACTCCACTCGCTGATAATAATTTAGCGGGCCGCCGTAATAATTATCAGAAGCCTGTGCATATGGAAAAGATTTGGCAGACAAGCAATACTCCAGTAATTGCCCTGAATGATGGCTAAAAATAGCGTAACTATCATTTGTAAAGACTGCAGCGAACGTCTGGAATTGCTGGGAAATCCCTGTCAATGCGACGAATCGCTTGATCGTCAAAACTTGCCCTTCTAGCGTCAATGAACCTAATGTATTTACTTGTCGTTGTTGTATGCGTGGCTGTTTCATCCAATCGCTCCTCTCATTTCTTCTAGCATACCTCATTTTTCGAAATATCGGGTAAAATTATTCTTCAAATTCTCTGAAAATTCTATTTTTTATTTGTCTAAAGAGCGCTTTTGTTCTATTGTAGATAGATAAGAATCTTTCGTGCCATATGAAGATGCAGTCTAGTGAGAACGTTTCTATTTGTCATTGCAACTTGCTGAACTCATTTTCCCACGTAAAGGATTCGACGGGTACTAAAAAAGGAGGAACTTTGGATGACAGGTAAGACAAACACCGCACCACAGGATTTACTTAAAAAGGATTTTTATGAATACGTAAACTACGATTGGTTAAAAACAGCAGAGATTCCTGCAGATAAGCCAGCGACAGGTAGCTTCAATGAACTATCAGTTGGTATCGAAAATTTGTTAATGAAAGAAGTCAAAGATATGGCGCAGGATATTGCGTCGGCACCTTCCGAACTGATGAAGGAATTTCTGAAGTATTATCAATTGGCAACTGATTTTGATGCTCGGGAAGCTACTGGGACTGCCCCACTTTTACCACTGCTAAACAAGATTGATTCATTGCAATCATTCGCTGATTTAAATGCCCAATTTCCTGAATGGACTTTTACCGGCATGGCCCTGCCTGTCTATTTGGAAGTCGATGCGGATATGAAAAATGCGACGACCAATGCACTAATTGCTTCGCCGCCTAGCCTATTCTTACCGGATAAAACATATTATGAAGCAGGCCACGAGAACGGGGCTCAACTAATGAACGTTTTCTTTGAAATGATGGTGAAATTATTTAAAATGCTCGGTAAAAATGACAAAGAAGCGGAATCGATTGCCGAACAAGCCATCGCTTTTGATAAACTAATCGCTCCCCATGTCAAAAGTGCGGAAGAATCAGCGGACTACAGCAAGATGTATAATCCTCAAACCTTTGAAGAATTCGTCGCGCATAGCACCGAACTGGATTTAGGAAACCTGATTCAAGGCTTGGTTGGTGCCAAACCTGATCAAGTTATTGTCACTGATCCGACTTATTTTGAACAATTAAATCAACTACTGACGCAAGATCATTTCGCATTAATGAAAAGTTGGCTGTCTGTAATAACTGTGCTAACTTACGACAGTTATCTGACTGAAGAGTTCCGTCAAACAGGTGGACTCTATGGCCGGACGCTTTCAGGAGTAGCAGAAGAAATGCCACAAGAAAAAGCAGCCTATTATTTGGCGAAAGGACGTTTCAGTCAAGTTGTTGGCCTCTACTACGGTAAAAAATATTTCGGTGAAAAAGCCAAAAATGATGTCCATCAGATGGTTGAAAATATGATCGCGGTTTACAAATCTCGTCTACAAACGAATACCTGGCTCAGTGAAGCCACTCGTAAAAAAGCGATTGTTAAATTAGACGCGTTAGGTATTCAAGTCGGTTATCCTGACGAAATCCCTGCAATCTATCAACAATTTAAAACAGTTTCTGCTGAAGATGGCGGCACTCTATTTAACAATACTTTACGTTTCAGAGAAATCACTAGCCGCGATCACTATAGTCAGTGGAACAAGCCAGTCCGTCGAAATGAGTGGGAGTTGAGCGCCGATACGGTGAACGCTTATTACCATCCATTCAGGAATGTAATTGTCTTCCCTGCTGCAATCTTACAAGCACCATTTTACAGTTTGGATCAGTCTAGTAGTGCCAATTATGGTGGGATTGGGGCGGTGATCGCTCATGAAATTTCTCATGCCTTTGACAATAATGGCGCACTATTCGATGAATTTGGGAATCTAAATAACTGGTGGACGGAAGAAGATTTAGCTCATTTCCAAGCACTTGCCCAACAAGTAATTGAACAATTTGATGGGATTCCATTTGCTGGATTGACGGTTAATGGAAAGCTGACTGTTTCTGAAAATATCGCCGATGCTGGCGGATTAAGCTGCGCCTTAGAAGCAACCAAACAAGAGGAAGACGCAGATTTACCAGCCTTCTTCATGAACTGGGCAACGATTTGGCGCACCAATGCAAAAACCGAATACCAACAACTTTTATTATCAGTTGATGTCCATGGACCAGCCAAATTACGGGCAAATGTCCAACCGCAAAACTTAGCTGATTTCTATTCTACATTTGACATCCAACCAGAAGATGATATGTACCTAGCACCAGAAAAACGCATCACGATTTGGTAATATAAAAATACAGAGACAGCCTACGAAATTTATTAAAACTTCGTAGGCTGTCTTCAATTTTATTTTTTATACGCCTCACTACTACTTCTTCAAAAGAATCACCAGCTCAAAGATCTCTTCATCTGGTAAGCGAATCAAGGTTTCATAGCCATAATTACTCAGACTATTCTTGACCAAGTATAAGCCCAAGCCATGGCCTTCATACTCTTCTTCTTGCGTCGTATAAAATGGCTGGAAAAGCTTCTCGCTATCTTCTATCGCTTGATTCGTCTGGTTTCGAATGATTAATTCCTGTCCATCTTCACTCAATTCAATCTCGATTGTGCTCTTACTTTTCCCATGATGAATCGCGTTACTAATAATATTAGAGAAGACCTTCAATAACATTTTTTGAGAGATTGTCATACTAATTTTTGGTAAATCTATTCGAACTTCCTGTTGCTTCTCATCTAGTAGAATCTGCGACCATTGAATGACCGTTTCCAGTGTTTCTCTAACATCAACCGTCGTTGTTTCCTGACTCAGCTCAACATTGGCCAGTGCCAACAATTCATTCACCAGTTTGGTCATACTTCGCAGCTGCCCCTGGCATTTCCGCAAGACATTCTCCGGATTACTATACTCGCTGTCTGGTAATTCGGCAAAATAGCCCTCAATCACTGTCTGCATCGCCATAATTGGCGTTTTTAGTTCATGAGTGGCTCCTTTCATGAACAGGTTTCGTTCTTTTTCTAGAGATTCGATATACAGATAGTCCTTTTGCAATTGCTCCAAGTTTTTCTTCAATTCAAGGTACAAGCGACTGACATTATTTTCAAGAATCTGCATCTCATCCTTCGATTCAACGATGGTTGGTTGATAATCAACCTGACTCATCTGATCAATCGTCTGATTCACATGTTGAATTTTCCGAGTAAAGTATTGCGCATATAGAATCGAAACCGCCCCAGAAACGATTAAGCCAATAATCAGAAAAATCGGCACCGTGGTACTGACAACACTCTGATAATCCTCGCTAGATATCGACACATTTCTGATTAAATTGACAGTATAATCGGTCTCTTGATATTCGGCGGTAAAATCCTCTGACAAATAATCCGGATCACGCATCACTTCAAAAGTTTGGATGACCGTCTCGCCATCAAAGTTCTCAGGAACTTGCCCGTTACTGCTGATAATCACCGGCTGATTTGTCGGATAAACCACCTTGCCATCAAGCGAAATTGTTATGAAGTAGCCTCTTAGGAGTAACTCTTCAAAATATTTCTGATCAATATCATCCTGTGAGATTTTTTGCTGAATTTGCCCTTTCACATCCGCAAATTGTCGTTGTTGGTGTTGCTTCAAAAAGAAACCCGTAAAGCCGATAAAAATACTAAAACCAATCACCAGCGTTAAAACGAGAATACTCACACTGACAAACCAGGTGCGCATATAAAAGCTCATTTTCTTCATTTTTCCACCTTGTAGCCGACACCTTTGATGGTCTTAATCAGCTCGCTCCCTAATTTTTGTCGAATATTTTTGACATGAACATCAATCGTCCGACTATCCCCTAAGAAATCATAGCCCCAGACTAGGGTTAACAATTCTTCTCTCGAGTAAACTTTCCCCTTGTTTTGAGCCATCGCCAATAAAATTTCAAATTCCTTGGTCGTCAATAGGACCAGTTCATCCGCCTTCTTCACCTCATACTGATCGACAAATATCGTGATTTCGCCCAGTTGGATTTGCTTATCTGTATCCCCGTGGATTCGCTTTAAGATTGCAGAAATTTTAAATAACAAAATGTTCATCGAAAAAGGCTTCACCACATAGTCTTCAATCTGATTCGTATACGCACCAATCTGAGTCATCTCATCATTCAGCGCACTGATAATCATGATCGGCTGTTGGGAGGATTGGCGAATTTCACTCAGCACCTCTTCCCCACTCTTCTTAGGAAGCATCATGTCCAAAATAATTAATTCAAAGCTATCTTGATGAAATAAATCAATCGCCGACTGCCCATCAGCCACCGCCGTCACTTGATAGCCTTCTTTTTCTAGAAACGTCAACATCACCTTCTGAATCGCCATATCATCTTCTACCAACAATAACCGAGCCTTCACTTAATTCCTCCTATTACGCGATAATTTTGCCATCCGAGATACGAAAGATCGTATCTGCATACTCCTCTAATTGTAAATCATGGGTCACACAAATCACACATTTATTTTCGGTTTCGGCAATATTTTTTAAGAGTTGAATCACTTCATTCCCAGTGGTCACATCCAAGTTTCCCGTAGGCTCGTCTGCAAAAATAATTTCAGAATCGCAGGCAATCGCTCGAGCAATCGCCACTCATTGCTGCTGTCCTCCTGATAATTCTTTACATGGTCTTGTTAATTGATCACCTGCCAAGCCGACTTTATTCAAATAAGTCGTAGCCAGTTGTTTTTTATTGCCCTTTTTGCGATTAATATCCAACGCTAAAATAACATTTTGTAACGGCGATAGATAATTGATCAGATTATACGATTGAAAGACAATGCTGATTTTTTTACGATAAGCATCTAAACTGCCTTTGGTGAGAGACGCCCCTTGAAACTGGATATCTCCCTCTTGCAGCGTACTAATTCCAGATAATAAGGATAATAGAGTCGTTTTTCCACTCCCTGATTTCCCGACGATGGCGTACATTTTACCGCTCTCAAAAGATAGATTAATTTGCTGTAATACTTCGCTATATTGATAACGATAAGATAAATTTGTGGCTGTTAACATGCGATTCACTCCTGACATATTGGTAAACTAATTTTTTTTCAAATTTCAACTAATTATATTTTTCTAAAACCAGGGATCTGACAAAATCTTCTTGTCAGTCCCCATTTTCCGAGTAAACGATCTTCCAAAAATAGCTTCTGTCACAATCTCGTCTGACTAATCTTTTGCTAATAAAATGACCTTCGGATCTTTTCTAAACAGTAAAACGAGTGGAATACAGGTTGCTACAAGTAGAATGCCCACACTGATTGCCAGTGTCATGCCTAATGTTTCAGGTGCATTGGTCTTCACACTAATCTCATCGATCTGTTCCACTTCTTGCTCTTCCGCCGAATTTGGTCCCATAACAATCGTCTGATTCGCATTAGAATCCACTTCATTCTCCTGTTCATCCGCTTTCTGGACCTGATTACTCAACAAAGCATCACTCGCGGCCGTTGCAATCGGTTGGCTAATCGCCATTGCTAGGAAAAAGCCACACACTAAGACAATCAGCCCTTCCAAAATTGCCTGACAACTAATATTTATTCGCGACTCGCCTAAGGAAAGTAAAATTCCAAATTCAAATACGCGATCCTTAAAGGATAACAGCATCAATAGTGTCAAAATAACTATCCCAGCAATTCCGCCAATTACTAAAATCATTTTCGCAATATTCGCTACTTGATTAATCGCTGCGGTCATTTTCTCGTATTGATCCATCTCAGAAACGAAATCCATGTATTCCCAGTCGCCCTCAAGATTCTCTTTTATGTAATTCTGAACGCCTTCAATCTCTTCGACATCATCAATCACTAATTTGGCAAAATCATAACGCACATTCCCTGACGGATTATCCAACAACATGGTTTTATCCGTTACCTCAACCGTCGAATAAACCTTATTTTCCTGCTCTTCCATCGGATGCTGCATATTCATCATATTTACTTCGCCAGCTGTATCCGCTGAGGGATTCTGGTATTCATAAATTCCACAAACCGTGTATTCCATCGGCTTATTCGATTTCTGTCCGCCATTGGCTTTATAGGTACTGCCAACCTTCAGTTTATTGACGTCAGCAAACTTTTTAGATAGCAAGACAGGATTCTTTGCCTTTGATTCATAAGGAAACTCTCCCTCTGCTAAAAATGCCAACCCTTTCTTAAAAACATCAACTTGCTCTTTATCTGAAATCCCATAGATATATTGCTTTGGCTCTTTCTGATCATTTTCTAAGCCCATCGTTCCCATCTCAACACTACCGAACATCTCTTTTTGTTGTTCCGTCATATACAAATCATACTCAT
Source organism: Candidatus Enterococcus huntleyi (assembly GCF_009933175.1). GTDB lineage: Bacteria > Bacillota > Bacilli > Lactobacillales > Enterococcaceae > Enterococcus_K > Enterococcus_K huntleyi. The sequence goes on along the minus strand of NZ_MAEJ01000030.1, from coordinate 74,298 downwards.
TATTGACATACATTTTCGATTCAACAATCGTTTCCTTCACATGCGGTATTTTTTTGATTTTATCAATCATCGCCGTATCCAATTCAGGTAGCTGCTGCTTGCCATCCTGGAACGCTTTTTGGTAATTTGGCTGAATCGTCACCTCCGCCTTCATCTGTTGCTTCGCATGGGTATTCGCTCCCTCCACTGCTTTCTGAATCCCAAATCCTACAAGTAATAATGAAATAATGACACTAAACAAGAGTAATAATAATCCTGATCTCTTTTTTTGTTTGATTACACTCAAACAGGCTCTCTTTAAACTTCTCATTGCGTTTCGCTTCCTCTCTTCTCTATCTGAATTAAGGATAGCTCTTCAATGTAAAGCCCAGATGAAGAAGAGATGTAGTCGAGGTAAAATGAGTGCCTAGTAAGTGCTTCACTTTATTTTTATCATTCTAGAAGTATCCAAAAATCGGAAAAAGCTATCATGGAAAGCTTCGTGGCCCTCACAATAGTAATACTTTCTTTAATCAACAAAAAAGATGAGCCTAGTCAATGACTGTGCTCACCTTTTCGCGATACGATTCTTTTTTTTCCAAAAAATTTAGGTACTTTATATTTCAGTCCCTACCTGATTTATCTTTTGTTATTTATTTTGTCTCTTGTTTATCTTCTTTTTTACTGGCAAAAGCGCCTCGAATTTTTTCAATCCCCACTGGATTCTCAGGCACGCAGACGGATAGTCCACTCTTCACAACCTTCACTGAAACAGGTAAGTCATCAGTTGGATCTCCATCAGTTCTTGTTTGAACGCCTTTTTCTTTCGCGCTGATTTTGAAGGCTTCATCAGACAAGTAAACTACGCCAGGAATTTTATTTAATTGCCCACGAATAATTTTTGGCAAATAATAGATAAATTTATAGAAGACAAGTTTTGGCAAAAGAATGATGTGTGCTTTGCCATCATTTGGTGTTGCATTGGCATCAAAATGTGTAAATCCTCCTGCCGAATTGGTCATTACCATCGAGAGTAGTTGTGCCTTGCCTTGCCAACTCTGATTTGGCCCTTTAATCGTTAGATGATACTTTTTCTTTTTAGCTAATAAACGGAAGAATTGCTTCATAAAAGCCAAGGGTCCATATTTCTGCTTTTCTTGCTGCGAAATGTTCGCCGCCGTATCTGCCAATAAACCAACCGTTAACGTTGAAATAATCACATCCTCATTGACTGTACCGTAATCAACCGGCGTTACATGATTTTCAACAATCGTTTCAAACGCCTTCTGCTCTTGTACCGGGATGTTTAAGACTTTGGCAAAATTATTGATTGTCCCGCTAGGAATAATCCCAATTGTATAATCACCAATCGTGTCTTTAAAATTCTGAATTACATGGTGAATTGTCCCATCGCCGCCAATTATAATCAAGCTATCCACCTGATTATCCGTAGCATTTTTACGAATCTCCTCTGGATCAATGTCAGGATTAGACGGCTGCAATACGACATTTAAGTTTTGCTCTTCAGCATATGCTTTAAATTTATTGGCTGTTTCTTCCCCTTGATTATTCCCTGAAGTATCATTGTATAAGACCATTAGTTTCTTCATGTATTTCGTCTCCAATCAAATGAACTACTCCTCTAAATAGGCACTCATTCACCAATCATCACAGCAGTTCTTTTCTCTACTTCTATCGTACCATAGCACCCCAGATTTCCCTCAAAATATGCTATTTATATTTAGCAAGCAAAAGAATTCCTTCGCTTAATGAAAACCTTCCTCTCACTCAACTACTACTTCAAGTTTCCAATTACTGTTCCATCCGCTTAACCTTATCCAACCATCAAAAAACGACTTAGCTATCAGATATTCTGACTCACTAAGTCGTTGGCATTTATTTATACTCAATTATTTGAACTTATTCATTTGAACTCATTTATTTCAATTTTTCATTGATCAAGCAATTAATTCTTTAGACAATCTCTGCCCCTAAGGTTCCTTTGAAATGTGCTAAGGCCCACTCATGGCCGACTTGATTAAAACTAGCGACCGCATGTTCGTGAATAACTAATTTGTAGCCTAAATTATAAGCATCAATCGCGGTATGCAACACGCAGATATCCGTACAAACACCAGTCAAATGGAGCTCGGTAATTCCTCTTTCGCGCAGACGGATATCTAAATCTGTGCCACTGAAAGCAGAATAATGACGTTTATCAATCCAGTAAACCAGAGGATTGTCTTGATTAGCCTGGTAAACATCTGCTAATCCACCATATAAAGCGCGCCCCTCCGTACCAACTAAATTGTGAGGTGGAAATAATTTGTTTTCTGGATGGTATTGATCACTAGCCTCGTGGGCATCAATCGCGAAAACTACGTAATCTCCAGCTTCGATAAATGATTGCGTCACAGCTACTAAAGTTTCTTCGATGGCTTGACCCGGCGCGCCAGTGGTTAATTTGCCATCTGTTGCCACAAAATCATACGTATAATCAATCGATAGTAAAGCTCTCATCTTCGTTTCCTCCTAAACTAAATGTTTAGCAAATTCAATCACCATTTCAGCAGAACGCTTGCCCGCTTCTTCGATAAAGGCATCAAAGCTTTGCGTCGCCGCTTCATCAGCTGTATCACTAATCGCTCGAACGACTAAGAATGGAATGTTAAATTGGACCGCTGTTTGAGCGATTGAGGCTCCTTCCATCTCACAAGCCAACGCATCAGGAAATTGTGCAAGAATCTGATTCATTTTATCCGGTGAATTAATGAAGCTATCGCCCGTCACAATTAATCCTTCATGAACGGTATGACTCGTCGCTTGAGCCGCCTTTTTCATGGCAGCTTTTATATAACTGCTAGCTTCATAATATAAAGGCATCCCTGGAAGCTGACCAGGCTCATAACCAAAGCCTGTGACATCTACGTCGAAATACGCGAGTTTTTCAGAAATAACTAAATCACCCACGCGCAAGCCTTCGCCAATCCCACCAGCTGAGCCGGTGTTAATGACCATATTCACGCCATATTGTTGAATCAGTAAGCTCGTCGTAATAGATGACAACACTTTGCCGATTCCTGAACGAACCACGATGACTTCGTGTTTACCTAGCGTGCCAGAAATAAACAAGGCCCCTGCTCGTTCCCAAGAAACTGGTGCTTCCATCGTTTCTCTTAAAATTTTCACTTCTTGTTCCATTGCTCCAATAATCCCAATCTTCATTACTTGACCTCTTTCTTATAAGTAGATCACCATTAATATGACGATAATTAATAGCACACCCACGATTACTAATGATTTATTTAAAAATTTGTTCCGTTCACGCATCTTTGTCTGCTCACCTGAACGAGTCTTGGTGATTTCTTTTGCCTTCTTTTGTTCTTTTCGATAAAAACTAGAGATTTCTTTCTCTTGTTTTGTGTACTCTTTTTTAGCTTGCTTGATCTGGCTCTTGTGCTGTTTTTCCAGCAAAGCATCTTCTTCCTCACGCATCTTACGTAACTCAGAACGAGTAATTAAGGGACCTTTGCCCATATTTCACACACTCCCTTGTCTCTTTCTTCCTATTGGACTTCTGTTACAACCTTAATTATTTAGCTTGTTTCATTTGTTGTAATTCCCAGTATTGAATAGCATAGACTGTCTTTGAGTCACAGATTGTCCCTTTGCGTATTTCTTCCTTCGCTTCTGCCAAGGTTAATTCATACAATTCTAGGACTTCATCCTCATCCTGAGCCAGAGGATTTTCGACTTTATTAAGCTCCTCTGCGTAATAAATGTACATCTTCTCATTTGAGAATCCCGGCGAGAGATACATCGTTGTCACACTTTGCCAGCGTTCTGCTTGATAGCCTGTCTCTTCCTCTAATTCTCTTCGTGCAGTCTTTTCTGGCGCATTTTCTTCACCTGGATCAATCTTTCCTGCTGGAATCTCTAGAATGACTTTCTCTAAAGGTTTGCGGAATTGTTTCACTAAAACAATCCGTCCTTCGTTAGTAATCGGTATAATTCCTACAGCTCCATTATGAAAAACTAATTCACGTTTGGCCATTCCCCCATCAGGTAGTTGTACGTCATCGACTGCGACCTCAATCACATGTCCTTTAAAAATAGTTTTGCGCGCGAGTGTTTTTTCTTCAAACTCTTCAAATTGTCGCATGCTATTCACCTAACTTTCTTTGTTATCATACCTGTTTCTGAGGTTTTTTTCAATTTTTCTTTAAAGGAAACTAACAATTCTTATAAATTCTCTAAATTCCAAAAATCCACCTTTAGTCCGATACTCTTTCCCTATGAAACTGTGCTAAAATGGTTTTGTAGTCAAGAGAACATCACTAAAAAATATAATGTATCCCTCTTTATGGGATAGGAGGAAATTCTATGAAAAAAAAGAAAAAGATTCGTAAACTGCTTCCTACGATTGTGCTCGTACTTCTCTTATATTTCGCTGTCGAAATGGGTTTCCCAGAATTCTTCGCCTTTCTAGCGTTGGGCGTCGCATTTGTCTTTTTCATCATACCGAGTATGACCAAGAAAAAGAAACGTCAGGAAGAAATCTTGCCTGTCTTAACCAAAGAAAAAGAATCCCACTATGAACAACTAGGTATGACCGATCGTGAAATTGACCTGTTTCGTAACACAATGAATGCTGCCAAACAACAAATTGTCCGATTGCAAGAAAATATGAGTGGCACCGCAAAACTTAAAGCGATTGATTTACGCCAAAATACTGTCAAAGCATCCAAAGCACTTTTTAAAGAATTAACAAAGGATCCGACAAAATTACATTTGGCTAATCACTTTTTATACACCCATTTACCAAACATGGTTGATTTGACCGATAAATACATTGAGATTAATAACCATGAATTAAAAAATAAACAGACCTATGAAAAGCTAGAAGAAAGTGCCCAAATCATTGATCAAGTGGCTGCTTTAATCGCGCAAGACTATCAAAAATTTGTGGAAGACGATTTGGAAGACTTAGATGTCGAGTTAACCGTTGCCAAACAAAGCTTAAAGCGAGATAATAGCTTATAAAGAGAAGGTTGTGCCAGAAGTAGTCAGATTCAGGAAATAAGATAGATAAAGCTACTTCTGCACACTGTTTATTCTAAAAAAAGAATTATTGTACTAGGAGGAACGTATATGGATGATTCAAAACAATTAAAAGTTGTAACCCCCGTTAACGATACATTAGAGGATTTATTAAATAATCCTTTCTCAACACCGGTTGATTCATTGACCGCGACGCAACAAACCGAAATTTCAGCCTTACAGGAACAACAAGCAGCGCCTCGTTTGATTGACAAATTACCGGCTGAACGACAAGCACAAGCCAAGGAATTAGCTGATAAGATTGATACGGCTGACTCTCAATCAATCATTACCTATGGTTCAGCGGCTCAAACAAAACTGGGCGAATTCTCTCAATCGATGCTAAATCATGTGCAAGCACAAGATATTGGCCCAGTTGGTGATTCATTAACAGAATTGATGTACCGTTTGCAAGAAGCCAATCCGGATGAATTACGAGCTGGCGAAGGAAATATCTTCATGCGTGTCTTTGGTAAAGTCAAACAGTCAATTTACGAAGTGACCGCTAAATACCAAAAAATCGGCGCTCAAATTGATAAGATTGCCGTCAAATTAGACAAAGAAAAAGATGGTCTTTTAAAAGACAACTTAATGTTGGAACAATTATATCAAAAGAATAAAGATTATTTTGATGCCTTAAACATCTATATCGCAGCCGGCGAATTGAAAATGGAAGAGTTACAAACGAAAACCATTCCTGAAGCCATCAAGCGTGCGGAAGAAACGCAAGAACAAATGGACGTGCAACAAGTCAATGACTACTCGCAATTCTTGGATCGCTTAGACAAACGAACTCATGACTTACGTTTGGCTCGTCAAATCACGATCCAACAAGCGCCGCAAATTCGCTTGATTCAAAATACCAACCAAGCCTTAGCTGAAAAAATCCAAGCATCAGTTAATACGGCGATTCCATTATGGAAAAACCAAGTCGTGATTGCTTTAACATTATTACGTCAAAAAGATGCAGTGACCGCTCAACGTCAGGTTTCAGAAACAACTAACGATTTGTTGAAGAAAAACTCAGAAATGCTTAAAATTTCTGCTATTGAAACAGCCAAAGAAAACGAACGTGGTATCGTTGACGTAGAAACCTTGCAACAAACACAAAATGATTTAGTCGAAACCATTCAAGAAACACTACGTATTCAAAAAGAAGGTACAGAAAAACGTCGTGCAGCCGAAATCGAATTAGGCCACATGGAAGAAGATTTGAAACAAAAACTTTTAGAATTAACGCAATAAGAGTACAAAGATACAACCAAAGAGGCGCCTCGTCAGAGCAAGATTCTGACGGGGCGCTTCTTTTTGTACCGTTGAAAGTACTATAACTATTGCAGGTTCGAGAGAACTTTTACTGATGGAAGGAATCCTGGATGCGGCACATAATTTTTAATACAAGAAAAGTGCTAAAAATAAAAAGGCGAATAATCTGCAATCGACAGATCATTCGCCTTTTTGTTTAGTGATAACTATTTTTTATCCCACGTCTATTACGAGTGCGTTTTCTTCTCATACAAGCTATGTTTGTAACCATATCCGAAATAGATGGCTAAGCCCACCACAATTGAGATTAAAAAGACAATCCAAGTGGTTAAATCTAGGCGGAACATCAGAAAGACACAGGTTAAGATAGAAATAATCGGTAACACAGGCACCCAAGGGACTTTGAATTGACCTTTTTCAGGCAGTCCCTTCATTTTTCTTAATTTTAATAAGCCGAGTGAAATGATGATTAGATACATCAAGGCGACAATATTAGTAAATTCAGCGAGTAAATTTAGTGGGAAAATTCCAGCAAAGATTATCGCTACGACTCCTGCCACATAGGTTGCATTCTTGGGTGTCCGCCGTTTTTCATCGAGCTGACTCATGAATTTAGGTAACAGCCCATCCTTACTAATCGCATATAACACACGAGCGAGTGAATACATCATGGAGATAGTCACGGTTAATAAAGTTAAAATCGCTCCAACAGAAATGACTGAGCCGACAAATCCGTGATTAACATAGCGCATCGCAAAGGCCACTGGATCTTTGACGTTTAATTGGTCAAACGGGACAATCCCTGTCAAAATTAAAGTCACCACAATGTAAAGAACAGTCGCGATCACAATCGAGCCAATAATTCCTCTTGGCACATCGCGTTGCGGATCCTTGACCTCTTCGGCGGCCATCGCCACTGAGTCGAAGCCTAGAAATGCGAAGAAAACAATCGCTGCTCCGTCTAGCACACCAGGAACTCCTTTTGGCATAAATGGCTGCCAATTATCTGGCTGAATGAAGAAGGCTCCTACAACAATAAACAATATGATAATGCCAAATTTCACATAAACCATCAAATTATTCAGACGTAACGCTGTTTTAGCTTCCAAAGAAACCCAATAGGTCACTGCGATAAGGACTAAAACAGCAATTAAATCAATGTAAGTCCCCTTCTCCGCATTGTATGCAGCCGTCAAGGCAGTTGGCAAATGAATGCCTGCACTACTCAAGAAGCCTTGTAAATAACCTGACCAGCCTGAAGCCACAGATGAAATGGCCAAAAAACACTCACAAATGAAAAACCAGCCGGTCATCCACGCAACAATCTCACCAAAAACCACATAGATATAGGCGTAAGGTCCACCTAAGGCAGGAATTCGTGAAGCAAATTCAGCAAATGAAAGCCCCGATAGAATGACTACCAGTGCCGCACAAATAAATGAAACAATTAGTGCTGGTCCAGCTGTCTCAGCTGCTGCAACACCTGTCACAACAAAAATCCCTGTCCCAATAATCGCACCAATTCCCAACATGATTAGATCTTTTGCTTTTAACTCTTTTTTCATGCCACTCGGCGCGGTGCGCGCCATCGTCTTTTTTCGGAAAATATCCATATTAGCCTCCGCTTAGTTCTGTGACTTGTTGCTTACTTATATTTTTTAGTCTCAATCTTTAGGCTTGTCTTTACCTTTGTTGTTACCTTTGACTTCGACTTTATTTTTGTCTTTATTTTCGATTTTATTTTGATTTCAAACCTTACCTTTTATTCTTAGCTTTAATCACGCAGTCTTCATATACCCTAAAAGAATACCACCGAGAATTACCAAAAGGCAACCTAAAATTACATATGTCATTTCTTTTTTAGTTTTTGTTTCACCTAAGATAAAAATGCCGCCTAAAGTAGAGATAATGATACCCATTTGAGAGAGCGAGAAGCTAACGGCTAAACCGACTTTTTGTAGCGTTAAGAGCATACAAACATTCCCAGCACCCCACAAAAGACCACTAAGCATATTTTTCCAAACGAAGCGATTAATAGACACTTTTCGAAAAGCAAACAGACTTGCCCCGACTAACATCCCCACACTCTGCGGCAGAATTACAGCAGCTGGATCGATCTGCGCCCAGGTAATTAAGATGGTATACGAGCCATAACCAATCGTAGAAAAAATCAATGCTCGGAATCCTTTACTGAAGTTCAACATCTTTTGGTTAGTTTTCGGTTGACCGTCGTCATCTTGTCGTACAGTCAGGTAGGCACCCATAACCAAAAAAATCAACGCCGTGATCCCAAGGAAATAATCTTTACTTTTTGTCCATTCATGGAAAAATACCGCACCTGCTACCGTATTTAAAATTAACTGCATACCCGTAGATAACGGTAAGCCCACAGAGACGCCTAAATGCTTCATGCCATGAAACTGACCATTTTGACCAACACTCCAAAAAAGACCTGATAAGAATCCTATCAACAGAATCCAACCACTTACAGCCGGCTGTAAAACAAAAACTGTGACGACTGAAAACAAAAAAGCACCCATGGTCATACCTAGTGTTTGCTGATTAGCATCTCCACCGATTTTCCCACTTACAAGTCCAATACTTCCCCATGCAACCATCGGGACTAACGCAATCAATATATCCATCTTGTTCTCCTATCGTTTATGACTTTCATCTATACTATGCTTTACAAACTAACTCATTCAAGGATTGAGTGTAACAATGAAACCGTTCGCGACACAAGAAAAAAACCGTGATTATCACGGTTTTCTCAGATATTTACTTATTCTTTGAGTGTTTTCTAGTGAAGCTTTCGGCGAATACTCATCATTCTCTTACAGGTTCCTCTGTTTCCTTCGAATAAAAAGTTAAAGCTGGGAAGAATAGATTCATCGTCGTCCCCTGATTCTCGACTGATTCAACGGTCAGCTCAATGCCTAATTTTTCTGCTAAATTCTTTGCTAGATACAGTCCCAAGCCTGTCGAATGCTGCTCATTTAGTCGGCCATTTTCGCCGGTAAAGCCTTTGTCAAAAATCCGGCGTATATCTTGTTTGGGAATGCCAATCCCTGTATCTTTTAAGGAAAGCAAAATCCCCGTTCCACGTCGGGTAATCGTAATGGTAATTTCGCCATTTTTTGGCGTGTATTTGATGGCATTGCTGAGAATCTGGCGGAAAATAAAGCCCACCCATTTTCCATCAGTCAGTACGAAAAGATCCTCACCTAAGATCGAATAATGAATATTCTTTTGGATAAAGTAATTAGCCTGACTTCTCATCACGGGTTGAATAATTGCTTTAAGCGAATATTCTCGAATCAAATAATCACGAGAGAAGCTATCTAGACGAGCATAATACAAGACTTGTTCAACATATTCATCGATTTTGGATAATTCATTTTCCAGGAGCGTAAACTTCGAATCATCAATCTCATATTCAATAGAATGAATGAGCAATTGGATTGCAGCTAACGGCACTTTAATTTCATGAACCCACGAATCAATATAGTCTTTTTGATCCTGTTGATTACTAATTGCCGATTGCATAACCCCTTGATGCTCCCGAATTAGCTGATTAATATAATCCTGCACTAGCTGCTCATCTTGCAAATTTGCCCCTTCCAAATAATTTTGTAAGGTAGACGTATCCTCTGTGATAGTCAGCTTGTCCCACCAATTCTTTTTTAAAATGTAATAAGCCGCCATAAAGATAATCAGTAAGACACCTTCAATCACAAACAGATAGCCCAGCGTCGACCAATCCACTGTTAATCCAGGACTAAGCCACATAACCACGCCTGTGAGAGCCACAAAAAAGAGCCAGCCTACCATTAACAGCCATTCGTCTTTTATAAACTTCCAAACAGTCATTTTTGCTCCTTATCTAAGGCACAATATAGCCTTGTCCGACTTTTGTTTCAATGTAGTTTTCCAGCCCAGCTTGTTGAATTTTCTTGCGGAGCCGGTTGATATTCACAGTTAATGTATTATCGTCAACGAAACGCTCATCATCCCATAGCGCACGCAACAGTTTCTCTCTAGTCAAGATTTTACCGTGTTGCTTCATCAATATATACAATAAACGATATTCATTTTTACTCAAATCGATTGTTTCGCCAGCAATCTCCATACTTCCATTGTCGACATTCAACGTGATACCATTATGAGTCATCATCTCATTAGCATTCTCCACATAATTATACGAACGGCGCAATAAAGCATTAATCTTCGCAATCAACACATCTAACTGAAACGGCTTCGTCACAAAATCATCTGCCCCCATATTCATCGCCATAATCATATCCATATTCGTATTACGGCTAGAAATGAAAATAATCGGTACTTTCGACAGTTCGCGAATTTTTTGACACCAATAGTAGCCGTCATAGACCGGTAAATTAATATCCAATAAAATCAATTGAGGTTCTTCTTGCTCAAAATCAGCAACTACCTGATTAAAATCAGTCGTGCCAAAGCTAGTAAATTGCCATTTTTCTAATTCTTCCATCAATAATTGGCGGATAACCGCCTCGTCTTCTACGACCATAATTTTAGCCACTTTCAGACCATCCTCCCTCACGCTGTCATTCTTGAAAACTGATTGAGCCTTTCAAAATACACACTAGCACGTCCCCATTCGGCCATAAAAATAAGCTCAAAACAGAAAATTTGTCTTGAACTTATTATACCTTATTTTTACGATTGTCCAATAATGAATTCAGGAAAATTATACGCTTGTTTTCTTACGATACTGAACGTCAGTATCCACTGTATCCTTGAACAATTGGAAACACCATACGGAGATCAATACAATGATTATAACAATCAAAGTTACTGGGAAGAAGACTTGATTATTGGTTTGTTTCAAGAGAAGCCCTACTACCATCTGGCCAATCGGCATCGCACATTGCGAAGCACCGACAATAATCGCCATAATTTTCCCTAGATTATGCTTCGGTGTAATCCGTTGAATCATACTAATCAGGTAGACTGAGATGATACTCATCAACATCCCAATCGGAATGCCTGTCGCGAAGAAGACAATCCAACTCACTACTTGTCCCACGCCACTGCCGGCAAATAATAAGCCAAGGTTCATCACCATCAATAAGATTCCTGATAATAAGAAGGTCATATAGAGTGTCTTCAAGGAAAGCTTTTTCGAAAAATAACCCGTCATTAATGCCCCGATAATCGTTGACAGACTAATCATCGCCATACCAATTCCGTACATTGAATCGTTGGCATTTAATATCACACGTAGCACAATCGGTATGCCGACAACAAAGAATGAACTTAATGAAAAGTTAATCAGGGCAGCAATTCCTACCGCGTTACGAATCACTCGATTGTTTTTTACATCTAAAAAGCCTTCCTTCAAATCCTTAGTTAATGTTTTAAACGCCCCATTTTCCATTGGCCGTTTTTCAAAGGGAATCTTCAATAAACTTTCAACCGCAGCCGCAAGAACGAAGAAGACCGTTGTGCTAATCACTAACGTTTCAACACCCATCAAGCTATACAGAATCCCACCGATAATTGGCGCAGCCACATTGGAAAGAGCCAGCACACTATTAACTAAGCCATTAACCTTCTCCAAATCTTTGTGCTCCACTAACAGCGGAATACTTGCTGTAACTACTGGCGTATCGAAGCTGCCAACAATCGACAGGACGAAAAGTAAGATTCCAATCAAGACAATCGCCTGATCCATTCCCAGAACAAAATACAAACCAACCGCTAACACGGCATTGGCCACATCCATCATGACCATCAAATTTCGACGATTAAAGCGGTCAGCAATCACTCCACCAATCGGAGCAAATAAGACCGGAATACTAGAAATGGCTAAGATAGTCGCAAAAATATCCGCCCGCCCTGTTTGATCCAACACATAAAGGGATAAGGCAAAACGCAAAATCGCTCCCCCGAATACAGAAATAACTTGACCTAACATCAAAAACAATAGATTTTTTTTCATTTCCTCACCTAACTTTCTAAAACTTAATTTTTTCTTAAGTTAAGAGTACCATGTAAAGTCTAACCGACACACAGCCTTGAGGCCGAACTTCTCTCAGACTAAAGGCGTAGAGATGGGGTAAGGAAAACTTGATAATTTCTACAGCTCTAAGCTAGTTCACCTGATTTAGTAATAAGATCAACATCTTTGTTGAACTACCTATGGACCAAGCTACAAGCTTTTTGATAAAAGGCAGCCCGAATGTGGCCTATGATCTTATCTAGACAAAAACTCTCTGGCCAAATTAGAATTCTTTCTTCAAAACGCCAAAAAAACAGCCATGATTGCTCACAGCTGATTTTTGTCGTTCATTTTGTTTTAAACGATTATTTTCTTAAACAATCACTAATTCAACTTCGATATTGCCTTTTGTTGCTTTTGAATAAGGACAGAACGCATGGGCTTTATCCGTCATCTCTGTAGCTGTATCTTTGTCTAAGCCTTCAAGATGCACTTCTAAGATAACACCAATTGTGTAGCCTCCATCGTCTAAAGTATAAAGAGAAACACGAGCTTTAACTTCTGTTTCTGATTCAACGCCTTCTTCTTTTAAGATATGTTGCAAGGCGCCATTAAAACAAGACGCATAGCCTGCAGCAAACAATTGTTCAGGATTTGTTCCTTCGCTATGGATACCTGGGGCAGTAATCTTCATTTTCATTGTGCCGTTTGGTGCTTGAACTTCCCCTTCACGTCCACCATGGTTAATCATTGCTGTTTCATAAACTTTTTTCACTAAAATCCACTCCTTTTTATTATTCCTTCACTTATTATTGTAGTGGCTTTTCAGACAGAAAACAAAAGATTCGCCTTGTGAATTATTCTAGCAACAAAATACCGTCCTCTAATAACTTCCCGACAAATAACAACACCCCGTCCATCAACATGACCGACATATTGACCCCAAAGTATATGGAGAGTTTCTCTATCACATCGGCTTTGCGTTGATTTTTTAAATAAAGATACACTAAAAAATTGGTCCCATACGTAAAAACAGTCGTTACGACTATGAACTTGACTAACATTCTTTCCACCTCGAGTAATTACACCTTTTTTTCAAACGATTCTTCTCTTCAAAAGTAAGTTCCTCGCCACCACAGCAAGTCCCCAGCAAATAGCCTAACGTTTCCTTCTGCTAATCGCTTCAATCGTTTTTTTTGTTCTATTTTTACCAACACTATTTATCTTTTCAAGTTCAGCTAGCTATGTATTACGGCTGTGACAGAAGTGGTCAGCTTCAAAAAATCAGAAATAATTTTCTGGAATTTCTTCTTATTTCTTGAAGCTACTTCGGTCACACCGTTTATTCGGACAATGGGGCACGACAAGACTTTGCCCCCCACTTCCGTTCTCTATCTTCTATAATGAGCATTTTAGCCAAAAATTGCAAGCGCAAACATGCGTTTTCTAAAATAAAAATGCGTTATGCTTGCTTTTCTTCAATCTCTTGATATTTATTAAAGAATTCAGACAATCGGTCAATCACTTGCTGATTATTTCCCACTTCGTCATTCTCAACTTGTAAGACTAGTAAAGGCTCATGCAAGCTCATTCTTAATAAAAACCAACCGCTACCATAAGGAGCAGAAACTTTGAAACGAATACCTTCCTCATTTTCTGGATCTACCGTAAAACCAGCTTGATCTTTCAAAAATTCTGGTAATTCAGCAATCGCTTTTTCGCCTGTCTGACGATACTCGTCCCCCAATAGATGAAAGCGAATCTCGCGCGTTTCTTTTGGCTGTTTTAATTCTTGAATTAAGCGATCCAATGTTTGGCCATTTTCCTTTAGACTTGGTAGCAACATCAGGATTTTAGCAATCACATACGCGCCATCATCTAAGAAATAATTCTCTTTGAAGGCCGCATGACCACTTGTTTCAATTGCTAACTGACTATCGATTCCTTCTGCATTTAAGGCAATCGATTTATTAATGACATTGCGGTAGCCAGAAATATAACGGACCTGTTTGCCGCCATTTTCTTCGATGAATAATTTTAAATGGTCAGAGGTCGGCGAATTAGTGACAATACTCGTTCCGGGATGCTCCTGTAACGTAATTTTACTCAATACAGCAATCAAATTATTTCGGTTAATTACTTCGCCATTCTTTGAAACAACCGCAGAACGGTCTACGTCCGTATCAAAAATCACGCCTAAATCCGCTTGGTGAGTCAGCACCGCTGACTGAATACTCGCCATCGCTTCTTTATTATCAGGATTAGGAATGTGATTAGGAAAATGACCATCCGGCTCTAAAAATTGCGAGCCTGTAGTATCTGCTCCCAACGCTTTCAAAACTTTTTCAGCAAAAAAGCCCCCTGCACCATTGCCAGCATCGACAATAATCTTAAATCCTGTAAGTGGTTTTTTACTAGTCGTCTTCATTCCTTGACGAATCTTAGCGACAAGATCCGCGGCATACGGCGTAAGAATATCTTTCACCACAACTCCGCGACTATCTCTCTCATTTTCCTTGTCAGCTTGACTGTCCGTATGCGTAAGAATATAGTGAATATCTTCTTTCTCCGCGCCACCTGTCTGACTAAAAATCTTGATTCCATTAAAATAATAAGGAAGGTGGCTGGCCGTCAGCATAATCCCTGCATCGCAGCTAAACTCCTCAAATTGAGTTGCCATAAACATCGCCGGCGTCGTAGCTAAGCCAAAATCGATTACTTCAACCCCTTCGGCCACTAAACTAGCCATTAAGCACTGTTGTAATGACGGTCCGCTTAAGCGGCTATCTCTACCAACACCGACTGTTAGGACCCCTTCAAGCCCTTTACTCCGTAGCCAATTCACTAACCCTTTGCCAATCAATTCGACTTCTTTTTCGGTTAACGTTGCGGCATGTTCAGCCGTTTCAATCGCAATCCCACGTATATCCGAACCATTCTGTAACGCTTTCAACATAAATTCTCCGCCTCCCTCTATTCATTAAAATATACTCTGCTAACTGATTATTTATCAGCTACTTTACGAAGATTATTTTCAAATTATTACATCTAACAAAAGCTAAAACGCTTCATTTCTTCTTGGTAAAGTTCATTATAGCAAACAATCATACGATAAAAAAAGCTTTTTTGGTAAATTTTACTTTATTAGAAGTTTTCTTATCCAACAGTTAGAATACAGAAATCTTGTCTGTTTTTGTGACCTGTGGCAAAATGGGGACAGGTGACTGCTCTTATTTTGAGTAGATTAGTCATGAAAAAAGAACTAGGAGTAAAACAATGAAAAAAATAGCAATCATCGGTGGCGGTATTATCGGTATGACACTCGCCATCTATTTAGATAAACAGAAATGCCACGTCACACTCTTTGATTCAGAAGTCGGACAGGCAACTAAAGCCAGTGCTGGAATTATTTCACCTTGGCTCTCTAAACGTCGCAATAAAAAGTGGTATCGCCTAGCACGTGAAGGCGCCGCTTTCTATGAAAAGTTAGTGACTGATTTTCATTTAGATGAAACAATCTACACTCAATCGGGCACCTTATTGTTGCGTAAAAAGAACGATTTAGCAGACCTCGCTGCGCTAGCAGAATCAAGAAAGTTAGAGGCCCCCGAGATTGGCGAAATTAGTTTGTTATCCGCTGAAGAGACCCAAAAACAGCTCCCACTCTTAAAACAACAACCCTCTTTACGTATTTCTGGCGGCGGCCGGTTAGACGGAGCAGCTTATCTGAACGAATTACGAAAACAAGCGCTTGCTGCCGGCGTTATTTTCCAATCCGCTTCCGTGAGCATAAAAAAAGTCAATGACAGCTGGCTTGTTCAAACAGCCGACGCAAAGAAAAACCTGGGAACCTTTGACTTTCTCGCGTTAACTGCCGGTCCCGGACTCAAAGCCTTACTTAGCCCATTAGGTTATACAATCGATATCCGACCACAAAAAGGCCAACTCTTAAGCTTCAACACAAAGTTTAAAGACAGTCAGAGCTGGCCGGTTGCCATGTTAGATGGCGAAAGTGATTTGATTCCCTTCTACCAAGGAAATATTTTATTAGGAGCTACGCATGAAAATCAAGCGGGTACTGATCTCACACCGACAAAAGAAGCCTACGATCATCTACGTGAAGTCAGTCAACCATTCTTAGCTAGCTCAGAATTATTTGCTGGAGAACCGCCCCAAATTCGTGTTGGCACCCGAGCCTACACATCGGATTTTGCGCCATTTTTTGGCCCATTACCTGAGGATCCCTCACTCGTTGTAGCCAGTGGACTAGGATCATCTGGTTTAACAACCGGACCTTATATCGGTTACCTCTTAGCAGAATATTTCCACACTCAGACCTTTGATCACGTGGATTTACAAAAATCATTAGATACCTATATTAAAAGGTAACTAGTGTCAAAAATAGGAACTAATCATTTAAAAACTCTAGATAACTAAAAAGACTTCGCAATCCTCCGCTTGATGATCGTTAATCAAGGGAGTAGCGAAGTCTCTTATTTCTTTTTTCAGTCTTTAAATTATTTATTTAATCTTCAATTCAGCTAATTGCTCGTCAATCATCGAACGTTCAGCACCTGCTTGCAGTAAAGCCGCTGCCGTATACGCGCTTTCGATGAAGGCTGTATCATATAAGTGGATTTCTTTATCTGTCATCTCCATCGCCATTTCCAAATTCATCTTGGCACTCCCTAAATCGTAGAAAGCCAACACATTGTCCTCAGAAATTCCATCGATGCCCGCAGAAATTCGTTCCATGGATGTACCCACATCGCCATCTTCTAAACCGGCAGCGACTACAACCGTGACGTCTTTCGCTACTTCTGCTAAAAGCCGTTGCAAACCTTTGGCGATTTCTTCAACGTGTGAAACTAATAATATCGCACTACTCATGAGTCAACACCCCCGCTTCTAGTAAGGATTGGAAGAAATAATTCGAAGACATTGCGCCAGGATCAATGTGGCCTTTTGACCGTTCGCCAACATAGGATGCCCGCCCTTTTGTCGCAACTAGATCTTTGGTCTCGTCCGTCAGCGTTGTTAAACGCTCTGACGTTAAGTTCCCTTCTTTGATTGCTTCCACTGCTGGAATCCACAAATCAAGCATCGTTTTTTCGCCAAGAGTTGCCTTCCCACGTTTTTCAATACCGGCAATTCCGGCACGCAAAATCGTTTCAGCATCGTCAGTCTCTTTACTTGCTTTAGCCATCTCTAACATCGCTGTGCCGTAGAGTGGGCCTGAAGCACCGCCGACTTTACTAATCAAGGTCATAGCAATCGTTTTGAATTCATCAAATAGACTACCTTCAATCGTTGCTTCCATCACTGCTGACAAGCCACGAGCCATATTATTTCCATGGTCGCCATCGCCAATTGGGGTATCTAATTCACTCAAATAGTTTTTATTTTCTTGAATCTTGTCATTAAAAAGTTTGATTGCTTCTACTAAATTCTCCGGTGTAAACATCCAAATTCCTCCTTACCAAGCAATTGTGTCGACAGGTGCTTCCAACGCTTCAACGATTGCTTGATCTGTTTGAATCATCGTTAAAGAAAGACCAGCCATATCAATTGAGGTCATATAATTTCCAACTTTACTAAAGGTGATCGTGATTCCTTCACTATCCAACAAAGCTTTGACATCATTATAGAAGACATATTGTTCCATTAATGGTGTTGCGCCCATCCCATTGACAAGCACGCCATAAGTATCGCCTTTTTCCCATTTGAACTCAGCTTTTAATTTGTCGACGATTTCTTTGGCCATCTCTTTTGAAGACCGGATTTTTTCGCGACGATAACCAGGCTCCCCGTGAATGCCGACGCCAAATTCAATTTCGTCCTCTGCTAGTTCGAAGCCAGGTTTACCAACCTCAGGCACAGTTGCTCCTGAGAGTGCCACACCGATCGTTTTAATTTTTGGCACTAACTCTTTGCCAGCCTTTTCTAATTGCTCGACTGTTGCACCATTTCTTGCCCAAGCGCCTAAAATTTTATGCACTAGAATGGTCCCAGCAACGCCACGACGCCCTTGTGTATAGGTACTATCTTCAACTGCGATATCATCATCGACTAACACGAAGCCGACAGGAATATCCTCGATATCAGCCATATCCTGAGCCATCTCAAAGTTCATGACATCGCCAGAGTAGTTTTTGACGATTAGCAAAACACCTTTACCTTCATTTGTTGCTTCAATCGCTGCATAGATTTGGTCTGGTGTTGGGGAAGTAAAAACTTGCCCACAAACAGCAGCACTCAACATCCCATCGCCAACGAAGCCGGCATGCGCAGGTTCATGCCCACTACCACCGCCACTAACTAAAGCGACTTGTTGGGCATTTTCTTTGCGTTTCACCGCAAAAGTCTCCGGAATTTGCTCAATCTTATCAGAATAAGCACTCACTAATCCTGCAACCATTTCCGTCAAGACATCTTGTGGGGCATTAATAATTTTTTTCATACCTTTTTCTCCTTTTCATTTATCTATAAAATAAGGATGCGCTCATTTCATTATTTTAGCAAGTAATACACTTAGTAATGAAATGAGCTACAACCCTTTCCACAAATCAATCATCTATTTGCACATTTGCTGCATTATTCCTCGATGAAAGAAATACTCAACTTTAAACTGGCTCGACATTTTTACTCTCGACAAAACGGTTCTCTTAAATCGGTAAAATCATAAATAAGCCTGCAGCTAAAATACCACCAACCATCGGTCCGACAACCGGCACCCAACTATAGGCCCAATCAGAATCCCCTTTATTTGGAATCGGTAGAAAAGCATGAGCAATCCGTGGACCCAAATCTCGCGCTGGGTTAATCGCATAACCGGTGGTCCCACCAAGAGACAAACCAATCGCCATGATCAGTACGCCGACCGCCAAAGGATTTAGCCCGGCACCAAAATCGCCTGTGCTAAATGAAAGCAAACCGAAAACTAAGACAAACGTGCCAATAATTTCACTGACCAAGTTGGCGCCATAACTACGAATGGCAGGTCCTGTAGCAAAAACACCTAAAATCGTTGCTGAATCTTCGGTTTCTTTCCAATGAGGCATATATTGAATATACACAAGCACCCCACCAATGATCGCACCAATCATTTGACCGGCAATATAAGGGAAGACTAAATCCCAGCCAATATTTCCGGTCATGGCCATCGCCAAAGTCACTGCAGGATTAAGATGCGCCGCCGAAAGATAACCTGATGAATACGCGCCAATCGCCACGGCCGCACCCCAGCCCAAAGTAATCGCAATCCAACCGGCGCCTTCAGCCTTCGTTTTCTTCAAACTCACACCTGCAACGACGCCATCACCTAGTAAAACTAAAATAACTGTCCCGATCATCTCACCAATAAATTGTGTCATTCCTGATGAATCCATTCTCGTTCCTTCTTTCTTACGTTCGTTAGTTTAGTGTAATCCATATTCCTTTAGCATATCTCTGATTCATTTTGTACTTGATTTATTTATCTTCAATTAATTTTCGCGTGGACGATGTTTAAATTGCATAGTGGCTTCGACCGCATCTTGCCAGCCAGCATATAAGTTTTCGCAAACTTCTGGTGTCATCTCAGGTTCATAGCGATTCCCCGTTTGATTCAATGCTTTAATCTCATCCAGATCTTTCCAGAAACCAACTGCCAGTCCAGCCAGATAAGCCACACCTAGAGCCGTCGTCTCCAAATAACCTGCCCGTTCGACTGGTGTTTGCAGAATATCCGCTTGAAATTGCATCAACAATTCATTTTTTGAAGCGCCTCCATCAACGCGCAACAATTTAATTTCTGTTTTAGCATCATTCGCCATCGTTTTGACTACATCACAAGTTTGATACGCTAATGATTCTAAGGTTGCTCGAATGAAATGCTCCTTCGTCGTTCCTCTAGTCAACCCAAAGATTGCGCCACGCGCTTCTTGATCCCAATAAGGGGCACCCAATCCCGTAAAGGCTGGTACCACATAGACATTGTCACTATCCGGAACCTTTTCGGCATAATTTTCTGAGTCAGGCGCATTCGTAAACATCCGCAACCCATCGCGTAACCACTGAATCGCTGAGCCAGCTACAAAAATACTTCCTTCAAGCGCGTAGGTAATCTTGCCGTCAAGACCATAGCCAATCGTCGTCAAAAGCCCATTATCTGACAGAATGGGTTCAGCACCCGTATTCATAATGATAAATGCGCCAGTGCCGTAAGTATTCTTAACCATTCCTTTTTCAAATGCTGTTTGACCAAATAATGCCGCCTGTTGGTCACCAGCCATGCCAGCTATTGGCACCTGTTGTCCGTAAAAATGATAATCTTCTGTATAGCCATAAATTTCTGAATTTGAGCGCACCTCAGGCAACATAATCGCCGGAATATCTAATAAATCGAGAATTTCTTGGTCCCACTCTAAGTCATAAATATTGTACATCATCGTTCGACTAGCATTGGTGTAGTCAGTCACATGCGTTTTGCCGCCTGTCAACTTCCAGACCAGCCATGTATCAATTGTGCCGAATAATAACTCGCCCTTCTCTGCACGTGCTCGGGCACCCTCAACATGATCCAGTATCCATTTCACTTTTGTTGCTGAAAAATAAGAATCGATAATCAGTCCTGTTTTCTTTTGGATCATTTCTTTGTGTCCCGCATTTTTTAGTTCATCTGCGATTTCATTGGTCTGCTTCGATTGCCAGACAATCGCATGATAGATTGGCAAGCCTGTTTCTTTGTCCCAAACAACGGTTGTTTCTCGTTGATTTGTAATACCAATTGCTGAAATTTGATGAGGTCGTAAGCTACCTTCGATTAGCGCGCCGGCAATCACCGATTGAACAGAATTCCAAATTTCATTGGCATCATGCTCGACCCATCCTGCTTTAGGGAAATGTTGTGTGAACTCTTTTTGCGATGTGGCCACTTCTTTGCCACCCTTATCAAATACAATCGCTCGTGAGCTGGTCGTTCCTTGGTCAATTGACAAAATATATTGTTCAACCATTTCTTTTATCCCACTCCTTTTCTTAGCTACATTTTTCAATCAATTTTTGCTAGAACAAATTATTTCTTCATCACTCATTACAAATAGTGGATGAACGCAGGCCTCCTCTCTATCCCATTTTAACACCTCTCAGAAAAACGACAAATAAAACGGTTTCTTAATTAAACAACCCTTTATTTATGTATAAAAAGGCAAAAAAAAAGACCGCCGAAGCGATCTAAATAGTTATTTCTTAGTACCAGCCATTTGATAACCAAAAGGCTTGGGCATTTTCCCATGAACCATAACGTTGAGTCACATAATTGTCAGCCACACGTTCTTGGTTTTCAGCTGAATAATCACCATTTAAATACGATGAGTCTAATTGGTAACGACCAATATATCGACCATTTGTTGCTGAATAAGAACCACCAGATTCTTTTTGAGCAATCCACTCTTTAGCAGAAGATGAGCTAGCCGGTGCTGCTTGTTCAACTGGCGCTGCTTCTGTATAAGTTTCTTGTGCGGGATCAGCTTCTACGTAAGTTTCTTCAGCAGGCGCTGTTGCTTCAAGAACTTCTCCATTATCTGTAGGAATGATTAATTCTTGTCCTGTAATGATTAAGTTAAGATTTGAGATTTGATTTTTTTCTGCGATTGAATGAATAAAATTGCTATCGTCAGAATATTTAGCGGAGATTGTTGATAATGTATCTCCTGATTGAACTGTATATGAAGTATCTGCAAACGCGTCTGTTGTGCCTAAAAGTACGGTTGCTCCCGCTGCTAATGTTGCTCCTAGTAAAAGTGTTTTAAGTGATTTCATGTAAACATTCTCCTTTTCTTTGTCGCTTGTGTCGCTTAACGACAGGTATCACTTTAACATCAGGAAATATTTCATAGGTGATAAAATTGTGACATTTGATTGCAAAACGGTGATTATTTTATCTTTTGTAACATTGCAGCAAAGAACGCTGTTAAATCAACGTTTATTCACCCTGTTTTTTTCTTAATTTCAAAAAACAATTTGATAAAATGATTTTATTAACACAAATATCGCGATTTTTGGTCAATATATGTTGAATTTTACAGAATAATTTCAACAAAACAACGCAATTTTTGTCTTGTTTTTCTAAAATACAATTAAATATTTATGAGAATTCGTGGAAAAACACCAGCTATATCAACGCCTCTAAGGATAACGATTGTTCTATTTTTATGTAAAAAAACTTAATTTTTCTATTTAAACAAAAAAAAAGCGAGACATTATTGTCTCACTTTTCCAGCAATTTTTATCACTCTTCTGTTAGTTTACGATTAAGCTTCTACAGATTGTTTCTTTTGGTAGCTGCCTAAGATCATTCTTGAGATAGGGCCAACAATTAATAATTGTAATGGAAGAGCTGCGATAAAGTTAAAACCAACCGCTTCAAGATACAAGCTACCCATATTTTCTTGAATGCCACCTTCGAATACAACTCCGAAAAGAGACATACATAATACCATTCCTGTTACCATAAGTGTTGAGATAGTTAGAATCATGTAGATCATTTTATCTCGCTTAATTGGTAATTTGAACGCAATTCCTTTAGCAATTTTTCCAACAATAAATGTATCCAAGATAAATGCAACAATAATTCCAGGGATTAATCCGCCGAATAAACTGCCCCATGAAAATGAATTGTGTAGCAATAAGTTATAAGCACTCATTCCAAACACCATCATGAAACACATAATTGATGTAAATAATAAACTTTCTTTTTTTGATTTTGGCACGTTGTTTCCTCCTTTTTTTGCGACATCTAAAATCGTATCATAAAAAGAAACTCCGCGTAAGCATTTTTTCAGATATTTCCAATATTTTTTTCAATAATACACATTGAGGCACAAAACTTATTTTGTATTAGTGATTTTCTGACTACACAAATAATCGCTATTACTATAGAAGGAAAATTTCAAAACCTTAAGAAAATATAATATTAATCTAGCTCAACGACTTCAACAAAACGCGATAGAACGCTAATAAAGCTTGTTTATAACTTATTAACCGATGGATTCCATTTCGCTATTCTTCCAATCTTTCTTGATCGTCTATAAATAGTTGTATCAAATCAATTAGTACGTTCAGATTTCTATTTTATAGCACAAAAAAACAACCCTTCGAAAAGGGCTGTCAGAATAAGTCGTTATTAGCTTTTTTGGATGTTAGTTGCTTGTAAGCCACGTTGGCCTTCTTCAACATCAAAAGTCACTGCTTGACCTTCGTCTAAAGTTTTGAATCCGTCACCTTGGATAGCTGAGAAGTGAGCGAATACGTCAGTTCCGTCTTCTTGAGTAATAAAACCGAAACCTTTGTCTGCGTTAAACCATTTCACTGTACCTGTATTCATAATGTGTTCCTCCATTTGTGCATATGCACGAATTATTTGCAATACTTTTGCGTCTAAAGAAAGAGGAACTGAATCATTCGTACGAATGAATTAGCCTATTTATTTATTCAACAACCATACTACATTTATTAGTATACCATGGCTATTTTCAAATGTAAAGGAAAACTATTACTTACTTAATAATAAAAGAGCTTTTTCGATTTCTTCTCGAACTTCGGCTTCTTTCTCTTCCTCTAACCAGCTAACTAAACGTGGTTGCCAGATATCTGGCTCGCGTTTGCCTAACTTTCCAATCGCCCAAGCAGCCGTCCCTCTGATCACTGGACGAACATCATGCGCCGCTTGCCAGATTTCTGGTAGTGCACTTCGATCGCCAAGGTTTGCAAGAGCAATCAGAGCGTTTCGTTGTAAAGGTTTCTTCCCTCGCCAAGAACCAGCTAAGTGTCCGAAGGTTTCTTTGAATTCTTTATTAGATAGAGAAAGTAACGGTTTTAATTTGGGATAAACAATTTCCACTTCAGGCTCCATCTCTTTATGAAAATGAAAATCTTTCCCTTTATTATAAGGACAAACTAGCTGGCAAATATCACAACCATAGATGACATTATGCATTTTTTTGCGATATTCCTCAGGCATCATGCCCTTCGTCTGTGTTTGATAAGACAAACAACGTTGCGCATTCATCCGACCATCGCCTAATAAAGCAGAAGTCGGGCATGCAGTTACACAGCGCATGCAATCGCCACAGCCAAATGGAACCGGCTCATCTGGTGTAAATTGTATATTGGTAACAATCTCTCCCAAATAAACAAATGAACCAAATTCTTCTGTGATAAGCAGGCCATTCCGACCAATAAAGCCTAATCCAGCACGTTGTGCGGCAGCCACATCAATTAGTTCTCCTGTATCAACCTGTGGAGCGAACCGCCATTCCTCACTCTCTTGTTGACTGGTCGCCTCCATCTGAATAAATTCGATCAACTTCGCCAGACGTTCCCGTAAAATATCATGATAATCGATTCCCCATGAGGCTCTAGCAAATTGCCCCCTCTTTTCATCTCGAGGGACTTTCTCATGAACCTTCGTCGGATAAGCTAAAGCAATCGAAATGATTGTTTGCGGATTTTCAAAAGTCCGTTCCAAATATATCCGTTCCTCAATCACCGGATGCTCGAATCCTGAAGTATGCCCTTTAGCTTTTTGCTCGCGCAATGATTCTTCCAAATGATCAAAGGGTTCTGCTGAGGCAAAGCCAATTTTATCTATCCCCAACAACTTACTTTGGGCAATAATTTTCTCTTTCAAATTCATAAATAAACGACTTCCTTCTATAGTAAGTGTAAACTAGATTTTTCTAGATAGCTCGATGAACTAAATTACTTTACCTGTCTCTTTGCTAAAATGTAAGCAACAGGGATATGCAGCAACAAATAGAATCCAATATTTCCAATACCATGCATCAAGTCGAAAGGAACACCTGAAAAGTAATACGGCCAAAAAGCTTGAACGCCCCAAAATGGCGCCAGCATAGCAGAAATCAACAGGCCATATAATAAGCCACTGCAGCCACAAATTATCAGCATCGGTAGTAATTTATCTTTTAGCGGTATTGCCTTATTAATCACCGACAAAAGGAGGCAAAGAAGACAAAAAGTCGCTATTTGTGCAATCGTCCAGATCCCCATCCCTAGATACAAATTGGTGATTAGGATAGACAAACTGCCAACAGTCATCGCCGCTATCAGGCCCATATGAAGTGTAATCAAAAATAAAATAGCGGTCACAGGCTGCACATTAGGAATAGGTTGGGTTAACAGACGGCCGACAACACAGAATGCTGTCAATAAAGCCAGCTGTGCTACTCGTCGCGTGGACCAGTTCTTTTGCATAAGTGTTCTTTCCTTCTTCCGCTTTTTTTGGTAGAGTAGTAGTATTCGTTTTTATTATACACTATGGAATAGGAGCTTTTTATATGAAAAAGATAATTTTGGGTTTATTAGTAATTTTTTCTACGACAACTTTGGCCGGCTGCACAACAAATTCGACACAAACAACCGCTAGCTCAACAAAAGAAACCACTGCTATCAGCAGTAGTCAGGAAAAGCAGGTCACCGTCAATGTTATCTTAACCGTTGCTGGTGAAGAAAAGAAATCAGAAACACTAACAGCTAACGAAGGGGCAAATTTATTAGATACCTTAAAATCTAACTTTACTATAGAAGAAACTGACGGTTTTATTACCTCAATCGATGGCGACGCGCAAGACGAAGCCGCTGGAAAATACTGGCTCTTCACGATTAATGACGAAATGAGCCAAGTGGGTGCAGCCGAAGTGATCCTAAAAGAAGGCGACACCATTCACTTCACCCTAGATAAAATTTAAAACACCCTAAATAAACGCCCGTTCAGCACATAGAATAATCGCTGAACGGGCGTTTCATTTATTTAATTTCACAGCTCTACGTAATTATCTGCCCACATTAACGGACATATAACCCGTATTGAAGTCCTCTTTTTGGGTGATTAATCTTCACAAACTGAAGATTTTTCTCTCTCGCTAGCCCCTTCGCCAGCAAATGTAGCGCTTCTCGATACGTCGTCCAATAATCAGCTGACGCCCCTTTTTTCTCCTCAGATAGCGCATCAAAAAAATTAAAAGAAACTAATTTAGCGTTGATGACTTTATAAAAAATATCCGCTTGAATATCTGACATCGTCGTAAAATCTAAGTAATGATAAGGATTGTCCTTAGTGATTTCACGCTGCTGTTCGTAGGTGATTGTCTCAATACGATCCGGTCGCGCATGCTTCGCCAACTGATTATGCAAAATTGTAACGAAAGGATTATTTGCGACAAATTGACTTTGATAAATAGTTTCACGTAACGATTGAAGAGCTTGAGACATGCTAGTATCTCCTAAAACATGCGGCCACAATCGATTATGATAGGTTTCCCCTTGCTTAGCAACGGCTCCAGAAATAAATCCTGCGGCTGAAACACAGATAAAGTAGTCAATAGAAGCCTGTTCGCTCAGGCGATTGTGATTCCCCCAGCTCCAGTAACTAGTAACCTCCACACCATTTACCGTTACCTTTTGCTCATAGTAAACAGTCTCCGAAAGCTCATTCAATCTGCCATACTCTTGTTGCGCCTGCTTAAACAATTCATTTGTTTCTTCAATCAATTTATTGATTCTAGGCTTATCCTGTCGCTTGATTGCTGCTTTGCTGTATGTATCTGAAACCGCGTCAACTAAGGTCCGATAATAAGCGTATTGCTTATCCATATGACTCCTCCTTACTATCTAGCAATAGAAAATTCCTCTTTCAGTATAGCAAACTTTTGGTAAATGTACGAATTTTCGACAAATAAAAAGCACATATGTTATTAAAAAATGCTGTATCTAACGTTGGCGTGACGGGAGAAAACCGTTAATAAGTTGGCTTTCTTCATAACATAAATCGATAAGTTCCCTTTTTTGCTCAAAGAAATTAATTACACCAGAGCTGAATTAATTTTAATCTAAAAAAGAGAAGTGACAAATTTCTCGTCACTTCTCTTTCAGTTCATCGTATTTTATTAAATTAATTATTTAACTAAATCGCGAATTTTCTGTGCTTGTTCATCAGTCAATAAACTTCCTACCGCATCCAAATATTCTTCAATAATCTCTGCAGTTAGCGAATCTTTGTTAGCCGCAAGCTCATCGTAAATTTCGTTGAATTCTTCGTCTGTTAACTCGTAATCTTCTAAAGCATCCGCGTCTAAGTCAGCATCTTCCCCATCAACAGAAGTGGCTGAACCCATTGCCTCTTCCATCAATTGAGAAACTTCCTCTTCTGAAATAACATCTAATTTGTTCGGTTCAGTAATTTTATCTTTCGATTTCTTAGGCGTGACATTAATTGTCAACTTGATTTCAGTGCCTTCAGCACCAGCATCCATCTTCATCGTCATTTTATCCGTCTTTGTATCAACTGTTAATTTAGAATCAAATTTATCCACGTTTTCGATTGGATCAATACTATCTTCTACATATTTTTTAAGCGTTTTTGAGCCGTTTTCTTTCACATATTTCGCAAAGTCTAAGAATTCTTCTTTGGTAAATGTGTGAGAGATTTTATCGCCGTCTTTTTTGAAATCATCATCAGTCATTTTTGTATCGACATACTTTTTAAGCAAGTCGTTCAATTTACCATCCTGTAATTCTTTCAATAATTCGCTATCTGCAGTCACGTCAGCTTCTTGGTCTAAGCCAGATTCTTCAAGCATATCCTCAGAGATTGGAATATATTTAGTTTTAAGCTCAGCAGTTTTCGCTTCATCTACTGTAACTGGTAGGCCAAATGATGAGACTAACCCAATAATTCCAGTATATGTTTCTCCTGAAAGATAGGTTTTTTCATCTAACTGAATAACTTTCACAGGAATTTTTTGCCCGAATAATTCAGCATTCAATGTGACTTCAGTATTCTTACCGTCTTTCTCAGTCAATGTGCTTCCTGAGAATTTCATGTCTTTCAGTTGCGCCGCAATCATTGCAACCTGCGCGCTTCCTTCTTCATCTGAGTCACTCTTAATGTCATCGATTGAAAAATCAAAGTCAGCAGCATTGTACTCTTTTGATGATTGACTTTCTAGCGTCGAAATAAATTCTTCTTTCGTCGATTTTCCTTGACACCCGGCCAATAGAAATAGACTCGCTATTGCCCCAACAAATAATGTTCTTTTCTTCATTTCTTCATCCCTTTCCCACGTTTTTTAAACGCTTAGTAAAATTATAATATACTTGGTTGATAAAGAACAGAAGTATTTTATTTTTATGGCTGTTTTTGTTATTTTAAAGCCACTTGCTTAGTCATTATTTTATTCAAGAAGGTTAAATCATGTTCTATCACGAGCATCGTTGGTTTGACCGACAAAATAAGTTGCTCTAATTGTTCTTGGTTGAATACATCTAGGTAATTCAATGGTTCATCCCATATATAGAGTTCTGCTTCGACAGATAGAGATTTCGCCACTTCAACCTTTTTGCGTTGCCCCATACTCATTTGTTGAATAGGATTATGGAAAACTTCCCGCTCCATTCCTAATTTCTTTAAGTTATTTAGAAAAATCGGATAATCGAGTTTATTGGCTTCGGCGAATTCCTGTAGCGTTCCTTTATTATCCTCATAATTTTGCCGAACATAACTAATTTGTGTCGCAGGTGACAGCTGAACATTTCCCATTACCTGTCCATCAAACTGGTCTAATAAATAGCGAACAATACTTGATTTGCCGGAACCATTCGGGCCTGTGATTGCCACTCTATCATGCTTATTCACTTCAAAAGTGACCGGTTCAAACAAATAATCACCCTCATAGCCTAAAGCTAAGTTTTCGACAGCCAATAATTTTTGCCGATGGGTTGGTTGAAAATTCATCTGTAGTGGATCGATATATTCAATATCCTTAAGCAATTTTTCTTTCTCCGACGCTTGTGTCTCCATCCGAGTAACAATCGCTTTAGAACGTTTCATCGTTCTAGCCGCATCTGCACCGACAGAACCTTTATTCACACGACGATTTTCCGTATCAATGAAGCCTGTTCGACTCTTCGTTTTATCGCCCTCTCTAGAACGCGACCATTCAGCTTTTTCCGCCGCCGTCTTCTTCAAACGTGAGACTTCTTTCTTAAGCTTGGCATTCTGGGCCTGCTCAAACTCATCTCTTAAGCGTTTTTGCTCTTCATAGACAGTAAAATTCCCCTGATACAAGACTAATTGACTTTTTTCAATCGACAACACATGATCAACGACTTCATCGACGAAATTTCGGTCATGACTGACCACGATAAAACCTTGCTTTTTTCGTTTAAGATAATCCGCGACTTGTTGCCTACCCAACATATCTAAATGATTAGTCGGTTCATCAATCAACGGAAAATGTTGTTGATCGATAAAAAGTAGCGCCAATAAGACTTTCGTTTGTTCGCCACCTGAAAGTGTTGTAAATTCACGCCACAAAATATCTGGTGATAGGTGCAGTAAATTCAATTCACGTTCTAGTTCCCACTGTTCAAATGTGCCAATCTCATCCAGCACATAGTAAGTTAATTGGTTCTTATCTTTAATCGCTTGTGGGAAATAGACAAATTCCAGTTGATTATTGACTTGCCCTTGATACGGTAGCTTCCCTTGTAAAATGTTTAATAGC
Organism: Candidatus Enterococcus huntleyi; assembly: GCF_009933175.1. Lineage (GTDB taxonomy): Bacteria > Bacillota > Bacilli > Lactobacillales > Enterococcaceae > Enterococcus_K > Enterococcus_K huntleyi. The sequence goes on along the minus strand of NZ_MAEJ01000030.1, from coordinate 44,409 downwards.
GTCGTCTTTCCACGCCCATTTCGACCAATCAGGCCTAGCTTCCAATGCTCATCAAAGTTCAGTGTTGCTTGGTCAAATAACAATCCCTCTTGATTGTCATAGCCAAATGATAAATTTTTAATTTCTATTGTAGACATATTCTCACCTCATAAAAAAGAGCCCCTCTAATTTTCAGAGATGGCCCTAAATAAGCTTTTATGAGATCAAAAAGAGACCCCGCATAAGAAAGCTCAAGCCAATCCTGAAAATCTGCACACTAATCCCATTGTTCGGTATTAGTCTGAATGCAGCTTCAACAGTTTGACTTAAATTTTCAATGCGCGATCCCTCACTTTTCGTTTATAATAACAAAAGGATAGCATGTAGAGTGCAGCACTGTCAAGACCCTTGCGTCTATATTAATGAACAGTTTCGCCCATTCTATGGCCATCTCCTCTCTTCTGTTTCCCGACAAGACTATTTTCAGTCATTGTTATTTTTTCTTTCGATAGTCTTACTTTGACAAGTATTTCTTAATTCAGGCAGTACCTAACTCTTAAATCTAAAAAACAAGGAAATAGTAAGTATACTTACTATTTTGCCCATTTATCATCTGAAGAATTTTGACGCTTATTTGACACCTAATAGAAAAAATACCCAAAATATACAGTATACTTAATTTTTTGGGTTCTAATTTTGGACGTTCAATTTTTTATTCCTCAAAAAATACAAAAGCTATATTTTCCTTAAAAATAATAAAAAAAATTTTGAGACGATGTTCTTAGTTTTTTTCAGCAGATATTCTAGATTTCTGAATTCAAACTTAACTTAAAATGTGTTATATATCCTTATGAATTCAATAGTACATTTGTATACTCCTCTAGATTTCAACTATGCGAGTTACTTTCGAAGCATCTTATCTCTAGCAAAACGCCCAACATCCAAAAGGGAACAAAAAAAACTAACTATAAGAGCTAATTAGACTACCTATCATCTTCCATGCGGATTGATCCTTGATATTTCGCCGAAAATTACTATCGAATGTATTCCTTTTCCTGTTATCTTATCGATTTATTTAATCAAATTAGCAGTTACCACCTCTAGCAACAGGGAATCCTCCAAATAATGAAAGGTTAAGTATACTTACTATTTTGCCCTATTTACGTGTGAAGAATTTTGACGCTTATTTGATGCTCAATAGAAGGAATACCTCCAAAGATTAAGTATACTTAATCTTTTGGGGTATTATTTTGGAAGTTCAATTTATTTTTCTTCAAAAAACACAAAATCCACTTTTTCCCAATAAATAAAACGGAAATTTAGAAACGATCCTTTTCAATAGATAATCCATTCAAACCTAACTATATACGTGTTATATATCCTTACAAATTCAATAGAACATTTACTGGACAAGTAGTTTTACAGAGCTTCCCAACAGGCACAATATTTATAATTCTTTGACGAAAAAACGTAAGAAGGAACACTCACCAAAATGAATGTCCCTTCTTAGTTTTTGAATCTATCGAATCCTCAATTGATCAAACTTATTTATCCAACTCTACAGCAAGTCGATTATTTGAAGATTGATGCGATATCTTGTTTCACTTCAACTTTGGTTCCTTCAAACGTTTTTTCAACGTAGTCTTGGACTTCTTTACTATGGTACAGGTCAACTAATTTGAGTAACTCTGCATCGTCAGCACGACTTTTTTTAGTCGCCAATACGTTGATGCTGTCTTCGGTGTCTTCATTAACTTTTTCATAGTAAATGGCATCCTTCAGTACATTCAAGCCGCCTTCTAAAGCGACTGTATTACTAATCAATACCAAGTCGACATCAGGTAAGACGCGGGGGCCGGTTGTATCATCAATTAAAGTAAATTCTAAGTTTTTAGGGTTTTCCACGACATCAGATGGGGTTCCTGTTCCGCTATCAAAATCGTCTTTCAGCTTAATCAATCCGGCTGCTTCTAACAATTTTAACCCGCGCGCTGTATTCGCTGGATTGTCTGCTAATGCCACGACTGAATTTTCTTTGACATCCTCAATTTTGTCTACCTTAGAGGAATAAACCCCGAGCGGTTCCATGTAAGTTGTGCCTATGGGTGCCAATTCACCGCCGCCATCATTGTTATAACTTTTCAAATATCCCAATGATTGAAACGCATTGACATCAACTTCGCCTTCAGATGTTGCATTATTTAACTGCGGTCCCCCATCAATCTCCTGGACCTCAATCGTTAATCCCGCCTCTTTTGCTGCATCTGATTTGGCAATAAATTTCCAGACATCAGCATCTGAGCCTTGTGAACCAACAACAATTTTTCCCTTTTCAGCAGCTTCCGATGAGCCACAAGCCGCGAACACCACCAAACTCACTGAGAGTAAAACTAAGCCAATTAATTTTTTCATCCCAATCCCACCTTTTCTACTTATTAACTACATTTCAGTTTTTGCGCGTACTCACAAATTATTTCTTAGCGACTGTTTATCAATCACAGTTATTTATCATACCCGCTCTATCTATTTCTATTCGTTATATAAATAACAACTATTCATCATTTTTTTAACCAGTTAAGCAATTATTCGATTGATCGTTTTATTCTCTCCTGCAGCAATCATTTCCCTTTAGTGCATCGTCATGCCTCCGGTTACATTGATTGCTTGCCCGGTCATATAACTAGCTAATGGGCTGGCAAGAAAAAGAACAACATTGGCAACATCTTGGGGTTGTCCTGTCCGGCCAATTGGGACTTGACTGATGTCCTCTGCCAAAACCTCTTCGGCGGTCATATTTCTTAATTGCCCACCAATCTCACGTTCAGTGTGCTTCATTTTTGTTTCAATTATTCCTGGACAAACAGCGTTCACAAGAATCTGATCCTTGGCTACTTCTAACGCCAGCGTTTTAGTTAAACCAATTACGGCATGTTTTGAAGCAACATAGGCTGACATGCCACGGTAAGGATTTTTCCCTGCCTGTGAAGCAATGATAATCACGCGGCCTTTTTTGTGTTGCTTTTGCATCTCTCTGACAATCAGCTTCGACGTCAGGTAGACGCCACGCGTATTAACCGCAAAGACTCGGTCGAAATCATTGGTTTGACTCTCCGTCAGAAAATCCATCGTCGAAATCCCCGCGACTTCGACAAAAATATCTGGAACCAGCGAGTGTTCAACTAATTGGCTAACCACCTGTTCAACCGTCGCCTCATTTGCCACATCAAGGTGCACTTGCCAGTAGTTTTCCTGACTTGCTACTAACTGACGATTTTCATATAGATAGTCCGCATTGACAACGACTGCCCCTTCGTTTCGAAAAGTTTCCACAATCGCCGCACCAATCCCACTGGCACCGCCGACTACGAAGACAATTTTTTTATTTAATTCTTCAAATAAACTCATTCATTTCCTCCTTTCAAGTTAATTACGCAATTGTTTCATTCGCTTTATTTCAGAAATTCACTCTCTTTTTAGACAACCTGACGCACAAAAGCATCATCACTAATACCTGCTTCTAAAACCAGTTTAGACCATTCCTTAGCGGCAAATAGTGAGTGGTCCTTGTAATTGCCACAGCTGATGATATCTGTACCTTGGACATCTTCCCACTCGATGGTCGTTGCAATTTTTTCTAAGGCTTCTTTTAAAGCCGTTGCGACTTCTGTTGCTGAAGGACTGCCCCAGACAATCAAATGGAAGCCGGTGCGGCAACCAAATGGTGAACAGTCAATGATCCCTTCGATGCGATCTCTCAATAAATCTGCTAATAAGTGTTCAAGTGTATGTAACCCCGCTGTTGGAATCGCATTTTCATTTGGTTGTACAAAGCGCAAATCAAAGTTTGTTAAGACATCGCCTTTAGGTCCTTGTTCACTGGTGATTTCTCTTACATAAGGGGCTTTTACCTTCGTGTGATCTAGTGTAAAACTTTCAACTTCTGCCATCTTTTATTCTCCTCTACAGTTAAATTATTTTTATACGCATTTATGAATTTTTGCATGGCCCATATAGGCTTATTTATTCACTCATACATTCATTTACTCATTTATTTAAATTAATTCTGGTTGTTTCTATTCAACGCCCCAAACTTCTTCAGCGATTGATTTGACGAAAGCAATCTTTTCCCATTGCTCGTCTTCGGTTAAGATATTGCCCTCTTCAGTAGAAGCAAAGCCACACTGTGTACTCAGACATAAATCATTAAGTGGCACGTAGTTCGCGGCTTCATGAATCCGATCAATCACATCTTGACGATTTTCTAGTGCACCACTTTTAGAAGTAATCAGCCCTAAAACAACCAGCTTATCTTTAACTTGCTTCAACGGCTCAAAACCACCTGAGCGATCACTATCGTATTCAAGGTAATACGCATTGACTTTTTCTTCACCAAACAATGCGTCGGCGACATCTTCATAGCCACCCGCTGCAGCCCACGTTGAATGATAATTGCCGCGGCAGACATGCGTGTTGACAACTAAGTCCTCTGGCAAGCCTTCAAATACAGCATTGTTTGTGGCAAGATATAATTGTTTTAATTCATTACGGACGGCTTTTTCATCCTTTGCACCTTCTGTGTCAGCGATAAAGCCTTCAGGTAATGGTGCAACCAATACGCCCCAGGTACAATCATCAAATTGAAGCACGCGAGCACCAGCTTCGTATAAATCAGCCACCACTTTTTTATATGCCGCAGTAATATCGGCAACCAACGCTTCTACACTATCGTAAAACTTATCAACTGTTGGGCGATTATCTGGACTCAATAACTCAACCAATAATTGCGCCGGCGCGGGTAATGTTTGTTTGACTTCCACGCCTTCTGACGTGTGTGCTCTAGTGAATTTGTAATCCTCTACGAAGGGATGATTGTCACCAGAAATTTTGCCAGTCACAATAACTGTTCCTGGTCGTGTTTCTTCACCATGGAAAAAGTAACCATGTTTTGGTATATGGAAATCAATCCCGTTTAAGCCCCAGAAGAAATCTAAATGCCACCAGCTACGACGAAATTCTCCATCTGTGACAGCTTTCAGTCCAGCGGCTTCTTGTTTTTTAATTAACTCAATAATTTCTTTGTCTTCAACCTTTTTCAATTCTGCTTGGTCAAGCTTACCTGCATCAAAGGCTTCCCGGGCCTCTCTTAGGGCTTGCGGTCTCAAGTAGCTCCCCACTACATCGTAGCGAAAAGGGGGAGTCGTTCTCTTTGTTAGTGTTTGCGTTTGTGTGTTTGTCATCAGTAATTCCTCCATTTTTTGTAATATATTAAAAAAAGCATCCGTCCCTTTGCCTGCCGATTCTTCGACAAACAAAGGGACGAATGCTTTCGCGTTACCACCCTCATTTATACTTTCCTCACGAAAAGCACCTCACTGGTTCCTGTTGAAACCGGGCAATATAACGGTTGCACCCGTTTATATGGCGTGAACCATATAAAAACTCAGAGCTCATCTTCACAAACTTGCTAAGTCCCCTTTCTCACCATCCGGGTTCTCTTGCCTCAACGCATTTGCTACTCTTCTCTTCAACGTAAATTAAAATTCAATTAGATATTGAAGTTAGTTTACTTCTCTAATTTTCATTTGTCAACACCTTTTTTTAATTATTTCAGTTTTCCCGATACAAGCACGCCAAAATGGTCACTGACAATCGATGTTCGTTGCCCGTTAAAAACGACTTCATAGTGCTCTACATGAAATTTTTGGGGAACGAAAATATAATCAATCCGTAAATTTTCAGTATTGCCTTCCCAACCATCAATAACTTTTTCAATCGTTGCTTCACCTAATTTATGTTCAGCAGCCACAAATGAATCGCTGAGAGCGAGATCAGTATTTTCCACTAAACGGTAACCTTCGTCGTTAATATGCGCCGGATTATTCAAGTCACCGACGACAAAAAGTGGGAGCTGTTTTGTCGCAAGATGCGCTTCAGTTGTGCGCCATTCTCTAGAAAAGCCATTAGTTTCATCAATCCACCACGAGAAATGACTACTCAGTACATAGATTTCTTCCTCATCGACTGTCGTTACCGCACCTACCACTCTTCGGGTATGATAATCAGTAAATTCAATCGACTCAGAGACAATTAGCGACTCAGCAACAAGTGGCGTTTTAGATAAAATTGCCGCGCCCTCTTCATAGATATCATAGCCAATATGGCTAGACATCCAGCACCAATGATAGATGATACCGAGTTCTTTTAATCTTTCAACCAGCAGATAGGCAAAATTATCTTTCTTAATGGCCGCTTGATTCTCTGCTGCATGAAAATACTCATTCAACTCAATCGTTTCAGCCTTAATCAGTTGATTAACTTCTTGTAAGCCAATCACATCCGCATCCATCGCCAAAATACTTTGGGCCAATTCTTCTAATTTCTCTAACGGATTCTCTTCAATCCAACTATGGGTATTCAATGTCAGAATCTTCATTTATTTCTCCTATCTTGAACAAAAAGGCTGCGACAGTTGTCACAGCCTTCTCGTTTTTTGTCTGATTTATCTCACTACAGCTAGTCTATCAAACTTTAATTTGTTTGACTAGATTGCTTAAACTTCCAAATAACCAATCTCTGATTTAGCAGGTTTGTCGCCAGTTTCTTCTAGCTGATAATTTGCGATTTTCTCTCCATTGGTAAAGACAACAATCATAGTTGTTGCTTTGCCTGCTGCTTCAATTTTTGCAAGATTTGCATTAGCTAATTGCTCACCAGCTTTGACCGTTTGGCCTTCTGTAACTAAGATTTCAAACGCTGGATCCTTCATTTCCACCGTATCAAGTCCCATATGAATCAGTACGTCTACGCCATCGGCAGTCTGAATGCCTAATGCATGTTTCGTTGGGAAAATGCTGACAATTTTGCCGGCTACTGGCGCGTAAATTTTACTATCTGTAGGAATAACGGCAAACCCGTCACCCATCATTTTTTGTGAGAAGACTTCATCTGTTACTTCTTCGATTGGAATAACTGTTCCTTCAACTAATGAGTGCAGCATTTCTTTCTTGCCGACAAATCCAGATACTACCGGTGTTGCCGAAGATGATTCACTGACTTCACTCACAACCGTTTTAGGAATCTCCGCGCCTGATTCTAGTAAATCTTGAATATCAGATTTCAAGACATCGGCTTTTGGTCCATAAACTGCTTGGACACCATTATCTTTGACGATTAAGCCCATCGCTCCAGCTTTTTTCCAAGCTTCTTCACTGCCAACTTTTTCATGTTCCTTGACGCTGACGCGCAAACGAGTCATGCATGCGTCGACATCTTTAATATTTTCGCGACCACCTAATAGATTAATGACGTCAATCACTTGTTGATCGGCCTTAGCGGCATTACCTGCTGCATCGCCATTTCCAGAACCTTCAGCGGCTTCGCCATCATAATTTCCATTTCGACCAGGTGTGGCAAAATTAAATTTCTTGATTAAGAAGTTTGATAAGAAGTACGTCACGACGGCAAACAAGACGACCATCAAGACGAAGTTAATCAAATCGCCTCCTAGACCCGCTTTGATTGCTAACGGCGTTCTTGTCAATAATTCGATGTTCCCGAATGAATGCACACGGAGTGATAAAATATCCGCCATCGCGAAGGCTGCCCCTTGAATGACTGCATAGACAATATATAGCGGCACCGCAGCAAACATGAACATAAATTCTAGCGGCTCAGTGACCCCTGTTAGGAACACAGCAAGCGCTGCTGAAAAGTACATTGATTTATATTTATCGCGTTTGTCGGCATCGACATTACGGAACATTGCCAAAGATAGCCCCATCAAAATCCCTGATGAACCAATCATTTGTCCGACTTTGAAACGAGCCGGCGTCCAGTTTTCTAAGACGTAATTATATTGCGTCATATCACCGGCACCTTTTAAGTTAACTAAGTCTGTGGCCCACGCTAACCATAATGGATCTTGCCCAAAAACTTGTGTTCCAGCTTGTGCGCCAGAAAGAATTTCATAGGTCCCGCCTAATTGCGTATAGTTGATTGGAATCGTCAACATATGATGCAAGCCAAATGGTAACAATAGACGTTCCAATGTTCCATATAAGAATGGTGCTAAGACAGGAGCTGTGTCTTGCGATTGAGCAATCCACAAACCAAAGTTGTTAATTCCTGCTTGGATATAAGGCCAGACTATTGCTAAGGCCAAAGCAACTAAAGTTGACCAGGCAATCACGACAAATGGGACGAAACGCTTGCCGTTAAAGAATGATAACGCATCTGGTAATTTTCTGAAATTATAGAATTTATTGAAGGCCATTGCCCCAACAAATCCGGCGATAATCCCAACAAAGACACCCATATTTAAAGCCGGTGCTTCTAAAACGCTGGTGAAAAATCCTTTGACCATAATTTTTGTACCAAATAATGTGTGTGTGAAAGCTTGCTCATCGGCGAGCATCTCATTGGTCACACCAAAAATGGCGCCGGTCACTTGGTTAATCAAGACAAACGAAATCCCGGCAGCAAATGCCCCGCCTGCTCGTTCTTTGGCCCAGCTACCACCAATCGCTAGGGCAAATAGTAAATGAAGATTATTAATAACTGCCCAACCTAACGCTTCAATCACACTTCCTGTTGTCACAAGCGGTGCCCAATCTGGATTAATCAAGGGAATTGATTTCCCAATACTAATCATTAATCCAGCAGCCGGCATGACGGCTACCACCACCATGAGGGCTTTCCCAAATTTTTGCCAAAACTCAAAACTAAATAATTTTTTCATTCTCACTTCTCCTTCACGCAATCGGTTTCGTTTATGATGCTATTATAGCCACTAAATATTTTTTTGTAAACAGAAATACAAAATTATTTTTAGCGCGAGTAATAAATTCTCAATAATTACATACTAGAAACGCTGGCACACTTCGATTCTTCGAGAAAAAAGCAATTATGCAACTTTTCTATTGACTTGCGCAACCGATTGCGTTTATTATTAGGGCATAAAACAAATAGGAGGCAAACAAATGAAACAAGTACAACGATTATTTGACGTAGATCCGTGGAAGGTTGCAACACATACATTAGATAAAGAAAATCGTCGCTTACAGGAATCCTTAACCAGTCTAGGTAATGGTTACATGGGCATGCGCGGAAATTTTGAAGAAGCGTACACAGGCGATCACCATCAAGGTAGCTATCTAGCTGGCGTTTGGTATCCAGATAAAACGCGTGTCGGTTGGTGGAAAAATGGCTATCCTGATTATTTCGGTAAAGTCATCAATAGTGTCGATTATATTGCAATGGATATTTTCGTAAATGGGACAGCGATTGATTTGTACACTATAGAAGCAAAAGATTTTTATTTAGAATTAGATATGAAGACAGGCATCCTTTCTCGCCAGTTCACAGTTACGATCGATCAGACGACTGTACGTTTCTCATTTGAACGTTTCTTAAGTATTGTTGACAAAGAGATGGCGATGATTCGTTTGACAGCTAGCGTCTTAGAAGGAACGGCAGAAATTAAAGTCGTTTCCAAATTAGATGGTGATGTGCAAAATGAAGATAGCAACTATGACGAACATTTCTGGGAGCCAAAAGGAGTAGGAAATACAGATGACTTCTCTTATCTCACAACAAAAACGATTCCTAATAATTTTGAGATTGAGCAATTTAGCGTAACAGCAGCAATGAAACATGCAAGTGAGCAAGCACATACCCACACTATTTCAGATGAGACAGCTGATTCATTAAAAATTGAAGAAACTTTCATTTATACACTAGCTGAAAACGACTCCTTTACCTTAGATAAACAAGTCTTAGTCTTAACCAGTCGTGATGTGCCCGAAGCGCAACAAGTTGGCGAATTAACAACGCGCTTTGCAAATCTAGCGTTAGATTACGTTGCACATTCAGCAGCACAAATTGATGCTTGGGCAGCTCGTTGGGAATTGGCGGATGTAATAATCGAAGGCGATCCTGAAGCACAACAAGGGATTCGTTTTAACTTATTCCAACTATTCGCAACCTACTACGGCGAAGACGAGCGCTTAAACATTGGACCAAAAGGCTTTACTGGTGAAAAATATGGTGGGGCAACTTATTGGGATACCGAAGCTTATGCCGTGCCATTATACTTGGCTTTAGCAGACCCATCGGTAACTAAAAACTTACTGACTTATCGACACAATCAATTACCACAAGCCCAACACAATGCTCGCCAACAAGGTCTAAAAGGTGCGTTGTATCCAATGGTGACTTTCACTGGGGTGGAATGCCACAACGAATGGGAAATTACCTTTGAAGAAATTCATCGAAATGGGGCAATTGCTTATGCCGTTTACAACTATACTAATTACACAGGCGACACAACTTATCTAAAAGGCAAAGGTTTAGAAGTCTTAACTGAAATCGCACGCTTCTGGGCTGACCGTGTGCATTATTCAAAACGTGCACAAAAATACATGATTCATGGCGTAACTGGACCTAATGAATATGAAAACAACATCAATAATAACTGGTACACTAATACCATCGCCGCTTGGGTTCTACGCTACACGCGTGAAGCCTATCTGCAATATAAAGATGAAGCTTCTGTAACGATTCCTGCAGATGAATTGGCTAAATGGCAAGAGATTGTTGAAAATATGTACTACCCGAAAGACGAAGAATTGGGTGTTTTTGTTCAGCACGATACCTTCTTAGATAAAGATTTATTCCCAGTAAGTGAGCTAAGTCCGGCTGATTTACCATTAAACCAACACTGGTCTTGGGATAAAATCTTACGTTCTTGCTTCATTAAACAAGCCGATGTTTTACAAGGAATTTATTTCTTCGGCAATCAATATACGTTAGAAGAAAAACGTAAAAACTTTGAATTTTATGAGCCGATGACGGTTCACGAATCTTCTCTATCCCCTAGTATTCACGCGATTTTAGCTGCTGAACTAGGTTTAGAAGACAAAGCCATGGAAATGTATCAACGTACCGCTCGACTAGATTTAGATAACTACAACAATGATACTGAAGATGGCTTACACATCACTTCGATGACGGGTAGCTGGCTTGCCATTGTTCAAGGCTTCGCTCAAATGAAAACTGACCATGAAGCTCTAAGCTTTGCGCCATTTTTACCAACAACTTGGAGCGGTTATGCTTTCCATATTAATTACCGTGGACGTTTACTACTCATTTCAGTTGATACAGCAGCTGTTTCTTTAGAATTAGTCTCTGGAGAAGCGTTAGATGTTACCTTATATGACCAATTAATCTCATTAACAGATAAAACTACTTTACCCTTAAGAAAGCAGGTCGATGCAAATGTTTAAAGGTGTACTCTTTGATCTAGACGGCGTGATTACCGATACGGCTGAATATCATTACCGTGCCTGGAAAAAATTAGGCGAAGAAATTGGTATTACGATTGACCGTGCGTTTAATGAACAATTGAAAGGCGTGAGTCGCGAAGATTCTTTGAGCCGTATGTTGGCTTATGGAAACAAAGAAAATCAGTTCTCTGCTGAAGAATTTGCAGAAATGGCCCAACGAAAAAATAATTATTATGTCGAAATGATTCAAGCCATCACACCTGCCGATGTCTACCCAGGGATTTTAGATTTATTGAAAGATTTAAAATCCGCTGGCAAGAAAATTTCTTTAGCTTCTGCAAGTAAAAATGGCCCCTTCTTATTAAACAAAATGGAAATTGAAGATTACTTTGATGCGATTGCTGATCCGGCTAGCGTTAAAGCAGGTAAACCAGCGCCAGATATTTTCGTTCTGGCAGCTACCAAAGTTGGCTTAACAGCCGAAGAATGTATTGGTGTGGAAGATGCAAAAGCGGGTATTGAAGCGATTAAAGCTAGTGGCGCTCTACCAATTGGCGTTGGTCGTGCCGAAGATTTAGGCACTGATATTGCCTTAGTATCTGATACAAGCAAATTGAGTGTGGATTATTTAACGGGGCAATGGACTGATTCAACACATGGAAATTAAAGTCGAACCACTAACCACAAGCCACCCACAATTAATTAAAGTCACATTGAAAAACGACTATTTAACAGCTTCCTTCTATAACTACGGCGCGCGTATGCATCAAATTTTTGCACCTGACAAAGAAGGGCTTTTAGAAAACATTTTATTGTCGTATGATAGAGAAGAAGATTTGCTAGCCGATAAAAGTTATTTTGGCGCCACTGTTGGTCCAGTTGCTGGACGGATTAAACAAGCCGACTGGAACGGCTATCCATTAGAGAAAAACTGCGGTACCCACCATATTCATGGTGGGTCTAATGGATGGGCTTATCAATTTTGGTCAGTGGAGACGATTAAAGAACAAGAAACAATTGGCGTTCGTTTTCATTTGACTGACGAAGTCTCAGGCTATCCAGGTCCGATAAAAGCCAGTGTCACCTATCAATTAAATAAGAATTCATTGATTATGACTAGCGACTGGCACAGTGAACAAACAACCATTGTTAATCCCACTAGTCATAGTTACTTCAACTTATCGGGTAATGGTACGCGCGACATCACTAGTCATGAACTTTGTGTCAAAGCTCGTAATTTAGTTGTATTAGATCAAGAAAAAATCCCTACTGGGCAACTCCTGTCGATGGAAAACTTGCCAGTAGATTTTTCGACAAACCAATCTATGGAAACAATTCTTGCCACCTATCCAGAAGGCCTGGACGACTGCTTTGTCTTAGATAAAAGTCAGCCAATGGCGTTATTTCTCCATGAACCAACAACCGGCAGAACGATGACAGTAGCCACCACAAATCAAAGTGTGGTATTATTTTCTACGACTGGTTTTGAAGCGGACTTTATGATTAACGGTCAACCCATGCATTCAAACTACGGATTGGCTATAGAACCGCAACAAATTCCTGACCTGATTCATCAACCAACCTGGGGCTCTATCGAAATTGAGCCGTTAGAAAGAAAACAACAACAAACAATTTATACATTCTCATGTCAGTAAGAAAGGAGTCGCAAATAATGACCATTACGGTAAAAGATGTCGCTAAACGTGCAGGTGTCGCTACCTCAACCGTTTCTCGAGTAATCAACGATCACTCCAGCATCTCAGACGCAACAAAAAAGAAAGTTCGAAAGGTCATGGACGAGTTAGGCTATGTCCCCAACATTGCTGCGCGAAATTTAGGGAAGCGCACATCCAGTGCCATTGGTGTTATTTTGCCCCCTTTAGACTCGAAAGAACGTATCGGTAATCCTTTTTACTTAGAAATTATAGAAGCCATCAATGAAGAAGCTCAAAAACATGAGATGACGACAGCCATCGCTACGGCGAAAAGCTTTCCCCATCTATTAGAAAACGTCAAACGCATGCATCGTCAAAGACAAGTTGACGGCTTTATTCTAGTCTACGCTGACCGCGACGACGTAGTGATTGACTATCTCTATGATAATCAAATCCCCTTCACATTAGTTGGGCAGCCTCATAAAAATGAAGAAGAAATTGTCTTCGTTGATAATGACAACCAATTATTGGGTAAACACGCGACTGATTTTCTACTTAAAAATCAACACGAAAATATTCTATTTGTTACCAATACCACCCATGAAAGTGTCTATTTCGAACGGTATTTCGGTTATCAAAAAGCCATGATGTTAGCAGGCTTAACAGCTTTACCGAGTGTAGCCCTGGAGCATCCCGAAGATTATGTCAGCTTTGAACAAATTTTAAAAGAAACCAAAGCCACTGCAGCCGTAGTCATCGACGATATATTTGCTCTACGAATTATCCAATTAGCAGAAATGTATGGCTACTCTGTTCCCGAAGATTTCTCGGTGATTAGCTTTAACAACTCCATCTTCTCCACCTTGATGCATCCTTACTTAACCAGTATCGATGTCGACGTTTCCGAATTAGGAACAATGGCTATGAGAAAGCTGATGGATCAAATCCACGAAGTCTTAACAACCGGTGTACGTTTAGTCGTACCACATAAGTTAGTCAAACGAGAAACTGTCGTACCATTGGTTATTGAAGAATAATCTGCAAAAAAATACCGCCGCTCACTACATTCAGTATGTAATGAGCGACGGTATTTTTATTTTTGCACTGGCAATTGTAATTGTGATCCTGCCAAATCAATCGCATAAGAAATTTCTTGGTTACCTCTAACAGTCATACCAAAATCTGTTCCATATAAGATCAAGCCAATTTTATGACCTTTCGGTAAGTCATAAAGCGTTGGTTGCAGAGCAAATTCCACTTCGACAAATTCATCCGCGCGTAACTCATCGGTTTTCCAAGCAGACGTACGATTTTGCAGATTGATGTGGCCTTTGGTGATCATCTTGTAAGGCGTCACGGCGCCTAGTTGAAATTCTTTCAAATCGTCTTCTCGCCACTGATAGCCTAGAGGTAGTCCTTTTAATTCTAAAATTGACGGAACTTCTTTTAGACGTTTGGCCTCACCATAATCCACTAACTGAGCACTAACCATCCCAAAATCAACGCTAGAAGAAATTTTCAATTTCACAACTGGTCGACCATCCAGAGTCACTTCCTCTTCTAATGGGACAGTTTTTGCTAAATAACGATGCCCTGTTAGCGGACTGCTTTCTTCTTTAACATCTGTCTCCCACTGAGCAACATTTTTTGTGTACGCATCAAATTGATCAACTGCTAACTGGTCAGAATAACGAACCGTACCTGTCTGCTTTTCTGTCATTAGCTGATCCTCACCGAGATACAATGTTTCTAGCTGATCAGAACCCCAATCGTCAAGCGGCTCCCAGGTCTGTGCCACATTATTTTTTTGAACCAACACATTTGGCAATAATTGATCCGCCTGATTCTCAATACCATACAATTTATAACTCAACCAGCTGTTCATCATGTCATTAAAATCAATTGATGGCATATTATGAATATAAATGTGTTGCCCTTGATGCAAAATCAATTTCTTATTGACTGGCACATCGGCTAACGCATCCCACAAATCAGCAACATGTCTTGGTTTCACATTCCAATCATTCAAACCATGCACCATGACAATATCTGCTTTGATATTTTTGACATTCGGCAAATAATTTCGCTCATCCCAGAAGGTATTGTAATCGCCAGTCACGCGATCTTGCAAGACCGCCATTTCCTTCTGCTTCTGATTAAAGAAGTCTTTCATTTTCAAATAATCGCCAGCATCATGCATGCGACTGAACGTTTCTTCAGCTAACACATCGGCATCCTCCCCAGGATAACCCCCCGGAGCAATAACTAGTCCGTTATCACGATAATATTGATACCAATCAGAAATTGCCGCTTCTGAAATAATTGTTTCTAAGCCTTCCACGCCTGTCGTAGCAGCCGCTGTCGCTAGCGTACCTAGATACGATTTCCCAGTCATCGCGACCTTTTGATTACTCCACCAAGCAGAAATCTCAATATTATCTGTTCGATTCGTGAATGCGCGACGGTTTCCCGCCAACCATTCGATAATCGCTGTTGTTGCAATCGTTTGTTCCACCGAGCCACATGTCTGAATCCCATCAGAATCCCGCGTGCCAATCCCAGCTGAATAAACAGCTGCAAAGCCTCTCGCTAAAAAGTAATCGTTCAACGCATAAGATTTTTCACGCATAAATGTTTCCGTCGCAACTGTTGCCTGCCCCTTAACTGTCCGCTCAGCTGGCAATTCTTGCGCTGTTTGTTGATATTGAATATCCTCATACTGCAAGTTATTAGGTTCTTTTCTTGTCAACGGGACATTGACGTCATGCGTCACCCTAACACCGGCTTCAGGATTCGTCCCTTGATTATATGGACTTGCCGTAAATAAACTAGGTACACGCAAACCCTCTTTCGTTTCCGCCGGTCTAAGAATCTCCACCTTCAATAGATCCCGTTGCCCATCCTCGTCCGTATCTAAGGGTGCCTCAACATAAACGACTTCTCTAATCAAAGCATCCGTCGCAAAGACAGCCTGTGCTTTACCATTGAAAAATAATGGTTTAGGCACTTCTCTCTTGGCATAAAAACCGCGACTCGCCAATAAATCAAGGTAGCTCAAGCCATTTTTCGTATGCGTATTAGCTAAATAATACCAAGCTTTCACCAAATCTTCTTTCGTCTCAATTGCTCCATCATAGATAAATACGCCAATCTTTTCAGCATCCATCAAAACCGTCGCAGGTTGAAAATCAATCCCTACTTGAAATTGTAGCAACTGTAAAGCCACTGTATAGAAAACTTCCTTTGTCAGCTCTTGCTTACTCTCTTTATACTCAACCAAACTCATCTGATCTGTTGCCAACAACTGCTTATATTTTTCTATAACTCCAGAACTCTCTTGAACCTCTGGAAAACTTTTTGATAGAAATGAAAACCATTGATCTGTCACTGTTTCTTGCTCTTCATAATAGCCAATCAAGGTTAATTCTTGAAGCATCGTTTGATAATCTGTTGGTTTCAGACTAAATTGATTTATTTTCATTGTACAAAACTCCTCTTTTCTTTATCCTTCTCTATTATGAACGATAGACGCGTTATATTCAAAGAAATTTGACGATTATTTAGCGCTATTTTTCGGACTATCTTTCGGCTAATAATTTTTTGATAATAGCTCACTACTCCCCCAAATCATCGGAGACATCCCTTTGATCTTTACCAACTGATAAATCCCTATAATTGCCCTTTTAGCCGGCTTTTCTTCATAATAATGCTAAAAATTCAGTTCCGTTGAACCAGCCCATAGGTTTTCTGTTATACTTAATCATAAATACTTTTTTAGGAGGCCTAGTTATGAAGTTTGGCCGTATTGTACGTCTATTTAAGAAACGTGGAAATCGCTTTGTTTCGAGCCATTTCTCTTCAATTCAAATCATTGTTTCTTATTACGTGCTCATGACGATTATTTCGATGGGACTTTTTTATTTGCCCTTTTTTAGAAAGCCAGATGTGTCCGTACCCTTTATTGACATGTTATTTATGTCCGTCAGCACCATCAGTGTGACCGGCTTGACCACCTTTAATATCAGCAGTGTCTTTAACGAACGAGGGGTCATTCTCTTAGAACTATTATTTCAAATTGGTGGGCTCGGTGTCATGATGATTTCAACCTTCTTTTTCATTATTTCAAAGCGTCGAATTTCATTAAAACAGCGACAGCTCATTATGACCGATATGAATCAACCACGTCTCAGCGGGATTGTTCGAATGATTCGGATTACGTTTGGCATTATCATTTGGTTTCAAGTCGGCTTTGGCGCACTTTTTTCTATCTACTTCTATGTAAATAATTATTTTGATAATTGGGGCGATGCCTTATTCAATGGATTTTATCAGGCCATCTCCGCTGTTACAAACTCAGGCTTTGACGTCACCGGCGATTCCATTATGCCTTTTGCCAAAGACTATCCGTTTCTTTTGAGTATCATGTTCTTAATCTTTATTGGCGGGATTGGTTTCCCTGTTTTGATGGAAATTCGGGAATGGTTTGCCTATCGTAAAGGAAATCATAAATTACCGTTTCGTTTTTCACTCTTCACCAAGATTGCGCTACTCGCTTTTGTGATGCTCTTCGTCGTTGGTACCCTGCTGATCTATTTCCTAGAAAAAGATCACTTATTCTCAGGCTTAAATCCTTTAAGTCAATGGATGAACTCGATGTTCTATTCCATAACTACGCGGAATGCCGGCTTACAAATTCACAATTTGCAAGATTTCCAGGTAACCACCTTGATTGTTTTTTCACTCTTGATGTTTATCGGCTGTAGCCCAAGTTCTGTTGGGGGTGGAGTCCGAACCACAACTGTCGCAATCATCGGTTTGTACCTCTTCTCTTTCTTAAAAAGTGAAGAAAAAATCAATATCTTTGGCCGTCAAATTGATGATGACGATGTCCGTAAATCCATCGTTGTTTTCATGCTATCTCTAGGCATGTGCTTTTTCAGCGTCCTTTTCCTCACCGCGATTGAAGACCATTCACTCATTTCAATCATTGTTGAGGTCGCTTCCGCCTTTGGAACCACCGGACTTTCTTTCGGCATCACCGGCGACTTAACCGTCATTGGTAAACTAACCATCGCCGCTTTGATGTTTATCGGACGAATCGGCATGCTATACACGTTACTATTATTTGTACCAAAAGAAACCCGTGACTTAGGCTACGAATACCCATCAGAAAAAATTATTATCGGGTAGAAAAGACTCTTTGAGAAATCACCCTTTAAAAAATAGTGGAATAAGTAAAAGAGGATTGGGCACGCCGCCAATCCTCTTTTACTTTCCACCTATTCGATTCAGCCACACAAATAAAAATTATAGTTGAATATCTTCACTATAGTAGTGATAACAAAAAAATACGATTATTCTATTTCTGACATTATCGTTTGGACTATCTCAACAGACTCTTCAAAGCTAATTTCATTAGCATATTTGAATGTGCGCTGATACTTCATCCACATTTGTTTTTGATAGTCGGACTGTCTTATTAAAGAAACCTGATTTGACCAACCGTTTAGTTCTTGAAGGGATTCACGTTTCGTAGCTGTGTTCTTTAATGCTTCTCTGAGAATTGCTATACTCACATCATTTCCATACATTTTCCAAACTGTGAATAAATCATAGCGGTCACGTGGGCGTGTTGAACCTTCACCACGACTCAGAACACATTCTAGTTTCTCAGCAAGTACTGTTTCCAAATTATAAGATAAAATTTCGATTTCATCCTCTAAAAAAATAGACTGAACTGCATACTGAATTTCATAAGGTGTTATCTTATCACCAGTAGTCACATCGATAAAAACAACTTCTCGTAAGGTATCAAATGATGCATTAATTTTGATTACAAATCCGCCGTATTCATCATCACTTCGAATTGGTGCGAGCGAATCAACCATGAATGTAAATCCCTCATCACACTCTTGTCTGAAAATATTGTTGAAAATTGAAAGAAGATTCTCTTTCGACAACTCGGCACCTTTAAGCATAACGTCTAAATCCATTGTTGTTCTCTTATCAATTCCAATTATGTTGCTGATAAGGTAGCCACCTTTGACAACAAAACTCTTTTTATACTCACTTTTGACAATCAAACGTAGAACTTGCTCAATCAAATAATTTTGCTGAACTTGTTGGGCAGGTATCCTCTTCTTTTTTGCAATATTTCTTATTTTCGCCTTGAAACTTGTTGCATTCGTATATTTCATTCCAACACCTCTAGGTAGGACTGAACTTTTTTTTCAACTTTAAACATTTTGGCGTATTTAAACAACTTAGAATAATTAATCTTATTATTTGCAGCATACACTTTATAAGCTGGAGCTATTATCTGAACGTCGATTCTGTAAATACCTCGTAAACATTCAACCAACGTTCGTTCGATCTCATATACACGGACCATTTGACCGCCAGGTGCTTTCACTTCAACAATTCCCTCTTCTGCGTTTGAACGGACAATAATTGGTTTGATTCCAGCCTCTTTGATGCGCTTAGTATTTGTTCCATAGGGAAAACTCATAACTGGTTCAAAAGGAACTGACAGCGATAATCCATGTAACCAGAGAGCTGACTCAAGAGAATAGACCCCTTTAGGATAGCGATATTGCCAAGCATAGAGCTCATCAACGTAAGCATCCGGACGGCGATAAATTCCTCGTTCATCTTTTTCAAGTGTTCCAACATCTAACATCTTACGAACAGCAGAGTAGGGAACACCTGCCTCTTGTATCTGATTAAAGGTAATAAATCCCTGATTTTCCTCTACTATTTTTTCCACTTTTGGCATGCGCTCACCTCCACATTTATAAAACTATATGCTAACATTACTTATCTATGTTAGCACATAGTTGTTAAAAAGTAAAAGCTAACGTTATTGCACATTGTTAGCATATTGTTTTCACATCTATAAAAATCTTCTTAAGAGCTAAAATTATCCCTCATACAAAAAAAACGCAGAAAGTGGACTGACTACTCAGTACTCCTCTTTCTGCGTTTTTTATAAAATATTTTTTCCAGATCAGTCAACCTCATCATTTTCGTATAAACTAGTCAGCTCTCGGATTCGTTGCTTCAATCCTTGACGAATGTATTCAGGTCCAAGACACTCACATTTACTCCCAAAACTCAGGAGCTGATTATAATAGTAGTCATTCTCAATAAACGGAAAATTTACTAGATAATGAGTTGCACCATCTGGTAAAAACTCCTCGTATGCACAATAATCCAGCATGCGTTCCATCAGAGAGTGGTGAATCCTCAGCTTTATTTCAATCTGTAAATTAGCTAAATCCTGTGTAAATTCTAACTGTGGCGCTGGGAATTCTCTTGGTGTAAACGAGTCCGATTGAATGGATAAATTTGTCATCCGAGTCAGTTTGAATAACCTAAAATCCTGTTTTTCCAAGCAATAGCCGCACAAGTACCAGCTACTATTCTTGACTACCAACTGATAAGGCTCGATGATTCTCGTAGCTTCTTGCCCCTTCAGATTTACATACTCAAATGCTATCTGTTGACTAACTTTCAAAGCTTGCTTAATGATTTCCAAATAAGGTTGAATCGTACGACTTCCTAGCCAAGGCTGTAAATCGATCACGAGCTGATTTGTTTTCAATTCAATCGCTCGCGCTTGTTGGTCAGGAATAAAATGTTTCACTTTGGCTAGTGCACTAGCCCGCTCATTTTCATGAATCATAGTCGAGACACTGGTCAAGCCAGTGAGGATCGCCGTAATATCAGCCGCTGAAAATACCTGCTTATCTAATTTGTATTTCGGCATAATCTCATAGCCTCCACCTACGCCTGGTATCGAATGGATGGGAATTCCAGCTCTATCTATCGTTTCTAAATCTCGGTAGATGGTACGCAAAGAAACCTCAAATGTGTCGGCTAATTGCTGGGCACTGATTCGTTTCTTTTCAAGCAACATCAAGATGATGCTTATCACACGTTCAATTTTCATTTATTCCCCTTCGCAAAAGCATATTCTTATGAAATTCTATATTGTTGCCACAATGCTGTCAACTATCCAATGGTATAGTCATTTTGAAAGACGTTATAAACTACTTGAAAAAAATCGCTACATACGGAGGAATTTTTATGCTGACAATTTATATTTATGCCATGGGTACTTTGGCAGACTGGGAGATTGGCAATGTAATGGCCGAACTCCATTCGAAACGCTTCTTCAAAAAAACTGCGCCAGATGTAACAATCAAAATGGTGAGCCATTCGACTGCACCGATACAGACTATGGGTGGATTAACAATTATTCCCGACTGTTTAGTCGAAGAAATCATCGCCGATCAACAAAGTCTGCTGATTCTTCCCGGTTCAGATACCTGGAGCAATCCGGAGCATTTCCCAATCTTAGAGAAAGCCCGTGAATTTCTTTCACTAAATCTGCCAGTTGCTGCGATATGTGGGGCCACCGTGGCGCTTGCGAATGTTGGCCTCTTAAACGATCGTCCGCATACCAGTAACGGTCCGGGATTTTTAGAAATGGTCTGTCCAACTTATATCGGGCAGAATTTCTATGTGGATGAACCTGCCGTTACGGATAAATCCTTAATCACAGCCAGTTCAACTGGTGCTTTATTATGGACGAAACAGATTATTCAACAATTAGACGTCTTTGCCCCCGAAACCTTGACTCATTGGTACAACTATTTCAGCACAGGGGATTCTGCCCACTACTTCGCTCTTGCGCAATCCCTGTCCTCGGAGGACTAAATCCACTAACGACTAGATTCATTCATAATCAGATTCACTCAATAACAGAGTGAGGCGAGCCTTCATTTGTTCGCCCCACTCTGTTTCTTTTTACACCACTTACTCAGCGCCTACTTCCCTCTTTAAGAAAACCTTTTCTGACAATTCGTGCGCAAAAAAACTGCCGACCTCTTTCTCAGATTATTTCCTTTATATTTTTATAAGAAAGCCTGTGCAATAGTCCACATTTTTTTCTACTTATGTTATGATAGACTGGATATTTGTTCCATTTTTGTTCAAGTATAGCTTAAGAACATAGGCGAATAATTATCCGTCCATTTGTCATTTATTAAGCCATCTTCTAGGGTGGATTCAGTGATACTTGGATTGTAGTTATTTTATTATTTATCGAGTAGTACACTGTGTTTCAGGAAGAATTCAGACAGTGTTACGCACTAATTTTATCGACTAAACGATCTATTTATATAATTTTATCGGAGGGTTCATTCATGGGTATAAGAAGTCAACTGGCAATTACAGCTGGGAAAACGGCTCAGTGGGTATTAAAGAATTTCTTTAAAGGTGGCTCGAGCTACCCTGGAACATTAGCATTAAAAATTGATCCACATATCCTTGATACACTAGCAAAAGATTACGAAATCGTGGTGGTCACAGGAACAAACGGGAAAACCTTAACCACCGCTTTAACCGTCAATATATTGAAACAAGAATTCGATGTGCTGACGAATCCAACCGGCGCCAACATGGTGCAAGGAATTGTCTCAACCTTCTTAGCAGCGAAGCCTAAAAAAGGCCATAAGAAATTTGCTGTGTTAGAAATTGATGAAGCGAGTTTGAGCAAAGTTACTGAATATATTAAGCCTGAACTCTTCTTGTTCACGAATATTTTCCGCGACCAAATGGACCGCTATGGCGAAATCTACACGACGTATCGTATGATTGTCGAAGGAGCAGCCAAATCACCAAACGCGCCAATTCTCTGCAACGGCGACTCACCCATCTTCAATTCTGTCGAAACCGTCAATCCGCGTAAATACTACGGCTTCAATCATGAAGAGCCGCGCGAACAGATGGCTCATTATAATACAGATGGCGTGCTGTGCCCTGAGTGTCAGCATATTCTTCACTATAAGATGATTACCTATGCGAATCTAGGTGATTACTATTGCGCGAATTGTGGCTTCAAACGCCCCGCGCTAGATTTTGAGTTAACAAAAATGGTCGCTATGGATAATACCTCTGCTGATTTTGTGATTGATGGGCAAGAATATGGTATCGAGGTTGGTGGTATGTACAACGTCTATAACGCGTTATCGGCTACCGCTGTCGCTGAATATTATGGCGTTTCTCCTGAGAAAATTCGTCAGGGCTTGAGCTATGATGAAAAAGTTTTTGGTCGCCAAGAAGTCATCGATATCAATGGCAAGAAATGTACATTGGTCCTTGTCAAAAATCCGGTCGGCCTCAACCAAGTCATCGATATGATTGGTCTCGCACCTGATCCTTTTTCTCTCGTATGTTTACTAAATGCGAATTATGCAGACGGTATCGATGTTAGTTGGATTTGGGATGGCAATCATGAAGCTTTTGCTGAGATGAATATCCCAGCCGTTCTCGCTGGTGGCGATCGCCACAAAGATATGGCACTTCGATTGAAAGTCGCTGGCATTCCTGAAGAGAATCTAACGGAAACCAAAGATTTAATTGAAGTTATCGAAGACATTAAGCAGCTACCTACTGAACATGTTTACATTCTTGCTACCTATACAGCCGTCTTACAATTAAGAAAAGAATTGGCAAATCAAGGCTATATTAAAGGAGGAATGTCTCGTGGCTAAGTACGAATTAACTGTCGCTCATTTATATGGCAACTTGCTAAATACTTATGGTGACAACGGCAATCTATTAATGCTCAACTATTACGCTAAAAAAATGGGTGTCGCATTCAACGCAGAAGTCGTCAGCATTCACGAACCCTTCGATGCCCAGAAATATGACTTAGTCTTCTTCGGTGGCGGACAAGATTTCGAACAAGTGATTGTTTCAAAAGACATTCAGGATAAAAAAGAAGCCTTAACCGAATATATTGAAAATGATGGCGTCATGTTAGCTATCTGTGGCGGTTACCAACTCCTAGGCCACTATTATATCGGTGCTCATGGTGAGAAAATTAGTGGCATCGGTGCCTTAGACCATTATACGCTCAGCCAAGAAGACAATCGTTTCATCGGCGACATTGTGATTCATAACGACGAATTCAATGAAACCTATTATGGTTTTGAAAATCATAACGGCCGAACTTTCTTAGGCCGCGGCGAACGCCCTTTGGGAACTGTTGTTGAAGGTCATGGCAATAATGGTGAAGATCAATCCGAAGGCGTCATCTACAAAAACGTCTACGGCTCTTACTTCCACGGACCGATTCTTTCAAGAAATGAACAACTAACCATTCGCTTATTGAAATTAGCTTTAGAGAAGAAATACGGCAGTGCATTAGAATTACCGCAAGAGTTTATGTAATAAAGACAAATAAGCACCTCATCTTATGTGGCTAATCCACATAGGATGAGATGCTTTTTTTTATCAATCTTAACTATTCCTTTCAGTAAATAATCTTCAAATTACGACTCCGGAACTTCTTCAATTTTCGCTTTTTGTTGATTAATTTCTTTGATTCGCGTCATATCAAACTTCGGTGTCCGATCATAATAATACAAGCCATTTTTTTCTTGCTCGACATCATAAAGTTGCGTGTAACAAAAGCCGAAAATCTGCGGATGATTGAGCAAAACTTCCGTTAACCCTTTGTAGCGTGCATAAAACTCTTCTTCGGTTTTTGGTGTTTCACCATAGCCCCAAGATTTTTCCGTTTGCTCACTGGGATCCCATTTGATACCGCCATATTCACTGACACAAAACGGCTCGCCCTTATAGGTTTGACGGGCATCGTGCTCATCCCAGAAGACGCCATTGGTTTGCTTTTCACCTGTAAAATGTTCTTTAAAAACATCCACATCCTGCGCATAATCATGGACATCATAAATATCAGTAATCACATGATAATTGCCGCTGGTATCAATACACGGACGCGTCGGATCCAAACTTTTCGTTGTCTCATAGATCATTTCCAGTAACTCATTTTTTTGACGACGATTCTCATAATCCCACGATTCATTAAATGGACACCACGTGATAATCGCTGGATGATTGAAATCTCTTTTCACCAGACTACTCCATTCCGGTAGAAAATCAGCGATTGCTGAGTAAGAAGAAATATCCAAGCCCCAATTGGCCATCTCACCCCAGACCAGGTAACCTGCTTGATCGCAATGATACAAGAAACGCGGTTCAAAAGCTTTTTCATGCAATCTCGCGCCATTAAATCCAGCCGCTAAACTCAATTCAATGTCTCTCTTCAACATCGCATCATCGTTGGCAGTGTAGATACCTTCTGGATAGAAGCCTTGATCCAGCACCAGACGTTGAAAAACGGGCTGACCATTCAACAGAAACTTATTCTCTTCCAGCGACACTTCTCGTAAACCAAAATAACTTTCTACTTGATCTTCTTCAAAGGTCAATAAGACATCATATAAACGACCCTTACCAACTTCCCACAAATGCGTTTCTGCCAATGGAATGTCTAAATAGCCATGCGAAGAAAGCTGCACGCTGGCCTCTCCACAAGGATTTCCTTGATAAGTTACCTGCGCTGTTAAGGTTCCACGGCCAGTAACTTGCGCGTCAATTGTTACGCGACTTTCTGCGACATTCGGATAAAATTTGACTGCTTTAATTGATTTTTTCGGTAAAAATTCTAGCCAGACCGTCTGCCAAATTCCAGTCGTTCGCGTATAATCACAGCCATGCGAATAATATAGGCTACTTTGTTTACCCTTCGCTTGCCGGCCTGTGCGATTGTCATCTTCAACATAGACAGTCAGACTATTTTCACCCACCGTTAAATAGTCAGAAATATCAAAGGAAAAAGAAGCATAGCCACCAGTGTGTGTACCCACAGATTGCCCATTGATAAAGACCTGACTCGCGTAATCCACAGCACCAAAATGTAAGCGAACTTCTTCTTGAAGCTGTTCCTCAGTAATTTGGATTGTTCGCTTGTACCAGACAGCTGGCATAAAATCCGTATAACCAATCCCACTTAACTGACTTTCTGGGCAAAATGGCACTAGAATTTCTTGATCCAAATGTGCGCGATTTTGCCAATCTCTTTCCAGTCCACTTTTGCCAAAATCAAAAGCAAATTCCCAGGTTCCATTCAGACTTTCCCAATTCTTTCGTTGCCATTGCGGTTGCGGATGTTCTTTTCTAGGTAATTGTTCCATGACAGTTCCTCCATTCTCTTTACATTTATAGTATACAGTCGTATAGTTTTAATTTAAGAGAGAATACCACTAAAAAAGTGAGGAATACACGCATGAAAGAACTGCTTTTAAGTTTTCTACCTGAACAATTTGAATTTCCTGAGATTTTCCGAATCGAGCTCGCCGGGATTACCTATCCTTTTGCGGATTATCGTGTTGAACGTGCTCATTCTCAGATTTATAGTATCGAATATGTGATTGCTGGCACGGGCGAATTACAAATTGACGGCGAATCCTATTATCCACAAGCAGGTGACACCTACATTCTGCCTAAAAATCACCATCACAAGTACTGGTCAGATAAACGAAGACCTTTTCATAAAGTTTGGATTAATGTGTCAGGGACACTCTGTGATCATTTATTTGACGTTTACCATTTGCAACAACGATACGTCTTGTCATCAGTTTCAGTCAGAGAACACCTTGAAAGTATTATCCAGCTCTGTCAGGATTATTCACTCTCGCCAAAAGAGCGGAGTGAACAAACGTCTTTGCTCTTTTTCAAATTATTGATGGCGATTCACCAACAAGCGCGTCCAGAAGAATTAATTCCTGAAGCTATCCAAAAAGCTAAGTCAATTTTAGATAACCATCTGCATACGACTCTTTCAATCAATGAGTTAGCCAGACAAGTCAATCTATCCGCTTCACAACTGACACGTGTCTTTAAGTCCATCTATCAACAAACACCCTACGATTACTTTCTCACGAAGAAAATGGAGATGGCTGAAGTCTTGCTTGTAGAAACACGGCTATCGATTCAAGAAATTTCTGACCGTTTAGCTTTTTCAGACGAGCATTACTTCTCAAATCTATTTAAACAAAAGCGCCAGAGAACTCCTAGCAGCCTACGGAAATAAGAGAGCACAAAAAACAAGCTAGATGAATCAAACGTGAACTGTTCCTCTCTCGTTTGACTCATCTAGCTTTTGTAATTATTATATGTAGACTGAACTAACACACACAGCGACGTAACGCATATACTTTGAACATATTATGCAACGATTCGCCCATGAGTAGTAGTGTTTTTCTTGTAAATCGTAACAACCATGGCGTCAAGAATACAGCCAATGCCACGAACGAGCAAGCTAAAAAGAAGTTAATCCATAGGAATACTTGAAGTCCCAAAAGAGAAGCAGCTACGACTAAAAGTGGTGACAGTAAGATCAGTCCATAGCTAATCCACACGCTATTTAAGAATAGATAGACACCTGTCATACTCACTAATTCAATACTTGTATCAACCAAAAAATTTCCTGTCCTCTTCACTCTCAGCCCTCCAATTTACTTTTACACGTTTACTTATGACATTAAGTATAGCAAATAGTGCAGAAATAAGGCTCAGTCTAAAGTCTGAAGTTTCGCATGTACAGGTACAGAAATATGCTCACAGTAGAATCATTTTTTGGTAACCATAAATAGTACATCTTACTCCCGTATCCAGCCCTGATAAAAAAAGCGCCAAAAACAGTGCGATTAGCTAGTGGACAATTTCTGATTTCTAACTCATAAACAGCTAGCATTGAATAAAGGGACGCACATTATTGTACGTCCCTTCTTTCTTATATAGATTTTTAAGCATTTTCTCCTGGTTCAGAAGCGATAATATCTAGATCACCGAAGAGTGTCCATTCCTTAACGCCATCTGGGAAAATACAGCTTGCACCTTTCGTTAATGGATATTCTTTCCCATCAACCTCAACATGCCCTTGACCTTTAATGACCGTCATCAATGTGTACGGCGCATTCTTTTTCACTTGTAGTTTGCCGGCAACTTTCCATTCATACACGTTAAAGAATTCTGTTTCAAGGTACGTGATGATTGATGAAGATCCTTTACGAACTTCTTTCATTTGAACAGCTGGTACACTAGCTGGCACAGTTGTCACATCAATCGATTGTTGAATATGCAATTCGCGGGTATTGCCTTGGTCATCCTTACGATCATAATCGTAGACGCGATAAGTCGTATCTGAACTTTGTTGCGTTTCTAAAATTAAGATGCCTTTACCAATCGCGTGGATTGTGCCACTTGGTACATAATAGAAGTCACCTTTTTTAACAGGGACGCGTTTTAATAAATCATCCCAGCGACCTTCGTGAATCATCTCTGCTAATTCTTCGCGTGTTTTGGCATGGTGTCCATAAATAATCTCTGCGCCTGGTTCAGCATCAATTACGTACCAACATTCTGTTTTGCCTAATTCGCCTTCATGTTTTAAGCCATAGGCATCATCTGGATGGACCTGCACAGATAATTCGTCCTCAGCATCCAAGATTTTTGTCAATAATGGGAAAACTGGACCTTCTGGATTGCCAAATAATTCTTTGTGGTTCGTCCATAATTCATCTAATTTTTGGCCTTTAAATTGACCATTTTCAACAATACTCACTCCATGAGGATGCGCGCTAATCGCCCAATCTTCCCCAATTTTATCATTCGGAATATCAAAGCCAAAGACAGTTTTTAAACGACTGCCACCCCAAATTTTTTCTTGGAATACAGGTTTCAAAAATAACGGTTCTTGCATCGTACATAGCTCCTCTCAATTCATTCCCTGTTATTATATCACTATTTCTTTTTTTGCGCTTTCTCTGTCAAATAAATCTTCAAAATTTCATCGCGCACCTGAATATATTCTTCCCGATGATCTGTCGGATGCACGCGATTCGATAGGAAAATAAAGCCTGAGCCTTCTAAAATATCAATTAAAATAAAGGTGCCCGTATAGCCGGTATGAAATAACAAGGGACGGCCCTCTGATAAATCAACCTTCAAATCCCAGCCTAAGGAACGCTGACCCTCGCCCGTCGGTGTCTGATCACGCAATAATTCTTTAATCGTCTCTTCTCGTAAGAATTGTCCCTCAGGAAGACTGCCTAATCGAAGATACATCGTCACAAATTTGATCAAATCACCAATTGTCGTAAATAAACCAGCATTCCCCGCGTGCTCAGCAAGTACTCGAGCTTTCGGATCATGGGTCACACCATGTAAAACTTCACCTGAAGCCAATTGTTCAGTGGGGACAATCCGCTTAGAAGGATGGGGTGAAAATAAACTGTGCATCATACCTAACGGATTCAAGACTTCTTCCTGAAAAATATCCGTGGCATCATCCCAGTACAGTTCTTCCAACATAAACCCTAACAGAATAGTTCCAGCATCCGTATATTTGACTTGTTGACCCAACTGATCCCCAGATTTTAACGTCAGATAAGCTGCTTTTAATTCTGATTGAGAGAGCTTGTCACGATCAGGAATCCAGGTCTGAATATCAGAAGTATGAGTCAACAGATGACGAATCGTAATCCGTTCATCTTGAAACGCCAGCAAATAGTTTTTCAGTGGTGCATCTAAGTCAATCTTACCATCTTCAATCAGCCTTAATACCAAACTTGTGGTACAAACAACCTTTGTTAGAGAAGCTACATCAAAAAGAAAATCTTCCTCCATCGGGTAGCTCTCCGGTACAATACGTGCCTGTCCCAGCACATGAATTTCTTGAGTAAATTTTCTATTTTTTGCTAGCAATGGATTTTGATTCTCTTCCAAATCCATAAGAGCTTGTTCTTGCTCTGGTTCGATAAATGCATAAACGGCCCCTGGGAAAATCCCTTGAGCTTGTTTTTGACTGATTATCTTTTGTGTTTGAGGATACATTTTTTTACCTCCCTCTTTTTTTACCACGTATAACAAAAGGGACCAAGACAATTCGTCTTCGCCCCTTTTGTTATCTTCTAAAATTAGCCAAAAATTAAACGCTAGGCGACTATTTTCTGACAAACCACCATTCGATGCCGGCAGCATCGTAAATGGTTAAAATTGCTTTCTTTTTATCAATAAAGAAGTCTTTATTAAGTGCACGTAAATGTTCTTCCAATTTAGTCATGCTAGCTTCACTGACACGGAATTTTAAGAAATCTAAGCCTAGAACAGAGTCCGTTGGCAAATCAATCGTGCCACCTGTTGCTTCATTCAGTCCGACATGGAATTCACCTTCGTTTAAAACCAAGATTCCGTTGTTTTCATTCTTCACATCCAAGCCTAGTACTTCATCTAGAAATTCGCGTTGCCCTTCCAGATTACTGACATTCAGATGCACACGATCAAAGCGAGCGCCTGGTGCTAAGACAGCCGTTACATCATCGGCTTTTTTCAATAACTCTTCTTGATCCATTGGTTCTGGATTAACGTTTTCTGATGAAGAAGACGCGACATAATAGATGCCCAGCTCATTGCCTTCTGGATCTTCCATCAAAATGCCCAAACGTCCTTCGTCCTCTAAAGCCCCTTTGATTGGGTAATCTGCTTTGCGGATACGTGATAAAACATTGGCCATTTCTTCTTCACTTGGAACGATCAATGAAAGACGTTGTAATTTCTTTATTTCCCCAGTATGTTCCGCTGCTCTTGGACTTTCTTCCAGCAGTAACACTTCGCTACCCGATTCTTTGGTCCCCATGATAGCTAATTCGTTTTCTTCCCCTTTTAATGCAAAACCGATTACTGTTTTATAAAAATGAATCATAGCATCGCGATCTTTTATACGGATAGCAACGCTCTTCAAATAAGTTGTATTTTCTAAACTAAAGTCACTCATTTCTAACTTCTCCCCCTCTATGTCAAATTTTATTGTACTCATCATCTGGCTTTCTCGCAAGTATTATCCTGAACAAAATCGAAAAAAACAAACATTCTGCAAAAAAAGGGTCTTTTTTGCAGAATATCTGTTATATTTCCTCTAAAAGCTGAATTTATCTACGCTGCGTCTTCAGAAAATTGACTGTTGTATAAATCAGCATAAAAACCGTTTTTAGCCATCAATTCATCATGATTTCCGGTTTCGACAATCGCCCCGTGATTCATCACAATAATATTATCTGCATCTCTGATTGTTGAAAGTCTATGGGCTACCACGAAGCTCGTTCTGTTTTCCAACAAACGATTCATCGCCCGTTGAATGAGAACTTCTGTCCGCGTATCAACACTTGACGTTGCTTCATCTAAGATTAATACATCTGGGTTAGCTAAGAAAGCCCGCGCAATCGTAATCAACTGACGTTGCCCTTGTGATATGTTACTTGCATCTTCATTTAAGACGGTATCATACCCCTCAGGTAATTTGCGGACAAATTCATCTACATGGGCAGCCGTTGCAGCTCGAATAATTTGTTCTTTCGTCGCTGTTTCGTTGCCGTATTTGATATTGTCATAGATAGAGCCTGTGAATAACCAGGTATCTTGAAGCACCATTGAGAAATGAGCGCGCAATTCATCACGAGTTAAATCACGTGTATCCTTGCCTTCATACTTAATGCTCCCGCCGCTAACATCGTAGAAACGTTCTAATAAATTAATCAGCGTCGTTTTACCAGCACCGGTTGGTCCAACAATTGCGACCATTTCACCTGGTTTGACATCTAAGGTAAAGTCTTCCATCAATAATTGATCTTTGGCATAACCAAATTGAACATGGTCAAATTGAACTTTGTATGGCGAGTTTTCAACGACAGGAATTCCTGAAGCTGCATCACTCATATCTTCTTCATCTAAGACTTCGAAGACCCGCTCAGCCGAGGCAACCGTTGATTGAATGGTATTCATTAAGCTGGCAATTTGGGTAATCGGTTGTGAAAATTGACTGGTATATTGTAAGAATGCTTGGACATCCCCAAGACTCATATTTCCGTTGGCAACTTTGACCCCACCTAAGACTGCTACAAAGACATAACCTAAGTTTTTGACAAAGTTCATTAACGGCATAATCATCGCTGAGATAAATTGGGCTTTCCAGCCTGCTTCATATAATTTTTCATTTTCAACTTCAAAAGCTTCTTGATTGACATCTTCGTGGTTAAAACTTTTCACGACCATATGTCCGCCATAGCTTTCTTCGACTTGGTCATTCAATAAACCTAAGCTCTTTTGTTGATTAGAGAAGTAAGTTTGTGATTTTGGTGCGACAATCATCACAACGACTAAGCTTAATGGCACAGTTGCCAAAGCAATCAAGGTCAACTGTGGTGAGATTGAAAGCATCATGCATAAGACACCGACAAAGGTTACGACACTGGTAATCATTTGCGTTAAGTTTTGTTGCAAGGTGCCGGCGATATTATCCATATCATTGATAGCCCGGGACATAATATCCCCATTACTATGAGTATCATAGTATGAGATTGGGACTTTATTCATCTTTTCTTCCAATTCACGACGCATTGAGTAAACCGTCCGTTGAGAGACACGCGTCATAATGAATTGTTGCAAGAAGTTAAAGACAGCCGAAATTAAATACATTGCAATGACGGTCAAAATAATTTGACCAATCTTATCAAAATCAATCGGGAATTTCGTGATTTTCTCGCCGGCTTGCATTTGCGCAACGCCTTTCATCACGCCACTAAAAATTTCAGTGGTGGCTTTCCCGAGAATTTTTGGTGTTTGAATTTGGAAGATGACTGCCGCAATCGCTAAAACTAAAACAGCCAGGATGGCATAAATTTTGTTAGACATATATCTGAATAAGCGTTTGACGGTGCCCCAGAAGTTTTTAGCTTTTGGACCCTTCGCGCCGATATTACGGCCAGGCCCACCACCCATAGGTCTACTTTGGTGCGTTTGTTTGTCTTTACTCATTTGGCTCATCCTCCTCTCTAATTTGTGAACGCACAATTTCTTGATACGTTTCGTTGCTCGCCATTAGTTCATCATGGGTACCTTTACCAACTAGTTTCCCTTCATCTAAAACTAGAATCGTATCAGCTTCCATAACAGTACTTACTCGTTGTGCCACTAACACAACAATCGCTTCTTTTACATCTGTTTTTAAGGCAGCCCGTAATTTTGCATCGGTTTTAAAGTCTAAGGCTGAGAATGAATCATCGAAAATGTAGATATCGGCTTTTTTGACTAGTGAACGCGCAATTGCTAAACGCTGACGTTGTCCACCAGAGAAATTCCCACCGCCTTGTTCAACATAACTATCCAAACCGTCTTCCATCTCTGAAACGAAATCTTTGGCCTGGGCAATCTCTAAGGCTTTCCAGATTTCTTCATCTGTCGCATCAGGTGCACCATATTGCATATTATCCCGAATGCTGCCCATAAATAAGACCGCTTTTTGCGGAACAACACCCAATGCTTCACGTAAATTCGCTTGGGATACTTCAGCAATATTGGTGCCATTAATTAAAATAGCCCCTTTATCGATATCGTAGAAACGAGGAATTAGATTCACTAAAGTCGTTTTCCCAGAACCTGTTCCACCGATAATCGCAACAACTTCGCCTGATTTTGCAGAAAAATCGATATTTTCCAATGCTAGATTTTCAGCACCATGATATCGGTAATCAACATGATTAAAGACTAATGTTGCGTCTTTCCCTTTTAATGAAAGCTGTTTAGGTTGCGGCGTATCCGTAATATCTGGTTCAAGTTCCAATACTTCATTAATCCGATCCGCAGAAGCTTGAGCACGAGGCACCATCACAAAAATCATCGCTAACATCATAAAGCTCATCAAAATTTGCATTGCATACGTCATGAAGGCAATCAAATTACCGACTTCTAACGTCATGTCCGCAATATAATGACCACCAAACCACGTAATCGCAATGTTCGTCCCACTCATAATCAAAGTCATCATGGGAATCATTAAGGAAACAATCGTATTTACTTTAATCGCTGTTTGTGTGTAATCTTTATTGGCATCATCAAAACGTTTTTCTTCATAATTTGTTTTACCAAATG
The DNA here is from genome assembly GCF_009933175.1 of Candidatus Enterococcus huntleyi. Taxonomy (GTDB): domain Bacteria; phylum Bacillota; class Bacilli; order Lactobacillales; family Enterococcaceae; genus Enterococcus_K; species Enterococcus_K huntleyi. The sequence goes on along the minus strand of NZ_MAEJ01000030.1, from coordinate 10,634 downwards.
CACGAATTACACGAACTCCCGTCAAACCTTCACGGAAAACTAAGTTTAAACGGTCGGTTTTCTTTTGCATACTCTTAAAGAGCGGCACGGCAAAATACATAATTCCGCCAACTAGAATCGCCATAATCGGTAACACGAATAAGAAAATTTGTGTTAGCTTTGGATCCTTGCTATACGCTAAGAAGCTAGCACCAATCAAAGTAATCGGCGCATTAATCATCATTCGCAAGAACATTTGTGTCACCATTTGAATTTGTGTCACGTCATTGGTTGTCCGCGTAATAAGGGAAGCTGTCCCGAATTTATCGAATTGATTATTCGACAGATGTTCAACCTTACTATAGACATCCGTTCTCAATTCACGTCCTAATTTTTGGGATTCTCTCGTGGCAAAAAAAGTATTCCCAATCGCTGCGATAATACTAATCACAGAGAAACCAATCATGACAAAGCCTGTTTGCCAGATATAATCAACATCGCCCTTTGCGACCCCTTTATCGATAATATTCGAGGTCAATGTGGGCAAATATAATTCAGCAATGACTTGGACGATCATAAACGCAACCGCCATAACCGCTGAAACTAATGAAACTCGTTTGACTATTTTTACCATTTATTTCCCTTCTTTCTGTTGCTGCGCACCATCACGAAGCCAATTAATTTTTAAACGGAAGTCTTGAACCACTAGGTCAATTGGATAATCTTTATCCTTTGTCACCTGCTTATAGCCATTAACTACCGTAGAATAAACTGCATGCATCAACAATTGAATCAGTAAATCGAACTCTCTTTTATCCTCGACTTTTAATAAATCCATATCAATCAAATCCACTAAATGTTGCCCATGGCCTTCTTTTGATTCGCCCTGTTTATGTTGATGTTGGCATTTTTTCTCTTTTTTAGATTTTTCGAAATCAGCAGTCATTCGTTTGGATGAGCGATAATCCATATTCATAAATAGATGTCTGTAAAACGCTGAGTTCTCCCCTTCTAATGTATCGCGAATCATTTGCGGGAAGTAATTTTCGAAACCTTTAAATAAATCACCCTTTGCTGCGATGATGGCTTCTTGCATATTTCTTTTACTATCTTGTCGCAATAAATCGAAGTAATAAAAATATAAATCTTCCTTGTCTTCAAAATATTGATAGAAACTGCCTCTCGGAATTTCCGCCAGTTTGACAATATTTGCAATCGAAGCCTCATTTAAAGGCGCTCTAGAAAATTCAATCCGCGCCGCTTCTAATAATCGCTGTTGCTTTTCATCCGGTAAATGAAAAAATGTATGAGTCGGCATGATATCCTCCTTCTTTAACTTGTTCAAAAATGACACAACGTCATATGACACCTTGTCATTATAGCACCTTGATTTTAAAAAGCAAGTATATTCCAACTTATTTTCATAAAAAGTTGCATTTTTTATTTTACCCATCAAATCCGCGTCATGTCAGTGTTTATCCATGAGAAAAAATCCAAGAACATTCAGTATTTTTTCACAATATTTTCATATATAGCTCCTGAAAATTCACACAGTGGCATACTAAAAAAATGACTGCCGCTTTCGGTAAAAAACTTTTTTTCGTCTGTCAGACAAAAAACTTGCTAAATGTTACTTACTTTTAGTAAACTAAGAACTGTCAAAAAGAAAACAAACTAAAAGGAGCTTACTTATGTCAAAATTATTAGTAGTAAAAGCACATCCATTATCAGCTGAGGAATCTCGTTCAGTGAAAGCCTTAGAAACTTTTTTAGCCTCATACAAAGAGACTAACCCATCTGATGAAATCACTGTCTTAGATTTATACAATGATTACATGCCTGAAATTGATAAAGATATGCTGACTGGCTGGAATGCATTACGTTCTGGAACAGCTTTTGAAGATTTAACTGGCGAGCAACAAAAGAAAATCGCTCGTTTCAATGAATTAACAGAACAATTCCTAGCAACTGATAAAGTAGTCATTGCTAACCCAATGTGGAACCTAAATGTTCCAACTCGTTTGAAAGCTTGGATTGATACAATCAACGTAGCTGGCAAAACTTTCCGCTATACAGAAGAAGGACCAAAACCTTTAACTGAAGGCAAGAAAGCTCTACACATCCAATCAAATGGTGGATTCTACGAAGCGCAAGATGTTTCTTCACAATATGTTAAAGGTATTCTAAACTTCATCGGTGTGAACCAAGTCGATCAATTATTTATTGAAGGAATCGATCACTTCCCAGACCGTGCAGAAGAATTATTAGGTACAGCATTAACAACAGCAACTGAATTAGGTAAAACATTCTAATTCTTGATTATACGAAAAGACCTCTTCGTGCTATCTATTAGGATAGTTTGAAGAGGCTTTTTTTAGTTCAAGGGAGTAGAGCAGTTTAGGCTATTGATGCCGCATCCGGCATTCCTTCCACCAAAAAGTTTGCAGTCTGGTCGCAAGCAGCTCAACAGAGGGCGTTGATCTCATTGCTAGATTAGTTCTCAACCCGCTGTAAGTACTGTGGTCAACAGCGGGTAGTTCATAATCCACCTTTAGGGACTGCAGAACTTTTTGGTTACAGGAATACCTACTGCTAGATTTGATAGTAATCTTCTTTATTGAATAAGCCGACAAAAACAATCGCTAGAAAATATCGAACAGTTACATCTTTTTGTAATTTTTACTTGCTTGAGTTATTTTACCGATTAGTTCAAGTATCATTCGTACAAAAATGACAAATAGTATGTACAGTACAAATAGATCATTTGCTGATGGAACGATTCAATTTTGATTTTGAGACTGAAAGTAAACCAATCATTGCTAAGAAGAAGACTGTACCGATAATTAGGAAGGATTGCGCATAATCGAATTTTTCTATGCTCCAGCCTAATATTGGATAGAAAGCTAATGAAACGAGGCCACAGAGTAGGCTGGAGAATGATAGAATCGTTGCTCTGGTTTCTGATGTAATCATATGGTTCATGTGGTTGCTTGTATACGGGAATAAACTATCCAGTAGTAGATTGAGTATCAGGAAGCCGCTTATCATCAGAATTGGTTGTGTTTGTGAAATTAAGAGACACGTGCCAAAAAATACGATTGCTAATGCTAAGAAGAATTTTGATGCTTTGATATTTGTGAAATACCTTGATAGGAAAGCACCAACGATACCGAATAATGTGACCAGACCTAGAATCATTGTGATTGAATGATCGGTTAAGCCGATTGTTGAAAAGGCCCCTTGAATGAAAATAACAATCCCGTTTGTGTAAGCTTCTAATAAAGTGGTGAACAAGATGAAAACTAATAAGCGATTATCTTTCTTCAACTGGAAATAAGCGGTTTTAATTTGTTCGACAATCCCCTTATTTTCGGGGGTTGTCTCATCAGACAACGTTGGCGCCTGATATTCGTCAAAAAATAATATAGTGATTGCGGCAACTAAATAACCGACAAATTGTAATAGAAAGACTGCTGAAAAACCTAACTCAAAAATCTTCCCACCAGTTGCTGTGGCAAAGCTTAGCATACAAAGACTCAAAATTTGTGCATTGCTCAGGATAGTGACAAATTTATCCTTTTTATCAGTTTTATGTAAGTAATCAAAGAGCATCGCTTGATCAGTTCCGCTGCTCAACGTACTAGCAAACGCATCAAGTCCAAAGAGAATCACTAATAAGCCGAAACTCAAGTTCCCAGTATAAAATGGAATCAAAAACAGCCCCAAAGCAGAAAGAGCATTGAAGAATGCCCCAAAGAACAGAACGTTTTTCCGACTAAATTTATCAGCAATCATTCCACTAGGCACTTCTCCTATCATTCTGATAAAAGAATATGTCGATTGAAGCACCCCAAACTCAACTAAACTCAGCCCTAATTGCAGCGAATAAAGCATCAGAACCCCTCTAGAAAACCGCATATTCATGAACAGGTTATAGGTATAAAATATTTTTATTGATTTATTCATAGGTAATTATTATCCTTATGTTTATTTATGTAAGTTATCAAACCAAACCACTAACAGCCTAGCCTTCCATAGCTTCTAAGTCTATCATTCCTCAGAACCCGTTGCAAAGTTTTTCGAGATATTGCCTTCTACATAAAAATATCCTTTTTAAAATCGACGTGTTCGAATTTATCTAGTTAAAAGCTTATTATTGGAGTCATTGTTATCTTTAATTTCCATAGTCTACCTTTGCCAAGTATTTCTCAACTCAGGTACCAACTGATTCTTAAATTCAAAAAATGAGAAATATTAAGTATACTTACTTTTTTGCCCTTTTTCCTTTTGAAGAATTTTGACACTAATTTTACGCTGAATAGACGGAATACCCTCAAAAATTAAGTATACTTTATTTTTTGAGAGTTATTTTTGAACTTTAAATTTATTATTGCTCAAAAAACACAAAAAACAGATTTTCCTTTTAAAAAAAAAGAAAAATTTTTGAGACGATTATTTTTGTAGATATTCCAGATTCCTAAAGTCAACGCTAACTTCAGATGTGTTATATATCCCAGTATATTGACTCTCATATTTCACTAAAATTTCAACTATGTCAGTAAATTTCTGCACCTTTTTATCTCTGGTAAACAAATGACAATCAGGTCGGAATCAAAAAGTTCTGCAGTCCCTAGAGAGAGATTATGAATTTGCCAGTTCCACTTGCCAAGTTTCAGGATAGTGGAATGGTATGCGTGGCTTTATAGAAGGAAATTAAAAATTTCCTACATTTAGATAAGCTAGCTGAACTAATCTAGCAATGAGATTAACGTTCTTTGTTAAGCTGCTTGCGACCAGACTGCAAACTTTTTGATGTATGGAATCCCGGATGTGACACAGATTTTTAATCTAGAAAAAAGACGCCACTCACATTCATCTAGTGAGTGGCGCCTTTCTTATATAATTCATCTGATTAGCTTCGTCAGCCTTCTTCTTTGCTTTCAACTTTTTCTTCTTCGTACAGACTTGAAACGTCTTTGTACCATTCGAAGATATGGCTGATAATGACTTTGGCTGCGGCATAGACAGGAATACCTAACATTACGCCGACAATGCCGAATAATTTTCCTGATGTCAATAACACTAACAGAATCGTAACTGGATGGATTGATAATTGACTGCCTAATACTAATGGTGAAATGAAGCGACCTTCAATCGTTTGTTCAATAACAAAGACCACTAGAACTTTCACTAACATCACCGGTCCAGCGACAATACCTAGGAAAATAGCCGGTATCATGGCTAAAAATGAACCTAAATATGGAATCAGGTTTAAGAATCCGGCCGCAATTCCTAAGGTTACGGCATAATCTAGTCCAATGATTGAAAACAGAATGATGAACATCACCGCTACAGCAAAAGCGACAGTGAGCTGCCCACGAATATAGGAAGAAACTTGCTCGTTCATTTCTTTTAGAACTTTTAATGTTGGTTTACGCATTCTCGTTGGCATAAAATTAACGAAATAAGGTGCTAATTCTTTGCCGTCTTTTAATAGGTAGAACAGGATGAATGGCATCGTAATTACCGCAACAACAACCGTTGCAATCGCGCCAACAAAACTACCGACACCTTGGACGGTAAATTTAGAAACATTCTGGATGATTTCACCTAACGAACTCATCAGCTTATTTGTCATTTGCTCCGCTTGATCTTTAAATTGAGCAAGCGCTGGACTACTTAGAATCTCATCCGTTTTGTCATTCATCGTCTCTAAATAATTCGGCAAATTCGTCGTAAAGCTAACGACTTGCTCTTGAATTTGGGGAATAATCACAACCATACCCCAGACAATTAAACCGATGACTAGAATGAATAGCGCAATAATTGTATAGAGTCGATTGACGCCTTTTTTCTCAAAATAATCTACCACAGGATTCATTAAATAATAGAGAATTCCAGCTAAGATAATTGGCAAGCCGACAATCGCTAAGAATTGCCAGATAGGCTCAAATAGATAGGAGACCTTAGTAAATAACAACACAATCAATAGAATTAATAGGACAACTAAGAGAGAAGTCACTACTTGATTATTTAAAAACCATTTCCAAAACCAAGATAATGGCCGCTGCTTTTGATTTTTTTCTTCTTGCATTCCTACCTCCTACAGATAAACAATTTCAGTATTTTTGTTAAAGTTTGGTACCACATAAGGAGTTAAATAGACCCCATTTACAATTCGATCTTCTTCTGGAACTGCATCAAAAATTAATGTTAGATGGCCGATTGCTTGTAAATTTTGGTTTGCCGTGTTGCCAACATATTGAATCGTATACTCTTCCCCGTCAAAAAGAATCTTTCCAGAAACTTTCAATTCCACCGGAGTCTCTTCTGAAATTGTTTGAATAACTGAGTATTTTTTTAAGGCAGGTGTCGCCGTGTCGCCGAACAAGATAACTAGCGGTTCTTTGTCACTTAGTGCTTGGCTGCCGATTTCCTTTACAATTGCTTTCATTTCCAACATCGCTCCTCATTTTTTGAATGATACAAATATTATAGCACACTCAGTTTTTTTAAAAACCCATTCGCGCCTTTCTATGGTAAAATATAATGGAAACTAAAAAATTGGAGGCTACAATTTATGTTAGAAAACTTATTACTCGGGACCTATACGCGTCGTGTCAGTGAAGGCTTATACACAATTGCCTTAGATACAGATAAAGGTGAGCTACAAAATTTGGCATTAGCAACAAAAGAAGACAGTCCAACTTACGTGACGAGAAGTCAAGCTGGCAATGTCTATACGATTACTTCGATTGATGGAAAAGGTGGCGCAAGTGCTTATACGCCAGAATTTACTTTTCTAAATGCAGTCACTGAAGAAGGCGCTCCTCTTTGTTATGTAGCAGTTGATGAAACACGTCAATTAGTATATGGCGCAAACTACCACAAAGGTGAAGTTAATGTCTATCGTATTTTAGACAATGGTTCACTTGAAGCAGCCGACAGTGTTTATCATACGGAAGCTACAGGGCCTCATGAAAATCAAGACAAGCCTCACGTGCATTACACAGATTTAACTCCTGACAATCGCTTAGTTGTCTGCGATTTAGGAACAGATGGCGTTTATACGTACGACGTTTCTGCTGAAGGCAAATTAACGCAAGTTGCTATCTATCAAGCTGAACCTGGTACAGGTCCTCGTCATTTAGTCTTCCATCCAAATGGAAAAATCGCTTATTTATTTGGTGAACTAGATAGCACCGTGACTGTCTTAGCTTACAATGCAGCGGAAGGAACATTTACGAAGCTACAAAAACTTTCAACAATCCCTGCAGAGCACACTGAATTCAATGGTGGCGCAGCAATCCGCGTTTCAAATGATGGCCGTTTCCTTTATGCTTCTAATCGTGGGCATGATTCGATTGCTGTCTATGAAATCAATGCATCTGGCGAAGAAATTGCGCTCATCCAACTGATCTCTACAGAAGGCGAAATCCCTCGTGACTTTAGCTTAAATGGCTCAAATGAGTTCTTAGTCTGTGCCAACCAAAACACAGATAATTTAACCCTTTACCGTCGTAATGCTGAAGATGGTACACTAACGATGATTCAAAAAGACGTATTCGCTCCTGAATGTGTCTGTGTCTACTTTGAAAAATAAATCGTAAATAAAAACGATAATCAAGAGTGTCCATCACATCGATGCACTCTTGGTTTTTTTTATTTCTACCCTTTTTCCTTCTGAGTCAATTAAGGTCAAAAAAACTTCTCATTCTTCAGTGCTATCATTTTTCTTCTCACTACTCATTGTTTATACTTAGAACCAAGGAGGATGATTTCTATGTTAAACAAAGAACCAGCCCAACAATTAATCAGCGAGCTATCAGATCTTTACAATAAATGTTTGCCTATCTATGAGTTAGTTACCAGTAGACATTATGATGAGACACGTGTTTTACTAAATACCAGTGAACTATTTACGATGTATCGCTTATCGAATCAATTTTATAACTTCCATCCGGAGATTCAAAAACCTGAAGCTGAAAAATTTTATGAAGCATTTGATGAATTCTATTCGGAATTAAAACAGCTAATTTTCCATGAAGATGATGCAACTGGCAAGCTGTACAACAAATTGTCGATCATGAAAGATCTCTTCGAAGAGTTGACGACTGCCTATAATGTCTTATAATAGAGAGAGTTAGAGTCCTAGCTTAAGACGAAGGAGTGTTTTGATGGATCAACAAGCTGTCTTAGATCGGTTAAGAGAAGAGTTAAATTTACCTTTCTTTAACGGAACTGTCGAAGATAAGGAATATACCGAAGAAGAGTATCAACAAGTTAAGAAGGATTTAGTCCAATATTTTGATGACTATGTTCGTAACGTCGAAAATTAAAAATCAAGAAGAGGTGCGAATCTATGCGTTCGTACCTCTTCTTATTTAGTGACTTAACCGATTATCAGTAAGAGTGATCGAAAACAATACAAAGCAAAGTCTTTGATAGGATATTTTTTTCTATTCCTTTTATTTTCAAGGTCTTTGTTCACTAGTTTTCTTCTATTTTACTGATGCAGGAATTTCTAATAAGCAAGTAACGGGAATTTTAATCTGAAGATTGCGACTTGAAAAGAAATTGTAAAAAGAGTCGCATCCTTTGTGAAGAACGAAGTTTTCCTGTAGCATGAAAGTAGATGGATAGTTAAACAGAAATTAATAACGAGGGGGATTTATCATGAAGATTTTTGTTGTCGGAGCGAATGGTCGTGTGGCCGAAGAATTAATTAAGCTATTGGTAGAGCGAGGTCACAGTATTTTAGCTGGGGCCCGTAGTGTTGAAAAGGTACCTGAAATGGATGGCGTCAAGCCAGTTCATTTTGACCTTCACTGGACGGCTGCTAAAATGGCGGAAGCGCTGGAAAATGCTGAAGTAGTCTACTTTACTGCTGGTTCGCGAGGCAAAGACCTGCTTCAGACAGATTTATATGGCGCTGTCAAAGTGATGCAGGCGTCAGAAGAAAGAGGCATCAAGCGTTACATCCAGCTAAGCTCGATCTTCTCCATGGAGCCTGAGCGCTGGAATGACTCCATTACCGACTATAATATCGCAAAGATGTTTTCTGATTACTGGTTGATGGACAAAACAAATCTGGATTATACGATTTTACAGCCAGGAAATCTGGAAGAAAAACCAGCGACTGGAAAAATCGAGGTCAACGTTAAGGAAGCTGGGCCGAATCCGATCCCAGACGTAGCATCGACACTGGCGACCCTCTTGGATCAGCCTAATACGGTGAAGAAGGTCATCATGATGCATACCGGAGACACGCCAATCCGCGATGCCTTAGCAAGCATTTAAATAAACTTCAAAAAGCGTCTGCCCCAGACTAGTCTGTTAGTTCTGAGGCCGATGCTTTTTTATCATCCTTTTTAAGCTTACGGTTCCAATAGGATTTTGCCCATGCTTTTTCTAGACTCCAGAAAATCATGGGCGTGCTTTCCTTGCGTTCTAACCAATCAGCTAATTCAATTTTTATCGATTCATCTCTTGTGCTGACTGTAACATACACAAGACAAAATAAATAGGCAACTTGTTTATGTATCGATTCTCGTAAAGCTTCCCCTGATAAAAGCACATTAAAAAAAGAGCCGTGACTTGAATCACAACTCTCAATTAAAACTATTTTAAAATAACAATAAATATTATTTTTAATATTCGTTATTTGAATTAATGGATGGATAAAATATAGACGGATGATTTTCTGATTTTGTTTTTTTATAAATGGACACAAAAAAACCACCGGGTGGTTAAGCCGATGGAAAAAGGAGTAATTACTCTTGAAAAAGAGTAAAATGAAAAATAAAAAGGTTGTTTTTGGTTATGAATTAATAATACTCTATTTATAACCGATTGTCTAAACAAATACTTTATTTTTTAATTAAATAACTCTCATTTTGTTTTGATAGTTTATTGCGCTTAGTTTTATCTTATTTTTTCAATAGTAAATTTGTCATACGTTGAATCGCAAAAGCAATTTCATCTGTCGCTGTATCTTGTTTTTCTTCCGCCGCATCAAAGGCTGCTTTATCAATTCCATCCGCTGTATTGATGCTGTTTAGCATTTCTTCACAGCCGGCTACGTAGTTTAAATAAGAACGTTCGAATTTCTTATGGATCCCCATCACAGCAGCTGGAGGACGCAAAGTACTGATCTTTTTCGACATTGCCCGATATTTATCCGTACCTGTTTCAAAAAGTGTACTGATTTCTTTAAGCTCTTCGCTAGATAGGCTGTCCAGCTTATTTTCATCCAAAGCCGTGCGAAGCTTTTCATAGCTTGGGTTCATTTCTTCCCCTATTTTCTCTGTATCTGTCACAATATCATTAATCGTCTGTACATAAAATCCTAAATTTGGTCGCAAAAAAATCCCTACTTTCTATAATCATACTCCTATTTTAAACTATTTATCCTACATCTAACAAGCTTCTGACAAAATTATTCATCATTCTATAAGAAACAGGCGTTTTTCATACGAAGAAACAACTAAGCGAGACTAAGTATCGAGGGAAAGCCGCTGGAAAATACAGTATACAAACACTATTATTAAGAATCCAGGCTATTTATCCGAAGCTCCAGCTAAGCAAAGCTGCTTAACTGGAGACACTGTACTCTATTCAATTTGACCCTCACCAACACTATTTGACGAAGAGCC
>NZ_MAEJ01000029.1 GCF_009933175.1 Candidatus Enterococcus huntleyi | reverse complement strand
TTATTCTAGTATTCGGGAGTAGAAGAAGTTAGTAGAAGTTATCTCTCGGGAGTTAGAAAATCTGCCTTTCTTATAACTCATTAATACACTCAAAGTCAGATATTACACATTTCAGATAACTATCATTCTTATGCCACCCTTTACTCCAGTAGGCTACCACAATTAAATTTCACAACTTCTTGTTCTTTATATTGTTTATTAAAGGCTTTCGTTTCAAAATAGGTCATAAAAATTTGATCAATTGGGCAATTGAATTTAATCAAATAGGCGTTTAGTACATTGTCATCAACCATACCAAATGATGAAAATGAAGTACCCGTTTCCAAGGACGTAGTCCATGATTGTAAAGGGGCATGTTGGTCATTATAAAATTCTTCTGTTGTTTGCACACCCCTATAAATTGGAATGTGAGATATTGCTAAAATACTAAACAGTGATTGTAAGAAACTCATTCTATGCAATAAGTAATTTTTCCTATTTTCCAACGAACCTATTCCATCAAAAATATCTTTTGTTCGCGGTTTCATTTCATTAAATGTTATAAAACCAAGTTTTGCTAATGTGTACCGAATACCTTTCATCCATTCACCTGAATAGGGATTGAGAGCTAAAATACTTCCAGTTTCTTCTTCAAGACGATACAGATCTTTTGATAGCAAATAATTTTCTAAATCTTGATATAGCTCTGGATAACCTTCAGAGCGGTTGTTTTCAATTTTTTTATATTTTTTCAAAAACGTCGAATGACTAAGCAACCATTTTTTAGTTTGACTATTCATTACCTCTATAACTTCTCTCGATTCGAGGAGGATTGATTTGTCAGCATCAATTATCATTGTCTCACTAAAGCGTTCAACAACTTTTTTGATATCGTTAAGTTCACTTTTGTTCGCGATTATTTTACTATTTTCAGGGAATAAAAATTGAGAAACCTCTTCGAGCCTCATTATCCAATGCTTTCCCTTATCTTCATACTCTGTTATTTCCCACGAGAACATTCCCTCATCCAAGTGTATATCCTTTATAAAACCTTTAGTTTTTCTTCCATCAGTTAATACACAATGATTCCCTATAACTAAATGTTTTAATTCGCCGTCTACTAATTGCATACCAATACCCTCCCCTATAATAATCATCATATAAATTATAGCACAAGTAGAAAATAACAATTTATGAGATAGTGATAATGGTGGTTGTTGCCCTTCATTATGACACAAGGGAGTTGAAAAGTCCTAGATTGGTTAGAATCAGCACGCCTAACAATTGATTTTTTGTTTACCAATTTTGATTCGATTGTATGAATCTAAAATTAATAAAATGAGTTGCGTAAAAGCAAAGATCAGTAAACCAATTGTACAAAGTAAGTCAATCCCATCACTTCCTAAGAAAACGCCTAAGAATAAGACAGGCACAACAAACCAATCAAGCTTTTGAAATAAGTTGTAAGCTTTCGTATATTTACTGGTATTTTCCCTGTATAAAGTCATTGTTTCTTTTCTCTTCATAATATAACGCCCTCCATTTGATTGATAACTCGATTATAAAATAAAATAGAGTGCAAAACTATTTTTTCCCTAATCGATAGTGTTCTATGCCTAAACGTAAAAAATGTTGCTTTGCATAATATCAGCTTAGGATAATCACTACGTCAAATAACTAATTGATTTCTCTTTTTAAAGAATACAATGTCCATATCCTCTTGAATATTTTGAATGTTAGCAGCTTTTTCATAACCAATTTTAGAATAAAAATGAACGAGCTTCTCTTCCTGAAGAATCGTACTTAATGACCATTCTTTAATTGAAGAAAAAATTTCTTCTACCAATTCTATAGCTCTAGTTCCATAACCCTTATTGTCACAGGATGGATCTATTGCAATTTGGGCTAGCCAGCCTTGTTGTTGCGCTTCATCAATAACGACGCGTATATAACCAATCGTATTATCATTTTGATCGTTTATAGTAAAAAAGTAATTATCTGGCCTATTATATTTTTCTTGAATAGAGGAAATAGGCTCATGAAAGGGTGATCCTTCATCTTGATATTTATTATATAGTTCCTGAAAAGCAACCTTTTGTAACGCATATACTTTTTCTATTTCTTCTTCTTTTGTTCTTTCTAAAACAATCATGCCCAATTCCTCCCTCGATAGTTTTTAAACTAGTATATCATTCTTATTTTCGAAAATATTTATTCGTTCTTTTTGACTCATTATTTTGATTACAGGCTACCTAAATCAACCTGCTTTTTGTTTGCGGTAGCCCTTAATCAAATTTCTAAAAGCACTCGTATATCTTGGGCTTGATTTAAGTAGCTCGCAATCACTTCTTCAATAAGTGACTCGCGTATTTATGTATCAAAAGTCAGCGTTATCAAGACTTCTACCGTTATTTTCTTTTCCATTTTTTAGCAAGTTTATTGAAATTGATTTAGTAGTTTGTAATCATTCCGTTGATTAAAAGCTACCTAGATCAACCTTTTATTGTTCAAGTAGCTCGTAATCAGATATTTTTTCAGTAAATCCTCGCTCTCTACAATAGGCAAGAAAAAACACTCAATAGAGAACTATCGAGTGCAGCGTAATGTAGCCAGTTTTTTTACATTTTATCGAGTTTTTGATTGAGCTTTTCTAACTCTTTCTTTTCGATGAAATAAAAGACAGTCCATATAGCTAAAAAGATGATGATGAATAAGAGTGAAGCGGTGATAATTATGCCTATTTGAAAAGGAAACCAGGTGCCGATGTAGGCTAAGAGTAAAAAGCTCGCGTAGCCGCCACTTAGCTGAATACCAGTTTTTGCTAGAAGTGAAAGTTTGTTGTTCTCATAAACGGATGAAAATAAGCCAATCAGAACGCCTAATCCTAAGACTAACAAGCTATTTTTTCGGACCTCGCTGTCAGCGAAGATACTACCGCTGAGCAAGTACAATGTGCTGCTCATGCCCACCGCCAATACACAATTTTTAATGATATTTTTCATTGAATACGCCTCCTAATTGAGTTGTGCTAAGATTTTTTTCAGCTCTGGTAAATAACGCCGTGAGATCGATTGTTTCTTACCCGTCTTTAAGATAGCGAGCATATTTCCTGAAAATGAGTGCTCGAGTTTTTGAATTTGTCTCAAGTTAACAATCGCTGATTTGGAAATTTGAACAAATTGCTGCTCATCAAGTTTCTCTTTTATTTTATAGAGACGTCCGCGGAAAGTAACCTCGCTTCCGTCAATCAGTGAAAGAACAATCTCATCTGCAAAGACTTCGATTAAGGTAATTTCATCAATCTGGATGACTTCGATCCCTTGACTGCTTTTCACCGTAAATGTCTTGTCGATTTTAGTTTCAGTTAGCTGGGCACAAATCTCGTCAGCTAATTCGTTCGACGGGGAGTTGATCAGCACGCTGATATCAGCCAGCTTTTTATCAATAATAACTTTAATGTTCACTGCTACACCTCCTAACAACCCTAATTATACGGGAATCATAGGCGTTTGTAACAACTATTCCATAAGCGGTAAAAAATTAGCTATAAGTGGTTAAATAGTCATTATGGAGGTCGATTTTTCAAAGAATCCGCCAGCAATCTTTGTGACTTCAGTAAAAAACATCCGACCGCGAAAAGTCGGATGTTCGTTATATTATAAGCTCTGGTCGTTTCATAATAACTAGCGCATCCTTAATCAGTCAAATACCCTAACTCGATGACTAATTCTTTGTATTCTGCGGGGTCTTCAGCATTGCGCCATTCGTCCAAACGTTTGGTTAAGCGCTGGGCCCGTGCTTCTTGCTTGAAAATGGTGCAGACGGAGATTGCTTGGCTGCAGTATTTGACGCCGGCTTCTGGATCATTTTCGATAAATTTTAAGATGCCTTTGTTAAATAACAGGCTGATTTGCGGAAAGAGTAAATCAATGTTGTCTTTTATTTCGTTCTCGAGATGAGCCAGGATATCTCTCGCCTCAGAAATCCGACCATGGTAGATAAATGTCGAAAAACAGTTGATGAGTAAAAAATAAAATAACCGGTTATCGCCACGAACTGAGCGATAAATTTTCCCTCGTTTGATGGCGATACGTACCAGCATTTGGAGAGTATCAACGTCGAAAAGGAATACAAACATCCCTAAGACACGCAGCTCTCTATCCCCCCATAGATCACACTTCAGGAAGAAATGCTTCATTTCATCTATGTATTTTAGCTCGGAAATGGCTTCCGTTTCGTTTGAAATCGCTAGGTTTTCAAAGAAACAACCAAAAAAATAATACCAATCATATTGCCGCTGACTTTCATTGAAGTAGACGTTCGCCCGGGTATATAAGCCTTGGGTATCTTTGGCTAGATTCAGCTGTTCAACTTCATCTAAAATCGCTGCGTACTGGTCACGCCAGGTATTTTTTTGAATAAACTGGAACTCTTCGATGGTAGTATTCATCTGTTCTAGGCAGATGAAAAATTGATCCAGTGTCAGCATTGTTTTGCCATTCTCAAAGCGCGACAATTGCGCGGTAGAAAGGGCTTCTCCAGCAGCTTCTTTTAACGTCAGGCCTTTATTTTTTCGAATCATTTTAAACGTTTCGCCATAGTCCATGTAGGTATCTCCTTCTCAAAAACATTTCGCAGCTAGCTGTGCTATTTACCGCAATCCTCTAATACGTCTATTTTAGAGTAATTTAAGCGAAAAGACCACCCTACCTACCGTAGGATGGCCCTTTATTGCTTAAGGTATTCTGTTTCGCATGTCTAGCCAACTCGTTTGTTAGACATTTTCAATGTACAGTTTTGGTGTATGAGTCTGCCTGATTTGTTTCCTTAAAGACCTGATTTAATCTTCAGCTGGTAAGCTAAGATCGATGACTTCTTGAGGTTCGTCCGCTTGTTCGATTGATTCGATACCGAATTCAAGAGGCAAATCTTCAGCATCTTGCTCTGGTTCGTCAACGATAACTTCAACGACATTACGGGTTCCCCAACCTGTTTTTTTACATGTAGCCATAGAGTACAGTTTGACAAAACGTAGGACAAGGAAGCTCCAGAGGGTCGATAATGGCGTCAATAACCAGATAATTAGATGATCTTTCCATGAGAAATCTTCTCGGCGGATAATCATGTAACGTGTCGATTGAATGTAACCGAATAACATCGGAATCAATATGAAAGGCAGTGCCGGGAAGACCCCTCTAGATAGCGCGCTGAGTACGATTTGGATAAAGATACAGGTATTGATGAAGAAAGTGAACCAACCGAAAAATTGGCGCATAAAAATCATCGAAAAGACGGGTGTATAGCGGATGCGCCAGAAACCACGGATAAAGGAACCACGTGACCAACGAATTTGTTGGCGAATATGGTGACTTAATTTTGATGGCATGTCCGCAAAGGCAACTGACGTCAATTGGTCGACCGTTTTCCCTTTTAAAACTGCAAATAGCGTTAAAAATGAATCATCGGAAAACTTAACTTCTGCCTTGCCGAATTTCTCATTATTGTAATCATGGGCTAGCGCAGATTCGATGACATCGTACGTATAAAACGCCAGGTTTCCACTGTTAACAGCGACTGTTCCAAATAGTGAAAGGCATGCGCGCTCGACTAATTGTTGATTGGCAACGAAGATGGTTTCTGTAAAACGGGCCAATAAACTTGCGTGGACATTTCGTGAAACGATTAAGCCCGCAACGGATTTAACCTCTTCATCAGCGAAAGGCTTCAACCCTTCTTCTAAGGCATTTCTAGCTAAAACGGCATCTGAATCCACCGTCACGACCACACAGTCCTGAGTGTTACGGATTTTTTTGAAGCCGACTGTTTGCGCTGCACGTTTACCGCCATTTTCTTGATCCGTCCAGGTACAATGAACATTTGTCCGCTTAGCGCCTTCGATAAGACACGTTTTGGCTTCACTGTAATCGAGATCAGGACTAGAGCCGTCATTGATTATGTGAATATCTGCAGGGAGCACCGTTTGCTCAAAAAGGGCCGCAATAACGAGGTGCAAGGTTTCAGGATTCTCATTGTAGACAGGAATCACCACAGCCAAAGACTTTTTTGGCAACTCTTCAACGTGAAATGGCACATCAAATAACGAGAAAACATATTGTGAGGCACTGATTGAACCAATAATCGCAAAATAAGGGCGAAACGCCATTAAATCCCCGATGCTGATCGCATAAGCGGTCCAAATAATCCAAAGAGCGACAAAAAGGATGCTCAATATGAAAAATACTAAAAAGAGGGAGCGATAACTCGCTTGAGAAACCTCTTTTCGTTCTTTAGCGACCTTTAAAGAATAACGAATTTGATCTTTGTTCATAAGATTGAAGCGGCTTTTTCTCTCATATTTTGGAATGATAACGTCTCTATGAAAGAACATTCGAATAAGGAAAACGAATATAAAAAGACCGACAGTGACAAGGAATGGGTAAAGTCCTGATAAAAATGAAGTATCCATGTATTTCTCCTTTATAATTGATTGCATTGCTTACTGGCGGGGCCAGCATTTACATACGACAAGTGATAAGTTGTACAAACAATTTGCTGTATAAGTGACTAGTTTTCATGGTAGAGATCGCGCGTGTAGACTTTCTCTTCATACGGACGTAACTCCTCATACCATCGATTAGTAACAATAACTTCTGACTGAGTGGCGAATGTTTCGAGGTCGGCTTCTTTATCCGGACCTTCGTACATTGAATCATATATTTTCACCGAATAATTCGCTTCTTTTAACCGTTGATACAAGGCGTAAGTAGCCGAAACCCGGTAATTATCTGAATTCATTTTCATCGAAAGGCGATAAAAACCAATTGTTTTGTAGTCCTTCAGCTGCTCAGCTATATAATCGATACGCTGCTGATTGGCCTCCTGAATGCCATTTATTAATGGACTTTCTATTCCTACATTAGAAAATTCACTAATCAGTGCTTGATTATCTTTTGGTAAGCAATAACCGCCAAAACCGAAGGAAGGATTGTTGTAGCCTTTGCCGATTCGCGGATCTTCAGAAAGACCTTGAATGACCAATTGACTATCAATGTTCGAAACTTCACATAGGCTGTCCAGCTCATTGAAAAACGCCACGCGCATAGCTAAATAATTATTAGAAAAAAGTTTGACCGCCTCTGCTTCTTTAGCGCTCATATGTAGGATAGCCGGTGTTTTTTTAATTATGTCACTATATAAATGCGCAACCTTTTGTGCAGTCTGCTCGTTAGACGTCGGATTGCCAATAATCAGTCGACTGGGAAAGTAAGAATCGTTTAAAGCGGTGCCTTCTCGTAAAAATTCTGGAACAAAGAGGACTTGATGGGTTAATTGTTGCTGAATCCTCTCAGTGTAGCCCAAAGGAATCGTGGATTTAATAACAAAAATTGCTTCTTTTTTGAGACGCTTGTCAAAAGATTTAAGACTCTCCGTCAGGGCCTGCGTATCAAAGGATTGGGTCTGTTCGTCAAAATTCGTGGGTAATGAGAAAAAGACGTAATCACTGGCCTGCATTTCTTCTTGGTAATTTGTGAAGAATTGTATGTCATCTTTTGATAATTGAGATAATCGTTCTTGCATCTGTTGCTCTTTAATAGGGCTTTGTCGCAGGTTAAGTTGAGCGACCCGCTGTGCGTCAGTATCAATGCCCATAATTTTATGAGTGGCTGAAAAGAACAAAGCACTGGCCAGACCAACATAGCCCAAGCCAATTACAGTAATCATAAAACAATCACTCCTCTATAGTTTTTCGTTTCTAGTAATTTTGTTGAGTAATAAACGTACCCTATTTTAAACTATTTATCAAAATAAAATAACTTGAGTAATCTCAAGAGCAAGTAAATTTAATAACGTACGCTTTTCCCATGTTACCGTAGGATAGGGCTATCTGTCAATGCTTGTGAGTAAAGTAAAAGAATTTTATTACAAATTCTATAGATTGTCTGGTTGTCACTTTGCTGAGGATTTATAAAATGAACGTTTTTTGTGAGGAAAATACACAAAAAAACAGAGGGAACTATCTGGTTAGACAAATCAATTTCCCCCTGTTTCTTCTATTAAAATATATTAATTTGTTCCGTGCAACTAATTCAGCCGTCAACACGCGCTGTAAGAGATTTAAGTCGGCCATTATCATGCTGCTCCATGAACTCAACTATTTTCCCTAGTGTTGGGCAGACGGTTACGCCAGCTGCTTCTAGTGCAGTGACTTTTGATGTGACGGTGCCCATATTGCCGCTGACGATGGCACCGGCATGCCCCATTTTTTTATTTTCTGGCGCATGCATGCCTGCGATATAGGCACAAATTGGTTTTTTAATTCCTAACTCGCGAATCTTAGCCGCTGCTAATTCTTCACTGGTTCCACCAATTTCTCCAATCAAGACAATCGCGTCCGTTTCTTCGTCTTCGGCAAATAATTCTAAGACATCTGCATGATTCATACCTACGATTGGATCCCCACCAATCCCGACACAGCTGGATAAGCCATAGCCTTTAAAGGTTAAGTTTGAGGCTGTTTCATGGGTTAGTGTCCCGCTACGAGAGATGATGCCGATGTGTCCTTTGCCATAAATATCATCCGGCATAATCCCTATTTTAGCTTTTCCTGGGGAAATGATCCCAATCGTATTCGGACCAATAACCGTTGCCCCGCTTGATTTAGCGGTATGGACAATCGCTAATGCATCCATCACAGGGACAAACTCGGTAATCACAACGAGCAATTCGATGCCTTCTGCTAAAGCATTTAAGGCAGCTTCGCGGACAAATTGTCGAGGAACGAGTAGCATAGCTGAACGTATCTCAGGAAATTGAGCACGAGCCTCTGCGACTGAATCGTAGACAGGGACCCCTTCGACCTCTTGGCCCCCTTTTCCGGGGGAGACCCCTGCTAATAATTTTGTGCCACTTTCGAGCGTCCGTTTGGCATGGACGCGCCCTTGTTTTCCCGTGATCCCGATGATTAACATAGGTGTGTTATTATCGATTAAAATACTCATTCTACTGCACCTCTTTTAATTTCATTAATGTCTGAACGGCTTCATCAGTGGTGCCGTATTTGGTTTGTGGGAAGCCTAAATCTTGATAGATTTTCCAGCCTTCCTCTTGGTTAAATCCACGGCTCTTGATGACGACTGCTTTAGAAATCCCTAGCTCTTTATAAGCTCGCGCAATTCCTTCAGCCATATCGGCACAATTATTAATACCGCCAAAAACATTGACTAGAATATAATTTGTCTGCTCATTTTCTAATAAAATCCGCATGGCTTGATAGGTTTTCTCTGCCGTGACACCGCCACCTAAATCTAAAAAGTTATTGACGCGCCCACCATAATGAAAAATGGTATCCATTGTTGCCATACCAATGCCAGCACCGCCAGCCATGGTGCCAATGTCCCCTTCTGGATCCACCTCGATGTAAGTTAAATCATGTTTTTCAGCTTCGATTTCTTGGGCCGATTTTACCTGCGCTGTCCGAGGTAAAATAAGGTAATCACCTTGACGATATAAGCTATTATCATCGATGGACAGTTTGGCATCAATCGCCATCAACGTGCCATCTTTTAAGACAGCTAATGGGTTAATCTCAATCGTCGTCGCATCCAAGTCGAAACAAGCAGTCGCTAA
The DNA here is from genome assembly GCF_009933175.1 of Candidatus Enterococcus huntleyi. Taxonomy (GTDB): domain Bacteria; phylum Bacillota; class Bacilli; order Lactobacillales; family Enterococcaceae; genus Enterococcus_K; species Enterococcus_K huntleyi. The sequence continues at coordinate 50,623 of NZ_MAEJ01000029.1, read as the reverse complement.
TTTTTCAGCGATTCGGGTTAATTGTGCAACACGTTCTTCTGCTAAATCAAAACGGGCAACCGCAGCAAGAAATTCTTCTTCCACGAAGCCACCAGTACAGTCAAAGCGGAGTAGTTTTTCCGGCTCAGCTTCAGCCAACTCTTCAATGTCCATCCCACCATAAGGCGTAAATAGCATGACCATGGCCCGATTAGTGACATCCAGAGTCATCCCTAGATAATACTCTTCTTCGATGGGTAAGAATCCACAAGCAATAATGCCTTCCATGACTTGTCCATTGATAGTGATAGCCATTATTTCTTTCATTGTCGGAAGAAGTTCTTCCCTCGTGTGGATTACTTTAACGGCGCCTGCTTTTCCACGCTTCCCAGAAAGAATCTGGCCTTTTAAAACGCAGGGGAATGGAATCTCTTCGGGAATTGTTTCCCCATCTAATAAGATACTTTCGTTGATTGGAATGCCAAAACGTGCTAATTGTTCTTTTCCTTCAATTTCCAAATAATCCATCAAGATTCTTCCTTTCATACACAGAGGTGTGACAATAAAATCTTGTCATCACCTCTGTTTTTCCTAATAAACGGTGTTCCAGAAATAGCTTCTGTCACAACCTCGATTCATTAATTTTTCCTATTTTCAGGTACTTGTTGCCCCGTTATTTCCAAGCTAATTCTGGGTCGGGTAGATAAGATTCCTCGTACGGGAAACCGACACGCGTGATATTCATGAAATGGGTGTGGCTGAGATTGCCACTGAAGCTGTTATTGCCCCATGATCCACAACCGAGAGTCGTAGTTGGTGTAAAGCCGTTCGTAGGTGATCCTCCGCCAGTTGTTCCAGCTGGCTGATTGACGATAACCCGCGAAACAGCACATTGAATGGCTGCGTATTCGATATGTGTTTCATCATCTGAATGAATGGCAATACTATGTCCTTTGCCTTCATACTCTAAGTTTTCAACCATCATGCTGACACCTTCTTCAAAAGTCGAGTAAGGATAGACAGTCAAAACTGGACAAAGTTTTTCACGACAGAGCACATCTGCACGGCCAATTCCATCAGCTTTTACGACGATGGCTTTGGTTTCTTCTGGAACTGTAAAGCCTAGAAATTCACCGACTTTTTGTGCGGTCACGCCAACTAGGTCGCGATTAATCGGTCCGCCATCTGGGAAAACTCCTTCTCGAACTTTTTGAACATCACTAGGCGCATCGATCGAATAGCCTCCATGTTTATTTAATTCTGTCACAAAAGTCTCAAACTCTTCTTCTGGAACAAAGACCATCTGTTCACCTAAGCAGATCAGGCCATTATCAAATGTCCGACCGAGAAGAATTTTTTCTGCAGCAGCCGCTAAATCGACGCCGCGATCAACGATACATTGAACATTCCCTTGTCCGACACCTAGTGATGGTTTACCGCTAGAATAGGCTGATTTGACCATATCCGGTCCGCCCGTAGCGACCACTTCATCGACTAAACTCATCAATTCTTTACTATCGTCGATGGAGACTTTTTCTAAGCCTAAGACTAAGTCTTCCGGGAAGCCAAATTTGGCTAACTCAGACCGAAACATTTTGACTAGCAAATGCGTACATTCCACTGCTCTTGGATGAGGAGCAAAAATAATAGAGTTCCGTGTCTTTAAAGCAAAAGCAGTATTACACATCGGCGTAACCACTGGATTCGTTGAAGGAATAATACACGCGACAGCACCTAAAGGTTTGGCAATTTCTAACATTCGTCGATCTTCCAAACGGTTAATTACCCCGACTGTTTTCACATTTTTAATACTTTCCCAGATCAAGGAAGATTTCATACGGCACTTTTGAATTTTGTCTGTGACGCTACCCATTCGAGTTTCTTCAGCGGCCATTTTCCCTAGCATTTCAGCGTTATCATAGACTACTTTACAGATGGCTTTCGCCGCCTGGTCAGCCTGTTCCTGTGTAACAAAAGCAAATTGTGCCTGAGCAGCTTTCGAACGTGCGACTAACTCTTCTACCGAACCTGTTGTGTGTTCACTCATTTTAATTCTCTCCTCTATTCATTAAATATTTTTTAATCTTACAAATTAAGGAACGCATTCACTGAATAAATACTTTTTAAACTGTTCTGGCCGACGCACCTGGCATTAATCTTTAGGTGCCATCTATTTAGTTGTTTCTTTTAGTAGGCCCTTTTTAACATAAGCTTCTCTAATAAGAACCTCTTTTCGATAAAATTTGGTGCTACATATAAGATAATTCGCCGAAGCCTGGCCAAATTTGCATCACGACATAACCGAAAATGACGACCAGAATTGTGGTGACAATCGTCATAGGAATCCCGCCTTTAAGCATCTTGGTAGTATCCAATCCATAGGCGACGGGAATTGCTCGAACACTGATTGGTAAAAGGAATTCAGCGTTGTAAGCCATCACGGTAATGAACCAATACGGAATTGGATTGAGGCCCATTTTAACTGCAAAGCCTATAACAATCGGAATACTGACTGCCGCTGCCACGGTCGAATTGGTTAACTCAGAGATCACGCGAGCAAAGACGGTGAAAATAATAATGGTGGTCAAACCGCCATCCATATTCATTTGTGACACAATCTCAGCAATCGCATTGCCGGCGCCAGAGTCATTGATCATACGTCCTAAAGCAAGTCCCCCACCAAATAACATCATCATGCCCCACATTGTTTTTTCTTGGGCATTTTCCCAAGTTAAGAAAGGCAATTTTTTGGCATTTGTGATGATAAAGGATAAGCAGCCAAAGATCAGAAATATGTAGGCTGGTGCTAAGCCAGGTAATAAATTTGAGTATAACGGACGTGTGAAAGCGCCTAATAGCGCAATTACGAACAAGGTGCCACAGATTTTTTCGTCTCGTTTCATTTTGCCTAATTTTGCATAGGCATCATGGAAGTATTCTTTAGTCCCATCTAATGGACTGTGTTTGCCGTACATCACAAGCATTAGAACTAAACTGATAATTCCTAGTAAAACGAAGTAAGGGGCGATTCTGACCACCCAGTCAACATACATGAATTCATGCCCAGTATATTCTTCAATAAATGAGATTGCGGCAATGTTCATGGCACCACCCAGCGGAGTACCGACCCCACCTAAGCCAACCCCCCAGCCAATCGCTAAGAGAATCGGTGTAGCATGGGAACTACTTTTGATATCGGTAATCCCTGCGGCAGCTAACATAGCAATCGCAATCGGGGTGAACAAGGCACAGACCGCGACGTTAGGTAAAATACTGGAGACTAGCATACTGGCAAATAGCCAGACGATAATTTGGGAACGCATGGAAGGCCCAATCACTGAGAGAATTTTGATAGCCACCCGCTTATCTAGGCCCGTTGACGCCCAAGGCATCGTCAGTAAACCTGAACCAAAAATCAAAATAATACTGTCAGAAAAATATTGGGCAGTGATGGAGCCCATCGGCACAATATTGAGTAACGCGTTTACCAGAATCGGCAATAACGCAGTAACAGTCATATGGACCGGACGAGTTACCCACCAGAAGACCATCCATAGAAGAACACCCACGGCACGTGCTCCAGGATTTGTGAGTATGTCTGAAAGAAATAAATCACAGAGGACTAAAATTGTCGGCCCTAACAACAGATACAAAAATCGCTTTTTTGCTTTCATGATGAAAAATAACATCCTTTCTATAATCGAATAAGTTCGTGTGAAAAAAATAAATTTAGAAAGCGCTTTCTTTTGTAGCTTTAGTTTACCTTGACTGGCGAAAATAACAATAGAATCTGGGGTTTCTTTCGTTTAGAGAGAAGAGTTCTTATCACAAGTAAGTCCGTTGCATACTAAGAAACTGACTTGCACAGGGTGCAACTACGTTAAGGAAAATAGTTCTTGTAAATTTTTAGGAGAATTAGAAGGATTAGAGACTCGTGCTGATTTTCTGTGTTCTGAAAGAGGAAGAAAGTCACTACATCTGCTTTATTCAGAAAATAAAAAGCGCAGACAAGTTGGCTTTAACCTGTCTGCGCTCACTGTTTTATCTTGGGTAAAAGCCTAATTTGCTGGATACACGACTAGCGGCCGCTTTAACTGCTTGGGCTAAGACTTGTTCTCGCGCCGGATCAGCTAATGAACGCGCACTGGCAGAGACACTAATTGCAGCGACAACTTCCCGATTCCGATTGAATACAGGGGCTGCAATAGAACCGATTCCTTCAGCTAATTCATTGACCAACAGGCAATACCCTTGTTGCCGTGTTCGAATAAGTTCTTGATTGATGTCACAAATATCGACTTTTGTATGATGGGCATATTTAAGTAAAGTATTAGATTTCAAAATCTGTTGTGCCTCAATCGGCGATAAATAGGCTAAAAAGACCCGTCCCATTGCTGAACAATGCATGGGATGCTTATAGCCCATCGGAATAAGTAAATCCATCGAGCTTTCGTGACAGCTACTAATCAAATGAACAATTTTATCTTTTTGAGCAACGCCCATATGACCATGGACGTTGTGTCGGTATGAGAGTCGTTGTACCTCTGGAAAAGCATGACGATAGACATCATTATTTTGTAAGGCCCGTCCTGCTAAGGCGACAATCGCGACGCCAGGATAATAATACCCCGTATCTTCATCTCGATCTAAGAATCCCCAATCTAATAAGGTGTTTAAATGACGAGAAACCGTACTCATATTCATATCTAGCCGAGCTGCGATATCAGATGTTCGTTGAATGGGTGTCTGGTCATCAAAAGACGAAAGAATGGCCAGCGTTTTATTCAAACTTTTAGAGCCGCTGAATTCACGAAAATTTTCCATTGTTTGAGGCGTCATATTGAAATTCCTTTCTTTACATTAATCCGGTTAAATGCCACATCGGATACATCACGACAACAAAGCCGACTAACATAATCACAGCTTTTAAGGTCATTTGTTTGATAAAGTCTTTCATTGGCATCATGCCATAGCCATACATAATCAAATTGCCCGCTGATTCATAAGGTAAAAATAGCACTTCGCAGGAATAAAGTAGACACATGCAGGCAACAAGTGGATTGATCCCTAACTGTACAGCAATTTGGGCAAATGGAATGGCTAACCCACCTAGCATAGCGTAAGGGGTCATGAAGAAATTCGCCACCATCCCCATCAAAATAAAGGCTACGAGAACAACTAAGGTACTTTGCCCGGCAAGTAAAGGCACGGCGATTCCTGTTAAGAAGTCCCCAAAGCCAACATGCGCGCCGACAATTCCGATGCCTAAACAAGAAGCAACAAAGAAGACCATCGGATAATTGAGACTTTCTAGTGTTTTTGGCTTGCCAATCCCGATGCCTGGTAAGAACATCAAGAACGGGATGATCATAAAGCCATATGCTGCTGGTAAACCTAACAAGCTAGAAGCAAAGAGGTACATTAATAGCAAGACAATCATGCCTACAGCAATCTTTTCTTTGGTGCTCATTTTTCCTAATTGTTGGTACTTTTCAGTAAATAATTTTTTACTGACATTAATTTTCAAGTCTTTTGTTTTGTAGACTTTCATCAAAATGAGGATAGAAAGGACACACCAAATCATGAAGTAGCCATTGTAAGCAAAAGAAGTAAACATATTCATGCGATAATCCGGCACAAATTCACGGACAGCGACTTCGAGCATGGAGTAATAGCCCGGGTAATACAGACAGACTGTACAACCCGTTGCCCCTAGCGTTCCTGCAAAACACAGGAGTGACGATTCTTTTGAGGGCTTCAAATCCATGGCCTTACATACGCCATACACTAAAGCAGCTGCGACTAACCAGCCGTTACAAAACGTGATTAAATTTAGGATAATCCCGATGAAGAAACAGCCGAATACAGCGCCCGCATAGGTGCCACCGCATTTTAGAATGACAAAATAAGCGATACGTTTCAACAAACCTGTTTCATCCAGAATATTACTGAAAATCAGGCCACCGAGGACCATCCAAACCGTCGTACTAGTCCATGATTGAAAAGCCACCTCACCGGAAACCAACCCGCTAATCATGTAGAGTGAGGGCAACAATACTGCTGAAATTAGACGTGGTAAAAGTTCTAAAGCAATGATTAAGATAACAAACAAGGTGATTACTAAAAATAATCTCAAACTCGGTGTAAACGCGTCTGATGTGGGAATGAAGCTCACGCCAAGCGGTACACACAAGCTAATGAGCCAACCAATAATCTTATTTTTATCCATCTTAAATTCCAACCTCCAACCCTATTTAACCTTGAGGAGCTTATAGTGCTTTTTCATATAGTGCAATAATGTCCTTGATGTTTGTTGCACGTGGATTGACTGCTACGTTAGGACTCTTCATAGCATCTTCTGCCATTTCTTGAATTTTATCGGCTGTGACCCCAGCTTCAGAGAGAGAGGCCGGAATTCCTAAGTCGGCATTTAATTGTTTCAATTCTTCGACTAACATATCTGGCGTGAAATCAGTCACTAATTCTTTCGAGGTGCTGATATAGTTATAAATTTTTTCATAACGGCCACGATCAGCTAGCGCATTAAATTCGACAACAGTTGGTAAAAGGATAGCATTTGCTACTCCATGGGCTACATGGAAATAAGCACTAACCGGGTGAGACATGGCGTGAACATTACCTAAACGAGCCCAAGCAAAAGCTAATCCAGCGAAGGTTGAGCCGGCCATCATGGCACAAGCCGCTTCTTCATCTTGACGGTTCGCTACAAACTGACGTAAATTGCTGCCAATTAAGCCCATTGCTTTTTCAGCCATAGCATCTGTAAACGGTGAGGCATTCAGCGAAACATAGGCTTCCATTGCATGAATTAAAGCATCGATGCCACAAGCTGCGGCTACAGAAGCTGGAACCGTCATAATCATTTTAGGATCTAGAATGGCATATTTAGGTAACATTTCATAACTGATGACGGACATTTTATAATTGCGCGCTTCATCCGTGATTACAGCTGAAGCAGTTACTTCACTGCCAGAACCGGCTGTTGTTGGAATCGCAATAATAGGAACAATCGGCCCGGGCACTTTATGTAACCCTTCATAATCAGTAATTTGACCGCCAAATTTAGCTAAAACACCTGTTGCTTTGGCAACGTCCATCGAACTTCCGCCGCCTAAAGCGACGATACTCGTTGCACCACTTTCCTTATATAATTTTGTGGATTCATTCACAATATCAACCGTAGGATTAGGGACTGTACCTAAATAAGTCGTGCATGTAATATCATCTGCTTCAATAATCTCTTTGATTTTTTGAACGACTCCCAAGCCATCTAAGCCTTTATCAGAAATTAGGAAGACATGATCAGAGCCATTCGCTTTTAATAATTGTGGTAATTTTTGCAAACTATCGATACCAAATTCGATGGTTTGTGGAATTTTAAACGTAAAATCTTTCATAAAAAATCATCCTCCAATAAATTAAATAACTGCCATGATACTAGTGATTAACATATTCGCACCGACAAATAATAGCACCATGTAAACGATCCGTAAGAATTGTTCGCGGTTGATTCTCTTTAAGAAACCCATGCCAATAAAGAAACCAATCGCTGCCATTGGCAAGCCGACTAATAACGCGCTTAACATATACGGCGTAAAAGCGCCATTGCGGAACTGATTAAAGGCATTCCATGTGTTCAGAATTACCCAAACCATGTTCATGGTATTCCGGAATTTCTCTTTTTCTTGCACCGCTTCAATTGTATAAACGGTAATTAATGGGCCACCAATGTTGAAAGCCCCATGGACGATTCCACCAAGGATTAAACAGCCATAACGAAAGGCCTTTTTAAAGGCAGTATCTGGCACATCAACGTCTTCCACTTTTTTCAGTACCAGTGGTTTAACAATAGTTTTATAAATATTCATTAAAGCAATCAGTGTAACAATCGCTCCGATACCAATTTTTGCAATGTCTGGACTGATTGCATAGAACAAATAATTGCCCACTAAGATTCCTGGTAAACACAGTCCGATAATTTTTGCTAAGTCTTTCCATGAGACATTGCGGAATTCTTTAATACCTAGATAATAAAGGAAAGGAAGGGTAATCAGGGTACCATAAGGCACCCCTGCTTCCGTTCCCAACAAGCCATTGGTGACCGCTGCTGCGATCACCGTACAACCAAAACCCGTACAGCCTTGAACAAAAAATCCAACGACTTGCATCAGGGCGACAAGTAAAAAACTAAGTTCAAAAGTCATAATACATTCATCCTCTCAGGTCAGCTTTATCCAAAGTTCAATTCTGTTCGTTGGATAAGGTCTTTTTGTAATGGTTTGCCTAGTTCGACAAAGTAAGCACTGTAGCCAGCTACCCGTACTAACATATCTTTGTAGTCTTCAGGGTTCTTTTGAGCCGCACGCATTGTCTCAGAACTCATAATATTGAACTGCACGTGCATTGGATCTTTACTCATATATTCATCGATAAAGCTGATCAAGATATCGCGACCTTCAACGCCAGCCACCGCTTCTTGAGGGAAACGTAGATTCATCAACGTACCGTTTGTAGCTAAGCTGTGATCGACTTTTGCTAAAGAATTAACTAAAGCTGTTGGCCCTTTGATGTCATGTGAGCCAGCATCTGTATGGACTGGCCCCATGTTATCAGAGATTGCTTCACCTTTCTTCCGTCCGTCAACAGACGCGTTGGTATTCATTCCCATTGCTACGTTGGCATTTACTGAGTAAACACCTGGGCTAAATTCGCCACCACGAACATTTTTCCGTCCGCTGATGTGTTTACAATAAGTTTCGAACATGAAGACAAATAAATCATCTGCGTAATCATCGTCATTCCCATAATGATGGACTTTCGAACTATTGACTAGGCGATATAAGACTTCGTGTCCTTCCCAGTTGTCTTTGACTGCTTGTAATAACTCAGCACCCGTCACACGTTTTTCATCAAATACAAGTTGTTTAATCGTCGCTAATTGGTCTGCACAAGTCGCCATACCACTCGCTTGTGGGCCAGTTCCGTTATATTTTGCGCCACCTTCAGTCAAATCTTTTCCTGATTCTAAACAATCTTCGAAAAAGGCTGAAACGTAAGGTAAAGGTTTCAATTCACGATGGATAGAATCGATAATGTTCAAGCTCGAACACATTTGATCTGTCCAATATTCGAATTGTTGATCGACACTATCCATGACTTCATCAAAGGATTGATAGGTGTCCAAACTACCTGTATCAGGTCCTAATTGGTCACCCGTATTCAAGCTACGACCGCCATTAACCACCATTTCCATCATTTTCGGTGTATTCACATACGCTGCATCATGCCAACCATATTCTTTTCCAGGTAAACTGATTTCGACACAACCAACCACGCAATATTCTCTTGCCTCTTCTAAACTCATGCCTTTACGCATCATACCTTTAATCGTTGGTGCGTCATTAAATAATTTCGGATGTCCATAACCAGCACGAATGCATTCAACTGCTTTTGTACGTAATTCCAATGGTGTGTCTTTATGCATCCGTACGCAAACCCAAGGATTCATCATCCGTGTGTGGGCAGAAGCTTCTAGCATTAACATCGTCAAGTCATTTGTTGCATCATTTCCTTGACTGTCAACCCCGCCGATGGTCAAGCTTTCGCCACCGAATCCACGACCGTTTCGTAAAGCCATACTGCCTTTATCTTTTAATTTAGTTGGGTTATTTAATTTAACGTAGAGCACTTCTAGTAATTCTAAAACGAACTCTTTTGAAATCGTGCCTTTTTGAATATCCGCTTCATAATAAGGTTTCAACCATTGGTCCATCCGACCATATGAAATCGAATGACCATTACTTTCCACTTGGATCAGAGCTGTCGCAATATTGAACAACTGCAAAGCTTGCCAGAAAGTTTCAGGTGCTTTATCAGCAATGTGCGCACAGTTTTCTGCCATAGCTGTCAACTCTTGTTTACGCTGAGGATCTTCTTCAGTCGCTGCCGTTTCTGCCGCTAATTTTGCATAGCGTTTGATATACGTCCGAGCTGCTTCGTGCATGATGATCATAGCTTCATAGAAATCACGCTTTTCACCATATTCAGGATCACGCTTACTTAAGTTTGCTAGACGCTGTTTTGCTTCTTCAATCAAGCCAACATAGCCGACACGCATTAATTTAGCATAGTCAATTGCTAAGTGACCCGCACCCGCATAATGATAGAGGTTGGTTTGGAAAATTCGTTCACCAACTTCAGAGCCTTTTGTTTGATCGTAATCTAATTTTTCGTTTACTAAGTCATCAATCGTTTGGCCTTTCCACCAGGCACATAATTCAAGAATTTCTTGACGCTCTTCCTCATTACGAATATAGAACTGATCATTTGGACGCTCTTCAAAGGGGGAGTTAATAATTTCATCTAAGATCCAGTTCACTGAAAACTCTGGATAGATAGGTGAAGCCTTGGCTGGGGAAGCAATCTCGCCTAAAATCAAGTCATCCTCATAGACATATAAAGTCGTATTCAAGAGAATGTTTTCAAAAGCGTAAGCACATTTTAATTTGCGAGAACCGGTCTGATGTTTTTTGTACGATTCAGTTACTAGGCGCAATCTTTCTACATCGACATCATAAGGACGGTCTAAGAAGGCTTGACGCAATGCATTGACGCGTGGAAATGGTGACCAATCATCATGATTTACTTCGTAACCTAAACTATAGGTCTGATCATAAGGTTCTGTTCCACGGGCTAGTGTTCGTTTGATACTCATTTTTACTCTCTCCTTTTATGTTTGAAAATTTATTGTTCTTCTTTTGTTCCGACTAAACAATGAATGCCCCGTTGATTAAAGTATTCGCTAAAGCCACGAATTTTCTTTTGTAAAGAACGGCGGTTAAATTTAAGCCCTTCCATTCCATAGGGGATTCCTAAAGCTTGGTATTTTTCTTCACCAAGCCGCATAAAACTCAACAATTGTAAGGTGGCAACCTGCCCATTCATTTCATTTAGAATAAAATCTGCTGTGGCAACCATATTTTCCATTGTGTCATTGACCCCAGGAATCACCGGGATTCGCAAGATCAATTCACGGTCCAATTCAGACAATTTCTTGAGGTTTTCTAAAATTTTTTGATTATGGACACCGGTGTATTCTTTATGAATCGCTGAGTCCATGTGTTTGATATCAGAAATCCAGATATCCGTCACCGGAAGTAATTTCTCAACCTCTTTCCATCGTCCGTGAAAAGTTGTTTCAAAACAGGTCTGAATCCCTTCCTCTTTACACGCTGCAAATAACTCTGCGACAAAAGATGCCTGAAGTAACGCCTCACCACCAGAAACTGTGACTCCACCTCCAGAGCGATCATAATATCCTTTGTCCGTCCGAATAATGTCCATACATTCAGCAACCGTCATGTTGGTGCCCCACTGTTTAATCGCATCTGCTGGGCAAGACTCTGCTACCTGCGCCAAATCATCTACCTCGCGACTGTTAATCTTCGTCAGTTTGCCTCGATAAAAAGTCAACGCATCTTCAGAAGCACAGGTATCCAGACAAAGCCCACATTTTTTCTTGGAAATACATTTGGACTTGTAGACGCCTAACTCAGCATTAGGTAACCAACTTTCTGGATTTCCGCACCAGCGACAGCGCAATGGACAACCTTTTAAGAAAATCTCGGTTCGTAATCCAGGACCGTCATGCAGGGTGAAACGCTGGATATCGAAGACCACACCTTGTTGTGGCAATTGACTCCCTCCTCTCAATAATTCACAATTTCTCTTTCTTGTTAAAAGTTTAACAAACAAAAATATGAAAAAGAATTAGGTAACCTCACTATTCCATATAGGGAATGTTCCCTATATTTGTAAGCGCTTTATAATTTTTACTGATAAATTTATTTCCCCACGAAAAAAAGACCTTCAGTAGTCATACTGAGGGTCTTAGCTATTTACATGCGTGTAATTTTGAATTATCATCCTTTTTTCTATCTTTTCTAATTGAGTCGTGAAACCATCCGTTTTTATCTGTTTTCTTCACGTTGTACATTCTATAAAAACCGGTTTCATTTTGTGCATAGACAGTCATTTTGTGATAAATTTATCTAATTTGATTTCATATCTTAAGCATGAATCGATTACGTTTGTCTGAGATGAGATTCACTTGTGAACGCGCGATTTTCCATCCATTTGTATAACTCAAAACGACTATTAATGCTGCATTTTGAATAAATATTTTGGACATGTTTCTTCACCGTGTGGTAACTGACCACCAATTCATCAGCAATCGCTCTATAGGTCAACCCTTCGTACATTAAGACTGCAACCTTCTGTTCAGCAGGGGTCAAAGGCAAATTATTCGTCTCTGTGAGCGGCTTTTTCTCAGACTGATTCTTATTTTTTATAGTGATCCAGTGATAACGATCGACAATTCCATTGGAATAACACTGATCATATGTATATATTTTAAAAATATAATCACGAATAACCTTTGTTTGAACGCGGTCTTCTGAGAGTTCGTAAGCTTCACCACCCAACAGAAACGGAAGCCAGCTACAAGGACTCGCACTACTCAGCTGCTCATCGATCTCTGTGCCTAAAATATCTCTTAAATAACCAATAGCCTTGTTACTATACGACATTACATGCATAAAATCATCCGTCACCAGGTAACTTTTCTCTCCAGAAGCAATAATCTCATTCTGAATATTTTGAATGATTTTGGACTGTTCATACTTCTTAAAATTCTTATAGGCATTGGCCAAGTAGACATAAATCTCTTCCAATTCTTGCAATTCTTGTGGCGTAAAATCGCCTAACTGCTGCTCTTTAAAAAAGATTACTTGGATATACGCATTAATACCAAAAGCCAGAGTAACACTGTAATGTTGTTGGAAATTTTCTTCGATAAATTTGACATAAATCGACTGATCATAATAGGGTTCGCTGATTATATCAGTTGACTTATATAATCTAGGTTCCACATCAAAATAGGTTAAATGATCCCGAACCGCTTCTTCATAGACGATGTGTCTCACCACATCATTCCCTTTGAATCCGCGGTAGACATGGTCTGCTGAATCCATCGAAATCCCTTTCCAACTCGTCCATGACAGAAAATTACCGTTCGTATCATAATAAGCAATCAAAACCTTGTCCCAGCCAAAATTTTTGCTGATAGAATCTAAAAGGACGGTACTAAAAAACTCTTGAGCAGAAATTTGATGCTCTGAAATCTCCGAAAAAAACTGTACTTTTTTACGTTCACGTTCCACCACGTAGTTCACCTCTTATCCAAATTTTAGGCGGTCGAGAATAGCTCACTTTTACTCCATCTCAGACCTTCCAAACGACTAAGCAAGCACCTCCTATTTTTTAGAAAAATTGACGCGTCATATCATGTGACTGATTAACCTAACTACCTGTTATTTATTCTTATTTAATTAAATCCTCCTGAACGTTTTCTATCCTTCGTTTAAGGATCGACTATGTAATTAATTTGATTATAGCAGAATTGTCAATAATCTTCTCTATTTTATAAAAAAAGACTAGAATAAAGTAAAAAAATCAGGCGTTCGTTAATTAGAATCGTTATAAATAGGGATTTGTTAAGCAGTTTTACTCGACACTTGCTCTAGATATATGCAGCAAAAAATAACAAGTGCACTAGTTTTTCTGACGACAAATACAAAAAATACGAAAGGGATTTGGCAACAATTTCATTTATTAAAATGATCGTTTTTTTAATAAGTTTTTGTTCTTTTAAGCAAGTAAATCATTCAAAAAAAGACGTAAACCGACTTCTTTTCAGAAATCAGTTTGCGCCTTTTTGATATGCTTCTTAATAATTTTGTAAAATAGCCTTGTACCTTTTCAGCTACTCTTTAGATTTTCCCGATTGTCTTTTTCCAGCCTAGTCGTTCTCAAAGCCATTGCGTTTATATAACCAAGCAAATAATAGGAAGCTGACAGCGAGCGTCACGACGAAAGCGATTAAATCACTGATTGTAAGGTTGACTGGCTTGTTTAGGATTAATTGATCCATGGCATAGCTAACCTTAGATAGGTAGAAATATTTGTTAATTGTTCCGAAAATTTCGATTCTGCCGGCTAACATCGGGATTGCCATCATGACCACAGTTAGTGGCATTGGGATAAGTGATGCCGTCATTTGATTTTTAGCAAATAGACCAAATAACATACCCAAGAGGCTACTGATGATAATCGCCACAAGTGAAACGGCTAAGTAGAGAATCAGCGAAACAGCATTTATCTTCGTGACCAAGATTGGGATAAAGATAATCTGAATAACAAATGAACTGATAATTGCTGGTAACAAACTACTCACAAGGTATTCCATCGGGCGAATACTCGAAACCATCAATGTACGTAATGTATATTTTTCTTTTTCTTCCGCCATCAACATAGCAGGAATCGTAATTGCGACACTCCCAATGTTGATTAAGCAGCCCATTTGACCGATAAGTAGTAATAATTCTGGCGGTAAAGCATTTAGTTCAAGTTGCATTTTGTAGATTGGCGGCATAGCCAAAACGGTTCTGTTGCAAAGTTTTAAATCTACTATCAAATAAGGTAGAATAATAGAAAAAGATAGCAGGAGGAATGACGATGAATCATTTTAAAGGAAAGCAATTTCAGCAGGATGTGATTATTGTAGCCGTGGGCTACTATCTTCGTTATAACCTTAGCTATCGTGAAGTTCAAGAAATCTTATATGATCGTGGCATTAACGTTTCTCATACGACGATTTATCGTTGGGTGCAAGAGTACAGCAAAGTCCTCTATTATCTTTGGAAGAAGAAAAATAGACAATCCTTCTATTCATGGAAAATGGACGAAACCTATATCAAAATTAAGGGACGTTGGCATTATCTTTATCGTGCAATTGATGCGGACGGCTTAACCTTAGATATCTGGTTACGAAAGAAACGGGATACGCAAGCAGCCTATGCTTTCTTAAAACGACTCCATAAACAGTTTGGTGAGCCGAAAGCAATTGTGACCGATAAAGCACCTTCTCTTAGCTCCGCCTTTAGAAAGTTACAGAGTGTGGGTTTATATACTAAGACAGAGCACAGAACTGTGAAGTATCTTAACAATTTAATAGAACAAGACCATCGACCTATTAAACGACGGAATAAATTTTATCAAAGTCTCCGTACAGCCTCTTCCACGATTAAGGGCATGGAGACCATTCGAGGAATATATAAAAAGAACCGAAGAAATGGAACGCTCTTCGGATTTTCGGTCTGTACTGAAATCAAGGTATTATTGGGAATCCCAGCTTAAATCATAGATACCGTAAGGGATTTTATTCTTTATTTAAAACTTTGCAACAGAACCATATATTTCATTATTAAAGAAATACGACATAGAACCCAAAATCTATTATATAAAGACACCTAAGGAAGTTGTTATGGAACGTATTCGAAAAAGAAACGGAAATCATCAAAATGATATCATATTGACGGAGCAAACAGCTTCCACTTATTATGATCATTTTCAACCCCCAACTGATGAAGAAGGTGAAGTTATAGTAGTCGAGGGATATTAATATTGTGGTTTTAGGCATGGAAATTGTACTAGATGATAAGTTTTGTCAAATTTTTTGAAAGATATACTTCCAACAAGGGGATACCAGCTTCAGGTGATATCATTATTGTCATCTCAGAGCAGGGGGTAGTATTGATTCAGCCGGAAGAATAAGTGGCGATGCAATGAAGACGATGAATGCATTATTGAAATTACAGGAAAAAAACTTACTGAAATACGTTATGTTTATTCTTTTGACAACTCTACTCAATCATGATTATGCAATTAGACACGTTATTTTTTATCATGAATGGATATGTTCCCGTCTACCGATAGTGCTAAAAACGCAGTGGATATGTTTCCGAGAACGAACATACTCAAATGACATTCATTCTGTCCTCTCAAGCCACATCGAGTTGGTGGGATTGATAACAAGGGTGGATAAGTAGAGGCTGGAAATGGCTTGATATAGCGGTATTTTGAGGATTTTGGAGAGTTGAGATTATTGAGGCTCCTTGTCAAATGGTGTTGTTTTGATCAAATCACACTTCAGGAAATGCTTCGGCATTTCCTTTTTTTGTTATTAAATGATTTCACAGATACTTTGTTGGATTAGGACTCGCATCCGAAGGTGACGGAAAGTCCGGAATCCAAAAGCTATTCTTTTGATTACTTTAATAAGATCATTCTTGCCCTCTAGTTTTCCGTATCTTTATCAATCATAGAATTTGATAATAATATTTATATTAATTAATATAATTCTCCTACTATGTTCGTAAAAAAGATTTTAGCATAATTACCAACGTTATAACATGATTGTAAAATGATTCCAAGTTGCTGATTCTACGGTTGTTATTGGTGTTGCCTAGAACGATTCTAAGCACATGTTTAATTTTAAAGTGGGCAATTATCTTTAAAATGTCCTACAATGATTCAATAAAAGCATGGCTGCTAGTGAAACTTGCGACCATGCTTTTAAATTTACTTAAATTCTCTTTTTAAAAATGATTCCTGATCCTAATACCATTAATGAACCTAGGACAGACAATGCAATATTTGCTGTTTCACCTGTTTTTGGTAAAACTTTCATTTTTCCGTCTAAACCTTTAACTGTAACTGTTCCGTCTTTTTGAACGTCTGATCCAATTTCTTTCGCTTCAACTTTTTTTGTTGTTCCTATATTCAAAAATCATTTGACGATTAATTATTTTTTAGGTAGGGTATGTTTCAATAAACCAATTGAGTCTATCGTTAATAAGCTAAATAATCAGCCTATAGAATAGCAAGAATGGAAAAACTAACATGAAAAATTTTACGAAGAGTCAATTTTTTTGACTCATCTAAAATAATTTACATATTATCTCCACCAAAAAACATAGCTATTACCGGCATAACGATAAGGAAGATTGGAATTAAGCAAATTCCTGTAAGCCAAAACTTCTTTGATTTTTTATAAATTCCATAAATAATTATGGCTAAGGGTATAAACCAAACTGCAAAAAAATAAATTGTGTATGAGAGCATAAGTCTCTTTCTCCTTTTAAACAAAAGTATCATGACAAAAAATTTAATTCTATAAGAATTTCAATTCTTTAAACCTTTTTAATAAAAAGTCTTCTTTTCTTCTACTGTTTCTGAACGTGCGTTGATCATAAGTTGACCGGGCTTAAATCCTTGGAACCCCCACTGAGTGATTCCTGGTACTACCCTTGAATCCTGATTAAGTCCTAGTGTTACTATATAATTAGTTGGAAAAATTTCATTAAAACCAACACGAATATGTTTACCTGTAGCATTTAAAACAACGTGATCATAGTAGCTTTTTAGTTCATCTGAAGATAAATCAAAAAAATATCTTCCACACATATTCTTCCTCTCCTTTTCTGATCTGTTTAAAAAACGTGTGTCAGAGAGCCATTCTAAGGAAATTTCAAAGTCAAATGATGGACAATGATCTTCAAACGTCGTCTGCAAAGTCCTGATAATACTCATTTTTGATTAGCTCAATCTCTTTTTCTATTTTACTCGCTTTTTTCTTTTGTTTGTTGCGAGAAGACTCTCTGTCCTGAAAATAATCAACTTTAAACCATTTTTCCTCTTTTTTTATGGATACATGTCGGACATCTGTCCAATTGATCGCTTGTTCATTGAGTACAAAATAATCTTCATATGCTTCACCAAGAAATTGTCCTTCGACAGGATCCAAAAATCGCCCAAATTCGTCTTTAGTGTTTAATTGCAGCGATATAGGCTTGTGATAAAGGAACGATTCCGATAGAATTGCGTCGATTTCCTCACGGTTTATTAAATCCAAACCAACAACTTCTTTTGTAGCCCAGGCTTCGTTTTCTAAGACACCTTTCATAAGATCATCCATGGCGTAAGCCGTTGCCCACTTCAATCCGAATGGTCGATCTCTGTATTGATTATAGTCCGTAAAAGTTTTCTTAGTACGTTTTACCATGACCTTCAGCACCTTCAAGTCCAGACATACCACCTGCATGCCCTCCGACAAGGCTGCTGCGAGCAATCGCACGTCCGCCTTCCATAATGCTATTTGCATGGACGATTGACTTAAATCCGAATTTTTTGCGTATGGTATCTACAACATAATCGATTTTTAAGTCTTTTACTTGCTCGTTCGGATCTTCAAAGAGATCAAGCTGTAGAGCATTAGAATAAACGAGCTTTGAACAGTTTACTCCCACATTTCGAATGTCCTGGTATTTGTAATGACGATCAAATATCTGCAGTAAGTAGTTTGCAATTTGTTTGCTGCTATTAGTTGCTGGCACCTTCATTTGCTGGTGAAACCCTCTACTCCCTGATCGATCCACATAGCCCATTGAAAATCCGATCCACAAAGATATGACTTCAGCTTTAGCTCCTGTACGGCGTAGCCTAGTTGCTACTTGATCGGCCATTTCTTTGATTACAATTTCTATTTCTTTTCGACGTGTATAGTCCCGATTTAAGACCTGACTGTTCCCTATCGACTTAGATTTTACTTTGTATTTCTGACCTAAGAATGATCGATCGATGCCCCAGCTGTGTGCATATAGTTGAGTACCTAAGACACCAAAATTTTGCTTCAGCTGATAGTAATTTGCGTGTGCCAGGTCATGCATAGTAAATATGCCCATTCGGTTTAGCCTGATTGCTGTCCGACGTCCGATACCCCACACCTCTGTAATGTTTTCTACAGACCAAAGCTTTTGCTGTACGTCTTCATAACGCCATTCTGCTTTCATATCTGAATTTTTTTTACTTTCGAGGTCTAGTGCGAACTTGGCCAAGAGCGGATTGTCACCAATCCCGATCGTTGTGAAGATTCCAGTTTGTCGATAAACGTCTGTTTGAATCATTCTCGCCAGCTCTCTTGCGTCCTTTGCACCGAACAGCTTTAATGAGTCTGTGACGTCCACGAAGCTCTCATCGATGCTGTATACGGAATGATTTTGCTCGTCAGCATACTTCTTGTAAATATTGTTAATCTCCATATTCTTTCTCATATATAGTGCCATCCTCGGTGGTGCAATCACGAGGTCTTCCGGATACGGAAAAGGAAGATCTCGTGATCGACTGACATTAGAAATTCCATAGGCTTTTTTTGCGGCCGGACTCGATGCCAGGATTAGCCCACTTCCTCGCTGAGAAGGATCGTCCGAAGGATAGGACATGACAACTAACTTTGCCTTTAAAGGATTTAGTCCTCTTTCTACGCATTCTACGGATGATAGCGATAGGTAATCTTTTGATACAAGCTCCAGATTTTCCCCCGCTCCACACCGTACGTGCGACTTTCACCGCATACGGCGTTCCATCAAAGTTTACTAACAGTATCATACAGTTATAGATTCAGCGACAATTCACGATTCTTAGCTTTTTTGCGAAACTGGTTGATTATCTCAAGTTGAGCACTTGTAACTCTCATGTTTTGTATGAGAAGTGATGCTCTTGTTTTATCCTCTTCATGAATAAGTGAGTGAATGTTCCGGTGGACAATGACTAGATTTTGATAATTGTCTTTCCCACCTAGATTTTTAGGTACAATACGGTGGCAATATATGTCTGCCAGCTCTAAGACTTCTTTCGTTACTCGGCAACGGCCGACTTGGGAAGAGTACTTGGATACACGATTGTCTCTAAACTCAATGCTTTCATTAGGATTAGACATGTTCATGAGTTGGTTGATAATATCGATTGGGAAAGTAAGATACCTGTGTATCAGCACACGACCTTCGGGCGTGTATTTACAGGTACCTATCTTGGGCAAGGAGGTGTGGCTATGTTTTATGAATCCAAAAGGAAGCATAGGAACACCATTAAGCCACCTCAACTGCTTTGACCGAGCGTAATTTTTTTTAATAAAATCACTCGGTGGAGGACCCTTTCTCTTAATATCTAGTCGATTTTTGATGATAATCATTAGGCGTTGATTTATTCTTGGGCAGTCCACACTGATGTGGGTTGCCTTTTTATAATATTGATGGATACCTACTACCATTGAGTTATAAATACTTAATTGTTTTTGAAGTACATCTTGGGTAGGTGAATGTTGAATCACCTTAATTTGTTTTGCTAACTTATTAGATGCTGCACTCATGGCTTTGGCGCACATGTGCGTTTCAATCACAAAACTTTTTCTTTTGCGTACCAGTTTCATTGTGAATCCGAGAAAATCAGATTTCTGTTTCTTGAGATTCACTACCTTTGATTTTTCAGCACTTATATCAAGTTTCAGTCGGTCTTTTAACCATAATTTAGTGGCTAGAAAGATTTTGTCTGCGTCACTTCGTTTTCTACAGAAGATTTTGAAGTCATCTGCGTATCTAACAATATAAATCTCTTTTAGTTTCGAAGCACGCAGTGCTCGATATTTGTTGCTCTTAATCCATTGCTTTCTTGTTTGATGATAACAATCGTAGTTTTTCCTAGTCGGGTGTGTTTCCCATTGAGAAGATATCCACCAGTCCAGTTCATTCAAAACAACATTGGCAAGAAGTGGAGAGAGAACACCGCCTTGCGGGGTTCCTTTCTTTGGATGTTCAATGCGTCCATCCCTATGAATAATAGGTGCTTTAAGCATTGCTCGGATAACACCTAGAAGCCATTTATCACGTACCCCTAATGTCCAAAACTGTTTAATAAGTTTCGAATGGTTTACGTTATCAAAGAATCCTTCTATGTCTATGTCTACTACAAAAGTTAGTTTTGAAAGTTGCGCCATTCGTACTGCTTGAGCGAATGCATGATGTGCCGACCGATTAGGTCGGAAACCATAGTTCTTATCATGAAACTTTGCTTCCATGATCGGTTCTAAAACTTGTAGTAGACACTGTTGTATGATTCTATCCCATATTGTTGGTATGCCTAGTGGTCTAGTTTTCCCATTTGGCTTAGGAATATCTACTCGTTTAACTGGTTGCGGTTTGTATTCTGAAAATTTTGTTTGTACAGTTTTTATAAACTCGATATTCGGTATTGCTGTTAAATCATCAATATTCTTTTTGTCGACGCCTGGGGAAGTACTACCAGAATTTCCTTTAACATTCCGAAATGCCAATAGAATGTTATTAGGAGAAGTGACAATTTCCATAAGGTTACTGAAAATTTTGTTCTCGCTACTCTCTTTGTAAAGAGAATCAAAGCTATCAATAAGACCATAATATTCCATATGGCGAATTGAATGTGATGCTGATACGTTTTCCATAGCACCGCCTCCTTTCGGACGTCGGCGTTTATTTTGTCATACTCGATTCTATGGATTGTATCATAACTGTTAGTAAAGCAAATTGACTTGTGGCTATCCCTCCACAGCTTATTATCACTGCTTCATAGGTACTGTGCCACTACTCTCACTAGTGTAAATGAGCTTATTATTCTTCGTCTCAACCGTTTCAAAGGAAGTTAGTCCTCCACGACACTAGCTTTCAACGTTCCAATGATTTTATCCCTGCATTTACTTTTAGGCGCTCACTCTGAACCTGTAACTTTCCAATGCCTACTACATTGCACGGTTGTTCATATCTACGATTCTTACTTAACCGCAAGCTACACCCTTTGTCACAGTAATATTTGTGCGGGTAAGATACATTTCTGTACCCCAAGCTTATAGATTCATACATTCGCGAGTTCGTCAGTGCAGCTGCACATTCTCACCATGAGTAATTTCTGGACTCCCGGCCTATAGGTTACACCATTCACCGCTGAACAGCTTTCGATTGCATAATGCAACTGCGGTAACTCTCAGCCGACTTTACCGAGCTTTTGACAATTCCTATTCTAACTTAAGGTATTGCCAATCGGAGTATCAGAGGGAGCGCTTCAGGTCGTTACACCGTCATTTCACTCCTCAAATCATTAGTTCTACACAAGAAAATCTTGTGTGCCTAACCTTTTCAGTTAGGAACGTTTCGCACCATAAAATGACTTACAGTCGATACAGAGAATATCTCGTGAGGGTTCTTTAGTATAGTCAAACCTTGGGTTTACGCCAAATTGCATAACCATGATAAATCACCTTTTCTAAAAAAAAGATACATTTTATATACCGTATTAGAACATATGTTCGCTAATTAAGTCAAGAGAACAGATCAAAATTCTATCATTGCGGTTTTAATGGTTAAGTGTCAAAATACCAAAGTGTCAAAGTGTTTAAATAGATGGACGTCCACAGTTTGGATAATTAAAACAATATACTCCGTAAGTCCCAAAGGTCTTAAGTGTTTTAGTTATAAAGTACTTAAACCCTTAAATATTAAAGAGTCTGAATACAATAATAAACTGCGGAGTCCCTGTAAAATTAATCAAAAAAATAAAGATTACGAAGTTTCGATTGCCTTCGTCGAAAGAAGTCAGTAGCAAAACGTTTTAATGGTTAAGCACTTAAATGGTTAAGTACTTTAATACTAAAAAGTTCGTGTTATGATGATGGTATGAAAAAGACACTTTAGCACTAAACAATAAAAATGTTTTAGTACTAAAGTGTCTCATGTCTATTTGCTATCTTCTTCTAATTTATCAACGTATGAACGGTAGGCTTCTTTAATTTCTGACTCAGTTAGATAGTTATCGAGAATTAAATCTTTCATTACGTCTTTCATATTTCGATCGTCTTGTGCGGCTTTCATTTTAACCATTCGATGAATCTCTTCAGGCAAGTATATCGAAACTTGCTTACCGCCTTTAAAATTTTTGTAATATGAAATTATATCTTCAATTTTTCTAAGAATATTAATTTTCTTTTTAGTTCCATTTTGATCGGAAGTTTGTGGTTTTGAAGTAGGAAATAGTGTGTCGATATCATTTGTTTTAGCTATATTTTTGTCTTTAATAGATACACGTTTAGCCATTTTATACAACTCCTTCTGATACTATTTTCTGTAGAACTGTCACTGCAAGATTATAGTATGCAATGCCAGCTTTATTATTTGAATCAAATTCGTAAGCTGACATGTTAGCAACGCCAGCGTCGGATACTACGATGCTTCTATCGATGATAGAAATAACTTCCGCTTTATCGTCAGATTTAACTTCCTCAATAATTTCGTCACTGTGGTTTGTATTAGTTGCCATAGTGACTACATAGCCAAGTTCCTTTAGATTAGGATTAATTGAATTTTTAACTTTATTGATTGTAGAAAAAAGCAACTCTATACTTACTAGAGCTTGGTACTCGGACTGAACAGGAATTAAGATGTAATCTGATGCACTAAGAGCATTTACAGTAAGCAGTCCTCTTGAAGGAGGGCAATCAATCAAAATAATATCAAATTTTGTCTCAAGGCTCTCTATGTTCTTCTTCAGAATCAGTTCTCTTAATGTAGCGTTAACTAGGTTAAGTTCGGCATCTGATAGACGCAAGGTTGTTGGGGAAATAAATAGATTATTCTTAATCTGATAAGTAATGTTCTCTAACGTTTCTTCCTCTAGCATTACCTGAGTCATTTCTGGTAGATTTTCATCGATGATATTTCTAAGATCAGTTTTTAGGTTAGTTATACTTGACTGTGCGTCTATGTCTACGATATCTGTTATAAGATCGAAACTAGCAAACAGTTCAGCTAGATTATCTACGGTAGCACTTTTTCCAACGCCACCTTTTTGATTTGCAACAGAAATTACAATGGGACCACCTTTTTCACCAACGAGATCTTTTATTTGTTTAACTAGCGAAATAATTTCTGCTGAATTCGATCGATTTTTTTTCATTTTCCTACCTCCTTAAGTTAAGTACTAAAGTGTTAAAATACTTGTATGCAATATAATAATACCACCTAGAAAGTTACGAGTCAATAGAAACTTTAGTATTTAAGTACTTTTAATTCGGCTATGTTTAGAAT
Source organism: Candidatus Enterococcus huntleyi (assembly GCF_009933175.1). Classification (GTDB taxonomy): domain Bacteria; phylum Bacillota; class Bacilli; order Lactobacillales; family Enterococcaceae; genus Enterococcus_K; species Enterococcus_K huntleyi. The sequence continues at coordinate 26,780 of NZ_MAEJ01000029.1, read as the reverse complement.
GTGATTTAACAGCAATTAAATGCAACTTTAAAACGTCATAGTACTTAAGTACTGAAAAAAAGCATCAAAACACTTAAGTACTTAAGTGTTTTAATGCCTAAGGTAATTGTTGATATTAATAGGTTTGTGCGACAATAACTATATTAAATTATAAAAAATAAGAGTTTACAAGATGGAAAAAGTAAGATATGCTATGTTTGTATTTATAGAACTGAAAAAAATAAAAATAAAAAAAGAGACGGATAAAAAAGTGAATTGGGTCACTCTTTCATCTGAATCACATACAACAACTATGTGTTCTCGCTCGTCTCAGAAGTTATGTAAGTGGCTGACAACCACTTATGTAATTTTGATAAGTCTTTCGGACTGACAATCCGAACTTACAGACTTATTCTACCATTTTTTGACGAGCAACTCAATATATACACGCTTATTTTGTCATTCATTTAAGACTTCTAAGCTATTGGGAGAACACAAATCTTTAAGATTATTTGTGTTCTCTTTTAGTTTGGGAAGGAATAAAGTCATGGCAGCTTCTTTGGATGTCGTATATTCGACGGTATTACAAAATGGTATCCGTAAATTCAAATATAAAAACAGCCACCTAAAACCGGTCTCTTTTAGTGATCAGTCGGGGAAGGGGGCTATTTTTGCGTACCGTTCAAAGGAACACATGATCGAGGGGATTGGACTAGTGATCACTTCAGAAGAAGGGGTGATCGAAAACAATAATCGATTCACTCATTGGACACCAAATGTATTTCGCTATGGAACGTATGCTGATGAAGCCAGAATGTTTACAAAAGGTCATTCCGAGGACAATTTGCGTCAAATCAATACTTTCTTTGTTGATTTTGACACATTGGATCCAAACTTTGACTATGGAGAAATTATCTTGGCCAGTCACGAGATCGGCTTTATGCCGACAATGATTCTACGTACACCGCATGGATTTCAAGCTTTCTATGTACTAGACAAGCCTGCATACGTGACGAAGAAATCAAATTTTAAAGTGATCAATGTGGCCAAAATGATCTCAAAAAATCTAAGAAACAAATTTTCAAATGATTATCGGTTTCCAGTTGATGTAAATGCCAATCATTTTGGGATCACACGAATGCCTTCTGAAGAGAATGTTTTATTCTTTGAACCACAGTATCGTTATAGTTTCGAAGAATGGATCGACTGGTCAATGAGAGAAGATGCGGACAAAAAAGCGGAGATCAAGAACGTTTTTGTATTACCATCTACTCAAGAATTTCGTCAAGTCGATGAACCCTGGTTCCAGCTGTTGCTAAAAAGTCAAAAAATACAAGGTGAAAAGGGCGTATATGGTCGAAATAATGTCATATTCACCTTGTCTTTGGCATACTTTTCGTCAGGATACGAAGTAGAAGCATGTGAATTGACGATGTTAGAATTCAATGACCGCTTGGCTAACCCTTTATCTGATCGAGAATTAACCAGAATCATTCGTTCCGCTTACTCCGGAAAATATCAAGCAGCGCACAGAGAAAAAATTGTCCTATTATGCCAAGAGTGGGTCGATGCCAATCTTTCTGAAGAGCAACTATTCAACAAAAAACGGGGTTGGTGGAAATTCAAGAAAGAAAGAGCTGTTCGCAAGTATTCACATAGTCATGAATGGGCAGAAGATCTACTGTCCTATTTGAATGAGCAATCCTATGAAGAACAACCATACATTATTTCTACAAAAAAAGAGTTAACTGAACGTTTAAAGATCCCAAAACGTTCCCTGGACAAAGTACTGAAGCAGTTAAGAGAAGAGAACAAACTTCATTTTCGTGTTCGTGCTGGTCGTAATGGGGGTATTATGTTAGCTTCGATACATGGATTGATGCGCTTCGTTATCCGGCTAAAAAAAGAAAGCCGGGGGGCTTATTTCGCTGCGATCTCAGAAGCTTTTGGAAAAGAATACACGTTTATCCAGACAGCACTGAAACGCTTGATAGATCCCAATAAGATCGGCGTGCAAACAGATCTGTTCATGATCGATACAGGCTGAAATTAAAAGGTGCAAATTGCCTATTACATTATATCTATGATACGTTCCTTCTTTTCTCCGCTTTGCTTGCTGGCTTAAGAAAGAGTAGTATTATTATCGCAAACGTAATAATATGGGGAGAGGTCTTTCTGACTATGAGTATCAATACCTTTGTATATCCCTACCCGATCAATGTATTTATTATTTCGCGGTTAGGTATGACAGTAGAACAATTTTGTGAGTTGCATGGATATAAGCAGAGTACAGTAGCAAGTTGGGTAACAAGAAACCGTACCGTAAAGACGTTGCCTTGTGATTTTTTGTATTGTCTAAGCCTTTCTTCAGGCTGGTCAATGGATGATGTTTATCGTCATTTATTGGTGTTGGAGGAGAGGTTTTTAAAGAGTATTGATCCCAAGAAGAAGAAAGAGCAGGTGGATTGATGAATGATTGAGGAGGAGTTATCTGTTCTTAATAGAATCAAAGAATGGTCTGTTCTTTTGAAAATTTATTATGGTATTCTGTTCTTTTCATTTGTTACAGTAGGCTTAGTTTCTCTTTTGTTGACTCTTTTATCGTTATGGACGAATATGATGCTATTTTTGTATTTACTTTTACTGTTTTTCTTAGGATTAGGGGGAGTAGGTACTGCCATTCTTGATGATTATAAGTGGTCATTGTTTAGTGGAATTTGTAGGAGAATGAAAAAAAGTGCAACTGATGAGTCTTATGAATGCTGGAAGTCAAATAAAAAATGCTCATGTTATCAAATGATTTAAATCCATAAGATACACGTTTCATTGTTTAATATGGGTATTCTTAGCTTCTATTTTGTCATTGGTAGGGGGATAAATCAATGCACTTCGTATACCTTCGTTATATTTGAGTAAATTTTGTAGTTTTTTCTAAATTCTTCGTCTAAACTTTCTGTAAGAAGTGGGAATTTAGGTGCACGGAAACTACACCAAGTTTTTTAATATTCCGTCTGTTTTTAGTTAAGAAACGCCAATTTACTTTCAGTTTCTGTGCTTCATTTTTGAGCCCTTTTAATTGCAGCTTTTTCATCATTCTTACACGAAAGGCTTGAAACGGATGTTCCAGTGACCTCGTTTAGAGCGTACATTTATTCAAGAAAGTTTAAATAAGATATCAAAATGGCCGAAAACAGACACACAACTCGATTTATTTTTTAGGGTAAAGGAGAGAGGAGCCCGAAAATTTTTAGTTGGCTTGGACTGAACGAAGTGAGGGAAAGGCTACTAAAACGTCGAGGGGCAGTGAGAGCGTAGCAAACACTTGTTTTTTTGAATTTCTATCTTTGTTAGGTCAATAGAGTATACTTATTTGTCCTATAAACTATTTAGCAGTATACTAGATTTATTGAATAGGTCATTTAAGTTGAGCATATTAGAGGAGGAAAATCTTGGAGAAATATTTGAAGAACCCGATTACATGGATTGGATTAGTTCTTGTGGTTACGTGGTTTTTAACTAAAAGTAGTGAATTTTTGATTTTAGGTGTGTGTGTCTTGTTGTTAGTATTTGCTAGTCAAAGTGATTAAATAGAATTCATATCCAATTTATTTTTTTCTTAACAAGGGAGGTGTTTTTTAACATGACTAAAGTAGGGTATGCACGTGTCAGTAGCAAAGAACAGAACTTAGATCGGCAATTACAAGCGTTACAGGGCGTTTCTAAGGTCTTTTCAGACAAATTAAGCGGTCAATCGGTCGAACGCCCACAATTACAAGCTATGCTTAACTATATTCGTGAAGGGGATATTGTTATTGTTACTGAATTAGATCGATTAGGAAGAAACAATAAAGAACTAACAGAATTGATGAACCAAATTCAAATGAAAGGTGCAACCCTGGAAGTCTTAAATTTACCCTCAATGAATGGTATTGAAGATGAAAATTTAAGGCGTTTGATTAATAATTTAGTGATTGAATTATATAAGTATCAAGCTGAATCTGAACGTAAACGTATTAAAGAACGACAAGCCCAAGGGATTGAAATAGCTAAGTCAAAAGGAAAATTCAAAGGTCGTCAGCATAAATTTAAAGAAAATGATCCACGTTTACAACACGCTTTCGATTTGTTTTTGAACGGTTTATCCGATAAAGAAGTTGAAGAACAAACTGGAATCAATCGGCGAACGTTTAGAAGATACCGACAGCGGTGTGGCATTTCAGTAGCTGATAGACATTTAGATTAATATGAACGTGGTGAAGATAACATAAAAGAGAAAACAAGAAAGTAATAGAAATGAGGGATAGACATTATGAAGAAATTGTTTGCAAATGAGAAGATAGACCTTTTATATTCAATTATTTTAGTTTTAATTTGGATTATTTTTCTACTTATCAGTAAGTTGCTTCATTTTCACTCTGAATGGGTTAATTCTTTTATCGGAGTGTTTGTTATAGCATGCTTCAACTTACCAACGATTTTACGAAGAAAAAAACAGTATAAAAAAATAGATGAACTAAGAAAAGTGTTAAACCTATCCATTAAAGAAGTAAGGGAAATTGCCGACATTGGTAGATATGATTTAAGTGATTGGAACTGGGATAAAGCGTATATTTCTCAAAAAAAATTATACTTACTGGAGGACACTCTAGAAAAAATGTATGTTAAACAGTTTGGAAAAGAATTTGAAATGAGAAAGTAGTTTTTTAAGGAGATGTTCCAAGTGGAGGTATTCAAAGCTATTCAAGATCGAAAGGTTCTTTTGGTTATATTTTTGTTGGTTTTGATTGTCTGTGTGGTGTTTATCATTGGTAGTTTTAAAATAAGGAAACAAAGTAGGGGAACGGCTTTATTTTTGCTTTTATTAGGAATAGTTGGCATTATCGCAAGTCTGTATGGTTTCTTTTTTACAATGTTTTTTGGGATCAACTTCTAGGAACTACTTAGATTTAGAAAAATATCTTAAAAAAGGAAATTTAAACAAAAATAGAAAAGAGTGTGTGAGGAATGAAAAAAACAAATTTTATCGTTGTGTTTTGGTTATTGCTGTCTTTAATTGCGTTTATTGTTTTTGTATTGAATTTTGCTAGTTTATGGCAAGATATTGCTTACTGGATTGTTCCAAGCAAAGCCCTTTATATGGACAAACCTGAAATCATAAGAGATTTAATCAAGGTTGTTCCAATGATTATTTTAGGAATCGTAGTTTTTGTCATTGGTATTAGGCAAGGACTGAAAAATTACTATGGCGATTATTCAGGTGACACGAAGCAACAATAACTAAAGCTATCTAAAATTAGGAAAAAAGGAGAGAATGAATGAGTACGGTTATTTTAGCTGAAAAACCAAGCCAGGCATTAGCCTACGCAAGTGCTTTAAAACAAAGCACAGAAAAAGACGGTTATTTTGAGATCAAAGACCCACTATTTACAGATGAAACGTTTATCACCTTTGGTTTTGGGCATTTAGTCGAATTAGCAGAACCAGGTCATTATAACGAAAAGTGGCAAAATTGGAAACTTGAATCTTTGCCGATTTTTCCTGATCGATACGATTTTGAAGTCGCAAAAGATAAGGGAAAGCAGTTTAAAATTGTTGCAGAACTTCTCAAAAAGGCAAATACAATTATTGTTGCAACAGATAGCGACAGAGAAGGTGAAAATAGTGCGACATGTTTCTAGTTGAAAAGACTAGGCACACTAACGGCTTAACAGACGTTAGTGGAGAACTTTCAGTTTGAGAGGTGGAATGATAGGGTAACGCCTTGAAACGCCTCCCTTAATACTCCGACATGCTATTTCTTACGTGTTAAAAGAAATGGTATGAAGCTCGGTGAAGTCGGCAGAAGGATACCGTAAGCAGAAATGATAAACATTGGTCTGCACGAAAATTTCCTAGAGGTAGGAACTGTATCTAATATGCCGGAGGTCGCAAAAAGTATAGTATGGTGAGAATGTGTGTAAAAGCACTGACGAACTGGCGAATGTACTGTCCTAAACGCCTAAGGCACAGAAATGTGTCGGGTAGAACATGATTGAAGAAATCATGTCACTCTACGGTATCATGCGGTGGAGTAAGAATTGTTTTTATGAAACTCCGTGAAGTGTTATAGGCACTTGAAGTGATACAGGGCAAAAGCCAGCACCTAAGCTATTACATTGATAAAACTGAAGGAACGTGGGAAGCCAAGAACGTGGAGCGCACACACGCAATGAAGCGGATATAAGGAAAGTATTAGTATATAACTTATATTTATCTTGGTGAAAGTAGTGGCATGACCGGTGAAGGTTCTGTAATGGAACTGGAGGAATAGCCACAAGTCAACAAATTTAAATCAATTTATTAAGTAACCTAAGTCAAACCATAGATTCCTGTAAGACCAAAAGGTCACAACCAATAACTAGGGGGTGACGAACTATGAACAACCACCAAAACAAGAAAAATAATAAGCTTCGATATTCTGAGTATTATGGAATGCAAGAAGCTTATGATAACTTGTATCAACGTAGTGTAGAAAATCAAAATTTCAAGTCATTAATGAAAATTATCATATCCGATGACAATATCTTGCTTGCGTATCGTAATATAAAGCGCAACTCAGGAAGTCTTACGGCAGGTATTGACGGTAAAACCATTAAAGATATTGAAAAACTAACAACTGAAAGATACCTTGATATAGTTAAGAAACGGTTCAAATTTTACAAACCAAGAAAAGTTAAGCGAACTGAAATTCCCAAACCAAATGGAAAAACTAGACCATTAGGAATTCCTTCTATTTGGGATAGGGTAGCTCAACAATGTATCTTGCAAGTATTAGAACCAATATGTGAAGCGAAATTTAATCCACATAGTCACGGTTTTAGACCTAATCGGTCTGCCGAACATGCAATTGCTGATTGTGCCAAGAAGATGAATATTATAAAAATGGGATATTGTGTTGATATAGATATTCAAGGTTTCTTCGATGAAGTTTGGCACTCAAAATTAATGCGACAAATGTGGACTATGGGTATACGGGATAAGGAACTTCTCACTATTATCCGCAAAATGCTAAAAGCTCCAGTTGTATTGCCTAATGGTACTATTCAATTTCCCGAAAAGGGGACACCACAAGGTGGGATTTTATCCCCATTATTAGCCAATATTAATCTTAGTGAATTTGATTGGTGGGTATCGGAACAATGGGAAACAAGGCATATGTCTGAAATTAAGACACAATACAATGCTAATGGAACCGAGCATATGGGAAATCACCATAGGAAAATGCGCTCACATACAAAACTAAAAGAGTTCTATATAGTTCGTTATGCAGATGATTTTAAATTATTTTGCCATGACCGAAAAACGGCTGAACAACTTTATCATGCTTCGATACAATGGTTGGAACAACGATTGCATTTACCCGTATCTATTGAAAAATCCAAAATCACGAACCTTCGTAAGGAAACTAGTGAGTTTCTAGGTTTCAACTTGAAACTAGAAAGAAAAGGGAAAAATAGATATGTAATGCATTCTCATGTTTCAGATAAAGCAATTAACCGTATGAGAATAGAACTAAAAGAGCAAATCAAGGAAATCAAAAAATCACCTAATAGCATTAATACTATCAGAGCTATAGGAAATTATAATAGTAAAGTTATTGGCATGCACGGTTACTATCGAATAGCAACTCACGTTAATAGAGACTTTAAAAAGATGCATTACTCAGTTCTTCTGACAATGAGAAATCGATTGTCTATTGATGGATTGACAAAAACGGGTAAATATACTGGTAAAGATAAAGGGATATTGAACTACGTCCAGTCAAAGAATATTAGATACCTGACAGGACGCCCAATTATACCAGTTAGTTTTGTACAACATAGGAACCCAATGTACCTTAAAGTTAAAATTAATAAATATACTCCTGAGGGGCGTAAACTCATTCATCGTAATCAATCAGCCGTATCTGAAATAGCACTTCGTTGGATCAGGAGCAATCCTGTAGTCAGCGATAGAGCAACAGTGGAATTTAACGATAATCGTATCTCATTGTTTATAGCTCAGTCGGGTAAGTGTTCGGTAACGGGTGAAGAACTAAATGTTCTAGATATGCATTGTCATCATAAGATACCTTATCATGTATCTTATGATGACAAGTATAGTAACTTGACTATTGTTAAATCTGAAGTTCACATTCTAATACATGCTACCAAGGGAGATACTATTCAGCGATATATGACCTTGTTAAATCTTAATGATGAACAAATCAAAAAGCTAAATAGATTAAGGTTGCTAGTTAGAAACACTTCACTACATTATTAATTTGGTTGCGAGACTTAGGAAAACAAAAAAAAAAAAAAGGTTTAATTTGTTGATAGAACGCCGTGTGCGGTGAAAATCGCATGCACGGTGTGGATCGGGGGAAAAACTGGAGATTATTTCAAAAGTTTACCTATCGATATTCGCCTGGTCGATTATCCATAAAGCAAATGCCTTTTCAAAAGATAAAACATTTAAAAGACTATGGATCAATAGCTTAGAAAAAGATGTGATCCGAAGCGGTTTTCAAAATTTGCAACCAGGAATGAATTACTATCCCTTTTATCAAGAAGCGCAAACACGCCAAATTGCCGATTGGTTGATTGGCATGAACGCAAGCCCTTTGTATACGTTAAATTTACAACAGAAGGGCGTACCAGGTACATTTTCACTAGGACGTGTTCAAACGCCCACCTTATACCTTATTTTTCAGCGCCAGGAAGCCATAGAGAATTTTAAAAAAGAACCTTTTTTCGAGGTGGAAGCTAGTATAAAAGTAAACCAAGGGTCATTTAAGGGCGTTATAAGCCCCACACAGCGTTTTAAAACCCAAGAGGAGCTTTTAGCTTTTGTTTCTTCTAAACAAGCTAAAATAGGCAATCAAGAGGGGATAATTGCTGATGTTCAAACCAAAGAGAAGAAAACGAATAGTCCGAGTTTGTTTTCTTTAAGTAGTTTGCAATCAAAAGTCAATCAGCTTTATAAAGCGACAGCGAGCCAAACTTTAAAAGCTATGCAAGGACTGTATGAAGCAAAATTATTGAGTTATCCAAGAACAGATACACCATTTATTACAGAGAACGAATTTGCTTATTTAAAAGCGAATTTTGGCAAATATAGCGGTTTTTTAGGACTTGATCTTGAAATGGTTCAAACAGAGCCTAGAAAGCGTTATGTGGACGGTAGTAAGGTACAGGAACACCACGCCATTATCCCAACAAAACAAGTACCTACCGAATCTGTATTAGCGAAAATGGACGATTTACAACGAAAAATTTATGCTTTAGTCGTTAAAACGACCGTTGCCATGTTTTTACCTGATTACTTGTATGAAGAAACCAAGATACAAACGAAAGTAGCTGATTTGCTGTTTCAATCGATCGGAAAGACACCAAAACAAGAAGGTTGGAAAATTCTTTTCAAACAACAAACCAAAGAAGAAAAAGAGGACGTTCAAACGTTACCACTCGTTATCATTGGCGAACGTGCCGAAGTTGATGTTAAGAGTGTTGAAAAAGAAACGCAACCGCCAAAAGCTTTTACAGAGGGTACACTTTTAACCGCTATGAAAACGGCGAATAAAACGGTTGATGATGAAGAAGCAATAAAAATTTTACAAGAAGTTGAGGGGATTGGAACAGAAGCAACAAGAGCAAGTATTATTGAAGCGTTAAAACAAAAAGAATATATCCAAGTGATTAAGAATAAGCTTGTTGTAACTGAAAAAGGAAAATTATTGTGCCAGGCAGTTGAAAGTCAGCACCTTTTAACGAGTGCTGAAATGACGGCTAAATGGGAAACGTATTTAAAAAAAATCGGTAAAAGAGAAGGCAATCAAGAGAACTTTATTACGAATATCAAAAAATTTATTGTTCATTTACTGGAAGCTGTACCTAACGATATAGAAAAACTAAATTTTTCTGATTACCAGGAACAGAAAGAAAAAGAAGCAGAAAAAAGTATTGTAGGAAAATGTCCTAAGTGTGGCAACAATATTGTATTAAAAAAATCGTTTTATGGTTGTTCAAATTATCCTGAATGTAAGTTTACTTTAGCTGAACATTTTAGAAAGAAAAAACTCACCAAAACAAATGTAAAAGAATTACTAGAGGGAAAAGAAACCCTGATAAAAGGAATCAAAAACAAAGAGAAAAAGCCCTACAATGCCGTTGTAAAAATTGGAGAAAAGGGATATATTGATTTTATCTCTTTTTCAAAATAAGCATAAAAGCCCTTTAAACAGGGCTTTTATATATTAATCACAAATCACTTATCACTTATCACAAATCACAAGTGATTAATCACTTGTGATTCTTAGCGATACAATAGACATATCAAAACAAAAGAGACTGGGGCGTTGTTATGACGAAAGAAGAATTCAAAATATTAGAAGATTTAAGACATATTCGAAACAGTAAAAATGAAGCAATTGTTATCTTAAACAATTATTTTAAAGGCGGTGTTGGAAAGTCTAAATTATCGACTATGTTTGCTTATTTGACAGACAAATTGAATTTAAAAGTTTTAATGATCGATAAGGACTTACAAGCAACATTGACAAAAGACTTAGCAAAAACATTTAAGGTAGAATTGCCACGTGTCAATTTTTATGAAGGCTTGAAAAATGGAAACTTGACTTCTTCTATTATTCATTTGACTGATAATTTAGACTTGATTCCTGGCACGTTTGATTTGATGTTATTACAAAAATTAACTCGCTCATGGACGTTTGAAAACGAAAGTAGATTGCTTGCTACTCTTTTAGCACCTTTAAAAAGTGACTATGATCTCATTATTATTGATACTGTACCAACGCCAAGCGTTTATACAAATAATGCAATCGTGGCAAGTGATTACGTCATGATCCCTTTACAAGCAGAAGAAGAAAGTACAAACAACATTCAAAACTATATTTCCTATTTGATTGATTTACAAGAACAGTTTAACCCTGGACTAGATATGATCGGTTTTGTTCCTTATTTAGTTGATACGGACAGCGCAACGATAAAATCAAACCTGGAAGAACTGTACAAAGAACATGAAGAAGATAATTTGGTTTTCCAAAATATTATCAAGCGAAGTAATAAAGTAAGTACCTGGTCTAAGAACGGCATTACAGAACATAAAGGCTATGACAAAAAAGTTTTATCTATGTATGAGAATGTATTTTTTGAAATGGTTGAGCGAATCATTCAGTTAGAAAATGAAAAATAATAGAATCACAAATCACAAGTGATTAATCACAAATCACAAGTGATTAATCACAAATCACTTGTGATTTGTGATTTTTGATGATAAAATAAGAATAAGAAGAAATAGAAAGAAGTGAGTGATTGTGGGAAACTTAGGCGCACAGAAAGCAAAACGAAATGATACGCCAATCAGCGCAAAAAAAGATATAATGGGGGATAAGACGGTTCGTGTTCGTGCTGACTTGCACCATATCATAAAAATCGAAACAGCAAAGAATGGCGGAAACGTAAAAGAAGTTATGGATCAAGCCTTAGAAGAATATATACGGAAATATTTACCTGACAAACTTTGAAAGGAGTGAACATGAAATGGCAGTTACGTATGAAAAAACATTTGAAATTGAAATCATTAATGAGTTATCGGCAAGTGTTTATAATCGGGTATTAAATTATGTTTTGAATCATGAACTAGATACTAAAAATACTCGTTTACTAGAAGTGAATCTTTTAAATCAATTAGAAGTGGCACAAGAAGTTGATTTATTTGAACAACCATTTGAAGAATTACAAGCTATTCATGAGTATTGGCGGTCAATGAATCAATATTCAAAACAAATTGTTGAAATGTCACCTTCTTTAAAAGGAGTGATCTAATATGACAACTCAAGAGGAATTAAAAGAAATCTATCACACTGTGTCAAAAATGGACATTATGGAACTAAAAAAAGCGTATGAGTTGGCTGAAACACAAGAAGAATTTGAGTTTTATAAGGAATTATTTACTTATCAATTGCAACAAAAGCAAAAACTAATTATCAAGCAGAAAGATTTTGTGATTTAATATGAAGGATAGACCACAATATATTATTGTTGCGGGCGTCAATGGAGCAGGGAAATCAACACTTTATCAAACAGTACCGCAACTCTTTCAAGATACACAACGAATTAATGCTGATGAAATTCTAAATAAAAATGGTGGTGACTGGCGAAAAAACTCAGATAATATGAAGGCTATGCGTGAAGTTGTAAAACAAATGAATCAAGCAATTGAATCTAAAAGGTCTTTTCACCAAGAAACCACATTATCTGGACAAGGACAGAAAAAATGGATTGAAAAAGCCAAGGTACAGGGTTATGAGGTAAATTTATTTTATGTTGGGATAGACAATGCTGATTTGGCAATACAACGTGTCAAACAAAGGGTTGAAAAGGGCGGTCATGGCATACCTGATGAACTCATAAAAAAGCGTTATAGTTAGTCATTAAAGAATCTAGAATATATAGCCCCTCTTTGTGATAATGTTATGCTATACGATAATACGAAAATTTTTGTTCCAATTTATGAACGTCAAGGGGAAAAGATAGTTTTAAATAATACAAAAAATATTCAATGGCTTCCAGTTAGTTTTATTAATAAGTATAGGGTGGGATTGAGAGATATGGCGAATATTACTGACTTCACCGAAAAGCAATTTGAAGATCGTTTAGAAAAGAATGTTGAACGACTAACTAAAAATAGACTAGCGGTTGAATCGCCAACCGCTTTTTTACTTGGTGGGCAACCAGGATCAGGGAAAACTAGTTTGCGATCGGCAATTTCCGAAGAGACACAAGGAAATGTTGTTATCATTGATAATGATACGTTCAAACAACAGCACCCAAATTTTGACGAATTAGTGAAACTCTATGAAAAAGACGTAGTAAAACATGCAACACCTTATTCTAATCGTATGACAGAAGCACTTATTAGCCGTTTAAGCGATCAAGGCTATAATTTAGTGATTGAAGGCACAGGACGAACAACAGACGTTCCCATTCAAACAGCCACAATGCTTCAATCTAAAGGATATGAAACAAAAATGTACGCCATGGCAGTACCCAAAATTGAATCATACTTAGGAACGATTGAACGATATGAAACCATGTATGCAGATGATCCAATGACAGCTAGGGCAACACCAAAACAAGCGCATGATATTGTTGTCAAAAACTTACCGACCAATTTAGAAACCCTTCATAAAACGGGCTTATTTAGCGATATAAGGCTTTACAATAGAGAAGGAGTGAAACTCTATTCAAGCTTAGAAACGCCTTCCATTAGTCCGAAAGAGACCTTAGAAAGAGAATTAAATCGTAAAGTATCAGGGAAAGAAATTCAACCGACTTTGGAGAGAATAGAGCAAAAAATGGTTCAAAATCAACACCAAGAAACCCCTGAATTTAAAGCAATTCAACAAAAAATGGAAAGCTTGCAGCCACCTACACCACCAATACCTAAAATACCTAAACTTCCAGGGCTTTAAAAATTAAAGAAGAAAGGGGCTTAGATCATGAAAAATATATCAACAGCAGCAGTCGTTGCATTCTTTTATATATTAATTAGTTTTTCGATAGATTTGCTTAGTGGAGATATAACTTTTTCTAGTGCTTCAATTTCTCATTTGTTAATTGGATATGTAATTGTATTTGTGTCTTACTTAATAGGTGTTTTTATAGTTCACATATTTGTAAAAACGATTAATAAAAAAAGAGTTAAATAAATAAAAAAAGGAAAAATAGGGCAGTTACCAAAAAGGTAACTGCCCTATTTTTTATAAAATTTTCCTCATTTTTTAAAAGCTGATCGAGAAATAAAGCACACAACAGCATTCTTTCTTTTTTCAGTTGCTACATTTTGCAGTCTGTAACGTGCCATTTACTGTTTGTTACCTTAACATATCCAGTCGAAAACACAAGGGTATATAAACGAGCAAGCTCGCCCTTGTGTTTTCTTTGTGTCTATGTTGCGTACTCGTCACAGCAAACGACACGAACACACTGGCGAAAATGAACCACCTAAACGAAAAAAGAAAGGAACAAGATATGTAGAACATTCACAGCTTTTACCATTCGAGGAAAACAGCTTCACTTCCTCAAACGCCTAACAAAAATGGTTGTCAAAAAGCCAAAAATAAAAAAGAAAAGGAATGATAAAAATGAAATACATTAAAAACGTTGAAACATTGGAAGAATTGAAAAAAGCCTACAAAAAGTTAGCTTTGAAGTTACACCCCGATTGTGGCGGGAATGAAGAAGAAATGAAAATTTTGAACAATGAATATGACGAACTGTTTAGCAAACTTAAAAACACTCATAAGAATAAAGAAGGTGAAACTTACACCAAAGAAACAACAGAAACACCCGAACAGTTTAAGGATATTATTAATAAATTGTTCAATCTAAAAATGGACGGCGTAGCAATCGAAGTAGTAGGAACATTTATATGGCTAACAGGTAATACAAAACCATATAAAGAAGATATAAAAGCCCTAGAATTCCGATATTCACCTAAAAAATATGCTTGGTATAAAGCACCAAGCGATTATAAAAAACGTAGTCGAAAAAATTATGATATGGACACAATAAGGGGAATGTATGGAAGTCAAAAGGTGAAGGAAGATAAAGAAGAAAAAAAATACTTACAAGCCAATTAAGGCTTGTAAGTTTATCAGAAAGGAAGTTTTAAAGTGGATATTAAAATAAAAAAATAAATTTTGAAGGTAATATTTTAAAAGTTATAAAAGCGACAGTAACAGAAATGAGAGGAATAAATAATCATCAAAAATATGATTTTGATTTATATCAAATAGATGCACGTTCGCCAATGTCAACAAGAGAAATAACTTTAACAGTTGATTTTATAGAAAAAAAAGTATCAGGTGATATTATCGTTTTTGGTGATTGGTACGATTTGGATATAGACTCAGTAAATGAAATATTAAAGCAATTAAAAAAGGAAGAACAAACATTAAGAACAATCAATTTTATTTAAAAAAGTATCAAAAAAAGGAAAATTATTTTTCCTTTTTTTGATACTTTTTAGGTTTATTTGCTTTAATATATTCAGAAAAAATTTTTAAAAAATCTTCTGTTTCTTCAACCGTCAAACAATCAATTTCAAAGTATTTTTCTAATAAAGCGCCTTTTTCAATTAATCGTTTTGTTCGTTGTTTTCTATTAATATTTTGCTCGCTATTCGCTCGCAAAATATTTTTTTGAATTTTCAACTTTTCAATTTTTTTATTGATATCATTTAAGTCATTATTTACCATAACTATTTAAGTAATTCAGAAAAATTTTGACTATTCACATTTAATAAAGTTTCTAATTCGTCATAGAATAATTCTTTGTTTTCTTCAATTGATTCAATAGAAATATTATTTTTTGAAAGGGTAGAAAGAACAAAGTCACCAATATCTGCTTTAGACTTTAGAATTAATTCTTCTTTTTTCTTTTGTAATTCTTTAATTTGAAGTTCAATATCAGAAACAGTTTTTTTCTTTCTCTTCTTTGGTCTTGTTTTTGGAATGATTTGCTCATTTTCTGTCTTGATGTTTTGATCTTGGTTTTCCATAAAATATCCCTCCTGATAATTTGTATATATCTATCATATTATATTATATTTCTAAAATCAATAAATATAAATGGAAATGTCAGGTTAAACATATTTACTTTTATAATGATAAGTGGTAAAATTAATTTATCAAGGATTCCCTTAGATGATTTACTAAGGGAGCACTTATACGCAGTAACTTCGTTACTTCGTATTTATGCTATAAAACTTAACTGTTAGTTAATTTTATCGTCAAGCGTGTTTGTTAAAATTCGCTACGCTCATGTTTGAAAAGAAAGAGAGGTGATACAATTGGCAATCTTCCATTTATCCATGACAATAGCAAAAAGAGAAGGCGGAAAAAGAAGTTTAATTGCAATGGCTTCTTATCGAAGCGGTGAAAAATTATATAGTGAACTATATGAAAAAACTAATCTATACAACCATAGAACTGTTAAACCAGAAGCTTTTATTTCAAAACCTGATTATGTACCTAATGAGTTTTTAGATAGACAGACATTATGGAACAAAATGGAATTAGCAGAAAAAAGTCCAAACGCTCAACTTTGTCGAGAGTTAAATGTAGCATTGCCAATTGAATTAAATAATTCAGACCAAAGAATGTTGATTGAAGATTTTGTTAAAGATAATTTTGTAAGTGAAGGAATGATTGCAGACGTTGCCATTCATAGAGATGATGAAAACAATCCTCATGCTCACATTATGCTAACAATGAGAGAAGTAGATAGTGAAGGTAATATCTTAAACAAAAGTCATAGAATACCTAAACTAGATGAAAATGGCAATCAGATTTTTAATGAAAAGGGGCAAAGAGTAACCGTTTCAATTAAAACAAATGATTGGGATAGAAAATCTCTTGTTTCTGAAATTCGTAAAGATTGGGCAGACAAAGTTAATCAATATTTAAAAGACAGAAATATCGATCAACAAATAACAGAAAAATCTCATGCGGAACTTGGAAAAAAAGAACTACCAACAATTCACGAAGGGTTTTACTCAAAAAAATTAGAAGATAAAGGAGTTATAAGTGAGTTAAAAAGAAAAAATTTAGAGATTCAAAGTTACAATGATATTCTAGCCGAACTTGATAAACTTGAAAGTCAAGAGAAAGTATTAAAACAAGACCAAAACTTCACTTTAAAATTTGAAAAAACTTTTTCACCTTTAGAGAAAAAAGAACTAAAAAATCTTTCTCAAGAATTAAAAATTTTTATTAATGATGAAAACATTGATAAAAGAATTAATGAGTTAAAAAGGTGGGAAAATTCATTCATATTTAACAACAAAATGGAAATTCAAAAACAACGTTTGATGTTAAGTAAAATTAGTAGTGAACGAGATATGCTTACAAAGGCAAATGAAATTTTAGATAAACAAGCAGAAAGATTCTTCAAAAAATCTTATCCAAGTTTGAATATTGATAAATTTTCAAATCACGAAGTTAGAGCAATGGTTAATGAAACCATATTTAGAAAACAGTTATTGAATAAAGATCAGTTAGCAGAGGTCATTTACAATGAAAGAGTAGTAGAAAAAGAAGAAAGTAAAAAGATTTTTAAAGAAAAACCATTTCAAACTAGCCGTTATCTTGATTCAAAAATTAAACAAGTTGAAGATAGTATAACAAAAGAAAACAACCCTGAAAGAAAAGAAATTTTATCAATTAAAAAAGAAAAACTAATAGGAATAAAACAAGGATTGATAGAATATGTTCAATCAGAAGTTGAAAGAAAATTTGATAAAAATGTTTCGATAGATTCAGTCATAGAAGGCGAAATGTTACTTGCAAAATCTGACTATTACAAAACAACTGATTTTTCTAAAGTCGAAGGAGTTGCTAGATTCAGCAGTGAGGAAATTAATTCCATGTTGGAACAATCAAAAGGCTTCTTAACTAACATTCAGACGGTGAAAATTCCTAATGATTGTCAAGGTGTATTTTTTGTTCAAGATAGCATGAAACATATTGATGAACTAAGCCCATTAGCAAAACACAATCTGAAAAAGGTCGTTAATCGCAATGCTTATTTACCTGATTCTGATAAAATAGAATTAAGTAAGGAAATTGAAAATACTAATAAAGATCAATCCCAAGAATTGGAAAAAAATGAACCTAAAAAAAATGAAGTGACTGTAAAAATGTTCCAATTTGCAAAATCAATTAATCGTTTGTTGAGCGGTAACCAACCACAGAAAAAACGAAACCTAGACAAATTGATTAAGCAAACAAAACCAAAAGAAAATCAATCATTACAAAGGAATATTCCTTTGCGATAAAATAAAAACAAGAGGTGTATAAAATGAAAAAATTTATCAAAAATACAAAGTTTAAGCTTGAAAGTGCGGTTATTGCATTAGGTACATTATTTATTACTGATCCGGTTCTGTTGCAAAGTTTTAAATCTACTATCAAATAAGGTAGAATATTAGAAAAAGATAGCAGGAGGAATGACGATGAATCATTTTAAAGGAAAGCAATTTCAGCAGGATATGATTATTGTAGCCGTGGGCTACTATCTTCGTTATAACCTTAGCTATCGTGAAGTTCAAGAAATCTTATATGATCGTGGCATTAACGTTTCTCATACGACGATTTATCGTTGGGTGCAAGAATATGGCAAACTACTCTATCAAATTTGGAAAAAGAAAAATAAAAAATCCTTTTATTCATGGAAAATGGATGAAACGTACATCAAAATTAAAGGAAAATGGCATTATTTGTATCAAGCCATCGATGCAGATGGTTTAACCTTGGATATTTGGTTACGTAAAAAACGGGACACACAAGCAGCCTATGCTTTTCTTAAGCGGTTAGTGAAGCAGTTTGATGAACCGAAGGTTGTAGTCACAGATAAAGCCCCCTCTATTACAAGTGCCTTTAAGAAACTAAAAGAATACGGCGGCTTTTATCAAGGGACAGAACATCGTACCATTAAATACCTGAATAATTTGATTGAACAAGACCATCGTCCAGTAAAGAGACGCAATAAATTCTATCGAAGTTTACGCACTGCCTCTACCACGATTAAAGGCATGGAAGCCATTCGAGGATTATATAAGAAAACCCGAAAAGAAGGCACTCTCTTCGGGTTTTCGGTCTGTACTGAAATCAAGGTATTATTGGGAATCCCAGCTTAAATCATAGATACCGTAAGGGATTTTATTCTTTATTTAAAACTTTGCAACAGAACCGATGAAACTTATATTAAGGTAAAAGGAAAGTGGCACTATTTGTATCGATCCATTGATTCTTCGGGGATAACATTAGATATTTGGTTACGAAAAAAGCGTGATAAACAAGCAGCTTATGCTTTCTTTAAACGATTGATCAAACAATTTGGAGAACCTAAAGTTCTTGTCACTGATAAAGCCCCTTCACTAAGTAGTGCGTTTAATCAATTGCATTCTGAAGGATTATTTTCTAAGACTGAACACCGAACAAATAAATACTTGAATAATATCATTGAACAGGATCATCGATCCATCAAGAAAAGGCACAAATTATATCAGTCCATAAGGACTGCTTCCTCAACAATTAAAGGAATTGAAACTATACACGCTTTATATAAAATTAGCCAAAGAGACAAAAGTCTCTTTGGCTTTTCAGTGATTCATGAGATGAATACATTAATAAGTATCTAAGCATAAAATCAAAAATTAATTGGAAACTCTTTATTAATTTTTTAACTTTGCAACAGAACCATCTTAAATAATACGCAAGGCTTCCTATTTGAATTATAGGTTTAATTTAATAAGAGATATTGTGATTTAGATACTCATCTAACTATTTAATTTATTTTTCGAACTATTAATAGCAGGTAATAAAATTCGTTTAAACACAGGAACTAATACAAGATAAAAGATTAAATTACCTGTTCCATGGAGGATATCAAAAAATAATCCTTGAAAATAATAGGCCCAAAAAGAAGGTAGTTGATATATAAAGACTTCAACTCTCGATACGATCAATCCGTAAAGAAGGCCACATAAAAATGCAATGATTGCTTGGATAGAGATGTGATGCTTAATCAGGGCACAGTTAGATAAAAAATGAAAAACCGTAACGATACTACTGAAGGCGATCAGTTGGCTGATTGTCCAACTACCCATTCCTAAATAAAGGTTCGTGCCTAATAAGCTTACTAAAGTAACGATTAAAGCATCTGTATAACTTCCATAAAAAGCGAGTAAAAGTAGAATGGCTGTCATTGGTTGTACATTCGGTATCCAAGTAAAAAGGATTCTACCAACAATACAGGCGGCACTAAATAAAGCGAGGGTGGTAATCCTTCTGATTGGAAAGCGTGAATTAGAGGTTGGTAACACTAGGAAAACTCCCTTGTTTTAATTGATAATAGTTCTCATTGTATCAGAATAAAAATTAATTACAAGATTGAATTACACTTTATATAGTGCGATAATCATTGGAGGGCACAATATGTTGTGTTTGTTGATGATAAAGGTGGTAGTATTTAATGAATTATCCTAAAAAATATATAGAAAAACTAAATCAAGATATCTCTTCTTATAAAGAAGTCGCTAAGATAACTGCAGAAATGACTCAAACATTTGATGGGATTTCAAGATTAATCATGCTTGATCGCTATGCATTTAAAGATATGAGCGGAAAAACTTTGACAGTCGGGGATTTGGTTATTTTAACAACCCATGCTGATCCACAATATCCAGCAAGAGGGATCGGAAAAATTGAAGAGATCAATAAGGAACAGTTGATAATTCGAATTGAGGAAGAATTTCAAAGCTCGTTAACTAATCCAGAAGAAATTGCTTCGGGACGAGTGATTCGAAATATAAATGAGGTTGAGAAACCGCTTGAACTTTATTTTGAACAAATTGCAGCTCGTGTTGCTAGAGGAATCTCTGATATTGAAGGAGAAAAAAAAGCTCAGTTTTTTACCGAGTTTTATCAGCATTTGACAGAACAAAATCTCATTCCTGCTGGACGTGTACTTTATGGTGCAGGAACGAATTCAGAAGTAACATACTTCAATTGCTACGTTATGCCATTCATCCATGACTCTCGTGGGGGCCTGGCAAAACATCGTCAAGAAGTGATGGAGATTATGAGCCGTGGTGGTGGTGTAGGAACGAACGGTTCAACGCTACGGCCAAAATCAGCGATCGTCCATGGGGTGAATGGGAAATCATCAGGTTCAGTTTCGTGGCTCAATGATTTAGCTAATTTGACAAATTTAGTTGAACAAGGCGGGAGTCGTCGGGGAGCACAAATGATCATGTTGAATGATTGGCATCCAGATATTTTTGAATTCATTATCTCTAAGATTCAGAATCCGGCCATTTTACAAAATTTGATCCACACTAGCCAAAGTCCGATAGTACGTCAATTAGCTAGTGAAAAACTGACTTTTGAACCACTAATAGCAAATGAAAAGGAATGGTTAGAGTATTTGGTCGATCATCCGACGAATGATATGGAGGATAAATTTTTAAAAACGGCTCAACAGAAATTAAAAGCGGGTGGTACGTACAGTGTGAAAGACCCTGATTTCTTGACCGGAGCCAATATCTCCGTCTGTTTAACAAAAGAATTTATGGAAGCTGTCGAAACCGACCAAACTTATGAGTTACGCTTTCCAGCAATCGAAGACTATGACGCTAGTGAAATGGCTGATTATGATCAACATTGGATGGAAATTGGAGATGTCAGAGAATGGGCTGAAACAGGGCGTAAAGTAAAAATCCATCAAACGATCAAGGCTCGCGAATTGTGGGATTTGATTACTTATTGTGCAACGTATTCAGCAGAACCGGGAATATTTTTTATCGATAATGCTAATGAGATGACCAATGCTCAAGCCTACGGACAAAAGGTAGTTGCAACCAATCCATGTGGGGAACAGCCGTTGACGCCTTATGCGGTATGCAATCTAGCAGCAATTAATTTAGCCAATATGGTTGATAAAGAAACGAAAGTTGTCGACTTTGAAAAATTAGCTGATGTCGTACGAGCTAGTGTTCGTTTTCAGGACAATGTAATTGATGCGACGCCTTACTTTTTTGAAAAAAATGAGCAGCAAGCTAAAGGTGAACGACGTGTTGGACTTGGGGTCATGGGATTGGCAGATTTATTGATTTATTGTGAAAAAGTCTATGGATCTGAAGATGGAAACCGTTTAGTAGATCAAGTATTTGAAAAAATTGCTGTTACGGCTTATCAAACGTCCGTCGAACTAGCAAAAGAAAAAGGAAGCTTCCCATTTTTAATAGGCAAAACAGTCGAGGAAACAACAGCACTTCGTCAACGTTTTATTGAATCGGGCTATATGAAGAAGATGCCGGAATCAATCCGACAAGCGATTCTAAAATACGGCATTCGTAATTCTCATTTACTAACAGTCGCACCAACAGGGTCAACGGGTACTATGGCTGGTGTTTCAACCGGACTAGAACCATATTTCTCTTTTTCTTATTTCAGAAGTGGTCGTTTAGGAAAATTCATTGAAGTTAATGCTGAAATAGTTAGCGAATATTTAGAAAAAAATCCAGAAACAGCTGCGGATAATCTACCCCCATTCTTTGTATCTGCCATGGAGCTTTCACCAGAAGCTCATGTGAGTGTTCAATGTACGATCCAACGTTGGGTAGACAGCTCTATCTCAAAAACAGTCAATGCACCTAAGGGGTATCAAGTGAAACAAGTAGCCGCGATCTATGAAGATCTGTATCAAGGTGGGGCTAAAGGTGGAACCGTCTATGTGGATGGTAGCCGAGATTCGCAAGTGTTGACACTTGAAGCAGATGACAATGTATTTGAAGAACCTGTAGTAGGGGTGGTAAATAATCAAATTACTCTTGACTCATTAGAATCATCAGAAGCAGAAGAAATATGTCCGATTTGCCATGAGGGTAGAATTGAAGAAATTGGTGGTTGCAGTACGTGTACTAACTGTAAAGTACAACTAAAATGTGGCTTGTAAAAGGAGCTATTCGATGAAAATTTATACTAAAAGCGGCGATAAAGGAAACACTAGTATTATTGGTGGAAAAAGAATAAAAAAATCTGACGCTCGCGTTTGTGCTTACGGTAGCATGGATGAAGTAAATTCTTGGGTTGGTAAAATTATTTCAGAGTTGGATGATAAAAAGTTTGAGCTGTTGAAAAAAGAACTAGTCGCATTACAAATTTTACTTTTTGATATTGGAACAGACTTGGCTACACCCATTGGGATTAAAGAAATGATTGTAGGGAAAGAAGAAGTAACTAAGATTGAAACGCTGATTGATTTTTATCAAGCAAAAGTTCCAGTCATTGAAAAATTTATCTTACCTGGAGGACACCCGGTGGCATGCGATATGCAAATTACACGAACAGTTATTCGTCGGGCAGAACGTGAAATCACACGATTGATTGTTTCAGATGAACCTATCAATTTACATGCATACAAAATTATGAATCGCTTATCAGATTTATTTTTTGTACTTGCACGTTATGTAAATCATGTTTATGCTACCAAGGAACCATTTTATGAACGAGCAGGGAAGGTATTCCATTAAGAGAGGATTTTAAACTTGAAAAAATTAGCAACATTATTAACCGTTTTTATCGGATTATTCATTATGACAGGGTGCCAATCAAATCAAAATGATCAAGCCTCTTCAAAAGCATCCACTCAAGCAATAAGCGAGGTTGCTAAATCAAGCGTGCTGATAGAATTGACTGATAGCGATAAAGAGATCACTAAAAAAAAAGTCACTTACAAATCAGGAGAATCATTACTGGCAATTTTAAAGGCTAACTTTGAAGTAAAAGAAAAGGACGGCTTTATTACTTCAATTGATGGTCATGCGCAAGATGAGAGCCAAAATAAATATTGGACATTCACTATCAATGGAAAAATGGGTGAAAAAGGTGCAGGTGAAACTAAACTAGATAATGATGATCAAGTAGTTTTCAATTTGGGTGTATTTAAATAAAAATTATCGTTCTTTACAGTAATAGGACGATAATTAAGTATAAGAAAATTATTAGTTTTTAAAGGAATATGTTAATTTTAAAACACGTTCAAACCAATCATTCGAGGGTTGAACGTGTTTTTTCTATCCTTGGATACTTTAACGAAAAGATTTGATGATATTAACCTTTTTTTAAGAGACAACCCGAAGAGACGATTTCAGATTTTGAAATTCTATTTGAATTAAGACGAGAGATTGTTAATCTGGGCTTGGAAAATTCTTTTTCGATGACTGAGTCCGTGTATCTACTATTTTATCTACTTTTTTATTCTCAAGAATGTCTGAATATGAGATAAATCTGTTGTCTAGTTCATCAAGGACTTCAATTGAGCGGGATGAAATGTTTTCTAATAGAAAATACGAAAAAATCATCGCTAGCAAGATTAAATTGAGTTGCTCTTTTTATTTTGTATCAAAAAGTAGTTGCACTTCCCCTCACTAGAGGCTTTTTTTTATTGCATTCATCATCATCAATAAGAGATTAATATAAAAGTAATAAAGAAAAGGTAATAAAAGAAAGGTAATAAAAATAGCATATTATTTCGGAAGAGAGTGTAAAATATTTTGTGTAAATAGAAAAAAGGAAGTCCCTTCTGTAGAATAGAGTTACCACAACACATTCACAGAAAAGAGGACTTCCATATGAACGATTTTACTACAGAAATTCTAAAGACTCTAGCGAACAAAGGCGATTTGAATGAATTATTCCGTGTCCATTTGGAAAAAGCTGTCAATACGCTTCTCAAAACGGAGTTAACGGCTTTCCTCGATTACGAAAAGTACGATCGCATTGGTTTTAACACGGGTAATTCTCGTAACGGCTCCTATGACCGTACGGTCAAGACCGAGTACGGGGAACTTCATCTCCAGATTCCGCGCGACCGCAACGGCGAGTTCAAGCAACAGACTGTTCCTGCTTATAGACGGACGAATGATACGTTAGAGGAGACCGTCATTCACCTCTTCCGAAAAGGTATTACCATGTCGGGAATCGCAGACTTGATTGAGAAAATGTATGGGCATCACTACACGCCCCAAACCATGTCCAATATGACTAAATCATTTACGGAAGAAGTCACTTCATTTAAGGAACGTGAGCTTCATGACCGTTATGCCGCTATTTATATGGACGCAACCTATATCCCTTTAAAGCGGAAAACCGTCGCCAAGGAAGCCATTCATATCGCAGTTGGCATTCGCCCGGACGGTTCAAAGGAAGTGTTGAGCTATGCGATTGCACCAACTGAATCTATCACGATTTGGGAAGAGATTTTAATAGACCTCCAGGAACGTGACGTGAAAAACGTCCTCCTTTTCATCACGGATGGCAGGGGCCGTGCAGCGGTTCTACCCCAAAGCCCGTTTTCAACATTGCTGTGTGCACGTTTCCCGTAATATCAGTCACAAAGTGCGTGTCGATGATCGTAAGGAAGTCTGTGATGATTTTAAAATGGTGTATCAAGCGTCATCTAAAAAGGCGGCATTGGAAGCACGTGGTGCTTTTGCGGAAAAATGGAAAACCAGCTATCCAAAAATGGTGGAATCGATCCTTTCGAACGATTACCTGCTCACTTTCTATGATTTCCCATTAGCCATACGCAAGACTATTTACTCTACGAACTTGATTGAATCCTTTAATAAGCAAATCAAGAAATACAGCCACCGCAAGGAACAGTTCCAAAATGAAGAGTCGATGGAACGTTTCTTAGTCTCGTCTTTTGATACTCACAACCAAAAATTCCTAGGTCGCAGTCATAAAGGTTTCCAACAGGCTGAAGGCGAGCTCGAACAAATGCTGAGTCAACCGATGGAGAATTAGAAACAATCTACAGTAGGGAAGAACCATTTACACAAAATTATTGACGCTCCCAAGCTAAAACTCCTATTAATCGATCTACTAAAAATAAATAAAAAAATTCTTTTCAATTTTTATTTATGGTATGACATAAATAAAGTAAAGTTATTCTTCTAGGTTAATCTTATTAATGCTCTTTCTCACTAGTGTTGCATGCAACACTAGTGAGAAAGAGCATTAAATATACTGCAAGGCAAGACATTTGGTAATTGAAGAATAACAAGCAAAAAAATAGCAGTCAGGTCTCTTGACAAAGTATAGTTGCTATTCTTTTTTTAGGCCCTACTTTAATGAAATTTTTGTTTGGAGGGAACGACTTCATTCCTTTGATTATTTCAGTTGAATTTAATAGAGAAGCCTGGCGTCTATTAAGAAATACTTTTCTTGATGAGCGTCAATTTTTTTAACGGAAATCTATCCTATACTAAATTCAGTAAAGAAAAAGGAGGAATCAAAGAAAGCTATTTTAAACAAACCAAAATTATAGGAGGAATAAATCATGACTGAAAATAAAGCTACTCAAGAAAGAACACCCCAAGAAAGATGGCAAGAAGAACAAGAACACAAGGAACATGTTCATCATACGAAAATTAATGCAGCGGCCATTGCGGATCATCTTTTAGGCAACATGCATACATTACATGTGAAACTGCACCAATATCACTGGTATGTAAAAGGAGCCAATTTCTTTACGTTGCATGAAAAATTTGAAGAGTTGTATAACGAAAATGAAAAATGGTTCGACAAACTTGCGGAGCGTCTAATTACTTCTGGGCATAAACCTGCTTCGACAACGGTTGAATTTGAAAAATATTCGATGCTTTCGGAAGATGCAGTTAATAAATACGCTAAAGCAGAAGACATGGTTGAAAATATTATCGAGGACTTCAGAAGCACTCGTGACCTAACTATTCGCGCGATTCGTTTAGCTCAAGACGAGGGTGACGATGCTTTAGAAGATACATTGATTGCTTTTAAAAATGACTTAGACAAGAACATTTGGATGCTGCAAGCGTTCATTGGTAAAGAAGCATTAGAAGATGATGACGCTCTTGATGAGGATGAAGATTAAGGTAAAAGTAGAAGCTGATTTAGGGATTGGAATTCTTTGGCTCTTCGTCAAATAGTGTTGGTGAGGGTCAAATTGAATAGAGTACAGTGTCTCCAGTTAAGCAGCTTTGCTTAGCTGGAGCTTCTTTTTGTTGTCTTTAACGTCTTCAAAAATTAGGCCTTGAACTAAATAGATGCGGTCACGTAGATTTGCAAAGTTTCGATAGCCATAAGCCACTCGTTTAATAACCTTTATTTTATTATTAGTTCCTTCTAAAGGGCCATTACTATAGTTTGT
>NZ_MAEJ01000028.1 GCF_009933175.1 Candidatus Enterococcus huntleyi | reverse complement strand
TTATTCTAGTATTCGGGAGTAATGTAATGAGTTGTATAATAGTATGTATCTTGAATATTTCTTTAAATCGTTCGTTTTACGTGTTCGTTTGCTCATTTTTAGCTAAAAAGTGATAATTTCTCACTATAGCTAACTATTATTTAACTTGTTGTTAGTTTTGCGTTAGGTTTTATATTTGTTTGTCTTTTATATTGTTTAGATGAATCCTCGTACGAAGTATTTGTAATACAATGTCCCAAATAATTTTTTAAAGATCAGCAACTCCGTGTTTAGATAAGCCAGGTTACACTAACTTATAGATCATTACATAGCTAACTTGATTCTTAGTATGAACAATGATGCATCATGCGGTATCGTGCTGAGCATCTAATAGATTTAGTCATTTTGCGGTAACAATTAATGAGTAGCGTTTATAGTTGGCATTGGTTCGATAAATGAACAAGTTTATCGTGCTTAGAATGACTAATTGCTTTAATAGGATTGGTATCCATTAAATGCTGCTGAATCATCGATTGTTTACGGATGCTGCTAAATTGTCTAAAGTATTATCTGATAACCAGAAAAATTTATGGTAATTTGTGAAGTATTCACAAGACTATAACAAACAACTCATTTACTCTTTAAATGAATAGAATAAATGAGTTGTTTGTTATTATTTATGACTGATGCCTCATAGAATGTCATTTGATAGATTATTTTTCGTTATTCTCTGTTGTCCGGTTGTCGCATCGTAATTTAGTAATCGATGTAGTCCCACTAATCTCACAGCAGTTTTAATTCAGTAATCAGTTTACATTCTTTTAGACCTCTGATACTTTAGCACATCCGGTTACTTTACTGATAACGCTGAACCTCCCCTCTTTCCTTCTATACTAAGCTTGTCGTATATTCTTAGATTTTATAGAAAGTAAAGTATAGAAGAAAACATCGACAACAGCTTCTTATAGCATACCGAATTTTGAAAATTGAAAGATGCCATAGAGAAATAATAAACTAATCAGACTGAAGATGGCCCATTCATACTTGTTGAATAAATCTGTCGAATTCTTCTTTTTTACATAGATGTACATTACAGACCCTGGGCAAAGAGTCAAAATAGTTAGCATAAAATACAGTGTTCCTGAACCATAGATGAGCCAAAACATGTAGAGCGTTGCTAGGACACCTATTAGGATATCTTTTGATAAAAGCTTCTCTTTTAGTTGAATGGATAGTTTAATTTGGTACAATGCAACACAAGTGTATGGTAATAAAATAGTTGCTGAAGATAGTTTAGACAGCAACGAGTAAGCTTCGTCTGTAATCAAAAAACTTAGCAGTAAAACTTGAACGATTAAGGTAATAATCGTTACAGAATGCGCTGGGACATTGTTCTTGTTTTGTTTGCTAAAAATTTTAGGAAATAACTGACTAATACTTGCTTGAAAGGCAACTTCTTCTGCTAATAAAGTAGTCGCAATCCAAGCACCGAAAATCGAAATAATGACACCCGTGTTCACAATGATCGCACCTGTTTTCCCGATAATTGCTTCTAGAACATAGGCCATTGCCGGGTTGGGTATATTTTGCAACTGTGTTTGCGAAAAAACACCATAAGAAAAAACAGTAATAAAAATGTAGATTAGGGTAACGGAAATAAAACCTAAAATTGTCGCTTTACCGACATCACTTCGTTTTTTTGCACGTCCGGAAAAGACAATCGCCCCTTCTATTCCGATAAAGACCCAAACAGTGGATAGAACGGTCCCTTTTAATTGCTCAAGAATTGAAATTGGTACTTGGTTACTATCGAAGGCTGTGAAAAAGTTTGAGAAAAAGAGTTCTTTTTGGAAGCCGAAGAATAAACACACAATAAAAATTAAGATAGGCACTAATTTTGCTATCGCAACTACTGTATTGAGTAGCGTCGCTTTGTCCAAACCTTTCAAAATCACATAATGGATCAGCCACAAGACAACCGTTGCACCTATAATAGAAGGAATATTTTGACCATTTCCAAAAATCGGGAAAAAGTAAGCCAAGGCACTAAATAATAGCGTGCCGAATGCAACATTCGCTACAATAACAGAAATCCAGTAACCCCATATCGCGTTGAATCCAATGTAATCGCCAAATCCAGCTTTGGCATAAGAAAATATTCCAGCATCCAAATCGGGTCGTTTGATGCTCAATCGTTGCATACAAAAGACCAACGCACCCATGCCTAGCCCAGTAATTAGCCAGCCAATGATTGTAATACCTGCAGATGCAGTGGTGGCCATCTCTTTCATAAGGTTAAAAATTCCTGCGCCAATAATCGCGCTAATAATGATCCCGACTAAAGAAAATAAACCTAATTTTTTCTCTCCCTTTTCCATTCACAATCCCCCTCGTTTTAGAATCTTAATGACAAGCAACTTAACCCACCATCAATTTTCCGATATTCCGATGTGTCTACCACTAGAACTTTATACCCTAATGCTTCAATCTTACTCTGTATTTTTGGGTAGCCTTTTGGCACGAGCACCGAATCATTTACCCAAATACAGTTAGCACCATAAGCTTCATCTATTTCAACATTTAATTTGTTGAACTTTTCAAAGGTTGGCGAAGTTTGGAATTCACCAGCAACTAATAAATTATTATTTTCTAGGTAAGCCAGTCCTGTTTTAAGATGAAGGACTTCTTTTAGCGGAACAACTTCACCTGACAAACCGTATTTCTCAAGGATTGCTATCAACTGAGCCGCTCCTTCAGCATTAGTCCGAGCAGATAAACCGATATAAAAGTGATCGCCGACCATCATAATGTCCCCTGCTTCGACTGTTCCTGGGGCTTCGATTTTTTCAACATGCTCATAAAAGCTATGTAGTGCTTGGGTCATATCCTCGAGTTCGGCTTCTTTTTGTCGAGTCGGTGCACCGGGCCGTGTGATAATCGCACATTTACTGGTACATAGCGCCACGTCTTCGACGAAACAAGAGTCAGGAAACTCGTCAACAGGTTCTAAAACCGTCACGTTTACACCGGCTTTAGTCAAGGCACTGACATAGTTTTCATGCTGAACCAATGCCTTACTATAAATTGGCTGCCCTTCATCAATACTAGTAATTCCTTCAGAAATAGTTGTAGCAGGTATACGAACAATTGCGTTTTTAAACATATTTTAACCACCTTTTTTAATATTTATTCATTAATTTATCATTTATTTTTTATTTATGCAATAGTTTTTCGTTTTAAATATAATTATTTTTTGTTTTGACCTAAGCTTTTTATGGATTTTCTTTGGTTTTTTAGGAATTAATATTAAAATAATATAAGCTGTCAATTTTTTTCTTCTGATTAATAATATACATAAAAATACATTGTGATATTTTTTAGATTCCTATACAACTATCATTATTTTATACGTAGTCAGGCTCCCCCTTTTGTAGTCAAGTGTCGATTAATGCGTAAATTTTAGAAATATCTCGCTGATTTTATATAAAACTCGAATTATATATCATTATATTTATTGGATTTATTAAGTTTTGTTATAAAATGGGCATGGATGGTTCTTAATTCAAGCATTCTTCCGTATGATTAAGAGGTATTATTTTAATTAGGAACAAGACGAGTTAGGGAAATGAAAGGGTGATGGGATGTTACAGATAAGAAATTTAAGGCTGATGACAAATGTTTTGCTGGCAGATCGAATTGAGTTTGATTTACATAAAGGCAGAATCTATGGACTTTCGGCACCAAATGGCAGTGGAAAATCGACCTTATTACGAACAATAGCTGGGGTTAGGAATGAGAAAATTGGGCATGCTAAGCTGATTGAAAAGGACCAAAAGCTTTCCGCTAAAGAAGTAAAAAAATTAATTTATTATTTTGAGTCCTCGACTTGGTTTAATCCGGCACTTTCTGGCTGGGATTATCTACAGCTGGTTTGTGGACTGTGGAAATCGGATAAAAAATACATAAAAGAAGCCATCGATTATTGGCAAATGGACTCATTTATACATACACCGATAAAAAAGTATTCTTTGGGAATGAAACAAAAAGTATTGCTTTCGTTATATATGGTTGCCAATGCAGACTATTGGTTGCTAGATGAACCGACGATTGGCTTAGACAGAGCCAGTATCAAAAGATTTGAAGAACTATTAGCAATCAAAAAGGCTGAAGGCAAAGCCATTCTATTTTCAGCGCATGAGAGTGAAGAATTTTTCTCTATTTGTGACCAACAGTTTCGCCTCGAATTAGGCATTTTTAAACTACTGGATGCTGAGGTGAGCGCATGAAAAATTATTCGATGTACTTGCTGAAGACAGCCTTAAAAACTCGGTTAAACCTAATTCCGCTACTCTTACCCGTGATTATAGTCCTTGTGTTGTTCTCATTAAATATGAGATCCTCTGCAACAGCTGGCTATGTACATGACAAAACTCGGGAAGCTGCGATGAGAGAAACTAGTTTGATGAACCTTGAATCTGTGCTAGAGGATGAAGAAATGCCTAAAGCAGAACGAGAAGAATTGATGGACGGCCATAAACAAACAGAAGCTAGACTAACACTTCTTAAAGACTTAATATCATTTGCTCAGCAAGGAAACTGGCAAGAGGCTCTTGCTATTGAGACAGATTTGATGGAACAGTATGACTTGCCAACCGTGAACGATCCTGAGTACGAAAGAAATACAGCGTCCGTATCAGGAATCAATCTAGCAACTGAGCAACAAATAGTGATGACGGCGTATGAAACGTACAAAAAGCTAGGTGAGTTGAACTTAGCACCTGAGATGTCAGGGCAAGAGAAAACGGGTCTGGGTTATATGTATCGCATGATGGATTCGGTCTACCCTATCATTTTCTCGATTTGTTTGATTGCCTTATTGAGTAGCGTGTTATGTGTAAGTATGATCGATAGGCTTGATATTGAAGATAGTTTTCCTCAATCAGCCATGCGTTTCCATACACAAAAAAGCGGCTTTCTGATGTTATTTGGTTTTGCCTTTTACTTATTCTTTTTGCTCGTCCCTTTAGTGATTGCGGGAATTACAGGCGGCATCGGTTCTCTTCACTACCCTATCAGTAAACAGACGGTTGGTTATACTGGACTGCTGAGTCTGAGTGAGATTATTTTGAAAGCTGGCCTCTTACAGGTGTTAGCCATTGTCTTCGTTGTTTTGATTGTCTATTTGATTGCTGATCTGACAAGAAGTAATCTGTCGACGTTGTTCATCTCAATCGTAGCGATTATCGGTTTAGTTATAGCAACGGGCTACTTTGAACCACTCAATGGAATTCTCCATGTCTTACCAACCACTTATTTTCATTCGGTTAGTGTGATTACTGAAAGCTTAGTTTCAATGACGGGCAACGCACAAATTAGCTTTCAAATGGGGATTATTGTCTTAAGTTTCTCTAGTCTGTTGGTTTATGGATTACTGATGATAATGAAATATTCTCGTGAAAAAAGACAGTTATTCTTCCAGCAATAAATAATGAGCTCACTTGAGAAAACCGCTGCTACGGGTTTCTCAAGTTTTTTATTTAAACTGCTAGCTATTTGTGCGAATGAGTTTCTGTCAGTACCTTGAACAAAATATTTATTTAGTTAGTCGCTGATTTAGCGCTCAACCACTAATTTGTCCATGATGATGTCTATTTTTTCCCTATCAAAGGGTAGTAATTCATGGTAATTTTAGGAAAAGAGAACTGGAGGCGTTTACATGAAATTTAATAACCCAATTATTACAGGCTTTAATCCGGATCCGAGTATTTGTCGTGTCGGAGAAGATTTTTATTTAGTAACAAGCTCCTTTGAATATTTTCCTGGGCTTCCGCTTTACCACAGCAAGGATTTAGTCAATTGGGAGCAGATTGGACATTGTATTACTCGAAAGACTCAGATTCAGCTGTCAAATCAGGCACCTAATGCGTTTGGTCTTTATGCTCCGACGATTCGTTATCATGAAGGGCGTTTTTATGTTGTCTGTACGAATGTACCAAATCAAGGAAACTTTTTGATTTGGACAGATGATATTTTAGGTGAATGGTCAGATCCTATTTTCTTAGATTTGCCAGGTATCGACCCTTCCCTACTCTTTGATACGAATGGAAAAGTTTATTACACGGGCACGCACAAAGAAATTTACCTTTGTGAAATTGATTTGGAAACAGGCAAAACATCGCCTAGAGTAAATATTTGGGAAGGAATTGGCGCCGCTGACCCAGAAGGCCCTCATTTGTATCAAAAAGATGATTATTACTATTTGGCTATCTCTGAAGGCGGTACTGGTTATGGTCATATGTTTACCATGGCTCGTAGCAAACAAATTGAAGGTCCCTATCAACCCTATGAAAATAATCCAGTCCTAACTAATCGTAGCCTGCCTTCAGCAATTCAAGCCATCGGTCATGCCGATTTAGTACAAGATTCAAATGGAAATTGGTGGGCTGTTTGTCTAGGAATTCGTCCATTGAATGAATTCCCAAAACGACATCTTTTAGGTCGTGAAACCTTCTTAGTCCCAATCGATTGGTCAGGTGAATGGCCGGTTTTTGGTAATAATGGAGCTGTTGATTTAGAAATGGTTGGGCATGAGTTACCTGAAGCACCCGTCGCACAACTTCCTTCAAAAGAACAATTTGGAAAAGAGACTTTACGACTAGCCTGGAACACTTTATATAAGAACGATTCAGCACACATCTTCCAAGATGCGCATGGTTTACAATTAGTGGGTCAAAAAAATACGTTGGATGATCAAGAAAATGTGACTTGGATTGGGCGCCGTCAGCAGGCATTCGATTGCCAAATGACCGCTAAATTTGATAGTTCAAATCTTGTGGAAGGTGCCGAAGTCGGCCTAACAGTCTTCTTAAATCGTGCCCATCACTACGAGATTGCGGTCCAAAGACAATCATCTGGAATCAAAGCCTTGTTGCGCCAACGGATCGGTGAATTGTCTGGCGTCACAAAGGAACTTGTCGTTGAAGAAATAAATGATACGCTTTATTTACAAATAAGTGCCAATCCGAAAACCTATCAGTTTGCAGCCGGCACGGAGGAAGAAATGCTACAGACAATCGGTGAGGCATCTAATCGATACGTTACCACTGAAGTCGGTGGCGTCTTCACAGGAGTCTTTTTAGGCATGTATGCCACTGGAAATGGGCAAGACCTAACTGAGCCAATCACTTGTGAATGGTGTGAATATATAGAAAATAAAGAATAAGCTAAATAATAAAATAAGCAACAAAACAGAGCAAGCTGATTTTCTCAACTTGCTCTGTTTTTTGGGAACTTATCTATACACATCTCTACGATGACCGATTTCAAGGATCAAGATTGAGGTCAAATGTCAAATATTTAAAAGTTTTATACAGGGACATTCAGTGAAGTGATATTCTGACCGTGATAATTTTAAGACTAAATTTTATTGTCGAGAATAATCCAAGCAACTAAATAAGTTAAAAATGTAATTATCAAACAACTACCGATAGCTATCAAGGGTACGATGCGTAAAGTAGTTGATGAAGTGATAAACATGCTAGCAAACATGGAGCCTACAAAGGCAATCGCTAAAAAATAGACCAACACTCGATAAGTTACTTTAGCAGCTTCTGCCCCAACAAGTATTTCCCTCTCATCATGTGCACTAAACTCTCCAGCTTTCTTATTATACCCATCTTCAATTCCAACCTTCTTAGCATAAAATGATCTTCCTAATGAGAATAAAATTATACCGACAATAAAGAGGAACCAAGTGTAATTAAAATTCATTTCAGAACTGAAGCTTTCATAACTTGAACTAACTTTTGATATAGCCACTGTTTGGCAACTTGCTATAAGTAGAATGACTGTTAGTACAATATTCCCTAATTGCTCAAAAACCACTTTTTTCATAATACACACTCCATAATAATTTATTTTTCTTCTTCTAATTTAAAAATTTCCGTAATTTCGACGTCTAACACTCTAGCAATCTGAAATGCTAATAAAAGTGAAGGTGTGTAGTTTCCTTTTTCCAAGGAATTTATTGTTTTGCGAGACACACCTACCTTCTTAGCTAGTGCTTCTTGAGTTAGTTTTCTTTCTTTTCGAAATTGCTGGACTTCATTTAAAATTATCATAATTTGCTCCTTTAAAAGAGAAGTTAACTTCTCTTTACACTATTTTATATTTCCTGAAATGAGAAGTCAACTACTCTTTTTTGTTTTTTTTTACTATAATCATTGGTGTGATTATGGAAAAACTAACTAATTACAGGGATTAAAATTATTTTTGATTAATCAAAAAAAGCCAATCAATTTAGACTGACTTTCTTCAAATAAACATTAATTTTGTCGATTTGATTTTTGTTTATAGTAAATGTTTTTTAAAACCTCAGCAACTCCGGCAACTACAATCGCTATAATAATGCGAAGCAGCCAGTTACTGGTATAATCCGTCAGTCGCAATAGTATGAAGACTACAAGAAAAGTATATAGAAAACTCGCTTTTTTGCTCATATAGGATCTCCTTTCACAAAAATTTCTAAGTATGTAATGTATACTTGCGTAATAAAACGCTTTTAATTATTTTTTGACATAACTACTCTGACCAATTCGTTAAATTAAGAAAGTAAATGAATTTTAGTATATATATTGTATCATATTTAGACGGATATAATTAGGAGTTTATTGAGGGGTACTGCTGCTTAATATCCATCCGCATCATCAAAAATATTGTTTATAATAATTTGGTTATGTAAACTTTGTGTTTGTTTATTGTAAGAATTGAGACAAATAGACAGATATTCAGCATGAACTAAAATGTAAATTGGCACGAATGATAGCAACGTAGATAATAGAACTTCTCCGGTTTATCATAGTTCTCTAACCGGCAGCAGGTATTTTTATTTAGCCTTCCGGACTTGATAAAGCTACTTACTTTACATAAGTAAAAATAGCGCCTATTATGGAGTTAGCATACCAATCAAATTTATGATAGAAAAGGATGAATAACTGATGAAATTAGGAATTATTGCTGCAAATGGAAAAGCTGGACAAGCGATTGTGAATGAAGCTCTATCAAGAAATCTAGATGTGACGGCAATTGTTCGTGGCGAAAACAAAACGGCTGCGACAAAAATGTTGAAGAAAGATTTATTTGATTTAACCTATGAGGATGTCAAAGAATTTGATGTTTTAATTGATGCTTTTGGTGCATTTACACCTGAAACTTTGCCTCAACATACCACGTCTATTGTCCATTTGACCGATATATTGAATGGTAAAACGAATCGCTTATTGGTGGTTGGTGGCGCTGGAAGCTTATACACCGATGCCACACATACGACACAATTGATGGAGGGCAAAGATTTTCCGGCTCCGTTCTATCCACTAGCTTCAAATATGTCTGAAGCTTTAGCTGTTTTACGTACAAAAGAAACGGTTAATTGGACGTATTTGAGTCCTGCTGCTGACTTTCAAGCTGATGGTGAACGTACTGGAGAGTATTTATTGCGCGGCGAGGAATTTTCAGTCAACGATCAAGGGGAAAGTGTTATTAGCTACAAGGATTATGCGATTGCGATGATCGATGAAGCTGTTTCAGGTCATCATGTCAGAGAACGCATCTCTGTGTTGAAAAAATAAAGAGCTAGCTCTAAAAAAGCAAAAAAGATATCGGCTGATTTCAAAAATCAGTGATATCTTTTTTGTCTAGTCTCTAGTACTTAACGAGCTACACCTCTCGCGAATAGTTGCGCTTCATAAGGGTTTAAAGTAATTATTTTCTCGATTGAAGTGCCTGGCGTTTGATTACCCAGGATTGGCGTCCAGTGATAAGTGGAGATTTCTTCTGGAAACTCAACCACAGCTGGCGTTTCTGTTAGATTAACAACCACCAAATAGTGTTCGTCCGCTAAACTTCGTTCGTAGACAAAGACTTGGGGATGTTTTGCTAGATAATGTGTAAATGAGCCGTAAATTAAGGTATCTGAATTTTTTCGAACAGCAATTAATTTTTTGTAGAAATTCAGAATTGATTCAGCTTCATCCTTCTGGCGGTCAACATTGATTTCAACAGCATTTGGATTGGTTAAAAGCCACGGTTTTTGTTTTGAGAAACCGGCATGCTTGTCAGCTGTCCACTGCATCGGTGTTCGGCTGTTGTCACGCGTTGTTTTTCCGACAATTCGTAAGGCTTCTTCGTTCGTACGACCTTCTTCTAGTAGCCGGAAATAAAAGGCGCGTGAGTCGACCGCATCAATTTCATCGATGCTGGTATAGGGATAGTTGGTCATGCCAATCTCTTGGCCTTGATAAATGAACGGGGTTCCTTGCAAGAAGAAATACATTAAGGCGATGGCTTTGGCTGATTCTTGCCAATAGTCTGTGTCGTTGCCAAATGCCGAAACAGAGCGTGGTACATCATGATTTTCCATGTACAAAGCATTCCAACCTTGCCCATCTAAAGCTAATTGCCAAGTGGCTAAAGCATGTTTTAATTGAACCACATCTAAATTACCGGTTTCTTCTTTATTCCACAGAGAAATGTGATCAAATTCGAAGATCATGTTAAAATAACCATCCTCCCCGACCCATTTAGGCGCTTGAGTAGCTGAGACACCGCTAGCTTCGCCGACAGTCATAATATCGTATTGGTTAAATAGGTCACGTAAGTCTTCTAAGTGTGTTTCAATGCCAGGCACATTCATGAAAGGATCAAAGGGATGATTGGCTGGTTTTGTCTGATAAGGCGCTTTTTTGATGTGCGAGATAGCATCCAAGCGGAACCCATCAATGCCTTTATCTAGCCAGCGTTTAATCATCGCAAAGACTTCGTTTTTCAAAGCTTCATTTTCCCAATTTAAATCAGGCTGTTCCTTAGCGAAGACATGCATATAATATTGTTGAGTCTCTTCATCATATGCCCAAATTGAGCCACCAAATATTGATTCCCACTTTGATGGCGGCTGATTATCGGGTGTTCCATCAGCCCAAATATAATAGTCACGATACGGATTGTCCAAACTTTTCTTTGATTCAATAAACCATTCATGTTGATCAGACGAATGATTGATGACTAAATCCATAATTATTTTAATGCCGTGCGCATGGGCTTCTTCTAAGAGTAAATCAAACTCTTCCATCGTCCCAAATTCGTCCAAGATGGCTTCGTAATCACTGATATCATAGCCGTTGTCGACGTTCGGTGAAGCATAAATCGGATTAATCCAAATAAAATCGATGCCTAAATCGACTAGATACGGCAGCTTTTCACGAATGCCATTTAGATCACCAATCCCGTCATTATTGCTATCATAGAAACTGCGTGGGTATATTTGATAGCCAACTGCTTCTTTCCACCAGGCATTTGTTTGTTCCATAAGTGTCCCCTCCATTAGCTAAAAACTTCTCCCCCAGTATAAATGAAATAATCATTTAATAGTTCTTGTTAACGGTAACAGAATACAGCATAATTTTTTAATTAACAATAAATAGGTTATGTAAACAAAAACAACTCTTCTGCTCTTTTTGTGAGTGAAGAGTTGCTTTTTAGATTTAGAGATAGCGTGCGATTAATTGAATCATTCGCTCAGGGAAGGTTTCTAAATCGCCACTGTCTAGATAACGATTCTCCCCATAGATTTCTTTGATTACTTCTTTGTCTTGCCCAATCGCCGCGGATAAAAAGAGAATTCCTTGTCGTTCGTATTCTTTTAAGACTGCTTGGATATCCTCTTTGGCTTTGGCACCTGTGTAATCAGGCAATGCTTTAGGTTGCCCGTCACTAATGGTTAGTAAAAGCTTGGTTGTTGCTGTTTGCTTCTCTAATTTGTCCGCTAATATTTTTAGGACTACGCCATCGCGGTTGTTTTGTCGTGGCTTCATCGCCATGATTTTGGCATCCACATAGTCAAATGAATCATCAAACTCTTTGTACGAGAATAATGAAGTCTTTTCTCGAGCTGAGACATCTGCTGTATCCCCATAGATGACTAAAGGGATCGCTAGACGTTTGGCAAATTCAGCAATCGCTAAGGTTGCTAATTGGGCGCTAGTCATTCGACCATCACGAATCATAGAACCCGATTCATCGACACGAATAGCTAAGGCTAAGGATGGCTCTTCATGAGGCGGATTCTTCTTGTCAAAGTTTTTAAAATCTCCGTAAGCAATCCGGCTAGCATTAAAGCGATGGCCTTCAACTTTGCCTGTCTGATAGGTGGAACTGACTTCTTTATCCAGTAAGTCGAGAACTTTTCTACTCAATCGATCAACGATTGGCAAAATCTTCTGTTTGGCTTCTCTGGCTGTCAGTTGATCTGCTTTGGTAAATGAGGGGCGATGCACAATTAAGCCTTCTTTTGCATGCATCGTTTCTTTGAGAACTTGTCGCGCTTCTTTATTCAGCTGCCGTTTCTTTTCTTTGTCGAAAGCTTCCATCTCTGAAGGCGACATCCCCGTTTCTTCCTCTAGCTCTTCCGCTTCTTTTTCGTCACCAGTCGCTGTTAGGTCTTGGCTTTTCTTTTTTTCGTTGACCTCTAGCCCCTCTTTGCTATTCTCTTCTTCTGAATCGTTAGTATCATCAGAGCCTTCTTCCGTGGCGTCACTAGTCAGTTCATCGTTTGAATTAACAAGGCTAGCCTCTTCTTCCTCTGTTTGGTCAATGTTTCGTAAATCAGCTTCTGCTGCTGAGATTTTTCGACCAGAAATTTTTGGTTTCTCCCCTTTAAATTCCTGCAAAGGATTTTTCTGAAGTAGCATCAAAAGCTCAGTTAGATAGCCACTTTCTTCTAAAGCTTGTTCAAGAATGGCCAGTTCATCTGGATCAGTCGTTAGCTTATAGAATACTTTTGGATAAATGGTTTCTAAAGGATTTTGCTCTTGACGTAAAGTATTGACCCAGTAAAAATAAGAACGCATGCCTGCGACGCCTTTTATAGCATTAGCTTTGGCTGTTTGATCCAACAGACGAATAATTTCAGCCATCTTTAACAGCAATTCTGGTTCATTGACACCAGTCTTGGCTTGGGCTCGTTCAGTCATAACGGATAACGCAGGTAAATCCATTTTTTCTGCATGTTGCATCCGGTCTCTCAAGGATTCATTGAGTGGACGATTGCCCTGATAATTGCGATTTGTCGTAATCACTACGACACAATCACTATGTCTTTGGACAATCCCGGTAGGAATATTCAGCATGCCGTGACTTTCTAAGGCTGAATTTAAGGCCACCAAGACGGACGCATCGCGGATGACAGTCGGTTCTTGGATCTCTAATAGATAGCCTTTTTCCATCGCTCGAACGATTTCAGAAGGATAAAACTTATAGTGCACGACTTCTTGCTCGCGTTCTTCCACTCGCTGAATCAGCTGTGTCAGGCGCTCTTTAGCCGTTTCTTTTGGAATACTATAATGTTGTTGAATTAATTGTAAGACAGCATCAAATGAATCAGTCTGATGGATTGCTTCTAATAGATCACTGTCCAAGTCGTCATCGGTTGCGACAATTGGTAATAGGGCACCGAATATATCGGATTTATCCATATCAGCGAAACAGGTGACTTTAGTATAAGGTAGCTGTAGATCAGCTGATAAGGCTTTTGCTAGCTGGGTCTTTCCAGAGCCTGCATCGCCTTCTAATAAAATATTAAACAGCTTCATCTCTGGATCGTCCCAGTTTGTTCTAATCTCCTGGGCAATCCGTAACTCTTCTTGACTAGTTTGATGACTGGCAGGCTTTTGCCAAATCATTTGCTGCTCCAGTCTTGAAAAGATTCGGCCCTCCGTTACGGAATAAGCGGTCATCATAAAAACTCCTTTTTAATAGCCAGCTTCATCTAATAAACGTTTTAGCACACGCATCCGTTCACCGATCAGCTCGCCCTCTTTTTGTAATGTATCGTAGTAAAGTAAAATATCTTCGTCAATCATTGGATTATCAGTATCCACTTCAACCGTCATCCGACCGCCTTGTAGGCCGATAATATCAATTTCAGGATTTTCTGGGTCATAAAATTTTTCGTGACGGTAGGCATCTTGAAAGTAAAGATTGCCACGAGCCACTAAGATAGCTAAATCAAGAATTCTGGTAATCGGTAATTCCTCTGATTGACGCGACCATTTTTCACCAGTATGACGCCACACTTTTGCAGAAATATCTACTTTCCCTCGGTCGTTCCATTGGGCTAAGCCTAAAGAAAGTCCTTTTGCATCTGAATTCAAGGCATTTGTGCCATCAATTTTATCGTAATCTTCGACAACTAGTACAGGTTTATGTTTTAAGTTCGTTGGAATTTTCATTATCTATCTAGCTCCTTTTTAGTAATTTACTAAGTTACTAAATTAGTAAATCAGTAATTTACTAGATTATATATGAAAGACAGAAAAAAATCAAAAAAATACGTCAGTATTTGTGATTCCAAAAAAAGACTTATCCGTAAACAATCAAAAGGTAACTTTCGATTATTTAAGATAAGTCTTTCTAAATATAATAAATTATTGCGCTGATATTGCTAGGCCAATCGCTTTTTCGCCCAAATGTGTCCCGATAACCGGGCCAAAATGGCCGATTTCGATTTCTGCCTCTGGGTATTGTTTTTGAAGTTTTTCTTTTTCTTCAATCGCTACTTCCAGATTATTTGCATGAATTACATATAATTTGACTGGATGCTCAATTTCACTATTGCGTAAACCAATAATTTTTTCAGCACGGGTAAAAGCTTTTTTAGTGGAACGAATTTTCTCAGATAGCACGATTTTACCTTCTTCAAAAGTCAAAATCGGTTTAATCTTCAATAAGCCACCAATTAAAGCCGCTCCATTGGTCAGACGTCCGCCACGAACTAAGTTGTTCAAGTCGTCAACAATCAGATAGGCATAGGTATTGTCGCGAATAATATCTATCTTAGCCAGAATCTCTTCTATAGTATCATCTGTTTCTGATCGATCTAAGGCAGCTTCCACCATATGTCCCATCGGCAAACTGGTAATTTTAGAATCATAAGGAATAATCGTCACGCCATCGATATCATCTTTGATACCATGTAACATGCCAACAAATCCTGAGATACCAGAAGATAGATGGATACTGATAATTGTGTCATAGCCTTTGTCTGCAATCGACTTGTATAGTTCCAAGACCTCTCCTAACGCTGGTTGAGAAGTGGTTGGAAACTCTTTACTATTTTTCAATAAATCGTAATATTCATCTGCTTCAATATCAATGCCTTCATTATAAATTTTACCATCCAAGATCACAGGTATTGGTATAACGAAGAGGTTTTCTTTTGATTTTATTCGTTCAGGCAGGTAGGCCGTACTATCTGTAACTACTGCTAATTTCATTTAAGTTCCTCGTTTCAAAGAAATTTCACTATTCAATATTAATAATAGCATAAATTGAAAAGCATTGAAAACAAATTTTCAGAAAATCAATTGGCAAAAAATGCTTGAATTGCTTGCTTATTTTGCTCTTTATCAATTACTAAGACACTCCCGGCATAATCGGAATTCCCATAGCTCCATGAATCTTTAATCGGTACGCTCAAACTATCGACCCCACCAGCCCCTTTTGCAACAGAGAAAGTGTTTTTCAATAAAAAGCTAGTCGGAATATTGGTTGAGGTATAGCCAATTGCTTTCCCAGCAGCTAACGGCAAGTTAATCAGCGTTAAAGGATTTTTCATTTGTGAAAAAATGGCTGACATGGTTTGTTGTTGGCGACGAACACGACCAAAATCGCCCTCTTCATCCATTCGGAACCGTGCGTATTGCAATAAGGTCAGTCCATCCATTTTTTGTGGTCCTTTTTTGATTGGCACTTCTAAGTGACTGCTCATATCCTTCTCAGCATCAATTTGGACACCATTTGGAAAGAGCGAATCGATGACCTTCTCAAAGGATTGAAAATCAACTTTGACATAATATTTACAGTCAATTCCAAAATTCTCAGCCAGTGTTTGTCTGACTAAATCTGCGCCACCAAAGGCATAGGCTGCATTAATTTTATTTTCACCAACTCCTGGAATTGTCACAAAGGTATCCCGCATAAATGAAATCATTTTCGGTTTCTTTGCCGCACCATCCAGTTGAATTACCATGATGGTATCCGCCCGCCCAGTCTCTTCCCCGCGACTATCACTACCAATAAGTAAAATATTATTTGCCTTATCAGCCCCTGTGACACCATTGAACGTTTCCAACTCTTCCTTTGGTAATGACGTATCATGTTCTGCACTATACTTACCGTAAGCAAACATGCCACCACAATACAGGATGAGCAATAGGAGTAAACTTCCTAAGAGTTTGAGTCCTCTCCGTTTTTTTCGCGGTTTCTTAATCTTCGGCTGTTTGCCTTTTTTCTGCGAACCAAAACCAGAATGATTATTATTAGTGGTTTTATTTGTTTGATACCTTTGCTGTTGTCGATCTTGTTGATGGGTTTGGTAGGTCTGTTGTTGCTGATATCTTTGCGATGATTGATAGTCGTTCCTCAACTCTTCAGGTTGTTCATCATACTCATTAAACTCATCAAATTCGTCATGGGCATCAAAGCGCTCTTGCGGGCGTTGTTTTCTAGGGGAAAAACCTTTTTTCTCAGTAGCTTTTTCCATTTCTTTATGTTTGTCTTTATAGCGATCCATTCGACTCATGATAGCTAGCCTCCATTTCTCTTCTACTCTAGCATACCCTAAGAAATAAAAGTTCCTAGTCTTTTTAACAAATTTTAACAGAAAAAAAACCTTCTGATTAATTTAAAAGTAAAATCAGATAAGGTTTAAATTGATTACATCAGTGGTTTGCATGAAATAACCTAAGGGACTTCCACACACTAAGTGGTTGTTACCACAGGATAAATGCCATATTGACCAAAAACTTTGACTTCGCCACCTAGTAGTTGAATTTCTTCTATCGCATTCTCTACAAGCGAGCGTGGTTTATTCATCTCGACATCTAGTAAAAAGAAATATTCTCCAAGACTCGTTTTTAGTGGGCGAGATTCAATTTTACTCAAGTCAATTTGGCGCCAACCAAAGGCTGAAAGTGCTTGAAGGAGTGAACCAGGTGTATTTAACGGCATCGTGATAGCTACAGTCATTTTTTCTTTCTTCATTGGCAAGGATAAAACAATCTCGGGCTGACCAATCACCCAAAAACGAGTATGGTTGATGGCAACGTCTTGAATATTTTCGGAAACAATGACTGTCTGATACATTTGGGCAGCACTTTTAGGGGCAATCGCACCAATCAACTCTTTCGGATGCTCAGCAACATATTGCGCAGCATAAGCAGTCGAAGGCGTTGATTCAATCTGAACATCTGGAAAATGTGCTTGAATAAAGTTAGCTGACTGAGCCAAAGCTTGTGGATGAGACATAATCTTCGTAATCTGCTGCCAGTCTGCTTGATTTTGCTTGGCAACCATCAATTGT
Source organism: Candidatus Enterococcus huntleyi (assembly GCF_009933175.1). Classification (GTDB taxonomy): domain Bacteria; phylum Bacillota; class Bacilli; order Lactobacillales; family Enterococcaceae; genus Enterococcus_K; species Enterococcus_K huntleyi. The sequence goes on along the minus strand of NZ_MAEJ01000028.1, from coordinate 75,540 downwards.
TGATGAATTGGCAAAATCAGTTCGGCTCCTACTGGAATGAACGATTGGTGATAGAGATAATCAACCGTTGTGTTAACGGAACCTTCCAAGGTATTTTCAATAGGAACCACCGCAAGTTCGACATCTTTGTATTCAACTGCTTTAATACAAGCAGGAATGCTTGGAAATGGCACAAGCTGTTCGTTAGGAAAGCCTTTTTTGGCAGCTTGATAAGTAAAGGAGCTTTCAGGTCCTAGATAACCAACTTTCATTTACTCACCTACTTCAGCTAAAATAGTTTCAACAATCTCATCGGGTGTTTTACCTGTGGTCTCGACAATAATATTGGCACTTTCTTCATAGAAAGGAATCCGTGGCAGGTAAACTTGCTTAATCTCATCTGGACCTTTTGAAACGACTAATGGTCGCACCGTTTCTTTGTCTGCTTTCAGACGCTTGACTAATTCATCGGCATCCGTTTTTAAATAGACAACGGTTGGCATTTGATTGAGTAAACGGCGGTTCTCTTCTTTTAAAACGATCCCGCCACCAGTTGAAATAATATGTTCTAAATCTAATGATTTGGCTAGAATTTCCGTTTCTCTTTTGCGAAAGGCTTCTTCGCCGTATTGATCAAAGTACTCTTGGATGGTCATACCAATCTCTTGGACAATCAAATCATCAAAATCAATCTGCTCCAGACCTGTTTTTTGTGAGAGAATCTGACCAATTGTGGTCTTTCCTGCACCCATAAAGCCTATTAATACGATTCCGTTCATATAGCACCTCCAGGTAATAATTTCGTTAAATCGGTGAAAAAGTCAGGATAAGAAACGGAAACCGCTTCGGCTTGTTCTAACTCGACCTCGCCATCTGCTACTAATAAAGCAGCAATTTGTAGCATCATTCCAATTCTGTGATCACCATAACTCGTGACGTTGGCTCCATATAATGGCGTTGGACCATTGATGATTAAACCGTCGTCTGTCGCTTTAATTGAAGCGCCCATCTTGGTTAATTCTTTGGCTACTGCATCGATTCGGTTGGTTTCTTTGACTTTCAATTCTTGGGCATCGCGAATAATTGTCTGTCCATTCGCTTGTGTTGCTAGTAGTGCGATAATTGGTAATTCGTCGATTAAACGAGGAATAATGGCACCACCGATTGTTGTTCCGTGAAGTTCAGAGCTACGCGCCGTAATCGTTGCGGACTGATTGATTTCGTCGACTTGGCTCAGTTCAAGCGTGCCACCCATCGCTTCAATCACTTCAAGAATACCTGTTCGTGTCGGGTTAATCCCAACGTTTGTCAATTGAATCTTGCTATCTTTACAGAGTAAAGCAGCAACTAGGAAAAAGGCTGCTGAAGAAATATCTCCAGGCACAATCACTGTTTGGCTTTTCAAGGTTTGCGGGCCTTTTACATGAATATTCTTACCTTCGACCTTAATTGAGCCACCAAATTGACGAATCATTTCTTCCGTATGATTTCTTGAAGGCTCTTTTTCAATGACAACAGTCTCACCTTTGGCTTGCAGTGCTGCAAATAAGATGGCTGATTTGACTTGCGCACTAGCAACTGGCATCTCGTAAGTCATGGGAGCTAGATTTGCCTGTCCTTTAATGGTCACTGGTGGAAATTGTGTGTCTTCAAACCCAGAAATAGCGCCATTCATTTGATTGATTGGATCCATAACCCGTGCCATCGGACGTTTGTTTAAGGAAGCATCGCCAGTTAAAACGGTCGTAAAGTCTGTCCCAGCTAAAATCCCCATCATTAAACGGATGGTTGTCCCCGAATTACCAACATCAATTGGCGAATCGACAGGTTTTAAAGCAGCCAAACCTTGACCATACACACGAATGACGGTGCCATCATCTTCGATTGGTACACCCAAAGTTTTAAAAGCATTTAGTGTCGATAAACAATCTTCTCCGCGAAGAAAATTATGAATCGTAGTTGTCCCATGGGCCATCGCACCAAACATAATACTCCGATGAGAAATAGATTTATCTGCAGGAATCACTAGCGTTCCTTGTAAATTTTGCTTATTAGTTACGAGTTTCATTCAGTCACTTCCTATTTTATTCGACAAGTATAGGTTGTCTTTTTTTCTAAACATTCTTTTCCTTTAGCTAAATCTGTCTCCGTTTTAAAGGTGATTTGTAAAATACCGACGATATCTTCCCGTGTTTCTTGAATACGCAGATTGATAATAGAAATCTCTGCTTGTCCTAATAAACCTGTGACTTCGGCAATCACACCAGGCACATCGGGCACATCAACGAGTAAATCATAGAAGGCTGGGATTGCGCCTTGTTCATGGACAGGTAATTGATCGCGGGTTTCTTTCGCTGACTCGAAGAATTGATAGATACTCGCTTCATCGCGTTCGCAAATCCACGTCCGCACCTCATCAATGGTCGCTTCCCACTCGTCGATTTTATGTAACAAAGCCGCTCGATTGCTCAGTAGAATATCCGTCCACATGGTCGGATCAGATGAGGCAATTCGAGTGATGTCACGAAAGCCACCAGCGGCTAATTGACGTGATCGTGGAAAAACTTGATTAAAACGGTCACTTTGATTGACTAAGCCAGCCGCAATAATATGTGGCAGATGACTGAGCATTCCTGTAATTTCATCATGTTCATTTGCTTCTAAAGAAACATATTTTGCCCGCGAGCCTGCCAGCAGAGACTGAAGCGTATCCACAGCTGCTTGATCCTTTTCTGCTGCTGTAAAGATGTAGTAGGCATTTTCAAATAAATCGACATCTGCCGCCAGCACTCCTGATTTATGGGAACCGGCCATCGGATGTCCACCGACAAAGGTGAAGGAAGCGCCAGCTGCGGCTTGCATAATCTCTGACTTCGTACTACAAGCATCGGTGACGATTACGTCAGGCTTTAAGTTGAAGGTCTTTAATTCTTGAATTTTTTGAATGCACGCTCGGACAGGAATCGCTAATAAAATCACATCTGCTTGCTCAGCAGCCTCACGAAAAGAAGCGGCAATTTCATCAATAATCTGTTGCTCTTTGGCGATGTCTTCCGATTCTGTCGCTTGATCTAAGCCAATAATATGGACAGCTTCAGCATTTTTTTTTAAGGTTAGCGCTAGTGAACTACCAATGAGGCCTAAACCAACGACTAAAATTTTCTTTTTCATAGTAGGAAGTAGCCTCCTAATAATTCTTCAAGTAGCTGCGGTAGTCTTCAATCGTTTGTTGCAACTCTTCAAAGGAATCACTTGAGAATTTCTCCAATAGCTCTTTAGCAATTTCAGTCGCAACGACACTTTCACAGACGACACTCGCTGCTGGAACCGCCGTACTATCTGAACGTTCAACACTGGCTTTATAGGGTTTTTTTGTATCAATATTGACACTTTGCAACGGTTTATAAAGAGTTGGAATAGGTTTCATAACTCCTTGAACGATAATCGGTTCGCCATTAGTCATGCCGCCTTCAAAGCCGCCAAGATTATTGCTGCGACGGGTATATCCGCTCGTTTCATCCCAAATGATTTCGTCCATGACTTGTGAGCCTGGGCGATTGGCCATTTCAAAACCTAAACCAAATTGAACGCCTTTAAAGGCATTGATACTGGTCACGGCTTGGGCAATTTTGGCATCTAGCTTTTTATCCCATTGGACATAACTCCCTAGGCCAGCTGGAATTCCACCAATAATCACTTCAACGACACCACCGATGGTATCGCCATTTTTCTTCGTTTGATCGATTAACGCCTTCATCTCTTCTTCAACCGCTGGATCTAAGACCCGGACTTCTGAAGCTTCTGAACGTTCACGAATCTCGCTGACGGTTAGACCTTCCGGAATTTTCGCAGTGATTCCACCGAGTGTCACCACATGACCTGCGACTTCAATGTTTAACTCTTTCAGTAATTTTTTGGCAATCGCACCAATTGCTACGCGCATCGTCGTTTCTCTAGCGGAAGAACGTTCCAAGACGTTTCTTAAATCATCGTGATGATATTTCATGCCACCCACTAAATCAGCATGTCCTGGGCGTGGCTTACTGACACGACGCAATTTTTTATTTTTTTCAGGAACTTCTTCAATCGCCATGATTTTTGTCCAGTTTTTCCAATCCTTATTCTCGACAACTAAGGTTACTGGCGATCCTAACGTTTTACCATGACGAATTCCTGAGGTAATCTTGACTTGATCCTTTTCAATCAACATTCTGCCGCCGCGACCATAGCCTGTTTGTCGGCGAGCTAATTCTATGTTAATATCCTCTGCTGTTAAGGGCATGCCAGCAGGAAGTCCCTCAATAATTGTCGTTAATTCTGGTCCATGTGATTCTCCGGCAGTTAGAAATCTCATCTTACTTCACTCCTCAATAGTTAAAAATTCTTTGACTGTTTCTGTAGCTACTGTCTCAATTTTGGCTTGCCCAATCTTTTCTAATAAAATTAGTTTAATCGCTGAACCACGTGTTTTCTTATCATGCGTAATTGCGTGATACAAGGTCTCTTTTTGCCAAGGCTTATGCCAAATTGGTAATCCAAATTTAGTAATCATTTGATTAAGTAACTCTGTGGTGCCGACTGCTGTCAAACCTTTTTCTTCGGCGATTCTAGTAATTTGACTCATACCAATCGCTACCCCTTCGCCATGAGTCACAACGCCATAGCCGGCAGTTGCTTCAATTGCATGACCAATCGTATGCCCAAAGTTTAAAAGCAATCGATTGCCATTGTCTAAGACATCTTCTTCGACAACAGCTCGTTTAATTTTCAAACAAGCTGTGATAATTTCTTCGGCACGCTCGACTAATTCTTGTTCATTTTCTAGCTTATCTAATTGTGTCCAAAGCACCTTATCAGCGATTGCCGCTGACTTGATGATTTCAGCGATACCTTCTCTGATACGGCGAGGTTCCAACGTTTGAAGTGTCAGCGAATCAATCAAGACGCCTTCAGGTTGCCAAAAAGCGCCGACTAAATTTTTAGCTTTCTCCGTGTTGACAGCTGTTTTGCCACCGATACTACTGTCGACTTGCGCCAGTAACGTTGTTGGGACTTGTAGATAATGCAGCCCCCGCATGTAAGTTGCGGCCACAAAACCGGCTAAATCGCCGACAACCCCACCACCTAGCGCGAGAATACCATCTGTTCGAGTAAATTCTTTTTCTGCTAAGAAATCAAATAATTGGCTAGCGACAGGTAATGATTTACTCTTCTCACCTGGTGTGACAGCAAACAGCACGGCGTCAAAACCGGCTGCTTGTAGCTGCTGTAAAACCAAATCACCATATAACTGATTGACAGTTTCATCAGTAATAATACAAATCTTTTGTTGCTGCCACAAAGAGGCAACCCAGGCACCTAAATGGTTTAAGGCACCTTTCTCTATAAGAATATCATAATTATGTTCGGGTAGATGAACAGTCAATTTCATCTCAGTCACCTACTTTTCTAAAGCTTTAATTTCGTTCATCGCTTTTTCGATAATGTTGACTTCTTGCATCATGTTAAGGTAAGTCTTTTCAGTCAGTGATTGCGGGCCGTCTGACCAAGCATTAGCTGGATCTGGATGAATTTCAACAATCATGCCATCCGCGCCAGCAGCAACTCCGGCACGAGCCATCGGTGCGACTAAATCCCAAATTCCTGTACCGTGACTTGGGTCAACGATGATTGGGAAATGACTTAATTTTTTGATTAATGGCACAGCGCTTAAGTCAAAGGTGTTACGTGTCGCTGTTTCGTATGTTCTGATTCCGCGTTCAATGAAAATCACTTTGTTGTTATTTTGAACGGCGATGTATTCAGCGGCATTCAACCACTCGTCGATGGTTCCTGAAATCCCACGTTTTAGACCAATTGGTTTCCCAGTTTTTCCAACCGCTTGTAATAATTTGAAGTTTTGCATATTTCTGGCACCAATTTGAAGAATATCACTGTATTTAGCAACTAGTTCAAGATTCGCTTCATCCATAACTTCAGTGATGACTTGCATATCAAACTCGTCAGCTGCTTGACGAATGTATTTCAAGCCTTCTTCTTCTAACCCTTGGAAAGCGTAAGGTGACGTTCTAGGTTTAAAAGCACCGCCACGTAAAACTTGTGCTCCACCTGCTTTGGCAATCCGAGCACATTCGCGAATTTGGTCAAGTCCTTCAATCGAACACGGACCAGCCATTGTGACAAAGTTTTCATCGCCACCGATTTTCACGCCATTTACATCAACAACTGTATCTTGTGGGTGGAATTCTCTTGAAGTTAATTTGTAGGTATTTGAAATTTTCACAGTATCCTCAACTCCATCGTAACTATTAAATGCCACATCCTGAATGGTGTGGGTATCGCCTAAAAGTCCAATGACCACGTGGTCTTTTCCTTGATTAATTTGGACATCTAGTCCTTCTTTTTTCACTCGGTTAACGACTCTATCCAATTGCTCTCTTGTGGCACTCGATTTCATAATAACGATCATTTTATTTTCCTCTTTTCAGTTTTTAGTTTTAATTTTATTTTTTTATGCCTAACTATTTTCAATAATTGGCTTGATTTTACTCACTGGCATTTCTTGGCCGGTCCATAATTCAAATGCGGCTGCCCCTTGATAAAGTAACATGCCTAGTCCGTTTGATGTTTTAGCTCCGCGTGCTTTAGCTTCTTTTATTAATTTGGTTTCGCGCGGGTTATAAATGACATCATAGACAGCTAAATCTTCACGAATAATTGAGAAATCTTCGATGGGACTAGCCTCTATATTTGGCTGCATGCCCACGCCTGTTGCATTGACTAGTAAGGCACTCTCTGCAACATCTTTGGCTAAGGATTCTTGATCGGCCAAATCGTGTAGAGAAATCTTACAATCGGTATTCTCTTCAACATAAGCCAATTTTTCTTGGACTTTTTCATAAAATTCATCTTTTCGATTATAGACCGCAATCTCTTTAACACCATCCAAAGCTGCTTGAACGATAATCGCTGTGGCAGCCCCACCAGCTCCAATAATTGTGATTTTTTTATTGATGATATCGATTTCGATATCCTGTAAGCTACGCATGAAGCCTGTACCATCGGTTATGTGACCAATTAACTTGCCGTCTTTATTAACAATCGTATTGATTGCACCTACCAATTTCGCTGCGGTACTGAGTTCATCCATCAACGGCACGGCGGCCATTTTGTTCGGCATGGATAAATTAGCTCCCAACATTTCTAAATTTTTAATTGATTCGATTGCTTGAGGTAGACGGTCAACGCCTAAATCAAATGCTAGGTAGACCGCATCAATTCCCAATTCTTGAAACGCAGTGTTGTGAATCATAGGGGAAACGCTGTGGCGAATTGGTGTTGCGAAAAGCCCTACAAGTCGAGTGTGTCCAGTAATTCCATTTTCCATTTTTTCTCCTCCAATCAATTAAAAAAAGATGTCCACTGTAAATTTTCAGAAAATCTACAGTGGACATCTTTTACAAGTGTAGAAAATAAAAAGCCACAATAGATTTTCATCTATGTGGCAGAAAAGACAACTTACATCTTAAAATCCCCTAGCCATCATAGATACAAACGTTTAGGTTTGCATCCATGAATTCATGAATACAAACTTATCTAAAATAGCTAAAGTAATAATTATTCAGTTGTGGGTTTTGTAATAGTGACATTGCAATCGCTCCAAACTGTTTTTAAGATTTAACTAAGTATAGGCTGAATATATAAGAGTGTCAATACTTTTTTTAATTATTTTTTCATTTTCTTTTATCCACTAAATTGATTCTTTTCAAAAAACTCTCTTTAATTGTAATAGAAGATTTACTCAGTCATTTATGAGATAAAGCCTTATCCGACAACGACTTCTTCTTGTTCTTCAAAAAACAGAAGTAAATCTGAAAGGGTTAATTGCTCTTTTTCTTTGGCAGAAAGGTCTTGAATGATTCGTCCATTTTGCAGAACAATGAGACGATTGCCATAATGTAACGCGTCCTCCATGCGATGAGTAATCATCAAGCAGGTCAGATTTTCTTCTTTAATCCGACGATCGGTTAAAGCCATCAATTGTTTAGAGGTTTTGGGATCAAGAGCTGCCGTATGTTCATCTAAAAGTAATAATTCCGGCCGTTTAATGGTTGCCATCAGTAAACTTAATGCTTGTCTCTGACCTCCGGATAAATGCCCAGTTGGTGTATCTAAATGCTGTTCTAATCCATTTCCTACCTCTTTACATAGCCCATAAAAGAAGTCACGTTGTTGCTTTAATTGTCTGTTTTTGAGGAAACGTTTCTCGCCTCTTTTTTGAGCAAGCAATAAATTTTCTGCAACCGTCATACGAGGAGCAGTGCCCATCTTAGGATCTTGAAAAACCCGTGAAAGAAATTCTGCACGCTTTTCTTCCGTATAATTATTCACTACCCGATCTCCCATCGTAATCGTGCCGCTAGTGACGGCGGTAGTGCCAGCAATCGAATTAAATAAGGTACTCTTTCCTGCCCCGTTGCCTCCTAATACGGTCACAAATTCACCCGCATTGATGGTTAAATCGATCGAGTCTAATAAAACTTTTTTCTCTTGCGATCCATTATCAATCTCTTTTCTGACTTGTTTAATTTCAATGATAGCCATAAGCAATTACTCCTTTTCTGTGCCTAGCGTTAAGTTCAACGCGCGTTTTAGTTGAGGAATCATTAAGCAAATCGCCAGAATTCCTGCCGAGAAGATTTTTAGATAAGTTGTGTCAAAACCAGCTTTGATCACAAGTAAAATTAATAATTGATAAATAATACTTCCTATTACAATTGCAATGAGGCGTTCAGAGAAGGTTAATTCGCCAAACAGTACTTCCCCAATAATAATTGAAGCCAAACCAATCACGATGACCCCAGTTCCTTTGCTGACATCAGCATAGCCATCGTTTTGTGCGATTAAAGCTCCCGATAAGGCAATCACACCATTAGAAAGAGTTAAGCCCAGAATCTTCATTCGATCCGTAGGTACGCCAAGAGAGCGCGCCATTGTTTCATTATCTCCGGTAGCAATATACGATTGACCAAGATCCGTGTGGAAGAAAAATAAGAGTAAGGCGATGATTATCGCTAAGGCAATCACGCCAACAATCACAATATCAAAGTAATCTGGTAACGGTAATTTTGTAAAAACATCTTGAATTTTTGGTTTATTTAATAAAGAAAGGTTCGGTGTTTGCATCACGAACAAGATTACAGAATTCAGACCTGACATTACCAGAATTCCCGCTAAAATAACTGGAATCTTGCCTTTTGTGAAGAGCAAGCCTGTGACCATACCGGCAGCCATCCCCGCAAGAATTCCTAAAAGAGTGGCTAACAATGGATGAATGCCATTTGAAATTGCAGTTACACAGACTGCTCCACCTAATGGAAACGATCCTTCCGTTGTCATATCCGGGAAATTTAATATTCGATAAGTCATATAGATACCTAATCCAAGGATTGCCCATAACATTCCTTGACCAATTGCTGAGACGATCATACGTATTCCTCCAAGTTCTTTTCTACTATCTTCTATTTATATAACTATACTAAATAATGAGGTGAATTAGTGATAGTTAGTGAAAAAAATTTTGGGTGATGAAGCAAAAATTTTATTTTGCTTCATCGCCTCTTTTTTAATCTCTTTGTGAATGGCTTGTTTCTTTAGCTCGTATTCTTTACTTTTTGACTATTCTTCAGTGGTCACAAGCTTAGCAGATTCTTTTAAGGTTGCTGGAATTTCAATGCCTAATTTTTCTGCCTGAGTCGTGTTGATAATTGTGTCGCCTTCTGTAAATGTGTAGACAGGTGTGGTTGCGGGATCTGATTTTCCTGCTAGAATGTCAGCGGCCATCTTACCGGTTTGGACCCCTAAATCAAATTGATTAATCCCAACAGTTGCTAAACCGCCTTGGCTCACCATCGTATCAACAGATGGAATAATTGGTGTATTCGATTTATTGGCTTCATTGACCACTGTTTGCATCGCATTGGCGATTGTGTTGTCAGTTGGAATATAGATGAAATCAACGTCCCCGCTCATAACTTGAACGGTTTGGGCAATTTCATTACTAGATGGAACGGCCATTTTCTTTGTTTCAAAACCTAATTTTTTCGCGGCTTCTTCGACTTCTGCTACTTGATATTTTGAATTATCCTCAGTTGATGAATATAAAATGCCGATAGTCTTAGCTGAAGGTAATAATTCTTTGGCTAAGTCCATTTGAGCCGCGACCGGTGACTTGTCGGAAACTCCGGTAATGTTTGCTCCTGGTGCATCATTGTCAGCTACCAGTCCAGCACCGACAGGATCTGTCACAGCGCCTAAGACAATTGGGACATCTGAAGTAGTAGTAGCTAATGATTGAGCCGCTGGCGTGGCAATTCCGATTAAAACGTCTGATTTCTTTTGGACTAGTTGTTGACTCATGGTGGTTAGTTTACTTTGATCAGCTTGCCCATTTTGGAAAACAATCTCGATGCGGTCTTTGGTATATCCCTCATCCTCTAATCCTTTTTGGACGCCTTTATAAATTTCATCTAGTGCTGGATGGCTGACAAATTGTAGTACACCAACCACTTTTTTCTCAACCTTTGCGGTTTCTGTCTTTTTATCCTGTAAAAAGAACGCCCCCACCAAGACTAGTACCACTGCGCTGACTGCTAAAATTAATCGTTTGTTTTTCATGTATAATTCCTCCAATTTTTTTAATAAGTTGATAATGCTGAATGTGCTGACGGAAGAGCGCTGTAAATGGTGATCACTTTCCGTCGGTTGCTTCCGTTTGCTGTTCGTACAATTCGTAGATGAAAAAAACGGCAACTACCCAATGAGTGGTAGTTGCCGTTAAGACAAAAAACCACATAGATAATTTATCTATGCGGTGAAATAAGCAATAATTAGCTATTAGCATAGATACAATTTTTAGAAACGACTCTAAAAGCTGTATCCATGAATGACTTCATCAATACAACTACCTACGCCAGCTTTGCCATACGTTATTCACTTGTACAAATTTGATAGATAGATTCATGATGGCCACTCCCTTTTTTTATGATTGAACTTAGTGTACAGGATGTATAAAGATTCGTCAACAACAAAATGAAAAAAAGATGAGAATTTGTTGTGAGAAATTGCGAAAACGTCCAGAAAAAGAAATGAATATTTTACGAATCACCTGCTTAACCCTTGATTTATAGCTTATTCTTCAACGATCGTGCTCACTAGAACAGACGAGCCTTACTGAGAAGAATCTTTGACAGTTTTCGAGCTTGAATCAGTTGTTTCATTCGTTTTTGATGGCACATCAGTGATATTCCACATCGGTAAACGATTGAGTTCAGGGACAAATTCATTTTTAAAGTCTTCCAGGTTTTCAACAGCAAAACGATTTTTTTCGACCCCTTTTTCATAGAAGACGAATGTTATTTGATTGCTATCAATTGAGTATTTTTCTTCCAGTTGGTGAGATTTATAAATAATTGGATAAAAATAAAATGTTCGATTTAAGTCCTTTACGGCAGTCGGATTATTTAATACTTGTAAGACTTTGTCATAGGTTTGCCCATCTGGCTTGCCATACATAACAGAAATAGCCTTACTTTCCTTAATGACTTTATCAGGATCTCCCTCATCAAAGAATTTGACCTTATTTGATTGAATATCGGGATAAACCAAGTTTTCAATTTCTTGTCTACGAATATTTGGCTGAATCAGGATCATCACAAGTGTAGCTATTGTAACAAAAGCGAGTAAAGAGCCGGCATAGAGGAAACTACGTTTTTGATTGACGCTAGCTAAATCGACGAAATCGTACCAACTGTCTACCAATTTATTTTTTAGTTTATTAAACCATTTTTCCATGCAACAGCCTCCTAAATTTTCTCTATCCATTATACCTTTTATAGGAAAAAATAACTATCCTTTACTCAAATAAAATCTGAAGAAAAAATTTATTCGGTGAACCATTTAATCTACCCTATTTATTTTGTAGGATTATTTTAATACACACTGGCTTCTATAGATAGAAAGAGCCGCCTCATTATTCGAAAAGAAAAGCAATCAAGATTGGTGTTCTCAACATTATTCGTTATAATAGAGATATTCTAGAAAAGAAATGAGGGATATTGATGTCCTTTGATGGTATTTTTACACATGCAATGGTTCAAGAGCTACAAACGCAATTATTATCTGGTCGTCTATCAAAAATTCACCAACCTTATGAAAACGAGGTTGTTTTAGTTATCCGAGCACGAGGCAAAAATCAGCGTCTGCTATTATCGGCACACCCTAGTTATGCCCGGGTCCAATTAACCGAGATTGCTTATGGAAATCCTGATACACCCCCTAATTTTGTGATGATGCTGAGAAAGCATTTAGAAGGCGCAATCCTTGAATCGATTCATCAAGTGGAAAATGATCGTGTGATTCATTTTTCCTTCAGTAAACGCAACGAGCTAGGTGATTTACAAGATATCGTGTTGGTGGTTGAGTTAATGGGTCGCCATAGTACGATTATCTTATTGAATAAAGAAACTGGGAAAATTCTTGATGCGATAAAACATATTGGTAGTTCGCAAAATACCTATCGCTCCATCCTCCCTGGTGTTGAGTACATTGCACCGCCGCTACAAACGCAAAAGAATCCTTTTGAAGCTGACAAAGAGCAAGTCTTCCATATCCTATCGCAAGCCGATGAGTTGTCTGGAAGTTACTTGCAGCAACAATTTCAAGGACTGGGTCGTGATACGGCCGATGAATTGGCCTATCGACTGAAAGAGCGACCAAATGAAAAAATGGCTGTCTGGGCAGAATTTATTGCAGCAAGTCAACAGGTCAAACCGACCTTAACGGTACTGGGACAAAAAGAACTCTTTACGCCATTTGAATATGAAAGTTTGAAAACACAAACAGGGGCAGCCCTCACCCACTATGAGACGCTCAGTCAGCTATTGGATGCCTATTACGGCGATAAAGCGGAAAAAGACCGGGTTAAGCAGCAAGGTGGCGAGCTGCTGAGAAAAATGGAAAATGAGTTAAAACGCAATCAGTCTAAACTGAAGAAACGCGAAAAGACCTTAGCCGATTCAGAAAACGCCGAAGAATTTCGTCGTGAAGGCGAACTCTTGACGACCTTTATGACACAAGTGCCTAGAGGAGCCGAAAAAGTTGAGCTGGAAAACTATTATGAAGAAAACCAACCAATTATTATTAAGCTAAATCCAGCGTTGACTCCTAACCAAAACGCTCAGAAATATTTCCAAAAATATCAAAAATTGAAGAATGCTGTCAAGTTAATCGGCAAGCAAATTCAAGAAACAAAGGAAGAAATTGCCTATTTAGAATCTGTGCTCGCCCAGCTAGAAATTGCCGGACCAATGGATTTATCAGTCATTAAAGAGGAATTAACTGAACAAGGATACATCCGAAAAAGAAAAACCAAGAAGCAAAAACAAGAGAAAAAATCACAACCCGAACGCTTCCTCTCTTCTGATGGCACGCAAATACTTGTCGGAAAAAACAATTTACAAAATGATCAATTGACATTAAAAACAGCTAGAAAAACGGATCACTGGTTGCATGCCAAGGATATTCCCGGCTCACATGTCATTATAAAAAGTGACCAACCGTCAGATGAAACAATTATGGAAGCCGCTGAGCTCGCTGCCTTCTACTCAAAATTCAGACATTCAGCTCAGGTCCCTGTCGATGTTGTTCAAGTCAAACACATCAAAAAACCAAACGGTGCAAAACCTGGCTATGTGATTTATGAGAATCAAAAAACAGTCTTTGTGACACCAGAAGAAACAGTTGTGGAATCGTTGAGAGAAAAATAAGCAAAACAAAAAGTAGCTGTACCCTGAAAAAACGGGTATCAGCTACTTTTTTTCGTTATTGTAAGCGAACGGTTCTAGTTCTTCTATATCGTACGTATACTGTTCCACTATCTGGAAACTTGATAAGCGGAACGGATTAATCTGTTGACCAGTCGTTTTTTCTTAAAAATTGCCGACCTGTTGTGTATTTTGTTTCACAAAAAACGCAACTAGCCACAAGTTATGGAAAAGTGGTCAGTTATCACTCATAAAAATGCTCGCGCTGATGTCTAGCAGAAATATAAACCGCTACACCATGGGATTCTTACAGTGTATTTTTTAGAAAACATCTAAAGTTAAGTTCATATGTAGCTGGAAATCACAGTCTTTAGTGCTTTATTCAAAGTTGTGGCTAGTTGCGGTGTTTTCACTCAATTAGACAGAGTTTAAAAAAACAAGAATCCTTTACCTAGTGGGTTTTTCCATCAAAACCAGCTTTTTCACCTCGCTTTTCTCTCTAAATGATGCGCAACTAGCCACAAGTCTATAAAAAGCAGCAAGTTTCCGCACATTTTTTCGTACTTATGCCAGTTTAAATAACAGATTTAAGTATGTAAAATCAGGCTACTTTTTGATACTAGGTGAGAATAACTAATAATTTTTTAGTTCCTTAAAATAGGATTTGTTCTAAATTATTTTTTTCTGTTGCTAGCTCGACGATTTTGAAATCCTCGAGCTGTAAGAGTAAAGAGAGAATCTGATTAATAGCTAGTGTAGAACAGTCGATAATCATTCTATTATTCCGGTACTCTAGATCAAATGTAAAAGGTAAATTTTTGGTTTTACCAAGTAATTCATCATGTGTATAGGCTGTTTCGAAGGTGATAATTAATTGGATGCTGGATTGATTATTCTTTATGAGGGTAGCTATTTCTCCTGAAACTGATAAGTGACCATTTTCTATGAAGGATAGCTTATTACACATTTTTTCGACTTCCTCCAAGTTATGGGAAGTAAGCAGAATTGTTTTGCCTGCATTATGCAGGTCAGTGAACAATCTTCGTAGATGAATGGCTGATTCAGGATCAACACCAGAAGTAGGTTCATCTAGAATAATAATCTGAGGCTCGCCGATTAAGGCTTGAGCAATCGCCAATTTTTTCTTCATCCCAAATGAGTATTTTTTTATTGATAGGTGCTTAGAGACATCAAGACATACATTATTAAGCAGTTGCTTAATTTCAGACTGGGACAGATTGACCTTTTTTAGCTTTCCCATGTAGTTTAAGAAATCATAGCCATTACTATTTTTAGGTAGTCCTTCTGAGTCAGGCATTAAACCAATTAAGTCCTTATATTCGGATGAAAGTGGTTGATGATTGAATAAAATCTTCCCCTCATCTGGCTGATTGATCCCAGCAATCAGATTGATAAGGGTAGTTTTTCCAGCGCCATTCTTCCCTACTAGCCCATAAAAATCATTCTTTTCGATAGACATATCTATCTCATTTAACACTACATGGGAGCCAAACTTCTTTGTCAGACGTTCAATCGTTAACAATTCTATACCTCATTTCTCTTAAATAGTTTTATAGAAAAGCCTAAGAAAACTCCTGATAAGAGTAGTGGTATGACAATAAAAATTCCACCACTTACGATATATTCGTACGGGAAGAGATATTTAAAAATGCTATACCACTTAGTTGAAAACGTGCACCAAAGACCGATAATAGGCAAAGCGATGCCGATAATTAACCCTAAGAAATTAGTCAGAGATGTCTTAGTGATTACTACAGAAATGAAAATGCATAAGGAAATATAAAAGATAATCACACTCATTAGCGTAAGTAATAAAGAGAAATGAAATTGTAAAGCCAATACAGAAAGCGTAATGAAACTTATTCCTATGCAAATCAGCCAAAAAAGAGTAATGCCAACAAATTTCCCTAAAACGAATTGCTGCCTATTTATTTTAGAAAGAATAAATTTTATAGAACCAGATTCTATTTCTTCGTTAATACAATTGTGTGAAACGACGGAGACAAATAAGTAGCCAAAGACGAACACGAGCAATCTGAGACTGGAATAATTGGCTGTCATTGCGCTATCGCCCCTTCCGGCAATAGCTGTTATATGTGAAGACATACCGTAGCTGAATAAGGTAAATATTAGGATTATGACAATCGCTTTTGGACTTCTTAACATCCGTCTTAGCTCTTCAGTGGCAACTGCAGTCAATGGCTCTCCCCCTCTATTGGCTAGATAAATTAAAATTGTACTTTACGTGAATGATTGTCGAGTTATGTGGTGACAATAGACAAATAAATAGTATAGAATCAAGATGATTGAGCAAGTGGACAATCAGTTCAATAGACTCAAAATTAGGATTACAATTTTACCAAATATTCCGTTTAAAGTAGGTATATCATACTAGTTACTCGCTATTTGTACGGAAATAAGTCAAAAATAGGTAGAAAGTTGGGGGAATACAGATGGAGCATGGTAAATTAATTAAAAAGCTAAGGACAGATAGAAAAATTAGTCGAGAGAGTCTAGCTAAAGGAATCCATTCTGTAAGTACCTTACAACGATTTGAAAATTCAAGTTCAAAAGTTGACATCGATACATTATGGCTGTTTCTAGATCGGATGAATGTGCGGATGGATGAATATTACGCAGAATTTCATAATTATCAACCCACTAAGAAAGATTTTTTAAGAGAAAGCTTTAGCAAATCAATGGTCTCTGCTTCCAAGGCTAAGGGATATTTAGAAAATCTTCAGAACGAGTACCAAAAAAAATCATGAATTGTTTATTTTATATTTAATTATCCAAACAAAGGCTGTAGCTGAAAGATTGCCAGAGATTACTCTTGATAAGGTGACTAAGAAAGAAATCGAAATAATTGTGGACTACCTAAGTACTATCGAGGATTGGGGCTACTTTGAGCTAGCTGCTTATACTAACTGTTTAGGATTTTTTGACGCGGATTATCGGAATTTCCAATACAATGATGTGATTAGGCAATTCAGAAAGTTCAAAGGGTTGCCCAAATATCAGCATACGTTAATAAAATTTCTGGCAAACTCAATCATACTAGAATTTGATGAAGCAAATTATGAAAGAGTGTTGGAATTATTGCCTATTTTGTACGATGAAACAACTGATTCTGATTATCTAAAAGGAAGAATCTATTGGAAATTTTTTATGCGGTTGTATCAGTCGGCTATCGGAAATTTTGAATTTGATGGATCAATCGCTATTGAGACTTTAAGGTTACTTGGTTATGAAGAAGAAGCAGAGAATCTAGTAGCTATTGAAACAAGTGTTTTGCATAAAATTAACTAAGTTTATTAGAAACTGTGACAAACTTTATAGGACAATATAAATAAACCAAAATCCGCTGAATGACAAGTCAATCTCAGCCGATTTTGGTTTATTTTAATCGATTTCTCTTTAGATTAATCTTCACTTACCAAGTTTCTCATATGATCTAATAAGTGAAAACTACTGCTTATAATAGCCCCTTCACTTCTTTCACAAAAGTTTCAACAATCGGTGTTCGTTTTTTTCTTTTGGGATAAATCAGACAGAATTTATTTTTTGGTGCATCGATTAAAGGAATTAAACGAACCTGTTCACGACTGCCGCCAACAACAATCCCAGAGCCTGAAGCATAGGCTTCAGTTTCCAATAATAAATTGAGCAAGGTACCACGGTCGCTAGTGTAAAAGACCGTTTCTTGTTCAGGAATTTCGATGAGATCTTCATAGAAATAGGCAAAATTTTGCCCATCTTGGGTAAAGCGCACTTGCGGATAGTCGGCTAATTCATTGAGCTGAATCCCCTCTTTATTCGCTAAGGGATGCTGTGGACCCAAGAAAATATGTGTTTGAAAGCTGCCTAGAATTTCATAATCTAAGTCTGCCTGCTCGAGATAACGATAAATACTGGCTTGATTGTGTTCGTTAAGATACAACAAGCCAATGTCACTTGCGAATTGTTGAACTTCTTCAATGACCTTTGCGGTAGTCGTCTCAAAAATTCGAAATTGTTTGTATTGTGGCTGAAATTCTTTCATCAATTTGGCAACAATCGGACCTAAGAAATCATAATGTTGCGCGGCAACAGAAAAACGTTCTTTTTGTTCAGATTTTTGGTAGCGTGTTTCTAAATGCTCCATTTGAGACAGAATTTTTTCAGCGTGTTCTAAAAAGTCTTTCCCCTCTTCAGTCAGATAGGCCCCTTTATTGGTTCGCGTAAACAACGTCAGACCAATCTCCTGCTCCAACTCTTTGATACCATTAGACAGACTGGGTTGCGTGATGAACATTTTTTTTGCGGCTTCTCTGAAACTGCCGTTATTGGCGACTGCCACGACATATTTTAGCTGTTGCAGATTCATTCTTTCCTCACTCCAGTGAAATAACTAATTTTTCGATCTTTGATTGGTTGTAGCGGACGATTATTATTTTCAGTAATTTCATTTTTAAATTGAGCGATAAACTGACGGCTCATCGGCTGAACTGTATCAAAAACAAACCAGTTAATCGGTCCGACAGTTGGTGGCGTAGTTAAGGAACCGACATAGTAAAAATGACTTTTTTCTTGAGGCAAAAAGACGATGGGATTGAACCATTCAGAGTGATTCGCGAGATCCCAAATGACATCAGTCTCTTTTTCGATATCTAGACCACCTGTCTCAGAGAGATTGAATAAAACGCCTAAGACCAAGTTATCGCCCTGTTCATTCATGTGAACGAGATGGAATTCCAGGCCTTCTTGTTGACCATTAATCTGATGCTCACTGGGCATATGAACATGGATATCAGTTAAGACATACTTATCACTACGAAATAAGACGTAGCTTTGTGTATCATAAGGAACGAAATGTAAGGTATTTTTAAATTCTTTTTCGGTAAAATGCTCTTGTACATAGTAAAAAGAAAGTTCATTCGTTGTAGAATCTTGATTTTTTAGAGTTGATTGGTTTTCGTTTGATTGATGATGCAAGGCGATGGGAGATTGATAAGGATAAGTCGCCCCTTCTCTGTACCAATCGCATAATTCATGCCAATGTTCGGGACCTCGGTCGCCTGTATAGCCCCATTCAACATCCATATTCTTAATCTTTTTCATCTATAGTTCCCTCCATAATTCATGTAGTTATCCCTGTATTCAATCGTTCTCGAAATGTACTGAGGGAAGAAACGACAACTAGCCGTAATTAGTGCGCGAATAGTTATATTCTGACGGATTACTAGTAAATTGTCATTTAGATTGCTCATAAGATTAGTAGATTCTACGTGCGTGTCTGCCCTTTAAACTGACTAGCTAAGGATACCACAATGACCAGTGATTTTTCATCTGATAGCACACAAGTCCACATCTCGTCATGAAATGTGGACTTGTATTATCGCCGGAGTCTTTTAAAAGATTCTAATAACAAAGGTTGAATCTTTTATTTTAACCAGTTTTCCGGATCTTTCTTCCAGTCTTTTAAAAGACCTAATTCGTTTTCGTTAATGTAGTTTGATTCTAGAGCAACTTCTATCAGAGTCGAATAATTTGTTAGGGTTACAAGTGGTGTGTTGTAGGCTTCAAAGTTTGCCACACCTTTTGGTAATTCATAAGTAAAGATGGCAGCAACGCCTAATACGTCGGCACCTTCACGTTTGGCTGCTTCAGAGGCTTCTAAAACACTGCCCCCTGTTGAAATTAAATCTTCAATCACAACCATCTTTTGTCCTTCAGTAATGCGGCCTTCAATTTGATTGCCTTTGCCGTGATCTTTGGCTTTACTACGGATATAAACCATCGGTAAATCTAAGATTTCAGCAACCCAAGCAGCATGAGGAATTCCAGCAGTCGCAGTGCCGGCAATGACTTCCACATCAGGAAAGTTTTCTTTGATTTTTTCAGCTAATCCTTTGGCGATTTCTTTTCGAACGCTAGGATAGCTCATGGTAATCCGATTGTCGCAATAAATTGGACTTTTAATGCCACTGGCCCAAGTAAAAGGTTCGCTTGGACTTAAGAAGACGGCTTTAATTTCTAATAAATCTTTGGCAATTGTTTTTACTAAATCAGTCATTTGGTTCACCGTTCCATTCATTTTTTATTTGTTGATAGGCCTCATAAGGTGTCGCAGATTGCGTAATCGGACGTCCGACAACGATAAAGTTTGAGCCGATTTCACGAGCTTTTCCTGGTGTAACCACACGTTTTTGATCGCCAACTTGGCTACCCGCAGGCCGAATTCCTGGCGTTAAAGAAACAAATTCTGGATGCGTAGCTGCTTTAATTTGTGCGACTTCCCAAGCTGAAGAAACGACGCCATCTAGCCCTGCTTTAGCGGCACATTGGGCATAATGAATCACACTTTCTTCTAAAGAGACTGAGATTAATTGATCTGCGTGCATTTGCTCCTCACTGGTGGAAGTCAGCTGTGTAATGGCTAAGAGTAAAGGCCGTTTTTTGCCTTCTGGTGTGCCCGCTTTTAAGCCATTAATTGCAGCTTCCATCATTTGGACGCCACCTGCTGCGTGGACACACGTTAAATCAACGCCTAATCCAGCTAAGCGACGCATCGCCATTTCCACCGTATTTGGAATATCATGTAATTTTAAATCAAGAAAGACATCGTGGCCTAAGCTTTTTAACCAGCGAACCACGTCAGGTCCTTCTTCGTAAAAAAGCTCCATGCCGATTTTGACAAATAATGATTCGTCTGCTGGAAATTGCGTTAAGAAAGTCGCGACTTCTGCTTTACTTGGAAAATCCAGTGCGATGATTGGTCGATTAGTCATGTAATTCGTTCCTCACTTCTCTAATTAATTGTTCTAAAGAATCAATTCCTAGTTCATCCATGCGTTCAGGTAAGCCGTCGATTAGTTTAGGACAAATATAAGGATCTGTGAAATTGGCCGTGCCAACACCTACAGCGCTGGCGCCTGCCATGAACATTTCTAGGACATCATCGACGGTTTGCACGCCACCCATGCCAATAATCGGTAGGTTGGTTGCTCGAGCGACTTGGTTGATCAGTCGAATCGCTACCGGTTTGATTGCTGGTCCAGATAAACCACCCGTTTGGTTAGCTAAAATTGGTTTGCGTGTTTTCAAATCAATTCGCATACCTAGTAAAGTGTTGATCATGGTAAATCCATCTGCGCCACCCGCTTCAATTGCTTTAGCAATTGGGACAATATCAGTGACATTCGGTGAAAGTTTGACATAGATTGGAACAGAAGAAACTTCCTTGACCGCTTTGGTTAAAGCATAAGCTACCTCTGGGTCTGTTCCAAAGGCGATCCCACCATGCTTCACGTTAGGACAAGAAATATTTAGCTCGATGGCTTTGACATTAGTGGCTTGACTGATTTTTTCGCAGACAACCACATAATCTTCTTCACAGGCACCGGCTACGTTAGCAATAATTGGTAACTCTTGAAAAATTTCTAAACTAGGTAGAATCTCGTTTAAAACTACGTCTAAGCCAGGATTTTGCAGGCCAATCGCATTTAGCATACCACTGGGTGTTTCAGCGACACGCGGCGTTGGATTGCCAAAACGTTCTTCTGGCGTAGTGGCTTTAATCATGATTGAGCCTAATTGATTCAAATCATAGTATTGACTATATTCTTTACCAAAACCAAAGCAACCACTGGCTGGCATAATCGGATTTTTTAAGTCTAATCCGGGTATTTTAACGGCTAATCGATTGTTCATAGGATAACCTCCCCTGCTTTGAATATTGGTCCTTCATCACACACTTTGAGACTCTTCTTGCCCGTGCTATCGTTTTTTACATGACAGACGCAAGCATAACAAGCGCCCATCCCACAAGCCATTCGAGCTTCTAGGGACAATTGAACATTTTGTTGACCGAAAAACTGTGCTTCAACTGCTTTTAAGAGACCATTTGCACCACAAGCAAAGACCGCATCAGGCGTGATTGTCTTGACGGCTTCAGTCAATAAATGGCCGACATGGCCTTTTTGAGCAAAACTACCGTCATCTGTCGCAAAGCGTGTTTCCGCTAAAGCTTCAAATTCGTCAGTGTAATACATCACTTCTTTTGAGGCATAGCCTAAGAAATGAATCGGTTTAACGCCTTTAGCAATGAGCTGTTTTGATAGCTCATAGAGTGGCGGAATCCCAATCCCACCACCGACGATAAAGGCCGTGTCGCCAGCTTTTAGCTGACTTAGATCGAAGCCATTGCCGAGAGGACCCATGACATCCAATAAATCACCTGCTTGAAGCACAGAAAATTCTTTTGTTCCCTCACCTTCGACGCGGTAAATAATCGTACAGGTTTTGTTTTCAGCATCAATTTGATTGATACTGATGGGGCGACGTAAGAGTAAGTCAGCCCGCGGAACACGAATATGAATAAATTGGCCGGGAACGCCCATTTCTTTGACCAACTCCCCAGTTAATGTTAGTTCAAAAATTCTTGGGGCGAGGGCTCGTTGACTGACAATTTTCATCATTTCTTGTTTCATCTTCTTGCTCCTTTTCTATGGTTTTATTGGATGGCGATTGAGCCTATTTACTAGTAGCCCGTAACTTAAATTGCTTGAGTTGAGAATGCGCGAGATTCTAATACGCGTAAAATCGCATCAGCGGTATCTAATGAAGTAAATAATGGTACGCCGTGTTCAACTGCTTCGCGGCGGATCGTGTAGCCATCTTTTGAGGCGTGCGTGCGATCTTTATCCATCGTATTGACGACGACTTGTGCTTCGCCTTTGCGGATTAAGTCGACAACATCCTTTTTATCTGTGTGTTCAGAGATTTTAGCGACCGTTTTGACATCTAAGCCTTCTGCGCGGAAATAAGTAGCCGTACCTTTGGTTGCTAGTAAGCTGTAGCCGACCTCGTAGAAACGTTTAGCTAGGTCTAAGGACTCTTCTTTGGTTTCATCGGCAATTGTGAACAAGACCGCGCCATAGCTTGGCAAGTGTAAGCCAGAAGCTTCAAAGGCTTTATATAGAGCTTTTTCTAAATTGACATCTGAGCCCATGACTTCCCCTGTTGATTTCATTTCAGGGCCTAAGTAAGTATCAACTTTTTGTAACTTAGTAAATGAGAAGACTGGGGCTTTAATGTGGACTTGTTTACTTTCTGGATAGAGTCCATTTTGATAGCCCATATCTGTTAAGGATTCACCAAGAATCGCGCGTGTTGCGACTTGCGCCATTGGGATCCCAGTAATTTTACTCAAGAATGGCACGGTTCGGCTAGCTCTAGGATTGACTTCAATTACATAAACTTTCTCTTCATGAATGACAAACTGAATATTCATCATGCCGACACAGTTTAAGCCTAAAGCTAATTTTTCAGTATATGTGGCAATCGTATCTTGAATTTCCTGAGACAAGGTTTGTGGCGGATAGACAGCCATCGAGTCGCCTGAATGGACTCCAGCGCGTTCGATATGCTCCATAATTCCAGGAATTAAGACTGTTTTTCCATCACAAATCGCATCGACTTCACATTCACGCCCTAGTAAGTAACTATCGACTAAGACGGGATGCTCAGGCGAAGCTTTAACGGCAGTCACCATATAATCTTCTAAATCCTGCTGATTCTCAACGATTTCCATCGCCCGGCCACCTAAAACATAGCTAGGACGAACGAGCACTGGGTAACCGATTCGATTAGCAATTACGACCGCTTCTTCTTTACTAGTAGCTGTGTCTCCTGGCGGTTGCGGAATGTCTAATGTTTTAAGAGCCTGCTCGAAGAGATCACGATTTTCTGCGCGGTCTAAATCTTCAATGCTAGTTCCCAAAATCTTAACGCCTTGTTTAACTAAAGGTTCCGCTAGATTGATCGCTGTTTGGCCACCAAACTGCACGATTACGCCCACTGGTTGTTCCAAATCAATGACATTCATGACGTCTTCTAGGGTTAATGGTTCAAAATACAGTTTGTCTGAGATTGAGAAATCCGTAGAAACCGTTTCTGGGTTACTATTCATAATAATCGCTTCATAGCCAGCTGCTTGAATGGCTTTTACAGAATGCACGGTTGCATAATCGAATTCCACCCCTTGACCAATCCGAATTGGACCGGAGCCTAGGACGAGTACCGAATGTTTCTCAGAACGATGACTTTCGTTTTCAAACTCATAGGTGCTGTAGAAATACGGTGTTTGTGATTCGAATTCAGCTGCACAAGTATCGACCATTTTGTAGACTGGCAGTAAGTTTTGCTCTTTTCTAAAGGCAGTCACGGCAGCTTCTGTCGTCTGCCACAAGTCAGCGACTTTACGGTCAGTGAAACCATTTTGTTTGGCTTCTTTTAAGACTTCCAGGTCATTCGGTGCTTCTTCTAAAGCTGTTTCTAATTCAACAATATGCAATAATTTATCTAAGAAGAACAAGTCTATCTTGGTTAAATCACTCAATTCTTGGATTGGGTAGCCTCGGCGAATCGCCTCTGCTAGATAGAAAAGACGGTCATCTTGCGCTTTGACAATTTTTTCCATCAGGACATCATCTTCCACTTGTTGGAATTCATCGATTTCCACATGGTAGGTGCCGATTTCTAGTGAACGAACAGCTTTTAAAAGTGATTCTTCGATATTACGACCAATCGCCATGACTTCGCCGGTCGCTTTCATTTGCGTACCTAAACGACGTTCACCTTTTTCAAATTTGTCAAAAGGCCAGCGAGGAATTTTGGCAACGACATAGTCTAACGCTGGTTCAAATTCAGCATAGGTTGTTCCCGTTACTGGATTTTTCATTTCATCTAAAGTTAAACCAACAGCGATTTTCGCTGCTAACTTAGCAATCGGATAACCGGTTGCTTTACTTGCAAGAGCAGACGAACGAGAAACGCGCGGATTAACTTCAATCACATAATAGTTAAAGCTGTGAGGATCCAAGGCCAATTGGACGTTACAGCCACCTTCGATTTTAAGCGCACGGATAATTGACAGAGAAGCGTCACGTAACAATTGGTATTCATGGTCAGCCAAGGTTTGACTTGGCGCGAACACGATTGAGTCACCCGTATGAATCCCAACTGGGTCAAAGTTTTCCATGTTACATACAACAATCGCGTTATCGGCCGAATCGCGCATCACTTCATACTCGATTTCTTTGTAGCCGGCAATACTACGTTCGATTAAACATTGCGTTACAGGTGAAAGTTTTAAGCCATTTTCTGCAATGACGCGTAGCTCTTCTTCATTATCACACATGCCGCCACCCGTTCCACCTAAGGTAAAGGCTGGACGGACGATGACTGGAAAGCCAATTTTTTCAGCAAAAGCCAAGGCTTCGTCAACCGTCGTAACAATCTCTGATTCAGGAATCGGTTGATCTAAGTCTTCCATTAATTGTTTAAATAAATCACGGTCTTCCGCTTGGTCAATCGCTGACAGCTTCGTGCCTAATAATTCGACATTTAGCTCGTCTAAAATACCTGAAGCCGCAAGTTCCATCGCCATATTTAAGCCGGTTTGTCCACCTAAGGTTGGCAGTAGAGCATCAGGCTTTTCTTTGCGTAAAATGCGTGAGACAAATTCTAAGGTAATCGGTTCAATATAAACTTTGTCAGCAATTTCTTTATCCGTCATAATCGTAGCTGGGTTGGAATTCACTAAGACGACTTCATAGCCTTCTTCTCTTAAAGCAAGACACGCTTGGGTGCCGGCGTAATCAAATTCCGCTGCTTGACCGATAATAATTGGCCCTGAGCCAATCACCATAATTTTCTTGATATCTGTACGTTTTGGCATGTTATACTTGCTCCTTCCAGGCGTCCATCATTTCCATAAATTCATCAAATAAGTGAATTGCATCGTGCGGTCCAGGCGCTGCATCCGGGTGAAATTGGACACTAAAGGCTGGATAACGGCGATGACGAATTCCTTCCACTGTCCCATCATTGACTTCAAGGTGTGTAATCATAAGTTTCTCTGGATCGATGGTATTTTCATCTACAGCGAAGCCATGATTTTGCGAAGTAAAATCAATTCTGCCAGTCGCAATTTCTTTGACTGGATGATTTAAGCCCCGATGACCAAATTTCATTTTGTACGTATCCGCATCATTAGCTAAGGCGAATAATTGATGGCCTAGACAAATCCCAAAAATCGGCACTTTTCCTTGAATCTCTCGGATCATTTGAATCGCTTCTGGGACATCTTTTGGATCTCCGGGTCCATTGGTTAACATGACACCATCTGGACATAGGTCAAGAATCGTCTGAGCAGGCGTGTTATACGGCATAACGGTTAAGTTACATTCGCGTTTAGATAATTCTCGTAAAATACTGTGTTTTAAACCAAAGTCAATCACCACAACATTGCGTCCAACGCCAGGGCTTGGGTAAGGTTTAGTTGTTGAAACTTGCGCGACTTGGTTCGTCGGTAGCACGGTTGCTTTCAGTTGATCGAAGATATGATTAAATTCATCTCCGGCATCCACCATGCTCGCTTTCATTGTTCCAACTTCACGAATTTTGCGGGTTAAAGCACGCGTGTCAATTCCTGAAATTCCCGGAATTCCTTTGTGCTTTAAGAATTCATCTAAGGTCATTTGCTTGCGCCAGTTACTAGCTAAGCGAGCATGCTCTTTGACAACGACTCCTTTACAAGTTGGCGCGATTGATTCGTAATCATCCCGATTGACACCATAATTTCCTACCATAGGATAAGTAAATGTGATAATTTGACCATTGAAGCTTTGGTCTGTGATGGTTTCTTGATAACCAGTCATACTTGTTGTAAAGACGATCTCGCCAAAGACATTCGCTTCCGCGCCAAAAGCCTTGCCTGTAAAGACGGTGCCGTCTTCTAATATCAATAGTCGTTTCATTTACTTGTCCTCCTTCTTCCAGACGATCTTGCCGTCAACGAGTGTACATAATGTTTCGCCAGAAATTTTCCAGCCGACGAATGGTGTATTAACACCTAATGATTCAAATTCTTGATCATCAATGACTGTTTCATGACTGATGTCAAAGATAGCGATGTCAGCGGCTTGGCCGATGCGTAACGTACCAGCCGATAAGCCGAAGATTTCAGCAGGTTTAGTTGCCATCCAGTCGATGACTTGTTCCAGCGTGAAGATACCCGTTTTTACTAGCTGTGTGTAGACGAGTTGGAAAGCTGTCTCACTACCAACGATTCCAAATGGTGCTTTTAAAAATGTTTGATTTTTTTCTTCTAAGCCATGTGGGGCATGATCAGTAGCGATACAATCAATTGTGCCATCCAGCAAGCCTTCGATTAAAGCTGCACGATCTGCTTGGGCACGTAGCGGTGGGTTCATTTTCCAAAAACCGTTATCTTCTGGAATATCTTCATCAACTAAGATTAAATGATGCGGTGAAACCTCAGCCGTTACATGAACACCGGCTTTTTTCGCATCGCGAATCACGCGGACGCTTTCTTTCGTTGAGACATGGCAGACATGGTAATGCGCGCCTGTTTCACCAGCTAAGATTACATCACGGGCAATTTGTGAGGCTTCTGTCGAGCTAAGGATTCCTGGCAAACCGAGTTTTTTCGAGATTTGACCTTCGTGCATGACGCCACCGAATAATAATGACTCATCTTCCGTGTGAGCAACCAGTGCCATGCCATTTTTTTGGGCTTCTTTCATGGCTAAATACATCGTGCCTGCTGTTTGAACACCGACGCCATCATTGGTGAAGGCGAAAGCACCTGCTTCTTTTAAAGCTGCTTGGTCAGTTAATATTTCACTGCGTAATTCTTCTGTAATTGGGGCATATTGAAGGACTTTTACGACGGCATCTTTTTTGATGATGTCATAGATGGCTGACAATTTTTCCGCTGTATCTGGGACTGGATTGAGGTTTGGCATCGCGCAGACTGTTGTAAATCCACCGTGAGCAGCTGCTAAACTACCGGCTTTGATGGTTTCTTTATAGGTGAAACCCGGCTCGCGTAAATGCACATGGACATCGACAAGTCCTGGGGTAATTAATTGTCCTTTAGCATCGATTACTTGATCAAATTCGATTGAAGAAAAATCAGTGCCAATCGCTTTGATTCGGCCCTCTTCTATCCAAATTTCCGCAGGTGCTAATTGATTGTTTTTCACGACCATTTGACCGTTTTTAATAACTGTTTTCATTTTTCTTCCTCCTATGCTTTTCCATTTAAGATGGCTTCTAAAATCGCCATTCGTGTAAATACGCCATTTCCCATCTGTTGAACAATCCGTGATTGGAGCCCTTCAACTAATGAATCTGCTAGCTCAACATCGCGATTCACCGGAGCGGGATGCATGATAATTGTATGGTCTTGCATTTTTTGTGCGCGTTCGATCGTTAAGCCATATTCCTGATGGTAGCCTTCTTTAGAAAAGCTTTCCTTGCCATCATGGCGTTCATGTTGAACCCGCAGCATCATCATGACATCGACTTTGTCCAGTAGTTCATCTAAGGGTAAATAATGTCCATAAACTTCATAGGCATCGTCATACCATTCCTTTGGCCCTGAGAAGAAAACTTTTGCGCCCAAACGTTTGAGCATTTGCATATTTGATTTTGCGACACGAGAATGAGTAATATCGCCGACAATCGCCACCTTGAGATTTTCAAAATAACCAAATTCTTCATAGATGGTCATTAGATCCAGTAAGCATTGGCTAGGATGCTGACCACTACCATCCCCACCGTTAATAATCGAGCACTGAATTGTCTTACTTTGAATCAGTTCATCATAATAATTTTCAGCACCGTGACGGATGACCGCAATATCAACGCCCAGCGCTGACATGGTTAAGACCGTGTCATATAAGGTCTCGCCTTTTTGGACTGAGCTTGTGCTGGCCTCAAATTCAATCACATCCAAGCCTAATTTCTTCTCAGCTACTTCAAAACTTTTGTGCGTGCGTGTACTGTTTTCAAAAAATAAATTTGTGGCAAAGTATTGCCTATTTTGAGGCGTCCACTGGGCACCATTTTTGAATTCCTGAGCCCGTTTGATTAAGCCCATGACTTCTTGATCGGTTAAGGCTTCAATCGTTAACAAATGTTTTAAGCTGATTCTTTCTGATTGGATGATCATGATTCGTTCCTCCTCTTAGTTTTCTTCGCTACGTGAAGTTTCTGGTAAGATTAAGTTTAAGGCAATCCCTAGCACAGTTGCTAAAGCCATTGCTGATAAAGTGAACGTGCCAACTTGGAAGATTAATCCGCCAATTCCGACAACTAAAATGACTGAAACAATTAAAAGATTTTTCTTTTTATCAAAGTTGACTTGGTTTTCAATCAAAATTTTCAAGCCGCTTGTCGCAATTACACCGAACAATACAAAGCTAATTCCCGAGATAACTGGGCTTGGAATGCTTAGAATTAAAGCACTTAGCTTGCCGACGAAACCTAGGCAGATAGCTAGGACACCTGCACCACCAATAACGAAAACACTGTGGACACGCGTGATGGCTAAGACGCCAATATTTTCACCGTAACTTGTGACAGGAGGTCCACCAACGAACCCAGCAACAATCTGTGCCAGTCCGTCACCCATTAAGGTTTTGTGTAAGCCTGGATTTTCAAAGAAGTTACGTTTCGTTAATTTATTTAAGACCATCAAGTGACCAAAATGTTCGGTCATAGTCACAAAAGCGATTGGTGCCATCGTCGTGATTGCCCCTAGATAAAGTTTTGGTTCGTAGTGAACGAATGGCATTTCAAAGTTTGGCAAAGCAAACCATGGGGCGTTTTTAATTAAATCAACATCGACAATTCCGAACAATAAAGCTACTAGATAGCCACTAACAATTCCTAGTAAAATTGGCAGTAGACCGAGGAACCCTTTTAGGTACATATTGTAGAAAATCGTTAAGCCTAATGTGATTAAGGCAACTGCAACATATTTGAAATCGTAGACTTGATTGGCTACGTCACTGTACATCGCGTTGTTTGCAGCATTGGCAGCTAATCCTAAACCGATGACCATAATAACGGGTCCAACGACAATCGGTGGTAACAGACGATCCAACCAAGCAGAACCAATTTTTTTAATAATAAGGGCAACAATTAGGTAAACAAGTCCTGTGGTCATGGCTCCTTGGGCTATCGCAGGATAGCCATCTGTCTGCATCAGCATCTTCATGGCTGCGATAAAGGCGAAGCTACTCCCTAGATAAGCCGGAATCTTGCCTTTTGTGACAGTTAAGTACACCAGTGTTCCTAGTCCTGAGCTGACTAGGGCGATACCTGGGTCAATTCCCACCATGATGGGCACCAGTACGGTCGCACCAAACATCGTGAATAAGTGTTGTAAGCTAAGTCCCAGCCACTGAGCGGGCTTCGGGACATCGTGAATATCTAATACAGCATCTGTGTTTTTAAATTCTTTGTTCTCTGACATGTGGCAGGCTCCTATTCTTTTCCTTTAGTAATTAAAATGCGATCTTGTCCATCTAACTCTTCCATCTCAACAATGATTTCTTCGGTCATTGAAGTCGGAACATTTTTTCCAACATAATCTGCCCGAATGGGTAATTCGCGATGTCCACGATCGACTAAGACGGCTAATGAAATTTTTGTTGGTCGACCAAAATCCATGATCGCGTCCATCGCCGCTCTGATTGTTCGGCCGGTGAAGAGTACATCATCGACTAAGACCACTTCTTTGCCTTCTAGAGAAAATGGAATATCTGATGAATGCAATTCTGGTTCTAATTGTGCTGCTTCTTTTTGATCATCGCGGTACAAAGTAATGTCTAATTCTCCCACGGGTACTTCAATTTGTTCCAGTTGTTTCAAGCGCTCTGCAATCCGTTGAGCGATGTAAATCCCTCTTGTTTTAATACCGATTAAGACAATATCTTGTACTCCACGATTTCTTTCAATAATTTCATAAGTAATCCGAGTTAACGCGCGTTTCATCGTGATGTTATCGACAACTTCTTTTCCTTGCATAATAAATTCCCTCCAATATTTTTTGTAAGTCAGACTAGTTTACTGATTGACTGATGATTCAATAGCTCATTTTATTTCTTTACCCTATTCTATTCCTTTACCTCTATCCTCTTAGATGCTTTCTTTACTCAGCAAAACTGGCAAAAAAAAACTCCTACCTGTGAAGGTAGGAGGATAGTTTCAGACTGTCAGTGTATACGTCTATAGAATAAGCCTAAACTCTCAGCGCACCAAGGGTTGTACTTACTCACTTCCTTCTTAGCCTCACGGGACTACTCTTAAAGGATTACTTATTTAATTTTTCTCTAGAATTACTATACCGTTCTTACATAGAAAAATCAATGACTTTCTCTTAAATCGGCTAAAGTTTTTTTGAATAGTTCGGGAAGCGGTGCTTCAAAGACTAAATTCTCGCCGGTAGTTGGATGTTTAAAGCCTAATAGCTTGGCATGTAAAAATTGCCCATTACCTTCTAATGTCTTTTTCGGTCCATACAAAGGGTCACCAGCAACTGGGAAGCCAATATACTGCATATGCACACGAATTTGGTGCGTACGGCCTGTTTCCAATTGTAATTCAACCAACGTATAGTCAGTAAAACGTTCCAACACTTGGAAATGGGTGACTGCCGATTTCCCCCCTTCAATCACCGCTTGTTTCTTACGGTTGACTTTCGAGCGTCCAATCGGTGCATCGATTGTGCCTTTTTCATGAGAAATCTCCCCATGAACGAGCGCAACGTATTTGCGTAACGACGTTTTATCCTTTAATTGCTTGGCTAAGAACTCATGAGCAAAATCATTTTTCGCCACCATCAATAAACCAGAAGTATCCTTGTCAATTCGGTGTACAATCCCTGGACGTACGACATCATTAATAGAAGAAAGATCTTTCATATGAAACAACAAGGCATTAACTAGTGTGCCATTTTTGTGTCCTGCTGAGGGATGCACCACCATCCCTTGAGGTTTATTGATAACCGCTAAATCTTCATCCTGATAGACAATCTCGAGTGGAATATCTTCGGCAATTAGATCCAAGGTCTCCGGTTCAGGAATCGTGATGACGATTCGATCCTGTGCTTTGACTTTGTAATTAGCTTTAGCGACCTCTCCATTAACGGTCACGCCTTGTTCTTTCAACCATAATTGAACCTGTGAACGGGTATAGTTCTTTAAGGTCTCGGATAAGACTTTGTCAATCCGTCCCGTTTGTTGCTGAATAAGTACTTCAATTTGTTGTTTCATTAGTTCCCCTTTTCTCTCTCGTCCAAAATAATATAAATAAATATGCACGCCACACCAATTACTAGAGACATATCGGCGACATTAAATATCGGAAAATTCATAAAGTCAGTTTGGAACATATCAACTACGTAGCCTAAGCGCATACGGTCAATAAAGTTTCCTAGTGCACCAGCCAAGACCAAGCTTAGCCCAATCGTAAACCATTTACTGCCTTTTAGGTTCTTAATTAACAAGTAAAGAACTACGATTACTGCAATGGTCGTCACGATCGCAAAAAACCACATCTTTCCTTCTAGTAAGCTCCAAGCAGCTCCCGTATTACGGATATGAGTCAAAGATAGAATTGAAGGAATCACCGATTGACTCTCTCCTAATTCAAAATTTGAGACGGTCCAAAACTTTACCCATTGGTCAATGCCAACAATGGCTGCACTTAGTAATAAATAAACAAAAATCACAGGCGTCAATCCTTTTCATTAGTATATAAATCTCTTGGTCGGATAATTCCTACTAAATTTCCATTAGGATTTCCGTCCTTGGTGATTAAGACAGCTTCTAAAGTCGCCTTATCGCGAAACAAGGCTTCCACCTCAAAGACATGCGTAGTTGCTGAAATAAATTGATAATTGGTCTCTTTGCCATCAGAGACGATCAAATCTTTGGCCTTTAGCTGTTCCAAATGTAAAGCGCCCTGTTGGCTTCGTTTGGCAAACCAAAAACCTAAGGCTCGTAAGGTAATCAAACCTTCAAATCGACCTTTGCGATACAGCGGAAATTGCGAATAACGCTTTTCAGCGACAATCTTCAGGATTTCCAGTAAAGGCAACTCCCAATCAAAACCAGTCACTTTTTTTTCGAACCGTGGACAAACCAATTCTGGTTTTGTCAGTTCTGTTTCGATTTGTTTAATCCGTTGCAGAATCCATTCATTAGGTTCGGCGATGACAAAGTCTTCTGAGATCTTGTCATGAATAATCGCATTTCTTAGCTGAGCAATCTGCAAAAGATCATCCTGATTGGCAGCAACTTGTAAGTCTTTTCTCCGCGCCAGTCGGCGAACCATCTCACTAAAGCCCATGCTACTGGGATTATTTAACTCATCACGTAACCATTTTTCAATCCGATTAAAACTTATTAAAAATTCTTCAGACGGTTTCACCATGTGTATTCTCCTTTAACAGATAAGCTTTCCCTGTCATATTTTTTAAGAAAATGATATAGAAAATCAGCAGAATAAGTATCAGCCACATATTCTTTAGCAGTAGTGGCAACAGAAGTAAGCTTGCGAACAAAAGTAAATAAATCTGAATCAACTTGGGATTCATGACCACTGTATAGCTTTTCATAGGACTCGGCTGAATCGTATACACGGGACTCCGTAACAAGAAAGAAAACTTGATTTGAAGCGTCATCGGTTTATCTGGAAGATCCAGTTCCAGAGTTTGTTGGTGAAATAAAGCCACCCTTTTTTGTCCATTGATGACAACTTCTATCGGACTGCCCATTCCATAAAAGCCAGTTTGTCGTGTGATAAAAAGTTTCATCTAAAAGCACTCCTTATTATGCTTTAGTATAGCGCAAAAAACAAGCCGATAAAAGCTGATTGCTTGTATATCTCAATAAATCTGAACAAAAAAAGAATTCAGATAAGCCATAAACTAACCTAGAGAATTCTTTTTGTTCTATACATCGTGTCATATAAATTTTAGCTATGTGCCGCATCCAGTATTCCTTCCATCAAAAAAGTTTGCAGTCTGGTCGCAAGCAGCTCAACAAAGAGCGTTGATCTCATTGCTAAATCCGTTCAAACTAGCTGTAAATGAGGAAGGTCACAGCTAGTAATTCATGATTTCCCTCTTGGGACTGCAGAACTTTTTGGTTCCAGCAATACCTACTGCTAGATATGTTGTTACTTATGTTGCGGCTTACAGATTTTTTAACTAGCTCTCGTCTATTGATAATACATATATTCGATTTCTCATTTTAAGACCGTACCCTTTAAAGTTCCTCGACTAATAAAAAATAGTTAGTTAGCATCCCCGATTCAGAGATACTAACTAACCATGTCGATTATACTTATTTAATGATTAATGAGAATAAATTAATTCAAAGTGTTTAACATTTATGGAAGTGGTTCAATTACTACATCAATTCCGTTAAAACTGATAGGTGACTCTGAAATTTCCCCTGTTTCAATATTTACTCCATATGCCGTATAAGGCATGTTTGACTCATCTAAACCGAGTACGTGAAAAAACCTCTTCTCTTCGTCAACGAACACAGAGGTTGGGTTGGGGATTTCGAAAGTTACCTCTGTAAATTCAGAGTATTCTTGTGTGCTGTAGTAATCCTCGACCAGTTCTATAGCTTCATCAGCAGAAAGATAGTTATATGATTCAGAGCTGTCTGTTGTAGAAACTGGAGTACTTGCTACTAAGGTATCGGATGAAGAGTTACCTTCTGGAATATCACTAGATAAAACGACTCTTTCGAATAAATAAATCCCATCAAATGAATAGGAACTATCTTGTTGATTCCCTATCAATGCAGAGGTTAATGCTAATTTATTCCCGTTGTCTAAAAGAATATATGCAGTAGGCTCATCTGGACTTATAAAGTAAAACTTCTCGAAATTTGTTACTTTGAAATCTATTTTTGCCAATGCCCGATTATAGTCTTCTAGCGTTTTAAAAGCATACATAGATGTAGTATGGTCTTCGCCTAATTGCTTTTCGAGTTCTTCAATTCTATCTTTTTCATAGTGTCCATCGTAAGTACTGTCGGTACGTTGCTTTATGTTTTCGGTATTTTCCTTAATAGATTCT
The DNA here is from genome assembly GCF_009933175.1 of Candidatus Enterococcus huntleyi. Taxonomy (GTDB): domain Bacteria; phylum Bacillota; class Bacilli; order Lactobacillales; family Enterococcaceae; genus Enterococcus_K; species Enterococcus_K huntleyi. The sequence continues at coordinate 40,758 of NZ_MAEJ01000028.1, read as the reverse complement.
TTGATACGCTGTTCTTCTTCATCTTGTAGTTTTTTCTTTTCTTCATCGTAACTTTTTTTCATTACTTCGTAATCTACAAATTGGTAATAGCTTCTAGAGAATCCCCTTCTTAAATTGGCATCATCGTCATATATATCAGAGGACCAGACCTGTTCTCTCATAAGCCTTTGTGCATCTTCTATGATATATAACGAGTCCTCCTCGCCAAATGGTTCTAAAAAAGTGATGTCATCTACTGTAGCTTCGTCAGTAGGGTATCCTTTTACAAATCTCCATTTTCCTTCCAAGTAAGTACTGACGGATGTATCGATATCCATAGATTCATTGCTATTTTCTGTCGTTTCTTCTGTAACACTCGAATTATTTTCTTTCATGTCCTTGTTACTTTGTGAAGAACATCCTGTTACACCTAAAAATATAGATAATCCTAAGCAAATTAATATAGTTTTTTTCATTTTTCTAGCTCCTATTGTGTTATAAAAATCACCCATGAACTGTTAGGCTCATGAGTGATTTTACGATTAATTTAATTAAATACTTGTGATACTCTAATCGTTACCGTGTATCCGGTTGATGATGAACCACCCCAACTAGCTACGATAGCGATATTGTTTTCCAAGCTGTAATCGAACCATTTGTCTAGCATTTCATCTGCATGTGCATCTGCGGCTGCTTCAGTTTTAAATCCACCTTTGCTGTACAGTACTTGATCGACAGTAAACTCCGACTCATTTGGAGTTTCTGGTTGTCCATCAGTTCCAGTACCTAGACTAATTAGTTCACCAGTCCATCCGATTAACTTACCTGTAGTAGATTTAACATCCCACTTTTGGTATTGGAAACTTTCACCTGTAGACCATAATGCATCATCCATAATCTTTTCAGCATATGCATCTAGTTCTGCTTCAGTTTTGAACAACCCTAGAGAGCCGATTGGAGTCATTGGGTCTGGTGTTTCTTCATTAGGTTTTTCTGATTTAATATATTCGAAAGTAGTAAGGTGTTTCCCTGGTTCCAATACTACATCTTTATAAGAAGTTCCTTGTAATATGTATCCGTTAAATTCTTTCGCTTGAACTCGTACGCTTTCCCCAACTGTTCCTTGTACTTCTACAGGATTAATAATGTCCACTGGCGTTCCACTTGTTACGTCTACATAACGAACAGTTAGAACTGTTAACTCTTTTGATTCATCAGGATCTTTAGGTTCAGTAGGTGTAACTGGTTTAGTCGGTTCTGTAGGAGTCGTTGGTTCAGTAGGCTCAGCTGGTGTTGTAGGTTTAGCCGGTTTAGTTGGCTCTACAGGAGCTGTTGGTGTAGTAGGTTTGCTAGGAGTTTGAGTGCTCCCATCATTCTTATCTACTGGTTTAACTGGTGTTCCTTGAACGTCACTATCCTTAGCTTTACCAGTTTTCACATCTTTCTGTACGTTTTCTCCAACTGGCTTGTCTTTAACCACTTTATTATCGTCTGTTAATTTAACACCTTTGTTTACTGCTTTACCATTAACGTCTGTAGCTTTAACTACCCCATCTGCCCAACTAATTTTAGTTCCGACCTGTAAGTAGTATTGTTGCCCACTTGCTAAATCAATTCCGTTTGCAGCTGCTAAAGTTTCAACATTAATGTTGATTCTAGTCGCTATCGCCCAAAGCGTATCACCTTTCTTCATTATGTACGAAGTATCATTTTCCTTAATTTGAATCGATTCGGGCGTGTTTGCTACCCATGTTTCGGCGCTAACCTGAGTTGCTCCAATTAACGATGTACCGACAATTCCAAACGTAGATAGAATCATAGCTTTAGCGTAGCGTTGTTTTTTTGCTCGCAAAGCTAGTTTCTTTTTGTAATCTGCTCTTTTTTCCATTAAAACCCTCCTAAATAGTTGTTATACAAAACTTATCTTACCATTTACTTTACTGTGTGTAAAGTTTTGAAATAAAATATACAACTGTTTATATATGTTGATTGTAATTCTATTTAGAATAGAGAATAAGGAGGGAATTTAATGACAGACGATGTTTTAAAACAGTTAGGTAAGAATATTCATGAATTAAGGGAGAAAAAAGGAATTACTCAGCAAGAATTGGCAGAGCAGTCAAACCTGAGCCTACCTTTCATAAGTTTAATCGAAAATAGTAAGAGAAATGTGTCATTAGAGACTCTTTTAAAATTACTAGCTGCTTTAGACGTTTCATTAAGTGAATTTTTCTTGCCTTATTCTGATGGAAGAATCCGTGAAGAAAATTACCTCGAAGAAAAACAAGATATTGAATTTGAGCAATTCTTAAAATTATTGCAAAAATCAACAGATAGAGAAAAGTATATTAAGCTATTTAAGGAAATACTCATTCTTTCAGAAAAATAAAGAGCCCTTCACCTTTATGGTAAAGAGCTCTTTATTTTTTTCAACAATTCATCTTATAATCATTTATAAACCTTTGAAAATAGTAATATACTAAAGATTTAGTTGAATCCTGTGAGATATATTTCAGTAAAAAGAAATCAGCTAAACCATTTAAGGCTAAGCTGATTTCTTCTTTCTATACATCTTGCTAAATAAATTTAGAACAGTCCGACTGCGGTGCCGTCTGCTAGGACATCCATATTTAGTGCTGCTGGTTGCTTCGGTAAGCCTGGCATCGTCATTACATCGCTTGTTAAGGCAACGATAAAGCCTGCTCCGACTTTTGGTACTAGTTCACGAATAGTGACGGTGAAATCAGTTGGTGCACCTAAAGCTTTAGGATTGTCGGATAATGAATATTGTGTTTTAGCCATGCAGACAGGGAGACGATCCCAACCGTAATCTTCAAAAGTTTTCATTTGATTGATGGCTTTTTGGCTAAAGCTCACGTCTGATCCACCATAAATTTTAGTGACAATCGTTCGAATTTTTTCTTCTAGCGATGCGCCAATCGGATAGATTGAATGATAATTAGCGTCTTCTTCTTCAATGACCTTCGCCACTGTTTCAGCAAGCGCCTTGCCGCCTTCTGCCCCATGTTCCCAGACACTAGCTGTCTCAACAATCACCCCTTGAGCTTCACAAAGAGCTGAGAGTTCCGCAATTTCAGCTTTGGTATCCGTCACGAATTCATTAATCGCGACAACCACTGGAATGCCATAGCTTTGCATATTTTCAATATGTTTTTTCAAATTACTGTAGCCTGCTTTTAAGGCTGGAATATTTTCTTCATTTAACTGTGCTTTTTGAACGCCACCATGCATTTTTAAGGCACGAATCGTCGCTACAATCACAATCGCATCAGGTGCTTTTTTCAAATTAGGCACTTTAATGTCTAAGAACTTCTCCGCACCTAAATCGGCACCAAAGCCCGCTTCTGTCACCACATAATCACCAAGTTTTAAAGCTGTTTTTGTTGCCAAAACACTGTTACAACCATGCGCAATATTAGCAAACGGTCCACCATGGACAAAAGCTGGCGTGCCATAAATAGTTTGCACAAGATTCGGTTTGATGGCTTCTTTCAAAATTAAGGCTAAAGCTCCTTCAACCTTTAAATCACCTACTGTGACAGGTGTTTTTTCATAAGTATAAGCAATAACAATGTTTGATAGACGCGCTTTCAAGTTTTCGATATCGGTAGCTAAACATAAAATTGCCATAATCTCACTGGCTACCGTAATATCAAAGCCATCTTCTCTAGGCACACCTTGCATTGGCCCACCTAAACCAACTACCACATGACGCAATGCGCGATCATTTAAGTCAACCACGCGTTTCCAAATAATACGACGGGTATCAATTCCGAGTTCATTGCCTTGTTGAATATGATTATCTAAAAGAGCAGCAAGCGCATTGTTGGCAGTCGTAATCGCGTGCATATCTCCGGTAAAATGTAAATTAATATCTTCCATAGGTAAGACTTGGGCATAACCGCCACCCGTTGCGCCACCTTTGATTCCCATAACAGGGCCTAATGAAGGTTCACGTAAAGCAATCACAGTCTTCTTGCCTAGTGCATTTAAGGCATCGCCTAAGCCAATCGTGACGGTCGATTTTCCTTCGCCAGCAGGTGTTGGATTAATAGAAGTCACTAAAATTAAATGCCCGTTTTGATTCGTTTCCACTTCTTGAATTTTAGAAAAATTGATTTTTGCTTTATAATTCCCGTATAATTCTAAATCATTTTCTTTTAAACCTAGCTTCTCTGCGATTTCCTTAATTGGTTTAAGGTCGATAGATTGAGAAATTTCTATATCTGTTTTCATGACACCCTCCAAATTACGAACTTTTTTAATGATAACAACCATATTCGTTAAGAATATTTACATTATACTTGTTTTATCCATGGAAATCACTAAAAAAATCTGGAAATCCAAATAAATTTGACGTGTTTCTAATTCATGATTATAATTAGGCTAGTTCCATAAGTAAGTAGAAAGGTCGTGAGTGATTTGGCCAAAGGAATCGTGAAATGGTTTGATAGTCGAAAAGGATATGGCTTTATCCTGTATAATGAAGTGGAGGAAATATTTGTTCACTTTACTGCTATTGAAGAAGAAGGTTTCAAGAACTTGGAAGATAATCAGGCTGTAGAATTCGATGTTGTTGAAGGAAACAGAGGGACCCAAGCTGCTCATGTCCGAAAAATTACAAACGAACGAGAGTAACTGTTCAGTATTTTTTATTTAGTTAAGGATTATTTAGAGATCGACACCAATCAAGGCTGAGGCTTTGATTGGTTTTTTATTTTCTTTATTAGAGAAATCGCTACTGCTAAAAAAAGTCGCCGCTCGTTCAGTTCATTAAAAAAGTCAGCGAATTGACTACTTGTAGCTTTTCTTCCTTTCATTGTGCGACATCCCCTATTTTTCGGTAGTGAGCAATCGTTAAATAAAAAAAAGCAGCTCATTAGTTGAACTACTTTTTAATCCTATTCCTCTTTTGACATCTTTAATGTGTCATCATAAAAGATGTGTATGGTTGTTTGTTTAGCTGTTAAGTTTTTTATAAATTTTTCTTTTGTTTTCCGTCTCATGTTAAAAAGCACCGGTTCAGGTGTTATTTTTGTCTTCAGTTCGATGCCTTTAGGCCCTTCTTTGATCCACTCAATTTCCTCATAGAGCACTTTTTTGACTTTCCAAAAAGAAGCGTATCTAATCTCTAAATGAGTATCCGTTAGACAGAGCGACCGACGCCAACCGAGATACACGAAAAAGAAAAAAATAACTAAAACTGTGTTGCTAAGCCAATAGGGACGAGTGTATTCCAAAGAAAGAATTAAACTAAAAAAGCCAATCATCATCGTGCCAGACCAATAAATCATAGTCGTGGACAGCTCTGGTTGCCAATGATAATACATACGTTTCATAGATATATCCTCTCTAGTTAAAAAAACTACTTGTTTAATGTTATACTTATCTTACCACATTTTTTTTTATTAGGAAAAGGTGAATGTATGATTAAAGTATTTATAGATGCCTCAACAAAGGGAAATCCTGGTCCAAGTGGTGGTGGACTGATGATAACAAGTGAAGAAATTTACAAACAATATACTTACGCATTTTCTGAACTGACCAATCACCAAGCGGAATTTGAAATTTTACTGACAGCCTTGCATGTATTGTTAGAGGAAGAGTGGCAAGATGAAACAATCACGATCTATTCTGATAGTAAAGTTGTTGTTCAGACAATCGACAAAAATTACACAGGGAATCCCCTCTTTGTTCCCTATCTAGAACAATTCCAGGCATTGGCAGAGCAATTTTCTCTGTTACTCATCCAGTGGATTCCTGAAGGTAAGAATAAAGGCGCGGATAATCTAGCTCGACAAGGATTACAAAAAGCCTTAAAAGGAAACAAAAAAAGACAGAAAAATCAGAAACCAAAATAATATAAGCAAAAATACGAGCTGCCCTCTGGGGTTACTCGTATTTTTTGCACATTTTTTATAGTAAATAATTATGGTCGAAGGTAATGTCTAGTTGATACTCCCCGATTTGTTGTTTGAGGTTTGATTGAATCAGTTGTGTTAATTCTTTGTCACTGTAATTGGGTTTTGCTGGAATAGCCAAATCAAATTGCAAAATCTTCTGGTTATCTTCTGTTTCGATTCGAAAATCATGCATCCGAATATTTTCATCTAATTTTGCCAATATTTCCTTTAGAATTAACGAAAGACGTGTATAGTTTCGGTCATGTAATGCGACTGGATCGAGATGGCAGACCAGATCAACACCTAACGTTTTCTTGAACTCCTTTTCAATCTCATCAATAATCTCATGGGCATCATTGAGATCCCAGGATTCATCGACTTCAATATGAACCGAAGCAAAGCGCTTGCTGGGACCGTAACTATGAATCAGTAAATCGTGATAGCCAAGTATCGAATGATTACCAGATAACTGTTGCTTCATCGCCTCTATTTCTTCTGCCGTGGGTCGACTACCTAAGAGATCATCGACAAAACCTTTAATCATCTGGATTCCACTATAAAGGATATAGAGTGCCAGAGCGAATCCAACGTAGCCATCGATGCGCCAGCCAGTTCCCCATTCTACTAGCGCAGAAGCTAAAACAGCGACTGTCGTGTAGACATCATTGAGGCTGTCTTGGGCAGTTGCACCCAATGTTTTAGATTGAATTGAATGACCAATTGTTTTATACATCGCTCCCTGCCAAATTTTGATGCCTATAGAGAGGACTAATATGACAAAGACAATCGGTGACAGTGCGATATTTTCAGGCTGCAAAATTTTCTGAAAGGAAGTATCTAAAAATTGCAAACCGACATAAATAACAATCATTGAGACAAATAAACCGCTGATATATTCAAAACGTTCGTGACCATAAGGATGTTCTCGATCAGCTGGCTTTGCGGCAATCCGAAAACCAACAAGAGTCAAAATAGACGAGGCGGTATCTGATAAGCTATTGATGGCATCAGCCATGATAGAGACACTGCCTGAGAGTAATCCTATCGCTATTTTACTTGCAAATAAGAGTCCGTTTGAAAGTAAGCCAAGAATCCCAGCTAAAATGCCAGATTTGGTTCTTCTCGCAGAAGAATTTTCAGTTGTTTGCTGATTAATTTTTCCTAGTAAGTAACGAATCATAGTTAAGAACACCTTTCAAAAGTCAATTAGTCTATTATAATTGCTACAAAACAAATAAACAAGCTTTAAGGGTATCCGAAATTTCCATGCAATGCTATAGGTGAAATTTAAATAAAATGGGTCTAAGTGCTGTAAGTGAATAAGCAAAAAAAACAATCCGATTTTGAAAGTCAGATTGTTTTTATTTTGTTCTCTTTTGATAGAATTGTTTGGCTATGTATTTACTTATGGCATAACAGATTATTGATAGTGCAAGCCCGATAGCAATTTCGTTGACTATTATTGTTACTGTGAGTAAGACTAAAGCCGAAATAAATCGACTTAACATATCGATTTTATCTTCTGTCATAAAACTCCCCTTTCGCTATTCAATTGTTACTTACTAATATTTTAAATTATTGATGAGGTAAAAGCTAGAGTAAATATAAAATCATTAACGAAATACGGATGCGTAGTTGTCGGTGAAAATTAATGAATGAGTGTTCTGAAAATCAAAGGTTGATAGGAAAACGAAAAAATATCTTGCTACAAAAAAGAAAGACCCCCGCTTGAGTGATGAAACTGCACGCTCAAGTGAGGGTTCTTATTTTTATTTAGGTTCTAACGGTGTTGCATGGAACAAGGCTTTAGCTAAGAGTGGTGTAATAATCGCCGCACCAATCGCTTCGGGAATCCCATTGGCAATCGCCACCCCGAAGAGTGTTTTAAATAAAAGCGAAGAATCGACACCATAAGCACCCGCTGTCGCATTGGTATAAAATAATCCCATGAACCCTAAAACTAAAATCGTATTAGTGAGTGAACCTAAAATCCCCGCCGTGATTGCCCCACCAGTGATTGAGTGACTTTTTTTATAAACCCAGTGGAATGCATAGCCGGCAACCAATCCGACTAAAACGCGTGGCACGACGGAGATGATTGGGTTGGTAAAGACGAGTGTATCAAAAGGCGTCGTTGGCATAGCAAACGCGCGAATGACCGTCGCAATTCCCCAAAACAGCCCAATAATCATCCCATCTTTTGGTCCTAAAACAACCGCAGCGATAATGACAGTTACGTGAATAATGGTCAAGCTAACGAATCCTAGCGGGATAAACCCTAGCCAAGGAACCATCGCTTGAACAATGATGATTGCTAATAAAATTGACCGCAAAACAAGTCGAAAGGTTTTATTTGTACTTTTCATTTTTCTCCTCCTACTTTTAGTAAGTATGAGCTTTATGATAAAAATAAATTGTCGTTTCGTCAACTTATTTCACTTTTCATAAGCGATTACGTAAAAAAGTTGCTTCATATTGAAAAAATCTAAGGAGTCATCAGGTAAATTAAAGAAGTACGGCTCCTTCATTCACCTGAATTTCCCTAGATAAAAAGAGTTTTTAGTTTGCTAACCAAGCTTTCGCTTCAGCTAAAGCATCTGGTATGCCTGCAGGATTTTTCCCGCCGGCTTGAGCCATATCTGGACGGCCGCCACCACCGCCGCCAACTTTCGGCGCGATTGCTTTGATTAAATCGCCAGCTTTTAAGCCTTTTTCATTAGCAACTTTATTCATTGCAGTCAGCAAGCTAACTTTGCCGTCTTGGCTATTGGCAAGTACTAGCACGTCAGATAAATCTTTTTGTTTCCATTGGTCGGCTAATTGGCGCAATTGATTCATATCTTTAACTTGAACTTCTGCGGCAATCACACGTACACCATTGATTTCTTCGACTGCTTTGAAGACGTCGCCAGCTTGTTGATTAGCTAGTTTTCCAGCCAGTTTTTCGTTTTCTTTTTGCGCTTCTTTCAGTTGTTGTTGCAATTGTTCCGTCTTACTTACGACCTCTTTTAATTGAGGAGATTTAACAATTGCTGCAACTTCTTTCAGCTGTTGTTCTTCATTGTATAGTAACTCGTAAGCTTCTTTACTTGTGACAGCCTCGATCCGACGGACGCCCGCACCAATTCCTGATTCAGCAACAATTTTGAAGATACCGATGTCTTCTGTGTTACGGACATGAATTCCCCCACAGAGTTCAATCGACCAATCGCCAACATTTACGACACGCACATCATGACCGTATTTTTCACCAAATAGAGCCATTGCGCCCATGTTTTTAGCTGTGTCAATATCTGTTTCAACGGTTACCACAGGAATAGCTTCCCAGATTTTTTCATTGACGATACGTTCCATCTGACTCAATTCTTCAGCTGTTACTTGACCAAAATGAGTGAAGTCAAAACGTAAATGTCCAGGAGCTACCAGTGAACCTGCTTGATTCGCATGATTACCTAAGACTTCTTTTAAGGCTTTATGCAACAAATGCGTTGCTGTATGATTTTTAATAATGCGATTACGTTTCGATTGATCGACCATTAATTTGTAGATGGAGCCTTCTTTTAATGGCAATAGCACGTCAACTTTATGCATAAATTGACCGTTCGGTGCTTTTTTAACGTCGATGACTTTTGCGACAACTTCTTCTGCTTGATTTAAGATAATTCCTTGGTCGGCAACCTGTCCACCCATTTCTGCATAAAAAGGTGTTTCAGAGAAGATTAATTGTGCTGTGCCTTCTTCAACTGTATCAAGAATCGCTTCATCTTGTACGATGACAAGCAGTGAACTTTCGTGTTCAGTCTCTGTATAGCCGACAAAGGTACTTTCAACTTTGATATCAGTCAATAAAGCTGATTGAACGCCCATTGATAACTCAGTGTTACGAGCTGCACGTGCACGTTCTCTTTGGGCTTGCATTTCTTTTTCAAAGCCAGCATGATCAACTGTTAAGCCTTCATCTTCCGCAACTTCTTCAGTTAATTCTACAGGGAAACCATATGTGTCATATAATTTGAAGATATCTTTCCCATTTAAAGTTGACTCGTTGGCTGCTTTCACTTTTGTAATTAAGTCAGTCAAAATAGCTAAGCCTTCATTGATTGTTTCGTGGAAACGCTCTTCTTCTGTCCGCACGACTTTTTCAATAAATGATAGTTGTGCTAAGACTTCTGGATAATAGCTATCCATGATTTTGCCCACGACTGGTACTAATTTGTAAAGGAACGCTTCGTCAATGCCTAATTTCTTCCCATGCATCACTGCACGACGTAATAAACGACGCAACACGTAGCCACGGCCTTCGTTTGAAGGTAGCGCACCATCGCCAATTGCAAATGAAAGAGCACGGATATGGTCAGCAATTACTTTGAAGGAGATATTTGTTTGCGCAGATTGACCATAAGTCACTTTGCCACTCAAACGTTCAACTTCATGAATAATCGGCATAAATAAATCAGTTTCGAAGTTAGTTGGTGCATTTTGGACGATTGAAACCATCCGTTCTAAGCCCATGCCGGTATCAATGTTTTTATGCGGTAATGGTTCATAAGAGCCATCTGCTTGATGATTAAATTCTGAGAAGACTAAGTTCCAGATTTCAAGATAACGTTCATTTTCGCCACCAGGATAGTTTTCTGGATCATCCTCTGCTACATCATTGAACGCTTCGCCACGATCGTAGAAAATTTCAGAGTCCGGTCCACAAGGTCCAGCACCAATATCCCAAAAGTTGTCTTCAATCTCGACGATATGATCCATGGTTAGACCCACTTCTTCATGCCAAATTCGTTTGGCTTCAGTATCTTTTGGATAAACAGTCACATATAATTTTTCTGGATCAAAAGCCATCCACTCTGGAGAAGTTAAAAATTCCCAGGCCCAATGAATCGCTTCATTTTTGAAATAATCACCGATTGAGAAATTCCCTAACATTTCAAACATTGTATGATGACGAGCTGTTTTTCCAACGTTTTCGATATCGTTTGTCCGAATTGATTTTTGGGCATTTGTGATCCGCGGATTTTCAGGCACAACAGAACCATCAAAATATTTCTTCAGTGTTGCCACTCCGGAATTGATCCACAATAATGTCGGGTCATTAACAGGGACTAAAGAAGCACTTGGTTCAATGCTATGGCCTTTCGATTTGAAAAAATCAAGATACATTTGACGCACTTGACTACTGGTTAATTCTTTCATTTTTTCTCCTACTTTCTTTTGACGATTCACTGCGAATTTCGTAAAAAACGCAAAAAAACACCCTTGCACTCAAGGACGATCAACTCGCGGTACCACCTTGATTGCAATGATGTTTGTCATTACCTCTTAAACTCGTTAACGCTGAGTGGCGTTGATATTTCTATCAAATTTGAAAAAGGAGCAATTTTGTGGCTGCACTGTTTCTCTCTCAGCTAGAAGAAACTTTCTGTAAATGCACACGACCCAAAACTATGACTTTTTCATTACTTTAAGAGTATAAAGAATTCTTGGCTAAAAGTCAATTTTTTACTCAACCTGCTCAATTAGAATGACTTTGCGATAAAGTAGCTCTTGTGGTCGTAATATTTCCTCTATCTCAAGTGTTCGGCCTGATTGATAGTAACTAGACAAAGGTAAACAATCGATTAGCGGACATCCGGTTTCTTCAATGCTGTCCAATTTTAAAATTGCTGGGTCTTGCGTCAGCTCGTGGCGTGATTTTGTCGTATCCACTAGTAGACCAAACATATTTGGTCCTTCTCGTCGCTCTTTGACCGCGTGTGCCCACGGGGATGTCTCAGAAAGTAGGTCATTCCCCCAACGGAAAATTCGTCTTGTTCCGGCACCTACGATATATTCCCATTGATCTTCATTCAATAAATCAAAGCCTTTTGCCTGGACCTCTTTTATCAGCTGTTGATGTGTCTGAGGGATATGCTGATAGACTGCATAGGTATCCTCTGTCATCGACATTTCTAAATAATAGCGCTCTTCTTGATACAAAGACCGCGGAAACGTCCAGGTCAGGCTTTCTTCCAAAGTTAGTTGTGGACTAAGCTGCTGCTTAACCTCAGGTAAAAAGGAAGCAACGGCTTGTTGATCTCCAGAAAATTGGGCAGTTACCGTTTGATATTCACCTAAATAGCGCGCACTTACGGGCATGGCTCTTTTTTGGACGAGCATTGGCGGAATAACCGCTTTACGAAGAGGTGTCGTAAAATCATTGACATAATCGCTAAAATCTTCAATCGTTTCAAATTCGTAAATCTGTTTAAATTCACGAAACATAGCAGATTCTTCTGTTGTATCTGGTTCATACATAACTTCCTGGACCGGTAAGCCTTGAACACCTGAATCCCAGCCTAGAATAGCTTCATCGTTTCCAGGTACAAAGACAAACGCTTCTCCATCCAAAAGAAATTCGAACGTAGAGCATTTAATCCCTGCTAATTCATATTCTACTAGTGTTACATCGGAAACTTTTACCAGTGGACTAACATAATACATGAGTATTTGTCGAAATAAGAGCTGTCTATCTTCTATACTAAGCTGTTTCCAATGACTCCATTGCAATTGTTTAAAGAAATTCACTTGGTTTTTCCCTTCTTTACTGTTTTTTGGTATGCTAAAAGTATAGCATGGAATCTAAGGAAAACGGGTGGAAATTATGAAATTAGTCAGTGGTAACCAGCAGTGGCTCCAAGCAGCAGCGTTTTATTTGCGCTACCAAGTATTTGTACTAGAACAAGGAATCGCAGCTGAAGATGAGTTTGATACTTTAGATGAGTCGGAAGAAATTTTGTATCTCGTCTATTTTGACGGTTCACTACCAATTGCAACTTTGCGCTATCAAAAGTTAGACACGCAAACCCTCAATCCAGACCGCTTTTGTGTCAGTAAAGCCTATAGAAAGAATGGCATCGGTAAAAAACTATTGCTAATAGCAGAAGAAAAAGCGCAGGAAGAAGGCTGTACGCGCGCCGTTCTTTCCGCTGAACTTACCGCAACCACCTTCTACGAAAAGTTAGGCTATACAGTCAGTTCAAGCCCTTACGAAGAGGATGGCATCCTTTGTGTCAAGATGGAGAAAAAATGGTGCTAAAAACTAAGATATCACTATAAAACGTGGACAGCTGTCTACAACATGCCTCTCTAACTCAAAAAAACCACAAAGGTCCTAGGGTCGCCCCTATCACTTTTGTGGTTTTTAGCTACTGCTTATTTATTTGAATTTTTCTTATTCTTACGAACAGAACGTGTTTGTTGACGACGTTCAACTTTTCTCTTTTGCTTATTGCTGTCAGAAATAGCCCATCCGATCCGCTTTTTGTAACCTGGTTTAATTTTTTTCTTCTTTTTCTTAACTAAACCAATCAATGTTGGATCTAAAACATCTTTTGAGCGTTCTCGTTTTTTACGACGATTACGATCGTAGGTATCAACAATTGCGCCATCTTTAATTTCTTTTGGTTTAAAGGTTACGCCTAATTTTTCGATGGCCATGATTGCATCATCATCACTAGGTTCATACAAAGTAATTGCTGTTCCAGACAATTTGTTACGTCCAGTCCGTCCCACACGGTGAATGAAGAAATCTAATTCTTCAGGGACTTCAGCATTAATTACATGAGAAACACCTTCGATATCAATCCCACGGGCAGCTAAATCTGTGGCAACAACATATTGGTAATCCAGATTTTGAACCTGACGCATCACTCGTTTACGTTCACGAGGGGTAATATCTCCATGAATTTTAGCGACTTTCAAGCCTTGATTCTTCAAATACTCAGTAATCTCGTCTACCCGTTGTTTGGTATTAGCAAAGACAATCGCTAGATACGGATGCCCAACTGTTAGTAGCTGATAAATCAAGCGATTCTTATCTTTTCCTTTTGTTGAAATCAACCAATTATCAATAGCCTCAGAAATAATCGCTTTCGGGCGAATCTCTTCAATAATCGGATTTTCCATGTATTTCTTCAAGAAAGGACGTAATTTTTCAGGAATTGTTGCCGAGAATACCAACATTTGTAGTTTGTCAGGTAAACGGCTGGCAATCTGATCGACCTCTTCTAAAAAGCCCATGTCTAACGTCATATCGGCTTCATCAATAATAAAAGAAGAAGCAGTATGAACTTTTAAGGCTTGTTCATTCATCAAATCTAAGATACGTCCAGGCGTACCAATCACCACATGAGGATGTTGATGTTTCAGACGATTTAGTTGGCGCTGTTTATCCGTTCCTCCAACAAAATTCGTGACACGAATTTCTGGGTTAGAGAATTTAGCAATCTGACTTGCTGCTTGGAAAATTTGAGTCGCTAATTCGCGACTTGGTGCGGTTACGACAATTTGTGTTTCATCCTTGTTGGCATCAACTTTATCCATTAAAGGTAATAAAAATGTATGGGTTTTTCCAGAACCAGTTTGTGATTGACCCACCACGCTTTTGCCTTTTTGAATTAAAGGAATTAGTTTTTCCTGCACCTCTGTTGGTGTCTCGAAGCCCTTATCTGCTAATGCTTCATCTATAAATGGGTTAAAGTGAAATTGTTTAAATGTATTCACTAGACCACCTCTTTTCATTTTATACTTAGTCCTTGCGCATTATACCATAAAAAAACGCCTAAAAGCACGGATAATCGCAAAACTTCTTGTTTCTATAAGAAATAAAGCCACCTTATGTGAAGCTATTAAATGAATAATTCGAACAATCAGGCTGCATGGAAAACCCAAGAATCGTTCCTTAATCTAACAATTTGAGAAAGTTCTTTTGACTTTTTTTCGACTGATAGCCCAATCCTTCATAAAAATGATGTGCTCCCGTTCGACTTTCCCCAGAATTCACTCTAACACCAGAAGCTCCTTGATTTTTAGCCCAGTGTTCAGCGGCGTTCATCAACTGCGTACCAATTTTCTTTCCTCTTTCTTCCCTTGCCACCGCTAGGCCCATGACATTTTTTAAGGAAGAAAAATAAAGTGTTTCGTAACTTGCGATATGCACGTAACCGCAAATTTCTGAAGAGACTTCAGCGATTAAAACAACTTGCTCTTTATCCGCCAAAATTTTCGCTAATTGTCGCTTAATTTGTTCTTCTGATACGTGATAACCGAGATCCTCTGTGTTTAATCGCTGCAGTGCTTGCCAATCATTGACTGTTGCTTCTCTAATTTGGTTCATCATAACTCACCTCAGTATCAGTATAGCACTCATAGGTGAAGCAAGCCGTTTATCCATTTTTTCACGACACTTTATTACCAATTACTTAGCTCACTAGCTAGCTACTTTTTGTCTAATTAATCATTCTTTAAGGGGTCGTAGTTTCCAAAATAAATAATATGCAGTATCATAAATACAAAGGGAGGGTTCCTCATGCTAAATCCTTATTTCGCTTTTGGCGTGCCGTTATTTTTATTTGTTATATACATCGCCTTCTATATTTTAAGGAAAAAATCAAATGTAAATTTTCTGGGTTTTATTTTATTAATTATTTCTGGATTCATGACGGTCTTTAGTTTTCAGGTATGGCAGCAGGCGGCCAGCGAACTAACCCACGAGTCAATGCAAACACTAGGACAAAAAACGGGCTATCCAATCTATTTGCTTTGGGTACCAATTATTGTTGGGTGCATATTAGTTTTCATAAACTTTATTCGTGCCGTTAAAAAGCTCCGCGCTATCCAACATAAGAAGTAAAAGAAAAGCACTGCTCTACTAGTCGGTATCCCACATAACTGAATGGGTTAGCCTTGGCTAGTGAGTTGTGCTTTTTTATTCTTTGGGCCAATCATCAATTGGATCTTCCGTTTCAAATCGTTCGCGATTGTCACTATCCAATGAGTTAACTAAGTATTCCCAGTCTGCTCGGGAAAGAACCATCACATCTAAGTCATTCTCTTCGTCAATTAACTCTAATGTGCTAACCTCACCGGCGACCTGTTTCAATAAAGAAAGTAAATGAGTTTCTTCAAACGTGATATAAGCGGTTTTTTTCATCGAATTTCCCTCCTATAAATCAACAAACTCAAAATAGTTAATCTTCGTCTGGGCTTCTTCGCCCATTTTTTCAATGGTTCTTAAGTCGAGTAAGAGACATTTCTCTTCTGTAATCAGATAATTGTTGGCATCCAAGGCATCTTCAATTGCTGAAAGAATTTCCTCCTCATCGCCACGTGGGCTGAGGGACAAACGGTTGATCGTCTTTAAAAGTCCATCATCTCGTAAAAGAAAATATTCCTGTTCATACTTATAGACCGCCACCTGATAATTTTTTTCCTTAAAATGGCTTTGAATTAATAGGAAACATTCTGAAATATGTGGAAGCGTCCTTAATAAAGCTCTTGGCGTGAGCGCCTGTTGAAAAAACATTGTTACGACCTCCTTGGCTCTATTATAGGAAAGATAAGCAGAAAAATAAACTAATTAGATTGCTACTTGATTAGTCTGTATCTGGCCACTCCTGATAAAATTCTTCAAGAAAATTTTCCATAAATGTTTTTCGTCTCAAGGCTTCCTGTTTCCCATAAGTCGTATTCATTCGATCAGGTAACAAGAATAATTTTTCGTAAAAATGATTAATCACTGTACTCCCCCGACGATAATCTTTTTTCGAGGTGTAATCAATCGGTTTGATGGCTGGATCATAGATAGGATGCCCTTTAGCGCCACCAAAATAAGCAGTCCGAAGAATACCAACCGCACCCAACGCGTCAATTCGGTCCGCATCTTGGACGATTTGACCAGATAGACTGAGGGTCTCTTTACCTGCAGTAATTTCTTTAGAAAAAGAAAGATGCTGAATGATATACATAATTTCTTGGCAGGTTGCGGGTTCAATCGCTAATGAATCGAGAAATCCACGAAGGTCTTCTACTGCTTGCGCTTCATCTTCGACTAATTTATCATCTATCGTATCATGTAGATAAGCCGCTGCTAGGACGACAAACGCGTCAGCCGTTGGTTCTGTCTCAAGAATTGCTTGACTGATAGCGACCACCCGTTCAATGTGATCCATGCTGTGCCCTGTCGTATCATTTTGCAAAATGTTATAAGTATACTCTTTAATTTGATCAAGTTCTTTTTGCATATTTCCTCCCAAAAAACGAATATACATCGTGTCGTTTTTTTGCTAAATTTACTATTATCCTTTGCGGATTAGTCATCCAATAATTCCAGATTCGCTACGATATCTGATTCTAGCAACCCATACACGAAACTATCCGTCCATTCGCCTTTATTCCAATAATCTTGTCTAAAATGAGCTTCTTTATGCATACCTACACGTTGACACAAATGAGCAGATGCACTATTTCGAGCATCGAGATTTGCTTGAATTCGATGAACCTTCTTATTGCTAAAAAGTTCGGTAATAACTGCTTTTACAGCTTCTGTAGCATAGCCTTGGCCGGCAAAATTTGGATTAAAACTGAAACCAATTTCGACCGTCTCTTTCATATCTGTGTACCAAATTGAAATGTCACCGATGACTTTCTCCTCCAACTGGCAAGCAAGATGGAGATTTGTCATTTCAGACAAGTGGTTTTCAGCTAACAATGTTTTAAATTCCGCTTCTTTGGTACTTTCCGACCAAGGTTCATGTAACAAGAATCTACAGGTTTCAGCGCTACGATAGATTTCATAGCTATCTTGACAGTCGTCTGCTTCAAAGGGTCTAAGCTGTAATCTCTCCGTCCTCAAATTCATGAACATTCCCCCCTTATGAGTAATTTAGCCATCATCAGAAAAACTGAGTGAGTATCAAATAGACGATAGTCACTCAGTTTTTTTGCGTATTTTTAGTTCACTTTATAGACGTCAAAATAGATTTTCTTCATATAATCAATCAAATACTGAGGATTTAATCCCTCACCAGTTGTTTCGGAAATCAACTCATTTGGTTTTTTAGACGCCCCATATTGGTGGATATGTTCCGTCAACCAAACTCTGATTGGTTGGTAATCATCTGAGGCTAGAACTGCATCAAAATCAAGATCTTTTTGCATCGCGTCTAACAGCTGTGCTGCATACATATAACCTAAGGCATATGATGGGAAATAACCGAAGCTACCGCCAGACCAATGCACATCTTGTAGAATTCCTTCCAAATCATTCTCTGGACGAACGCCTAAATACTCTTCGTATTTGTCATTCCAGATTTGTGGTAAATCATCAACTTTTGCATCGCCATTGAAAATCATTTTTTCAATTTCGTAACGAATAATGATGTGCAATGGATAAGTCAGACTATCTGCTTCAATCCGGATTAAGCTCGCTTGTGTTTTCTTCAACGAATCATAAAATTCATCAAAGGAAATGTCATCGAAGGTTCCTTCTGCACACTCTTTTAAGAATGGAAATTGTTTTTTCCAGAACTGTTTATTGCTTCCAATAATGATTTCATTAAAGAGTGATTGAGACTCATGAATCCCCATCGACGTGCCTGTCGCTACAGGTGTATAAGCATATTTTGGATCAATATTTTGTTCATACATACCATGACCAGCTTCGTGAATCACGCCAAATGTCGCCATCGTGAAATCATGTTCATCCCAACGCGTCGTAATTCGGATATCATTGTGGTTAATGCCAATCATAAACGGATGGATGGTATCATCTAAACGTCCACGACTGAAATCATAGCCTAATTCTGTCACCACACCCATCACGAATTTTCGTTGTTGTGCCACGGTCATCTTACGAGTAAGAAAATCTGTCTTCGGTTCAGTTCCTTTTTCTTGTAAGGTTTGGCGAATCGCCATAATCCCTTCACGTAATTGTGCAAAGACTTTATCTAAGATTTCAACGGTCATATTTGGTTCATATTGATTTAATAAAACATCATAATCCGTTGCTTCGTCTTTCTTCCAATAAGGAATCAGTTCTTTCGTTAAACGGATGTTTTTATCTAAAGCATCACGGAAGTCAGAAAAATTCTTCGTTGCACGCGATTTTTGCCAGCTACCATGCGCTTTTGATAACGCACCGCTCAGCTCTTCCATTTTTTCTTTTGGAATGGCATGATTTAAGTCATAGTTTTCTTTAACGACTTTATAGGCAGCCTGGCCAACTTCTGATAGTTCATCTTGATGGTCAGCAAAGTAGGTCAAGGCTTCTTTGATTTTTGGTCCGACTTCTTTTTCAAAGGCTAGGCCTGATAAATAGCTCTCCACTTCGCCACGTTCATCACTGGCTTTTTCAGGCATCCCTGTCTGAGTATCCCAGCCTAGCATAGCTAAAGTTTGTTGAAGTAGGCTGATTTCCTTTAGTTCTTGTAAAAATTCTTGTTCTTTCATCTGTATTCCTCCAATAACATCCTAAAAATTTATCCTTAATCGCTTTGGGGTTCTGCCACTTATCCTTGTGTTTCTTCCCGTGGTTGACGCGGTGGTCGTGTGCCCCAATATTGGAACAAGTCCGTCCGAATCGCACCATTGTATAATTTACGCTTCTTCGTTGCGCGAGCTTTATAATATTCTTCAAACGTTAAATCGCTAGTTAAGATGTATTTGCTCCACGTTTTTAGCGGACGGAAGACTTCTCCCATCTCAGTATAAAGACGACGAACACTTTCTTCTTCACCTAAACGTTCACCGTATGGCGGATTTGCGACAATCACGCCGTATTCTTTCTCTGTGGTAAAATCTTTGACAGCTTGCTGTTTAAAGGTAATCGAATCACCTAAACCGATTTCTTCCGCATTTGATTGAGCAATCTCAATCATGCGACCATTAATATCAGAACCAGCAATATCTAATTGGATATCATAGTCTGCTTTTTCCTCGGCATCTTTACGGACTTGTTCAAAAATTTCCGCATCAAACCATTCCCAAGTTTCACAAACGAATTCACGATTAAAGCCTGGAGCAATATTATGTCCAATTAATGCGGCTTCAATACATAAAGTCCCTGAACCACATACGGGATCATAAAATGGACGATCTTTGCGCCAGTTGGTAAGCATAACTAAGGCTGCCGCCATATTTTCTTTCAACGGTGCGCCACCTTTTTCCATCCGATAGCCACGCTTAAATAAGCTTGGACCAGTCGTATCTAAGGAAACGATTACGTGATCCTTCAATAAAGCAACTTCTAATTTGAAGAAATCGCCAGTTTCAGTCAAAGGCACACTGGCTGGACGATGGTAGACTTCACGCAAACGATTAACAATCGCTTTTTTAGTGATTGCCTGACAGTCGGGCACACTGTACAACTTGGACTTAATTGATTTACCTGTGACTGGGAATTCTGCATCCAGTGGTAAGTAATCTTCCCACGGCAACGCTTTGACTTGCTCGAATAATTCATCGAAGCTGAAAGCATCAAACTCACCAACGATAATTTTTATGCGGTCTGCTGTGCGTAACCATAAGTTTGCTGTGGCAATGGTCTCCATGGTTCCTTCAAAACGAGCCCGTCCGTTCTCCACTTGGCAATCGATCCCTAAGTCACGCAGTTCTTTGCCGACTAACGCTTCTAAACCACTAGCCGCTGTTGCTACTAGTTGAAATTTTCTATTTTTGTCCATTGTTCTCTCCTTACTTATAAAAAAAGCCTTCACAACACTGTTGGAAGGACTCCCTGATTACCTGTAATTTTCTGTAAGCCATGTTTTGTACGCCTTCACTCTCAGGGAGACTAAGAAGGCGCGGTCATCATCTATCTGCAATCATTTGATTGCCTCTTTGCTTCGTTCATTTCCGATCAAAAAGCGCCCCTACCATAGTTTGGGTTGCTCGCTCGAGGGGTTTACCGCGTTCCACCGTTTTCGTTTCCCAAAACGCTTCGTCACTGTGGCACTTTCAAGGATACTGGGGCATAGCTTACGCCTTAGCCGGTTTTCCTGCCGTTACTTCTATTAGAAGTACCTTAGCTTATTTTTTCGCTAAGCACGAACACTACAGACATCTCAGTCTGTGCGAGCATGGACTTTCCTCAGCTTAGCACAAGGCCAAACCGCGATCACCCGAAAATTACAGGAATATTCATTTGGTTAAAATAATCTAGTCTTATCTAAATCGTCACTGTTATCAGTATTCGAATAGTTCGAACTGAAATTTGATGTCCGTGTTGCTGCTGGTGCATCAAAGCCCTCTTGATCAAGCTTCTTACCAAACACTTCACGTTCTAAATTTGACAAGCGTTTTAAAATGTCAAAATTAGTCACAGCTGCACTCTTAGGTGCTTCTTGTTGAATACGTGAAGCCACGTTCTGACTTTTAGATAATTGGTCAATCTTCGCTAATAAACGATCATTTTCTTCTTGTAATGCTAAAATTTGTTTGTTATACGCTTCATAATCCTTGATGATGTTATCTAAAAATTCATCGACTTCAATTGGATCATATCCGCGCATTTTTGTCTTAAACTCTTGTTGTAAAATATCTTTTGGATTATACATTAAGTTAGCCATGTTTTGCACCTCATTATTTATTTACGTGATAGTAAATTTCTACCCTTATCATTGTATCTAAAAAATCCCTAGAAATCAAACACTATCTGCTTTATCTTCTTTTTTTAAAGACATCTTAGAAAGTTTCTATAGAATTTTGTAAATCATCCATGGTTATTAAATGAATTAGATAAGGTGAATTTTCAGAAAATTTTTCCGCAGCTTCCACGAAAAACTTCGGCTTTCCAGGAAACTCTTTATCGTAAACCATCAAGGTGCCATTGGAATGTTCTAATAAAAAGCTCGTGTGGTTTCTCAGTTGGTCAGGTGCTTTGTAGGGTTGGTGGCTAGTCGAATTGACGTAATCAGCTAACTGTTTCACCATCTGCAGCTTCGCTTGATTGGTTTCGTTCCATTGACTACCAAACTCAGAGAATGGAAAAATAATACCTAAGTTTAAGTCGGGAAAATCACTTTTTAATTCACTCACCACTTCAGCGCCCCACAGTTCAACGCCTAAATTTCCACTGGTCAAGACCCACTCTAGTCCATTCTCAGCATAGTAGCGCAAAGCCTCTTTTAAGACTTTTTTAATAACTTGAATTTTGGGGTCTTTGTCTTTAAAGACGCCGACTTCAAAACTACGATAGCCAGTCAAATAGAGCGTTTTTAGTTTATTCATTCTGCTCCCCTTTTCTTTCTTCCGTCTTTTTTGCTATAATGTGCACTAGGAGTGTGATTTTTATGGTTTTTCGTTATCCTAATGGACGTTCTTATATTAATAATGAGCCAACTGAGAAGAAAACTCAAGCCACGAACAAGAAAAAGAAACCTATCGAGTTTGGCAAACGTGGGATGCGTTTTGAAGAAGCCATTAATCTAAGCAATGAGTATTATTTAAGTCGTGGGCTAGCAGTCATCCATAAAAAGCCAACCCCTATACAGATCGTTAAGGTCGATTATCCGAGACGAAGTGCTGCCGTGATTAAAGAGGCTTACTTTTCGCAAGCTTCCACTACGGATTACAATGGTGTTTATAAAGGAAACTATCTCGACTTTGAGGCAAAAGAAACCAAAAATAAAGCCTCTTTTCCTTTTAAAAATATTCATGAGCATCAAATTAAACATATGAACGCATGTTTAAAACAAGGAGGTATCTGCTTTATTTTACTCAGCTTTTCAGCAGTCAATCGCTATTTTTTCTTAGCAGCAGACGCGCTTATTCCTCTTTGGGAAGAACAAAAGTTGAACGGAAAAAAATCAGTTTCCCTCACCAAAATTGAAGAACTAGGTATTGAGATCAAGGCGGGCATTGCACCACGTGTCCCCTACCTAGAAGCAGTTGACCAATATATTAATTGGAAAAAAGGAGTTAACTAGTTATGTCAGATAAATCACAGTCAAGGGCTTCGCGCCGGCAAGAAAAACCACAGAAGAATAATACGCCGAACACGAACAAACAAAAACCGAAAAAAAAACGGTCAGTTGGTTCAATCATTCTGAAAATTTTCTTGAGCCTTGTGACACTTGCGGTAATCGGAATTCTTGTTGGGGCTGGTGTTTTCTGGTCGTATGCTAAAGATTCCGAAAAAATTACTGATGAGAAATTAGATGCCACAGTCTCTTCGAAATTTTATGCAGGAGATGAGCAGCTTTTATTAGATATTGGTGCGGAAAACAGGGTCAAGATTGAGCCTAATCAAGTGCCACAATTACTAATAGATGCGATTGTTTCTGTCGAAGACCGCCGTTTCTATCAACACAAAGGTGTCGATCCTATTCGGATTATCGGTTCAGCAGTGTCCAATGTCAAAACGGGCGGACTCCAAGGAGGTAGTACATTAACGCAACAGTTAATTAAACTTTCCTACTTTTCAACCAATGCTGAAGATCAGACATTGAAACGAAAAGCGCAAGAAGCCTGGATGGCCTTAGAATTAGAAAAAGAAAAATCCAAACAAGAAATTTTGACTTACTATGTTAATAAAGTCTATATGGCAAATGGCTACTACGGAATGGAAACAGCGTCTGAGAACTATTTTGACAAAACCTTAGATCAATTAACGTTGGCACAGACCGCTTTAATTGCCGGTATGCCACAAGCACCAAGTGATTATGATCCCTATGTTCATCCCGATTATGCAAAAACGCGTCGCGATATTGTATTAGGTACTATGTTAGAAAACAAGAAAATCTCACAAGCGGAATACGATGAAGCCATCGCTACACCAATTGATGAGGGCTTGCAACAACCAACAAAAGAAGATTCAAATCGTGAAATCGTTGATAACTATATCTTTGAAGCAATCAAAGAGGTTAAAGAAAAAACGGGTAAAGATGTCTATACAGATGGACTGAAAATTTACACAAATCTTGATCTTGAAGCGCAAAAGAAACTGTATGATATTGTTAATACGGAAGATTATATCGATTATCCAGATGATGAATTTCAAGTAGCTTCAACACTTGTTGACGTTAAAACAGGCCAAGTTCGAGCACAGATTGGTGCCCGTAAAGTTGCCGAGGGAACGGTTTTTGGTTTTAATGCGGCCGTCGAAACAGGCCGAGATTTTGGTTCAACGATGAAACCCATCACTGATTACGGCCCAGCCTTCGAGTATTTAGATAAATCGACTGGCGATATGATTTCCGATCAGCCTTACACCTATGAAGGAACCAAAACGCCCGTCAAGAACTGGGACAATCAATATTTTGGAAATATCACCTTACGTTCTGCTTTATATAATTCGCGTAATGTTCCAGCGGTGAAATTATTTAATGAAGTCGGTGCAGATAATATCACGACCTTCTTAGGAAAATTAGGGATTCAATATAAAACGATTCATCAATCTAACGCCATCTCAAGTAATACAGAAGACCAAGATGGCTCAAAATATGGAGCCTCTTCACTGAAAATGGCAGCTGCTTATGCGGCAATTGCCAATGGTGGGACTTATTACAAACCACAATACGTCAATAAAGTTGTCTATCAAAATGGGACCGAAGATGAATTTCCTGCTGAAGGACAACGGGCGATGAAAGAAACTACCGCCTATATGTTGACAGATATCTTAAAAGATACGATTTCGATTGGTTCAGGAACCAATGCTCAAATCGAAGGCCTATACCAAGCGGGTAAGACGGGTACGTCAAACTATACGGATGAAGAATTGGCCAAATTAGATACCACAAACGGCGTCTATCCCGATATTTTATTTGTAGGTTACACACCTAACTATGCGATTTCAGTATGGACTGGCTACAATAAAAAAATGACGCCAATCACAGATGAAACGAATATGATTGCTTCTGATGTCTATCGAGAATTTATGCGTTACGTCTCTTCCTCAGTCTCAAATGTTGATTGGGAAATGCCAAGTGGCCTCTCTCGTATCGGAAGAGAGCTCTATCTTGATGGGAAATATACCCCACCAAGTTCAAGCTATACCCCACCGGTAAGCAGCGAAACGATTGAAAGTACAACATCAAGCACAATTGAAAGTTCAACAAGTAGCTCAAGTTCAAGTTCTAGCTCAAGTTCCTCTTCAAGTGCACCTGTAACACCGAGTCAACCAGATAACGGACAAACACAAACAAGTTCACAAACACCAGATTCATCAGTTACACCACCACCAGTCAGCAACACCGAGACGACTGAACAAAATACCCAATAATAATAAAAAGGCGTGAGACTTTGATAGGTCTCACGCCTTTTTAGTTTGAATTTTTTTATTTGGCTAATTTCATACGGTCTTTACCCTCTTGGCACATCGATAATAATGGACAAATATCGCACTTGGGTGCTCGTGCTAAACAGTGGTAGCGTCCAAAGAAAATCATTGTATGGTGCGTTTTGACCCAAAGTTCTTTAGGGATTTTTCTCATTAACGTATCTTCGACTTCTAAAACGTTGGCGTTTAATTTACAGATTCTTAAACGCTTCGAGACTCGCTCAACATGAGTATCGACAGCAATTGCTGGAATGCCAAATGCATCACCTAAGACGACATTAGCCGTTTTCCGGCCGACTCCTGCAAGGCTCATCAATTCTTCTCTGGTTTGAGGAACCTCCCCATGGAAATTATCTAACAATTGTTGGGCGCAAGCTTTGATATTCTTCGCTTTATTCCGATACAAACCGATTGTTTTAATCTTTTGTATGATATCTTCGATAGGTGCATCCGCAAGTCGCTGAGGTGTTGGGTAGGCAGCAAATAAAGCGGGTGTCGCTTTATTGACAGAAACATCTGTCGCTTGGGCACTCAAAATTACTGCAATCAATAATTCAAACGACGATTGATGAGTAAGCTCTCCGTGAGCAGTGGGAAACAACTGGTACATCTCTTCTATTGCAATCATGGTTTTTTCACTATTTAACACTGCTCTTCCCCCTTAATCATCTAGCCAGTTTTCAATTGAAATTATTGGTAATGGTTTCTTTGTGTCTGCTTGCTCTATTTCTTTTTGCATCAATAATTGCTTTCTTTTACGTTGCTCCTCTAGTACCTGCTGCTTTGTTTTAATATTTTTTCTTTCCCAAGAAAGCAAAATCCGATCAATATAATTTAGATTATAGGCTTGACTAAGAACGGCTTCGCGCAACGCCAGTTGAATCAATTCTGAGGAATAATGATCGACCTCAAGCCATTCGCCAATTCGTTGAAATTCAATCGCCGATAAAGGCCGTCCAAATTCTTGTTCCACTGAACGATACAACTCTTTAATCGAATCTTTTTCATTTTTTTGTTCCGTTTTAAACTTGTCCTGCTCTTCAAGTATCGACAACTTTTCGAAAGTGTAAGATAAATTATAACGGTCTCTTTTCTTGCCCTGTGCATCGGTAAAAGTTTCAATCTTTAAAAAATTTTTGGACTCTAATTTGTCTAACGATTGAAAAATTTGATCGGTTGTCACACCCATATCCTCAGCGATCACGGTCAAATCTGGAAATAAATCTCCTTGATTTTGTAGTCTATATAATTGAAGCCATAACAAAAATTCCTGGTTTTTCATTCCTAAGCGATAATAGTTCTTCAGCAACAAATTAGAAATGATTGTTTGGCCAGCTTCTAAATACTCCTGTAAAGATGTCATATGGACGTCCCCCACTTTCTACTCTAGTATACTAAAAAAAGTAATCATTCGAAAGAGTGATTACTTTATATCCAGTGACTTATTTATCCTTAGTTTTCATCAGACAGCTTTTTGACACTTTTTTCTATCAACGGTTGACTGACTTTCTCATCCCAAAAGGTAATCAACGGTCCGGTAAAGAAGGCATTAATAATTGTCGCTAGACCAACTGGACCGCCAAAAAGAAAGGCAATCAGCATGAACAAAACATCTTGGATGATGCGAATAATCCGATAATGAACGCCGAATCGATCCACAAGGATTGGGGCAATAGCATCATAAGGAGCATTGCCTAATTTAGCTGACATATAAAAGGAGGCACCAAACGTAAAAATAAGGACGCCGAAAATCAACAAAATAATTCTCGAAACACTTGTGATAGGAACGTGTAAAACACTCGTAAATAACCACGTAAAGAAATCAATAAAGAAGCCAGTTAAGACCATATTGATGACTGTTCCAATACCAATGTATTTTCGGCCAAATAGAAAAACTAAAACTAAAATAAGGGCATTAAGACTTAATTGATAGACCCCTAAAGAAAGGCCCAGTTTACCACCAACGCCAATGTTTGCGGCTGTAAAAGGATCTAAACCGACACTGCTAATCCGTAAAAGAGCAGCTCCTAATCCTAAAATAAAAACACCTAATAATGCATAAAAACTACGAATCCCGATTGTTTTAACACTCAAACCTGCCACCTCATTCATAAAAGAATACGAAGGAGCAGAACCTTTGTCCCACTCCTTCGCTTCTTATTATAAGCTATTTCTCTTGTATAAAGCTAAACATTAGCCTCTTTTTTTGATATCTTCTAAGGCAGCTTGCGCCAATAGATTCAAGTAGTTCCATGGACGATCAAAATGTGGTTGGAAGAAGAAATCTGAGATTGCTAAATCTTCCACAGTCATTTTATTTTGAACGGCTAATGACAAAGTATTCGCTGATTGAGTGATGTCGTATTTAGACATGAATTGAGCCCCAACAATGCGGTTTGTGCCTTTTTCATAGACTAATGACATTTTCACGTTTTCAGTTGTTGGCATAAATTCTGGACGGTAATTGTCTTCGAATAAAGTTGCGTCCACTTCTAAATTATTCATTTGTGCGCTTTCTTTTGTCACACCAGTTGAACCAATGTTCCAACCAAATAGGTAAAGACCAGATGTTCCTTGCGTGCCACGGTAAGCTAATTTATTTTCAGTCAAGTTATAGCCGACTAATAAGCCTTGACGAACGGCATTTGTTGCCAATGGAATATAGTTTTGCGTACCACTTGGGTTGTAATGAACAACAGCTGAATCCCCTGCTGCATAGACATCTGGATTGCTTGTTTGCATATATTCATTGACTTTAATTGCCCCATTTGGCAATGTTTCGATTTGTCCATCGATTAAAGTAGTGTTTGGTTTGAAACCAACACATAAGATGACCATATCGGCATCAAATGATTGACTGGGTGTCACAACAGTTTTAACTTTGCCTTCTTCATCGGCGATAAATTGTTGAACATTCTCACCTAAAGCTAATTTTACGCCTTGCTTTTCTAACTCATTTTCTAGGACATCGGTAAATGGTTTATCTAAATATTTATTTAAAATACGATCTAAGCCATCAATTAATGTCACATCTTTGCCTGATTCAGCAAAGGCTTCAACTAATTCAATCCCGATGTAACCACCACCGACGATGACAATTTTATTAGCCGATTTGGCTTTCTCAATAATCTCATTTGCTTGATTATAATTTTTACAAAGTAAAATATTTTCTGACTGGATGCCTTCAATTGGCGGAATGATTGGCCATGAACCAGTAGTCATGACTAATTTATCGTAAGAAGCAGATTCGACTTCACCTGTTTTTAAATTCTTAGCTGTGATTGTTTTCGCATTCACATCAATTGACTCAACATCGTGCTCCATTTTAACGGTAGCACCAAGGGAAGCTAATTCTTCAGGACTTGAATAGAAAAGGCCAGCAGGGTCTTTCACCACGCCTCCTACATATAATGCAATCCCACACGATAGGAAAGATACGTTGTCATTACGTTCGTAAACGGTTACTTCGGCCTCCGGGTGATTTGATAAAATACTCTTAATTGCAGAAGTTCCAGCATGGGTACATCCTACTACGACTACTTTCATTGTTACGCCTTCTTTCGTTTTATAGTGTTTGCCAACTTGTTGACTTATTCACTATAACAAATCTAAAGAAGAAGAAACATATTTTTGCTTGTGAATTCACAATAATATTTTCAAATAATCATTCTTTTGTAAAAAGCTTTATTATCAGACTTGATGACACCTGTTTTTGGATAAACTAGCTAAATTATTAAGCAATTTCACAAAACAAAAAATCTAACTTCTGAGAATAGAAGTTAGATTTTCTCAATTATAGATATTTACTTGTGGCACGGCTGCCCTGTTATTACGTACGCGTGCTGCCTGAATTTTGATCTTGTTGTCAGCTAGTCTTTTTCTATAGAAAGATAGTTAAAGGATTAAGCTTCCTCTTTTTCGGCTGCTTGACAGTCAGGACAAGTCCCATATAATTCTAAACGATGTTCGTTAATCTCAAAGCCCGTTAGTTCGCTAGCCGCCATCTCAACATCCTCTAAACCTGGATAATGAAAGTCGACAATTTTGCCGCAGCTTTGGCAGATTGCATGATAGTGACGATTTGAACTAAAATCAAAACGACTGGATGCATCGCCGTAACTCATTTCTTTAACAAAACCGATCTTTGTAAAAAGACGTAAATTATTATAAACAGTAGCAACACTCATATTAGGAAATTGGTGTTCTAAAGATTTATAGATTTCATCAGCTGTCGGATGGGTCCGATTTTCAATTAAATATTCCAAGATTGCATAACGTTGAGGGGTAATTCGGATATTGGCTTTTTTTAACTTTGAAATAGCGTCCTTAACCATTGTGTTACTCATCAAAGCGCCTCCTAATTTAGTCTTCTTTGATAATACTATTTTTTCATAAAAATTACTACTATATTTAGCGATTAATCTGCAAAATAATCAGTTATTACCCCTTTTTATTGTATATTTTGAATTTTTTTAATCCTACATTTTTCATAAATCGCTAAAAAACAGAAAACTAGCTACTAATCATCAAAATTGAAGACTAGATAGCTAGTTCTGATTTCATGAGATTATCAAAAAGTAATTTCTTCTAATTTCTATCAATTTAGCGAAGAAAATAGACGGAAACTATTCGCTATCTGTCGCATATAGAGCGGTTGAAAGGTAACGTTCACCATTATCTGGCACAATCGCTAAGACTTTCTTTCCTTTGCCTAATTTTTTAGCGACTTCAAGTGCGGCATAAATAGCTGCTCCAGATGAGATTCCAACTAAAATCCCTTCCTCAGTCGCTACTTTACGAGCCGTTTCTAAGGCATCCTCACTTGAAACACCCAACACTTCATCATAAACGTTAGTATCTAAAACTTTAGGAACAAAGCCAGCACCAATTCCTTGAATTTTATGGGGTCCAGGTTGGCCACCTGCTAAAACAGGTGATTCTGTTGGTTCCACAGCATAGACTTTGATTGCTGGGTAAACGCGTTTCAATTCGTTTCCGGCACCTGTAATCGTCCCACCTGTGCCAATTCCTGAAACGAATGCGTCGAGACCTTGGGTACCAAAGACTTCTTGGATTTCTTTACCGGTTGTTTTTGCATGCACATCAGGATTTGCTGGGTTATCAAATTGCAACGGCATAAAGTAGCCTTCCGCTTCTGCTAGTTCTGTCGCTTTAGCAATTGCCCCTTTCATCCCATCAGCACCTGGAGTTAAAATTAACTCTGCTCCATAGGCAAGCATTAATTTCCGGCGTTCAACACTCATCGTATCAGGCATAACAATGATGACTTTGTAGCCTTTTGCTGCACCAACCATCGCTAAACCAATCCCCGTATTGCCTGAAGTTGGTTCAATAATTGTTGCGCCAGCTTGAAGTGTTCCTTCTTTTTCAGCCTTTTCGATCATGCTTAAAGCAATTCGATCTTTGACACTACTTCCTGGATTAAAGAATTCCAATTTAACAAAGACTTCTGCTGCATCTTCGGGTACCATCCGATTTAACTTCACAACAGGTGTCTTGCCGATTAGTTCCGTTACTGAATTATAAATTTGTGTCATATTTTTCTCCTCCTTGATTTGAAAAAAATATACAACTCTCACCTTCTATAATACAACAGCCCTGCTAAATTGGCGAATATTATTTCTTTCTATTTATTCATTATGAATAAAAATTGTCAACTTTTTTTCTAATCAGAAAGGGTTTCCTTGGTTAAAAATACTTAGTGGCAGGATTTTCGGTTTGTTCATTTTGAAAGCCCTTCAGCGATTTTATCAAGATTCCATTTCATCATTGCATAATAACTATCCCCATCGCGACCTTTTTCGGCAACTGAGTCAGTAAATATGGTGGCATAAATTGGGATATTGGTATCTGTTGAGATTGTTTTCATCGGTCGATCATCGACACTACTCTCGACAAATAAAGCAGGCACTTTAGTGGCGCGTAATTGCTCAACCAGTTCTTTTATTTGATGCGGTGTTCCCTCTTCCTCTGTGTTAATCTCCCAAATATAGGCCGAAGGGATGCCGTAGGCTTTAGAAAAATATTTAAAACAACCTTCACTTGTGACAATCATTTTCTTGTCAATCGGAATCGTCGCAAATTTTGATTTTGCTTCCTGATCTAACTCAGCCAATTGTTTTAAATAGTGATCCAAATTAGCTTGATAATAGGCGTGGTTAGCCGGATCTTTTTCCATTAGCTGTCTGCCAATATTTTTCGCATAGATTTGCCCATTTTCCAAGTTTAACCAAGCATGAGGATCTTCTTTTCCAGCCTCATTTGCCTCTTCTAAATAAAGAATCTCAACCCCTTCGCTCACAGCAAAATAATCTTGATTTTCTTTTTTATTGGCATTTTCCATGAGTTTCGTAAACCAGGCATTCCCACCTGTTTCTAGATTTAGACCATTATAGAAGATCAAGTCAGCTTTCGATGCCTTTTTCATATCCTCAGGTAAAGGTTCATATTCATGTGGATCTTTGCCCACAGGAACAATACTATGCAGGTCAATTTTATCCCCGGCAATGGTTTGTGTCATATCACTCAGAATTGAATTGGTCACAACCACCTGTAATTTTTCACTAGATGTGTTTGTCTCGTTGGTTTTATCGCTAGTAGAACAAGCACTTAATAGAAAAATAATTAGGCAGAAACTGACAACGCCAATCGTTTTTTTAGCTTTTTTCATATGATTTTTTTCCTCTCATTCTCAAAATATTTTGCTTAGGTGAGATCAAAAAACTGATGGCAAACATCGCCGAAGAAGTAAGCACAATACTGGAACCTGCGGCAATATTAAAACTATAGCCAATGAATAAGCCAATAAGTGAGGCGCCAGCACCTAATAGTGAAGAGATGATAATCATTTTCTTGAGACTTGTCGCATACAAATAGGCTGTAGCTGCCGGTGTAATCAGCAGCGCGACAATCAAGATTGTGCCGACACTTTGCATAGCTGTCACGGCAACTAAGGTCAGTAAAATCATTAATAGATAATGGTAAAAGTTGACGTTCATCCCGATTGCTTTAGCCATTAATGGATCAAAGGAAGTAATCAATAATTCTTTGAAAAAGAGTGCCACAACCAGCAATACGATCAACGAAACAGCTAGGGTAATCCATTTATCGACATCCTGTACCGCCAATATATTTCCAAATAAAATATGGAATAAGTCAGTCGAACTATTGGCTACACCAATCAGAATCACACCTAGAGCTAGAAATGAGCTGAAGGTAATACCAATCGCCGTGTCCCCTTTAATGACGCTATTATTTTTGATAAAAGTAATCAAGACCGAGGCTAGCAGACCAAATAAAATCGCGCCGATGAAAAAATTAATTCCTAAAATATACGATAAAGCAACGCCTGGTAAAACGGCATGTGAAATGGCGTCGCCCATCAGAGACATGCCTCGTAAGATGATGAAACAGCCGATGGTGCCAGAGACAATCCCGATAACCACTGCGGTGATAACGGCGTTCTGCAAAAAATGAAAATCATGTAATCCGTTGATGAAATTTTGAATCATGTTGCCCCTCCTCCTTTGCCAATAAATAAGGTGTCGCCATAAGCTTCTTGCAAGTTTTCTTCAGTAAAAACAGCTGTCACGCTGCCATGAGTGATTAAATTCTTATTTATAATCAAGACTTCATCAAAGTAATCACTGACTTTACTCAAATCATGATGAACGATCAAAATTGTCTTACCTTCCGCCTTCAATTGCTTTAATGTACGCATAATAATTCTCTCGCTAACAGAATCAATCCCAACAAATGGTTCATCTAAAAAGATATACTCAGCATTTTGAACAAGGCAGCGGGCAATCAGCACCCGTTGAAACTGTCCACCAGACAAAGCGCCTATTTGTTCATGCGCATATTCTTCTAAATCCACCATCTTCAAGGCTTCTGTGACTTTCGCCCATTCTTTATCGGTGATTCGCTGGAAAAGTTTCTTCTCCGCATAGGTTCCAAGTGAAACACATTCCCTCACTTCTATGGGAAACGTGTAATCAATCGCAGCTTTCTGTTCCACATAAGCCACCTTCTTCAATTGTTTCTTACTTTCTTTATGATCAATCAACACTGTTCCTTGATGCGAAACAATGTGCAGCATGGCTTTCAATAGAGTTGACTTGCCAGCACCATTAGGTCCGATAATTCCAGTCATGGTCCCTTTTCCAATAGAAAACGAAACCGATTCTAACGCTAAAAAATCGTTATAATAGACACTCAAATTTTCTGTCTTAAGCATAACTTCCTCCTTTACACTTCCTCTTTGATATTTTTAGGTTAACCTAAACTTTTTACAAAGTCAACCGAAATAAATGGATTTGGTTTTTGTGGGACAGCTTTGTGTGTTGATTTTTTGTTGTAGCCAGAGCTCATCACTCTATGCTATTGGCTGAAAAGCAAAAAAAAAGATTATCCGAAAAATTTTCGCGGATAATCTTTTTTAATTAGTATTTTTAATAAGTCAGCTGAATGAGCAGCTATTTTAGACAATCAATTGTTGGCCAATCATAATCGTATAGCCAGATAAGCCATTGTTAGCGCTAATTGCATCGACGGTCGTACCGAAGGTGTTGGCAATATCCCATAATGTATCGCCTGATTGAACAGTATAACTTTGTGTTGCAGTCGCAATACCTGTGCCACCTGTTTGATCATAGGAAGAGTCAGAATAGCTGGTAGCAGTCGTTTGGTAGCCGGAATATTGACTATCAAAACGAGTTAAATTATAAGTAGAGATTAACCAATTTAATTTTCCAGCATAGCCCGGATCGGTTGCGTATCGACCCGTTAAATAAGCCGTTGCATCCAAATAGCTTGTGGTTTGGCTCAGCCAAGCACCTGAATAATGATAGGCACCCGTAGTAAAACTAGTCGAGCGTAACACATTGGCATGGTCTTGGAGCGATTCGTAAAAAGAATTGTACTGTCTAAACGGCTCACTCATGGTTACCCATTGACCATTTAGGTATTCCTGTGTAGACATGTAAACTCCCGTGTCGTAGCTACCTTTGACACCAAATAAATTATAGTAAGGGGCATTAGACAACCCTGAAGTGCCATAACCGCTTTCTAATAACGCTTGGGCAATCATCACTGAGGCATATAAGTCATTACTAGCAGCGACCTCAGAAGCAGTCCAGCCAATTTGTTCGATAAATGAATCAATGGCACTCGCTGAAGGTGCTTGATAGGTCGACGTGTTAGCCGCGGCCTCTTGAACAAATAATGGCGTTGAAAATGAAGCAACCATTAAGCCGGTACCAATTAATGGAACAATTGTTTTAGGATTCAGGATAGGCGTTTTCACCTTCCTTTTTTGATGTCGAGCACTACGTGTTGGATAGTTTTGCAAAATAACTCCTCCTTTTATATAGAAACAATAAATTGAAATAATAACAAAAAATGGGTTTCAAGCACTACCAATTATAGGAGGAAATATTGGCAAGGACAAATCTTACGAATCGATAAAACGAATTTGTAAAAGGCTTGTAACAAACTATCAACAGAAGTGAGATGAAGGATTTGTAATCAAAATAAATAACAACGATATTATTAAAGATATAAAAATTCGATAATCTAAATAATTTACTAAGTGAAGACTAGAAACTTTGAATTATTCAATTTTCTTATAACAGTGTTTCTGATGTATGATATTTTGCGTTTTTTAGGACATCAAATTCTAAGAATCCATTTTCTAGTGGATTTCGCCTATAACCTTGTCGATTTTATCGATCTTTTCCTCAGAAAGACCATACATAAACACGAGTAGCAAGTAGGGAATTTGCTATCGATTAGGCAGAACAGCAAATAAGAACTTCCAGACTAAACACCTAAAATTCTTCTAGTAAAAAATAAAGTAGCAACAGTTGAAGGAATCCATTCAACTGCTTGCTACTTTATTTTTATGCATTAATACTGCTTCGTGGGAAGAACTACGGGAGCTAAAAAATATTTTTTTGAAGTAAGTTTCTCCACGATTAGAACCTTTTACAGTCTTAGCTATACCAGCTGGTTCTTTCTCAAGTTAATATTTCTAGTTTTTTGTCACTAGTGTCTATTCGCACAGTTTTCGAGTGTTTTGGTCGAGTCTCAAATTGCAAGAATCCATTGTCTAGTAGTTTTTTCGTTAAAACTAGCCTTTTCCCCTTACTTTTTATCTTAAAAGTTGTGCGAATGAAGACTAGTAGGGAAAATTTTGACTTATATCTCCCATTCAATCTTCGAATCGAAATGTATAATAAATAGAGAATCCTATATGTATAGGATTCTACAGCTGTTTCCTATAAAAAAATTAGCTGAAATAAGTGCCCAATTTTACATTTTTATCTGTAGTAGGGAAAATTAGCCACTAGTGTCTATTCGCACAGTTTTTTGAAGTTTTAGCGGATCACTAAATAGCAAGAATCCATTATCTAGTAGTTTTTTTCGTTAAAATCAGCCTTTTCCCCTTATTTTTTATCTTAAAAGTTGTGCGAATGAAGACTAGTAGGAAAAAAACAGGTCTTGATTCTCTCTTTTCGTATTTATTCTACTTTTACTATCGATATAAGCTTTCTAAATTAGACACCGATGTATTGACCAATAAGATTAGATTGTTGATTTAAAAATTGGATTTTTATTCAATAATCTAACTAATTTGTTGCGGAGATGGACTATCTTAGCGCTTGCCTCTTTTTTTATCTAGCTGATTGTGAAATAGCTATTTGGGCGATTAGTAAATCCAATACATGGCGCACGGCTAAGGTATTGAAACGTTTATTATAAGATGGAACGAGTAATGTATTGCTAGAAAATGGCAAGTCTTCCTTACAAGTTAGTAGCCATTTATTGGCTGGAGAGGTCGTCAAACGTTTGATTATCCGCTGATTATACTGAAAAGATTGTCCATTGATACTCATAATTAGTAAGGCATCTTGACGATTTAACTGCGTTATTTTCAGAAAGTCTGAGTCACAGATGATCACTTCTTTTTGAAAAGGACTCAGTTCAGCTTGCAGATAATTACATAAAGCCCTTGCTTCTCCTTGGGCATAAACATAAATTTTTTGACTCGTCAAAAGGGTCGTGCTAAATTTTTCTAGCTGCTGATAATTGATAGCTGTTGCGACATAATCTAAGGCCTTGCTCAGTTCACGTGTCGTTAACTGACTATTTTCCTGAAGACTCTGCTCTTTTGTAAATAAACGATTCTTTCTAGTCAAAGAATCACAATAATCTAAGCAAGCCAGCCGAAATTCGCCAAAAGTTTCATAATCTAGACGTTTCACATATTTTGAGACTTGCCCCTTTGAGACATAGCAACTAGCCGCAATCTCATCAATCGTCAGCTCGTGCAACGTCGCGATATTAGCTTTGACGAATTTACTAATGATCGAAGCGGTACTTCCTTCTTCATTGGCATTAATCAAGTCGTTTAGTTTATCGATAATCATCAGCTTATCCCCTTTCCTCCACCTAGCCTATTATAAACTATTTTGCAATCGAGTGAGTAGTTTCTATAATAATTCGAATATAATACATACATTCGTGATTTCTTTGCAGCGAATAAAGGTGCTTCACTGGCTCAGGCAATCCAATGCTGGAAACATAAAAAATCTCTAGCTGGGCACAATAAATATGAAGAAGAAGACCTACAAATTCTGTAAGTCTTCTTCTTTTTAGCTATTTTAGAAGCTCCTTGTTATCATTTAGTTGAAAATTGTTACCACATTTCCAGCTAAATGAGCGAACTGAAAATTATAAAATCTATTGTCTATTAGGAGACTGATTCACAGGTTCAGTGATTTTTCTCATCGATTATTTTTACTTTTGCACGTCTAGTCTATCTTTTCTTCCCCTTTTGAGTTAGAGCGCTACCTAGGATTTGTTCTGTCATTTTTTCCTGGTCTTTTTTTGATCTAGAGTAAAAATCCAACGCGCTAAAATAAGCAATTCCTAGAACTAACGTGCTGACTTGGAAATACTTATTCACAAAGGTTTCATACGTTAAATTACCATCGAAGCCATTGAGAACATAGGTCAGCACTCCAAAGGTAAGTTGAAGAGCAGTTAAATAAAGAAAGGCTTTTGTAGTAAATACCATGGCTTTTTGATTGGCTATTCGTTCTTCCTTCGTCCCATTCTTCTCCACACGATTCATTCGGAAAATACCATAAAAAATCACAATAAGTCCAAATACCATCATTCCGAAATACAAATATTTTTGAACAAAATCAATAATTTCATTAAACATAACTGTTCCCTCCAGTGTTTTGATACATCAATTATAATTGATAAATAGAATCAGCCTAAAATATTTTCCCAATTGGTTCATTTTTACTCCTAAACGGTATTTGTCTGTTTTTATTTTCTAAAGACCGCCGGAAACATAAAAGACTCTAGTAAGACACAAGAGATATAAAAAAGAAGACTTACAGATTCTGTAAGTCTTCTTGGTTTTATACTATTTTTGAGCTATTTTAGAAAAGTTACTTCTTATAATGAATTGTAAGTCGTAACAACATTTTCAACAGTGAAGCCAAATTCAGCAAGAATCTTATCGCCAGGTGCTGAAGCGCCAAAGTGATCAATTCCGATCATTTTACCTTCTGTCCCTGTGTAACGTTCCCAACCAAATGGTGAAGCTACTTCAATACCAACACGTTTTGTGACAGCTTTTGGTAAAACTGATTCTTTGTAAGCTGCATCTTGTGCATCAAACAAATCAAAACTTGGTAAAGAAACCACTGAAACATCTTTGCCTTGTGCTGCTAATTCTTTTTGAGCTGCAACTGCAAGAGCAACTTCAGAACCTGTCGCAATTAGGATACCGTCTGGTGTTTCACCTTTTTGTGGAGATAAGACGTAGCCACCTTTAGCTAATTCAGTATCCGCTAATTCATCAGTTCCTTCAAGTGCTGGTAAGTTTTGACGGCTCAAGACTAAAATAGTCGGAGTATCTGTTGATTCCATCGCTAATTTCCAAGCAGCACGGGTTTCATTGCCATCTGCAGGACGAACGACATGCACGCCAGGCATGCAACGCACGCTAGCTAATTGTTCGATTGGTTCATGTGTCGGGCCATCTTCACCGACAGCTACTGAATCATGCGTTAAGACATAAGTTACAGGCATGTTTTGGATAGCTGCTAAACGAATCGCTGGGCGTAAATAATCAGTAAAGACGAAGAATGTTCCGCCATATACTTTTGTTCCGCCGTGTAATTGAATTCCGTTCATCGCTGAAGCCATAGCAAATTCACGCACACCAAACCAGATGTTGCGACCTTCGTATTGGCCAGGTTCGAAATCTTTTTCTGCTGCAACCATTGTATTGTTAGAGCCAGATAAGTCAGCTGATCCACCCCAGAAGCTTGGAACAGCTTTCGAGATTGCTTGAATCATATCTTTACTAGAGACACGGCTTGCTTGGCTAGATCCTACTTCATAATGAGGTAATTCTTTGTCCCAGCCTTCAGGTAATTTGCCAGCAAAAGCATCTTCAAATTGAGCAGCCAATTCTGGATATGCATGTTTGTAGTTGGCAAATAATTCTGTCCAAGCTTGTTCTGCTTGTTGGCCTTCTGTTTGCATTTTTTCTTTAAAACGAGCAGCCACTTCATCAGGCACTGTAAAGTCAGGATATTCCCAACCGTAAACAGCTTTAGCAACAGAAATTCCTTCATCACCTAAAGGAGCACCATGCACTGCAGAGGTCCCTTCTTTTGGTGCGCCATAACCGATGACTGTTTTGACTTCAATCAATGTTGGTTTGTCAGTTTCAGCTTTCGCTGCGTCGATTGCTTGTGAGATAGCTTCTAAATCATTGCCATCTTTCACAAGGATATGTTGCCAACCGTATGCTTCAAAACGCGCACCCACATTTTCAGTGAAGGCTTTAGAAGTCGGTCCATCTAATGAAATATCATTTGAATCGTATAAAACGACTAATTTACCTAATTTCATGTGACCAGCCATTGAAGCT
This sequence comes from Candidatus Enterococcus huntleyi, assembly GCF_009933175.1. Taxonomy (GTDB): domain Bacteria; phylum Bacillota; class Bacilli; order Lactobacillales; family Enterococcaceae; genus Enterococcus_K; species Enterococcus_K huntleyi. The sequence continues at coordinate 1,775 of NZ_MAEJ01000028.1, read as the reverse complement.
GCTTCTTGAGAAACACCTTCCATTAAATCGCCATCGCCACATAATGCGTACGTATAGTGATCCATTACATTAAAATGTTCACGATTGTATGTTGCAGCCAAATGAGCTTCAGACATCGCCATACCAACAGCCATTGCGATACCTTGGCCTAGAGGACCTGTTGTTGCTTCGACACCATCCGTGTGATGGACTTCTGGATGCCCAGGCGTGCGGCTATCCCATTGACGGAAATTCTTCAAATCATCAATCGTCACATCGTAACCAGATAAATGAAGCAAACTATAAAGCATTGCTGAGCCATGACCTGCTGAAAGCACGAAGCGATCACGATCGACCCAGTTAGTAGAAGTAGTTGGATTAACTTTTAAATGTTTGGTCCATAATGCGTAGGCCATTGGTGCAGCCCCCATTGGTAAACCTGGATGACCTGAATTAGCTTTTTGGATAGCTTCAATACTTAAAGTACGGATTGTATTAACGCCGAGTTGATCTGTTTTGTCGAACAAAAGAATCCCTCCTGAATTTAGGTTTATTTTACTTTTATCTCCTTCATTGTAAAAGAAAATAAAAGGAAATGCAATGTTTATTCGGCTTATTTCTACTCATTCGAGCGATTATGTAAGCCTTTTTCTTTTTGAATTTGTTTCAATTTTTCTGGTGTTACATCTTTGCCATCTGGATCAACAACCTTCATTCCTTCGATATGATGCTTCATCCCAGAACGGAAAGCACCTAAGTACTCTTCTCTTAAAAGTTGTTGTTCTTTTAGTTCCGTGTCAGTAAGACCTGTTTCTTTTTTCTTCTTTGCTAATTCGTTAATACGAGCTAGTTTTTCTTTTGATAACATACAATAGCCCTCCTCTTTTCTCTCCCTTCCTATCTTATTAAAGTTTCTCTGAAAATACAACAAAAAATAAGCAGAAAAAGCGAACGCTTGTTTGATTTCGTTTATTTAATATGGTAAACTGAAATCATTAAATGAAAGAAGGTGTGAATCGTGACCAAACGTACGGAAACGAGACAAGTCGATATCTTAAAATATATCTATGAACAGGTCAATGCAAAAGGATATCCACCTACAGTCAGAGAGATTGGTGAAGCCGTAAATCTGTCTTCTACCTCAACTGTCCATGGGCATCTTGCACGATTAGAAAAAAAGGGCCTGATTCTACGCGACCCAACTAAACCAAGAGCCATTGAATTAACTGCAACAGGGCTTTCCAAAATTGATATTCAACCAACCACTATTCCAGTTTTAGGAACTGTTACGGCAGGTGAACCAATCCTTGCTGTAGAAGATGCGTCTGATTTCTTTCCGATTCCACCAAACTTGGCTTCAGAAGATGGCACATTATTTATGTTGACTATTCGTGGGGAAAGTATGATTAATGCCGGGATTTTAGATGGCGATGATGTGATTGTTAGAAAACAAGCATCCGCTAAGAATGGCGACATCGTAATCGCTATGACCGATGAAGATGAAGCCACGTGCAAACGATTCTACAAAGAGAAGAATTATATTCGCCTTCAACCAGAAAATGATGCACTAGAGCCTATTATCCTTGAGAATGTCTCAATCTTAGGATTAGTGGTGGGCCTTTACCGTAGCCGCATCCATTAAAAAATACGGGCTCTTCGTCAAATAGTGTTGGTGAGGGTCAAATTGAATAGAGTACAGTGCCTCCAGTTAAGCAGCTTTGCTTAGCTGGAGCTTCTTTTTATTGTCTTTAACGTCTTCAAAAATTAAGCCTTGAACTAAATAGATGCGGTCACGT
>NZ_MAEJ01000027.1 GCF_009933175.1 Candidatus Enterococcus huntleyi | reverse complement strand
CACAAACTTCTTGACACACCCGTTTCATAAGTTCATCGCATCATCAAGTACATATATCAGTCAATTATAGCACGGAAACGGTTACGTATTGTTGGTTAAACTGATACGAGCGATAATTCTTTTACTACAGACAACGATTATCGGAGAAATGTCATCTAGTCACGCATAAAAAGACCCGTAGAATAGTCCAGCTATCATAAATCAATCGAGTTTTTCTGCAGCAGGCTCCATTTTTAGAGTAGAAATATCAGTAAATTAATCAAAAATGAAAAAATATTTGCCAATTCCCTTCCTATACTAGGAGACCGAGTAAATACCGACGTTTCTAGCGGTCTCAGCCTTCCGACCTATTAGTAAACTTCCTAGCTGTGCTATAATGTGACTATGATTAAAAACAAATTTTAGGAGGAACTTTCATGGGAATTATTAAAGCAGCAACAAGTGCAATTGGCGGCGGTTTAGCTGATCAGTGGATTGAGATTATCGAACCAGCTAATATGAGTGACACGACGGTTATGACAAAGGGCGTCAAAGTACGTCGTGACGACAAACGTGGCTCAAATCGCAAAGGAACCAATGATGTAATTACCGATGGTTCTGTCGTGCATGTCTACCCAAACACCATGATGCTACTAGTAGATGGTGGAAAAATTATCGATTATACCGCTGAAGAAGGTTATTACACCGTCAAAAATGATTTGGCGCCTTCAATGTTCAATGGCTCTTTAAAAGAAGCCGTTGCCGAAACTTTCTCACGGTTCAAATTTGGCGGGGTTACACCGCAAAGCCAACAAGTTTTTTACATTAATTTGCAAGAAATCAAAGGTATTAAATTTGGCACACAGTCCCCTTTAAACTATTTTGATAACTTTTATAACGCAGAATTATTCTTACGGGCACACGGGAATTACTCCATCTCCATCGTTGACCCTATTTTATTCTATACAAATGCGATTCCGAGAAATAAAACGCAGGTTGAATTAGAGGATATCAATGAACAATATTTGTCAGAATTCTTGACTGCCTTACAAGCCGCAATCAACCAAATGTCGGCGGATGGACAACGAATTTCACATGTTCCTTCTAAGAGTATGGAATTAAGCAAGTACATGGGCAACGTCTTGGATGAGAGCTGGCGCGCGCTTCGTGGGATGGAAGTCGTCTCTGTTGCGGTTGCTAGCATCTCGTACACAGACGATTCGATGAAATTAATCAATATGCGTAACGAAGGCGCGATGTTAGGCGATCCTGGCGTGCGTGAAGGCTATGTTCAAGGCTCGATCGCTCGTGGGATGGAAGCTGCTGGGAAAAATGAAGGCGGCGCGATGACCGGATTTATGGGCATGGGGATGGGTATGAATGCCAATGGTTCTTACCTCACGCAAGCTTCACAAAATAATCAGCAGGCACAACAACAGCAACAACAAGCACAGCAGCAAGCTCAAAAAGCGGCTGTCGAAAATGCTGACACTTGGACCTGTAGCCAATGCGGCACTGAAAATACCGGTAAGTTCTGTACCAACTGTGGCACAGCAAAACCAGCAGCGGCAACCGCGCTTCAAATGAAATGTAATGAATGCCATGAAATTGTCGATCTAGGTAGCGGCATTCCAAAATTCTGTCCGCATTGTGGGAAACCTTTTGTCGGGGTGCCTCTTGACTAAAGAAAGGAATCAATGAAAATGGATGTTCTGACACATAAATGCCCCAATTGTGGGGGGCCATTAACTTTCGAGCCAAAAGATCAAAAATTTCATTGCGACTTCTGTTTAAGTATCTTCACAGCAGAAGAAGTCAGTCAGTATGAAGAGAAACAACGTGCGGCTTCGGTCGGCGGCGAAACATCTGCCCCCGACACCGAGCCTCACGACAATGGTCAGTCAACTGGCAGCAACTCAGCAACAGCTAAAGAAACGCTGGCGAGTTCTGAAGTAGCCAGTGAGCCAACAGATGAAACGAGCGCTCAAGAAGACGCTTCAACAATGGAACTCTTCTTGTGCCCTAGCTGTGGCGCAGAAATCGTAACAGATGCGACAACGGCAGCAACTTATTGCTATTATTGCCATAACCCCGTCGTTTTATCGGGGCGTTTGAGTGGACAGTTTTTACCAGAGAAAGTTTTGCCTTTTGCGGTTGAAAAAGAAGAAGCAGTCGAGAAATTTTTAGCTTGGACCAAGAAAAAATGGTTTATTCCCAAAGACTTTTTTGATAAAAGTCAGATTGATAAACTGACCGGCGTCTATTTCCCTTATTGGACAGTTGATGCCAAGTTAGCTGGCCAACTCTCGGCCAATGCGACTGCCGTTCGCGTCTGGCGGATTGGGGATATTGAATATACGGAAACCAAACAATTTCAAGTCTTTCGAAAAGGTAAATTGTCTTTCAAAGAATTATTGAAAAATGCTCTCTCGAAAAATACGCAACAAAAGATGGTGGAACAAGTCCAACCGTTCCCATTGGAAAAAGCGATTGATTTTAAGAGCCAATATTTAGCTGGCTTCCAAGCTGAAAAACGCGATATCGAGTACGGAACTATCCGTGATACGGTTAAACGTGAGCTACGTGATTACTCAGAAAATTTGTTGAGAGATACGGCTTCTGGCTATGCAACCCTGACCAATGTTCAGACGAATATTGCCCTCGATGAAGAAAAAAATCATTATGTGCTCTTACCTGTCTGGCTGGTCACTTATCGCGGCAATAGTCAGTCTGATAAAGTCTATTACTACGCCATGAATGGGCAAACTGGGAAAGTCAGCGGTGTGCTGCCGATGAGTTATAAACGTCTAGGCTTTGCGACGGCTGGACTATTTGCCGTCTTAGCCACGCTATTCTTGATTGGAGGTTACTTCATATGAAACACAACCTCACACTAACTAAGAAACAAACACTGACACGTTTACTTGCGGCTCTCGTGACTTTTGTTGGCATTTGGCTACTCACCTTCTCGTTTTCCAGCGCTAGTTATGCAGCAACAACGACCGTCGATGACCGAGCGGGACTATTCACGGATGAGCAAATTCAAACATTAGAACAGCAAGCGCAAACACTAGATGATTCCATCAAAGGTCGCGTCTTTATCGTCACGACGACGGAAAGTATCGATAGCCAAGAAAAGTTTGCTGACCGATACCTACTAGATACCATCGGCGCTGACGAAAACGGCTCGGTCTTACTCTTGGATATGACTGACCGTGAAATTTATATCTCAACTTCTGGAAATATGAGTGATTACCTGTCAGATTCTAGACTTAATTCGATGTTAGATGATATTTATGACGATATGAGTCAGGAAAATCATTTTGACGCGGCGCAAACCTATTTGACGGAATCAGCCAAGTTTGTCGAAGCAGGCGTCCCTGGCGGTCATTATCGAGTTGACCGAGAAACTGGTAAGATTACGCGCTACAAAGTTCTGACAACCGTTGAGATTATCATCGGATTAGTGCTCGCTCTTGTCTTGAGTACCATCTTCTTTGTCCTCATTAAATTAAAATATCAACTTAAATTTGGCACCTACAAGTATCCTTATAGAGAAAAATCTTCGTTACAATTAAGCGAACGTGACGACAAATTAATTCACTCCTTTGTGACCACCCGCAGAATTCCCAAAGCCAATAATGGCGGCGGTGGTGGAGGTGGCGGTAGTACCACCCACTCCTCTGGCGGCGGCACATTCGGAGGCGGCGGCCGAAGTTTTTAATTAGGTATTTCGTACCAGTCACTGAGAATCTAGTCCACCACTATGCTACAACGTTAATAGGCTACGAAAAGTAAAGAGGTTGCGCCAAGTCACTAAGACTTGGGCAACCTCTTATTTTAATTTATTGTAATTTTCAGCTTGATTCGACTAATCAGTCACTTGTAATAAATCATATTGTGATTGGTACAAGTGATGGTATAAGCCGCGTTGTGCCATCAGCTCATCATGCGTACCCGCCTCAGCAATTCGGCCACCTTCAACATAGAAGATTTGCGAACTGTTCTTAATCGTAGACAAGCGGTGAGCAATGATAAATGAGGTCCGACCCTTCAACAACTGTTGTAAGCCTTCTTGCAATAATTCCTCTGTTTTGGTATCAATACTTGAAGTCGCTTCATCCAAGATCAGTATTTTCGGATCCGCAAGGAGTGCCCGAGCAAAGGAAATTAATTGTCGCTGTCCTGCTGAAAGCGTGCTACCGCGTTCCTCTACCACTGTATCGTAGCCATCTTTTAATTCTTTGATAAACTCATGAGCACGGACCACTTTAGCCGCCGCAATAACTTCTTCTTCTGTCGCATCTAATTTACCATAGCGAATATTATCTAAAATAGTTCCCGAGAAGACAAAGGTATCTTGCAGCATAACTCCCATCTGCGTACGTAAGGAAGCCAGCGTCACGGAACGAACATCGTGACCATCAACTTTGACACTGCCCTCATTGACATCGTAAAAACGACTCAACAAGTTAATAATCGTGGTTTTCCCAGCACCTGTCGGACCCACCAGCGCAATACTCTGGCCTTGACTGATATGGAAGCTGACCTCATTTAGAATATTCTTGCCTTCTTCATAACGGAAAGTCACATCTTCAAAATCAACCGTCCCTTTAATCGGTGGCAAGATATCAGCCTCAGGACTATCTTGAATATCAGGGACTTCATCCATCGTTTCAAAAATACGCTCAAGGTAAGCCGTCGCCGTAATCAATGAATTATAGAAGTTCCCGATATTAATCACTGGATTCCAGAAGTTATTAATATAACCGATGAAAGCAATCAAGGTCCCGGTAGTCACATCGACCCCGATTTGACGAATACCGACAAAATAAATCAAACAGGTGGTCATCACTGAGATATTTTGGACGCCCGGCCATAACATAAATTGAACTCTCACAGCCTTCATCCAAGAAGTACGGTACTCTTCACCGACTTCATTAAAGATTTGATAATTTTCCTCTTCACGTGCAAAGGACTGCGTGATTTTAATCCCAGAAATACTTTCATGAATATAGGCATTCAAGTTAGATTGCTTATTACTCAAAACTTGGTAAGCTTTCCGCTGCTTCGCTTTAATCACCATCACCATGACAAACAGAATCGGCAATAAGAGCAAGCTGTACAGCGTTAATTTTACATCAATCATCAGCATAAAAATTAGCGTAATAAGCACGTTGAAGATATCCGAAATTAAGTTTATTAAGCCATTACTCAACAAATCACTTAACGTGTTAATATAATTTACAACACGGATTAGAATTTTCCCGTGAGGGCGATTATCAAAATAAGAGAAGGGTAAGCGTTGCAAATGTTCAAAAATTGAATAACGCATATCTTTCAAGATGTCTTGCCCAATCTCAGTAATCGCATAAATTCGATACCGCATACACCAACCAATTACGAATAATGAAAGTAAGAAAACCGCACTTAATTGCAACAGTAACGTTATATTGCCATTAGGAATGACATCATCAATCGCAATTTTCGTGAAATACGGGCCTAACATCCCTGCGATATTTGCCAATATAATAACAAATAAAGCTTTAAAGATTGGCACTTTATACGGTTTGACATACTGCACTAAGCGTTTGTAGTGGGACCAATTAAATTCCTCTTCTAATTCCTCATCGACGTCAAATTTATTACGGGCCATTTAGCTCACCTCCCCATTCTCTAAACCAAGTTGTTTCTGATAGACTTCATAGTACAAGCCTTTCTTGGCAACCAATTCTTTATGCGTACCTTGTTCTCTGACGTGACCTTTTTCCATCATCAAAATTAAATCAGCTTCTCGAACAGAAGAAATTCTGTGAGCGATAATGAAGGTCGTTTTTTCTTCAGTTAATGAAGTTAATTCACGTTGGATTTTCGATTCTGTTTCCATATCAACGGCAGAAGTTGTATCATCTAAAATTAAAATTGACGGATCTTTTGTCAATGCACGTGCCAGTGAAATCCGTTGTTTTTGTCCACCAGATAGACCCACGCCCCGTTCACCAACAATTGTTGCGTAGCCTTCTGGCATCCGTGAAATAAAATCATGCGCATCAGCAATTTGGGCCATTTGTTGCACATAACCTTCATCAGCAAATGGATTCCCAAAAGCAATATTGTCTTCAATCGTATTCGAGAATAGGAAAACATCCTGCATGACCATCGAAATATTTTCTCTCAATTGGCGAACTGGATAATCTTTGACATTTTTACCATCAATCAAGACTTCGCCCTCTGTCGCATCATAGAAACGGCCTACCAAGTTAACTAGCGTCGTCTTACCAGAACCCGTTTCACCTAAAATCCCGATTGTTTGTCCCGGATGAATTTTAAATGATACATCATTCAAGACCTGCGTATGCGGATCATCAGAGAAGTGGAAAGAAACATGCTTAAATTCAACAAAGCCCTTCACCTTATCGTCATTTTCCTTCAAGACCACAGGAATTTGTGGCTCTGTATTCAACATTTGACGAATCTTGATACACGCCGCTGAGAAACGTTGCACATCATTAATCAACCAACCACTCATCCGCATTGGTTGATTCAACATCCATAAGAAACCATTAAAAGCAATCAAATCACCTAATGTCATCTTGCCTTGGACGACAAAAAGTCCACCTAAAACTAAGGCAATCACATTTAAACTACCTGCTAAACCATCAAGCCATGGCAAGTATTTACGAGAAATCTTCGCCGATTCCATGTTCTTCGCTTTATAATCTTCATTGTGCTCATTAAACTTCTGAATTTCAAAATCCTCACGAGCAAATGCTTTGACTACGCGATTACCTCCAATATTTTCTTCTACCATCGAATTTAAACGAGAAAAACTTTCACGAATTTCAAAGAAAATTGGGTGCGCCTCTTTGGACATCCGTTGCGTTAATAAGAAGATAAATGGCGTCACAGCCACAAGCGCTAACATTAGTTGCCAATTAATCGTCGCCATCACAATAATAGCGGTCACAAACCACAGCACACATTCCAAAATATTATAGATTACCCATGAAACGAAGTGACGAATCGCGTCCGTATCCCCTGTCATCCGCGCCATAATGTCCCCCACGCGGGTATGGTTAAAGAAGTCAAAATCCAGTTCCTGTAACTTCTTGTACATGTCTTGTCGCAATTCAAATAATGCATTTTGACCAATCCGCTCGAACAATAATTGGTATAAGTAGCGAATCACCGTTCGAAACACAGTAATCCCGATCATTAATGCCAAAAATGGCACTAATAATTCCGCCTGATTATTATCGATTACCTTGTCCACAATCTCCCCCGTAATTAATGGATTAATAACAATCAAAATCGCATTTACAACTAAGAATATAATGGCTAAAATTGCTTTTCCTGAATATTTTTTCGCATATTGCCAAATCCATTGATAATTACTCATTTTTCATCCCTCCTACATTAAAAAACATTCCTTCAAAAATTTTATTTATCAAATCGAGTACTAGCTTACCGTCAATTTAAGTGAAAAGAAATGGTCATTCTTACTTGTTTTGATGTACAATATTAGTAGAGAATAAGAAAGGGCTTACGACTATGGGCTATACGAATTCACAAATTTTTAATCCAGAAATTATTTATGCCTTCGATCCCTGGAATCACTCAGGAAATGTCGGCAATATTCATCATCATGACTTTTTAGAGATTAGCATTATTTTAGAAGGAGAAGTTGAGTACACCATTGGTGATTGGACCACACAGCTCGGTGCTGGCCGGATTCTGCTCTTTAACCCTGGAGTCAAGCATGGCGAGCGGCAGCCAGAGGACACCTATTCGCACCAATTGCATATTGGGCTTTCAAATATTTCTTTAGACGGTTTAACTAGAAATCATTTTCCAAATAAAAAAGCGCTCCTTGATCTGGGCGAATATCAAGCAACGTTCTTAGATAAAGCTTGGCGACTAACTAAAGAATATAATGAAGAAAAACCAGAATTTCAGTTGATGAGTAAAGCGTTAATCATCGAAATGTTGGTCTTAATATTACGTAGCCTTCAAAATGAACAAGGCAGCACAGTGACTTCGGAACTATCTAAAACTGCAAAAAGAAAGCAAAATATTGTTAACCATGCTGTTTATTATCTCGAGAATCATCACAATCAAGAGATTACATTGGAGCAATTGGCAGACATTTTATATGTCAGTCCCACCCACCTCTCAAAAATATTCAAGGAAGCGACCGGCGTCAGTCCAATTAATTATCTGATCCAAGTCCGCCTGAAACACGCAAAAGAGCTCTTGAAAAACGATCAGCTAACGATCCGGGACGTCGCACAAGCTGTTGGCTACCAAGATGCCTATCATTTTAGCAAGCTCTTCAAAAAATACTACGGCGTCTCGCCTTCGCAGATTGAAGTCTAGGAAAAAGCAACACTCTGAATAAAGCCAAAATCCCCCGTCAACAAAACTGTACGTCGACGGGGGATTTCGGGTGAATTCAGTTAAACTGTTTTTGTCGTGATAAGAAACTTAGGAGGAAAAAAGAATGCCTACCATTAAGTTCGATGATTATCTAGAACAAAGAATTGTAGATCCAAATTTCAAAGTTAGCTTTGACGCTGAAAATTGTAAATTAGCTACTGCTGCTGCTTTAATGAACGCTCGTGAAGCTGCTGGTCTGACGCAACGTGAATTGGCAGAGCTGGCTTCAGTTCCTCAATCGACAATTGCTCGTATTGAAAGAGGAAATAATACTAGCTTTGAGATACTATCTTCAATCGCTAGCGCGTTAGGAAAAAAATTATGAGTCGAGTTTATCTAATCTTATTAATAAGCAAAAACAACCTGCCGCACTATTTTTAGTGTCTCGGCAGGTTGTTTGATTTTAGAGAATAAATTTATGAGCAGTCGTCTATTTAATTAAAGCGACTTCTAAGCCGACAAGTTTTGCCCATGTCAGAATTTGATCAGTTGTTAAAGCTAATGAAACGACTGTGTGATGGCCGCCACCTGCTTCAATCCAAGCTTGCACGCCGTCGTGGAAATTCGGTTTAACTTCCCAAAGTACGCGGGCAACTGGTAGATTTGGCGCTTCTTCAGTTGGTTCGAAGCAAGAAACTTCGTTCACTAATAATTTGTAATGCGTTCCGAAATCGGCCATTGAAACGACAACACCTTCACCAGCTTTGCCATCAAAGACAAGACGTGCTGGGTCTTCACGGTCACCCATCGATAATGGCGAAACCACTACGCGCGGTTTTGTTTGAGCCAATGTTGGGTCGACTTCCATCATGTGAGATTGCAAAATTGACTCTTTGCCTGCTGCCAATTCATACGTGTAATCTTCCATGAAGCCAGTGTCTTTGTTGTGCGCCATAACTTTCAATAAGCGATCAATCGCCGCTGTTTTCCAGTCACCCTCCCCAGCAAAGCCGTAGCCTTCAGCCATTAAGCGTTGGACAGCCAAACCAGGTAATTGTTGCATGCCATATAAATCTTCGAAGTTTGATGAAAAGGCTGTGTAGCCGCCTGCTTCTAAGAAACGACGTAAGCCGATTTCTTGTTTGGCTTGGACTTTCACATGTGCTTCCCAAGTTTTTTCATCGTAGTCGCCATAGTCAAACGTATATAATTCTTTATATTCGGCGAAAGTTTTTTCCACGTCTTCATCCGTCACGGCATCAATCACTGCCACTAAATCACCAATTCCAAAGTAGTCAACAGTCCAACCAAATTGGATTTGCGCTTCAACTTTATCCCCTTCAGTCACAGCAACGTTACGCATATTGTCGCCAAAACGAGCGACTTTAATCGCGAAGCTTTCATTGTAAGCAACAGCGACATCCATCCAGTCCGCCACTTGTTGTTGCACTTCAGGACGTTCCCAATAGCCGACAACAATTTTATTCTTTTTGTTCAAACGGGCATTAATAAAACCATATTCACGGTCACCATGAGCCGATTGATTAAGATTCATGAAATCCATATCGATGGTTTTCCAAGGAATGCTTTCGTTATATTGCGTTGCTAAATGAAGCAATGGTTTTTGTAATAATTTCGTACCATGAATCCACATTTTAGCTGGTGAGAAAGTATGCATCCAAGTAATTACACCGGCCACTTCATCGCGATAGTTAACTTCTTTCATGATTTTTGTGATGGTATCTGCTGTTACTGCCAATTCTTGTAAAACAATCGGATAAGGCAAGCTGCCGCTGTTATTTAAACTAGCCACTAACTGTTCCGCATGACTCTTAACTTCTTGCAACGCTTCTTCCCCATATAAATGCTGTGACCCTACAACGAACCAAAATTCTTTTTTACCTGTTTCTAACATACTATTCTCTCCTCTATGTTCATTTATTTTTAATCTCTGTAAGCCCTACTTAAAATTTGCTACGATTATTTTTGACCGTAGTAAGCATCTTTGCCATGTTTGCGCAAATAATGTTTGTCTAAAACACGTTGTGGTAACACTTCTGCATAAGAATTTAATTGACGAGCCACATAATTTGTCTGACAGACTTCATCTAAAACCACCGCATTCATCACTGCACTGCTCGGTGTTTTACCCCAGGTAAAAGGTCCATGACCGTGTAACAAGACGCCGGGAACTTCTAAAGGCTCAATGCCACGTTCTTTAAAGGTTTCAACAATCACATGACCCGTTTCAGTCTCGTAACCTCGATCAATTTCCTCCTGTGTTAAAAATCGTGCACAAGGAACCGTACCATAAAAAGTATCCGCGTGTGTCGTGCCCATCGCCGGCACATCTAAACCAGCCTGCGCCCAAGCCGTTGCCCAAGTTGAATGGGTGTGAACAATCCCACCAACCTCAGGGAATTTTTGATATAAGACTGCATGTGTCGGTGTATCCGAAGAAGGATTTAATTTCCCTTCAACGACGTTGCCTTCCAAATCGCAAACTACCATATCACTGGCCGTCATATTGTCATAGCTGACGCCACTTGGCTTAATCACGAACAGCCCCTGCTCGCGGTCAATCCCACTAACATTGCCCCAAGTATATTTGATTAATCCGTGTTTGGGTAACTCTAGATTTGCTTGAAATACTTCCTCTTTCAGTTGTTCTAACATATTTTATGCTCCCCTCATTTAAGAAAATCAACCGCCGCTTGCTCAATCGCTAAGCCGTTTTTGTATCGTTCGATAAATTCTTCAAAACCAGCAATATCTTTTTCGTCTGGCGCAATTTCGATCCCCGTTTTTCCATGGAAGACTTCTGCCGTCAAATAATCGGCTAGAGACTGCTGATCTTTCTGGTTCAACGCATAAGCCGCCAATAAGGCAATGCCCCACGCGCCACCTTCGCCAGCCGTTTCCATGACTGAAACCGGAGAATTCATCGCCGCTGCCATAACTTTCTGCCCGACTGCCTCTGTCTTAAATAAACCGCCGTGACCGAAAATTTTATCAATCTGTACCTGCTCTTCGCCACTTAGAATATCCATGCCGATTTTTAAAGCACCCAAGGCTGAATACAAATGTGTACGCATGAAATTCGCCAAGGTAAACTTGCTATCAGGTGTACGAACAAATAATGGACGACCTTCCTTCAAACCAGTAATATTTTCACCAGAATAGTAGCCATACGATAACAAGCCACCTGCGTCTTGATCGCCTTTCAAAGCTTCATTGAACAACGTCTCAAACAACTTATTCATATCAACTGTTTGACCCATCGCTTCCATGAATTCCGCAAAAATTTTGACCCAGGCATTAATATCTGATGAACAATTATTCGCGTGCACCATCGCCACTGCTTCTCCTGAAGGTGTCGTAACCAAATCGATCTCTGGATGCACGGCTTTCAGTTGATGCTCCAAGACGATCATAGCAAAAACAGAAGTTCCCGCAGAAACATTCCCCGTCCGTTTGGCTACACTATTTGTTGCAACCATGCCTGTTCCAGCATCGCCCTCTGGCGGACAAACCAATGTACCAGCTGCCAACGAGCCAGAAAGATCCAAGCGCTTCGCTCCTTCTTCAGTCAAACGACCCGCCTCTGCTCCAGCCGCCAAAACAGTCGGTAAAATATCCGTCAACTGCCATGAAAAACCTTTTGCAGAAATATGTTGCGTGAATTTCTCAACTCGTGTTTCATCATAATCTGTGCCCTGCGCATTGATTGGGAACATACCCGAAGCATCACCAACACCCAGGACTTTTTCCCCAGTCAGCTGCCAATGAATGTAACCCGCTAAAGTGGTTAAATAACTAATATTAGATACATGTGCTTCCTCATTAAGAATTGCTTGATAGAGATGAGCGATACTCCAACGCTGCGGAATATTAAATTGGAATAAGTCCGTCAATTCTTTTTCCGCCTGCTCAGTCATCGCATTACGCCACGTCCGGAAAGGCACCAATAAATTATCTGCCTGGTCAAACGCCATGTAGCCATGCATCATCGCGCTAATCCCCAACGAACCAATCTTTGTCAGCACCGTGTCGTATTTAGAAAAAACTTCGGCCGCCATTTCTCGATAGCTTGCCTGTAATCCTTGCCAAATTTCATCAAGACCGTATGTCCAAATGCCATCCACCAATTGGTTTTCCCACTCAAAACTACCCGAAGCAATCGGACTGTGCGTCGAATCAATCAGCACCGCTTTAATTCTCGTCGAGCCTAGCTCAATCCCCAGCGCCGTCTTCCCTAGCTGAATATCCTCAATTATCTGCGCTGTATCTGTCATATTCGTTCCTCCTCTGACCTTTTCTTCTATATAAAATAAAAATTCTTTCCACTCAAAAAACGATTTTGATATCGCTTTCTCTACTAAGAATTATAAAATATTTGTCCGTACATGTCAAATGTATATCGTAAATTGTACGCATAAATTAATAAAAGAAATCTCCTGTAAAATAAAGGCACATAAAGAATAAAAATAAGCCAAAAATCACTAAAACAAAAAGCATCGAATTGCTTATTCGAAAATCGAATAATTTCAATTCGGTGCTCTTCCAATCTTTAGTAACTCGACTTATCAATTCATTCCAAAAATTTTTTTAATTTAACTTTTCAACAGAATTACGTAAGACTAGTTGTGGCTCATAATAGATATTCTCTTTCATCTCACCCGTTTCAATCGCTTGGATAATCCAATCTGCTGCAGCCAATCCCATCGTTTCTTTAGGGTGGGTAACCGTCGATAAAGCCACTTCGCCAATCAAGCTTAGATACGAATCATCCTCACCAATCACCGAAAAATCTTCCGGCACACGATAGCCTTGCTTGTTGATTTCTTCCACCATCTGGTTGGCAATCTCATCGTTATAGCAGACAACCGCGGTCGGACGTTCCTCTTCCTTCAGCATTGCATCGAGAACTTTTTTTGCAATGGTTTCTTTGGTCTCTGTCGTATAGGTAAATAAATGCTCCGCACGCATCGGCAAACGATTTTTGTCATGCGCCTTGATGAATCCCTTCATGCGATACTTGCCTTGTAAGTCATCAATCTTAGTAACTAATGCTAAATCTTTGTGCCCTTGGCTCATCAAATATTCCGTCGCAATCAAGCCTGCTTTGGTATCATTCACACAAATATGCGGGATATCCAATTCCTCATAATAAGCATTAATCATGACAATCGGAATATTGCGCTCTTTAAATGATAAATATAGCGCCAAATTCGGATTAAACTGATTACTCTTCGTCGGCTCAACAATCAAGCCTTGCACACCTTGCGCCAGCATCCGTTCCAAACACTCTTTCTCCTGCAAGGGATCATTATTGGTACTCGCCAATAATAATGAATAACCTTTTTCACGCAATTCCTGCTCAATCCCGCGAATAATCGCAGGGAAAATATAATCCGATAAATACGTGGTAATCACGCCAATCGTCTTCTTCCCGCTCGCGCGAACCTCCGCTTGAAAGGCATCATCCACATAGGTCCCAGAACCCTTTTCACTTCTCAGGTAGCCCTCATTCACGAGTAAAGCAATCGCCTGGCGCACCGTATGACGACTGACTCCATAATCTTTTTGTAATTGTAATTCAGGAGGAATAACCGCCCCGACAACATATTCATTACTCAATATTTTTGATCGGATATCATCCGCAATTAGTTGGTATTTAGCCTTCATTTGTACGCTCCTTAAAATTTGTACGTACATATAGTATAGACGGTTTTGCTGATTCACTCAAGTAGTGGGACAGATTAATTTCTCAATCCTCTAAAAATAATTGAGAAATTATGGATGCCTTTCCACTTTCCTAGTAAAGCGAACTCTCCACCAAATGCTTCCTGCGATAAAGCTGTAATCAGTTTCGTGATCATCGTTTTCTCGGAACTATTCCGGCTAATCATGCGATAGATATCAGCTTTTTTCACAGTCAATAACACATTATTTAAGGTTAGAACATTTTCATTCATAGTTATTTTATCTTTCCCTAGTCTGACTTTTTCAAAACATTTCTTAATTCAGGTAGCAACTGCTTCTTAAATCGAAAAAAGTGAAAAATTTGGTATACTTAATATTTTGCCTATTTACCATTTGAAGAATTTTGACGATTAATAGTAGGGTTACCTAAAAAATTTGGTATACTTAAAGTTTCAGGTTATAATTTTGCACTTTTCATTTGTTATTTCTCAAAAAACACAAAAGGCACGTTTTCCTTTAAAATCACATGAAAATTCTGGGAACGATATTTTTAGTCTTCTTTCAGTAGATAAATCAGATTTCTGAATTCAAATATGCCTTTAGATGTGTTATTTATCCTAGCAAATTGATGTCACATTTACTAAGGTTTTAATTATATTAGTAAATTTTTGAGCCTTCTTATCTCCGGCAAAACAACTGGCAGCCATAAAGGAACAACTCTTAATAACGATCAGCGCCATTTAATGCTA
The DNA here is from genome assembly GCF_009933175.1 of Candidatus Enterococcus huntleyi. Taxonomy (GTDB): domain Bacteria; phylum Bacillota; class Bacilli; order Lactobacillales; family Enterococcaceae; genus Enterococcus_K; species Enterococcus_K huntleyi. The sequence goes on along the minus strand of NZ_MAEJ01000027.1, from coordinate 121,525 downwards.
CACCGCTTATTCCATATAGACTGCTCCTTCATTTTTTATTCAGCTCATCTTATCCAATTATCCTTCTGGGAACCATACACGTAGCTCATTCTCCCCGCGATTTCCCCATAAATGATACGGAATCAATTTCAGGATAGCCGCTTCTTTAACTTCTTCAGTTTCCGTAAATCTATATAATTCCTCGTCTTTCCATTGAACTACCTTACTAGCTACAAGATCTAGCTGAAGTGTTTGTGGTAAAAGTTCTGAATGACTCCTTACTTTTGCCTCAGAAATATCTTTAGTTGTTAGTCGATAAGAAAAGAGTTCCGGATTGTCATGCCCTTCGCCACAATAAACGAATGGGCCTCGTTGAATGGCTAATTTTCGACTATTTGTCCAAACTTTCGGATTGCTTCGAATCGCCAATACTGGTTGTTCGAAGGAAACTTGAAGTGTTACTGCTTTCTCTAATTGAACAAAGAAGTAATCAGCCGTCTCTTCTATTTCTGTTTCAGCATTGACAGATGCGACAGTCATAACAGCTGCCCACGAAGGTTTGCGGATAGCTAATCGTCCAGTCATTCCGGTCGCTTCAATCGTTAGTTGATTTTCATAAGGGAAATCAGTTTGCTGAGTGAGCGTCCCAGTCTCACTCGTTAATTGACTCTCAACAAATAAATTTAGATAGAGTGTCTCCTCCTGTTGCGTGTAGACATATTTTTGAAGCGAACTGATTAGCCGAGCAAAATTAGGCGGACAACAAGCACAGCCAAACCAGTCAGGACGCGTCGTCTTGACATGACCTTTGCCAGGATTATTTCGACAACTATCTGGTTGAACCTCTAAAGGATTAACATAGAAAAAATGCTTCCCATCAATCGAAGCGCCTGATAAAACGCCATTGTACAATGCTCGTTCCAAGACCTCTATATATTCTCTTTTGGGTTCATTTTTGAATAATTCATAAGCAAAATATACCAACGCAATCGAGGCACACGTTTCACAATACATCGTATCATTGGGCAAATCATACGCACCCGTGAAGGCTTCGCCATGGACCGTTGATCCTACACCTGCGGTAATATACATTTTTCTTTTTGTGACATCTTGCCAAATTCTCTCGCAAGCCGCCAACAACCCCGCATCTCCCGTTTGATTGGCAATCTTAGCCATCCCCGTTGCCATGTACAACATTCGGACCGCATGCCCTTGAGCAATCGTTTGATTTTTTGGTTGGGCATTTGCCTGTAAATAAGCCGCATCAATCGTAGGATTTTCTTCAGAAAGCCCCTCTTCTAGATTGCGTTTCACTTCATTAGAATAAAAATGTGGATCCTTCCCACGAACATCTGTAAAAAATTCTGCTAAGTGGAGATATTCTTCTTGCTGAGTATATTCGTAGAGTCGAACAAGCGCCAATTCGATTTCTTGATGGCCATCCGCTCCCTGAATTTTCCCCGCTTCATAACCAAAAGCCGCTTGTATATTTTTTACGAATTTCTTGGCAATCGTTAACAGAGCTGATTTTCCAGTCGCTTGATCGTAAGCAATCGCGGCCTCAATCAGATGACCTGCACAATACAATTCATGACTAAAATAGAGCATCCGATAGCTTAATTCCGGACATTTTAATTGAAAATAGGTATCTAAATAACCATCCTTCGCCTGCGCTGCACCAATTAGCTCAATCACCTCATCGCAAAGTGCTTCTAGCGCCTCATCCGGTTGATTCTGCAAACTATAGCCCACCGCCTCCAGCCATTTATAGACATCACTATCTTGAAAACTCCAGCCAAAATGCTCGCCAGTCGTGCGTCCTGCAGCGATTCGAAAATTTTCTAGCGCATGACTCTTGCCCACCGGTAATGTGTCATCCACTCGTTCCGCCTGAACATCCACCTCAATCGCATCATCTAAGACTTGATATTGGTACGGGATAACCACTTCTCTAACTAATTGTTGATAATTTTTCCAAAATGAATCAGAAAGCTTAACTGATTCTAAACTAAATTCCTGTCTGTATGATTGACCCATCATTTTTTCCTCCTCGTAGACAAAAGCTAGTTTATAAATAAATTCAATTGTCATTTATTCATAAAAGCTTTATTATTTAAGATAGTTTTATTATAAAATCCAGTCATTTACTTGTCGTTAGAAGAAAAGATAGAAATAGTGGATATAAACTAGATGATGAATCGGAGGGAAGCCATGTTTGCAGAAGAAAACTATCTCGTAGGTACTATCAATAGCTTGAAATTTGAGCTTGCTGGTCAATTTTATTCCGCCATCCCTTGGCAACATTTACCCAGAATAAATCATAATTACGAACTATTTATTGGCATAAAAGAAACCTTATACTTAACGATAGAAGATCAACATCTGACCATAGCTCCAGGTGATGTACTCCTCATCCCACCTGGAATTCATTTTTCAGGACAGAAGGATTCACCTGGCGGACTCTCGTTCTATTGGCTACATTTTTTAGCACCACATTCAGAAATTACAAGCCAATCCATTCAAGAAGCTCGATTACTGACAACTGCCCAGCCAATTATTTGGCCACTGTACACGGAGAATTTGGCCTCAACCGATGAATTAATTCTTTTTCAACAGTTAATTCACTCTATGAAACATTCGCGTTGGCAAACAGAACTACTCGATACGTTTACTAAAACATTGCTACTCAGCCTTTCCGCAACGACTAAACAGGCTCTTTCAGGTACACACGAATCACTTGATTCACCAATTATCGGCTTTGTCTCAGACTGGCTCCAAAAAAACTATGCACAACCAATCACGGTACAAGAAGTTGCCAATAATTTTGGCTACAATAAAGCCTACCTTTCCCACCTGTTTTCACAAAAAATGGGTATCACCATGACACACTATCTACAACAGCTCCGCATAGCCCAAGCAAAACTATTATTAGCGGAATCTTCGCAAACCATTACGGAAATATCTCGAGCAGTTGGTTTCCAAGATGAAAAATACTTTTCACGTCTCTTTAAAAAACTTGTTGCCTGCTCTCCCTCAGATTATCGAAAATCAACGCAAAATAGAAAATAAGTCGAATGAGCCTTGTACTCAACCGACTTATTTTTTTCTTATAGATTTTTACCTGTAACAAGTTAATCCAACAGGTCATCTTTCAATTTTTTGCCAAAGAAACTCACACCAGCCCGCATCCCGCTGATAAATAATTGGTCGCTAGAAAGCTCTTTGTACAGTACATAGCAACTCTCAGAACCAAGCCATTCGGCCAAGTTCGCTTGATGTGTGCCTACCTGAACATCAGCTGAAGAAAAATCAATCAACTCCCAGACACCCGCTAAATCTGTCTGCTTATCTGTCACACGAATCTCTTCAACATCCGCCTTCTCATCGCCTACGACCTCTACCGCACCAGTATATTCATAGGCTGAGACAGCTGGCCAACCGTTAGACAGCCAAAATAATGAACGAATCTGCAAATAAAATTGATCTGAATGTTGTTCTTTTCGAGCATGGTGCACAATGAACTCTCGACCCGTTTTTGTATCAGAAAATAGTGAATTATGACCAGGCGCGTAGACAATCGGCTCTCCTTTAAATTGATAGCCACCGATTAGTTTCGTACCGACCTGATCAGGATGGCTTTCTAAATCAGTCATCTCGTTTCCAAAATAATCGACATACGGTCCATCAATCGACCGCGAGCGCGCGACGCGAATATTATAAAAATCATTCAACGAATCAAAAGAGACAAACAGATAAAAATAATCTGTTTCCGCATGATACTTAATAAACGGGCCTTCAATCGCGCCTTCGACACTTTGAGAACGGATGGCTAGACGCTTGCCATAACCCGGATTAGCTAGCTTTCCTGTCTCCTCATTTATTTCAGCAATATAAATTCCACCAAAAAATGAGCCATAAACCATCCAAGGCTTGCCTGATCGATCCCAGCAAATATTCGCGTCAATCGCATTGTGATCAGCAATCTCAATCGAAGTTTTCACCACTTCTCCTCGATCCTCCCACGGACCCAACGGATGTTTAGCGACCGCTAGCCCGATAAAGGAGGTAGTGCTACCGAAAGTCGAAGCTGAATAATACATGCGATATTCATCCTTGACCTTTATTATCTCAGGTGCCCACAGCCCAGTCGCTTGCGACCATGAACGCGCATCTGTTGGAACACCCTCTAACGCCGCTTTTTCAAACTGCCAATGCACCAAATCCTCTGACGAACGAATCGGTACACCACTGGTTTCCGGCTGTTGTGTATCCGTGGAATATAAATAATATTTCCCCTCTGCTTGAATAATTGTTGGGTCATGAACCCCTATTTTTGCATCCTTCATCTGTCTACTCCTTCTAGATTACGTTATTTAGTCAGTTGCTTTATTTACTCAATCACTTTATTTACTCAATCACTTTATTTACTCAATCACTTTATTTACTCAATCACTTTATTTACAAATAAGGGCCTCACCACAAAATAGCTCTATTTTGCGTGAGACCCTTATTCAGTTACGCAAGTTCTTGCCAGTAATGTGCAGGACAATCTTTATTGGCTAGATTTGCGCGAAATTTATAGTAACAGCCACACTTGCCACACGTCGTACCCACTCGAAAAGGACACGCACTGCAGATTTCAAGACGCTTCTCTAAAATATGCGCCTCCACAAGATTCGTTTCTAAGCTGAGCTGCTCTTCAATCAACGCTTCCACATCGACTTGCGCCGCTTCTTCTTTGATTTCACAACCCACGCAAGCCATTTTATGCCTCGATAACGAGCGTTGTAACTGACATTGGCGGCACCGTTACTGCCACGCCGTCTGCTGTTTGTTGATAAGCAGTAAATGGTTGAATTGCCACGACTTCTGGCGCATCAAAATCATTGTGCGCACTCATTTCATCTGCAAAAATGTAGTTTGCTTCTAACACTGTTCCGTTTGCCAATGCTAGAGAAATTTCTTCCTCATCAGACGTTGAAAAATTACAAATAGAAACAGTTACCTTGCCTTCTTTTTTCGAAATTGTATAAGAAATGGTTTCACTTTCGCTACCGTAGCTATCGACTAATTCTGCATCCTGATGATTTTTATATAATTCAAACACATGGTAACTTGGCGTCTTAATCATCTTTTCACCCTCAGTCAGTATCATCGCCTGTAAAACATTGACTGTTTGAGCAATATTCGCCATGTGCACACGCTCCGCATGTTTGTGGAAAATATTTAAGGTAATAGCCGCAACCATCGCATCTCGAATTGTATTTTGTTGGTACAAGAATCCTGGATTGGTGCCAGGTTCAGCCGTAAACCAAGTGCCCCACTCATCGACGATAATTCCCACACGCTTCTCAGGATCGTACTGATCCATAATCGCGCTGTGGCGCGTAATCAATTCATCCATGTGCGCCGCTTTTTGACAAGTCACATACCATTCATTTTCGTCAAACTCCAGCGCGCTGCCTTTTTCCTCCCAGCCTTTTGGATGGACATAATAATGCAAACTCAAGCCATCCATCAGCCAATGCGCATTCTTCATCAAAACTTCTGTCCAGTTATAATCATCGACATTCGCGCCGCCAGCTACTTTATAAATTTTTTGATCGCCATATTGACGGACATACGTTTGGTAACGACGATACAGATCCGCATAATATTCCGGACGCATATTACCACCACAGCCCCAGTTCTCATTACCAACGCCAAAAAATTTCATCGCCCACGGCTCTTCTTGACCATTTTCGCGACGCCAATCAGCCATCGGAGAAACGCCACCCATCGTGATATATTCCACCCACTCGGACATTTCCTGAACCGTTCCACTACCGACATTGCCGTTGACATACGCTTCACAGCCCAGTTGTTTCACCAACTCGAAAAATTCATGGGTACCAAAGTGATTGGTTTCCGTCACACCACCCCAGTGAGTATTCACCATCTTCTGACGATTTTCTTTTGGACCAATCCCATCCTTCCAATGGTATTCATCCGCAAAACATCCGCCCGGCCATCTCAACACAGGAATTTTAATCGCCTTTAACGCCTCTACAACATCCGTACGCATCCCATTCACATTAGGAATCGCAGAATCTTCCCCAACATATAAGCCTTCATAAATACAACGACCCAAATGCTCCGCAAAATGACCATAGATATACCGACTAATTGTTGGACCTGATTTTTGATTTAAAATTTGAATATTCATTTGATTGCCTCACTTTTCAAAGTTTATCGTCCATTATAATTTTGTATTTGCCACAGGTTCACCTAAGAATGGAAAGCCATCCTCAGTCCAAGTAAATTCTTGAGCGATAGCATGACGATTCGGATTGTCTAAAGGGTCACCCATTTTATTTTTTTCTGGCCTTGCGTGATACACGATAATATCTTTTGTGCCATCTTCGCTAACTGTAAATGAATTATGTCCGGGCCCATATTGCTCATTTGTTTCTGAACTAACAAAGATTGGCTGATCCAATTTATGCCATGAATAGCCATCTAATAAATCACTCGTCTCATCAGCCCATAGTAAGCCTATTGCATAATTTTCATCAGTAGCACTTCCAGAATAGGTGATGAAAACTTTCCCATTTCTAATCAAAACGGCAGGTGCTTCGTTGACTAAGAATCCGATTTTTTCCCAACCGTATTCCGGAATAGACAACAGTAATTGCTTCCCTTTTAAAGTCCATGGGTTAGCCATTTTAGACAGATATAAGTTTGAATTCCCTGGGATTCTTGGATCTAATTGGGCCCACACATAATAAAGTTCTTTATTATGTTCAAAAACTGTCGCATCTATACTAAAACTTTCAAACTGGGGCTTAATTTGACCTTTTTCAATCCACTCTGTATTCATTGGCGATTCATTACTATTTTCAATCACAAACATCCGGTGATGGTTTTCTCTATCTCTCAACTCGCCATGGTTACTGGCTGCAAAGTAGATGTACCATTTATTTTCTATAAAATGAATTTCAGGTGCCCAAATTAATTGACTCATCAGACCGATTTCATGAGCCTGCCAAACAGTAATAATTTCACTATTAGACTCTAAATCTTCCAATTTTTTTGCTCTTCTCAGTTCGATTGACTGATAACCTGGAACAGAACCTGTAAAATAATAATAGCCATCTGTATGTTTATAAACCCACGGATCTGCCCGCTCGAATACAATTGGATTTTCATAATAAACTTGTTTTTCACTCATTTTTTTTTACTCCTTAGACTGAATTAAATAGAGAGGAACTCCTTCTTCCGAAACCCCTGTATAGGACATTACTTGTTTCTCCTGATTTTCATCCCACACAGAAATAAACTTTCCTCTATATTCTTTCTCATTAATTTTTATTATTGAATCTTTCTCGATATTATCTGATGATAACGTCCAGCCACCTGTAATTTTTCCTGACAGCTTACCATTTTCCAGCGTAACTTCCTTTGGCTCCACTATTGAATCACTAATTTCTTTTGAAAATTCAAGTAATCGATAGCTTCCATTAACCATAGAAGCAGTATAATTCGCTATCTTTTCGTTAGCGTAACGCACGGGTGTTACAATTGGCCAACCATCCTCTGTAAAATAAAATTGGTGAACTCGGACTTCATGATTTTCTCCACCATTTGGAAATCTCGTATGAAAAATAAGATAGTAGGCATTTTGCTCTTCATTGTAAATAGCTGAATTATGACCTGGCGATACATAACCGGCATTTGTTAAACCATCATCTTCTTCATAAAGAAAGTTGCCCATCAATTTATTACCATAATTTTCAATACTCACATCATCAAAAGTCGTCCCCTCGGATCCTTTCGCTTCAATCATTTCTTGTCCCGACCCATCAATATATGGACCCTCAACAGACTTAGATCTAGCAACACGCATATTGTATCCGCCAAATGAATCGAGACCACCAAATGATGTAAACAAATAATAATATTCAGTTTCAGAGTTATAGAGAATATACGGCGCTTCTATTCGACTATGATTACCGCCTAATAACTTTGTACCGTATGAATTTTCATCAATCGGTAACCCTGTGTCGCCATCCATTTCCATGATATAGATTCCCCCGGAGTAAGAACCATAAACCATCCATAATCTATCATCATTGTCATAAAAAACATGAGGATCAATTACATTTGGGTCAACTGTCGCATCGTAAGTTTTATCAAATTGTGGAGATGTTCCCGAGTACAAAAATGATTCAACCTTTTTATAAGGTCCTTCAATCGAATCAGCTACCGCTACTCCTAGAACTGATAAGGGCGAGGTACCCTGACATAAACAGTAATACATATAGTACTTCCCATTTTTCAGTTGTTGGATATCTCCAGCCCATAATGTATCAGTTTTAGCATAATCAAATTCCTCTTCCAATTCCTTTCGGATATCTTCAAATAAGTTTGTTTGATTTACATTTTCAGACAATTGATTCCAATGAATTAAATCTTCGCTCTTCGCAAATTGCGTATGTGACCCTAGAATATAATAGCTTTCTTCTGCTTTAATTATTGAAGGATCATGAACACTCACATTTTCAAATTGAGGATCTTTTAACACTTGTTCGACTGGTTCTTCATTCTTACAACTAGACAATAGAGACAGTGTTAATAAAGATATTCCCATACGTAAAATCAGTTTTTTCATCTACAAGTTCACCAGCCCTTTCTTTTTAAAAGCAGAAAGAAACAAATGACTTGTCACATAAATGAACGATGGGATTGCAAAAAAGATAAACCATGAATAAGCTAGACTAATCACGAAGAAACAGATAAATAGAATAAAACTAATCACTACCTGTAGTGGCGAAACAAGTAAACTAGCGAATGAAATTTTCAGCTTACTCATTCTTTTTTCTTTTGGAAAAAGATCATCCAACAAAAAGTAATTTATTACTGCTAGACAAATGACGCTTATCAATATAATCAAGGGCCATTGAAATAGGGCCTTCATCAAACTGTCTTGTTGAATAATTACCAAATCAAAATATAGAGTACTCACAAATATCGGCACTACAAGTACTTGCCACGTATACTTCTTGAGTGTCTGCCCATATTGCTTTATAAAGAACACCGTGATTTCTTTATAGGAGTATTCTTCATCAAATAAATGTGGCAGATGCAACACATGAATCAATGCCGCAGTACTTGGAATTAAACCAACCACTCCTACACCAATTAGTGTTCCTATAAACCAAAAACTATTTAGCAAAAATAAAATAACTATCAAATTGATTACTTTCATTAATTTTTGTGTCATAGGACTCTCCTCACTAACCCTTCATTCCTGATAAAGCCACGGATTCGATAATTTGTTTTTGGAAAATAATAAAAACAATTAACACTGGTAAAAGGGAAACCACAGACGCAGCCATAATTAATGGATAATCAGTTTGGATTGCATAGGCTGCATTTAAGTTTGCGATAACTACTTGTAATGTTTGTTTTTCTGGACTATTTAAATAAACCAAAGGTGCTAAATAGTCATTCCAGACACCCATAAACCACAAAATGAATTGTGCGGCTACAGCTGGGCGGATTAGTGGGAAAATCAATTGGAAAAACATTTTTAAGTAGCCCGCGCCATCAATTTTTGCCGCCTCAACGACTGAATCGGGAATATTTGATAAATACTGTCTTAAAAAGAAAATCATTGTGATATTACCAAACATACCAGGAACAACTAATGGCAAAAGAGTATCTACCCAGCCAATTTTTGAGAACATCATAAACTGCGGGATCATGACTGCTGGATAGGGAATCATCAATGCTGCTAATAACATTAAAAACAAAGCATTCTTATAGGGCATTCTGAGTTTGGCAAAAGAGAATGCTGCCATGCTTGATGTAATTGTTCCAATAATCGTAACTGATAATGAGACAATAACCGTATTCTTGATACCAGATGCCAATGTATCAAGCTCAACTAGCCTTTTATAAGCGTCCCACTTTACAGGATTAGGAATCCACTGTGGTGGAAGTTGAAATACACCCGATTTTTCTTTTAATGAAGTCGAAACCATCCATAAGAGTGGCCCAACCATAACAATTGCTCCGATAGATAGAACAATAATGATTAATATATTGGTAAAGTTCCTTTTTTTCGTCATTGAAAGCCCCTCCTGTTAATCCATTGAATAGCTTGAACGATTATTCATATAAAATTGGAATGCTGTAACAGCAAATACTAATACGGCTAAGATAAGCGCCATACTACTTGCATACCCCATTTGCCAATTTTTGAATGCTTTTTGCCAGATATACCAGACAATAGTCGCTGAACTATATTTTGGCCCACCTGTTGGTGTCATAATATTGATTTCTGTAAATATTTGGGAGCCACCAATAATATTCGTTACCACTAAGAAAAAGGTGACTGGCTTCACCATTGGCCAAGTGATATTTCTGAATTTTTGATAGGAAGAAGCTCCATCTAACTCTGCTGCTTCATAATAAGTCTTTGGAACACTCTGAATAGCCGCTAAGTAAAGCAGCATTGAATATCCTAAACCTTTCCAAACACTCATGATAATAATCGCCGGTTTGACAGTATCAGGATTTTGCAGCCAATTTGGACCATCGATACCAAATACTGCAAGAACCTGGTTAACTAAACCAAAATCTCCATTGTAGGCCCATTGCCACAGAATTGAAATTGCAGCTAATGAAGAGATAACGGGAATATAATACACCGTTCTAAAAATAGTCGTCCCTTTAATTCCACGACTCAAAGCCGAAGCCAAAATGAACGATAAAAATAATCCAATTGGAATACCTAACATTAAATACAAAGTGTTAAAAAGTGTTCTATAAAAATAATCATCTTTGAAAAGCTTTTTAAAATTGTCAAACCCAATAAAATTCATCTGACCAAGACCATTCCAGTCAGTAAAAGCAGCATAGGCAGAATAAACTAAGGGAATTAATGAAAATAGAATAAATCCTAAAACTGGTAAAAGGACGAATAAAAATGCCACTCTATGCTCTCTTTTATATAAATTACTTTTTGGCCGTTCATTTCTTTTCTTCTTATTTGTTTTGGTTGACAGCTCCATGATAGTGCCCCCTTTTAAATTAATGACTCCAAAAGATTGAGCTAGAACGCTTACCACTCGCAACCGTTCTAGCTAATTTTCTCTCTATAACTCAATCTTTAAATGCATTGATAAGTCCATTAGAACGCATGGCCACCAATATATTCATTTGATTATCTTTTATTTCGCAGCTTCTTGTTGTTGGATTGCCTCATCTAATTTTTCTTGCATACGAGGTTGCACTTCTTTGACATAATCAGCTGCTGTTTGATCTCCGTCTAAAACCGTTTGGATATTGATAAAGAATTCATCATACCATTCCGCATTATAGGTTGTTGCTGCTGGCATTGATCGTCCATAGTCTTGAACAATTTGAAGGAATTCTTCTTTGTTATTCGGTACCTTATCTGTTTCAGAAGCCCATTTTTCTGCCATATCAATCAAATTAGGAATTTGAATCTGTGCGTCTACTAACTGTTGTTGTCCTTCTTCAGAAGCACTCAAATATTCCACAAGTTTAACAGCCTTTTCAGGTGATTTTGTTTTACTAGATACACCAATTCCTAGAGAACCAATATAAGTAGCTGATTTACCAGTTGAGCCTGCAGGCCAAGGAATCAAATCATATTCGAAGTCCAAACCACCATAAGTACTCATATCCCACGGTCCCACTGGGAAGAATGCAATTTCCCCATTCATCCATCGTTGATAAGTATCTAGTGTTTGAGCATCAGATATTGACGGTGTTAATTTGTATTTGTTCTGAATGTCTGCAAAAAATTGTAGAGACTCTGCAAACTCAGGTGTATCAACGGTTACTTTTGTTTTATCTTCATTAATCCAGTCACCGCCATTACTCCAGGCAAATGCTTGTAAACTCCAATTGACATTAAATCCTGTAGCCCACTGATTCAAATTACCATCACCATCTGTATCTTTTGTTAACTCTTGTGACACTTTGATAAATTCGTTCCAAGTATAAGGTGTGTCTTTATCTGGTAACTCGATTCCCGCATCTTCAAACATTTGTTTGTTATAACCTAGAGCAAAAGGTCCTACATCCTTAGGTAATCCATAAAGCGCTCCACTACCAACTTTCTCTCCATCATAACGATAACTATTAACTCCATATTCCCAAACATTAGACAAATCAAAATCAGATTTCTCAATCTCATCTGTAATATCTAATAAAACCCCATTATCTACATAGGGCATCAAATTACCTTGTTCTATATAAAATACATCCGGAAGATTTCCTCCAGATATTGCCGCTTGCAATTTAGTTGCATATTGATCCGCATCAGTTGAAATAATTTTTACTTTCACATCTTCGGCTTCTTCAAATTTTTTAATCGCCGCACTATATGCCTTCTTCTCATCTTCACCACCACGGAACATAAAGGTTATTTCATCTTTACCACTCGAACCACTACTCTCTTTCGTTCCACTTCCACATGCACCCAAAATTAATGTACTAAGAGTAATTGCTGCAGCTGTTAAAAATAGTTTATTTGCTTTCATTTTAAGACTCTCCTTCTTCATGATTTGTTATCCTTAGATAGTAGATAACTTTTTGATAAGATACATTGCTGACATTAAAAATTTTTGCAGATCCGATGAAACTCAAAAATAAACGAATTATTCCAAACTTAAGTAATTTCTCAAAAATGCAACACCTTTCAATTTATAAGTAAATAATAAAACGAAAAGAAATCGCTGTCAATAGTAAATATGTTAAAAAACAGCAATAATATTAAATATCGATTAATATATTTATTAATTATGAAGAAAAATAATGATTATATTTACAGTTATTAATGAATATGTTAACATAAGGACAAATAATCGATTTAATGAGGTGAAATAGATGCAATTAGAGATTAACGCTGAGGCATTGCCCGTTTATGAAGCATTAGCAAGCAATGTCAGAATCAAAATTATCCAGCTTTTAGCCAAGAATAAAATGAACGTCAAAGAGTTAGCCGCTGAATTAGGGCTAAGTAGCGCAATTGTCACGATGCACATTAAGAAGCTTGAAGAAGCCAAGCTGATTAAGACGGAAAAAGTTGGCCAGCAGAAAATTTCTAGCCTACGGATAGACAAAATTGAGATTAATTTTCCGGAAAAAATCTTTAATGCCTTTGATACGAAGGAAAGTGCTATCCCTGTTGGACACTACACAAATTATTCGATTGAACCAACGTGTGGTCTTGCAACCCTAAGTGATTTCATCGGCCCAGTGGATGAACCAAAATATTTCATGGATCCTAGTCGGATGGACGCGCGGATTCTTTGGTTTACTAAAGGATTTGTTGAATACCAATCACCAAACTTTCTAACTGCCTCAGAAAAACTTGAGATGTTGGAGATTTCCATGGAGATTTCTTCAGAGTTTCCATTTTCTAACGACAATTGGCCTTCAGATATCACTTTCACTTTAAATGGTGTTGAATTGGGTACTTGGACAAGTCCCGGTGACTTTGCCGATATTCGCGGAAAATACACACCAGATTGGTACCCAGATAATTTAAATCAATATGGAATTCTAAAAACGATTCGTGTGATGAATCATGGGACCTATATGGAAGGTGATCCTATGTCAGAAATTCGAATTGCTGATATTCCTAGCCACGAAGATACTTGGCATCTAAAAATTGAAGTCAAAGAAGATGCCAAGCACATCGGTGGCTGTACCCTATTTGGCAAAGGCTTCGGTAATTATGATCAAGATATTAAAATCAAGACTTTCTACAGTTAAAATAGCTTGGATAGTTCATCAAACAAAAAACTCGGCGTACAAGTAAATGTACACCGAGCTTTTTGTATACTCTGAAAATTTGATGATTGCCACTAAATCAAAAAAAGTTTCAAAATTAATTCATAAAAGAGATAAATAATTACACACGTTTTTATTTTTACGCTAAAAATTGTTATTACCTCCAATACAAATAGTCTCACTTACTGATAGAAGTATATTTTTTTCGAAGTTGTTTAGGTGACATTCCTGTGTGCTTAATTACATAGTTAGAGAAATAGCTAGGAGTTTTGAAGCCAGCTAAATAAGCAATATCAGTCATTGAATCCTTCGTAAAAATCAATAATTTTTTTATATGGTTAATCTTTGTTTCATCAATGTAACCTAAAATTGTTTTACCTGTTTCCTTCTTGAATACTTTCATTAAATACGGTTTACTTACGCCCATTTTTCTGACGAGGTCATCAATGACAACCTCTTGCCAATTTGTTTGGATATAGGCTAAGCATTCTGACACATAGACATTTTGAACATTAAAATCCTTTTGAAAATTTCGAGCCCTTGGATGAAAAAAATATAGTAGCAAATAAATTAGCTTGCTCAGTTGATACTCAATAAAATAAGCTGAAACTGCATTCTGACTAATATGTTCATTAAAAATATCTTCAATAATTGGTGCTATTTGCTTGGTAATCTCCCCATCTGAAATCATTGGAATGTGATTCTTTGCAAGCTCATCAAATAACTCGTCTACTAATTCAAATCGTAATGTATAGCATGAATAAGGAAGAATTCCCTGCGTCGTTTGCCCAGGATATCTAAAAATTAAATCTCCTTTTTTTACAGTATAATACTCACCATCTATATACATCCCCCCTCGGCTTTCCGTGATAACCTCTATTTCATAAGAATCAACTAAGCGATGTTCGATGGGCTCAGAAACATACGTATCAATGGGTCTACTAAAGAAGTAACTATCTACTATTTTTAAATCTTTCATAGTTTCATTAATCCCTCCTAGGTTGCTATTTTGTAAAAAAAAGTAATCATATATAAAGAAACCGATTGCAATCATTGTTATTCTTATTACGAACTTAAGCGATTCACCATAGTATATTATAAAAAAACTGGATGTGAAAGTATTGAAAGCTACCTCAGGAATTTTCGAAGATTCATTTATCAAAAGTCTGTTATCCAAGATGACTATTGAAGAAAAAATTGGGCAAGTCAATCAGGTCGGAACCTCGATTTATGGTGGTAAAGAAGAACATTACGAAAAATTAGTGCGCAATGGATCTGTGGGTTCCTTTTTATCAATAAAAGAAATTGAAAAAGCGAACAAACTACAAAAAGTAGCAGTCGAAGAAACTCGACTAGGTATCCCCTTACTATTCGCAGAGGATGTTGTTCACGGGTTCTTAACCACCTTCCCTATTCCATTAGCAGAGTCTTGTACATGGAATTCAGAACTAATAAGAAAAACAGCAGAAATCGCAGCAGAAGAAGCAGCGGCAGCAGGAATTCATTGGACCTTTGCGCCTATGGTCGATGTCAGCAGAGATGCTCGTTGGGGACGAGTAGCAGAATCATTTGGTGAAGATACCTTTCTAACTGAAGAATTTGGGGCAGCTAAAGTCACTGGATTCCAAGGAAATCTCTGTAATGGACAACTAGACCGAAATCGACTAATCGCTTGCGGAAAACATTTTGCTGCTTACTCTGAAGCAGAAGCTGGCCGTGATTACAATACAGTTGATCTCTCTAGTTATAAACTAGCAAATGTGTACCTTCCTCCTTTTAAGCGTTTAATCGATGAAGGTGTTCTAACAATTATGAGTAGTTTTAGTCTATTAAACGGCATACCGGCAACTACGAATAAAAAACTTTTGATCGATATACTACGAGAAAAGCTATCTTTTTCAGGCCTATTAATTTCTGATTGGAATGCATTGCAGGAAACAATTACTCATGGATTTTCAAAAGATTATGAAGACGCAGTCAAAAAAGCAATCGACTGCCAACTAGATGTCGACATGTCTTCCTTGCTTTATCTAAATACTTTGAAAGAATTAATCCATCGTCAAGTAATCAACGAGTCTTCATTAGATAAAGCTGTTTATCGATTACTCTCATTAAAAGTCAAACTAGGGTTATTTGAAAATCCCTATCGCTCCTCTCCAGAGCATTATGCGACTATTATCAATAAAAGCAAAGAATATCGAGAGACAGCTCGACAAGTAGCTGAAGAATCCATTGTGTTATTAAAAAATGAAGAGTTACTCCCCCTTAAAAACACTGATAAAGTAGGCTTTACTGGAAAGTACTTAAACGATCATAATAGTATGCTGGATACTTGGGCTTGCAAAGGAAGTGCTCAAGAGATTATTACAGTTGCTCAGGCAGTATCTGAGAAAAAAAATAAACAGTATTTTATATTAGAGGACGCCTATAATGACTTCAAGAAGGATCGTTCCTTCAAAAAGGAGACTATAAATCTGATCTCTAAACTAGATAAAATTGTCGTGGTCTTGGGTGAAAAAGCTACCGATTCTGGTGAAGCTAAGTCAAAAGCAATCTTAGGTATAGAGCAAGATCAATTAGAATTTACAAAAGCCATTTCAACTGTTAATCCAAATATAATTGTGGCTTTAATGAACGGCCGGCCTATGATTGTTTCAACCCTATTGCCTTACGCTAAGTCTCTTGTTGAAACGTGGCATTTAGGTTGTGAAGCTGGCTCCGCCATCTTAAATATTTTAGAAGGAAAAATAAATCCTTCTGGAAAGCTGACAATGACTTTTCCACGTCACGAAGGACAGTTGCCCATCTATTATAATCATCATCATACAGGGAGACCCTATCAGCTCGAAAAATTCAATACAACTAGATATATTGATATATCCAATGAGCCAGAATTCCAATTTGGCTTTGGCTTAAGTTATACTAATTTTTCAATAGATAATATGCAAGTTTCAAAGCTGAAAAAAAACAGTTGGCAAGTTTCCATTGATGTCGCTAATCTAGGAGATAGGGATGGTCAAGAAGTAGTTCAACTTTACATTGGTGCTAAGTTTGGTACCTATGCCCGACCTGTGAAGGAATTGCGAGACTATCGAAAAATAAAGTTAGTAGCTAAAGAAAAAAAGACTCTTTGTTTCCAAATTGATCGTGATACATTCGCCTATTACGATGAACTTTTTAATAAACTAGTTGATGCTGGTGAGTATCTGATCATGATTGGAAACAGTTCACAAATAGAACAAAAAAATATGACAAGAATTGAGGTCGAAGAGTAAATGAGCTATCAAAATGAGGCAAAAGAAATTATCAAAGGTGTAGGTGGTAAAGAAAATATTGCTGCGCTCACGCATTGCGTTACCAGGTTACGTTTTGTTTTGCACGACGAAAACAAGGCAGAAAAATCATTACTGGAGAGTTTAGAAGTTGTAAAAGGGACTTTTAAGGCAAATGGTCAATACCAAGTAGTCATTGGCCCAGAGGTTTCAAAAGTTTATGATTCAGTCATTGAACAAACCGGATTAGAAAGTATGTCTAAACAAGAAGTCAAAGATGTTGCAGCAGTGGTCAGCTTAAACCCGTTGCAACGTGTCATCAAAATTTTAGGTGACGTATTTGTCCCTATCTTACCCGCTATTGTAACTGCTGGTTTGTTGATGGGTTTAAACAATTTGTTAACCAATCCGGGAATATTTTTTACTGGATCTGTCATTGAAACTTTCCCAGGAATAGCTGACTTGTCTAGCATGATAAATACCATCGCCAACACATCTTTCCAATTTTTACCTGCACTGATTACTTGGTCAACAGTAAAATATTTCAAGGGAAGTCCTTTACTGGGAATCGTTCTAGGACTAGTATTTGTTCATCCTGACTTAATGAACGCTTGGAACTATGGACAAGCATTAACTTCTGGAGACATCCCACAGTGGACTATACTAGGATTTTCAATCACTAAAATGGGATTACAGGCACAAGTTCTTCCAGCATTAGTCTCAGGTTATGTCTTAGCAAAAATGGAAATAGGGTTACGTAAACGAGTACCTGAAACCATTCAATTATTAGTTGTCGCTCCTGTTGCTATTCTAATTACCAGTATTTTAACTTTTGTTATTATTGCACCAGTAACAATCTACATTGGTAATACAATTGTTGGAGGCATTGTTTGGCTATTCAGTCACGTACCTTTCTTAGGTGGAATCGCATATGGTACGGGTTTAGCACCATTAGTTGTAACTGGAATGCATCATGCCTTTTTACCAATTCATATTCAATTAATGGCGAATGGTGGAGACTACATATGGCCTATCGGAGTTATGTCAAGCTTAGCTCAAGGCTCCGCAGCAATTGCTATGAATTTCTTAATTAAAGATAAAAAGTTAAAAGGTGTCGGTTTAGCTGCTGGGCTTTCTGCTTATATGGGCATCACCGAACCAGCCATGTTTGGTATTAATCTAAAATATAAATTTCCATTTGTCTTTGCTATTCTTACTTCTGGATTAATCGGTGGGTTCATGGCTACTCAGCATGTGATAGCAACCTCCGTGGGAATCAGTGGTCTTCCAGGGTTCTTATCTATCCCATTAGAATTTTGGCCAACTTTCTTCATTTGTATGGCTCTAAGCTGTGTCGTTTCTTTCTGTTCAACTTATTTCTATGGGAAAATGAAAAATCAATCGATATAAATAAGTGACAGCTATAATTTAAAGGCGAGTGTAGTATTCATTCTATGCTCGCCTTTAGATTACCCTCTCCTTCTCCACTTACCATCAAATAATTTCGGCCTTTGCTCCAAACGATAAGTAGTATGAATCATCACAAATAGTAATCCTTTTTATATGATTCTCCTTCATGCTATACTCATCTATGGAACACTTAGAGCATCTAGAAATCCTGATTTATCAACCATGCAAGCAGGCCTTGCGCCTTGTCAAACAGAGCTTTCTTGAATAACTACGCTCATTGGACTACCTTAGTAATGAAAGGAGACAAATGAAATGTTTGCACAAATTTTGAAAGAACGAAGAAATGAATTAGGGATTACCCAACAGGAAATGGCAGACAAGCTGTTCGTGACCCGACAGACTGTCTCGAACTGGGAAAACGGTAAAAACTTTCCAGATATTCCTACCCTAATCTCAATCAGTGAAAACTATTCTCTGTCTCTCGACTACATGCTAAAAGGAGATCCTGAGTATATGAAAAAAGTCGACGAAGATTACAAATTGATCAAAAAGAAACGAACGGAACGCATCGCCACCTACATTGCTACCCTCTCGATAATAGCCATTTTATTGCTAAGTATTTTGTCTATATTTTTTGGCGATAAATTCAACGAGAATATCATGGGTTCTCTGGGCATCGCTGTCTGTATCCCCTTAGCACTCTCCAGCTATATCATCTATAAATCGTTCTATAAAAGCGATCACAAGGGACCACAACCTTTATTCATTCCGAAAGCCTACGGAATCGGTATTTCCATAAATCCCAATCATCCTGTTGGCAAATTAATCTGGATACTCTTAGGAGTCGCGCTAGTAGCGTTACTGATTTATAGTTTGTTTTACGAATGAGATCCACTGAACTAGTTCACGCTAAAAAGCTCTGACCCAGTCATAGAGTCAGAGCTTTTTCACATGCACACGCTTAATAAATCCCAAATCCTCAACGCGCTTCAATCTTGAACAGTTTTGACTTTTGAGATAACTCAACAACAATATGCGCATCCGCTAAAACTGTTTCTGGTAATTTATCTTTTAGGATGGACGCTACCAGCTGAACATTATTTTCTTGAACAAATCTGGCGACCTTTATCAATTGATTGTCATGCATGAGCTCTTTTTTATCATTCAATAAGAAATTAAATGTCGGCAAATTTTCTGAATTCGAAAATAAGATATTGGCTAGATCAAAGCAAATGATTTCGCCTTGTTTTTTGCCAGAACTCAGGTTGGCATTGAAGGCATTAAAAACATACACTGAACGTCCATTTTTTTCTTCAATATCGTATTTAAGAGCGTAACGCTCTCCATAAAGTTTAAATGAAATAGTCGAGAATAGCTTATTGAACTTTTCAAGCTGCCCTTTTAATTTTGATTCAAACTCTTCCGAAAAGAGATTTTTATCGATCTTTTCAATTTCCGAAGATAGAGTCGCTATCTCCGTTTCGACAGTCTCAAGTTGGGCAATCACCGTTTCAAATTCACCTTTTTGCCTGTGTTGCTCATTTAATTCGTAAATAACTTTTTCAAGTTCTTCAAAAGAATTTCCTTTTGTTATTTTTTCTGCCAATGTTTTCTCATTTTCTAGAAGACTATTGATCACCACTTCGCAGACACCAAGGGCCGCTTCAATCTTAGGCAAATCTTGAGCAATAAATTTTACTTTTTCGATAATCATTGTATTATGATATGCAACCAATTCTTCAAAAGACTTCTGAATGTCAGAAACATTATGCGTCGCTTCTTGATAGAGTGCGCCTAAAGCTACTACATCAATATCTGCGTGTTCCAACTCGAGCTCCGTTACAGCCTCATTAATAAGCTCTTTTCTAATCATCAGTTTGCTCAATTCAGAACTTTTTTTATTTAGATTGTATTTCACTCTATTGAGTTCTTCTAAATCTTGCTCATAATCTTCATTCAGATTAAAGCGCTCCTTTTTCTTATTTAATCTGCCAATTTCAGCATCTATTAAAGTGAGCGCCACTTCATATGCTGATTTTGTTTGGACCTTTTCCAATCGCTTCTTGAACATTTCTTCCTGCTTTATCTTTGCAGTAAGTACTTGTTTCCGCTCACCATCCACTACTCTACAGCCTAATAAATAAAGGTATAACGCTTCATACTCAGTATTTGCCGTAAATTTATCCAGTGTTTTCGTTGTGTTATTTATGCTAGTATCTTTATATCTGATATTATGAGAAATAATTTGTCTGAACGTCGGTTTGTCGACTGTTTTATCGGGGAAAAGCTGCCGTTCTAGCGCTTCCTCAAATTCTTTAGCCAGTACATCCTCCCCATTAATCTTTCTGATTGCTTTACTTGCAGTGAGAAAATTTCTTTCTATAGATACTTCCTTTGC
Source organism: Candidatus Enterococcus huntleyi (assembly GCF_009933175.1). Taxonomy (GTDB): domain Bacteria; phylum Bacillota; class Bacilli; order Lactobacillales; family Enterococcaceae; genus Enterococcus_K; species Enterococcus_K huntleyi. The sequence continues at coordinate 100,654 of NZ_MAEJ01000027.1, read as the reverse complement.
TGCAGGATCCGCTAAATTTTCAGATAGAATCAGTTTCACTCGAACATCTTCAGTAAACAAAAAGTCCTTTACCAGACTATAGGTCTGTTTTTGATTCTCATCATCTGTATAAATTAGTTTAGACTTCGCACCCAAACAGAAATCTATTAACTTTAGGACTGTCGTTTTCCCAACATTATTTCCTGTCGTCTTCGTCTCGCCCAGCGGTGTGTCATCAACAATTAAATTCATCCCATTTTTAAATTTGAGCGCTCGAATCACTCTATTTGGCGTAAGCAAAGTCAATTCTTTGAGGTACATAATTTAACGCTCCCCTCCTCATTAACCCTTGCTGACTCAATCAAAAATAACCAGTCAAGACACAAGATAAATGTGGTGAATGAGAGATCATTCTTCTTTTTCACTTCTTGATATAACTTAATAAGCGGTAATCCATCCTTTTTATTCAAAACAGCCAATAATAGAGAACTATTATAGTAAATACTCAGTTTAGGGTTGATATTATCAGGTAGTAACATAATTGTAGCCCTCCGGATTCTCAAATATTTTGCATTTTATAAAGGCATCTACCACTAATATCGACGCACAAAGTTCGATTTCTTCATATGGAATCCCGTTGTAATTTTTACTTTTTATGATTAGTTCTATCAGATTATCAATCACTTGAAAAAATATTTCCTGCCCACTACTATCATTTTCCTTACACAAATTCGTGTACAATTTTCGAATCGTCATAAGCACGGAAAAACTTTTATTCGTTCCTAACTTATCAAACTCCGTATATTTTTCATTGATTTTACTATAAAAAATTTTGTAGTCATCAATCGTTGAGGCGCTACTTACTAAGTCGTTATACTCTATTTTCCTTTCGATCTCGAATGAATTAATTTCTGGTGATTCGTAAGGAATAGCAAGATCTTCTTTCGATAAAATAGTAATAATTTCGGTCAGATTGCTATCAATTTTTATTATATCTGCTCCAGGGCCAAGCTCTTCATTAATAAAATTATAGAGCTTTTTTTGCTTACTAAGAGGTAAATTTAGAACGATATTCACAATCGATTTCACATCATAGATATCCGAGAGAGGCGTGAACTCAATCCCTTGAATCGTAGGATACATCTTCGAGCGCAACTCCTTACCATCACCTGTCAAAGCCACAAATAAATACCGATAGCCCAAATAAGTGGTTGTATCAAGTTTACTTAATGAATGCTCAATCTTTTGTTTCGTGCAGGTTGAAGACACCTGAACAATTACTTTATTTAATCTGTCAATTAAGTCTATCCCTTGCGCATTTTGCTTGAGTGCATTGAGGTTCACGAATGAATAGTCAAACAAGAGATTCAGTAACTGGGTATAAAAGACTTCTGAATGAATATTTAGATTCAAGATGTTCAACTTCCCACGCGTTTTGATTCGATAGGACAAGATCATTAATTTTTCTTCAATATAGTCAAAATACGTACTTCTCTTCATGAATACCCTCCTTCACACTTCATAGCAGCCGCACTGAGTATAACACCTTTAACTAACCAATACACGAAGTAGTCAGATATAGGTAGATTTTTCTGCTATTTGAATGACTAACCTGAAAAAAGACTACTCCAAGAAATGGTCTACTAAACTTTGTCTTACCGCTATTTTGATTATTCTGCACCGTTTATGTCTTCATTCAACTCCTCCATAAAACTTAAGAATCTTTGATCTTCTTATAGAATCGTCACTTCTTGATAATCAACAATCAATTTATCATGATGAGTGAATTTATCTTGATAGATGATAATTTACAGAGTACATGATAATTTCAATCACCTACTCTGTTAAACCGAGCTTAACGTAGTTTATCTATTTTCTCCAAAAGCCAACTATTTTCAATCACTAAAACATCGCCACTACAGAATATTTCTCCCACTCTACTCTATTTACAGAAAAGAAGAGCTAATCTTCATGACCAGCTCCTCTACTTACTTTATTCCGACCCCTAACCAACAATCTACTCATCCGTCACAAAAATATCCGATAGATAAATGCTCCGTCTTTCATCTCACACGTTGATTGATAGGTGTAAAATAGCAACATCGACTTTACTAGATACAAGCCTAGTCCGTGAGAAGGATAGTCTGATATTTTATCAGTAGTTACAAAGGGTTTGTGCAAATCTTCGATACTCAAATTGTCCTGTTTTGAAGCCATTTGATTAGTAATCTCAAAACATTTCTTAGATATTTTAATCTGAATCGTACTCTGTTCTGGCGCATACTTAATGGCATTTCCTAGCAAGTTGGAAAATAACTTCTTCAGTTTATTCGTGGGGATAGTCATCATCGCGTCATCATCGATGGTCATCTGAATATTTTGTTTTTTATCCTCCAGCATTTCGCTATATACCTCACTAATTTCTTCCAGTACAGGCACGATCCTCACTTGCTCATTAGTGACAGCTTCATCCACTCGACTCAGCTCCAGGAGTTCGCTTACCAAACGATTCATTCCGGTTAAATAGTCCAATTGTTTCCGTAGTTCTTGCTGTTTCTCAGGATTGCCTTCTTTTGCGTAGATGTTATTCAATGACAATCGCATATTCATAATGGGCGTTTTCAACTCATGGGTAATCCCACTCATAAATAAACGGCGGCTATCTTCCACTTTTTTTACATGCGTAACCTCATCTTCTAAATCCTGCATGGTTTGTCTAAGCTTGGCGTACATTTTGTAGATGTGATTATTCAGCGCTTGTAGCTCATCGCCTTGCTTTTCTATCTGGTTTAAAGGATACGTTTCAGCGGCCATTTCTTCCACGATTGTATTTATTTTTTTGATTTTTCTCGTAAAATATTTCGCATATCCGAGGGCAATTAGACTGGAAACAACTAACGTAATCAAGACGAAGTAAGGGGCAATTGATCGCAGTACACCGACAATTTCATTTTGTGACAACGCGATTGGGTAATAGATGATAATGGTCGTATCCTTCCCATCAATCACCAGACTCGCATCCTTTCGAAAATTCTTTTTAGGATCTATTATCATTTTTGTGTTCGTTGTGACAATAGTTCCAGACTCTGCGACTTCTTCTGTCTCTTCGAATGGCTCAACTTCCGCTTCTTTGGGAAGAACAGGCTCCCTTGTTGTTCCAACCTGCCAGGTATTTTCATCAATCTGAATCGTATAGCCCTGTGCCACATACCGATCTAATGCTTTTGGGTCATCCTTTTTGATGAGCGAGATAATCTTAGTGGACTCCTTCTCAAAATTCGTTTCCTGCGTATCGTAAATCAATGAATCCGCAAAATAACCGACAATTAAAAACAACAAGCCTGTCGTTAGAAAGATCCCGGCCAAAGTCATCAGCCACGTCTTCACAAAGAGCGAACGTATCTTAAAAATGCGTTTAAGCTTTTTCAATTTTATAGCCCACTCCTTTAACGGTACGAATTAAATCCGACCAGGTCTTCTTCCGGATATTTTTGATATGCACATCAATATTACGGATATCGCCATAGTATTCATATCCCCAAACCAAGGTAATCAATTCCTCTCGTTCATAGACCCGACCTTGGTTAGATAACATAACTTGTAAAATATCGAAATCCTTAGCCGATAGTTGCAGCGGTTCCCCAGCAAGGTAGGCTTCGTAATTTTTTGGAATCAAGGTCAAGTGTTTATACACCACTTTTCCTGCCTCTTCCCCATACACTCGCCTTAAGAGAGATTTAATTTTATAGGACAAGATATTCAGTGAAAAAGGCTTCACTACATAGTCATCCACCCGATTCTTAAAAGTCTCTACTTGAATTAGCTCATCATTTAAGGCACTAATAATCAGAACTGGTACTTCACTGGTTTGACGAATTGTTTTCAAAACGGCCTCGCCTCGAAGCTTAGGTAACATAATATCAAGTAGCACCAAATGGATCTCATTCTGAGAAAAAAGTGTTATCGCTTCTTCTCCATCTTCGGCTTCAATAATTTTATACCCCTCTTCCTCTAAGCCGCTCTTAATGGATTGGCGGATACTATAATCATCTTCCACTAATAGGATCGTCTGCATTATTCTTTCCTCGCTTCTGTCATTTAATTAATTTAATTAGCCACTTTTTTAGCGTATGAATTAAGCTTACTATAAGCAATGCCCCTGTGACAACGACTGTTTTCAACAAGCCTTCTATGTAGTGAAACTCTCCTGGATATTTTGCACTTTGTAAAAGTAATCGACTGTTATCAATCATTCGCTTTCCGAGAGACTCAAAAAAAGCAAAATCAGACATTTTAGTAGGTAGATACTCACTAGAGATTTGTGTTTTCTTGACTAAAAAGTAACAGACAACCAAAAGTAACAACCAAAATAAACAACGTAGCGACCATTCTTTAGTTAGTTTTCTTTGCTGAAAAATACTCTTCGTAGCGAAAAATAACTGCCAAGTGGACACAGCCACCATAAAAAATAACAAGAGGGTGTTTACGAACAGCAAGAATATCCGATAAATATCATAATCTAACACTTGTCCCGTGACACCTAGCCGTTCTCCCAAGGTTTCTTTTAATAAAGGCTTGTTGGTATGCTCTTTACTTAATAAAGTCAATCGATTAAGTCCGGTTACTTCTTTATTCCTTGCTTCGTAAACAAAGAAGGAGTGCGAGCTAGGAACTACCGCCAATACCTGGTAAGTTTTCTTTTGATAAATGAGTGCTAGTCCCTTCACTTGGGTGCTACCAAAAAGTTTGGTGGCTAAGGCCGAGCTAATCAAACATTCCTTTTGATTATCTGGCAGAAGTCCCGGACTGTTTGGAAAGAGTATCTGACTATTTCCCTGTAAGGCAAACACTTGCGTTTCTGCTGAATTTCCTAGCTCTTTCGCTACTAGAGATTCCTCCCCTTTTCTACCCCAAATAACCATCGAGAAGCCTTCGGTTAATGTCTCGTTTTTTTGCAATAACTCATGCGCACGTTTACCATCCAATTGGCTATCTTGATTTTCGATTGAAAATTGAACAAAAGACGAGAACTCTGCTAGCTTGTGAATCGTCAGCAAATTATAAACTAGACCAACTAGGAAAAGTAGCAACAAACAGCCTTTGAATAAATGAAGATTGGCTCGTTTACTCTTCATTGACACGTACCGTTGTTCCTTTCCCAATTTCTTTATCAGTGCTTACAACCACTTCTTTTCCATGATTAATTCCCGTCACAGCGGCAAACTGAGTATTTTTATCCAGCAATTCAACTTTGATTTTTTCAAGCACTTTCTCCTTACCCAACACAGTATCCTTAGTCGCTAGGCTATAAACATAATAGGCATTTCCAGATTCCATCTTCAAAGCTTCGATTGGAATGCATTCTTGGTATTTGGTGGCAGGCACATTAATTTCCGCCTTTACTGTTTCACCAATGGCAATCCCCTCTGCGGGCAGATCAACTAACACATTTAAAAGGCTTGGATCCTCCTTATCTTCTGTAATGGACGTGATTTTCTGATTCGCAAGTTTTTCTTTGCCCTCTTCATTCCCCACCACTCGAGCAAGACGAACCTCAGTCCCTAGAGTTAGATATTTTTGTTCTTCCTTTAGAAAAGATAGCTGAAGTCGCAAGCCAGCACGAGGATCAGCCAATAATAGAGGTGCCTCTCCCGTCGTTAACCCGCCAGCTTTAATCCCAATATGGGTGACTAATCCAGCCAAACTCGCTTTAATTTCCCCGTTCGCGGTTTGTAGCCGCTTCAACTGGTTTAGTTCTCTTTGCTTTTGGTCAATATCCTGTTGGTTTTGCTCAATACTCGTCCCCTCACTGACAGGATCTTGCGTCTCTTCCATCCTGCGACGCGCTTCATTGACCTCCTTATCTTTATTAATAATCGCTTCGTCATAAGCTTTACGTTTCTCGGTCACAGCCGCCTCTAGCTGTTTCTTTTCTTCCTCGTAGCTTTCTTTATTTTTATCTAGTGCTTTTAACTGATTTTGCGAATCTTGTAATTCCTCTTGTGCCTGCTGAATGACTTGATTGCCATAACGAATGGCTTCGTCATGGGCTTGTGCTGCTCGCTGAATCGCTCGTTGTTGTTTATCAGCTTCCACCGCACGTTCATTGGCTGACTGCGTATTTTGTAGCTGAAGCTTAGCAATCTCGCCTTCTATAGCCTGTACCTTTTCATCGATTTTTTGGCGGTTTAAACGATATAATAATTGGCCTTTTTTTACTTGTTGTCCTTCTACTACATCTACGCTATCTACGAAAAGCTCTGAAACCATCGTGAGAGACTGCTGCTGTTTGTAGGTAACTAAGCCTTCAGCTACCGGTTGATGGGTAATGAATTGTTCCGTAACTTTCCCGACCTTAACTTTAGGCGTTAGGGCGCTCGTCACCAGTCGTGACAATAAAGTTAGCACCAACATAGCTAGTAAAAAATAACCAATGATTTTCAATCCTTTTTTCTTCATCACTTATTCCTTTGATGCCGAAACGGCAATTCCTTCCTCTAACTCTTTTTGAAACGTTAAAAATAATAAAATAGGTAAAATCATCGCCACCATGGAAGACACAATGGCTACATCCGCCTTTTCCAGACTAATATTCGGTAATTGTAGCGATAAGGGCCACTTCTGTTTATCCTCTAGAAATAGCATCGGTTGCTCGATTAGATTCCAATTTTCAAAGAATGTCAGAAGAAGCGCCGAAATAATCCCAGACTTTCCCAGAGGGATCCCAATTTGAAAAAAGATACGCCATTCGCTCGCACCATCTATCCGCGCGGCCTCTAATGTAATCCGCGGCACTGCCTTAAAAAAATAAACCATAATAAAAACGGGGAAAGTACTAAAGATATTCGGTAAAATTACTGCCCCTAAGGTATCAATCAGATTCAAATTTTTCAACATCAAATATTCTGGTAACATCAAGACCTGAAAGGGCATCAACATTAACACAATATAGATGAAAAACAGCCCTCGTTTTCCTTTAAATTTCCCCTGAGCAAATCCCCAAGCACACGGCGTGGCAATCATAAATTGACCCGCCAGGACACCCAAGCTAATCTTCACTGAATTCCAAAACATCATAAAAAAAGCCGGTGTATCTAGCAAAACTTTGACATAAGACGACAGCGTTGGATACATGGGCAGCCAAGACCAGGTGACATAATTAGTCCCCTTATCCAGCACACCGCCCAAATTATTTCTCAGCTCGTCACTACCCATAAATGAGCCAATGGTCAAGAAAATAAATGGGTAGCAGACCACTAGCGCCACCACACATAAAAAAGCTAAGCGTATGTTATACTTACTCATCCATCGCACCCCATTTCCTTTGTAATAGTAGAATCAATCCCATAATCACCCCAGTATTCAGCACACTACCAGCTGCCATCTTACTGATATCCATTTCCCGAAACCAGTTATTAAACACATGTTGAATTAGATACATACTCTGATGCGGATACTCTCCGGCAACTAAGTAGGCCTCTCGGAAAATTTTAAAGGTGTTGAGCGTAGAAAGGACGGTTGTGATAAAGAACGTCGGCAACAGATTCGGGACAGTGATTCGCCAAAATATCATCCATTGATTCGCCCCATCGACCTGGGCAGCTTCATAAATCGATTCCGAAATCCCTGAAAGACCTGCTAGCCATAAAATCAAATTGTAGCCTAAATTTTTCCAAACATAGGTGAAAACCAATAGCCAAAAAGCTTCTTTGGTGTTCATCCAATCCATAGGTGTGAGGCCAATCGTGCTCACTAATAGATTTAATAAACCCTGTTTTTCGAACACCAGGCGCCAGAAAAAAGCAATCGACGCTACCGGAATGACCATTGGAAAGAGAAAACCCGTCTTCAACCAATGGGTCACACGACTACTCCGCCTTAACATTAAGGCAAACACGAGAGAAAGGCTCAAGAGGATTGGCAGACAGACCCCCACAAACTTTATCGTATTACTGGCAGCTAAGCGAAAAGCCTGATTATCAATAACTTGTTGGTAATTCCGCAAACTGACCCCTTCGTTTTCCATAGGTGACATAAATGACTGGATTAAGACATTCAGATAAGGGAAAAGGAAGAAGAGCGAGACTCCCATCAAACTAGGAAGTATGAAGGTGAGTCCCTTATTTTGTTGATAAATAAGCCGTAGTTTTTCTTTCATGCACTTTTCCCTCCATTTCGTTTTATTCTGCTAGATATAGCTCAATCTTCTTCGCTGCATTACTCACGGCGGTGTCGATATCTTCACCATTGATCACATAGGCTTCTAACTGAGTAAGCACCGCTTCACTGATCACACCATTTAGATTAATTGGCGTATCTAATTCATCCAGAGATTTTACAATTTGCTGAAATTCCTCATCCGTTAGTGGCGAAGTTCCTTCTATCCCTTGGCCTTCACTCTCTTTAAATTCTTTTTCCAGCTGCAGCTGATTCACGGGGATTCCGACAATGCTTTGCCCATCGTCAGCTAAAGTATACTGGATGAATTTCTTCGCTAATTCTTGATTGTCAGAATGAATACTAACGCTTAATAGCCCTGCTGGTATATATTGTTTCGCTTGTTGTCCAAATGATTGAGATTCATATCCCAGTTGAGTCAACGAGTTTAGTGCGTATAAAATATGGGAAAGGCCAATATAATCTAGCGCTACCTTACTCTCTTTTCCGGTTGGATTTTCTTCTGCAAAGAAGTGAAAGTTCCCCGAATATAACGCAGGTGGTTGTTGCATAAAGTTTAATTTATTCGGTTCGTAAGGATTTATTTTCTCTACTAATTCTTTTTGCAATTCGAAAAACTGTTTTAATTTCTCTTTATCAACAGATTTACCATCAAACCATTCCGTTAACCCACTATAATAAAGTAGCGAGGTCAACGAGTTGGCATCATCGACTGCCACACCCACCGGCTCATTCCTAAGATAATTAGCTAACAACTCCCCTGATTTGACTTGCTCCGTTAGCCCCTTTTCAGCCGTCACGCTCATATATGAGAAACCTTGCGGGATGGCATACAAGCCTTTTTCCGTTTGATAAGTTGTCGCAATTTTTTCGAATAATTTATTGGAACGACTCAACTGTTGGTAGAAATCCTTCAGATTGACCAACATTCCTTTTTCGCTATATGTATCAATCGGTAAGCCATCTCCCAAAATGATATCCGGTCCTTCTTTAGCAAGCATTTTCGTATTTAATGTACTCACGGCATCTGCGACTGTTTGCGCGCTATCGTTTTCCATCCCAACTTGAATTTCGATTGATACATTAGGATTTTTAGCTTTAAACCGATCAATCAATAAAGGTAAATCATCTGATTCTCTTAATGTCCAAATGGTTAATGTTTGTGTTTTGGCTTGCTGTTCTTTTGCTTTTTCCCCAGTGTGTTTTTTGCTCAAATAGATTGCTTGACTGAAATCCTCCGAGCTTGTGATACTTGTCAGATAGCGATCATCCTCTAAGACAGTTAACAAACTTGCGTAATCTGTTGTTAAGCGTAAATCACTCTTCGTCAAATCTACTAGCTGATTGACCTTCTTTGTTTCTGTGTTAAAACGATAGGCCCCTAGCCCAGTGGTAAAATCAAGCTCTTCACTCTTCTCACCCTGCATAACAGACGTGCCGATTGTCTTATTCTCAGACGCCGCTTCTTCTAAAGTCTTAGCGATTGTTTGACCTATCGCCGTTTCTTCATTTAACTGTCCCGATTTTTTATCATAAACTAGAAATTCCCTACTCGAATAAAAATAAACAGTCTCTTCATCAGCAAACAAGCTGTCTGCTCCCTCAAATTCTTTTGGTAATTGATAGATCTGTTTCACTTTTCCTGTTTGGCTATCAATCAAATAACCCGTGCTACCCAAATCTGTAGCAAGCAATTCGTTTTCCGATAGAAAAGCAACTTTCGCTAGCGCATTTACTGCCACATGTTCAGAACCAGGTTGATGATTTTTATGCTCTTCTTCCGTTTCAACAATTTCTGCCAATTCGATCGGAAGCTCCACTATATTGTTGTCACTAGATTTAATATAATAGGTACTTTCTTTGCTGAATGTTTCTTCTCGACTCGCTGCGTCTTTCGTTTTCTTAATGAAGGTTTCCCCGTTATCTCCTAGCCAAAATTCGATATAATCGTTAGCTGTCGATTCAACTGCCTCATTGAGCGTATCTTGCTTCTCCCAACTTTCGCCATTATCTTCCGATTCAAATATTCGACTATTCGTTCCATTTTTGTCAGATACCCCTACCCGAATACGCCCATCCTTCAGCTTTTTTATATCGTGGACCAGCTCGTAGGGCTCACCTAGTTCGATTTTTTCTGACTTTGTAATTTCCAATGCAGTAGCCACTTTTCCATCTTTTTTGTCTGTTCCTTTGTTACAACCTATCAGCACCATTAGAACCATACAGATAACTAGGCATACTGATAATTTTTTCGACTTTTTTGATTGTCCCATTTCTTCTTCCTCTACCTTCTTTTGATTTTTCAATTTTAGTAACTTTACTGCATACAATTTAACACGCCTATATGAATCTAATATGTAAGCTTGTTATTTATAGGTAGATTGTGAAAGATACGAATTTAATTGAACGACCTTTCTAATTAGCTATAGCGCGTCCTTCGGCTGATTTTAATCACACGTGGTGTAAAAAAAGGTATCGATTAAATAGATATTCCTAGGTAAGAAACTAAAAAAAAATCAACTATACAGTTGACATGTATAGTCCAGCTATATAAAAAAGAAAGGAACATTTTCATGAATAGAAATAAATTACTCCCCTTAACTGAAACGACTTTTTATATTCTACTTTCCTTAAAAGAGCCTTTACACGGTTACGCAATTATGCAAAATGTCGAAACATTAAGTAATCATCATGTGCGAATTGCGGCGGGGACAATGTATGGAGCAATTGAGAATTTATCTAAACAAAAATTGATACAGGAAGTTCCTAGTGAAGATAAGCGGCGTCGCGTCTATGTTTTAACAGAGCTAGGAAAGGAAATATTAGAGCAAGAGGTGCAACGATTGACTCATATGGTAACCGTTGCTAAAAAAACGATGATAGGAGAAGCCCATGAGAAAATTTAGACTTTTTATTGATATCGAGAAAGAAGAAAAATATTTAGAAAGGATGGCTGAATCAGGTTGGGGGTTAGTCAACTATAACTCACTGGGGTTTTATAGATTCGAAAAAATTGTTCCAGAAAAAAGAAATTATCGGATTGATTATCGATTATTCGCAAACAAAAAAGATTATTTAAATTATCTTACGCTCTTCGAAGACAGTGGTTGGCAAGCGGTTAGCAGTAATCATGGCTCGTCACATCATTTCTTTCTACCTATAAGCAGTGAAAATCAAGAGATGGATATTTTTTCAGATGCTGACTCAAGTAAGGAACGTTATAAACGTTACTTTGCCCTTTCTGCATTCTTTATGGCACTAATGATCATTTGTCTAGGTATCTACCTACCTGGACTTAAAGATATTCCTACTTGGTATCTAGCTCCCGATCCCTTTAACCAGGCTGACTTTGGATTTATCGGGCGAATTTTAGTGAAAACTTTTCTTGCATCCCTAAGAGTAGTGCCTTTATTACTCATTTTAGCTTTAAGCATTTTTTCCATGGTCGCTGCAATCAAGAGCTATCGCTTATTTAAACAGAAAAATAGTTAATCTGAGAAAGTCTTATACATAAGTTTTAGGCAAGCCAAATAGAAGACCGGAAATCGCAAAAAGGATTTCCGGTCTTCTATTTGATGGTTCTATGACCCAGGCTCATTAAACTTTGTCTTACCTGAGTTTTGATTATTCTGGAGTGTTTACCGTATTCTTCGGTTACTATACACTTGGTTTTCATTAGAAATGAGAGGAGCATCTAAAAAAACTTATCGGACTAACATCTGACAAGAATCGTTTTATTGATCCTACTTTTTGTGTCGTAGATTTGCACTATTCTGTCCGAATAAATATTAGGACAAATAATTATAGATTAAAGAAATGATTAAATCAGCACCAACAGCAAGAATAACCATTATATTTAAAATAGAAAGGAATACACCTATATATAAAAATCTGTGATATATTTTCAAATTTAGTTTATTTTTGAATTCCAAAGTTAAATATATCAAAATAAATGCTGCTAATGGAGTAAATAAAGAAGCTATCGCCACCAACAATAGAAAATAGAATTCTTGATTATTAATAGAATCGTTCTCTGCTTGAGGAGAGTGAACCATATGGGTAAAATCATCTATAAAATAACCAATTGGAACGTTGTAAAACTCACTAATTATCTTTAAGTTTTCTGCATCTGGAGTCGAGTACCCTCTTTCCCAATTAGAAATAGTTTGCCTTGAAACATTAATTCTTGTTGATAATTCTTCTTGCGTATACCCGGACGCTTTCCTTAAATTCCTCAATTTTTCTTCCATAGTCGCCCCTCCAACGTTAAATTCCAAAGGTTTGCAAAGTGATTTTGACAGATTATTTCCTGATACTACGCGATACTTATTGAGTAATCCCAATTACTTTATTAAATAATCATAAAGGAGATATTCATATGAAAAAATCAATTTTTCTAAAATCAGGTATTGTTTATTTTAACATTAAGTACCAGTCTAATGCCATTGACATCCTTGGCTGTAGAAAATCACATCACTGACGAAAAAATGGTTCAGTATTCAAATACTTCAGACATAAAAGAACAATTTAATCTTACAGACAACGATTGATATTCTATTGAAAAAACACAATATTTTATCCCACAACAAATCAATTAAAACAAGTTGATAATTTATTTATCCATAACCACAATACCCGTGCATTCGATATTGATGATATGTTAGAATTAATTGCAATTGTAGGAGTCGGTTATACAGCTGGGCGGACAGCAAATGAGGCACATAAACGCTTTGGTCTGTCAGCTGCAAGCTATAAATCAAACAGATGGTGGTGGAGAGCTGGTATCGCTGCTGCTGCAGGAATTCCAGCTGCAGTAGGATTCGATGACTATTACTATGGAATCTAAAAGAAAGACAAAAACAAAGTTAAAACGTCTTCAATATATTTTTCTTATATTGATGATTGTATCATTGATCAGAGAAGTATACTTTTTAGCGTTTAGCTTTGGGATTACATCAAGTATATTTTATCTATTTCAAAAAAGCTATAAAGATAATAATGCATAGATTGGGTTACTCCGCTTCTATGTATTCCAAGAGACCAGTCAAAGTAATAATAATTTTGACTGGCTTTTTATGCTATTTTTAAAATAGAAAGATGAGAGTACCTAACCTATCACTTTTCCTCTTTCAGATATACATAATTATTTTCCATAGCTATATTCCGCAATATTGAGAGAGCCATTTTTGTCTTTTCCTCCATAATAGACAATTTTCAACTTCTTTAAATCAATACTCAACAATAGAAAAGATCAAGTGAAGAAATCAGCTGTATAAGAATAATCATTAACAAAAAAATCCTATTTTTAACAAAATATTGCATAGTAATAAGTACCTGTTTCTTGCCAAGCTCTGACAAAGGGGTGTGACCATGATGCATTAAATATAGATATTTCATCCATCCACCAACCCTTCAGTAATTCTAAGTTATGGCGTTCACTTCAGGACAAGCGTTTAAGAAAAAATCGATAAAATAGAGTCAAAACAAAAAACAGACCGTCCCCGAAGGAGTGGTCTGTTAAACTTTGTCTTACCAATGTTTTGATTATTCTGCAGCGTTTGTGTCTTTGATACCGTATTGATGGCTGGATAGCTGTCTAATAGGGTTTCAAGGACAGAATTAGCTAATCTGCTGGATTCTTGAATAGTTATATTAGCCGGTCACACCTATTTAAATATGAGTGAGAAGGTCAACTATAGGGTCAAAAATTACTCGCCAGTATGTCAGATAGATGAATCCATTTTGATACCAAAAGCAGATACTTTTCCTTTAAAATAGTAAAAAGCCATCGAAGATTTGTGTTTCACTTCGCATGGCTTTTACTTTAATTTTCTAATTTATCAAAAGGACAATTTAAGTATTTCAATCTTTTACCGAGATAGATGACAGTTGCTACCTAATCTAGCAAATTCGTTACACGACTTTTTATATCGTCTCTAATTTCTCTGAATTTATTCATGATTTCTTCTTCTGTTCCAGTTGCTTTGGCTGGATCTTCCAAATCCCAATGAACATGCTCAATCCCTTTTGGAATTACTGGACATTTGTCTTTGGCATCGCCACATAGCGTAATAATTAGGTCTGCTTGATTAAAATAATCCATATCGATCAAATCAGATGTTTGCGTAGAGATATCTATCCCTTCCTCAGACATTACTTGAACAGCTCTAGGATTTAGCCCATGTTGTTCAATGCCGGCGCTTTTAATTTCAAATTCATCTGTTGGTAAAATAGCTTTCCCATAGCCTTCTGCAATTTGACTACGACAAGAATTTCCTGTACATAAAAAGTAAATTTTTCTCATTATTATTTCCCTCCGATATCAGACAATTCTGATGGATTTTGAATGAACCAATTTTTTGTGCGATTAGATATTTTAACTAACAGTAACATGACTGGTACTTCGACTAAGACGCCAACTACAGTCGCTAACGTAGCGCCGGATTGTAACCCAAATAATGAAATAGCTACTGCAACTGCTAATTCAAAAAAGTTACTTGCGCCAATCATACCTGCTGGTGATGCAATATCATGCGGTAGCTTCCAAATCTTAGCCCATCCATAAGCGATTGTAAAAATAAGAAAGGTTTGGATAATTAATGGAATCGCGATAAGTAAAATATGCATAGGGTTAGCTAAAATCTTTTCTCCTTGAAAAGAGAAAATAATAATCAATGTTAATAATAACCCAATAATGGTAACCGAATCAAATTTCTTCAAGAAGACATTTTCAAAATAAGCTAAGCCTCTATTTTTTATAATTATCACGCGTGTGAAGAAGCCTAATAATAGCGGTACAACCACAAAGAGCAACGTTGATAATAGGAGTGTCCCCATTGGAACGGCCACATTGTCAACACCTAGTAAGAACGCTACGATAGGTGCGAATAGAAACAGAATAATCAAATCATTGATAGCTACTTGAACCAAGGTATAGCCTGCGTCACCTTTTGTTAAATAACTCCAAACAAAAACCATAGCGGTACAAGGTGCTGCACCTAAAATGACTGCACCGGCAACATATTCCTTAGCTAGATCCACAGGAATTAGATTTTTGAAGACAACATAAAAGAAGAAGGCCGAAATGGCATACATAGTAAATGGTTTAATCAACCAATTGGTTACACAGGTGATAATTAGTCCTTTGGGTTTCTTTGCTGCACGAGCAATGCTAGTAAAATCAATTTTCAACATCATCGGATAAATCATTAACCAGATTAATATCGCGGTTGGAATAGAGACTTGATAATACTCAAATTTACTTAATGTGTCTGGCACAGCTGGAATAAACTTCCCAATCAGCACACCTACTGCCATACATAAAATAACCCATAAAGTCAGATACTTTTCAAAAATCCCTAATCCTTGTTTTTTATTTTCAGCGCTCATTTTTTCCTCCTAGTGGCTTACGCCTTCTTTCGTAAAATATTTTTGTTTAAATTTCAAAGCAACATTCACTAATGCGATGAGTACGGGCACTTCAACTAGTGGACCGATAACGGCTGCAAAAGCTTCTCCCGAATTAATACCAAAGACACCTACTGCCACAGCAATCGCTAATTCAAAATTATTACTGGCTGCAGTAAAAGAGAGCGATGCTGCGACTGGATAACTCGTACCCATTTTATTAGAAATGAAGAATGAAACAAAAAACATAATAATAAAGTATAAAAATAATGGAATGGCAATTCTTACAACATCAAGAGGTAATTCAATGACTTTTTCCCCTTTAACAGAAAACATAATCACGATTGTAAATAACAAAGCAATTAATGTAATTGGACTAATTTTAGGAATGAATTTTGTTTCAAACCACGTTTTCCCTTTGAATTTAAGTAAAAGAAATCTTGAACTAATCCCAGCAATAAAAGGAATTCCTAGATAAATAAAGACACTTTTGGCAATCTCGCCCATAGTTATATTTACTGAATGCGTTTCTAAACCTAACCATGTCGGCAACACGGTCACAAATATATATGCAAATAGCGAATAGAAAACGATTTGGAAGATCGAGTTAAAGGCGACTAAGCCTGCCGTGTACTCACTATCGCCTTGAGCAAGTTCACTCCAAACAATGACCATCGCAATACATCGAGCAAGACCAATCATGATCAGTCCGACCATGTAGTCTGGATAGTTATGAAGAAAAACTACCGCCAATATGAACATAACAATGGGACCGACAATCCAATTTTGCACTAAGGACAGCAGCAAAACTTTCCAATTCTTGAATACACGCCACATTTCTTCATATTTCACTTTGGTTAAAGGGGGATACATCATCAATATTAGACCGATTGCAATCGGAATAGAGGTTGTCCCGACTTCTAAATGATTAATCATTTTAGGTACGCCGGGTAAGAAATAACCTAGGCCAATCCCTACAGCCATTGCGATAAAAATCCATAAGGTTAAATATCTATCTAATAATGATAATTTTTTTGTTACTTGATTCACTTATTTCATCTCCAAAGTTTCTAGAATTTATTTTATATCTTCTAACTTCAATCCTGTCAATTCACGTATTTGTTCGATAGTAGGGTATTTCCCTTGCAGATAAACTTGTCCATCTACGAGAGTCAGCGGCAATCCTTCTACCCCAGATTCTTTCAGTTTTTGATTGACTACTTCACTTCTTACGAAGGCTTGTGGATTCTGTGACAAATTTCTTCTATAGATTCGATTTTCCTCAGACGCGTTGACTTCTTTTGTGATTGCCGTAATTGTCAATAACTCTGGATCCACAGAGGGACCACACACGCCTGTTGGACAACACATTGCCGGTTCATAAATTTCAATTTTCCTCATAATTATCATAACCTCCATTTAGATTGATGAGTCCCTTTAAGAAAGAAACTCATCTATCGTAAAAGTGTAAAAGTAAAACGTTTAGTGGACTAATTCTGCTTCAAAATTAGGCACCCATTCAGCCACTGCAAAATGTCCATTGGATACTTCAGCCACTTTTTCTATCCATTCAATCTCATTGGCTGCGCGAGCTTTTAAAATTACATTCGAAGTGTCTGTCGCATACATACTCTGATTGACTAGCCACCATGTATGAGCAATTTTTGCTCTATCTAAATCTGCATCAAGCCGCAATGATTCATAAACAGGCGTCGTTTCAGGTAAGGTGACCATTAATACTTCGGTTTCAGCCTTATTTTGTAAACGAGGCAACAGTTTTTTGATAGACTCTGGAACTTCACCGGCACTGCGTTCGACCTCTTTTGCATAGCTTTGAGTAGAATCTAATAATAACAAGGTATGACCGGTTGGTGCGGTGTCTATCACAACAATCTCATTTTCAGCCTTATCGACAATCTCTGCAAAGGCTCTGAATACTGCAATCTCTTGGGTACAAGGGGAACGCAAATCTTCCTCCACATACGCAACATCATCCGCACTCATCGTTTCTCTTGCTTTAGCTAAAACTTCTTCTTGGTAAGCTTGCAATTCCTTCTCTTCATCAATATGGCTCACAGAAATTTCTTTAGTCTCTGCTAAATAAAGACTTAAGTGATCGGCCGGATCCGTTGTTGCTAAATGAACTTTCTTACCAGCTTTTGACAGAGCTTTAGCTATTTGAATCGCAATAATGGTCTTCCCTACGCCACCTTTACCCATTGTAAAAATAATTTTTTTATCTGTTGCGATAAAATCAGCGACAATCTCACTGAGTGTAGGCAATTCAATCGCTGGATTGGCTTGTTCTAAAATCGGTGGTTGATTCTTATCAAGTAAAGTCCGTAGATTCTTGATACCTGTTACGTTGTACGCTCGTAGAGGAACATAGAATTGCTCAAATTTCTTTAATTCTGCGGGCATCTCGCTTAAATCTTTTTGTTGTTGGTCGTAAATCGTTTGTGAAATAGGGTCATCTGCTGTTTCAAGTAACCCATTAACAATTAATTTTTGGCTAAGAATACCTAGTTGACTTAATTCATCAGACGCGCGAGTCGCCTCGATTATTGCCGCTTTTTGAGGGCGAGTAACTAACATTAGTGTGGTCAATTCTTCTTGACTTAACGTTTTAACTGCTTCAGCGTACATTTCTTTTTTATCGCCTAAACCAGATAACTGTCCTAGACAAGAAACACCTGTCGTATTTTCATCTAAGTAATTACTCCACGCAGAAGGCAGCTGCAGCATTCTTAATGTATGACCAGTCGGGGCTGTATCAAAAATGATATGATCGTAGGCTTCTTCAACAGACTTGTCCGTCAAAAAATTTGCAAATTCATTAAAAGCCGCAATCTCCACTGTACATGAACCAGACAACTGCTCTTCCATATTTTCTAATGCGCTATCGGGTAGAATCCCTCTGTAAGGACCAACAACGCTTTCCTTATATTCAGCTGCGGCCGTCACTGGGTCAAAATTAGCTACTTTCAAATTAGGAATGCTGTCGATCATTTTTGGTTTATTGGTCAATTCTGTCTGAAATACATCTTGCAGATTCGAAGCAGGATCCGTACTAACCAACATCACCTTCGCGCCATTATCTGCCAAACTTGTCGCTGTCGCACAAGCAACCGTTGTCTTACCAACGCCACCTTTACCAGTAAAAAATAAGTATTTTGTCGGATTCAGTTGATTTAATTCATATCGTTGCATATTTACATCCCCCTTAGCAGCAGCCAGATCCGCCACAACAACCGCCTGTCTGTTCAGAATTTTGGTTAACAAATACCAACCCAGTGTAGTTAGAAAGTTCATCCATTGTTGGATACGCACCCGTTTTAACGATGGCGCCATCTATCACTGTAACCGGCAAGATTTCATTGCCTTTTTCTTGCATCATCTTTAAGACAGTCTCATTATTGACAAACGCATCTGGGTCACTCGTCAAATTGTGACGAGTCGCTTCAATTTGAGAGACTCCCTCTAGCGCTTCAAAAACTGAGGTAATCATGAGCAATGTTTCATCCACTGAGGGACCACAAACGCCGGTTGAGCAACACATTGCTGGTTCAAATAGTTCTAATTTTTTCATGTACTTCTTCTCCTTTTTCTACACATTCTTTATTCTGACAGATGCACGTTTGCTCGTCACTAGACAGCAGTTGCATCATCGAACTCAAAAATTCTCTGACAAACTCTTCTTGTAACGCATAATGATGCCATTTCCCCTGTTTACTGACTGAAATAATTCCAGCTTGTTCTAGCACCTTCATATGATGAGATAGTGTTGGCTGAGTAAAGTCAAAATGATCCAGTAGATCACATGCACAAAGACTGCCACAAGAAAGAAGATCCACAATCTTCATCCGTTTTGGATCAGCCATAGCCTTTAATAATAATGATGTTTTTTCATAGTTCATAGCTTTTCTCCTTCATATCGATGATTATCTATGTGTATAATATAGATAATCATCTATGTTTTGTCAAATGTTTCTGTCTTTTCATATAATTCGTGAAGGTCAAACACGTGCCCAAACCGAAAAAAAACAGACCGTCCCCGAAGGAATGGTCTGTTAAACTTTGTCTTACCAATGTTTTGATTATTCTGCAGCGTTTGTGTCTTTGATACCGTACTTTTTGTTGAAACGGTCCACACGTCCATCTGCTTGTGTGAATTTTTGACGTCCAGTATAGAATGGATGTGAGTCAGAAGTTACTTCGACACGGATTACTGGGTAAGTATTTCCGTCTTCCCATTCAACTGTTTCTTGTGAAGATTTTGTAGAACCTGACAAGAATTTGAAACCAGTTGTTGAGTCCATAAATACGACTGGATGATATTCTGGGTGGATATTTTGTTTCATCTTTAGTTCGCTCCTTTGCCCTGATTCATTTGCTGAGTCAGAGTTGATTTGTCAATTTACAACAGTAATATCGTACCATGATTTGGTTCAATATGCAATTATCTTTTTGGATTTTTTCGTGGTGCCCGATTGCCAAATGAAACATCTTGGAAGGCTTCGAAAAATTCATCATTGTTTTTCGTTTTCTTTAAGAATTGGATCAACTGTTCAGTATACACTAGTGAATCGCCGGTCATATTGTTTCTTAGTTTCCATAGATCTTCCAGTCTTTCTGGCGCAATTAATAACTCTTCTTTTCGCGTACCAGATTTCTTGATATCGATAGCTGGGAAGATACGGCGTTCTGCTAAATCGCGGGACAAGTGTAATTCCATATTCCCGGTTCCCTTGAATTCTTCATAGATAATATCATCCATTCGGCTACCAGTATCGACTAAGGCTGTGGCTAAAATAGTTAAACTACCGCCTTCTTCAATATTTCTGGCCGCGCCAAAGAATTTCTTCGGTTTGTATAAAGCAGCTGGATCAATCCCACCACTTAATGTTCGACCGCTTGGCGGAACGACTAAGTTATAGGCCCGTGCTAAACGAGTAATACTGTCCATTAAAATAACGACATCGCGTTTGTCCTCGACTAAGCGCATCGCCCGTTCTAAGACTAATTCGGCAACTCGCGTATGGTTTTGTGGTTGTTGATCAAAGGTTGAAGAAACCACATCGCCCTTCACGCTTCTTTCTAGATCAGTCACTTCTTCCGGACGCTCATCAATTAAAAGTAAAATCAGTTCAACATCAGGATGGTTGTCAGTGATGCCATTGGCAATTTCTTTTAAGACGCTGGTTTTCCCGGCTTTTGGTGGCGCAACGATTAAACCACGCTGACCGAATCCAACAGGTGCGAAGATATCAATCATTCGCGTAGACAAACGGCCTGGTGTCGTTTCAAGATTGATCTGTTTATCTGGATATAGAGGGGTTAAAGCTGGAAAATGCGGACGTTCTTTGGCTTCCTCGGGATCTTTTCCATTGACGCTTTCTACATGCATCAAGCCATAATAACGTTCAGATTCTTTCGGTGGACGAGCTTTTCCGGCAACTTTATCGCCATTTCGCAAACTAAATCGGCGAATTTGAGAAGAAGAAATATAAATATCTTCTACACTTGGCCCATAGTTAATCGGACGTAAAAATCCGTAGCCTTCTTGTCCGACAATATCTAAGATCCCTTCCATGTAGAAGAAACCTTGCTTTTCAGCTTGCGCTCGGATGACTGAAAGAGACAATTCTTTTTTATTCATTTGACTATAATAAGGAATTTTGAAATCTTTGGCGTACGTATAAATTTCTTTTAACGTTTTGTTTTCTAATTCCGCCATCGTTAAATAATCACTCATTTTTCAGCCTCCTCTTCAATCATTTCAATATCTGCTCCAAGAGCCGTTAATTTTTCGATAATATGGTCATAGCCGCGCAGAATGTATTCAACATTGTAGATAGTTGTCTCGCCTTCTGCCATTAATCCGGCAATAACTAAACAAGCCCCTGCTCGTAAATCGGAAGCTACAACCTCGGCACCATGTAATTTATTCGGACCGTTTAGAATAATTAAATTCCCTTCAACCGTTGCATTGGCGCCCATTCGCGCTAATTCTGGAATATGATTGACCCGTTTTGAGTAGATAGTATCAGTTATTTCAGCCGTTCCTTTGGCTTTGAGAAGTAGTGGAGTCAGTGGTTGTTGTAGATCAGTCGCAAATCCTGGATAAGGATACGTCATCACATGAACAGCTTTCAAATCGTGCGAAGGTAAAACTTCAATCGCATCTTCGCTGATATTCATCTTGACACCAATCTCTTGTAATTTTGCAATAAAACTTTCTAGATGCTCAAAAATAACATTTCTGACGATAATTCCTTCACCCGCAGCAGCAGCCAAGGCCAAATAAGTCCCTGCTTCAATCCGGTCGGGAATAATTGAATGACGGCAACCGTGTAATTCGGTCACGCCTTCAATCCGAATAATATCCGTCCCAGCGCCACGAATTTTAGCACCCATGTTATTTAAAAGAGTGGCTACATCAATAATTTCTGGTTCACGTGCGGCATTTTCGATAATTGTTTTGCCTTCCGCTTTGACCGCAGCCAGCATCACGTTAATCGTCGCGCCAATCGAGACCATATCCATAAAGATACGCGTCGCTTTTAGTGGACCATTTTCAGTCCGCAGATACATCGCACCATGCTCGTTGTTGACTGTCGCGCCTAACGCTTCAAAACCCTTGATATGTAAATCAATCGGCCGTGGCCCTAGATAACACCCACCTGGGAGGCCGACAACTGCTTCGCCAAATTTACCTAATAATGAGCCCATAAAATAATAAGAAGCTCGTAAACTATTAATTTTGCCACTTGGCATAGGCACAGATACGACTTCTCTTGGATCAATCTCTAATTGATTATCTTCAAATTTAATTTTGGCACCCATGATTTCTAAAATTTCAATCAGGGAATGAACATCTTGAATATCGGGAACCCCTTCTAATATAACAGGTGAATCCGCTAAAATTGCTGCTGGAATCAGAGCTACTGCACTATTTTTTGCACCACTTATTGTCACTTCGCCTTTTAAAGGACGATTACCATTTATTTTAATTTTTTTCATTTTATATTCACCTATACTTTTTGGTTTAAGAACTAAAAAAGTGCCCAATTGCACTAATACTCATTTTACCATATTGCAAGGCAAGAAAAAAGGCTATATCAAGCTTCCTCATAGAAAAATAACTACGGCGAGACTCATGACTCGCTGACTTACTGACGTAAAGAATAGCAAGCGAGTTTAGGTGGCCCTATGATGAACAATGCTGGCGACAAAACTCCGCAAATTCTGACTAAAGCAATTAAATTAATCGACTACTGGCAGACAGGGAAACTCGGTGGGATCTTTATGTCGGAAGATAATCAGCCGCGATCCTTTGACTGCAGATATCTACTGCCCAGAAAAAGTCCTATTGATGAGTGAAAATGAATAAACCGCCCGTCACATGATGCAGTTTGTGCTAAATGTTTAAAATAACAATCGGTATTGACAATTAACTTGGACTTTGCAAAAATAAAATAGATTACAAAAAGGAGGCTCCTCCCTATGGGCGACGATTATGGCGTGTTACTTTTTAAAAGAAAAACCATCAATCTTGCGGTTCGCATTGTTTTATTCGCTCTATTATTTTTATGCCTCTTATTTTCACTGGGGCTGCCGACACTTTCTGGTAAGCTAATGTTCGGAGCATTTGGCATCTATCTCCTCTATTATCTATTCACCAAAGGCAAAGAATCCGTCGCTATTTATGAAAATGCAATTGTCTTAACTGGTAGAACCAACTTAGTAATACGTAAAAATGAGGTACTAAATATCAGCTTTGAAACATTAAATGTGACAGCTGTGGCAGGTCAGTTCCCGCTCACGCGTCATCATTATCCGGTGCTTGTGATCCGACAAAACAATCAAAGGAAAACGGTCCAACTGCCGCTGCCTTTAAATCGTCGTTTTGAGAAAAAAGCCATCCGCGCATTCGGCCAATTTCTTGATACGGAGCTGATTCTTAGTTAAGAGAAACCTACCGTTATACATTTATATTCGGGAGTCCTACATAACATAATTTTCATTTTTTTAATCAGCTAGATACGTTAAATTTATTTATCTTTACCTTACTACAATCAAAAGGAGAGACTAACACTTGTTCAAAGTCACATACAAATTTAATCCAAAAAAATTATTTCTCATTATTCATTTATCATTATTATTTCTAGGAATGCTACTGACTATCGGAAGACATCAGAGTCTAGACACCGATTTTGTCATACTCAACGCCTACATTACCGCACATATCTCGAACTTTTCGCTCACGTTGCTGACCTTTATTGGTATTGGCTATACCTATCTATTGACTGATGCTAAATTTATATGTATCAATTTACTTGCTGTGGGTTTAATTATTGGCAATCTTTTATGCGAGACCGTTATGACTTTCCTAAATACTCCTGATATAGTTGACGCCTACTTTGGGATTGCCGCAGTAATCATCGTCTATATTTTCTTTCTACTTTTCAAAAAATATGGACTTGTACTGATTGAAACAAATACATAATCTATTCTATAAAAAACTCTGCCAAAGATAAGTAAGCTTATCCTTTGGCAGAGTTTTTATTTTTTAGTCACATTGAGCTGACTGTATTTTTAGTTCAAAAAAGACAGCCATTACGACTGTCTTCATGTATAATCTATTATTCGGAATTAATTATGCTTTGTTAGTAGTACCAAACCATTCGATACGTTGTTCAACTAATTCTTCTACTGCTTTAGTTCCTGGTGCTAATAATTTACGAGGGTCAAAGCCTTTACCTTCAAGGTCTTTTCCTTCTTCAATATATTTGCGAGTTGCAGCAGCAAATACTTCTTGACACTCAGTATTTACGTTGATTTTAGATACGCCCATAGAAATCGCTTTTTGAACTTGTTCTAAAGGAATACCAGAACCTCCGTGTAATACTAATGGAATATCGCCAACAGCATCTGAGATAGCTTGTAAATGATCGAAAGCTAAACCAGTCCAGTTGTCAGGATATGAACCATGAATGTTACCAATTCCGCATGCTAGGTAATCAATACCAGTAGCAACCATTTGTTTACATTCTTCAATGTCAGCTAATTCGCCAGAACCGATGATTCCGTCTTCTTCGCCGCCGATTGAACCAACTTCACATTCTACAGAAACGCCTTTAGCATGTGCTTTAGCAACAACATCTTTCGCTTTTTCGATGTTTTCTTCAAATGGTAAATGAGAACCATCAAACATAACTGAAGTATAACCAACTTCGATACATTCTAATGCATCTTCATATTCACCGTGGTCTAAGTGAAGTGCAACTGGTACTGTAATGCCCATTGAGTCTACTAAGTCTTTTACTAAATCGTAACATACTTTGTATCCGCCCATGTATTTTGCAGCGCCCATAGAAGTTTGAATCAATACTGGTGCTTTTTTAGCTTCAGCAGCTTCAAGAATCGCTTTTGTCCATTCCAAATTGTTTGTGTTGAATCCGCCAACACCGTACCCGCCTTCGCGAGCTGCTTTAAGAAATTCTGTTCCTGATACTAATGGCATAAAAAATTCCTCCTAATGTTTGTCTAAACAAATTTGTTAAGGGTTCATCCCCTAACCAACAGTTACATTTTATCAAATATTTCGGTACTTTTCTACTAAAATCATCGAATTTGAAAATTTCCATGCCTATTTTCATGTTAAATATCAATCAAAAAAGCAGTTATTTATTACAAACTGCCTATTCATCAGAAAGAAAACGGTAACTTTGTTCATTAGATAACAGACTTTCATTTAATTATTTTTAGTAGATAAACGAGCAATTATTCCTCTACCATTTTATTCGCTACCTTCGTCTCATCAAATTAAGATATTTTTTTCTTTTTATTATAAATATCTAGAACGACGGCTAATAAAAGTATCAAGCCTTTAATCGCTTGTTGCCAATCCACACCTACGCCTAAAATGGACATCCCATTATTCAAAACACCCATTACAAGCCCCCCAACAATTGCGCCCATAATCGTACCGATCCCACCAGAAGTGGAAGCTCCTCCGAAATAAACGGCGGCCATTGCATCTAATTCCATGGAAGTCCCTGCTTGAGGAGTTGCTGCATTCAAACGAGCAGCCAAGATTATCCCTGCCAACGCAGCCATCATGCCCATATTAACGAATACCCAAAAAGTAATTCGTTTCGTTTTAATCCCTGACAATTCTGCTGCTTTTCTATTTCCACCTGTTGCATAAATTTGTCGACCAACCACTGTTCGATTGGTTAAGAATGAATAAACAAAAACAATCGCACCCAGTAAAATCAGGATGATCGGATAGCCCGAATAAGATGAGAAGATGTAAGTGACACCGATAATAATACAAGCTGTGAAGATAGCTTTAGCTATAAAAGTCCGCGAGTTTTCTATTTCAAATAGATTTTTTCTTCTCTTTTCTCTCGCTTTCCATTGACTAAGAATAAGTAAGAGAGCAATAGTCCCGCCGA
This sequence comes from Candidatus Enterococcus huntleyi, assembly GCF_009933175.1. Lineage (GTDB taxonomy): Bacteria > Bacillota > Bacilli > Lactobacillales > Enterococcaceae > Enterococcus_K > Enterococcus_K huntleyi. The sequence continues at coordinate 74,627 of NZ_MAEJ01000027.1, read as the reverse complement.
TAATCATTGATAACAGATGGATATGATCGCCAGGAAGAATATCTGGTAAGTAGCCTGTAGATATTTTCTGGAAGATTGACGGAAACGGAGCTAAAGATTGCCCACCTAAAACAACTTGAGTTAATCCACGAAACATAAGTAGCCCGGCTAGTGTCACGATAAATGCCGGAATGCCCACATAGGAAACCCAGAAGCCTTGCCAAGCGCCGATTATTGCCCCGATGATTAAGCACAGTGGAACAGCTAGCCAGGTGCTCATCTCGAGATTCACCATCAAGACACCTGCAATCGCGCCTACAAAAGCCATTACTGAACCAACAGATAAGTCAACATGTCCTAATAAAACAACCAATAACATACCGGCTGCTAAAACCAAAATATGACTATTCTGAAGCACTAAATTTGTAATATTAAGTGGTCGCCAAAAGATTCCGTCGGTCAATAATTGAAAAATAACTAATAAGAAAACCAGAATAATGACCATACTATATTTACTAAATAGATCTAAAAATTTGTCTTTGATTTGATTCGATTTACTCGTCGCTTTTATTTTTTTTGTTTGTTCCATTTTATCTAACACCCTCTTTTTCCATCGTCATTAATGTCATTAATTTTTCTTGCGTTGCCTCTTTTTTAAGAACTTCGCCAGTTAAACGCCCTTCATTCATGGTATAGATGCGATCACACATCCCGATAATTTCTGGAAGCTCAGATGAAATAATACAAATGCACTTTCCAGCTGCAGCCATTTCTTCGATGATAGTATAAATCTCATATTTAGCTCCTACATCAATTCCGCGTGTAGGCTCATCGAGAAATAAAATATCCGGCTCTGTCATCAGCCATTTGGATAGGACGACCTTCTGTTGATTTCCACCACTTAAACTACCGATATTTTGATAGATTGAATTCATTTTTGTCCGCATTTTACTTTTATAAATTTCAGACACTTGTACTTCTTTTTCGCTATCAATCACCCCGCTTTGGCTGATCTTATTTAAGCTAGCAAGCGTTGTGTTTTCTCGGATATCCATGAGTAAATTTAAGCCAAGAGCTTTTCGATCTTCTGAAACATATGCGAGACCATTTTTAATTGCTGTTGGGACATCTCTCACATCAATCTTTTTACCTTCTTTGTATACTTCGCCTTGAATATTTTTCCCATACGAATGCCCAAAAATACTCATTGCTAATTCGGTTCTTCCCGCACCCATCAGGCCGGCAATCCCAATGATTTCGCCACTTCGGATGGAAAAGTTCACTTGCTTATTAACAATTCTCTCCCCATCAATTGGATGGTGAACGGTCCAATTTTTGACTTCAAAATAGGTTTCACCTAAGTTGGGATGTCTTTCTGGATACCTGTTCTCCAAATCACGACCAACCATTCCTCTGATAATTCGATCTTCACTGATTTCTTCTTTTTCAATGGTTTCAATCGTCCGACCATCTCTTAAAATGGTAATCCGATCAGCGACCGTCACAATTTCATTTAATTTATGCGAAATAATGATTGATGTAATGCCTTGATTTTTGAATTCTTTAATCAGACGTAAGAGATTCTCACTCTCTTCTTCATTCAGCGCCGCAGTTGGCTCGTCTAAAATCAATAGCTCCACGGATTTAGAAAAGGCCTTCGCGATTTCTACAAGCTGTTGTTGACCGACACCAATCTGAGAAGCCAATAGATTGGCATTAACTTTAAGCCCGACTTTATCTAACAATTCAGTCGTTTTCTGCTCGGTCAGATTCCAGTCAATAATGCCGTGTTTTGCTTGCTCATTTCCTAAAAATATATTTTCTTTAATGGATAGATAAGGACTCAGTGCCAATTCTTGATGGATAATCACAATGCCTTTTTTTTCGCTATCTCTTAGATTTTTAAAGGTACATTTCTCCTCATCATAAAAGATATCTCCCTCATAACTACCATAGCCATAAAGGCCACTCAAGACGTTCATCAGTGTTGATTTTCCCGCACCATTTTCTCCACATAATCCATGAATTGTTCCGCGCTCAATTTTGAAATTAACGTTATCCAACGCACGGACCCCAGAAAATTCTTTGACGATATTTTTCATCTCCAGAATATAATCTGCCATGTTCTCACTCCTTTTTTTCAATAAAAAAGAAGCTAGGTTATAAGCTTTATTTCAACTGATTGAAGGAAGCCTATTCGTCAATTAGTCTTCGCTTTTCACCTAGCTCTTGACACCATAACTAATTTTCCACTCGATTATTCTTAATATGATGCCTAAAATAATCCACTAGAAAATCTGATTTATTGCTCATTTGATAAAATTTCCAAAAATAGCTTATTGGCCTAAATCATCTGCACTATAGTACTCAGTATCGATCAACTCTTCTTTATAATTTTCTTTATCGACAGAGATTGGATTTGCCAAGTAGGTTGGTACAACTTTAACGCCATTATCATACGTTTCTGTATCATTCACAGGGACTTCTTTATCCTTTGTGATTGCTTCGATCATTTCAATCGTGTTTTTTGCAAGTGTTCGCGTATCTTTAAAGACAGTCTGTGTTTGTTCGCCAGCGATAATTGATTTAACCCCAGCAATTGTCGCATCTTGACCGGTAATGACAGGAATTGGTTTGTCCGCAGTCCCATAACCGACGCCTTTTAATGAAGAAATAATTCCTAAGCCAATTGGATCATACGGTGAAAGCACTGTATCTAGCTTTTTATCTGTATAATTGGCACTTAGTAGGTTATCCATACGAGCTTGGGCAGTTGAACCATCCCAACGTAGAGTAGCGATTTGATTGAATTTTGTTTGACCAGAAGGAACAACTAATTGGCCACTGTCAAAATACGGTTGTAACACTGAAATAACTCCGTTGTAATTAATCAAGGCATTATTATCATCTGGTGAACCACCAAACAACTCGATATTAAATGGACCTTTGCCATCTTTAAGACCTAATTTGTCTTCAATATAAGAAGCTTGTAAAACACCTACACTGAAGTTATCAAAGGTTGCATAATAATCGACATTTTCTGAATTCATTAATAGACGGTCATAGGCAATTACCTTGATGCCTTCTTTATCCGCTTTTTCTAAGACATCGGTTAAAGCTGAACCATCAATTGAAGCAATAACTAATATATCTACCCCTTTAGTAATCATGTTTTCAATTTGCGCTGCTTGGTTCTCTACCTTGTCTTCGCCGTACTGTAAATCTGTTTTGTAGCCTTTTTCTTCTAATTGTTTAACCATGTTTTCCCCATCAGCAATCCAACGTTCTGCTGATTTAGTAGGCATTGCAATGCCTATATACGCTTTATCCGATTTCTCTGCTTTGTCTGAGCTACTGCCACAGGCAACTAAAGTGATTCCCATAAATAATGTCAGTGCTGCCAACAACCCTTTTTTTAAGTGATTCGTCATTTTTTTAACTCCTCCAAATAATTATTTATTAGTACAATCTAATAGTAGCGGATAATAAAAGCGTTTACATTGATATTTATTCGTAAGTTCTTCAAATCTTTTTTTTCCTCGCCCTTTTTTGGAGGAAAAACTTGAATATTTTTTTATTCTCTTGATTATTTTTCGAACTTTGATTCGATTTTTTGATAGCGATTTCATTAGCTGTAAATATTTGTTACAATACGTGTACAAGAAAAGGGGTTGAAAGGGGTTGGTTGTTTGTTAAAGAAAACTGGATTCTTATTGATGATGCTGATACTCGTTCTTCTTACCTCCTGTACGCAACCGCAAAAGGAGGAGAAAGCGGCAATTGTTGTCGGATTTTCCCAATCAGGGACAGAAAGCAACTGGCGAAAGCGACATACAGAGTCTATTAAGGAAGAGTTAGGCAAAGAAAACTACCAAGTACTCTATCGAAATGGTTTCATGAATCAAGAACGACAGATTCAAGATATACGTACATTTATCGCTTACAAGGTTGATATCATCATTTTTACTCCTTTAAAAGAAGACGGCTGGGAGCCTGTCTTAAAGGAAGCAAAAGATGCTGGCATCCCCGTAATCATAACAGATAGAAATGTGAATATTACAGATAACTCGTTGTTTTTAACACATATAGGACCTAGCTTCAAAGCTGAGGGCAATCGAGCTGGCTTATATGCCTATAACTATTTTAAGGACAAAGAAAAAGAACACATCAATATTCTCGAGCTAAAAGGTCTGTCCTCCACTTCTCCGACGACTCTTCGTCATGATGGATTTATGGAAACTATCCAACGTGATCCACGTATGAACATTACGCTAACAAGAGATGCTGATTATATCCGTCTAAAAGGCAAAGAGCAGATGAATAAACTAATTGAAGAGGGATTATTAGAAGATATTGATATCTTATTTAGTCATAATGATGAAATGACGCACGGCGCCTTAGACGCGTTAGACGCGCACAAGGTGAAAAAGGATCTCGTTATCATCACGATTGACGGGCAAGAAGATATGATTACTCAACTAAAAAAAGGGCGCATAAATGCTGTGGTCGAGTGTAATCCCAATGCAGGTTGGTATGTGCGGAACACTATTTCTCGCTATTTCAACAATCAAAGCATTCCCCAAGAAATCTACATGCCTGAAACGATTTTCTCAGATCAATCCCAACTGGATGCGATCCCGACACGAAATTATTGAGGAGCCTTGATGATGACTAAGACAGACAGCATAAAAAAGATTTTTTCACAATCAAATAAGATGATGTTGCTTATCGCTATTTTACCTATCCTGTTCAGTATATTTTTCTATACTCGTTATATTTTCATCTATCAAAATTCCATAGAAAATATCCAGTCTGCCAATGAAATATCAACAAAGGTGAAAAATAAAGTCTTAGAAGAAATGTGGGATGTGGTTTTTGGGCAAATCAAACCTAGCAGCTATACGCAAAAAGGCATCACCGTTGAATTAAGAGCAGATATTAATAGAATCAGCGAGAATGCGAATACTGCGACTGAAAAAAGCACCCTAGATGTTGCTTTGCGCACGCTAGATACAATGGAAAAATACCTGGAGAAGATTTTAGAGAATGTGACGTTAGAAAAACCTGTGCAAGAAAATGAAGTAATTATGGAACAAATTGATTCAGTCAATCAGCTACTCTATGATATCTTGCAAGACTTCGTCCATGTCGAAATCGATATTGCGGGGAAACGAAGCGCAGAAATAACGAGGTCTATTTTACTCCTGACTTTTGCAGAATTGGTGATTATTGCCAGCATCTTTTTCTTTAGTCGCCGCACCCAAAAGTTTATTGAGAAGAAAATCCAACAGCCAATCGATGATTTAGTCAAATTAGCTACAGAATTTTCTAATGGCCATCTGGACTATCGCTCAAATGTTTCGCCGCTTTCTGAGCTTTCTAATTTAAGTATTAGCATGAACACGATGGCCGATAATCTTAATACATTGATTGGAGAAAATGCCGAGAAGCAGCATCATCTCGCTCAAAGTGAGGTGCGGACCCTGCAAGCACAAATTACTCCACATTTTATCTATAATTCATTGGATGCGATCTTGGCTCTCGTCGATCAAGGAGAGTTACAGACAGTTAAAGAAATGACCTTTGCTCTATCTGATTTTTTCCGGATTTCTTTGAGCAAGGGGAAAGACTGGATTCCCCTCTCAAAGGAAATTCGACATGTCGAGGATTACCTCAAAATATTGAAAATACGTTATGGTAAAATGCTTTCTTATACCATTTCCGTGCCACAAATAGAAGATTATATCGTCTTAAAAATGATTCTTCAGCCGATTATTGAAAATGCCGTTTATCATGGAACTAAATTTATACGAGATGTTGGAACTGTGCAACTCGAGGTGAAAGAAGATAGTGAGGCTCTGTCATTTTACATCACAGATAATGGCATTGGCATGACTCCTGAGCGTTTACAAGAAGTCCGCAATAATTTAAACAATGAATCCCCTTCTACTTTCGAATCTGGTTATGGCCTCTACAATGTTCATCGCCGCTTAAAGCTCTACTATGGCGAAGCTGCAAAACTGAAAATTGATAGTGTCTATAACCAAGGAACGCGTGTCCTCATCTCTGTTCCAAAAAACAATAAAATTCTACCAAAAATGGAGGAATTACGTAATGTATAGTGTATTTATCGTGGAAGATGAACCTTTAATTAGAGAAAATCTCCGTAATCAATTACTTCAGCTTTCTGAGAGTCTAGCGCTGAGCTTTTCGGGAGAAGCTTCAGATGGCGAGATGGGGCTTTCGGCTATTATTGATTTACAACCAGACATTATTTTGACTGACATCAAAATGCCTTTCATGGACGGGGTGACATTTGCCACTGAAGTCAAAAAACGGTTCCCTTGGATACGTGTTCTATTTTTGACAGGCTTTGATGATTTTGGCTACATGAGGACCGCTATTCAAATTAAAGCCGACGAATATTTATTAAAACCTATCAAGGAAAGTGAACTAGCTAACGCTCTGACCCGCGTAATTCACGACTTAGATAGTCAAAGAAAGAATCATGATCGAACCAAAAAGAAAGATGAAAAAATCTTATTTGAATTGAAAAAGAATCACTTCTTAAACTGCCTATTCAAGGGCTCCCTCTCGATGGAAGAAGTTCAAATCAAATCCAATAGCCTAGATCGTTCTTTATTAGGGCAAAAGTATGCCGTTCTACTCGTAAAAAATCAAAATATAAAGAAATTCGAAGAACAATATTATTTTAATAACCAACTAAACTATCTGTTTGACAATGATTCTTCCTTAATTTTCTCTAGTATCTCGTCGAAGTATATAAAATTTTTGGTTTTTCAAAAAGATCGCGCTCAATTACTAGAAACCTGTTATCAATTAGCGGAATCCCTTGTGAGTGAACTACGAAAAGAACACAGCAATCCAGTCTCTGTTGCCTTTGGACCGATTGTGAATCGGATTAGCGAAATTCCTCGCTCCTTTCATTTAACAGAATCACTGCTTGCTACGTATGGTGATTTAAATAAAGTTGAAATTATCAGCTATGATGAAATGTTTAAAGAACGGGATGCGACGCTAATAAATCCATTTCAACTAAATTTGACGAAGATGGTGTCAGCCTTAGATTTGGAAAATATTGATTCCTTTATTAGTGAACTGACGGGCATTCCAACAGATGATGAACAGCAAAACATTTTCTTGCGCTTCTACGTTTTAACTGAATTGATTAAGCTCGTTCAAGGTAAAAATCAAGTGCCTTTACCTACGGAAATTGAAATTTTAACCACAATTGAGGACTTAACGCTGATTGTCTCTTCCTTAACAGAATATAAAAAATTGGTCCGAAAAATTTTACTTTTCCTAATTCAATCACCGCAAAACTCAGTGATGTTTAAACATCAAACAATTATAAAAAAAGCAATCAACTACATTGAAGAAAACTTTTCTGATCCTAACATTTCCTTAAATGTTGTTGCGAATCATGTAAATCTAAGCCCTGCTCATTTCAGCACCGTCTTCTCACAATCAATTGGCAGCACATTTATCGAATACTTGACCAATTGTCGAATCGAATCAGCGAAGAAATTACTAGTAGAAACTAATGAAAAGCTCTCATCTATTGCCTTTGATATCGGCTACAATGATCCTAACTATTTTAGTTATTTATTTAAGAAAAAAGAAGAAATTTCACCGAAAGAATTCCGCAATCGTTCATTTGTATAAAAAAAAGAAGTTTGGGGATTATCCCAAACTTCTTTTTATTGGTCCTATAAATAGCTGCTTAGTCGCTAAGCGATTATTTTTCTTCGCGATTGTCTAGTGAAGCTCCAACAAAAGCTTTGATTAATTTTTGTGGACGGTTTGGACGAGAGATTAATTCTGGGTGGAATTGGCAGCCCACGAAGAATTTTTTCTCTGGAATCTCAACGATTTCCACTAGACGGTTGTCTGGTGAAACGCCTGAGAAGACCAAGCCTTTTGCTTCGAACATTTCACGGTATTTATTGTTGAATTCATAGCGGTGACGGTGACGTTCTTGTACGACTTCTTCATTATTGTAAGCAGCCGCCGTTTTTGTGCCTTTTTTGACTTTACATGGGTACAATCCAAGACGTAAAGTCCCACCTAAGTTTTCAATATTTTCTTGATCTGACATCAAGTCGATAATATTGTTTTTAGCATTTGGATAAGTTTCAGCAGAACCAGCGTCTTCTAAACCAACGACGTTACGGCCAAATTCAACACAGGCCATCTGCATGCCTAGACAAATTCCTAAGAATGGCACATCATTTTCACGGGCAAAACGAATCGCTTCGACTTTCCCTTCAACCCCACGATCACCAAAACCTCCAGGCACTAAGATACCATCTAGATGAGCTAATTTTTCAGCAGCATTTTCTTCGGTAATGTCTTGCGCTTGAATCCAATCAAGCTCGATGTCTGAATCGTACGCGAATCCGGCATGTTTCAGAGATTCAACGACTGACAGATAGGCATCTGGCAATTCAACGTATTTGCCGACTAAACCGATGCGAACTGTTTTCTTCAGGTTCAAGACTTTTTCTTCTAATGCGCGCCATTCAGTCATATCGGCTGCTGGTGCGTCTAATTTCAAATGATCACAAACAAATTGATCCATTCCTTGCGCTTGTAACGCCAATGGAATTGAATACAATGTTTCAACATCGCGCGATTCGATGACTGCTTCTGGTGCCACGTCACAGAATTGTGCGAGTTTATTTTTAACATCTTGAGAGACTGGTTGTTCTGTACGAACCACCAAGATATTTGGTTGAATTCCTAAACCACGTAATTCTTTTACGCTGTGTTGCGTTGGTTTTGTCTTCATTTCACCAGCTGCTTTAAGGTAAGGAATCAGTGTAGTATGAATGTACATCACGTTATCAGAACCGACATCAGCTTTCATTTGACGCAAAGCTTCTAGGAATGGCAGTGATTCGATATCACCCACCGTACCGCCGACTTCTGTGATAATAACATCTGAGTCAGTCATGCTAGCTGCGCGCATAATCTTCTCTTTAATTTCATTGGTGATGTGTGGAATGACTTGAACCGTTGCTCCTAGGTACTCACCTTTACGCTCTTTACGTAAAACCTCAGAATAAATTTTACCTGTCGTCACGTTGGAGTATTTATTCAAATTAATGTCAATAAAGCGTTCATAATGGCCTAAATCTAAATCAGTTTCCGCGCCATCGTCGGTTACAAAGACTTCCCCATGTTGGTAAGGACTCATTGTTCCTGGATCCACATTGATATAAGGATCGAACTTTTGGATGGTCACTTTTAAGCCACGATTTTTTAGCAAGCGACCTAAAGATCCTGCGACAATCCCTTTACCAATAGAAGATACCACGCCGCCTGTCACAAAAATGTATTTTGTCATAAAATGAAAAACTCCTTCTTTAAAATTTTTATGCTTATCTAGGATATTGCCTTAGTAAATAAAAAAAGAAAACTCCCCATTCATAGTGAATAGGGAGCTATTATTTACGTGTAAACAACTGACCTTTTAGAAAGGTGCCCAAGCAATATAATACAAGTTATGACCCCTTGTGTCAAGAAAAATTCTGATTTTACTGTCGGTTCAGTTGCGTAAAATTTTTGGTGCGAATTAGGAGATAGAAAAAGCATCCCACTCCCTGCGCCTTCATAAGGACGCTTGCCTGGTAGCCTTCCGTCTAGCGTTTCTTCTCCAGCCAACTAACGCTATTCCCCAACTTAAAAGTGTCACTGAAATAAAAATCTTCGTCCCTGGCATCTGATAAGAAACTTCGACTTTTTGGTTTTTAATCAGTTCTTTTGGAATAATCGGCGTGCCGATTGTGCCAAACTTGATTTGGTCGTGAGGGATTTCTTTGCCCCCAGAACGTAGCACCGTCTGTTTATAGACAGTAATCGGTAATTCTACTTCCGTTTCTTCCGCGTCGTTATTTTGCTTTACATGGACGACTAAAGTAGAATTTCCGATCTCTTTCTCAAATTCTTTGTTTTTTTGAACGATTTTTTCTTCATATAAGCTGTATTTATTTTTTGTCACTTTTCCATACAAGGGTACATAATCTGGCGTGGGTTTTTCGACCCATGAGAGTGCCAGTTGTTTGTCCTCTGCATGAAAAGCTACTTTGATGACCGAACTATCTTTGTCAGCAAGCGTGACTTTTGAGCCGGCCTTGATATAATCTGTCGGCGACTCCCAAGTGGCTAACGTGACTGCGGATAATAGCAGCACCTGGACACTACTGCCTAAAACCAACAATTTGCCCAGCTTCCCGACATCGACCAGCGCCAAAAATAAATAAATGGCAAGAATCGTCACCGGCACAAAGAAGCGAAAAGGAAACTGAATCAACTCGACGATTTGGATTGAGCGAGCCACCAATTGATTCCATGGAATCAAGCTTGTCGATAAGAGTAAAAAGAACAGCATAATTGAAAACAACAGCTTATTTTGGATTGAAGTTTTCTGCCAACTCGTCAAAATTTTGAACAAAACGATTATCAGAATTACCAACAAGCTGACTGGATTGACTAGCCAATAAAAACTCCCCTGATTGATTGTATTTGAACTCATAGTAGCATTCACAAAAGGTGTTGCCAGTGTATTTTCTCGTGCAACCGTCGCATAAGCAAACCACAGATTAAGGGTTAATAAAACGAAGAGACTAACTTCTCTGATAAATGACCCGACAAATCGTCTCTTCTCTTTACTCTGAATAAACGCGTAAGAAAAGATTGGCAAATAGATTAGTCCACCAAAGAACGCCGTCAGTAAATGCGTCTGAAAGAGCAGCGCCATGCCTAGAGCTAATTTATACTTTGGCACCTTTTTCTGTGCGATAACTTCAAAGATAATACTCAAACTGAGCGGTAAAACGGCCGCACCCCAGCTGGTAAATCCTTGACGCATGACCCAATATAAAATGGCAAAAGACGACATATATAGTACGGCACCTAGTCGACATCTCGCCGTGCTTAAGCCCCCTGACTTTAGGAAAGTTAACATCGAACTACCCGACAGCACATACAAGAGAAAATTGGCGCTAACTTGATAGACGAACCAATTTTTACTGAGTAAGACAATCAAGCCGTGAAGATAGGCTAGGAATGGTCCGTAGAATGCGTTGACGATCCGGCCGGACTGTTGAAAGCCATATTGGCTAATAAAATAATTGAAATTCCCCTCGCGGATCTGTTGGGCGGTATCATAGAAGCGATTAAAGTGGAAAATTGCATCCGAGCCGATAATCATATTTTGGCTCAACAGGTGCGGCATAATGAAGAGGCCCGCGAATCCTGCGATGAGGAGATAACTCTTTTTATTTTGTGTAAAAATCAATTGTATTTTCCCTTTCATCTGCTATTCCATCGTCTCCCGCAAGCGCTCAATCACACTTTGATGAGTAATTCGGCGATAGATAAATAACGGGATGCTAGTACAGATAAGAAATAAACTACAAATAATCACCAACATCGGGAGATATGGAAAGAAAAACTGCGCATAGCCAAGTCGTGATTTGACCAGCTTGAACAGCAGCACTAGCCCAGTTGAACCAATCGTCGCGAGTAATAAGGAAGAGACGCCACTATAAAATAATCCTTCAAGAATCAATAGCTTTCTTAGTTGTTTTCTTGTCATGCCGATACTTTCCATCACAGCAAACTCGCTTCTTCTGCTCAAAAGTCCGCTGATCGTTGTGTTGATATAATTAACTAAGCCTAAACTCACCAGTAAGAAACTGATCGAATACATCGCGATTTTCATCGTTTTAATCTCATCCTGTGCCTCCGCTAATCTCTCAGAATTGATATTTAGATGAGGTAATTTAAATTCCTGTTCACTTGGAGGAAGATCCGCTGTTTTCTTTGCTATGAGTTTTTTTAGCTTTTGTTTAATAACAGGCTCTTTCTCTTCCTCAACATAGAGACTAATCTCTAGCGGTCGTTTTGAAAGCCCTAATTCTAAGAAGCTAGACTCATTCATAATTAACTCTGGCCCTATCTTAAATGGGTAATAGAGGTGTGGCGAGCCTTCAACGGTTGAGTCAAAATAGCCACCGAACTGCTTTGTCACTGGTTGTGAATTTGTTTGAACAGCCGTTAAATGAATTGTCTGGCCAATCTCAGAATAAGTTTTTTTCAATAATTTTTCTGAGAACCCCATACCTTCTGTACTCACGACACTTGTGCCCACTCGTAAGCCTTGCACATCTAGCGGTAATTGATTATCCTGAACATGTTTTTCTAATTGATCAAGATAGCTGTTATCGGCAATTAATAGGGTAGTATACGGGTCCCGCTTCAACTCTTGCATTTCAATCTTAGTATCCTCTTCCCCTAAATTAAACCTCTCAGCACTATCCCTAAGATACGGCTGCCAAACCGTCTCCTCGTAATCAATCTTAATATAACCACCATAGACAACCTCAGCTTTTTCAATACCTTCTAATGAAGTGAGATAGTCAGCTTCTTCTAGCGTAACTGACAAATAAGTTTCATCATAAGTTGTTTCAAGTCCGTCTGGATGATAGGTTGACGTCAGCGTAAAATCAGCAAACGACTTAAAATTATTCGTATAATCCAGTGCCGTAACCACCACAATCGAACCTAAGGCAATCGCCAAGCCTAGAAAAATCGACGTCAGCGACAGGATGGTTGATCGTCTGGTTCGCCACATATTACGCCAAGCCATCCGGAACAATTGCGGACTTTGTTGTTTCTTGCGATTCTTTTTCTGGCTCTTTCTCCGATTATTTTTCTGACTTACTTTCAGTCCACTATAAGCGAGTGATTCCATCGGAGTAATTTTGCCTGCCTTGTACGCTGGAAACAAAATACTAATGAAAGAAATCAGTAAGGCAATCACTAAGCTGACGACTAGAAGAAGTGGTTCAAATCTCATCATTTGCGAAGATAAGCCGTAATTATTTAGATAAAAATTTTCTAGAAGCCGTGGCACAATTCCTAAGACAATCACGAGACTTAGCCCACTGCCTAGTACTAGACCAAGCACAGAAACTTTGGCAAATTGTTGATAAATCGTCTTTCGTATTTGACGATTGGTAGCCCCAATCGTTTTGAGTAATCCGTAATAACGGACCTGGCGATTGATTGAAATGTTCATGATATTGTAATTCAATAGGAACACACATAGCAGCAAAATACCCATGCTGATTAGCGCAATATCATAGCCACCAATCGTACGCATAATCACATTATAGTTGACTGAGTTTTCACTCTCAAAACGCTGCAGTTCATCCATGGTTTTAATGTCACGATACAGCCATTTTTCAACTTCTGTCCCAGTGTACCAATTTTTTTGTTGGATCAATAAATTCGTCGCCTGATTCAGTGAAAGACCCCATTGGTACAGATAACTCTCGGCAAAAAAACCAATCGGCGGCCCTTCAATAGGATGGACATAGTCTGTATAGTAGCCCGATAGAATAAAGGTTTCGTGCTTCGTTTTCCCTGCATCAACATGAATCTCCACTGGGATTTTCATCCCGACTTTTGGTTCTTTAATACCTAACTCTTCTAAGCCTCGCACCGATAGCATCAACTCATCGCTACTTTTAGGATACTTCCCGTGCACATCTGAATAGGCTGGCAAAAATAAATCAGTAAAGACTGCCTCATCTGCGCCCACTCCAGCGAAGCGATCGACACCCTCAGTCTTCGCCACTGCAAAACTATTGATTTTTCCAGTTTTTTCTATGTAGGGTAGATGATCAATTTCTTTCTTCTGGCGCGTGGTCGGTCGATTCAAAATCGCCGTATTCGTCGAGCCATTATGTCGGACCTCCATCAAATATTCCGCATCGATCCGGCCCTTCATAAAGCTGAAAATACAGAATAATACCAAGACAGTCGTTGCAACAGCACCAATCATCAGCCAATTTCTAAATTTATTGTGGGCATAATCGGCTTTCGCCAAGGTACGAATGATCGATCGATTGTTATTTCTTACTTTCATTTTCCTCGCCCCTTCCTAGCACACTTTTCCATCTTCGATACGAATCATGCGGTCAGCCATTTGGGCAATTTCTTCGTTATGAGTGACAATCGCAATCGTCTGATGGAATTCATAGGCAGATGATTTCAATAAAGAGACGACTTCCAAACTATTCTTAGAATCAAGGTTCCCCGTTGGTTCATCCGCCAAAATAATCGCTGGTTTAGTCAACAAAGCCCGAGCAATTGCCACTCGTTGTTGTTGCCCTCCGGAAAGATTCCCTGGTAATTGATCCAGCTTTTCGTGAATCGCCAACTTTTTGGTCACTCGTTCTACATAAGGCTCATCAACCGCAACCCCATCTAACTTTAAGGGCAGCGTCATATTTTCATAGGCACTTAAGATTGGCACCAAATTATAATTTTGAAAGACGAAACCAATATTTCTTCGTCTAAAAACCGTCAGCTCCTCGTTATTTAACTGACTCAAGTCTTTACCTCGCACACTGACACTACCGCTGTCTGGCGTATCGAGTCCCCCCAGCATATTTAATAACGTACTTTTACCACTACCGGAGCTCCCGACAATCGCAATAAATTCCCCCGCTTCTATCTCAATACTGACATCATTCAGCGCATGCACCTGCGCATCGCCAGTGCCATAAGTTTTTGTCAATTGACTCGTCGTCAAAATATTCATAACGTCTCACTTCCTTTTTCTGATACCTTTACTATAACGATCGTTTCTAACAAACTACTAACAAATGAAAAATAAAAGGGTGTGGGACAAAACTAAAAGACGGTTTTGCGCCACACTCTTCAAATTAACGGCTAGAAAAAAGCCAGATCATTTTGGTAAATACACCGTAACTCGCAACCCAGGCTCTTCACGAGTCACTTTCATTAATCCTTCATGTTGATTCACAATTTCTCTAGTTAAATACAAGCCAATACCAAAACCAGCTTGGGTCGAGACTGTTTTCCCGCGATAAAAACGTTGGAAAATCAATGGCTCCTCACCTTTTTGAATGCCAATTCCCTCATCTTGAATGATAATTTGCGTAAACAAATCCGTCTCTGTCAGTTCGATCCTAATTTTCCCATGCTCATGAGAATACTTGATACTATTGTCTAGCAGGTTGTAGATCGCTTCGCCCAGCCAATTGCGATCATGAGGAACCACTAAATTATCCTCCGCTTTCAACTCGATGTGAAGTCCCTTACTCTCTGCCTGCTTATGCAATTGAAAAACGGCAGTCAAGACGGTTTCTTTCAAGGATACCGGCTCTTTCTTCAGCTGAATTAAGCGGCTCTCCAAACGCGACATTTTGATAAAGCTTTCTACTAAAAAGGCTAGCTTTTGTTGTGAGACAGCTAATGCTTCAATCGCCTGTGATTTCTCCAAATCAGAAGTCGTTGGGTGCTTCAAAATTTCCAGATAACCCTCTATAGCGCCCAATGGTGTCCGTAATTGATGGGCAATATCTGTAATTAACTGTTGAATATTCTCTTTATCCGTACGAGCCGTTTCCTTCGTATTGATGATCGTCTCTTCCAAGCGCTGCAGCTGATGTCCCACCTTTGAAACGAGATCATCGGTCCCCTGTGGATAGATTTCCAATGGTCGCTCTTCAAAAATATCTTGAATGGCCTGACTCAAGTTTCCAATCATGCGTTCATACTTATGCCGTTCAATAAAAGTTAGAACCAAATAGAGTAGGAGCAAACCGCCTACCACGAGGCTCACCCAAATAGCCTCCGTCTGCAAATAGACAAAGACCACAATCATCACTGCAAGAAGACAACGAGCCCCCATAATGCCATAATTTTTTAGCCAACCGTTTATCTTATTCATCGTCACTCCCCAAATATATAGCCCATGCCAAAAATATTTTTTATATACTTCGTTTGCCCCTCTACAGGCTCAATTTTCTTTTTCAAACGGTTAATAGTTACGCTCACGGTATTTTCTACGACAAACGCGCCATCAACATCCCAAACCTTCTGTAAAATAAGTTCTTTTGAGAGAACCTGTCCAGCATTTCTTGTTAAATATTCCAACAGCTGAAATTCTTTAGCTGTCAATTGGACTAACTGATTGGCTTGAATGACTTGCTTCTTCTGGTAGTCAATCACTAGCGTATCAAAGCGGAAAATATCCGGCGTTACATTCGTTCTTTTTAAAACCACCTGAATTTTTCTCAGCAAAACTTCCGTCGAAAAAGGCTTCACCACATAGTCCTCACAGCCAGAATCATAAGCCTTCAGCATATCTACCTCGTCATCGCGCGCTGTCAAAAAGATCACCGGTACGTGTTTTGCTTCTTGGCAAACTTTGAATCCTAAGCCATCAGGTAAATTGATATCTAGTAATAAAATATCAGGTTGCTGCTCTAACAATTGGATTCCCGCTTCACAGGTATCCGCCTGAAAAACTTCGAAGCCCTCTTTCTCCAGCAAAATACGTAACGCCTCTTGCAACAATTGATCATCTTCTACAAGCCCAATCTTCGCCATCTAGCCACTCACTTCCCTTTTCTCATCTTTTACAGTCTACTCGAATTTATACATCCGGTAAACCTGTTTTTTTTTGTTTGGTTTATCTTTCACTTCACCAGATTATTTTCAGTCATTGTTATTTTCTCTTTCGATAGTCTTACTTTATCCCCCATTTCTTACTTCAGGTATGAACTCGTTCTTAAATTGATAAAATGAGGAAATAGTAAGTATACTTACTTTTTTGCCCATTTGGCTTTTGAAGAATTTTGACACTTATTAACAGGGCTACCTCAAAAATTTGGTATACTTAATATTTTTGGGTCTGATTTTGGACTTTGAATTTATTATTTCTCAAAAAATACAAAAGGCGCGTTTTCCTTAAAAATTATAAAAAAATTTCGGGAACGATATTTTTTTCTTCTTTCAGTAGATAATTTGAATTTTTGGATTCAAATCTAACTTCAAAATGTGTTATATATCCTTACAGATTGACTAGTAACTTGCTTGATCTTATAAATTTCGACTATTCTAGTATATTTTTGGACCTTTTTATCTCCGCTAAAGCACCAAACGTCCAAGAATGAACTGAAAATTACTCTTAAATGCACTCCTTTACCTGTTATCTTATTGATTTATTTAATCAAATTACTAATTACCACCTCTAGCAACAGGGATTCTTCCTAATAACGAAACATTAAGTATACTTAATGTTTTGCTCTATTTACGATTGAAGAATTTTGACACTTATTTTGGGCTTAACAGAAGGAATACTCCAAAAAATTAAGTATACTTAATCTTTTGGGGTCTAATTTTGGACGTTCAATTTATTTTTCCTCAAAAAATAGAAAAACCATTTTTTCACTACGAATCACAAAAAAATTTTTGGACGATGCTATTAGACTTCTTTCACTGGAGAATCCATTCAAATCCAACCGCAGACGTGTTATATATGGTCCTTACAAATTATGATAGTACACTACACCCCAAAAAAGCGATTTACTCAATTACTCCGAGTAAATCGCTTCTCCTATTCATTTCACTTTCGATTAAATCGAGCGGTATTGTTCAACCTTCAACTCATTGCCTTTAATCCGAATTTCTGGTGTTTCTGTTTCGAGATAGAAGGTCGTTGAGAAGGTAATTTCGTCATTGACGATAATCTCGCAACAAGCTTTATCCACATAAATTTTCACGGTTAAGTCAGCAAATGAGCATGCCCGGCTTCGTTTATCTGAAGAAGCTTCTTCTCCTTCAATCACTTGCTTCAGATGCGTACGATCGACGGTCAATAACTCTCCATCATAACGAAAATCTAGATAATCGTCTGCGCCACCTAATTCGATAGAAAATGGTTGTTTGGTCTCAACCTGCGTCAATGATTCTAGTTGTCCGCGATAGTCTTGGTCGACTTGTTGAGAACTCACAAGTTTCACTGACTTTTGGTATTCAGAAATCACAGTTTGACGTAATTTCCCATCAACTAATCGCAGTTCACGAGGAATAATCATGCTACCAGCCCAACGATGTCCTAGGTCATCTGATGGAATATTGCGACCCCACATTTGTTCCCAAGCAATCATAATCCGGCGGCCTTGAGCATCTTCTAGAGTCTGCGGTGCATAGAAATCTAAGCCTGAATCAATCTCATCATAACTTTCAGCGATAAACGTCCCCTGCTCCCAGTCGACATGACCAACAAAATAAACCGAACTATTCACGTTGGTATAACGATGGCCGTCTGGTGTGAAGGCAATCGGTGAGACGATTAAGACTTCTTTACCGTCCAGTTCAAACAAGTCTGGGCATTCCCAAATTTTCCCTTGCTGGGCTTCAGCGGTTAGGAAGACCGAGGTAAATTTCCAGTTCTCCAAGTCAGTTGATTCGAATAACAAGACATTGCCGATTCCCTCATCTGTCGACGCTACCAGTGAATAATATTTATCGTTTTTCTTAAATAGTTTCGGATCACGGAAATCCGTCGTATTTTTTGACTGGCGCTCATCAATCACAGGGTTATGTGAGGATTTCTCAAAAGTAATCCCATCAGTGCTCGTTGCTAGACACTGAATTTGTCTCGTCTTGCCGTTCACTTCTGAAACGCCTGTATACATCAAAATTAATTTGTCGCCTTCGACTAAGGCCGTCCCCGAGAAACAGCCGCCTTCATCATACGGCATATCCGGCGTTAAGGCTTCTGGTAAATGTTCCCAGTTCAGTAAGTCCCGACTTTTGGCGTGGCCCCAGTGCATCGGGCCCCATTTTGCTGAGTAAGGGTGGTGCTGGTAAAACAAGTGGTACTCGCCTTTGTAATAAACAAAGCCATTCGGATCATTAATCCAACCAATCGGCGCGGAAAAATGCTGGCGCGGTTTATACAACGGGTTTACTAATTCTTGATTCTCTAAAATCCATTTATCAACAGTCATATTCTCATCCTTTTAAGTAGTCATCATAGTTTCTTTGTTTAATTTCTAGCCATTCGTCCAAGCCAAATGCTTTCAATTGTTCTAAATAGTCATCCCATTCTTGGTCGATATTGCCTTTCGTGATCCATTCATCTCTTTTTCTCAAAATGTAGTCTTGCATATCGGCATCAATATCGGCTAAACGCTTGGTATCTTCAGCAGATAAGAAGATATTTGGGTAGTTATTTTCATTTTGAACGTTCGGGAAAATGAACTCGCTCATCAAATCAAGACGCCATTTTGCATCATCTGGCATCGTTGTATATTCGCCATAATAAGTATCCAAAATAGCTAGCGGTCCACCCACTGCTGTTTTCTGACGCACTTCCACAGGTGCAGCACCGTCTAGTGGTTCATGGGTTAATTTATTACTACTTTTATCATAGCTAAAGATATTTTGGCCTTTATCGCCGTACGTACCCCAGTTATTTTGGACAGACTGAATTGGGTCATACATTTGATCAATCCATTTAGCAGTCAGTTCAAGATTTTTATTGGCAGAAGTAATCACAAAACGGTCTCTCGAGAAGCCAAAATTATTGGTTCTAGTAACATTAACCTTGCCTGTTTCATTGGCAACTGGTTGATACATCACATAATCATCGGTATCGCCAGTCACATTGTGGGGGTCCCAAGTGAAGTACAAGCCGTATTTCTGGTCGTTCCCTTTAGCGACATAACGGGCCCAATCCTGCTCGAAGCTTTCTGTATCGATTAAGCCTTCTTCATAGGCTTTGTTAAAGAATTTAACGGCTTTTTTGTAGTTTTCAGTATTAGCAGTAAACTGGACTTTGCCATTATCATCCACAACTAAATGATTGCCATTATCGCCGGTGCCATCGCCAAAAGCGGCAAAGAGCATTTTCAAATCATTGCCATCATCGTTTGACACAAAGCTCATAGGAATCTCGTCCGCTTCGCCATTGCCGTTTGGATCTTGTTCTTTAAAAGCTTTCAAAACATTGTACAATTCTTCGGCATTTTTTGGATGCTCTAAGCCTAATTTAGTCAGCCAAGCTTGGTTAATCCAGCCTAATGAGTTAACTGTATGAATCGATTCCTTGCCTTCCCCTAATTCTTCAATCCAAGGTAATGAATAGATGTGACCATCTGGTGCCGTCAACATTTGTTTGTATTCTGGTGCAGTTTCAAAGACTTTTTGCAAGTTAGGCATGTATTTATCGATTGCCTCTTCTAAAGGTACAATCACCCCGTTTGCACCCCAGTTCAATAAATCCTGCTCACTGGCGCCGGCATTAAAGATTGCGTCTGGTAAGTCGCCTGAAGCAATATCCAAGTTTCTCTTTTCGGCAAAATCATTGGCGTAATTTGTCCAGTTAATATGGACGTTACTCTGTTCCTCTAAACGTTTAAATACCAACATATCATTCGGATCTTTCGGTGCGGTCGAATTTTCTGAGACCAGCATTTTCAACTCAACCTTCTCTTTTAATGGGAAAGCCACATCTGTCAATTCGTAATCCTTACTCGCTGCGGCACTACTGTCGTCTTTCTTGCCACAAGCTCCTAAAGCCAATAACATCGCTGCTGAAATACCGATCATCATTAATTTTTTTGTTTTCATCATTTTTATTTCCTCTCCTATTCATCAAATTAAAATTGGCTAATTTAGCCTTTCATAGAACCCACTAACACACCTTTATCAAAGTATTTCTGGAAGAATGGATACATAATAATTAGCGGTAAACTTGAGATGATAATCGTGGCATATTTGATTAATTGCGCGACTTTTTCCATCTCAGCCATGGCCGCTTGAGAACCAACCATATTGGTATCAATCTGATTTTGAATCAGAATATTACGCAAAATTAATTGCAGCGGTTGTAAATCAGGATCTTTAATATAAATCATGGCATCAAAGTAACTGTTCCATTGGCCAACAAAGGCATATAAGAATAGAACAAACATGATTGGTTTTGCTAACGGCAATAAGATTTTGAAGAAGATTTGCATATTGTTCGCGCCATCAATTTTAGCGGCTTCTTCTAATTCATCCGGTAAGCCTTGGAAATAAGTTCTTGCTAAAATGATGTTCCAAATATTGATTGCACCAGGCAAAATAATCGCCCACGGTGTATCAAGAATGCCTAAATCCTTCACGACCATGTAGGTTGGAACCAAACCACCACCGAAAAACATCGTTAACATGAAGAAAGACATAATGACTTTTCGACCAACGAATTCTTTTTTCGACAACGGATACGCACAAATCATCGTAATGAAGGTTGAAAACGCAGCATAGGCAAATGAGTAAAACATTGAATTGACAAAGCCACGTAAAATTGAGTCATTCGCCAAAACTTTTTGATAGCCTGCTAAGGTCCAATTTTTTAGATTAAAACTAATTCCCTGACTCATCAAGGTATCAGGATCCTGAAACGAGGCAGCTAATACGTAAGCTAATGGAACCACTGTAATGACGACCAATAAGCCGATCAATATGCGATTGACGATTAGGACATTGCGGTCAAATCTCGTTTGTTTATTCAGCATTATAGTCCCTCCCCATCATTTAATTTTTTAACTGTTTGATTGACCACAACGATCAAGACCAGATTAATGACTGAATTGAATAGGCCAACAGCTGTTGAATAACTATAATCGCCAGATTGTAGACCGACTTTATAGACATAGGTCGCGATAATTTCTGAGCTTGGTAAATTCATCGTCGTCTGCATTAAGTATGCTTTCTCGTAACCAACACTCATGATGCCCCCAGCGGCTAAAATGAAACTAATCACCATCACTGGTTTAATCGCTGGCAAGTCCACATGCCAAATTCGTTGCAAGATGTTAGCGCCATCAATTTTAGCAGCATCAATTAATTCCGGTGAAACATTTGAGAGTGTCGCTGTATAGAGAATCGATGACCAACCAATTCCTTGCCAAATCCCAGAGAAAATATAGAGTGGCCGGAAGAAATCTGGCTCAGTTAGAAACGGTAACGTCTTGCCTGTGACTGCTTCATAGAGATGATTGACTGGGCCTTTATTTGAGAAGAATAAGAAAATCATCCCGACAATAATCACGACCGAGATAAAGTTCGGTGCATAAAGAATCAGTTGCAAGCGTTTCTTTAATTTATCACTGGCCAATAGATTAAAGGATAATGCTAAAATAATCGGTGGGAAAAAGCCAAGTAACAACCCATAGACACTAAGCTTTAAAGTATTCCCCAACAGAACCATAAAGTTTGGTGAACTAAGAAATCGCGTAAAATGTTCAAAGCCAACCCAGGTACTTCCCATAATTCCTTGTAGTGGATTGTAATTTTTGAAGGCAATCAGTAACCCGTATATTGGCACGTATTTAAAAATAAAGGTTAAAACAATTGCTGGTAGCACCAATAAGTACAACAAATAATTCTTGCGCATGTATCGTAAATTTTGCTTCACTTTTTGTTTCATTTTTATCCCCCTTCTTTATTGAAACGTTTCCAGTTTGTTCCAAAAAAATAAATCGTCTATTTTTGAAACGTTTCCGATATGGATATTCTATACTAGATGATTTATTTTTTCAACCACTTTTTATAATAAATTTTTCGCTAAAGCAAAATTCCCGAGCGTTGCTGAACCATTTTCTGCTACAGCCGGTAGACATAAATAGCTGTCTAAATCAGTAATTTCGACATAATTATTCATGACTTTTTTGAATTCATTTTTGACTTTCGCTAGTAATTTTTCACTCATTACCCCACCACCTAAGATAATCATCGTTGGTCGCAGCGTTAAGGTTACTTGGACACAGGCTTGCGCAATATAATTAGCCAGCAAATCAAAAACCGCATGATCTAAGGGAACTTTTTCACCGCGAATGCCTAGTCTCGCCTCGATTGTCGGTCCACTAGCAAGTCCCTCTAAACAATCCTTATGATACGGACAGACGCCTGCAAATTCTGAATCTTGCGGATGACGTTTGACTGACACATGACCCATCTCAGGGTGACCCGTCACGCCAATAATTTCCCCATTCAGAACAATCCCCGCACCAATCCCTGTGCCGATTGTATAATACACTAAGCCATCCACTGATTTGTTTCTAGCGATATACTCGCCATAAGCCGAAGAATTCACATCCGTCGTAAAATAAACCGGTACTTGCAATTCTTTCTTAATCGCGCTGACCACATCGGCATCTCCCCAACCTTTTTTAGGAGTACTGGTGATATAGCCATATTTTTCATGTGTCTCCCGATTCTCCAACGGACCAAACATCCCCATGCCAATGGCCGAGATATTTTTACCCTTAAAGAAGCGAATCACCTCGTTAATTGTTTCCTCTGGTGTCGTTGTTGGAAAAACTGTTTTTTCGACAACCTCTAATTGTTCATTGCCAATGGCGCAGACAAATTTTGTCCCGCCACCTTCGATACTGCCATATAATTTCATCCCTGCATTTTCCTTCCACTCATAAATTTAATTAATCGTCGTCCAGCCTTCAATAAAGGTTACTGGAATAATCGTTTTGTAAGCAATTGGCTCGCCATTAATGGCGTTCATAATTTGCTCCACCGCCACTTTAGCCATACTTTCTAAAGGTTGGCGAATCGTCGTCATCAAATAATCGCGCTCCTCTGAAAGTTTGACGCCATCAAAACCGATGATCTGAATGTCTTCCGGCACGCGTTTGCCTAATTTTTCTAATTCACGCATCACATTTAAACCGAAAAAGTCATTGATCGCAAACAAACCATCGATAGTATCATTTTCAATAAAAAATTCACGCACGCGTTCTTCAAAATCGACGAGCGGTTCCTCGAAATCCAATATAGAAACCTTTTTACCCGCAGCTATAGCCGCTTTCTCAAAATAAATTCGGCGATTCTTTGTTTCACTTTCCTTATCTTGATGCGTTCCCATAAAAGCAAAATGTTGGCAGCCTCGTTTGTTTAACTCATCGAAGGCCATCTCACCGCCTTGTTTACTATCTGCCGCGACAATCGCGACTTTACTTGTGAAATGGCGGTCAATACTGACAAACGGAATATCCGACGAGACACTCTTATCGATATCCGTATAGGTAATCCCAATAATCCCATCGACTTTATTCTGCTTAATCATTTGAATATATTCATCTTCAACTTCCGGATCGCCGGTTGAATTACACAAAAATATTTTGTAGCCTAAAGCCTTCAGCTCTTTTTCTACGTGAAACCCAAATTCAGAAAAGAATGGATGCCAAATCGTTGGCACAATCAAGGCAATCGTGTTGGAACGATTCGTTTTCATCCCGCGCGCATAAATATCTGGTTCATAGCCCAACTCTTCAATGGCCCGATTAACTTTCTCTAATGTGCCATCCTTCACACGAACGCCGTTAATCACTCGCGAAACCGTGCCAACGCCGACGCCTGCAAGCTTTGCTACATCCTTCATCGTCGCTTTCATGTCAGCCCTCCTTATTTTTTGTTCTTAGTATAGCACAAGTACGAAGACATTTGAAACGTTTCCGATTTAACTTTTTAAAATTATTTACGCAATTTTTCTGGTGAGCGACTATAGATAGAGCAACTAATTTGTACGAAAAAAACCTAGAAAGTTTTTCACATAAAACATTTCTCTTCTAAGCAAAATTACTTTCTGCCAAGAAAAAAAGACCCCGAAGAGTCTTTATGCTTTATTGATGAGTGGCTTCCCATCAGCATTCAAAAGTGGTGTCAAACCTGAAGCTCCGTATACCGAATCGTACGTGTACAAATACTGAACCCCTGTCGTCTGATCGGTCACTGTTCGAACTACTACTGTTCCTTTATCACATTTCTCTTTAGTCACTGTAAATCTATTTTCCATTGTTCCGCCTCCTCATTTATTTGATGAATTCAGTCTATCAAACGTCAGGATGTAACTAGACAAAACTTCCCCAACGGTTGAAAATGTGGCCTGAACGGTTGTAGAGTGAGGCTAAAAATAACTTTCACACACTCTCGAATACTTAGCTTCCCCTAAGCTCTCTGCACTAATTTTGATATAATTGAAGTGAGTTTTGAAAACAGCTATTCGTTCGTCTTACCGTTCCTTGACTCTGATAATAGTTTGTCTCTGGAATATTAAACAATATTCACGAATTGTTGAGCGGCTGTTAAGTCTTTACTTTTTTTGAATAAACAGCCATTCCTATACCAATCACAATAATCACCAAGCCAACACCTATTCCAAACATGCCATCATAGAAGGAGGTTGGTTGATTGCTGGCAAATGAATTTAACGAAGTTTCCGTCATGACCATCGCCGGCAAAGCCGCCGCGATACTGATTAATTTTTTCCCAAATAATAACAAATCATTCTTTGATTCTCTCTTTTTACCTAAGAGATTATAAAAAGCCATTCCAATATCAATGAAACTGAATAATGCGATACAGATTCCTTCTTCCATTGAGTAGACTCGCTTATTTTCTTGTAAATAAAATAAACCTATGTAAACTATATAGCTACATCCAGCTAAGCCTACGCAAACACCCATCATCCGAAATTTTTTCAATAACAAACCTTCATCTACAATTTTTTCCCGTTCTTTGGCGATAAACTGTCGTTTTGCAAAACCGAATAGCCAGGTATAAAGTCCATTTATACAAAAATAGCCATTCCACGTGATAAACCCGGTAGCGAATTTAATCACTGCAAACAAATAGTTCCAAGCACAGCTAAGCCATATCCTCAAAACTGCTTTTCTTTTATCATCTAAACCAAAATAGCCGCGGATTTCTGCAGATAGTATTTTAAACTCTTGCAACATCTTCTTCTCCTTTTTACATTTTACCTGTCCTAGATTATGTAGTTAGTTCAATATATGCCAGGATTAAATTTTCTAAGTGTCTCTAATAGAATTGTTTAAATTTAAGCATAGTCTTCGAGTACTCCCTCAAATTGATATACTATTTAAGACAAGGATATAATGCATATATTACTAGAACAGATTCTCTGAAATAATATTAACCAGTTACTATTACTTAATAATCGCGTAATCTTCAAAAAAAAGAATCGGTTTTGGCCACTGATCCCGATGAAAAGCTAGCGCATTTTTTATACATTGGACCAACAGGTAAGTCATCAAAAATAGAAATAGCATATAGGATAGCGAGTAAATGCCTCCACTAAAAATGCGACCAATTGTACCGTTCACCAAATTATTTAAGGTGTCCAGAATTCTAATTGTCCAACAAGCAAAAACCGATAAGATTAAAATCCATAATCCTTGATTTGCACAATACTTTGCGTATTTCTCATTTGGACAAACTAAGAGTGGTAACCAAAATAACGTCCCGGTATATGCTAACTCGCAAGAAAGTTTATTCATTCGCTCTCGTTTATTCACCGCCTTTACCTTTACTTTACGGGGGGCTTCTACAGTCGCCCCACACTCTAGGCAAAATGCATCATCTTTATCCAATTCCGCCCCACAAAAATAACACTTATTCATCATAGACGCCCCTTTCTAGACCTATTCTTCTTCCAAGTAAATACTGCTAATCCAATCATTCCCTATAGATAAAGATAGTATGCTTATTTTTTTCATAGTTATTTCTCCTCTTTTTTTTCATTCATTTGTCTTTCTATAGATATTGTAGTCTTCGATTACTTGGAAAATTTTAATAGATTGTTAAGGCTCTGTTAAGAGAAAAAATAAAAATATAACTTACCTCCTTCTTTTGTTTTTTTGATCCCAGTAAGGTCGAGGAAAATTTAGTATACTTAAATTTCTTTGGTCTAATTTTGGACTTTCCACTTACTATTCCTCAAAAAACTAGGTTTCCTTTAAAATTCATAAGAAAAAAGCGTGAGGAAAGACTAAATAATTAGTCTTTCCTCACACTCTAAATCCCAATATACACAGCAGCCAATCTCACGGAAAATAAACGGTTTTCTATTTATTTTCTGAGGTAATCTACCTATTTTATAATGAAACAGTAAAAATTGTGCCCTCATTTTCAATACTATCGACTGCAATCGTACCACCCAGTAATTTAACCACTTCTTTTACCATTGAAAGTCCTAACCCGTTTCCTTTAGTCGCATGGGAAGTGTCTGCTTGATAAAATTTATCAAAAATATAATCCACTTTTTTGTCATTAATTCCACAGCCTGAATCTGCTATGGAAATAGCTAGAGTGGGCGCAGATGAGGGACTAAAAATCTTGACGCTTCCACCGGGTGGAGTAAATTTGAATGCATTGGATAATAAATTGTTCCATACAATATCGAGCAAATCCTCATCGCTTTCGATAAATATATCTTGCTCCAATTGGATATCTAACAAAATATTTTTCTCTTCCCAAATAGATTCAAAGCCTAAAGCGCATCGCCTAATTTGTTCACAGATATTGTATCTTTTGGAAAGGATCGAAATTTTTTGATTTTCCAGTTGACTCATCTGCAATATATTGGTCACCAAGACTGATAAACGACTAGAGGCCTTAACAATTGTTTGTGTATATTTGATTTTATCTGCTTCTGACAAGTGAGCCTCCTGCAATATCGTTGCGTAATTGTGAATAACAGATATTGGCGTCTTTAGCTCATGTGAGACATTTGAAATAAACTCTTTCTTCAACATTTCAGTACTCCCAAGCTCTTCCACCATTGAATTGAAATCTTCAAAAACTACTTCGAATTCATCTTTTTTTCCATCACTTCGAGAAGGTTCAATCCTTACTGAGTAATCTCCCTGAGCAACCTTCCTTGTTGCTGTTTTGATCTTATCAAAATATGCATGGATAAACTTTTTACGCAACCAGGCAAATAATAAAGTAATCAAAAAACTAATGACCACAATATAAGCTCCCATTGATAAGACAATATACTTTAATCCAGATTCTTCTCTATCAATTTGAAGAAAGTACAAGCCAGCATAGCTACCACAGATAAATAAAACGGCTAAAAATAAAAAGAAATAATTAGCTACCCCTATCCTTTTTACATTTATCCTTGGATCTATCTCTTTTTTCATAAAAGCACCGCCTTATAACCGAGTCCACGCACAGTCACTATTTCAAAATCGGTGCATTCGGCAAGCTTTGTGCGCAGATTTGTAATATGCACATCGACCGTTCTTAGCCCACCGTCATTTTCAATCCCACTGAATTCATTAAGAATCTGACTTCTGGTAAACGTCTGTTTAGGATAGGAGAGTAATTTAAATAACACTTGAAATTCACGCAATGTCAGCATGATTTGTTCCCCTTTGACGGTGGCTGTCATTTCATTTTCATCTAAGATAAATTCACCTATTTCAATTCTCTTTTGTGACGAAATCTTTGCTCTGCGTAAGAGCGCTTCGATATGTAATATCAGCTCAGCAAAATCGATTGGCTTTACCATATAGTCATCAATCCCCAGCCTATAACCTCTTTGCTTAGATGAAAAATCATCTTTTGCGGTCATAAATAAAATTGGGATATTACTGTCCATCTGACGAACAGTCTCAGTAAACTCATACCCATCAATGTTTGGCATCATAATATCAGAAATAATCAAATCATACTGTTCTGAGTACAAGTAATCATATGCCTGCGTAGCATCTAAACAGCTAGTCGGTTGGTATCTATTACTACTCAAATATTTACAAACCGCATAATTAAGTTCTTTATCATCTTCGACAACTAAAATATGTATCATAACAACTATCCCCTTATATTTATGAATGAGTAATTCTTTTTGAAATGTGCCTCTTCAGAATACTTAATCCGCTAAATGCTATTCTTTAAGAGAAGTAATTCTCCGAAGGAAATCAAAAATGTTTTTTTCTAACAATAGCATAAATAGGAATCGATTTAACCAACTATTTGTTAAATGGAAAGTTTCTTATCCCTATAGACACGATTAAATTAAGAATACTACAGAATTGTTTAGAGAATGTTAAGGAGAAATCTTCTAGGAAAACAACTAAGCTGTTGGGTAAGAATTGGCGTCATTGGAAAGATAATAGCAAGGTTATTATAGCAAACGATAGAGCTGAAAATAAGGTTGAAAAAATTCTTCACCCAGTAAGTATAAAGGTCATATTTTAATGGCAACATACCATGCTTAGTCTTCGCATCAAGTTCAATATGGATTTTTCATGGATTGTTTATTGAGTATGTCTTCTACTAGATTGACAATTCAATTAAGAGAATAAATAGCAAATCTAGCAGTAGGAATTCCTGTAATCAAAAAGTTCTGCAGTCCTTGAAGGGGAATCATGAATTACCAGCTGTGTTGTCTGTTCTACTTACCAAGTTTCCAAGTAGTAGAACGGTTTGCGTAGGTCGATAAAAGGGAAATTGAAAATTTATCCTCCTTACCCGACCCTAGCCCTTACAGCTGGTTTGAACTGATTTAGCAATGAGATCAACGCCCTTTGTTGAGCTGCTTGCGACCAGACTGCGAACTTTTTTGATGTAAGGAATCCCGGATGCGGCAATGGGGTTATACAAATAAAAAGTGGTTCTTTTGATTTCACAAAATTATTTCTCGATTGATACTCTTTCCTCTATATTCAAATCTTCGTTGCCCCCTTTTTTGCCCCTTTCTCAATAAATTCAGCTTTCACATCAAAAATAAACCGCCATGAACTTCCGTCCCTAGCGGTTTACCTCATCTGTTAAATTATTTTTAATACAATTCTAAATATTGTTCTCTTTCCCACTCAGAAACTGTTTGACGGAAGGCTGCCCATTCCATCCGTTTAGCTTCAACAAAGTTTGTATAGATATGTTGGCCAAGCGCGTCAATCATGACTGGATCTTTGCGCAACTCTTTAATTGCATTGTGAATTGTAGAAGGAAGATCTTTGATTTGTGCTGCTTCGCGTTCTTCTTCATTCATCACGTAAATATTGCGGTCAACTGCTGGTGGTGGTGTTAATTCGTTACGAATTCCATCTAAACCAGCTTGTAATAAAACAGCCATTGTTAGATAAGGATTCGCTGATGGATCTACAGAACGTAATTCCAAACGAGTCGATAATCCACGAGATTCAGGCACACGAACTAATGGTGAACGGTTGTGTCCACTCCAAGCTACATATACAGGTGCTTCATAACCAGGGACTAAACGTTTGTATGAGTTAACAGTTGGGTTGCAGACTGCTGTGTAAGAACGCGCATGTTCTAATAAACCACCTAAGAAATGGTAAGCCGTTTTACTTAGACCCATTTCGCCTTCTTCATCGTAGAACGCATTGCCTTCTTCGGTAAATAGGGACATGTTGCAATGCATACCTGAGCCATTAATTCCGAATAACGGTTTTGGCATGAAGGTTGCGTGTAATCCGTGTTTTCTAGCAATTGTTTTAACCACTAATTTGAATGTTTGGATGTTATCACAAGCTTCTATAACATCTGCATATTTGAAATCAATTTCATGTTGGCCAGGCGCTACTTCATGGTGAGAAGCTTCTACTTCAAAGCCTAAACCTTCTAATTCTAAAACAATATCACGACGGCAATTTTCACCTAAATCAGTCGGTGCAAAATCAAAGTAGCCTCCGCGGTCATTCAAGTCAAGTGTGATTTCGCCATTTTCATCTAATTTAAACAAGAAGAATTCTGGCTCTGGTCCTAAGTTAAATGATGTGAAACCTAATTTTTTCATATCAACTAATGCGCGTTTTAAATTCCCGCGTGGATCTCCAGCAAATGGCGTCCCATCTGGATTGTAGATATCGCAAATTAAGCGTGCAACTTTCCCATGATCGCTTTCCCACGGAAAAATCATCCAAGTAGATAAATCTGGATATAAGTACATATCACTTTCTTCAATACGTACAAATCCTTCAATCGAAGAACCATCAAACATCATTTTATTGTCCAATACTTTAGCCAATTGACTCACTGGTACTTCAACATTTTTAATGGTGCCCATGATATCTGTGAACATCAAACGTAAAAATCGAACGTTCTCTTCCTCTGTGATATGTTTTATCTCTTCTACCGTCTTCGCTTCTTTTGCCATAATTAAATTCCCTTCCTCACACTTCATTTATTTATTTCTATTTCCACAATCAGTTCACCCTAAAACCGAGTATTTCCTGATTGAAATGGATGCTGCTGACCAAATCCACCTTGTGCTAACATCTCGTCGTGCAGAATACGACGAACGTCCCCGTCTGTGAGCGGCTGATTCTTTTTCTTCTCTGCTTTTTCCTCTGACAACTTCATCTCATAAACCCGTTTGATGCCTGCCATATTTAAACCATCCGATAAATAATCTTTGATCTCTAACAAAGTATCAATATCGTTGAGAGAATACATTCGGCGATTACCTTCACTACGTTCAGGATGAATCAAATCCTGCTCTTCATAATACCGAATCTGTCGGGCTGATAAATCAGTTAGCTTCATCACAGTGCCTATCGGGAACACAGACATCGAGCGTCGCAATTCTTTTTCGCGCATGGTAATCTCCTCTCTCACTTCCAATTCTTCTAAACAAAGCTAGTCAAATTCCTGTTTGATACTTATTCAACTAATTAAGTTAGTGTTAGAATAGCAGTTCGAAAAAAGACTGTCAACCCCATATGTTAGGTTTTCTTACATGAAACGAAAAAACTTTTAATTTGACTATACCATTTTGGGACGAACGTTCGGAAATAGCGCTAATTTGTGCAATTTATTTAGCAGAAATCTTAGACCGCTTTTGGATAAAAAAATAAGGATATTTTCCAATTGAGGACAAACGGTCCATTTACGGCTATCCGTTCGATCCTCCATCAGAAAATTATCCTCAAATTATCATCAATCATGCATCACACTTTTTATTCAGTCCTCAGTATCCTCTTTTGCCCTTTCACGTAACCAGCGTGAATTCTTTAAAGCAAAACCTTTCATCGCATAGACGTTGGTTGCTTCTTGGTACTCCTCAGAAAAAACAAATGTTTGGCGTTTTAAATCATTTAGCTCTTGTCCTTTATTACTAGGAATTTCAAGCGCATAAGGCTCCATCAACTCCATCAATTGGAGACGGATAGCCTTAATTAATTTTTCTTTGCCTGCTTGGCTCTTTGCGCTAACCAGTACGTTTGGAAACAACGTTGGCGTAAATTGACTTTCTTCGATTTGATCAGCCTTATTATAGACTGTCAAGATAGGCAGCCGATTCAACGAAAGGCTCTCAATTAATTTCATGACGGTCGTTTCTTGTTGAATACGATCTTCTGAGCTAGCATCTACCACATGTAAAAGTAAATTCATCCCTTGGCTTTCTTCCAAAGTCGAGTGAAAAGCATCAATCAACTGTGTCGGTAAATCTTGAATAAAGCCGACTGTATCTGTCAACGTGACTTCCAAGCCTTCAGGTAAACGCCATTTCTTCGTTAAAGGATCCAATGTTGCAAACAGCTGATCTTTGGCATAGGTTTCGACATTCGTAAGCAAATTTAGAATCGTCGATTTCCCCGCATTTGTATAACCGATCAGACCAATTTGAAACACATCCGCTTGCTGCCGTTTCTGGCGATTTCTTTCTCTATGGGCCGCGACTTCTTTCAATTCTCGCTTGATTATCGTAATCTTATTTCGAATGTGACGACGATCCGTTTCTAGCTTCGTCTCCCCAGGTCCACGAGTCCCAATCCCACCACCTAAACGAGACATCGATTTCCCTTGACCAATCAGACGGGGCAATAAATAATTCAGCTGGGCTAACTCAACTTGAAGCTTGCCTTCTTTTGAACGGGCACGCATCGCGAAGATGTCCAAAATTAATTGAACGCGATCAATCACTGGCAGACCTAACGCCTCATTAAACAGTTGGCTTTGGCGTGGTGAAAGCTCATGATTAAAGATCACTAAATCTGCTTCATAAGCTTCCGCAAACTGAGCTAATTCTGCTACTTTTCCTTTTCCTATCAGCGTCTGGCGATCCACCTGTTTCCTTTTTTGTGTGAGTGAATAGACAACTTCACCATTTGCTGTATTCGTTAGACTTTCTAACTCTGCCATCGATTCATGGAAATTTTTGGCATTGGCCTCCGTTTCGACGCCAACAATAATGACTTTTTCTTGTGGTTTATTCATTAACTCCCCCCTCTTCTAACCAATTTTCGACTGTTTGTTCAATGACTTCAATCGTTTCTGGTTCCTTCACCAAGTCGTACCAATCAACGACCATTCTATTTCTAAACCACGTCAGCTGTCGTTTGGCATATCTTCTAGAATTTTGTTTGATGCACTCAATCGCACTTTCTAACGATTCCGCTCCAGAAAGGTAATCAAACAATTCTTTGTAGCCAATCCCTTTACTGGCTTGAGTATCTGGATAAGCTGCCACTCGCTTGGCCTCCTCCAGTAAGCCCTCTGTCATCATTTTATCCACTCGAGCATTAATTCTTTCGTACAACACCGGCCGATCCGTATCTAAGCCAATGATATAAGCATCATACAATTGTTCAGGCGTTTCTTTAGGCGTCAAAATACTCTGGCCTGTCTCTTCAAAAACTTCTAACGCGCGAATCACCTTGCGTCGATTATTAAAATGGATTTTTTCTGCGGCCAAAGGATCTACAGCAACCAACTTTTGCCACAACGCCTCATTACCATGCTCTTCAGCAAATAATTCATAGACTTCTCTAATTGGCTTCGGTTCATCGGCCGCCTTTTTTTCGTCAGTTCCCAACTTATAATCATAAATCAGCGATTGAATATAGAGACCCGTCCCACCAGCGATGATTGGAATTTTTCCTCTACTACGAATGTCACTGATCGCTTGACGCGCTTCCTGCTGAAATTCAGCCGCAGAATACGACTCATTCATCGCCCGAATATCAATCAGATGATGAGGAATTCCAGCCATTTCTTCTGGCGTCACTTTTGCTGTACCGATATCCAGACCGCGGTAAATCTGCATGGAATCCCCACTGATAATCTCTCCATGAAACTTCTTTGCTAATGCAATACTTAGACTTGTTTTCCCAACCGCCGTTGGGCCAACAATCACAATTATTTTATCCATAATACTCCTACTTTTTCATTCTTCGTTTAAGGCTCATCGCCTGCTCTGGAAAATCAGTAATGATTCCCGCCAAATTCTGGCTAAAACAAGCTTGCATTTCTGCTTCATCATTAATCGTCCACGGACGAACGGCTTTCGGGTACTGCTGGACAGCGGCCCCTTGTTCTTTAACCCAATCAATTTTAGGGTGAATACCTTCAATAAATGAACATTCCAACGCTCGTTTGGCCTTTGATTCTGCTGTCCCCATAATATAATCCAGCTGTGTCGTCGGCTCAAGCTGATGTATTCTTTCTAACGAATTCATATTAAAACTACTGTACCAGTGAGTGAATGGCCACTGATGGCTCGTCAATAAATCCGAAACATCTTTTTCAATTCCTGGATATTCGTACTTATCTGTCTTTAGTTCAATGTTCAAAAATCCGCGAAAATTCTTTTCAACTAGCAGAGCCAACACTTCTTTTAGCGTAGGTACTTTGGCAGCGGAAAATTCATCAGAAAACCACCGACCAGTATGCAATGTCTTTATATCAGCCAAAGTCATTTCTCGAATCAACCCTTTGCCATCTGTCGTTCGGTCCACTGCCTCATCATGCATCACCACAAGCTTGCGATCCTTCGTCAAATGAACATCCAATTCAATCCCATCCGCCTTTGCTCGGACTGCTTCAGAAAAAGCCGGCAACGTATTTTCCGGCCTCGTCCCACTACTCCCGCGGTGTGCCATCACTACTGTCATCGTTCTTCACTCCACTTCATTTTCTATTGTAACACTTGATAGCCTTACAACGCATGTCTCTCTTTTCTCAACAGATAGCAAAAAGAGTCAAACCAAAACACGCACTGTTTTAGATCAACTCTTCATTCTGATATCTCCTTTTCTAACGCTAGCTATTCTCTCTTTACTTCGCTGAAAAGAAGTCCACCTGATCGTTAGTTAGCTGCTTAATTTGAATTTTCTTTTCAGTAATCATCTCAATCAACTCTTCAGAGAAGTTCTCTAAGATAACACGTCCACCTTTATAGGTATAACCGCCAATCTTAACTGTTTCTTCCGGTGAAAGTACAACTTTTCGATGAGAAATATTTTTAAAAAATTGCTCAAGAATATAGTTAGGTAAATAAAAGTTGTTTTGCGAAGTATAAGTTTGTAAATAGACAAAATCATCAATCGTAATATAACAATCATCAAATGCATCAAAACTAACATATTTTTCAAGCAAAACATTCCGTTTTTGCAAAATTTCATTGACCTTTTTATTTAATTCATTCAAAACTTCAATCTCACGCACACGGTTCTCTAAATTCCGGCGGCGCAGTTCTTTTTTTTCTTGGTAACGTAATTGTAGATAAAAAGCTATACTGACAATAGCCGCACCTACAATAACACCAACCAAACCTGCTAAAGCAACACTCAACATACCGTACCTCCTGATTTTCCTCTTCATTTCTATACTACCACATTTCGCTTTTGCATGAGTAGTAGATTGAACGAAACTTTCTATTTGACCTTTTTTGACCTTATGTGTATACTACTTTTTAGATATGAAAAATCTATGGTAAACTATTCCTGAACGAATTTTAAGGAGGAACTATATTATGAATTTAATCCCTACAGTAATTGAACAATCATCTAGAGGTGAAAGAGCGTATGACATTTACTCTCGTTTATTAAAAGACCGCATCATCATGTTAAGCGGACAAGTAACAGACGATTTAGCAAATTCGATCATCGCCCAACTACTTTTCCTAGATGCACAAGATTCAGAGAAAGACATTTATCTATACATCAACTCACCTGGCGGTAGCGTAACCGCTGGTATGGCCATCTACGATACAATGAATTTCGTCAAAGCCGACGTTCAAACAATCGTAATGGGTATGGCTGCTTCAATGGGTAGCTTCTTATTAACAGCTGGTACTAAAGGCAAACGCTTTGCTTTACCAAATGCTGAGATTATGATTCACCAACCATTAGGAGGCGCTCAAGGGCAAGCAACTGAAATTGAAATCGCTGCTCGTCACATTTTACAAACACGTGACCGCCTAAACAAAATTTTAGCAGAACGCACAGGTCAACCACTAGAAGTCATCGAGAAAGATACTGACCGCGATAACTTCATGACCGCAGAACAAGCCAAAGAATACGGCTTAATCGACGAAGTGATGGAAAACAACTCATCATTAAAATAAGAATGATTCAAAAAAGTGTGACCGAAAAATGGTCACACTTTTTTTGCTGTCTATGATTAATTTTATGGTTCCCTATTATTCTTTCTTACTGTCTTCTTTCAATGGTTGGGTGTCCTACATATTTTTTATCTAACATGGGTTTTCTGACACACTGACCTTTTATTCCGTGATTCTCTTATAGTCACCCTTCATGAATTGATGACCTTTCTCGACATAGTGGCGCATATTTGCTTTATTTTGTTGAATTTCTTCCTCGGTTAATGGGCGAATGACTCGTGCTGGGCGACCAAAAGCCAAGACATTAGGTGGAATTACTTTTCCTTCAGTAACTAGAGAACCAGCACCAATCAAAGAATTTTCACCAATCACCGCTCGATTTAAAATCGTTGAGCCCATACCAATTAATGCTCCGTCTTTAATCTCACAACCATGAATGATACATTGATGTCCCACCGTTACTTCTTCACCAATAATAGTTGGCGCACCATGATCGACATGGACAATTGTGCCATCTTGAATATTTGTGCGGGCACCGACCACAATTTTTTCTGCATCGCCACGTAAAACGGCTTGAAACCAGACCGTCGATTCTTCTCCTAATTGTACATCGCCGTACACATCCGCGCTATCTGCAATAAATCGTCCCATCTTTATTCCCCCATTTTAATTTTTTCTATGATTATTTCACTAAGTATACCACAAGGCCTTCCCTGAATTTCCTAAAAAAATAGCCCACCAGAGGGTAGCTGGCGGGCAAAGGAGTTAAAAAATGAAAAAGTGTTTTGTTAGGGTTGTTTGTTGGTATGTATATAATATAACGAATAAGTTTGAATTATCTGTGACCAAACTATAGAAAAACGGTAAAGAAAATGCAACGAAATTCTTAATATCTGGTAAAAGCAACTTTCGCAGCGATTATTTCTTCGTATACTATCCCACTACCAAGTATAGAAATGGGGAGAAAGACAGGCAATTAGTTGATGAATAGATACAATGTGACTGCTAGGTAAAAACGGCTATACTATCTGAAGCATATTTTTTAATACACAAGTCCTCATTGACTATCATGCGCATCATACGTATAATCATATATGTAAGGAGGTATTCCGAAATGCCACTTACTGGAAAAGAAATGTTTCGACTCGCAATCAAGTCTGGATGGAGAGAAGTCCGTGTAAACGGAAGTCATCACATCATGATGAAAGAGGGATATGAACCAGTTTCAATTCCCGTTCATAGTAACAAGGACTTAAAAAACGGAATGGAACAAAAGTTGCTAAGGGGACTTGGTTTGAAATAATAGCCAGCCCCTGGCTTTTAAAGGAGGGGAAATTATGATTAAGACTTATCCAGCTATTTTTCATGAAGAGGATGGTGGGTACTGGATTGAATTTCCGGAGTTTCAAGGCGGAGCTGAAGGTGACACTTTAGAAGAAGCAATGAAGGAAGCTAGTGACTTCTTATCTGGTATGATTGCCTATTATATCGATGAAGGTATTGACTTACCTAAAGCTAGTAACATTCACAACTTAAACGTAGATAATGGATTTGTAAGTATGGTACAAGCAGATGCCACTCCTTTTATCAGAGGAAATAAAGCAATCCGGAAAAATGTTACAGTCCCTGAATGGATTTCAATAAGAGCAGATAAAGCCGGGATTAACTATTCAGAAATACTGACTAATGCGTTATTAGATAAATTACAAATTAGATAGTTTTAGAAATGAAAGTAAGCGAATAGCTATTAAGAAAACCTCGACACAGTTGTCGGGGTTTTTAATCATCCAAGTTTTATAATCCATGTCAAAAAGAAACTCCAGCTAAGCAAGCTCGCTTAACTGGAGACACTGTACTCTATTCAATTTAGCCCTCACCAACACTAGTTGATGCAGTGGCATTTTTTTACTCGTAGTCGCCTTCTTCAGCAAATTGACTATTGTATAGTTTTTCGTAGAATCCACCTTTTTCTAATAGGCTTTCGTGGGTTCCTTTTTCAATGATTTCTCCTTGATTCATTACAAGAATCAAGTCGGCATCACGAATTGTTGAAAGCCGATGGGCAATCACAAAACTCGTTCTGCCTTTCATCACACGATCCATAGCTTTTTGAATTAAAGCTTCCAAACGCGTATCAACAGAGCTTGTTGCTTCATCTAGAATAAGAATCTTCGGATCTGAAATCACGGCACGAGCAATGGTTAATAGTTGTTTTTGTCCAAGGGAAATATTATCACCCTCAGAATTAATTTCCATTTCATAACCATCTGGCATCGTTCTGATAAAGTGATCGACGTTGGCTGTCTTCGCTGCATCAACCACTTCATAATCAGTTGCATCTAAATGTCCAAAACGGATATTGTCGGCAATTGTTCCTTCATATAACCAAGCATCCTGTAAGACCATCCCGAAAATCGACCGCACATCGCTTCGATCCATATCTTTCGTATTAATACCATCTACTCGAATGGCCCCTTCATTTACATCGTAAAAACGCATCAGAAGATTGATTAGCGTCGTCTTACCTGCCCCAGTTGGTCCAACAATTGCGACCGTTTGTCCGGCTTTCACTTCAAAGTTCAAGTCTTGGATTAACGGTTTCTTTGGATCATAGGCAAAAGAAACATGATCAAATTTGACATGGCCTTCTATTTGCTCTGGCATCGGAACGTTAACTTCATTTTGGATTTCTTCTGGTTCATCTAAGATTTCAAAGACACGTGTCGTAGCTGCCGAAGCACTCTGTAAGACAGAAGAAAGCTGCGTAATATTCCCCATTGGCTGACTGACTTGCCAAATATATTGGATAAACGCTTGAAGCTGACCGACAACAATCACACCTGAAATAACATAAAAACTACCCATTACAGCCATACCAATATACGTGGCATAGGCGGTCATTTGTACCAAAGGCATCATTAAACCAGAAATGAAAGCTGAACGGAAGCCGAAATATCTCAGCTTATGGTTGACTCCTTTAAAGCCTTCCAAGGTTTGTTTTTCCCGTCCATAGACTTTCAAGACGCTAAACCCAGTCATATTTTCTTGAACGTAACCATTCAGATCCCCTAAGGAATTTTGCATCCCTTGGAAATATTTCTGAGAGATTTGAACAATTATTTTAGAAATAAAGATAGAAAGTGGAATCATAATCATTGAGATAAGAGCCATCAACGGATGAATATAAAACATCATCGCAATCGCCATGACAATCCCAAGAATTGCATTCACTACGCCAATAAACGCCTGTTGCAACGCACCACTAACGGCATCGACATCGTTGGTCACACGGGACAAAATATTCCCTTGTTGATTCTTATCAAAATAAGAAACCGGTAATCGGTTAATTTTTTCTTCAATATCACGGCGCAAATCCTTCATTGCTTGTTGCACAACATTAGCGATTAACACACCTGATAACAATTGAGAAATTGAATAACCAATCCCCACTACCGTAATCCAGACCAAACACATAATAATGTAGTCAAAATTGATGGCTTCTTTATTTAGAATATTTTTTGAAATCTCTGTCGTCGGTAACCCTGTCACGTACGGCAGCGCCGCATTAAACACGACAGTCAGAACGGCAAAGACAATCACTAAGATAAATGAAACTTTGTAAGGCTTGATATATTGCCCTAAACGCATTAATGAAGAGAATGTTTTTTTCATGACAATTCCTCCTCTGACAACTGAGAGGCCGCAATATCATAGTAAATTGGGCAAGTCTCAAGTAATTCTCTGTGTGTGCCCATGCCCACGACATCGCCTTCGTTCAAGACGATAATCTTGTCGGCGTGCATGATTGTTCCGACACGTTGCGCCACGATCAAGACGGTCGATTTAGTCGTTTCTTTTTTCAAACGAGCACGTAAATTCGCATCCGTCCGGTAATCCAAGGCTGAAAAGCTATCATCAAAAATATAGATTTCTGGATCTCTGATAATCGCACGAGCAATCGCTAAACGTTGTTTTTGTCCACCAGAGAAGTTGGCTCCGCCTTCAGACAGATGCTCATCATAGCCATCTGGCTTTTGCGAGATGAACTCTGAGGCCTGCGCAATATCCGCTGCTCGCTCCATCTCTGCTTGGGTTGCATCTTCTTTACCATAACGTAAATTTTCTGCAATTGTCCCAGTAAAGAGCAGTGCTTTCTGAGGAATGAAACCAATTTTTTGTCTCAAAGCACTTAATTTATACTTTTTAACATCTTCTCCGTCAATCAGGACTTGTCCTTCACTGACATCATAAAAGCGTGGAATCAACTGAATTAAGGTTGATTTCCCACTACCCGTACTCCCGATGAAAGCAACTGTTTCGCCAGGACTTGCCGTAAAGCTCACATTTCGAATAACAGGACTTTCAGAATGTCCAGGGTAGGCAAACGTCACATTTTTGAACTCAATATAACCTTTCGTCCCTGTTTCAGTAATTCCTGTCTCCTCTTCAACGATTGCTGGCTGCGCATCCAATGCTTCTTGAATACGACGAGCTGAAACCGCCGCACGTGGATACATCATGAAAATACTAGCAAACAACATGAAAGAAAATAGCGCATGGAAAATATATTCGATAAAGGCAATTAAATCTCCCACTTGCAAGCTACCTGCTTCAATCTGAACAGAACCGCTCCAAATAATTAAGACCATAACGATATTAAATAAGAAGAAAAAGCCCGGCTGAGCAACAGCCATCAAACGAAAGAGTCGTTTTGAGCTATCTGTGTAATCTTCATTAACTTTTTCAAAACGTTTTTCTTCAAATTTTTCATTCACAAACGCGCGAATTACGCGAAGTCCTGATAAATTCTCCCGTAAAATACTGTTGATGCTGTCTAGATTTTTTTGTTGTTTATTTGATAACGGTTCGGAAATTCTCGCAATAGCCACCACCGCTAACAATAGGAACGGTAGCGCGCCTAGCACATACCAGCCTAAGCTCACGCTGGTGCGCATAACCATATATAAACTCACAAAGAACATCATCGGCGTCATAAAACCTGTCCGCAAAATGTTCTGTAGAAACAACATAATTTGGTACGCATCATTCGTAGTTCTGGTAATTAACGAAGAAACCCCAATCGTTTCATATTCAGTATGAGAATAGGTTTGCACCTTTTCAAATAAATCATCACGAATATCCGCAACAATATTTGTTGTGATTCGTGCAGAAAAGAATCCTAATAAAATATTCATTATAATTCCAATAACGGTAATCACAATCATAAGAATTCCTTGTTGTTTCACATAGTCATAATCCTTTTGTCCTATGCCTAAATCGATCATTTTTGCCAAAATTGTTGGCAGTCCTAACTCAATTAAAATAAATCCGAATACACAAACGAAGTCTAGAAACAATAATTTCTTATACCGCATTGTGTAATGCCACATTAGTTTCAATTAATCAGCTCCCCTCTTTTTTATCGATTATTTCTAATATAGCACATCAATTTTTTTATGGCACCCGCATATTTGAAAAAAAGTTTATTTTCCTTTAAAAAACACGGCATTCACTCCTTCTTACTCCTTGTTTTCATTAGAGAACGATTAAAATAACAACTCAATGATCGTGAATTTGGAAGTTTCCCTTAAATTCTTTCCAATCCCCTGCTCATGTTTCTATACTTATCAATTATTCTATGATAAAATATCTATAATTGTTGTATCTTGCATACAAAATGTCCGGTGAAAAAGTATTACGATTAGCGGGAAAGCAATGTTGAGGCTTTCTCTTCTTTCATTACAAGAACGTATGGAAGAAGCATACAGAGTAAACTTTAGGTGGCGGCTATGCCCCCCGTTTTTTGCTGTGCAAAAGAAGGTCAACTAGTTAGATTACTGCAAAAAGCAGACACAGATAAAGGAGACGAACTATATGATTTACAAAGTTTATTACCAAGAAACAAAAGAACGCAATCCAAAAAGAGAACAAACACTTTCTCTTTACATTGAGGCTGATAATGACGTAGTGGCCCGTCAATTAGTCGAAGACAATACCCCGTACAATATTGAATTCGTACAAGCTCTTGAAGGAAGCCATCTTGAGTATGAAAAAGAAAATGCTGAATTCACATTAACGGAGTTTTAGAATGAAGCCTTTTATTAAAAACAACGAGACAGGTGTTTTTGCTATTGGTGGATTGGGCGAGATTGGAAAAAACACATATGGGGTACAATTCCAAGATGAGATTATCTTGATTGATGCAGGGATTAAGTTCCCTGAAGATGACCTTCTAGGCATTGACTATGTGATTCCAGATTACAGCTACATTGTCCAAAACATTCAAAAAGTGAAAGCCTTAGTCATCACCCATGGTCACGAAGATCATATCGGCGGTGTGCCTTACCTATTACGTCAGGCAAATATTCCGATTTATGCTGGACCACTAGCACTGGCTCTAATCACTAATAAATTAGATGAGCACGGCTTATTGAGAGATGCTGTGATGCATGAGATTAATGAAGAAACAATTATCCGTTTCCGCAAAACAACGATTAGTTTCTTCCGGACAACGCACAGTATTCCAGACGCTTTAGGAGTAGTCGTTAAGACGCCTTCTGGAAATATTGTTGCCACTGGTGACTTCAAATTTGATTTCACACCCGTTGGCGAGCCAGCAAACTTGCATAAAATGGCCCGTATCGGTGAAGAAGGCGTCCTTTGCCTACTTTCTGATAGTACCAATGCTGAGATTCCAACTTTCACGAAATCTGAGAAAACGATTGGTGCCTCGATTCAACGAATTTTCGAAAAAATCGATGGTCGTGTCATATTTGCCAGCTTTGCTTCAAATATTTTCCGTTTGCAACAAGCAGCAGATGCAGCCGTTGCTACTGGACGAAAAATTGCGGTCTTTGGCCGAAGTATGGAAAATGCCATTGTCAACGGCCAACGCCTAGGGTATATTAATGTGCCCGATGGAACGTTTGTCGATGCCCATGAAATTAACCGATTGCCAGCCAACGAAACCATGATTCTGTGTACCGGTTCCCAAGGTGAGCCTATGGCCGCCCTTAGCCGAATCGCAAATGGTACGCATCGCCAAATTCAAGTTCAACCAGATGATACTGTAATCTTCTCCAGCTCACCAATTCCTGGAAACACAACAAGTGTTAACCATTTGATTAACCTGTTATCAGAAGCTGGTGCAGATGTTATTCACGGAAAGATTAACAATATCCATACCTCTGGTCACGGTGGACAAGAAGAACAAAAATTAATGCTTCGTTTGATGAATCCTAAGTATTTCATGCCTGTGCATGGCGAATTCCGGATGTTAAAAATCCATACCTCATTAGCTCAGGATACAGGAGTACCGGCCGACAACTGCTTCATCTTAGAAAATGGAGACGTCTTAGCTCTCACTGCTGATAGCGCGCGCGTAGCTGGACACTTTAATGCAAGTGATGTTTATGTAGATGGGAACGGCGTCGGTGATATCGGCAATGTCGTCTTACGTGATCGCCGTATTCTTTCTGAAGAAGGACTTGTCTTAGCTGTTACAACCGTCGACATCGCTAAGAAAGAAGTATTAGCAGGACCAGATATTCTTTCACGCGGATTTGTCTACATGCGCGAATCTGGTGAGATGATCAGTGAAGGCCAACGAATTTTATTCCATGCCTTACGTGAAGTGCTAAATGCGCCGGATTGTACCGAAGCAAAACTTCGTGATGCAATGACTGGTGCGTTACAACCTTTCTTATTCGAGAAAACGGAACGTCACCCAATGATCTTACCTATGATTATGACACCCGATAAATAAATAAATTTTTAGGAGCTGCGCAAGAAATTAGCACAGCTCCTTTTGCTCTAGCTAAATTTGCCATTCTCATTCTAGATAATTATCGAATGGCACTTAAGGTAGATTTCTTAATCAGAACCAAATCATCCGATTACTGATGACAAACGAGGAGATGAAGCGTATGAACGCGCACGAAAAAGAGCAACTAGTCGCAGAAGTAGTCGACCAAATCATCAAACGTAGCAACAAAAAAATCAAAATTAAAACGAAAACGGTCAAAATAAAACGCAAATTCGCTAGCCGTAGTGCAGCTAAAAACTACGAACTAGAACTTCGAGAATCTTACACAGCTCAATTACTAGCAGAACTCAACCGACTCTTGGAAGAAGAATAAAAAAGCATCAGATAGTTTGGAAGGAAAACAGGTCAAACTGACCTCTCCTGTCCACTTATCTGATGCTTTTTCTTATATCCCTTGGACCCCATTTAAACCTTGATCTTATGGCAGCTTATTTTAGGTCCCTTTATCTCGATACTTCGTCTGTTACTCTTCTGCTGACATAGTTCTATATCTAGCAATTCCACAAAAGACTAGTTTGCATTTTTTGTATCTATTCGCTCTTCTAACAAGCCTAACACCGTATCCAGTAAATACTTCCATTGGTATTGATTATTCAAATCCTCTAAGAAGAAAATGCTCGCTTTAGGATTGCGTTCCTCTTCTACCGCATCTGAAATAATTAAATCAGCCTCGTGGATATCACTCACAACTGTGACTGTTTTAGGATTAAACATATTTTCTAAGCGATAGCGAATCAGCGACTCCCCTGACATGCCTTTTAATGAATTGTGGATATATAACTTAATCTGTTTCTTCTCCAAGCGAACAGACGTCGCAACTAATATTCCGATAATAAATATTTTATTATTGGTCAGGAAGAATTTATACTCTTCAGGACTTTTTCTTTCCA
This sequence comes from Candidatus Enterococcus huntleyi, assembly GCF_009933175.1. Taxonomy (GTDB): domain Bacteria; phylum Bacillota; class Bacilli; order Lactobacillales; family Enterococcaceae; genus Enterococcus_K; species Enterococcus_K huntleyi. The sequence continues at coordinate 29,893 of NZ_MAEJ01000027.1, read as the reverse complement.
TAAAGTAGTTTAGGAAATCAGTAACTTCGATTTTCTTCTTCGGTACATCATAATTAACCGCCGCATAATGATAAATCACTTCGACAAACTTATCCTTACCATAAACCACATACTTGTCACGGATATAAGGAAATACCAGCTGATACATCAATAAAGAAAATTCATGCTCTGACATCTCAAAGCCGAAATACTTATCATATTCTTCCATCATTTGATTAAAGAACTTAATAATCTTAAAGTCCAATCGACGGATTTGATCCCCAATCTTTTTTAAATGCGGCGCTAATTCGGCTACTTTAGATAACTGTATTTGTGTAATGAAGGTACTAAAATACAACTCTTTTTGATAATCGGCTGGATCAATCTCATAAATATAAAGCTGCTTCGGTTTGAAGATTGGATAATCCTTCGTGAGTAGCTGTAAAATTTCTTGGCTCTCCTCATCCAATTCTTCAATCATATGACCTTGCGATACACGCAGCGTATTGACAGCATGCCAGTAATAAATCGTCTCCTTTTCAGAGAATGATTTTCTTTCCAAAAAGTTCCGATAGCTCACCGTCATTTGTTGGGTAATTTGTTGCTCAGTTATATGCGTAAATGGCCATTGTATGCCAAGATAAGTATGACTAAATAAATAATAGCCTAACAGCCGAATAGACGCTTCATCACCTTTAAAGGTCAATTGCTTTTGTTGCGTCACTAGCTTTATGTGAAAATCTTTCAGAAATAAATTTGTTTCATTGATTACTTTGTAGCAATACGCTTCTGAAATATTCATTTTTTCACAACAAATCGGAACCGTTAACTCATTTTCGAGATAATTTAACTGCAACATCTGAAACACTGCACTCTGTTGGCAATAGTACAATATGAGCTGATGATAAATTCCCGAAACCTCTTCCGTCTTGTTAACAAATGAATAAGAAAATTCTGCTGACTGAACGATCTCTCCCTCAATCTGTAGCGTGGCCAAATCATTGGATACCTCTTGAAGCATTCGCTTGATGGTCGTTCGAGAGAACTGGAACGTATCCATTAACTCTTTAATTGAGACTGGATTTTGAATCATGATATAACGAAATAATTCGAGTCTTTTCCCGGTACTTTGTTTTAATAATTTTTTTATCAAGCACTACACCTCTTTTCATAAAATAATCAATTTGCCACTATAAAATAACCAAACATATATTTTAGCGCAAAAAAAATAATTCCTATCTCCTATTCTATCAGACTTTTATAACAAATTGGGAACTTCCTTGCCGATTTTTGATGATTTTTTATTAAATTCTTATGTTATTCTCTAAGAATAGAGACATTTTCTCATGTCTTTCTTAATTTTTCTCGATTCAGTCTCCTAAAAATTTTGGCAGCCATTCGCACTACATAATCTCAATCATTCCGTACTGCCTACATAACTCATAACACTTCTTCTCAGAGTGAGTCAGTCCAGTATTTTCATAATGCAGATGTTGTCGATTTTTTAGCGACTTAAATAAACGTAAAGGAGTTCATCAATATGGTTCGTACAAAAAAGATTTATCGTGAACAGCTTCTACAAGGTGCTTATCAATTAGTTGTAGATGAAGGATTCAAACATTTCCATGCGCGAAAAGTAGCCAAAGTCATTGCTTGCTCTACTCAGCCAATCTATCGAGAATTCGAAAATCTGACTATCTTCAAAACGGCAACGAGTGAATACATTATTCAAACAGTTGAACAGTTTCTGACAGATAAAGAACGAAGTGACTTACCTTCTTTTTCAGAAGTCATCTGTCAATATGCTGAGAAAAAACCCGCAGAATTTGAACGCTTCTTTTTACAAGACGAAACTTGTCGGCCACTGATGCGTGAGCTGATTGGTATTCATTTTAAAAACTTAGTCGTCTCACTGCCAGAATATCAGACGATTTCATCTGAGCGATTGGATCAATTATTTGATCTATTTTGGTTCTATACACTGGGAAAAGCAGCCCAACGTGCTCATGCCCAAGCAGACGATGAAGAATTAGCTGTACATATTAGTCTCAATGAAGTCACTAATCTATTTATGCAAGAAGTCACTTCATAGTATTTTGATAGCCTTTCATACATAAATGTCAAAAAGTTCTCGCAAAAAAAGCTCACTCCAGGCGCATTCCACACGAATTGCGAAGGAGGAGCAAAAAGAAGGCTCTTAGGTCACTAAAGCTCGAAAAAGGCCGACATTTATCCCAAAAAATAACCTATCAAATTTAAAAGAAAACAAAATCCTTTATTTAAAAACAGGGAGATAAGACAAAATATTGTCTTATCTCCCTGTTTCATTGAAAAAACCTGCAAACTTAATTGCAGGTTTTCTTGACGTAATCAATTAGTTTTTTTCTACGTTTACAGCTTGAGGGCCGCGGTCAGAATCTTCAACATCAAAAGTAACAGGTTGTCCTTCTTCTAATGTTTTGAATCCGTCTCCTTGAATTGCTGAAAAGTGAACGAAAACGTCGCTTCCGTCTTCACGAGAGATGAAGCCAAATCCTTTTTCAGCGTTAAACCATTTAACTGTACCATGTTCCATAATAAATATCCTCCTCGTGCTTAAGCACTTAATTAATTGTAACATTGCTCGAGTCCGATAGAGGTGTGACAGGTGTTACAACTTCTATTGCCCAACAAGATTACAGTTATTATTGTACCGTTGAATTTTTCGTTTTGCAAGATATAGCCCTTATTTTTTCTTCAATAACTCTTCTTCTTTCAAACTCGTGTACGTGTTCTGCCCCGTAATAATATGATCCAATAGCTCAATCCCCATCATCTCCCCACATTGACTTACTCGTTGAGTAAACAAAATATCTTGTCTTGAAGGCGTCGAATCTCCTGACGGATGATTGTGAGCAATAATAATACTAGCTGCATGATACCTGACTGCCCCATGAAAGATTTCTCTCGGATGCGCAACCGATTGATTTAGCGATCCAACGAATAAAGTGACTTGCTTAATAATCTCATTCTTTGTGTTCAAATAGATACAGATGAAGTGTTCCTGTTGATAGTCCTTCAGCGTATGAATTAAGCGCTGTGCCAATTCAAAACTCGCTTGTATCTTACCGACCTTAGGTTGCATCGCTTCTTCCATTCGATTACCTAACTCTATAATCGCTCGAATCTCGATTGCCTTGACTTTGCCGATTCCTTTAATCTCCATCAACTCTTCCACCGATGCTCCTTTTAAGGTATAGAGATTGGCAAATTTGTCTAAGACGTTAGCCGCAAGCTCCATCACATGAATCGGATGTTGCCCTGTGCGCAAACAAATGGCTAATAGTTCTTGATCAGAAAGTGACTGCTCGCCCTGCTTCAGCAAACGTTCTCTTGGCAATGAACTACTGGGTATTTCTCGTAACAATAGTTTTTCTTCCATAAAAAAACTCCTTCGCGTCCTATCATAATGAAGCTACGCAAAGGAATCTGACTATTTTTTATTTTTGTAAATAAGCTAAAACATCAAACAAAGAATCCACGATGTCTACTGTTTTCTCATTCAGTTCCGCTGTCGCTGGCACCAAATCAGGCACCATAATGACCGGTATGCCCGCAGCCTCTGCCGCTAGAACGCCATATCTCGAATCTTCTAAAACCAGCGTTTCTTCTTTTCTCGTGCCCAATGTCTCGCAGGCTACACAGAAAATCTCTGGATCTGGTTTTGCGCGAGTCACATCTTCTGCTGAAACAATCGCTGTAAATTTGTCTCGCAAGCCAACCTGCTCTAACAACAGTTCGATCGTTGGTCGATTGTTACTCGAAGCTACCACTCTCGGGATATTGTTTTCTTCAAGAAAATCGATTAACTCCCTCACCCCTGGTTTCAATTTAGCCGCACCGGACTTAAACAAACGCGAGGTTTCGCTATATGAATCAGCAATAAATTTTTCGATTGTCTCTTTCCCAAAATCAGCGAAATGTTGATGATATCTTTCTTCCAATTCTGCATCCGAAATCCCAATAAATTGGGTATATGTTTCGAGACTAAACGGCATCCCTAATGCGTCTGCTATCTTTTGCGAGGCTTCGTAATACACCATCTCCGTCTCAAAAATTAAGCCATCCATATCAAATATTACTCCATTTACCTTAGTCATCGCTGCCCCCTATTGTTAATAAAAATTCTCGTACTTCAGAAATAAAATAGAGTGATCCTGTCACAAGTAACAAGTTTTCACTGTCCATTTTTTCTAATATTTCCGCCAAGCCAAATTGCCACATAGAAACAATTGTTACTTTTTCATCGGCAAGTCCCGAATAGTTCTTTAATTCTAACGCTTTTGGATAATCAAAAGTGGTTAAATAGATATGCGCCTTGGGAATCGTTTTTAATAATGATAACATTGCTTCAATATCTTTGGTTGTCAAAGCCGAAAACAAAATATTGATTTCGTATTCTTTAAATTCTTTTTTCACTGTTTGAACCAAGCGTTTCATGGCATGTTCATTATGGGCGCCATCCAAAATAACTAATGGCTCTTGACTTAATCGTTCCATACGCCCTGGCCAGCGTGCATTTCCCAGTCCTGCCACGACTTCCTTTTGTTGAAATGGGATATTGTTCAGCAAACAATATTGATAAAATAACTCAATCGCGACACCCGCATTCTCTGCTTGATGGCGACCTAGTAAGCTCGTCTTGACCTTCTGCAGACGCCCCGCCTCATTATAGAAATTAAAGACCTCACCCCAATGTTCATCCGGATGCAAATAGTCCACTTGATAATCCTTACCAAACTGGTGAACGGATGCCTGTTTCTTCTCAGCTTCCGCCAAAATAACAGCCAACGCCGCTTCGCCAATATTCCCCGTCACAACCGGAATTCCTTCTTTAATAATTCCGGCTTTTTGAAAAGCAATCTCTTCAATTGTATCCCCGAGAATATCCGTGTGATCTAAGCCAATCGTCGTGATCGCTGTCAGCATTGGCACAGCCACATTGGTACTATCTAGCAGTCCACCTAAGCCAACTTCAATAATGGCTACATCGACTTTTTCCTGTAAAAAATAATCAAAGGCCATCGCCGTTAATGTTTCAAATTCAGTAATCCCCGAAACAGCTTCTGTTTGATCAAGTTCCTCAACTAGGCTTTGATATTTCTCAGCATACTGAATAAATTTCTCATCAACAATTGGTTCCCCATTAATCGCTATCCGTTCATTAAATCGTTCAATATATGGTGAGGTAAACGTCCCCACTCTGAGCCCCAACTCTTCAAGTAGACAACGCAAATCTGTCACCGTTGAGCCTTTCCCATTGGTTCCTGCGATATGAATCGTTGGTACTTTTTTCTCTGGGTGATCAATCTGATCCAGTAAGGCATTCACGCGGTCTAATCCAGGTCGAGAGCCAAACGGCAGACGACTGTGAATCCATTCAATCGCTTCTTCAATAGTCATCGTATCACTCCTTCTCTGCCATTATAGCAAACTTTGAAATGAAGCATGCAAAAAAGAACAACAAAGCTGCTAATAATTCGCAAACTTTGTTGTTCTTAAGTAAGACTTCCTCTTACATTTAGCTAATGGTACGTAAACTTTGGATTCGATCTTTCACGGCTGCTTGTTTTTCCAAGTAATCTTTCTCTTTTTCCTTCTCCGCTGCTACCACGTCATCTGGCGCGTTGGCTACAAAGCGTTCATTAGAAAGTTTTCCTTGAACACGTTTCACTTCGCCGTCCCATTTCTTCAATTCTTTTTCAAGACGTTCGATTTCTTCGTCAATATTAATCAAACCAGCTAATGGCAGATAGATTTCTGCCCCTGTTAAGACAGCTGACATCGCCAAATCTGGTGCCGTCAATTCCGCATCGATCACTAATTCTTCTGGGTTACAGAAGCGCTCGATGTAGCTAGTATTGGCTGTTAAGAATTTATCAATCGCTGTATCCGTTGTTTTAATCAATAACGTAATTGGTTTAGACAACGGTGTATTAACCTCTGAACGAATATTGCGGACTGCTCGAATCAATTCTTTCAAGACTTCCATGCCGTTCGCCGCTTGTTTGTCATCAAACTCTGGATGAACTACTGGATAGTCAGCTACAACTAATGACTCCCCTTCATGCGGCAATTTGCCCCAAATTTCTTCGGTTACAAATGGCATAATTGGGTGTAATAAGCGTAAAATTTGATCCAATGTATAAACTAAAATACTGCGGGTTGTTTGTTTAGACGCTTCATTTTCACCATACAGAACTTCTTTACTCATCTCAATATACCAGTCACAGAAGTCATCCCAAATGAAGTTATACAATTGACGTCCAGCTTCACCAAATTCGAAACGATCAAATAGATCAGTGACTTTTTCAACGGTTTCATTCAAACGTGTCAGAATCCAACGGTCAGCAACCGTTTTTTCACCAGTCAAATCAATCTCTTCGACTGTCATGCCTTCAACATTCATCAAGACAAAACGTGACGCATTCCAAATTTTATTAATGAAATTCCATGACGCATCCATTCGCTCATAGCTGAAACGCATATCTTGTCCTGGCGCTGAACCATTTGAAAGGAACCAACGCAACGCATCTGCGCCATATTTTTCGATCACTTCCATCGGATCAATCCCATTACCGAGAGATTTACTCATCTTGCGACCGTCTTCCGCACGAATTAAACCATGCATTAAGACATTCTTAAATGGACGTTCGCCCGTAAATTCTAAACTTTGGAAGATCATCCGGCTCACCCAGAAGAAGATAATATCGTAACCGGTAACTAATGTGCTAGTTGGGAAATAACGTTTGAAGTCTTCGTTATTTTCATCCGGCCAACCCATCGTTGAAAATGGCCATAATGCTGAGCTGAACCAAGTATCCAATACGTCAACATCCTGTGTCCAATTTTCAGCATCAGCAGGAGCTTCCATACCGACATACATCTCACCTGTTTCATTGTGGTACCAAGCAGGAATCTGATGACCCCACCATAATTGACGAGAAATCACCCAATCATGAACATTATCCATCCAGCGAATGAAAGTTTGATCAAAACGCGGCGGGAAGAATTCTACCGCATTGTCGGTTTCCTGATTTTCCATCGCTTCTTTGGCTAACGGTGCCATCTTCACAAACCACTGGGTAGACAAACGTGGTTCAACTACAACCCCTGTCCGCTCAGAATGACCCACGCTGTGAACCATGGTTTCAATTTTTTCAAGACGACCGATTTCTTTCAAATCAGCAATCACTAATTTACGTGCTTCAAAACGATCTAAGCCAGCATATTTACCAGCAAGCTCATTCATCGTGCCGTCTTCCGTCATAACATTCACGCGTGGAAGATCATGGCGGTTACCCACCTCAAAGTCATTTGGATCATGAGCCGGTGTAATTTTCACAACGCCAGTTCCAAATTCCATATCGACATATTCATCCGCAATAATCGGAATTTCTTTGTCAACTAATGGTAAAATAACTGTTTTACCAATCAGCGCTTGGTAACGCTCATCTTCAGGATGAACCGCCACCGCTGTATCTCCAAGCATCGTTTCTGGACGAGTTGTCGCAATCTCTAAAACGCCAGAACCATCCGCTAACGGATACGTCATATGGTAAAAGGCACCCTCGATGTCCTTGTGAATCACTTCAATATCAGATAACGCCGTGCGGGCTTTTGGATCCCAGTTAATGATATATTCGCCGCGATAGATTAAGTCTTTTTCATATAAAGAAACGAAAACTTTGCGCACCGCTTCAGATAAGCCATCATCCAAGGTAAAACGTTCACGGCTATAATCTAGCGACAAGCCCATTTTTGCCCATTGTTCACGGATATGACTCGCATATTCTTCTTTCCATTCCCAAACTTGATCGACAAATTTTTCACGCCCTAAATCATAACGAGAAATGCCTTGCTCTCTTAATTTTTCTTCAACTTTTGCTTGTGTTGCAATCCCCGCATGGTCCATACCAGGTAACCACAACGTGTCAAAGCCTTGCATCCGTTTTTGGCGAATAATCATATCTTGCAACGTCGTATCCCACGCATGTCCTAAATGCAGTTTCCCGGTCACATTTGGCGGTGGAATCACGATTGAATAAGGCTCAGCCTTTTTATCTCCATTCGGTTTAAATAAATCCTGTTCTAACCATTTTTCATAACGACCCGCTTCGACAGCCTGCGGATTATACTTGGTCGATAAGTTATTTTCTTCAGTCATTGATGATCCTCCTTTGATTTTCGGTAGTGCTTATTTACTTAAATGAACTATTTCAGTTCAGTTATTACTCTGTGCTGATGGTTCTGGTAGATGACTCTATACTAATTGAACTAACTGCTGGCCATACAATCTTTGTTGATCCACACATCTCGTCCCGCTAGTTAGTCACGATAAAATCGAACTGACAGCTAGGGCCAGGTAATGTATGAAAATGTCCCATTTTCCTTATCGGCCTACGCCTACCATTCCGCTACTATGATACTTGGTAAGTGGAACTGGCAAGCTAGGGGCAGGTACGGAAGTGAAATGTTCCATTTCACAATTATTGCCCTACGCATATCATTCCGCTAATGTACTTAAGTTAGCGGAACTGACAAAAAAAGCCCTAAAATACTTTCGTATTTTAGGACGTAGTTTACGCGGTACCACCTAAATTGCAGAACAAAAATTCTGCCTCTCATGCGTGAGTTAACGGTCACGATGCGTTTGATTTTACTTGTTTTTTCGTTCAAATCAAAGACTCCCAAGCTACTTTCACTAGATTCATCTGAAAATCTTTCAGCGATTGATTTTCTCTCTAAAAAAATGAGTGCTAGTTACTCCTCTTGTTCTTCGTCTTGATTCATTTTACAACGAAGTATTTTCAAAGTCAATTCAGCTTTTACGCGACTGACAATTAACTTTGAATCGACTGTGAATTAATCTGTTTTCTACTTATATTTTCTGTTTAATTACGCTTCGACTAAAGCTTTGGCTGCTTCCAAGGCCTGGGCATAATCGGGTTCGTTGGTTTGTTCTTCCACCAATTCTTCATAAGCAATCGTGCCTTTAGCATCGACTACAAATATTGAACGAACAAAGCGTCCTGTTTCGGGTACAAATAAACCATAGGCTTGCCCAAAAATTGATTCTGGGTCGTGTAACATTAACATATCGACGCCTTCAGCGGCACACCAATTGGCTTGTTCTTCCCGAGTATTGTTGGAAATTGTCACAAAATGAATCCCAGCTTCTTTGGCTGCTTCTTGATTGAAACGTTTCGTTTGAATCGAACACACGCGCGTATCAATATCTGGTACGACACTAATCAAGACTGGTTTCCCTAATAAATCAGAGAGATGTACAATTTGTTTCTTTATGTTCACCAATGAGAAATCTGGTGCTTTTTCTCCTACCGCAGGCTGGATTCCTGGAACCTCCATTGTTTGCCCTTTTCTAGTAATTTTCACAAAATCACGTCCCTTCCCTTTGAGTATAGTTGAAAACGTAAATTCTTAAAAGAAAACTGCTTACAAACACATCGCTGTCTCCAGATACTCATTTTAGTCAGGTGATTTTTTACTTAACTAACCAATATTGAACATATCAAATAATGCCGCAATAAAGTTGGCTGTGCCATGAAAAAGCCAACTAGGAAGAATCGATCCTTCAGCATAATGTTCATTCAGGTAACCACAGAGCCAGCCGATTGTCGCCGTAAAGAGGAACACAGCTACAGCCGGAATAATTCCCACAATCGACACCAACATTGCCCCATGCAGATAGCCAAATATCAATGCTTGAATCAGATTTCCAATCACAAAAGAAAATTTTCTGCTCAAAGCTTTACCAAGAAATCCTCTAAAAAACAGCTCTTCAGCAAAGCCTGTTTTGATAAATGAAAAGATTAAAGCAGGTACGATGGCTTCTGTTTTCAATCCTGCAAAACGTTGCGAAGCTAATTGGACAGTGTTAGGAATAAATAAATCAACGACAAAAGACATCATGGTAAAAAAGAGAATAGCTAGGATAAAGAACAGGATGAAACGTTTCTTATTCGCAACTAAGGGCTTTTTAATCCCTAGCCACCTGAAAAAATTACTGGATTTCCGATGAAAGAGAAGCCACCAAATAAAAGGAATCACCAGAAAAACTGCGACGTTCAGTATAGCGTTAATCAATTCCTCAAAAATCATAAACAGCCCTCATTCCTAGGTATTTATCCAAGTATAGCAATTAAGTGCACGAGATACTCTTAACTCTTTCTTAAATCTGCCTGCGAACTCTGCGCATTCCTTAAAAAATAGAAAAATCACTCATAATTTTCCGAATAAGCGGAAAAATTCTGAGTGATTCATTAACTATTCATAAAATATGGACAGCAAAATGCTGACGGCATGAATTGACTCTATCCATCAAACCTAGCTATCTAACTTTTGACCAAATTTTCATCAAAATAAATCAAGGTTTGTAACTCCGTTGTCAGATCAATATATTGAACATGAACACCTTCTGGTACACTCACGCGGTCCGGCGCAAAATTCAGAATAGCTGTGATACCACTGTCGACAATCACATCTACAGCACTTTGAGAATATTGGCTAGGCACCGTGGTGATCGCCACTGTCACTTCTTCTTCTTGACTAATCGTATCAAATTCGTCCATCGAATGGATTTCAAAACCATCAAACGTCTGTCCAATCAGTTCAGGATTGTTATCAAAAACGCAGACAATTTTCAAGTTTTCATTTCTTCTAAAATTATTATTTACCAGAGCTCGACCTAAATTTCCGTAACCAACTAAGGCAATCCGTTTTTCTTCTTGGGTATTTAAAATACTGTTAAATACTTCAATCAAATAAGGCACATCATAACCATAGCCACTACGACCCAGTTCGCCTAAATGAGAAAAATCACGACGAATGGTTGCGGACGCCACTTGAGTCACTTCACTAAACTCTTTCGATTTTATTCTAGTTACACCTGATGCACCTAAAATTTTTAAATAGCGTAAATACAACGGTAATCGTTTGGCTGTCGCTTTAGGTAGCTCTTTGCACTTTGTTTCATTTATCATCTTATCCCTCCTTTGTTACGAAATTCACATATTAATTTTATCATGTAACGAAAGTAAGCGCAATAGATTGTGAAATTTTTACTTATTTTGCCCTCACAGGCCGATATATTTCTAGTTTGAAGCCTTCGCTACTCACTGTAGCAAGAATCATTTTACCAATAACCGTTGATTTAATCAGATTGAGCATCCCCTTATTAAACAGTCCTCTCAAATCGACAATCTCCTCATACGATTGACTTCCTTTCTATTTTTTGAAGGAATATTTCACAAATCTATTTTTCACTACTTAGTCTTACAAAGTAGTTGACATCTACACTACTTAGTATTATTATGTAGCAAGACAAAACTTAATTGGAAATTTCGAAAGGATGGTTGTATTGAAAGGAATGACTGAACTCTTAAAAGGCGCTTTAGAAGGTGTCGTGTTACAGGTAATCAAGAATACTGGCGAAACGTATGGCTACGAGATTACGAATACCCTAATACATGCTGGCTTTCAGGATATTGTCGAAGGAACCGTTTATACTGTCCTTCTGCGTTTAGAAAAGAAGAATTTAGTAACCGTGGAGAAACGAAAATCGGAGTTAGGCCCTGCCAGAAAATTTTATCGCTTAACCGCTGATGGTGAGACTTACTTAGAAAACTTTTGGACAAAATGGTCTTTTTTAGTCGACAAACTAGGCTCAATCAAGGAAAACTAAGCATCCTCAATTGTTGTTGCTAAATGGATAGAAACTTTAGGAGGCATATATGATGAACTTTTACGATAAAGTAACAGGAAATGACATGAACAAAAAACAAGCGGAATTTCAGAAACGGATTGAAAAATTACCGCAAGACTATCAAGATTCTTGGCTTTTGATTAACCAAAAAATATGGAAATACAGCGATTTTACTGGTCGCAATCTTTACCCAATGCTGGAAGGAATCCTTGGTCTGTATGAAGAAAGTGCTGCACAGGGAATCGAGGTCAACCAAGTTGTTGGCGAACCACTGGATGCATTTATCGCAGAAATTGCGACTATTGAAGGGGCGCTCAGTCACCGGGACAAGCTACGCCAACAACTAAATAAAAATATCGCAAAAAAATTAGGGAGATGAACAACTATGGGAATTAAAGAAGCCTTCGAAGGAAAGAAAGAATGGCGGGCGTTACAGAAGAGAGCTCGCGCTTTACCTAATGAGTATCTCATCGTCTATCAAGAAATCCAGGACTATTTTATGAAAGTTGACCCCATCAATTTGACCAATAACTTTCAGCCACTGACTGAACTACTAGACTTATTTGAGTCAGGTGCTTCACAAGATAAAGATGTACTGGACGTGACTGGTCCAGATGTCGCGGCTTTCGCTGACGCACTCTTAGGCGATCACGAGACCTTTGATGAAACCATTCAAAAACAAGTCGATCAAGCAGTGGAGCAGTCAATGAGTGATTGGCTCAAAAAATAATAACAAGTAAAAAAAACAACAAATAAAAAAGGAAACGAAAGCGGTCAATCCCGTTCCCGTTTCCTTTATTTTTGCTATAACAAATCTGAAAACTCTTCGTCTAACGCTTCTTTTGGTGTCGCCACATCGATTTGAGAAAACTTCAAGCCTGCCATCGAACGGGCAATCATCCCTTCAATATCAAGACGTGCTTCGTATTCTTCAACCTTATCCAATCGTGGACGCGTCTTCGGTTGTGGTGGCGCAAAGATTGTACAGCAATCTTCGAATGGTTGTACAGATAATTGGAAGGTATCAATTTTTTCTGCTAATTCGATAATTTCCAACTTATCCATCGTAACAACTGGACGAATAATCGGTGTCGCTGTGACTTCATTAATCGCCACCATACTGTGCAATGTTTGTGAAGCAACTTGGCCTAATGACTCGCCATTAATAATGACCAATCCTTTACGTTGTTCACGAATCGCATCTGTTAAACGCAACATCATTCGACGAGTGACAGTCATCCAATATCCTTGTGGTAAAGATTTTTTAATCTCTTCTTGAATCTCTGTGAAAGGCACCTCAATAAATTGAATACTGCCTACATATGGCGCTAATTTAGCCGTTAGATCTTTGGCTTTTTGCAGCGCTTGTTCACTCGTGTAAGGTGGACTTGCAAAATGGACAGCTTCAATCTCTACGCCGCGTTTCATGGCTAAGTAGCCAGCTACTGGTGAATCAATCCCACCTGAGAGCATCAGCATCCCCTTGCCACTCGTTCCAACAGGTAACCCCATCGCACCTTTAATCGTTTCATAGGAAAGATAAGCACCATCTTGTCTAATCTCCACACGCAGTAGAATATCCGGTTTCTTCATTTGCGCTTTAATAGTTGGAAAGACATCAAAAACAGCATTTCCCAAGACTTGATTCAGCTCATTACTATCCAATTCAAACTGATGGTCACTACGTTTAGCATTGATTTTAAAGGTCTCTTTGCCTGTATAGATTTCCTTCATAATCGCTTGGACCGATTCTTTTAAAACCGTCACATCTTTTTCCACACGCACACTAGGTGAGAAGTTTTGGATACCAAATATTTTTTGTAGCTTAGGGATAATCAGCTGACTATCTTCCCCATTTAGAATTAAATGCATCCGGTCTCTGTCTGCATGAATCCGCATAGCAGGAAACTCTGCTAAAGCACGTCGAGTATTTTGAGCAAGCTGCATAATAAATGTTTTACGGTTTTTCCCTTTAGTTGAAAGCTCGCCATAGCGAACCATAATTTCAGTATATTTCACGCGATACGCTCCTTAATTAATTGTCGAAAACTTTTTATATAATTGATGAAAAACGATTAAAAATTGTTCAATCTCAGCCATTGTGTTACTCTCATCCAGACTTACTCTGACAGCTGAAGTCGCCAAATCATTGGGCACATGCATCGCACCTAGTGTTGAACTCGACAGTTTCTTACGACTCGAACAAGCACTCGTCGTCGAAATATAAATCTGCTTCTCTTCTAACGCATGAACCAACACTTCCCCACGAATCCCTTTAAGCGCAAAACAGATAATATGCGGCGCAAAGGCATCTTTCTTGGAAAATAATGTCACTTTTTCGTACTCATCTAAAGCACCCATCAAGTATTCCTTCAACAATGCCACGTGATTCGGACGTTCCGCTTTTTTCGCAAAAGAAATCCGTAACGCTTTGGCCATCGAAACGATCCCCGCAAGATTTTCCGTACTACTCCGTTGATTATTCTCTTGGCCACCACCTGTCAAAAGCGGCGCTAATTTACGGCCTTTTTTCCAATAAATAAAACCTACTCCTCGTGGACCGTGAAATTTATGAGCAGAAAATGTTGCAAAATCGACACGCTCAGTCAGCCATTCTTCTTGAGGGACTTTCGCAATTGCCTGCACTGCATCCACATGAAAATGAACTTTCGGATAATCAGCTAGCACGCGACTAATTTCTTTAATCGGCTGAATTGAGCCAATCTCATTATTCACGGCAATCACTGAGACCAAAATGGTTTCTTTCTTAATCAAGCTAGCTAACTCAGCCACCTTGACAAAGCCCTCGCCATCCACGGGCAAGATACTGACTTCTAATCCTAATTGGCGCAGTTGCTCAGCCGTTTCACTGACTGCTGGATGTTCAATCCCCGAGATAATGATATGATTACCAAATTCTCGCTTAGCCATCGCCGTGCCCTTAAGCACCCAGTTATCGCCTTCTGTTCCGCCACTGGTAAAATATATTTCATCTGTCGCGACACTCAACTGATCAGCAATCTGTTTGCGTGCCTGCTGTAATAAACGATTCGCCTGATTTCCCAAGTCATGCAGACTAGATGGATTCCCTTGAATACGTTGACTCGTTTTCATAAATGTATCTAATGCCTGAGGATCAATCGCTGTTGTTGCACTATTATCAAAATATATCATACCGAAAAACTCCTCTTATTTGAAATTCTTTCCTATTATACCTGTTGTCCTATAAGCTTTCAAGTTCTGGCCTTGGCCATTCGTGAAGACATCTGTTATCGTCAGCTATTCATTCAATGGACTCCGCCATTCAAACTGCCCATTTCAGGTGCTATTTACGAACTTTTTAAGAAAAGAAGAAGCTACCTTCCAAACGGAGAGTAGCTTCTGTCATTCTTACTATGCTAAATCTTGATTATTAAAGTAGAAGGTTTCGATTCGCTTGAAAGCGCCGCTTTCTACATGTTCTAACGCTGTACCAATCTCATCCAAAGCATCTTGGTAGCGATACTCTTTACTAAACAAGACCAATGTTTTTTCGATTGCTTGTCTAATTTCTGGATGTGTGTGACGGTAACGATTCGCATATTGCATCATTTGCTCAGTCAATGCAGCTGCATCCACTAAGTCATAGGTTCTCTTTTCAAGTAACTCTAAATCTTCTTCACATAGATTGACTAACTTATTAATCTCTTCCATGTTGATACGCATCCGGTTAAGCGCACGTGATAATTCTTCTAAACGATCCGTTGCTACAAAGAAGAATTCTAGATAATCTCCAGGCAGACCCGGTAAACGTTGTTTTTCAACAAATCGTTTCAGATTACGTAAGCTAAATTCAAGCTTCTCGATTTTCTCTTGCGCGACTTTTTCACCTTTACGCAATTCACGTAATGATTCATCAATCTCAACTTGCTGCGCTTCAATATCATCTAATATCTTGAAGGCATTCTTGTAGAATTGTTGCACATCAGAATACGCAACTTCATGCTTCGCTAATAGTGGTTCCATCTGGCTATTGCGGCGAGATAACTCATCGACTTCTGTTTGGAAGCCACGCGCACGACCTACTTGATTATGGTTTAAAGTATAGCTTTGAGAAGTATGATCCAATTCGATCAAAAGTTGACGATTATTTTTCGTCGCATGATCAATATAATCTTGAATCACTTTTTGACTTTGAACGACATATTTTTTCGCTTCAATTTCTCGTTCCAAAATATCGTATAAAGCATCAATTGAATTCGCTGTGTCAATGTTAGCAACCTCAACAGATTCGACTTCTGCCTTCTCTAAATCGCTCATAGAATTTTCGACACGCTTTTTCGCTCGTTTAATGTCATCCGCAAAATTTGTTTCAGGGAAAACATAATATTGTTCGATCATGCGTTTGTATCCATCTTCAATCTCTTTCAATTGATCTGGATAAGTCTTACTTAACTCTTCATACAATGGCGGAATTCGTTTCATCAAATCATCCACTTCATACGTATGACGTTCGGCTTGTTCTAATACTTCGCGTGCTTCGATTGGATCACCTGAAGTATTCAAGGTAACGAACTGAGTAAATTCGATTTCGATATTTTTGATTTGTTTTTGTAATTCAGAATAAGCTGGACCATAGACACTGCTGTCTTCTTTAAGACCATTCTTTAATTCTTCATATACATCAAGCGCCTTTTGAACTTCTAATGAATTACGTTCTTCACTCTCACGGAGTTCACGAAGTCCCGCACGAATCTCAGCAACCTGTGTTTCCATCTCATCCATGGTTTCTTCCGCTTCAATCACCATTTTTTTCCCTTTAAGGAAATGTAGGTTCTCATTAAGGTTCTCAACTTCAAAAATTTTCGTCTCTAAATCAGCAAAGGAAGTGGTGGAAATGTCTGTCCATTTCTGACGCCATTCTCTGAAGGTATTTTGACTTTGGCCAACTAAATGCATGCGTTTCACATCATCGACTTCTTCGACAACTGGTAAATCGAATAAATCTTCACGCCTTTTCTCTAACAAATCCAGTCGCTCTTGGTTTTTCTTTCTCATAAAATGGCCGACTAAATATAACACCGCCGCCACGATAATTATTGCAATGATGATTCCAATGATAACATTACTTCCCATTTAAGGTTCCTCCATTTTCCTATATGCCTCTAAAGTAAATGAACCTCTTGTCCATTCGACCTAATTATCTAAAATTTCTGGTTCCTAGTCTTATCAAAACAAAAGACGTCTACGCTAGATTATATCATAAACAAAAAAAGCATTCACTATCTAACACCAAAAACTTTACAATTTTCTTTGTTTTTTTGACTCTTTTAAAAAAAACACTTCCTATAACGACAACAATTCTATTTTTCTTATGAAATTTTCTCGTTATTTTACATATTTATCTTGAAACCGCCTTGATTTTACAAGGTGAATTTTGTATCCTTAGGAAAAGATTAAAAACGGGAGTGAAATAGATGAAAGTCGTAAAATTTGGTGGTAGCTCGCTTGCTTCTGCCAGTCAATTAGAAAAAGTGATCCAGATCATTAAAGAAGATGCACAACGTAAGTTTGTCGTGGTCTCAGCGCCTGGTAAGCGAACGAGTGATGATACGAAGGTCACCGATCTATTGATTGCTTATTACGAAGCAACTATCAACCACCTACCTACGACTGATCTGACCACTCAAATCAAGCAGCGGTACCAAGAAATTGCCGATGCTTTTCAGGTAGATTCAACAATTATGACAGCCATTAGCCAAAACATTGATGCATTACAAGAATTAGACTTAATCAACAATCCCCATTTAGCCGATACCTTCTTGGCCAGTGGTGAAAATAACAATGCCAAACTAGTTGCCGGAATTTTACAGACACAAGGCTTAGCTGCGCGTTACATTAGTCCGAAAGAATTAGGTTTATTGGTGAGTGATGAGCCGGGAAATGCCCGTATTCTCCAAGACTCTTATGCTGAAATTTATAAATGGCGCGACGAAGCCGAAATTCTAGTTATCCCTGGTTTCTTCGGCTATACAGAAGATGGCCAAGTCTGTACTTTTTCACGCGGTGGCTCGGATATTACTGGCTCAATCATCGCTGCCGGTATGAATGTTGACTTATATGAAAACTTTACAGATGTCGATGGCATCTACGTCTCACATCCAGGTTATGTCCATCAACCTGAAACCATTAAAGAATTAACCTATCGTGAAATGCGTGAATTAGCCTACGCCGGTTTCTCTGTGTTCCATGATGAAGCCTTGATGCCTTCTTATCGAGCAAAAATTCCGGTAGTCATTAAGAATACCAACAATCCGCAACATCCAGGTACCTTAATTACAACCAAACGTGACATCAGTAAACAAGCAGTGGTCGGCATCGCCAGTGACCAAGGCTTTGCCAGTATCTACATTAGTAAATATTTAATGAATAGAGAAATCGGTTTTGTTCGCCGAATTTTGCAAATCTTCGAAGAACTTTCATTAAGCTATGAACATATGCCCTCAGGAATTGATGACGTTTCGATTATTTTGCGCGAACGCCAGCTGACCAAAGAAAGTGAAGAAGAACTGATGCGCCGACTAGCCTTCGAATTGGATCCAGATGAGCTACGTATCACTCATAACCTTTCGATGATTATGGTCGTCGGAGAAGGTATGCGCCAACGGATTGGGGTCACCGCAGAAAGCACCAGTGCCTTAGCTAGAAAAGAAGTCAACTTAGAGATGATCAACCAAGGATCCTCTGAAGTTAGTATTATGTTCGGCATTCAAGAAGCCCAAGAAGAAAAAGCCATTCGCGCTCTTTACTATACTTTTTTTGATTAAACAAGAGTCTATCGGAGGCTACAATAGACATACTGTATATCAAAAATTTTGAGCGGTCGCAAGTCTCGTATCTCAAAAGCACACCACGTCATTTTTTTAGACGTCGTGTGCTTTTCTTTTGTATTTTTTTGCTATTCACTCAGTTTTGATTCAACTCTTGTCAGCTTCTGCTGCCATTCGTTGGCGTTCAATTTCTTCGGCAATCTTCGCCTCTGGTGCGTAATCTTTCGCCCAATTTTCAGGCTTCAATACCTTATTCGTGATGGGATCATAATGCGGTTTCCCATCTGGAAATAATTTGCCCATATTCGCTCGATGCACAATCTCAAAAATCGGCATTGGATTGACACCCATCAGTGAGAAGGAGCCATAGGTGAAATAAAGCATGTCCACTAAGGCATCGACTTCTTCCACCAAAACATCCGCCACGGGTTCATTTTTGGCTAAAACCTTCGCTTTGGCTGTGAGTAAATCTTGTTGCAATTGCTCCGTTAACTGTTCAAAAAGAGCCAAGTCGTTATTACTCGCTGCATACAATAACTCAACTAGTTCCTCTTGTTTAAATCCTGCCCGAAAACTGGCTTCTTCCGCAGAAAATGCGGTGGGCACAGCAGGCCTTCGAGGATCAAACGTCCGATGAAATTCCTCTGCTTGTTCAAATGGTGTTTGCTTCGCCACTACTTACTCACTCCCCGATAATGTTAAAATGTCGCAGTGCTTTAGCAATACCATCTGCTTCATTTGTATCCGTAATATAATCTGCTGATTGTTTGGTAGTCGTTCGACCATTCCCCATGGCCACACCAATTCCGACGCCAGCCAGCATCTCATTGTCATTAAAATTATCCCCAAAAGCCATCACTTCGGCGCGCTCAATCCCCCGCGTTTGCAGGAATTGATCTATTCCTCTCAATTTAGACCCCCCCTTAGGAATTAAATCCACTGAGTAAGGATTCGAACGTTGCAAGGAACATTTTGGAAATAGCGCTTGTAGCTTCTCATCCTCTGCTTCTGGACTAAATAGAATGCATTGGTAGATCGGTTGATCTAATATTTCCAGTTGCTCATAACGCACCTTTCGCCGATTGGGACTAAACTTTTGCAACAAAACTTTAACTGTCTGCACTGGAAACCATTTAGGTAAATAAGTACTGACTTTTTTAACCCAGCGTGCTTGCCCCATTAACAGTGTGGTGCTACCGTCTACTTTATCTTTGCCACCAAAAAGAATCTGGCGGTGTCGCTCATCCGCAAATGCGACAATTTCTTGTAACACCTCCGGTTGAAAAGCTTCCTCAAAAATCACTTCATCGGCTGTATAGACATACTGTCCATTGTAGGTAATGAACATATCCAGATGGAGATTATCAGTAATTTGTTGAATTCGCACCGGGCTTCTACCTGTCGCGACGCCACATAACACACCCTTTTTTTGGGCCGCAGCAATCGCTTCTCGGGTGCTCGTTAAGGCTTTTGAACTGCTTGTAACCAGCGTGCCATCAATATCAAAAAAGATTGCTTTAATCATAGGCCCTCCTTAAAATAGATCAATCTGTGCCGGATTCAAATCATCGTAACTAAT
The DNA here is from genome assembly GCF_009933175.1 of Candidatus Enterococcus huntleyi. Taxonomy (GTDB): domain Bacteria; phylum Bacillota; class Bacilli; order Lactobacillales; family Enterococcaceae; genus Enterococcus_K; species Enterococcus_K huntleyi. The sequence goes on along the minus strand of NZ_MAEJ01000027.1, from coordinate 9,762 downwards.
TCCTGCAATGCGCTTTAATGCCATAGCATTATCTGCCGCATCGCCTCCAGAATTGTTATTGAATATAATTCCGACTTCCTTTGTTTGCGCTTGAACTTCTGTCAGCATCGCCAATATTTCACTAAGTTCTTGCTGATTATAGCGATACAAGGTCCGCTTTTTACGCCAGTCCGCATCATTACTTTGCCATCCATTGGCGTTTCTACCATGTAATCTAAACAACGCAAACTCTGGATTCGTTACATACGGATCAAATGGTACAGTTGTATTTAATAATTGTGGTTCATCAATAATTGCTAAAGAAAATTTGTGTTGCTCCATGAAGCTTCTCATACCCTTAATCATTTTGTCAGAATACCAAGAAAAATCTCTCAATTCAATCGCAATCGGAAGTTCGCCAAAATAGACACGGATTCGCTCAAGGTAGGCGACACTTTCTTTGGTACATTTGAAGGTCGATGGAAATTGAACCAAGAAACAATAGAGCTTTCCTGATTGAATCATTGGCGCCATCGCTTCTAAAAAGCGCGTAAACATCTCTGCTTCAGAGGCATAATAATCCTGCCATTTACCTTGCCCGCTAATCCCTTGATAGACTTTTACGACAAAGCGGAAAGAGGTTGGCACTTCAGCCACCCATTTCTCAACACTGGTTTTTCGTGGAATCCCATAATACGCGGTATCTAGCTCAACAAACGGCAAATAACCCGCATACTCATACAAGGTATTATTCGGTTTTCCCGTTAATTTATCATGCTCTTTGAAGGAAGTTAAGCCGATTCGAATCATTTAGATGCCCCCAGTTTTTTTTTCTTACTTTTATAGTATACAATAGGTGTCGAAGCTGTTGCAAAAAATTCCTACAGAAGGTGACTTAATGAAAAAAATCCTTGTATTACACACAGGTGGCACGATTGCCATGAAAGAAGACCTGATCACCGGCGGCGTCAGTCCCGATGTGGTAAATCCTTTAATGGATGCTGAGATTACCATTCCACACGATGTCGAACTCTTTGTTGAGGATATCTTTAATGTCCCCTCGCCACATATTATGCCTGAGCACATGCTGCTGCTTAAAAATAGAATTCTTGACGCTCATTCGCAACAATTTGAAGGTATCGTCATCACTCACGGGACTGATACTTTAGAAGAAACAGCCTTTTTCTTAGATACCACTATCGGCCATAAACTGCCAATTGTTCTGACTGGCGCTATGCGCTCAAGTAATGAACTCGGCAGCGACGGTCTTTATAATTTTGAAAGTGCCATTCGTGTAGCTGCTTGTCCTGAAGCGCGAGGCAAAGGTGTCTTAATCGTTATGAACGATGAAATTCATTCCGCACGTTATGTCACGAAAACACATACCACCAATGTCGCTACCTTTCGGACACCTACCTTGGGACCCATCGGTATTGTAACGAAGCAGCGCATCTTATTTATGCAAGAATTATTGGAAACGGAGCATTTAGATACGCCCAGAATGGACGGCCTGATTCCGATCGTCAAAGCCTACGCGGGTATGCATGGCGACCTTATCACCACGTTGGCCCAATCTCAAATTGATGGTTTGGTTATTGAAGCCTTAGGTGCCGGCAATTTGCCTCCCGATACCGTTCCAGCCATTCAACAACTATTAGAAAAAAAGGTTCCTGTTGTTCTTGTTTCTCGCTGCTTCAATGGAATTGCCGAACCCGTCTATGAATACAAAGGCGGCGGCAAAGAGCTCCAGGACCTCGGCGTGATATTCTGCAACAATATCAATAGCCAAAAAGCTCGCTTAAAACTATTAATCGCCACAAATAATCAGTTATCGAATAAACGCCTGACTACATTCATGCAATCCTAAAGACTGTTATTATAGCTAGATAACTAAAAACTTTAATCAATCAAAATACAGCTACCCTTATGGATCATCCTAGAGATAGGAGTGATCAATCCAGTAAGTAGACAAAAACACATGAAAAGCTATCTAGTCCTGACAAGGAACGGTAAAAAATCCATTCCAGCTTGTCAGTCTATGATTTTCTTTCATGTGTTTTTCTTATTTCTTTTTCCACTGAATGGCCGCTTCACAACAAAGCAAGTCACCAATTTTTATCTCATGTCGGGTTTCAACATGCGTCTCTAACTCAAGAATTTCATAATGGCTGTCAATCATGCTGCCATACTCAACCTCTTTATCAAAACGAATATTGACATCGATTGGCTCGTGGGTTGTCAAAAATTCATACCCTAACACATCAATCATCCAATTAAAATAGATCGCATTGTTGACGTGTTGATTACTATCGATATCATAAAAACGAACACGGTAAGGCACTACCTCACCCTGCGCAATCTTCTCAATCTTAGGCGCACGCTTAATTTTCTTGATTTTTTCACTCTCATAAGGCGTAATAATTTCTTCCACTACGCTACTCATTTTACGATTTTCTAAATCCATTAAGACAAACACCGATTCAATCAAGACTAACTCATTACCGTCTTGATCATGAAACCAAAAATTTCGATAACAAAAATATTTATTATATTCCAAAGCCTGTGTCGTCACATCGACAATTTCACCAACTTTTGGCAAGCGTGTAATCGTCATTTGATAATTAGTAATGACCCACGTCAATCCAAAGCTAGCAACGAAATCTGACCCTCGACCTAACTTATCACTCTGCTCTTCAGATGTTTTCACAGCAACGCCCAACATAGAAGGAAAGGTCATCGTCTGATTGATGTCACATTCATAATAGGCAACTTCATGTTTCGTTGTATATTTTTTCGCCACAAGGATTCCTCCTATTTTTCAAATTTGTTCCTTTTCTAATTCCTTTTTATTTCGTTTATCCCGATTGCTTCTTCAACTGACATTGACTGAAAAAAGGGGCGACAAATAGCTTGTCAGACCCCTCTTTCCACCGAATAACCAGTCCGCCAGAAGTAACTCATCAGCCACTTCTGGCATAACCTTTTTAGGCTAACGCACCCATTGGATCCCATGGTGCTAATAATTTAGGTGCTTCTTCAAAAGCAGCCAATTGTTCTGGACTTAATAAATCTTTTCTCACCACGATTTGGTAAGTATATTCATCCATCCACTCATCGCTCATCACAAAGAAGCCTTTGTCGCCGACTTTATCGCCCCAGCTATTTTCAACTTTCCATTTTGTTGATTTGCCATCGATGATATCAACGCCTGTCAAGACCATCGCATGGGTCATTAAACTTTCGCCATGATCCAAACGTTCAGCCTTAGTCATCGTGAAATCAACATCGAATAAATCGTTCATATCGTAAGCATCTAGCGCCATAATTCCGCTGTCACGTGTTGAAGATTGACCGACATCACAACCGAACCAGACTGATTCGCCTTGTTCTAATTGAGCAATCGCTAATTTTTTGAACGCTGACATATCCACGTTCAAGTATTTAACTTCTTTACCGCCAACAACGTTCCCTAACATTTCTACTGTGTAAGATTTGTCATAAGGTTTGTCAGCAGTCGGTGCATTGATAATGCTGACATAGTCGTCCAAATTAACACCGACATATTTTTCATAAAAGCTTTGAGGTGTCATATCGCGATCAATGTGGTAATTTTTTTCTTCATCACGGTATTCAAAATCAAAGGTTTCTGGCGGTGTGCCTAATGAAGTGGCTAAGAAATTGTAGACATCATGTAACATGCCTTCTTTAGCTGCTTGAATCTCCTCAGCTGTTTTGCCATCTGCAACTAATTGGCGTAAAGTCACTGCATCTTTACGTAATTTTTTGTTCAAGTAGTTATTTAAATCTCTTGAATTTGAGCTATTGCTACTTTCTGGCATCGCTGATTTAGGTACAATTCCGTATTTTTGGAAGATAGACACGATCATGTCCCATTGTCCGCCATCTTGTTGAGGCATTGCCAATAAGAATGCCACTTTACGGCTTTCTAATGAATCATTCGCTGTTGTTAAAATATTTTCATAGAAATAGTTCGCTTTTTCATATTTATCCCAGAAGAATGTATAATTTTGAGACAATTCGAAGTCTTTTAATTGATAGCTTGTTAATAATTTATGACGGAACGTATTTAATGCAGCAAACATCCAGCAACGTCCTGATTGTTTTTGGTTTGATACTTTGCCTGTTGCCACATCCACTGAAAATACAGGCACGTTGTTAACATGGGCAGAAATATTTTCTGCTGAAGCTGAAATCCCATTTTTCACAACGCCACGTTGAAGAGCTTGTTGTTTATTGTTCGCCAAATATTCTTGTGTAAACTTTTTCGTTAGTTCTTGATTAATTGCTGTCATCTATCTCATCCTTTCAAATCATAATCCACTATTCATTTTACTCCTCTTCAGAAATGAACTCAACCATCTGACAGAAAAGTCAGACAATATTTCAGACTTTCTCAAACTATTGATTCGTCAGCTAGCGTAAATGCCTATTTCTGCAGTCTACTTAATCTAAAAAAAAGCCACAGAACTTTCCGGAAATAACTCATTTGTTCGTTATCAAATTTATTTTGCTTGCCTTTTTGTATTCTTTGTATTAGTATTTGTAATACAGAGAGGTGAAACTATGTTATTAACAATTGATCCACATTCAGATGAACCAATTTATCAACAAATCAGAAATCAAATTATTTTAGGCATTGCTCGACACGAAGTCGCACAAGATGAAGTGCTCCCTTCCGTGCGTCAATTAGCAGACGAAATCGGCGTCAACATGATGACCGTTTCCAAAGCCTATACCCAACTGAAACAAGAAGGCTACATAGTAACCGATAGACGGCAAGGAACTAAGATTGCCTCCTTACCTATTTCAGACGATCGCTTCTTACCTAATTTTGAAGAAAAGCTTTCCTTACTCTTAGCGGAAGCGGTGATTCATAGCCAATCAAAAGAAGTCATTCTCAAACAAGTAGAAGAAATTATTTCAACGTTTGAACAGGAGGAAGAAAAATGAATTTTATGCTAGTTGCCATATTAATTGTCACTATTTTTATTGTTGCTCTATCTGCGAGAATCACTGCTAATCCTCATAAAAATATTATTCTAGAAAACACGATTCAACAGGAACATTTAAATGAACCCGAGATTACTAAATTAAGAAAAGAGTACAAACTTCGCTTGCTTCAAATTGCTGGAGTTATTTCTCTGCTCAGCTTGTTACTGTTACTTTGTCCCTATGATTCACTGTTGATGCTGGGATTTTTGGTTATTGTAATTGGTTCAATCGCTAGCCAATTCTACTGTCAAGTTTACTACATCAGAAAAATGCGCCTATTGATTGTCAAGAATCACTGGACAGTCGAGGTCAGCCCAATGGTGATTGACACAAAATTAGTCGCCGAGAAAAATAAAAAAATGCTTTCTATGTGGTGGCTATTACCCGCACTCTTGTTAACGATTGCCGGTTGTATCTATACGTTGGTTGTTTTAGGATCAACTACTATCGCCTGGTTGTTTATTGCTATTTCAGTTATTTTGACGGTGTTATTCGTAGCGATGTATTATTCGCTCAGTCGACTACCCGTTAAATCCTACACCGCGGATACGGCAATCAATAAACAATACAACAATCTCTTTCGTCATCACTGGTCTGTCATCCTTGTAGCCTTATTTTGGGTATTTGTGCCTATCTCTATTCTGCCTGTCCTCTCTTTACAAATGGACTATCAACTCATGCAATATCTGATGATTGGATTTATGGCCTTTGTTTTTTTAGATGTCCTATTTTCAATATACTACTTGTATGACTTGAGAAAAAAACAAGACAAACTAATTGAACAAGCTCCCGCTTATCGCTATACCGGAGACGATGCCTATTGGAAATTTGGTATCTATATTAATCCAAATGATTCCAGATTAATGGTTGCTGATCGGGTGGGTATGAATATGAGTATCAACCTAGGCAAGAAATCCGCAAAAGTCATTATGAGTCTTACAGGTATCTTGCTTTCTTGTCTGTTCTTTATTACGTTAGTGCCGATGTTTTTAGCCGACTTTGGTCACTCACCGTTTCAAGCAACTATTTCTAAAGAACAAGTGACCTTGCAAGCACCTTTCAGTGAAACAAGCCTCTCTCTAAATGATATTGAGGAAGTTTCTTTGATTAAACAATTGCCTAATGATCGCGTTCGCGTCTTTGGCACTGGCACTGAAAACTATCAACTAGGGGAATTTAAAGTAGATGACAAAGCAGCTACCCTATATGTCGATACCAGTTCGAGCCCCATTTTAAAAATTCAAACTAAAAAGAAAGATTATTATTTCACCTCGAAAGACTCTAAAAACACTGAAAGTACCTATACTAAATTAAAAGATCGACTAACTGAATGACTATTCGATACCGGACAGCACGCCCATAAATCGAAGAGACTTATGGGCATCAGTAACAAACTTACTTCGAACACAAATTAGCAGAAACGGAAACTAGCTAAAATTTACCAGACGTTATTGACAAAGTAGTCTATATTCTGTATTCTAATATTTGTGTTCAATAAGTTGCCGCTTTAGTTCAATGGTAGAACGCGAGCATGGTAAGCTCGAGATGAGAGTTCAATTCTCTCAAGTGGCTTAAAAAAAGAAACCTTGAATTTCAGGGTTTCTTTTTTTTGACTAGATTATCGATTATCCATATACAGGCTTTACTATACATTATCCTTGTAAATTATCAGAGAATCTTATGCATCTAGCCGATTAACGCTTCTTTATTACTGCTAGTCTTACTTCTCCGCTAAGACATTTTAGTTGAATTTCTCTAGTACACAAAGAATATCTTTCGGCCGTGCGGCAAGTTGATCTGTCCCTGCTCCCAGCAATTCTTCCTTCGAACCGAATCCATATAGAACGCCTAATGTCTGCATCCCATTCTCTTTGCCACCTAAAATATCATGCTCTCGATCCCCAATCATTATCGCTTCTTTTGCTATGATTGTCGGGTGATGAGCTAGGGCATAGGAGATAACTTCAGCCTTCTCGCTTCGTTTCCCTAATAAATCCGCCCCATAAATCCCTTCAAAATACTTCGATAAATTTAAATGATTAAGAATTTCACGCGCAAATTTTTCTGGTTTTGATGTAGCAATATAAAGTGAATTCGTCTGACTCAAAACTTCAATCACTTCGATAATGTCTTCATAAGGGGTAATTTGAAACATACCAGTGACGCCATAATTTTCCCGATAATAAGCGACTGCTGCATCTGCGGTCTCTCCGTCTAGCTGACAATATAGTTCAAAGGATTTTTTTAAAGGGGGACCAATAAACTTTCTCAAGGTTTCCTTCGTCGGTTCCGCCAAATTTAACTGCTCCATAGCAAAAATAATTGACTTGTATATTCCCTCACTGGAATCAATTAATGTTCCATCTAAATCAAAAAATAATTGTCTTTTCATCGATTATTCTCCTCCATTCTCTTTCATTATACCTAATACTTTTACCTATAAGCTAGATTAATTGCTAAAATCCGTTTCTTCCTTTATACTTACTTTTAGTAAGTTACATATTATTCATTAGGAGGAATCATTCATGAACAATCAAATTCTCGGGCTACATCATGTCACCGCAATCACATCTAGTGCTGAAAAAATCTATCACTTCTTTACAGACATCTTAGGTTTGCGCTTAATTAAGAAAACTGTCAATCAGGATGATATTGAAACCTACCATCTCTATTTTACTGATGATTTAGGCTCCCCAGGAACAGATATGACCTTTTTTGATTTCCCTGGCGTGCCTAAGGGTCTGAAAGGAACGAACACGATTTCTCGAACATCCTTCCGTGTAAAAAATGATGCCGCACTCACCTATTGGGTCGCACGTTTTGATGAGTATCAAATTGAGCACGGTGAAATTTCTCAACGCTTTGGTAAAAAATATCTAGAATTTGAAGATTTTGATAATCAACGTTACCAGTTAATTTCTGATGAAACTAATACTGGTGTGCCCGCAGGAGTGCCGTGGAAAAATGCCAATGTTCCAGCTGAATCAGCACTCATCGGTTTAGGCCCCAGCTTTGTTACCGTAGAAAACCTTGATCATATGAAATTAGTCTTAGAGCAAGTCTTAGGCTTTAAGCACATTTCTACCGATGGTCAATTTCATTTGTTTGAAGTTGGTGAAGGTGGCAATGGTGCGAGTGTCATCGTCGAACATCGAACAGATTTGCCAATCGCTAGAGAAGGCTTTGGCGCAGTCCATCATCTTGCCTTCCGAGTTGAAAACCGTGAATCATTAGAGTATTGGATTAAACGACTCAGTCAACTAGAATTTCCGAATTCCGGCTATGTTCAACGGTATTATTTCGAGTCCGAATATTTCAGAGCAGCTCCAGGAATTCTATTTGAGCTAGCTACGGATGGCCCTGGTTTCTTGGAAGATGAAACCTATGAAACGGCTGGTGAAATACTAGCTTTACCGCCATTTTTGGAACCTAAACGACAAGAAATTGAAGCCTATGTCCGCCCTTTTGATACATCAAAGACCAATCAACAACGTAGCTAATTATATTAGGATCTCGCCAATTTTACACAAATTTCTAAAATAAATAGTCATACCAGATGAACGAACAAAGACCGATCCAATCAATGGTTCCGGTCTTTTTCGATAACATTTGGCGAATGTAACAACGAACAAAATATTCAAAAATTTACTACTCACTTATTTTACTTGTATACTATAGAAGAGACACTCACTTTTATTTACAAAAAGGAGCATACTTTATGATTCACTATTCATCTAAAAAACTCAATACAAAACAGCATTACAAATTTTTAACTGGTTCGATTATCCCGCGGCCAATTGCCTGGATTACCACAAAAAATCTGGAAACTTCTGTCGTCAACCTAGCGCCGTTTAGCTACTTTACCGTTGCTGCAAAAGATCTACCTTTAGTGACTATTTCCATCAATCGTAAAGGCGACACAATGAAAGATACGGCAGCCAATCTCCTAGCCAATAAAGAAGGCGTCATCCATCTCGTGAATGACGCTCTATTAGAAGCTATGAATGCAACCTCTGCCTCTCTTCCTTCAGAGGAAAGTGAACTCTCCTTGATTGATGTAGTGCTAGAAGATAGCCATTCAGTTGCTGTACCTGCATTAAAAGATGCGCCTATTCGAATGGAAGTCCGGGTTCATCAGTATTTAGCACTGACTGACCATGAAGAACGAATAATCAGTGACTTATTTGTTCTAGAAGTACTTGATTACTATTTTGATAAAAGCGTCTTCGATGAATCACAGGAATATATTCTCCCTGAGAAATTATCGCCTGTCTCTCGCTTAGCAGGAAACTTCTACGGTCATCTTGGAACAATAGATGAGTTAAAACGTCCCCAATAATACGGAGTCTTGCAAATAAAGGAATAGCCAAAATGATTTTCAGATCATTTCTAGCTATTCCTTTATTTTATCGATTATATATTTCTATAGAGTTATATAAAAGAGTACAAAAAAAGAGATAGATACACTATCTCTTAATGACTCCGGCAGTAGGACTCGAACCTACGACATCATGATTAACAGTCATGCGCTACTACCAACTGAGCTATGCCGGAATGCTATAAGCGTGGCGACGTCCTACTCTCACAAGGGGAAACCCCTCACTACAATCGGCGCTAAGAAGCTTAACTTCTGTGTTCGGCATGGGAACAGGTGTATCCTTCTCGCTATCGCCACCACACTTAGGTGATGTTGTCTTATTGAGTTGTGCTTTCGCTCACTCAAAACTGGATTTGAAGTAAGTAATTTAGTTTGTAACTCTCCGAGTTCGT
>NZ_MAEJ01000026.1 GCF_009933175.1 Candidatus Enterococcus huntleyi | reverse complement strand
GGTTATTAAACGAGTGGCTTATGGCTATCGAAACTTTGCAAATCTACGTGACCGCATCTATTTAGTTCAAGGCTTAATTTTTGAAGACGTTAAAGACAACAAAAAGAAGCTCCAGCTAAGCAAAGCTGCTTAACTGGAGACACTGTACTCTATTCAATTTGACCCTCACCAACACTATTTGACGAAGAGCCTAATCTATTCGATAGTTATTCTTTTTTAGATTAATAAAAGATGGGGCAAGTAGCATCTGGCTATTTGTCCCATCTTTTCAGTTCATATAAAGCTAGATTAAGCGGTCGGTGATTCGTCCGTTGCTGCTTCACCGGCTTCTTTCACTAAACGTTCAGGCTTTGAAGTAATTGTAATTTTCCCATCTTTATCCAATTTTGCTTTTAAATCATGGATGGCTGGGTGATCTAAATAGAATTCAGCGATGCCGTCTTCTATTTGTTCTTGAATGGTTCTGCGTAGAGGGCGTGCCCCCATTGAAGGGTCAAAGCCTAAGTCAACTAATTTTTCTCTAACATTTTCTGGTACATCAATATTTAAATGTTGAGAAACAAGTAATTCGTTGACTTCAGCCAACATCAAGCTGACAATATTCATCAGATTTTCTTTACTTAATGATTTGAATTCAACAATTCCGTCAAATCGGTTGAGGAATTCAGGAGTAAAGTAATTATTTAATTGATTTAAGACAGAGCGCGTAATGCCTTCACGAGCGGCACCAAAGCCAACATTCGCTTCGACATTTCCCGTTCCAGCATTACTTGTCATGATGATTAGAGTATCCTTGAAGCTGACAGTTCGACCTTGTGCATCCGTTAAGCGACCATCATCAAGGATTTGTAAGAACATGTGAAGCACATCTGGGTGAGCTTTTTCAACTTCATCTAATAAAATCAAGCTATAGGGATTCCGACGAACTTTTTCAGTTAACTGGCCAGCTTCATCATAGCCAACATAACCTGGAGGAGACCCAATAAGTTTTGAGACACTGTGTTTTTCCATATACTCGGACATGTCAAAACGAATCATCGCATCTTGTGAACCAAACATTTCGAAGGCAAGTTGTTTAGCTAGTTCGGTTTTCCCAACACCTGTTGGTCCGACAAATAGGAACGAACCAATTGGTCGATTTTGTTTACCTAAACCGACGCGATTACGGCGGATTGCTTTAGCAACTTTATCGATAGCTTCTTCTTGACCAATCACATGTTTTTTCAAATCATCGGCTAAGTTTTTCAATTGTGTTTGTTCTTTTTCTTTTAATTCGCCAACAGGAATTCCTGTTTTTTGCTCGACAATTTGTTCCATAGCTTTTTCAGTTATAACTGGCGTTTCTTCATCGCTGACTTGCTTTTCTTTCATCGCTTGTAATTTGTTTATTTGGTCACGGTAATAGGCAGCTTTTTCGAAATCTTCTTCTTTTGATGCTTGTTGTTTTTGTGCTTCGGCATCTGCTAATTTCTTTTCAATGGTTTTTGGATCGACTATTTGGATAGTCAGATTCATTTTAGAACCTGATTCGTCTAGCAAGTCAATGGCCTTATCCGGTAAGAACCGGTCTTGAATGTAGCGATTTGAAAGAGTTGCAGCAGCTTTAATCGCTTCATCTGTATATTTTACATGATGGAAATCTTCGTAACGTTTTTGTAAGCCTTGCAAGATAGCGATTGTTTCAGGGACGCTAGGCTCATCCACGCGGACAGGCTGCATCCGACGTTCCAATGCAGCATCTTTTTCGATGATGCGGTACTCATTTAAAGTAGTTGCCCCAACCATCTGTAATTCGCCGCGAGCTAAGGCTGGTTTCAAAATATTTCCAGCATCCATATTGCCGTCACCAGCTGAACCGGCTCCAACAATTTCATGGACTTCATCTATAAACAAGATGATGTTTTCAGCTTGTTTAATTTCTTCGATTAGTTTTTGCATCCGTTCTTCAAATTGTCCTCGAATGCCAGTACCTTGAACCAAAGAAACGACATCCAATCGAATGACTTCTTTTTCCAATAGTTTTTGTGGAACATCGCCATCGATAATCTTTTGTGCAAGACCTTCTACAACAGCCGTTTTGCCGACACCTGGTTCGCCAATTAAAACAGGATTATTTTTAGTCCGACGATTCAGAATTTCTATAATTCGTTTAATCTCGTCATCTCGACCAACAACAGGGTCAATATCGCCTTTACGAGCCAATTCGGTAATATTAATTCCATACTCACCTAAAAGACCCTGCCCAGGTTGGCCACCACGAGGGGGTTGCCCGTTATTAAAATTATTTCCGCCACCAAATTGAGTTGGTGGGGTTTGTTCATTTGGATTTCCTTGATTTTGCATTTGGCGTGACATGGAGCGGAATAAATCATCTAAGCTACCAAAACCAAATGGATCTTGTTGTGCCATACGTGGTCGCTCTCCATTTCGTTCATTTTTTAATTTTTGGTAACAACTTTGACAATAATCAAGTTGTTTACGTTGCCCATTAACATTTGCATACAGGTGAATGGTTGCTTCATTTGTTTCACAATTGATACAAAGCATACATCCTTCACGTCCTTTCACAATGGTTGTTAACATCATTTTAGCGCGAATTTTCTCTTTGGTAAAAAGAAAACGCTTGGTCAAAATAACTTAATAAATTGGCAAATGAAAATAATTGACCAAATTTGACCTTTAAATTAATTATACTGATTTTTTATAAGCATGCAAGTTTTTAGACTGCTAAAATTAAATGGAAATGTCTGGTGGATACGTGGGGAATTTGAGTAACAATTCTTCATTAATAATAAAATGAACACGAAAATTAATCCAAGAGACAAAATTCGAATGAGCGTATGGAGGCTCAATTGATAGCAAAATATTTTCGGGTATCTAGATAAATGTATAAGGAGCGGGAAAGACTAGCTCATGAAATACATTTAAATAATCTGAACAATAATTAGTCCAAACTAGGCTACAATAGGCATTCATGAAGAATGGTGGCTTTGATTAAAAGAAATATTATGAAATATGCGGGTTTTTCGCTTATTTCGAGGGAAAAGTGTTGTATCGTTAGCAAAAAAATGGTAATCTTTACAATTGAAAGGGTCAAAATTTGAGTGGTTCTAATGAACCATGAAAAAAGAAAACCCTCACAATAAAAATACACTTTTATTATAAAGGAGACCGATTAACATGGAAAACAAACAATTTCACGTAGTAGCAGAAACAGGGATTCATGCTCGTCCAGCTACATTGTTAGTACAAACAGCAAGCAAATTTAACTCTGATATTAACCTTGAGTACAAAGGTAAATCAGTAAATCTTAAATCTATTATGGGTGTTATGTCTCTTGGTGTTGGCCAAGGTTCTGACGTAACAATCACTGCAGAAGGCGCTGACGAAGCAGATGCAATGGCTGCTATCGTTGAAACAATGCAGAAAGAAGGATTATCTGAATAATGGTTGAAATGCTAAAAGGGATTGCCGCAAGCGATGGCGTAGCCGTAGCAAAAGCTTACCTGCTAGTTCAACCGGATTTATCATTCAGTAAAGCAACAGTAGAAGATACTGCCGCTGAGGAAACTCGCCTAGATGATGCTTTGGCAAAATCTACTGAAGAATTACAAGCGATTCGGGAAAAAGCAGCGCAAAGCCTCGGTGAAGCAGAAGCGCAAGTATTTGACGCACACTTGATGGTTCTTTCAGATCCAGAAATGATTGGTCAAATCAAGCAAAATATTCAAGACAACAAAGTTAATGCAGAGTCTGCTTTAAAAGAAGTTACTGATATGTATATTGGTATGTTTGAAGCGATGGACGATAATGCTTACATGCAAGAGAGAGCTGCGGATATCCGTGACGTTGCAAAACGTATTTTAGCTCATCTGTTGGGTGTAACTTTACCTAATCCTTCAATGATTAACGAAGAAGTTGTAGTTGTAGCACATGACTTAACACCAAGTGATACTGCTCAATTAGATCGTAAATACGTTAAAGCTTTTGTCACTGACATTGGCGGACGTACTTCACATTCTGCAATTATGGCTCGTTCTTTAGAAATTCCAGCAATTGTTGGAACAAAAGAGATCACTGCAAAAGTCAAAGCCAATGATATCATAGCTGTTAATGGGATTGAGGGAGACGTCATTGTTGACCCAACCGAAGACCAAAAAGCTGAGATTATCAAAATTGGTGAAGCTTATGCTGCTCAAAAAGCAGAATGGGAAAAACTAAAAAATACAGCAACTGTGACAGCTGATGGCAAACATATTGAGTTAGCTGCCAACATTGGTACGCCAAAAGATTTAGAAGGCGTGCATAACAATGGGGGAGAAGCAGTTGGATTGTATCGTACAGAATTCTTATACATGGATTCACCTGATTTTCCAACCGAAGATGACCAATATACTGCTTACAAAGCAGTATTAGAAGGTATGGATGGAAAACCTGTTGTTGTTCGGACAATGGATATCGGTGGGGACAAAGAATTACCATACTTACAATTACCGCATGAAATGAATCCTTTCTTGGGTTACCGTGCATTACGTATTAGTTTATCAGAACAAGGCGATGACATGTTCCGCACACAAATGCGTGCTTTGTTACGTGCCTCTGTTCATGGAAACCTACGTATTATGTTCCCAATGGTAGCGACATTAAAAGAATTCCGTGCAGCAAAACAAATCTTCGAAGAAGAAAAACAAAAATTGGAAAGTGAAGGAACGAAAGTTTCTGATACAATCCAAGTCGGAATTATGATTGAAATTCCTGCGGCAGCAGTAATTGCTGACAAGTTCGCTAAAGAAGTTGATTTCTTCAGCGTTGGAACGAATGACTTAATTCAATATACAATGGCTGCAGACCGTATGAACGAACGCGTCTCTTACTTGTACCAACCATATAACCCATCAATTTTACGTCTACTTAAGAACGTGATTGATGCAGCGCATGCTGAAGGTAAATGGGCTGGTATGTGTGGCGAGATGGCTGGCGATCAAACAGCGGTTCCATTATTAATGGGCTTAGGTTTAGATGAGTTCTCAATGAGTGCGACATCAATTCTTAAAACTCGTAGCTTAATGAAACGTTTGGATACAACAAAAATGGCTGAACTTGCACAACGTGCACTAGATGAATGTGACACGATGGAAGAAGTCGTTGAATTAGTAAACCAATACGTCGACTAAAAACTTATGAAGAGTCGTAGAGAAAGCCATGTATTTGGTGCTATCTACGGCTCTTTTTCTAGGCTCTTCGTCAAATAGTGTTGGTGAGGGTCAAATTGAATAGAGTACAGTGTCTCCAGTTAAGCAGCTTTGCTTAGCTGGAGCTTCTTTTTGTTGTCTTTAACGTCTTCAAAAATTAAGCCTTGAACTAAATAGATGCGGTCACG
>NZ_MAEJ01000025.1 GCF_009933175.1 Candidatus Enterococcus huntleyi | reverse complement strand
GAAAATACAGTATACAAACACTATTATTAAGAATCCAGGCTATTTATCCGAAGCTCCAGCTAAGCAAAGCTGCTTAACTGGAGACACTGTACTCTATTCAATTTGACCCTCACCAACACTATTTGACGAAGAGCCTTTATCCGCACTACAACCTTATAATCAAAAAACAGAGCATGAACAAATTCTGTCCACACTCTGTTTCAGTTTCTCTTTTTACTTTTTACTAGTCAGCTCTTTTTCAAGAATCAACTAACAAGTTATCTTAATTTGATTAGGCTTTATTTTTCAATCCCATGCGTTGGAAGAATTTTACAACTTCGACGATTGGAATGATTGAGAATGAAGCACCTAATACAACACCCCATTGGTAAGTATCTAAGTGAGCTACACGGAAGATATCATTTAAACCTGGGACTAAGATAATCACGGCCATCAAAGCGAATGATAACAGAATTGCCCCATTGAAGGCTTTGTTTCTGAATGGTCCAACTTTGAAGATTGACTCGTGAATTGATTTCACGTTAAACGCGTGGAACAACTGCATTAAACCTAATGTTGCAAAACACATGGTTAACGCATCGGCATGAATTGCATCGTAGCCGGCGTGAACTGGCCATTCAATTGCTGACCAATAAACGAACAAGGTAATACCACCTTCAAGAATCCCTTGGTAGATAATACTACTGAAGACACCACCTGAGAAGAGGTTCGAGTTACGGCCACGAGGTTTGTGGCTCATCAAATCTTTTTCAGCAGGCTCCATACCTAAAGCAATCGCTGGGAAAGTATCCGTTACTAAGTTAATCCATAATAAATGAATTGGCAGTAATGTATCCCAAGCAAGCAATGTAGCGATAAATAGTGTTAACACTTCCCCTAAGTTTGCGGCAAGTAAATATTGTACTGTTTTTTGAATATTTGAGAAGACTTTACGGCCTTCTTCAACGGCTACGACAATTGTTGCAAAGTTATCATCGGCAAGAACCATGTCAGAGGCACCTTTCGATACTTCTGTTCCGGTAATTCCCATACCAATACCGATATCGGCTTGTTTCAAGGCTGGTGCATCGTTCACGCCATCCCCGGTCATCGCCACAACTTTACCTTCTTTTTGCCAAGCTTTCACGATACGAACTTTATGTTCAGGTGATACACGAGCATAAACTGAGTATTCATGAACACGACGTGCAAATTCTTCATCAGACATATCATTTAATTCAGCACCCGTTAAGACAGCATCGTCGTCACCGGCTTTAATAATACCAAGACGAGCAGCAATTGCTTCAGCAGTATCGCGGTGGTCCCCAGTAATCATGATCGGACGAATACCAGCTTCTTTAGCTACACGTACGGCTTCAGCAGCTTCTTTACGTTCTGGATCGATCATGCCGACTAAACCAGCGAAGACTAATTCATTTTCTAGGACTTCACTTGTGATGTCACTAGGAACAGCGTCAATAATTTTGTAAGCCATACCCAAGACACGTAGTGCTTGTTTGGCCATATCTGTGTTGTTTGTTAAAATATCTTGTTTGTCTGAAGCTGACATTTCAACTTCTTTGCCATCTAATAATACGCGGTTTGCTTTTTGTAAAAGAACGTCCGGCGCACCTTTAACTGCTACTAAGAATTTGCCATCTTTTAATTGATGAACAGTTGACATTAATTTACGTTCAGAATCAAACGGTAATTCAGCGACACGAGGTTCTTCAGCAACTTTATCATTGACGTTGAAGCCTTGGTCTAAACCAAATTGGATTAACGCTGTTTCAGTTGGGTCACCGATTAAGCTACCATCTTGAGCAAATTTTGTGTCATTGCTATAGTTCATAATCTTCAATGCCATGTTATCTGTTGAGATATCTGAAGTCGCACTGACTTGTTTGTTATCTGAGTATAATTTTTCAACAGTCATTTGGTTCAATGTTAATGTACCGGTTTTATCTGATGCAATAATATCGGTACTTCCCAATGTTTCAACGGCTGGTAATTTACGGATAACTGAATTACGTTTCGCCATAACCTGCGTACCTAAAGCTAAAATGATCGTTACAATCGCTGGTAATCCTTCAGGAATCGCAGCAACCGCTAGAGAGATTGACGTAAGTAACATATCAACTGGTGAAGTATTATTAACGAAAATTCCCACGAAGAACATAATCACGGCAATCACGATAATCGCAAATGTTAAGAATTTACCCATTTGGTTTAAGTTATTTTTAAGTGGTGTTTCTGTTTCATCGGCTTGCGCTAACATGCCGGCGATTTTACCAACTTCCGTGTTCATCCCAGTGTTGACAACAACACCTTTCCCACGTCCGTAAGTCACATTACTGTTTGAGTAAGCCATGTTGATACGGTCACCAATCCCGATTTCCGTATTTTCCAACGTTACTAATTCTTTTTCAACCGGCACAGATTCACCAGTTAAGGCAGCTTCTTCAATCTTAAGTGAGCGTACCTCGATTAAACGCATATCGGCAGGAACAACATCCCCCGCTTCAAGTAAGACAACGTCTCCGGGCACTAATTCATCACTTTTAACTGAAAGTGTGTGGCCATCACGCAAGACATTCGCATTCGGCGTTGACATTTCTTTCAGCGCTTCGATTGCTTGTTCCGCTTTCGACTCTTGGATAACACCCATTAAGGCATTGATAATAACCACTAACATGATAATACTTGCATCAACGATTTCGTGTGAGACAATCGCTGAGATAACCGCCGCAGCGATCAAGACGATGATCATTAAATCTTTGAATTGTTCAAAGAATTTAACCAGCATACTTTTCTTTTTGCCTTCATCAAGTTCATTAGCCCCATATTCGTCTAAACGTTTTTTGGCTTCTGCCCCGCTAAGTCCTTCCTGTGAAGTGTTTAACTCCGCAAGTACGGTATCCTCTGTTTGACCATAAAATGCGTGAGTCAATTGTTGTTTCTTTTCTTCTGACATGTTCTTCCTCCTTATTTTTCAGCGCTACAAGTCTATTCTCTTTATTCTACCGAATCTCAGAAAAAAAGGAAAAAAAATAGACTTGTGTATGCTTAATAGACATACATAAGTCTCACTGTTTAAGACAACACCAGAAATTTCTTTCAGGGTTGGTGATGTTGCCACAGCATTCTGCTGCCAGTTACTCCCTCATGAGTTATTACTCTATCAGTATACAATGACTGGCATAATAGAGCAATCCTTTTTCGCAATTTTCATGTTTTTTTCCTTTTACGCTTACTGGTTACAGATAACACTTTTTATAAATTGACTCACATAAACTAATCAAAAAACCTCAAACGCCTAGAATCAGTGATACTAAGGCATTTGAGGTTTACTTATTTATTTGATGATGAGCACAGAAATATCTGATCTTCTTTACTAAACGTTAGACGGTGTCCAGAAATCAGCGGCTTGTCCTTGTTCCATCCCCATGATGAATTTTTGGCGAATATCCGAATATTCGGCAGATAAACCAGTAACCAAGTGTTTAATCTCTTCGCGCTTAGTTTTCTTATCAACTGGACACGGATTAAAGATGACTGGTAACTCTTCTCTTTGAACCAACTTGATAATTTCTTTCTCTTCTAAATAAATCATCGGACGAATCAGCGTAATATCGGTTTTTGAGAGATAGCTTTTCGGTTCAAAGCTATTCATTTTTCCATGGAACAGGAAATTCATGAAATACGTTTCAATCGCATCATCTAAATGATGACCCAAAGCAACTTTTTGACAGCCTAATTCTTTCGCTCGCGTATACAAATAACCTCGACGTAATTTTGCACATAAAGAACATGGCGATTTCTCTTCACGAATATCAAAGACGACTTGAGCAATATTCGTATCGACAACCTCCAGCTCGTAGCCCAGACTCTCGACAAATGTTTGCATCGGCGTAATATCCATCTCAAAGCCCATCGCTAAACTGATTGGGACAATCTCGAAGTCAAAGCCTAGTCGTTGTTGTTTTCTGATCGTATCTAAAAAATACAATAAGCTGGTGCTATCCTTGCCACCACTCATACCAATCGCCACACGGTCGCCTGGCTCAATCATTTGATGATTCAGGACTGCTCGCCGGATTGGATTATAATACATTTGATTATCTTTCTTTATGAAACTCATTATTTACTCCTTAAAAAAGTTTTCCGCTAGGCTATACTGCTTGCCCGCCACAATGTCATATTGGATTAATTGATAGTCTTGATAGGCTTCAGCTTCCTCATCCGAAAGATTCATCTCTTCAGACCACAGCCCATCTTGATAATATAAATTCTTTTCGAAAGCTGGCAAAACTTTTTGAACAGTCGTTACTAGTTGATAAAAACCTGTCGTCGGTTGATTACTTTGTTCCAATAAATCCCCAGCAAAATAAAACGGACTGGTAACAGCTTGATGATTGTCTGCTTCACTCAAATTGCCTTTATTATCATACATCAAAAATTGCGTCTCATGTAGCGTACTCTGATCATTTTCTGCTTGGACTTCATCAGAATAAATCCCAGGCAGATGATCGCCCCAAAAGACGACTAATGTCTGACGTTCGACACTCTTCAACTCATTCAGAAAATCTTTTAACGCTTGGCTACTATAGGAAACATCTTGCAAATAATTCTTCAGAGAATCCATATTCCCAACACCCGCCGCATCATAATCAAGCGTGGTGTATTTGCCATTATACGGCATATGCGTCTGCATCGTCACCAAATGAACAAACTGTGGCGTATACTCATCCTGCAAAATATCTGCGACTTCACGGTAGGCTTGCGCATCAGAAATATAGGCATTCTTCTCAATTTTCTCTGTATAAGTCATCGTCTCTTCATCTAAAAATCGGTCAAAGCCCATCACTTCATAGACATCTTTACGTTTATACATCGATGTATTGTATGGATGAATGGCCGTCGTATCATAATCTCTCCCTTGTAAAACGGAAACTAATGACGGAATCTCAGCCATTTTCGGCACAAGCATCGTATAAGGTGTGGTCATTTGTGGATTCATTAATTCCATCGAGAAGCTGGTCAAGGCTTCAAATTCAATATTCGCTGTCCCACCGCCATAATTTTGCGAAAGCATATTGCCACTATAAGTTTGATTCGCCATCTCATAATAATCAGCCAGCGGACTACCGGTAATCGTCAAGCCCTTCAGACGAGCTGGATCAGAAAAGCTTTCACTCATAATATAAACAATATTCGGGGCTTCCTGCGTTCGGGTCTTATTCAACTCTGTCGCTTTCGCTTGATACTTTTTAGTCACTTCTAAGACTTTTTCTTTCGAATAATCCGCGGGTTTATCCATTGCTTCAACCTTCAAATTATACAAAAATCCGCCAATGAAACCGGTATTGTAATAATTCATTTTCTGACTATAAGGAATCCATAGAGCGGTTTTATTGTACTCTTTTCGCAATAAGTTATTCGGATTATTGAAATTGCCAATGTATGCGAATAAGGAGATTGCTAGAACAAAGACCACGCCACGAATCACTTGGAATCTGCGAGGCTTCTTAAAACTCCGGTAAATTCCCCAACCGAATAATCCTAGAGCAATCAAGGCCAGAGCCATAATCAAAATGAAGGGCCCTGTGCCAGTCATCTCTTTTAATAGACCCAGTTCGGTAATCATTTTTAAATCATCCGGATAAATCGGTTCTTGGCGCAAAGTCATCTTCATGTAATCGGCATATCCGAGGATCCCAATAATCAGCGCATACAGTAATGCGCCAAAGCTAACAAAACCTGCCAAGCTGACCAGAAATAGTAGCAATACGGCCAACACAAAACAACCTAAGAAAAATTTCTCTGCATGCCAAGAGAAGGCAAATTTCACGGCCAAATCCCACGATAAATTATTTTGGCACCACTGGAGATACAGATTGCTGCCGATTACTAGTGCCAGTAAAAGTAGCGCAATGATTGGATAAGTAATCCGTTTATCCTTCAATAGCTTTTTAATTATATTTTTCACGAAAAATCTCCTTCATTTCTCTTTTCAAAAAAACTTTTTTCGACTGATACTTTTTATTGTAGTCTTTGCCACTTTGAAAGTAAAGATGCTTCGCCAGTCCTTAGAAAGTTTCCTATGCTATGTATTTCGCTAATTTTGACAAAACAAAAGAGCTTGGGTCAGCCCAAACTCTTTTGTCCTTCATGAATTATTTCCAAAACGTATCGAAGATAGTAATCGGCAAATGACGCTTGTGCTGTCCTTTAGCCCACCATGCTTCAATTTTATTTTGCGCATCCTGAGAAACTTCTTTACCTTCTAAGTAATCATCAATCTCATCATAGGTCACGCCTAGTGCGACTTCATCGGAAAGCAGCGGCTTATCATCTTCTAAGTCAGCTGTGGGAATTTTCAAATACAATTCCTCTGGTGCACCCAATTCTTTCAACAAAGCTTTTCCTTGGCGTTTATTCAAACGGAAGAGTGGCAAGATATCAGCCCCGCCATCACCAAATTTAGTGAAAAAAGCCGTAATATTTTCTGCTGCATGATCCGTCCCAATCACCGCACCTGCTTTGGCACCGGCGATCGCATATTGCGTAATCATTCGTTGACGCGCCTTGATATTGCCTTTATTAAAATCACTGATTTGAACGCCAGCTTCAACTAAAGAAGCTACTTGGGCATCCACAGCTGGCTTAATATCGACACGTAAGCTAACATCTGGTTGAATAAAATCCAAGGCTTTTTTAGCATCCGATTCATCAGCTTGCGTCCCATAAGGTAAACGGACAGCCACGAATTGATAGGCTGCATCGCCAGTTTCTTCGCGTAACTCACTAATCGCCAATTCAGCCAATCGGCCTGCTAAAGAAGAATCTTGCCCCCCACTAATGCCTAAGACAAAGGTTTTTAAAAATGGATATTTACCTAAATATTCTTTCAAAAAATCGACACTCTTGCGAATTTCTTGTGTCGGATCAATAGTCGCTTGCACGCCTAATTCTTGAATAATTTCCTGTTGTAAGCTCATCTTTTGTTTGCCTCCTAGTCAAGGATATAGCTGCGGGCTAACTCTTGACGTATTTGTTCCATAATCTTCATCTTATGATTCCAGCAATCTGTCGATAGGTCAACTGGATATTTTTGCGGATTCAAGTCTCGCTTGTATTCTTCCCACAATGAATCTAAACAGCCCTTAGAATATTCCTTAATTTCTTCCAACGACGGCACTTCATAAACCAACTGCCCATCTCGATAGATATCCTGTAAAATAGGACGCGCAGTGAAATCTTTGACCGTTTTATTGATAAATGTATGAACCGGATGAAACATGAAGATTTCAGCTTCTTCCCGCGGATCTTCATCCCATAAAGTCACATAATCCCCTTCCGACTTGCCATCAGAATTACGCGTAATACGCCAAACTTGTTTTTTCCCTGGCGTCGTTACTTTTTCAGCATTACTTGAAAGCTTGATGGTATCCATCATTTCGCCGTCTTCGTTTTCGATTGAAACAAGCTTGAAGACCGCACCCAAAGCTGGTTGATCATAGGCGGTAATTAATTTGGTACCCACACCCCAAACGTCAATCTTCGCTTTTTGCATTTTTAAGTTCAAAATTGTATTTTCATCTAAATCATTTGAAGCATAGACTTTCGCTTCTGTAAAACCAGCTTCATCTAATTGTTCACGGACCTTTTTAGAAATGTAGGCCATATCACCACTATCAATCCGCACGCCTAAGAAATTAATCTGATCACCTAATTCTCTCGCCACGCGAATCGCTGTTGGTACACCTGATTTTAAGGTATCATAGGTATCCACTAAAAAGACGCAATCTTTGTGCGTTTTGGCATACGCCATGAACGCATCATAATCATTTCCGTAAGACTGCACCAAAGAATGCGCATGAGTCCCACTAGCCGGAATACCAAAAACTTTCGCTGCGCGCACATTACTAGTGGCATCTGCCCCACCAATGTAAGCCGCTCTCGTACCCCAGATTGCTGCATCAAATTCCTGTGCTCGACGTGTCCCAAATTCTAGCAACGGATCCTCACCAATCACTGATTTGATCCGCGCTGCTTTTGTCGCAATCAATGTTTGAAAATTAACTGCATTTAATAAAGCCGTCTCAACGAGCTGACAATGAGCCAGTGGCCCTTCAATTTGAATAATTGGTTCATTATTGAACACTAATTCGCCCTCTTTAGCCGAACGAACGGTACAAGCGAACTTAAAATTCCGCAAATAATCGATAAAGCCATCGGAATAGCCTTCGACTTCTTTTAGATAAGCTAAATCTGATTCTGAGAAATGTAGATTTTCCAAATACTCGATTAGACGCTCTAAACCGGCAAAAACAGCATAGCCATGTTTAAACGGCATGTCTCTAAAATAGCATTCGAAAACCGCATGTAAATCTGCTCGCCCTAATTCCCAATACGTTTGCATCATATTGATTTGGTAGAGATCGGTATGTAGAGTGAGGCTGTCATCTGCATAGACTTTTTTCATTTTCTTACTCCTTTTATATGAAACAGGTACATTCAATTTATTTACCCTATATTATAACAAATAAATGAAAATGAAAAAGAAAATAACTCTTTTTTTCAACAATTTGTTCATTAATGTACATAGTTCGCTAATATTTAGGCTGATTTAGCCAAATTAAGTACGTTTTAGCAAGATTTAGTCAACTCCAACAATGCTCAGTGACCTATATAGGCAAAAAAACTATCCGATAACCTCAGAAACTTATGGTCAGCGAATAGTCTTTCTTCTATTATAAGTTGTTGTAGAATAAATTTACGAAATAAATTTCCTTACTTGTTTGCTAGAATTTCTTCAAAAATGAATTGTCCAACGCCGCCATCCTCACAGCTTGCTACAATTCTATCACTTTTTTCTTTCACCGCATCCGTAGCATTATCAACGGCAACAGAAATATCTACCACTTCCAGCATTGGCAAATCGTTTTCGCCATCACCTAAACCATAGCTTGTCGCTCCTGGGTATTTTTTCATGTAAGATTGGATCGCCGCACCCTTCGTACTGGCTGGATTAACGATTTCCAACGTTTTTACATAGGATT
Organism: Candidatus Enterococcus huntleyi; assembly: GCF_009933175.1. GTDB lineage: Bacteria > Bacillota > Bacilli > Lactobacillales > Enterococcaceae > Enterococcus_K > Enterococcus_K huntleyi. Next base: position 13,365 of record NZ_MAEJ01000025.1, on the reverse strand, counting down.
TGAAGACATAACTATCTGCACTAGATAATTTTTCTCGCAGAATTTGATGCTTCTCATCACTTGCTTCCATTAATTCCACTTTGACAATCACTCGTTCTGGGTTCGCTTCAAAAAATTCCACCACATCCGTCACATGATGACAGGTCTCTTCGAAATAATTCGTTTTAAAATCCATTAAGAAATGGCGTTGCTCACCCATAAATTCCATGCTTTCACGCAAATCAGCCAAATTTCCACGATAATTCTCTACTGACTTCATCACCACTTCATCATCAGAATGAATAAAGTAAAGAATATCCATCTCATCTAGTATCGGAACAATCCGTTTCAAGGTATCCAAAGAAAGACAATTACGGAAGACAGCCGGTTTACCGACTTCCTTTAAACCAGCCCCATTGCCGAAAATAACGTCACAGTCTAAATCAATCTCTTTTTGTAGCGGTTCCACTAAATTGTACCCACGACCCGTGACAAATACAAAATGATCCCCGCGTTTCTGTAATTCTTTCGCTGCCTTTATATTTATCTCAGGTACAGGAGTCCCCATCCCTTGAAACGTGCCATCAATGTCTGCAAAAACAATATTCATAAATAACCTCTTTCATTTTATTAGTAAATCAAGTATAACATAAGTAACAATCAAACTAATGAACATTTTTTTGAAATAATTTATATAAAATACTTGACCTTCTCGTTACGTGAAGGCTTATGCTAGATTTTGTCAGGGGGAATTAATATGGAATACACCATCAAGAAAATCGCTCATTTGTCAGGTGTTAGTGCACGAACACTCAGATATTATGATGAAATTGGTTTATTACAACCGAAGAGGATTAATTCTTCAGGGTATCGCATTTATGGTGAGCAGGAAGTGGATCGTTTGCAGCAAATTCTGTTCTATCGTTCCCTTGATATGAAGCTGGAGGAAATTAAGCAAATATTGGCTAACCCAACCTTCCAGATTACGACTGCTTTAGAGGAACATCATCAGCATTTACTCGAGAAACGCGCTGAGATTGATGCCTTACTCTATACCGTCGAACAAACATTACGTTATCAAAAAGGAGAAATTACAATGACTGATACACAAAAATTTGAAGCCTTTAAGAAAGAAAAGTTGCAAGAAAATGAAGCAAAATACGGCCAAGAAATTCGTGAAAAATATGGCGAAGAAACCATTGAAGCTTCGAACAAAAAATTCGCCCATCTAACCGAAGAACAAGTCAAACAGATGGCTGAAACAGAACAAGAATTATTCACCGTGTTGAGTGAACTACTGAATCTAGAAGCTGCTGAACTTGAAGAAAATGCAGCAGATAAACGGAAGCAGCTACAGCAAAAAGCCATGGCCTTACACAAACAATGGTTGTCTCATTCATGGCCTAACTATTCAATTGAAGCCCATCAAGGACTAGCCGAAATGTATTTGGCCGATCAACGCTTCACCGCATACTACGATGAAAAAGTCGGTGTCGGCGCAACGAAAGAATTAGTAGAAGCAATTAGAAACAACCACGAATAATTAGAATAATTGAACTGAAATACTGGGTCTAGCCTCATTTAGTTGAGGTTAGACCCAGTTATACGTTAATCGAACTATCATTTACAATCAATCTAAAAACCAACCTATCCATCAGAAACAGTCGCTGAGATGTACTGGCTAAAGCTATAATTATCAATTTTTACCTGGTCATTAGTTAACCCGCTCTTGTCAAAATTAGTAAAGCCATTCTTCACATAAAACTGACAGTTATTTTTATTCTGGGTAATCAGCGTTAATTGTCCACCACCGCAATTTTCAATATATGGAAGGATACATTTTTGAATCAAACTTCCACCCAAACCTGCACCTTGCCGAGATTCCTTCACCGCTATCGTATCAATGTACCAGCCATCTGGACTCAGCTCTTTACACGCTACTTGGGCTTTATCATAAGTTGCTAAGAATCTGATAAAATGGTTGATTTCTAAATTGGTGATCAATTTCCAACCACCAGATTTCGCATAATCGACAAAATTCACTTCAGGAACCTCTTTCTTTTTAACTAATGCAGCTGCGACAATTTCATCCTCTAAGATCCCCACAAAACACAGATGCTTGCGGAAATAAGAAATCGTATTTACGCTGAATAGAGTATGTATAAACTGCTGCTGATTTTTTCCCGTAGGATTAAAAACAGACATTAGCGGATCATTTTTGAATGAATCTGAAAATAAATCAATAATTAACAGCAATTCTTCCTTTTTAGCATGACGAAATGTGACTTCATGACGCTCTTTTGAATAATCGCTCATAATAAGTACCCCACAATCAGAAATAGATAAAATAGAAACACATTTTTATTTAAATATAGATACGCCCAACCACAGATAATCGAGAAAATCATACAGGACAAACCATTCCAGAAATCGCCGCCGGTTGACACGAAGTGAAAAGCCCCCCAAGTTATGGCTAAGAATAATCCTCCAAAAGGAACTCGCACTGAATCTCTCCACTGGATATCAAAAGCTTTTTGAGCAAAGACGACAATCAGCAACAGTAGAAATACTTCCACGAAGTAGTAGAGATATTGTGTCGAGAAAAGATAAAGATTGCCTTTTCTATCAAATTCACCAATCACCTTCAGCGTTTGCCAATCAATGAAGGTAATCATTTTACAAGCAAATAACAACGCACCGACCCTAACCCAGTTCTTCAGAGTTACTCTGGCTGAACCACGATAATTGATTTTCTCACCCAGTCGATTGCTATACCGCACGAGAAAAATACTGGGGACGAACCATAACACAGCAGTAATTAGCCAATGGAATCCTTTCTGGGTCACCGTATAATTGTTATATGTTACGTTAAAAAGCAGCGGTTCAAGCAGCCCCAGTGAAAATAATTCCAACATAAAAAGTAGAAACGTAACAAACGCTAAGAGTAACTGTTTTTTCGATAAGTCTTTCATTCGCCAATTCCTTTTCATTAGATAATCAGGTCCATTGCAGATAGCCGTTTTTGCGCAACTCTCTTGTTTAACTCTCTCACTTATTACGCTAGCTTTTAATCATGACTGCCACTATATATCGCCTGTTATTTCTTGTTTTTAAAAGTATACCATTCAATCTTTACAACGTAAAGATTAGTTGGCATTAAAATAAGGTTAAGCTATTTCTTCTATACTCAGCGAATGAAAAAACGGATCCAGCACTCTACAATTCTGAGGGCTCAATCCGTTTCTTGATTTAGTATTTAGTTTACTAGACTAGTATTGCAAAGATAGTTCTGATAGAAAACCATGAGTCAAAAGCGATTCAACTAAAAAAATCCTTTAGACTAATCGAGGATGACTTATCCCAGACCAATATAAAGGACTCAAGCATGGATATGTATCACTCAAAAACTTTATTTTTAGAAATAGTTTTCCGCAATAAATTTCATAAATTCTTATTTACTGAATGGACTATCAAGCATAGCAACATAGTCAATATGATACTTTCAATAATAAAACAGTTTGTAAAAATATCTTTATTTTCTAAATGCACTAATGAATAAAGTTCAATAACACAAAAAATCATTCCTAATATAAAGCTTGGTATTGCCATTTTTCGGGAAAATTTACCTAACAACTTCTGGCTTTGTAGCCAATTTTCTTTATTTTCCATCGATTTTTTTGTTCTAAACCCATAATATCCATTAATATTATTCGGTGGATTTTTACTCATCGCCTGTCCGATGAAAACTAACAGTACCGATAAGATAATCAATATCATAGATTTCGCTCCTTAACAGTGTTTGTTTAATTGTTAGATTTCTTTGGTAAAATGAAATAAATTACCAGAACAATACACAAAGTAATAAGAGAATCCTTTAGACTAAAAAATGATTTAGTGTACACTTGACTCAACAATTGAACGATTAGGATAACACAAGCACACACAAGAAGGGTACCCTTACTTTGAGGTTTTATTTTTGAAGTTAATAAAAATTGATGAATTTGAGCTAATATATGTTTCATTAGACAAACCTCCTGATTATATATGGGTATTTTTATCAAGCGAATAAGTGATTATCTAGATTTTTGAAGATATTTCTTCACTAGTGATTTTAATATCAATCAAGCTTAACTCTATAATACAAAAAATTCTGTATCCTAACAACTATGTATCGATTAAATTAATTATTCTTCTTCCAGTACTACTGCCGTTCCGATGACAACTGGCTTATCTCTCTCACCAATCGAAAAATTGATACCCAGAATGGCGTTTGCTCCGAGTTTTTCTGCTTCTTTACTCATATCTTTAATCGCACTTTCCATATATTCCGCCATGCTGACCGTCAAACGAATCGGTCGTAAGGCAGCATCGAAGCCTGTAACAATTCCTAGTTCTTTGACCACTTTCATCCCTGGATAATCTGAACGTGTAGATGCAATCATTGTCTTTCCTCCGATTTATTCTTATTTTCAAAAAATTCACACATTTAATTGTACTACTTACAGTTTATCACATAACAAATGTAATTTTTAGCATTTTTTGAGACAATCCACTTGAATGAAACCGCTATTTTTATTATAATACTATACAACTAGAGGAGGTGTCTAGCCGATGTATGCAATCAAAATCTTTCATGGCTATCTCACCGCTGATGGAAAACGTACGCGTGACAAAACAATCGCAAAAACGTATAAAACGAAAGAAGCAGCAGAAAAATATGCTTTCAAAATCGGTGGTCGAGTAAAAAAATTAGAAAAACAAACAAATTAAAAGTAGCCAGCAAATCATTTGTTGACTACTTTTTTGTCTTTCAGCCTTCTGACCCGCTTAAAACTTAGCCAATCCCTGCTTTTGAATGTTCTCCAACATCTTCAAACGCCCCGGATGAGTCAACTGACTCCACTGCGTAATCATTTGCGCGAAGGTTTCAATCCGCTTATTCGAATCCCGAGCACTATAATAACTCGTCACCGTGCCATCATATTCTTCCAGCTGCTGCGATACATTTTCCCATCTCGGATAACTATTTTCAAAATGAATCAATTTTTCTGGCAATCGCGGTTTCATTTGCGGTTCTTGATCAGGATAACCTAAAGCAATCCCCAAGACTGGTACGACGAACTTTGGCAAATCCAATAACTCAGATAGCTGGTCAACTTGATTTAAAATGCTTCCCAGTAAAACTGTGCCTAAGCCTAAGCTTTCTGCCGCAACAACTATATTTTGAGCAGCTAAGATGGCATCCGTTGCGCCAATAAAAAACTTGTCAAAACTTTCAAAAACCTCGCTAGACTCACCCGCTTCTTCAACAATCGTGGCATTTCTCGATTGATCCGATAATAGAATAAATAAATGTCCTGATTCCGCAATATAGGGCTGCCCCCCAATCTCAGCAATCTTCTTTTTCTTCTCGACATCTGTGATACTCATAATCGAATACGATTGGGCATAGTTACTCGTCGCAGTATGCTGTGCCACCTCCACAAGTGTCGAAATAATTTCTTTACTCACCGCCTGATCCGTAAATTTCCGAATACTTCTATGTTGCAATTGCCCCTCGATAACTGGATTCATTTCCCATCTCTCCTAACATCGTTTCCTCTTAATTTTGCATTTTTCAGAAAGCCATCTTCAGCTTAGCTTCAAGCTAACTGCCATTTATTTTTCGCTCACTGCTTGTACTTACCAACTAATTATATTATTATTCATCTATAAAATCTGTTGCCCACGCAACGTAGGAGGCAAAGTCATGATCCCCTATCTCGCTCTCAGCGATACTGCTTTATTTACTCAACTAAATCCAACTGAAATCGAACAATTACTGACTGCGATGAAAGCTGAAATCAAATATTATCAGAAAGATGAAATGATTGTTTATGAGCAAAATGAGGTCCATGAACTGGGCATCATCATCAGTGGCACCGCCATCAGCAGCAAATTAAATATCCTCGGCAAAGAAATTATTGTAACGCATCATCATTCAGGCGGCTATTCGGCCTTACTCACGGCTTTAAGCATTCAAAGAAAATGTCCCATGTCGATTCGTGCCCTTGAACCTTTGACTATGCTCAGCATTCCTAGAGAAAATCTTTTTACTTATTATCCTGAGCAAACGCGTGTCCATCAACTATTTCTATCGAACTTATTTGATAGTGTTGCTGAACGAGCCTTGGAATTGCACGACCGTAACGACTGTCTGATTATGCCAACTGTTCGTGAAAAAGTCTTAACTCTGCTCTCGAGTATTGCCAAAGAAAAACAGACAACTAGCTTCACTATTCCCTTTAATCGTGAAGAAATGGCTCAATATTTGGATGTCGACCGTAGCGCCCTTTCCCGGGAACTCAGTGCCATGCAAAAAGACGGCATTATTACGTTTCATAAAAATTTCTTTGAGATTAAATCAAAGACGATTCTGCGATAAATTAACGTTTGAATGAATGCGTAAGATTACTCGGAAAAATAAGTTCATTTTCCGGTTGCACAGGCAACAGACTTCGTCGATGATTCCCCCTACAATTAGCTATACAACGAATCAAACCAACGAAAACTGCTGCAGTTCAGCGAATCAACACGATTGGTTTAATTGTCTAGTTATTCTAGAAATGTAGGTGAATTAAATGTCTATCGTCAAACGTATAAGTATCTATCTAGTCGGTTTCAATCTGTTAATTTTAGGAATTTCCTGTCTAATTACCAGTACATATGGTCAAAGTGCTTGGGACGGAGTCTATGTCGCTACAAGTAAACTCACCGGACTACCCGTCGGCGCGACGACTTTTTTCAGTGCCTCAGCAATCTTGACCTTTTGCTATTTTCTGACCAAAGAAAAGCGCGTCTTTTTATCACTTATTACTAGTCTTATCCAAAGTCTCTTAATTGATTTTTACTTAAGCTTGGTTAAAACCCTCTTTCCCGGCGAAAGTCCAACTACGAAAATCCTGCTATTTATTGTGGGTATCTTTCTCATGGGTCTGGGAATCTCAATCTATATTCGTGCCAAATTCCCTACCAATCATGTTGATTGTCTAATGCTCAGTCTCTCAAAACGATTCCAACTCAATCTACGAAAAGCCAAATTGCTAGGCGATTCCAGTGCAATCGTACTGACGTTTTTAATCGCGCGAAGCATCACACCTGGGACTTTTATCGTTCTAGTCAGTCTCTCGCCACTCGTACAATTTTTCTCAGACAAGCTCGATAAACTCTTTAGTAGAGTGGCGTATAGCGGCAATCAATCTATATGATTTACCATCTACAGTCTATAACCAAAAATAAATCGTCACCAGTTAACTAATACTGGCGACGATTTACTTATTTATCAAATATATTTTTATTTAGGATAACAATATAGCTCCATTACTTTCGATAACTTTTTTATACCAATAAAAAGATTTTTTTCGATAGCGCTTGTATGAACCTTGTCCATGATCATCCGCATCCACGTATATATAGCCGTACCGCTTACTCATCTGGCCCGTTCCTGCAGAGACCAAATCTATACAGCCCCAAGAAGTATAGCCTAAGACATCAACGCCATCCTGCTCAATTGCATGCAACATTTCTTTGATATGTTCAGATAAATAAGCAATTCGATAGTCATCCTCTATCTCATGATTTTGTGTGAGCTTATCAATCGCGCCCAAGCCATTCTCAACAATAAATAAAGGCTTTTGATATCTGTCCCAAATGGTATTCAACGTAATCCTCAATCCTAATGGATCAACTTGCCATCCCCACTCACTAAGCGTAAGATAAGGATTTTTGATTGATTTGACCAAGTTTCCAGCAGTTTCTCTTTTCTCGCTAGAATCACTAGCCGCGACTTTTGAAGCATAATAGGAGAAGGAAACGAAATCTACCGTATGCTCTTTTAATAATTCATAGTCACCTTCAAGAATTGGTAAGGTAATGTTCTTTTGTTCCAGCTGTTTTTTTGCATATTCAGGATATTCGCCTCGAGCTTGTACATCGATGAAAAACAAATTTTCTCTATTCTTATTCATCGCTTCCATCACATCTTTCGGATTGCAAGAATAGGGATAATAGTCACCACCCGCCATCATACAGCCTACTTTGTTTTCTGGATCGACTTCATGCGCATATTTTACAGCCATCGCCGAAGCAACTAATTCGTGATGTGTTGCTGTATATTTTACCTGTTCATGGTCTTCTCCGTCTTTAAAAGTAATTCCGGCAGCCATGAATGGCGCGTGTAAAATCATATTGATTTCATTAAATGTTATCCAATAATGAACCAATCCCTTATACCTAGTAAATAAAACTTTGTATAGCTTTTCATAACAAGCTATCATCTCTCGACTACACCAAGCGCCAAACTTTTTTATTAGGTTCACAGGACAATCAAAATGAGCTATCGTTACAATCGGTTCAATCGCGTATTTTTTACATTCGAGAAAGAGGTTCTCATAAAATTTTACACCTTTTTCGTTTGGCTCTTCTTCATCACCATTAGGAAAAATCCTCGTCCAAGCAATTGAGATTCGAAAGGATTTAAACCCCATTTCTGCTAGTAATTTGATATCATCCTTATAACTATGATAAAAATCAATCCCTTTAGCAGATGGATAATAATATTTCTGCTGAAGCTCTAACGAATCAATTTCCCCAGACATATAGGCTAATCTATCTTCACCATACGGTAATAAGTCGACATTCGCTAAGCCTCGCCCATCTTCGTTATAAGCACCTTCACTTTGGTTAGCAGCAATCGCGCCACCCCACAAAAAATTTCTACGCATCTGATAATCCTTTCTAAAACAAATCGGCGACTATTCACTTAATATTCAATAATTTTTACATCATATGGCTTAAGAAGAATAGTCCCTTTGTATTTCTGTTGGTTAAATAAATCAGTACCCTCAGCTTCCAACGCTACTGTACAGGCACTATTATTCGTATTAATAAAGATTTGAGCATTATTATTCAACTTGCGGGTAACAATCCCTTTATCAGGTTGCTTTGTCACTAATGAGTCGATATTTAGGGAAGCCAGAATCGATGCGATAAGCTGCTCATCCGAAGGAATTCCTACATATATCGCTTGGCCTTTTCCATAATTATTACGAGAAACAGCCGTTGTTAGATCATTCTCACTTCCTGAATAGCTAGCAATTGTCTCTGCCGTATCTGTTTCAATAAATTCATAATAATCAATGGCTAGATTTTGTTTTTCACCATTCATCACAATATCGACGTCTCTTAGTTTTTTATTATCAGAACTTTTTTCAATACCACCTTCATTAATCGTAGATACATGGGTGATTGTCCGATCAAAGCCTCTAACTTTAATTCCAAAAACATCACTTAAATAGCCAGGTAATGGCGTATCGAAAGCTTGATTATGTTCGTTAACCTTTGCTGAATAGGCAGTCATAATAACTGTTGTTCCTTGTTCGACCATTCGACGGATTGTGTTAGCTGACTCTTGATCCATTACACATTGCCCTGGAACAATGACGACCGAATACTCTTTTGTTACTCGTCTTAAATCAATCAAATTACAATCTAAATTATTATTAAAAAGCGCTTTATACGAATTTAAAACTTCTTCGTTTTTATATTTCTTTTTATAATAATTTGTTGCATACTGCATAACTTTGGAGCTATCAAATGAATAGGCTACCCCAATCCGCTGATTATTATCTTTTCTCTCAATTTTACTGTCTTTCATTTGTTGCCATTCCGTTGCTAATTGCTTCATTTCGAAAAACTTAGGACTAGGGTGTCCGTCATGATCGAGCAATCCGAAAAAGTATTGTTCTTCACCGCCAAGCATCGTTCTAAAAGTCCAAGCACAGACCATATCATTCCTATATACCCATGACAGATAGGCATACATTCTCAATGCTCCAGCAGGTGCTGCATAGCCACCATTTGTTCCAGTTTGAAATTCTAACGCCCAAATTGGCTTATCTAATTCCCCAATTCGATGGTCCGAATTCATACATGCGCCAATCACACCATCAACATATTCCGGATTAATTCCTGGATAAAACCCAATTCCCGGGTAGTCAATTACTTCCTGATAATTCTTCTGATAGTCAAAACCTGCATTCTTATTTTCAGCCCAATGGTTCGTCGATATAGCCACATTTGGCGCTTGTTCTCTTACATAAACACTTAATAAATGAAAATAGTTAAGAATTTCATCAGAAAAAAATCGTTCACAGTCTATACTATTCTCGGGCGAACCGACGATAGTATCTCCACTTACTGGGAAAAATATATCCGAGAAGTCTTCAAATTTTCTTGACCATCTTTTGCCATTCCAGTTTTTGTTAAGACTATCAATTGTTTTGTATTTCTTTTCCAACCATTGCTGATATCTATTGAGTGCAGTCGATGAATAAGAATGAAAGCCTGAACCCAGTTCATTACATAAACCAAAGCCCATAATTGCAGGATGCTCTGCATAACGCCCACTTAAAGTTGCTGCAAATTTCAATGCATGTGTTTGAAAATTAGGATCACCGACATCTTCCATATATCTTGTATTAGGGTTTAACCGAATTCCTTCTTTATTTACAATATCTATACTAGGAAATTTTTTATGCAACCAAATTGGAGCAGGTCTGGTTGGAACATCCATAAATACAGAGATATTCCTTTTACGACATTCTTCTAGAAAAGTATCCATCCATTCAAATTCATATTTCCCCTCTGATGGTTCAAAGCTATCCCAGCAAAGGTGCCCTACTCTAACCACTGAAAATCCTGCTTCCTTCATTAAATCCAAATCAGCTTCCCATTGTTCGGGAGACCAATCGTGAGGATGATAATTCGTGCCAATCATTTTAGATTCCATTGTCTTCTCCTTCAAATCCTACGCATTGTTCGTGCTAGATGCTAATTCTAATTCATATTCTTTTTTATCTAGTTGTTTAAAGAATGGATAGTAAACCATAACGCCGACAACCATAGTAAGTAAGGTAACCACAACGCCTGACCATCCGTAAACAAAAAGTCTTTGTATAATTTTTGGCATTGTCCATGGCATGCCTAGCGCGACACCTGCTTGGTATGAGCTTGTCGATAAAATTCCGACTTTCGCAGCTAAGACACCGATTCCCGCAGAAACAAAACTACTCAAGAAATAAGGAACAAAAAGAATTGGATTTAGCATAATAGGTAAACCAAAGACCACAGGTTCATTGATATTAAACAAATTAGGAATAAAGGCCAGCTTTGATAATGACTTATATCGAACTGATTTCCCAAAAATGATGATCGCTAATAATAGACACAAAGTATTTCCGGTCCCATCTGTATAGATGAAATCAAATGCAACTAGGCTATCAAAATTTTTGATACTCGTTCCAGCATCGATACTATTTACTGCAGCTAATATCATGGTTAATTGAATTGGCTTCATAATGGCATAGATTGGATTGGGATGGATCCCAAAGAAAAACAACAGATTCGACAACGTGTATACAAGCAGAATCATTGGTACAGACCCACCGACAGAAGTTAATGGTGCTGCGACAATTTGGTTAATAAATTCAAAGAAATTCTCATAACTGGTATAGCTAAATAACAATCTAACGAGAAAAACTGCGACAAAGATTACAAGGCCAATCAACAAGGGTTCAAAAGATTGAGAAACATTTGAAGGAACTGAATCCGGTAATTTCATCACTAATCGATCTTTAGAATAAAGAAACTTATAGAGATACGTGATAGAGATACTGACAATAATAGCTATAAAAATACCCGAGCTTCCTAAGTAACTTGAAGCAAAACCTGCAACAGCTGTGTCCCCCTCACCAATTACTTGAGGCATCAATACTAGGAAAGCTGCTAATGAAAACACACCTGAAATCCCAGGGTTTAAATCTAAGAGTTTTCCTAAACTATAAGCAATCGTAAAAGCCATAAATAGTGCAAGAATATTTATCGTCGCCCCACTAACCGCTTTCATTTGTGGTGCTATACCCACATCGTTTAACCATTGTGTAAATGCCGGAACTGGAAAGCTCGCAATAATCATAAAGAACGAAGCACCCAATGTTAATGGCAAGGTCATCATCATCCCAGATGAGATTGCTTTCAATGGCTTGTTCTCAGCTGCTTTGCCTGCAATTCCTGATAATTTCACTTCTAAAACATTTTTTACATTGTCAAAAAATTTCATGTAATAACCTCCTTTTTATAGTTTAAGTATACGCTTTCGGAAAGTTATTATATTTCATACTCCGATTATAATTTCATGAACGAGGCCGGAATTTCACAAATGTGAAATCGCTCATATGAATATAAAATTAGGAACCAAATAGTTGCACATACCTACTCATCAGATATTCAGTAAAGAATATCAATGAATAATTCCCTCGTTTAATATCAGCTACACTAGCGATATTTATTAAATAATCAATTTCGGTAGAATTCCTGATATTCGTACTTTGTGTGATCAACACCGTCTGCGCACCTGATTTCAATATTTCTTTCCAGACCGCATTATTCTGTGAGAAAAATCCACCAAATGAAGAGAAAATGATAGCTAAGCTCTTTTCATTCATCGATCTTGCAAATGCTTCTTGCTGCTCTTCGTCATTTCCTAAATAGACCAGCTTCCCATTTAACAACATACCTGATTGAAAGCTTTTAGCAACATCTACTGCAGAGCTATACCCATAGAGGTAAATTTGATTATTACTATAAATCTTTTGTAGTAGAATATCAGCTTCATTAATACTTATATTTTCAATCGAATCTTTGATAGCATCGATAACCTCATTCCCATATATTTCTAAAAATTTCTTGGGATTTTCCTTTAAAACATCAAAATCACTTTTACTCAAGCGATAAGTAAAATTAGCCGAGGGAGTCAACTCATCACTCAATGAATAAATCATTTCTTGAAATGAACGATACCCAAAATGCTTCGAAAACCTGGTCACTGTCGAAGGAGAAACGAACGTTAGCTCAGCTAACTTCGAGACTGACAAATTAGTAATTACCTGTCTATTCCTCAATAAATAATCGATGATTCGACAGTAGGTATCATCTTTATCGTGTTCATTTATATATTTGAGCATGCCATTTTTTCTCATAAAGTTCCTTCTCCTTTGTATATCAACTAGTCTATTATAAGTTCTTGCAAACGTCTTAACTACCGCTACTAGTATACAAGTCATACTAGCAATTTTACAATACACAAAATTTTTTTATTGATTTTGTCGTCAGATAAATCCTAGTGATAACAAAAATACTAGAATATTCATCAAAAAAGAGCACCTCTTGCTAAGCTACACTGAGTTGGCTAGTACAGCACAAAATGCTATTGTCACTAATTACTTTAGTTTTACTTTCATATAATTATTTCCATCTAATCCTAGTCAAAATCGAGTAGAGGTCCGAACG
>NZ_MAEJ01000024.1 GCF_009933175.1 Candidatus Enterococcus huntleyi | reverse complement strand
TACTCCCGAATACTAGAATAAAGTGCAACATCCAGCAATTCTCTGTTGGGTGTTTTTGTTATGTACCAGGGGTTAACATTGACGAATAAGCTATTTTAAGCTAACATATAAATGTGCTTACACTAGCTTAAAAGGAGGCATGTTTATGATTCAAAAGAAACGGCTTGAGTTAATTTTAGAGGAATTGAAGACGCGCGGAACTCTTAGTTTGAAGGAAATTGTTACCTTAACAGGTTCTTCAAGAGATACAGCAAGAAGAGATATTGTCAAATTAGCACAAAATAATGCTATCGATCGCACATATGGTGGAATTAGTTTGCCCAATACCTTTAGTCGTTTAGATGAATATCTTGAACGTACTGAAGATCTCAGTGCTGAAAAAGATATTCTAGCAAAAACTGCTAGTAATTTAGTAAAAGATAATTCCCATATTTTTTTAGATATTTCGACAACGGTCAGTTGCATTCCAAGACATATAAGACCTTATGACAATGTCGTAGCAACGACAAATTCATTAGATATTACCGATCAACTATTGAGAAATACTAAATGTAAAACTAAGATTTTAGGTGGAACCGTCGATCCTATCAAACGAAATGTCGTTGGAACGAAACCGATGCTTGAGCTGGATTCATTTATCTTTGATGTTGCTTTTATGAGTGCCGCTGGAATCACAACCTCAGGCATTTATTACGCCTACGATGAAGATATAGATTTCAAAAAGAAGATAAGAAAACAATCCAAACTTGTAGTTTTACTAATTGATAATACAAAAATCGGATTAAGTCATAACTATAAAGGTTTAGATTTCGAAGATATTGATTTTCTTGTTGTAGAAAGTCGTCTACCAGATGATTTAGAAAGAACAATATCAGATAGTAATGTTTCTATAATAAATTCAAAGTGGGTGCAAACATGATTAAAACGGTATTATTTGACGTAGATGGAACAATCTTAGATACAGAATTTGTCATGATTAAGTCTTTACAAAAAACTCTAAAAGAAGAGAAAAACTTGGACGTTCCAGAAGAAAATTTAGAATACATCTTAGGTATACCAGGTAAAAAAGCAATTGAACGGTATTCATCATCTGGAGAGGAAGCTGATAAGCTATATGCATGTTGGTCCGAAAATGTTAAACAATACTCTCATCTTGCGACTTTGTTTCCCCAAGTGGAAGAATCATTGACTAAGTTAAAAGAAAATGAGATACAAATTGGGATCGTTACATCCAAAACAAATGAAGAAATGGAAAATGAATTTGAACATTTTGGTTTAAGTAAACTTTTTGATATTTCAGTAACTGCCTCTGATACAACGAAACATAAACCTAATCCTGAACCAATTTTATATGCATTAAATAAATTAGGAAGTTTACCCGAAGAATCAATTTACATAGGTGATTCAATCTATGATATGCATAGCTCACAATCAGCTGGAGCTAAATTTGCTTTAGCAAAGTGGGGAGCAAAAGAAAATCCACTATTCTCAAGTGCAGATATTAGTTTAGAAACTCCTCTAGAAATATTACAACACTTAAAATAGATCAGCTTACTAAAGAAATTATGTTATTTCATTAACGGTTAACATAAGTGAGGATTATTTCAAGTGATTGTCATAGCAAGGATTTAAAGCACCTGAATTGTGAAATGAGATTGGTCTACCTACGAACGCCTTGTCATTAAGGGATTTGTGGGTAGCAAGCAATCTTTGTGATTTACTAAAAGTATGGTTTGTTGGATTTGTTTTTTTAGATAGGAGTTCATGGAATGTCATATAACCATTTATCAGCTGAAGAGCGTGGGCAAATAGAAGCGTATCTGAGGGAAGGGGTATCTCAGGCTGAGATAGCTCGCCGATTGGATCGTCACAGATCAACGATCTCTAGAGAGATCAAACGTGGGTCTGAGCAAAGAAAGAAGAAGAGTCTCGCTAGTTTGCCTTATCAAGCAACAAGCGCTGGTAATTTAGCGCGTATTCGCAAGAAAAATTGCGGAACAACTACTAAGGCCACCGTGCACAACACTAAAACGATTATGAAGTATCTTGATATGAAATATTCGCCGGAACAGATAGCAAATGCAGTTCGTAGTGTAAAGGTTTGTACATCAACAATTTATACCTGGATTTATAAAAAGATCGTTCCTTTCGATATTAAGAAATTACGCGGTCACGGAAAACGCTACAAAATCAAGAATACTGGAAACCGATTAAAGAGACCCGATCGAGCTTTCTTTGATGGGCGCACGTTGGACAACCGACCAGAAGAGGTTCAGTTACGAACGGAGTTCGGCCACTGGGAAGCAGATACTGTTGTGTCTAAGCAAGGTGTCGCAGCGTGTCTAGCAACGTTCATAGAGCGTAAAACAAGGCATTATGTAGCAATTAAGATACCCAACAAGACGGGTAGATCCATGATGACAGCAATTAAGCGTCTAGTGGAAATGTATCCACACGGTGTGAAATCGATCACATGTGACCGTGGAAGCGAGTTTGTCAATCAGTTTGAAATTGGACTCATTGAAGACACTTTTGACTGCAAAATCTATTATGCCAATCCATGTGCACCACATGAACGAGGATCAAATGAGAACCATAATGGATTACTCAGAGAATATTTTCCAAAACCATCTAATTTTAAAAATATTTCTCAAAATAAGATCAACCAAGCTGTTCAAAGTATGAATTTACGGCCACGAAAACTTTTTAAGTGGAAATCACCGCAGCACAAATTTAATTTGGAGTATTCGAAAGCTTTCTAGAAACCAACAAAGCGATTTTACATTGTTATAAAAAAGAATAAAACGAACAATACTATGTATACAGAAATCGAAACATGTTA
Organism: Candidatus Enterococcus huntleyi; assembly: GCF_009933175.1. Taxonomy (GTDB): domain Bacteria; phylum Bacillota; class Bacilli; order Lactobacillales; family Enterococcaceae; genus Enterococcus_K; species Enterococcus_K huntleyi. The sequence goes on along the minus strand of NZ_MAEJ01000024.1, from coordinate 70 downwards.
TAATAGATCAAATGACGAACGATCGTTATACTAAAACAATCATATGTTGCGCTTAATCCTAACATTCGCC
>NZ_MAEJ01000023.1 GCF_009933175.1 Candidatus Enterococcus huntleyi | reverse complement strand
GAGAGCGTAAAATAGTTTGTGTAAATTAGGGTATTGAAAAAGGAAGACCTTATTCGTATGATTAAAGCGACTAAACCAAATCAACGAAAGAGGTCTTCCCATGAATCAGTTTAACAAAGAAATCGCTCAAGCACTACTAGAAAATACAAATTTAACAGAAGTTTTTCGCAATCAGCTTGAAACCACAATGAATACTCTTTTAGAAAGTGAATTAACTGCTATTCTCGGCTATAATCCTTACGCGCGACTCAATAACGGTAACTATCGAAATGGTGACTACACAAGACGATTAGATACACAGTTTGGTCAAATTAATGTGCGCGTCCCTAGGGACAGAAAAGGAGAATTTCATCAGTCTTTAATTCCTCCTTATACTCATCGTATTGACAGCTTAGAAACGACTATTATCCAACTCTATGAAAAAGGCATTACCACTAGAGAAATTGCCGATTTAATTGAAAAGATGTATGGTTCACACTATAGTCCTACGACCATTTCTAACATTACAAAAATGGTTGATGAACAAGTGACTGCTTTTCATTCCCGTCCTATTTTTCATTCACAATATGTTTGTCTTTTTCTAGATGCTACATATATTCCCTTAAGACGTGACGCTGTCCAGAAAGAAGCGGTACATATTGCTTTAGGGATTACTTCTTCTGGAGAAAAAGAAATTTTAGATTATCTTATTGCCCCACAAGAATCAGATGCTGCTTGGTCCGATTTATTAGGCAGTCTTGTTTCTAGAGGACTAACTGATGTGCAACTTATCGTTGCCGATGGCATGACCGCTATTCAAAATGCTTGCGAAAGAAATTATCCCCAAGCTAAATTTCAACGATGTCTTGTGCACATTAACCGAAACATTATGGGAAAGGTTCGCGTTTCTGATCGTAAAGAAGTAGCCAGTGATTTCAAAGGAATTCATCATGCGATCAATTTTAAAGAGGGTGAAGAAAAAATCCAAACCTTTATAGAAAAATGGGAGAAACGTTATCCAAGAATGACGCACTCTCTTCAAAACACAGAAAATCTCCTGACCTTCACGCAATTTCCCAAAGCTATTCGAGGTACTATTTATTCCACCAACATTATTGAATCTTTCAATAAACAGTTGAAAAGAAAAACAAAAATCAAAGAACAATTTCCTAATGAAGAAGCTCTTGATCGTTTTTTAGTCACCCAAATGGTTGATTATAATAATAAAAAAACTGGTAGAGCCCATAAAGGTTTTAAACAATGCCAGGACACATTGGATTCAATGTTTTAAAAATATAAATCAAACTGAATAAGGTTTAAATGAATTTACACAAACTTCTTGACACACCCGTTTCATAAGTTCATCGCATCATCAAGTACATATATCAGTCAATTATAGCACGGAAACGGTTACGTATTGTTGGTTAAACTGATACGAGCGATAATTCTTTT
>NZ_MAEJ01000022.1 GCF_009933175.1 Candidatus Enterococcus huntleyi | reverse complement strand
ATACTTAATTTTTTCAGGTATAATTTCGAACTTCCAATTTATTTTTCCTCAAAAAACACAAAAACCACGTTTCCCTTAAAAAATCATCAGAAAATATTGAAGACACTATTTTTTAGTCTTCATATCTCCAGAAAAAAACGGTCATCCACGAAGAAATCAGATTCACATTGATAAACGTAGCTTAGTCTACACATCGAATTCCATGTAGATTGCTTCTTGATGTTTCCTAAACATTACTTTTGAATGTATTCTTTTAATCAAGTTAATAGCTAATCCGTCTAAATGTATTCATTTAATCAAGTTAATAGCTAATCCGTCTAGCACACTGAAAAAAAGCTGAATGCCTAAGCATTCAGCTTTTCTTTATTTAAGCAATAATTGAACCATTCGGCATGCCTTTTGGCGCGTCAATGATTTCAAGTTTTCCTTCTGCAGATTCAGCAGAAAGAATCATTCCTTGGCTGATTTGACCACGCATTTTACGCGGTTTCAAGTTCGCTACAATCACGACTTTCTTACCAATCAAATCGCTTGGATCTGGATAAAATTCTGCGACGCCTGAAAGAATTTGACGGTCTTGATTATCGCCAGCATCTAATCGGAATTGCAATAATTTATCGGCACCTTTGACTTTTTGACAGTCGATGACTTCCGCCACTTTTAGTTCAACTTTATCAAAGTCTTCATATTTAATTTCTTTGTCCTTCACAGACACAAGTTCTGTTTCTTCAGGATCCCACTTGACTTGTTCTTCCGTATTTCCGGCACCTTCAGCCATTTTCTTTTGGATGTAAGTGACTTCTGCTTCAAGCTCTAGACGAGGGAAGATTGGTGTTCCTTTAGTCGTTACTTTGGTATCACTCGGGAATTCACCGAAATGCAAGCCTTGTAAATTCATTTCTTCTGAGTTCAATCCTAGCTGTGCAAAGATTTTCGCAGGTGTTTCTGTCATGATTGGTTGCAATAGAATCGCTACAATCCGTAAGCTTTCTGCTAAATGAATCATCACGCTGTCTAATTCATCTTTCTTCTCTTCATCTTTCGCTAAGACCCAAGGTTGTGTTTCATCGATATATTTATTGGCACGAGAAACTAAATTCCAGATTTCTGAGAGCGCGATACTGAACTCCATTTTATCCATCGCTTCATGGTAACGACCTACGACATTCGCTGCTGTCGTCGACAATTCGCTATCAAATGGTGTCACTAATGAAGCATACTTCGGCACATAACCGCCACAATATTTGTTAATCATCGCCACTGTTCGGTTCAATAAATTCCCTAAGTCGTTGGCTAAATCATAGTTAACACGCGCCGCAAAATCTTCCGGTGTGAAGACGCCATCGCTACCAAACGGCACAGCACGCAATAGATAATAACGTAACGCATCCAAGCCATAACGTTCCACTAACATTTCAGGGTACACAGTGTTGCCTTTAGATTTAGACATTTTGCCGTCTTTCATCAACAACCAGCCATGACCATAAATTTTCTTAGGCAATGGCACATCAAGCGCCATCAACATAATTGGCCAATAAATCGTATGGAAACGTACGATTTCTTTCCCCACCATTTGCACATCTGCCGGCCAATATTTTTGGAACAATGAATCATCCTCAGAGCCGTAGCCCAAAGCCGTAATGTAGTTAGATAAAGCATCAATCCACACGTACACGACGTGTTTTGGATCATTCGTCACAGGAATTCCCCAGCTAAAGGTCGTTCTTGAAACAGCCAAATCTTCCAAACCTGGCTTGATGAAATTATTAATCATCTCATTCTTACGAGATTCCGGTTGGATAAATTCTGGATGCTCATTGTAATAAGCCAATAAACGATCCGCATATTTACTCATACGGAAGAAGTACGATTCTTCTTTAACTAACTCAACTTCGTGCCCACTCGGCGCTTTTCCGCCAATTACTTTGCCTTCATTATCGCGATACACTTCAGCAAGCTGCGTTTCTGTAAAGAATTCTTCATCAGAAATTGAATACCAACCTTCGTATTCTCCTAGGTAAATATCCCCTTGTGCTAATAAGCGATCAAAGATTTGTTGCACTGATTTTTTATGATAGTCATCGGTTGTCCGAATAAATTTGTCATAGCTAATATCGAGCGTTTTCCAAAGCTTCTTGACGTCAGCGGCCATTTTGTCCACATATTCTTGTGGCTCAACCCCTAACTCTTCTGCTTTTGTCTCAATTTTTTGTCCGTGCTCATCAACCCCTGTTAAATAAAACACGTCAAATCCCATTAATCGTTTGTAACGGGCCACTGCATCACAGGCAATCGTTGTATAAGAATTCCCAATATGCAGTTTGCCGCTTGGGTAATAAATTGGCGTAGTAATGTAAAAAGTTTCTTTTTCGGCCATATTTTTGTATCCTCCTTTATCGCACTCTGCGAATTCGTTTCCTTGCTAGTATACCACAATATTTTATCTTGTTTACTGATTTCCCTCAAATTTATCCACTAAAAAAACGTACGTTACCAATCGATTAGGCGTTTTCACCTAACATCTCTTCCGGTCTCACCCAGCGCTCATATTCCTCTTCGGTCACATAGCCTAACGCCAAGGCCGCTTCTTTTAAAGTTAAGGCTTCATTGAAGGCTTTTTTGGCAATTTCAGCCCCTTTATCATAGCCGATGTGGGCATTCAACGCCGTCACCAACATCAAGGATTGATTGACATACTGCGCCATTTTTTCTTCATTAACCGTCAGTCCCCGCAAACATTTCTCTTCAAATGAGGACAAGCTATCGGCTAACAAATCAACACTTTGCAATAAATTGTAAGCAATCACTGGCATGTAAACATTCAGCTCAAAATTCCCCTGTGACGCCGCAATCCCAATCGTCGCATCATTGCCCATCACCTGCACAGCCACCATACTCAAGGCTTCACATTGCGTCGGATTAACTTTCCCGGGCATGATTGAGCTCCCCGGTTCATTAGCTGGCAAGGTAATCTCACCAAAACCACTGCGCGGTCCACTAGCCAACCAACGGACATCATTCGCCATTTTCAAACTATTTGCCGCTAAAGCCTTCAGCGCACCACTCAAAAAGACCAAGGCGTCTTTATTAGCTAAGCCATGGAATTTATTATCTGTCTCGACAAAATCCAAGCCGGTTTTCTGATTCAACTGTGTCATAAACGCCGCCACATATTCGCTAGAAGCATTCAGTCCCGTGCCAACCGCTGTCCCGCCGATTGGTAATTGTTTAACTTCAGATAACGTTAAAGCCAACATTTTTTTCGTATGCTGTAAGCCCGCACGCCAGCCACTCACCTCTTGAGCAAAGGTCACCGGTGTCGCGTCTTGCAAATGCGTGCGGCCAATCTTGATAGTCGATTGATACGTCGCTTCTAATTGTTCCAATTGTGCCACGACGCGGTCAATCACTGGCATTAATTTTTCCGTCACCGCGGTCACTGCCGCTACATGCATCGCCGTCGGAAAGACATCATTCGAACTCTGCGAACAATTCACATCATCATTCGGATGAATCGGCACTTGCTTGCTAGCCAGATGCGCAATCACTTCATTGGCATTCATATTGGTCTGCGTGCCACTCCCCGTCTGCCAAACAGACAACGGAAAATGCGTCATAATTGATACTGAATCATCCAGTAATTGCTGGGCTGCCGCATAAATCGCCTGACTCTTTTCTTCTGATAATTTACCCACCTGCTGATTGGCAACAGCCGCGGTTTGTTTAATTAGCACCAACGATTCAATCAATTGTGTCGGCATCTTCTCCAAGCCAATCACAAAATTTTCTTTGCTCCGTTGTGTCTGCGGTCCCCATAAAGCGTCTGTCGGAACCTTAATTTCTCCCATTGAATCTCTCTCTATACGGTAAGTCATCTGCCATCCTCCTGTTTTTTTCATGTCTTAACTATACTTGATTCCGCTACATCGCTCAAATACTTTCTCATGAAAAATATTCTCATGGTATAATAGATAAGCGCGAAACGAAGCGTCAGACGGAATCTAAGTTTGAAAATAAGTTTAAACACAAATGTTGATATAAATTTAGACACAGACTTAAGCACAGACTTAGGCATTAGCTTAGGCACTGACTCAAGCATAGACTTAGATATACGTATAGCTATGAAACCAGATATAAATCTAAATAAACGATCGGCGTTGACGCGAAAATGTCCTCGCTCATCTCTTACACAGGAGGTCCTTTTTTATGAAGAATAAAACATTACTTTTACTTGGCATTATCGCCTTTTTCTCACTGGTTCACCTAGGACTCTGCTTCTTTTATCCGCAGATGTATGCCTATTTTTCCGGTCAAGCACAGCTCACTTTATTTCTGAGCATTCTCCGGATATTCCGCTGGGCACTGTACGTTGCAGTCGCTTTGGCTGGTCTCTTCAGTCTGCAAAAAAAGGAGACAAAATTCGTTCCAGTCTATTTGCTCTTTTTCCTATTTAATATCCTATTACCCAATATTTTCGCCAGTATCTATTAAATAAATGCGACATTTTCCCGGAAAAATTTAGGCTTGAGACTTGGTTTTTTCGATACGCATGATACAATGAATATATTCGTCCAAATCAATGAATGAGAGGTGTTCCAGAGTGGAATTTCGTTCTAAAGCAGAGGAAAAACTGTACTTTGAGCAAGAAGCCAGTGAAGCAGAATTCCTAGAATGGTATCATCAACAAGAATTACCTGAATATGAAAAACCTTCGTTAACCGTGGACATCGTGTTGATGTGCTACAACAAAGAAGAAGATCAACTGAAAATCTTATTAATCAAAAGAAAAGGCCATCCTTACCGCAATTCTTGGGCCCTGCCTGGTGGCTTTGTTCAGCGCAATGAATCGACAGGTGAAAGTGTTTTAAGAGAAACCACCGAAGAAACTGGTGTGGTGATTTCAAAAGAAAACATCGAACAGCTCCATTCATTCAGTACGCCTAATCGGGATCCACGTGGCTGGGTCGTAACTGTCAGCTATCTTGCTTTCATTGGCGAAGAACCTTTGATTGCCGGCGATGACGCTAAAGAGGTTCGCTGGTTCACCATGGAAAGAAAAGCCAATCAAATCCATCTAACTAGTGGCGAAGTCGAGATTATTTTAGACTTAAAAACAGGTCAATCCACAGGGAAAGACACCCTCGCCTTTGACCACAGCGAGATTATTCTAAAAGCCTTTAACCGCGTCTCTAATAAAATGGAACACGAACCCCAAGTTTTACAAGTCTTGGGAAAAGATTTTACAATCACTGAAGCGCGAAAAGTTTTCGCCAAATTTTTAGGAATTGATTTCCATTCGATCGACCACTCCAACTTCAAAAAAGCCATGCTTCAATACTTTGATGAAATCGGGGAACGCCCCGTCGGCATCGGTCGCCCTTCAAAGATCTATCAGCTAAAACCTGAAGTCACTGAAGGAAAAAATACTTACTTGTAAATTCACTTAAAAACACAAAATAAGAGCAGTCGTTCTATCAATTCAGATAGATGACTGCTCTATTTATATTAATTTATCAGTTACTATCCCGTACTCACACTCACTATACGATTGGCAATTAGCTGGCATGTTCGGTAACTTTTTTCCCAACTGTTTTTGCCATCAATATATCTGGTTTATTCCAGCCGTTAACATCCGGTAGGACCCCGACAATCTGATAGCCTTGCTTTTCATAGAACTCGAAGGGATGATTGTCTTTATTCTTGATCCACTTGACTTGCTCGAAAGGATTTTCAAATAAATCCCCTTCACTCAGCGTTGTCTGCGCCTTTTCATCATCCGTTCCGAGGTAAATCGTCAAGCCTCCCGCTGAAGCAACTTCTTTTTCTAAATATTTAACCAGGCGAGCACCAATCCGATTACCTCTTTGAATGGAAGTCACAACTAATGGGTGCATTTCCCAGCCCGTCACGCCATATTGGGGAATCGCGCCCACAAAACCAATCAATTGGTCCTCTTCTAAAGCCGCTACGGCAATCCGTTCTTCAGAAAGCAATTCCGCTATTTTCGCTGTTGTGTCTTGCGCGTAATCCTCTGGCCAAGTCAACGCCAGTAAATCCGCCAGCTGGCTGCGTAACGCGACACTCTCGCGATCAAATTCAGTGATGATCATCAGTCATATCTCCCTTTGCTAATTGATTGCTTCATTTTACCAGTCCAAAGGAGGAAAAGCGAAATAATCGGCTTGCCAAATTATGCGACTGTTAAGAAGATTTTCCCCTCCACAATAACCCCTGATATTAGCGCTCGAACTTGTATTGAAATGGGTAATATAGATCTTTGCAAGACCACCAACGAATGCCATTAATAGAAACAAGAAGCACTAAAAAAGCCAACAAAAGGAAAATTTCCTCTCATTAGCTTTTTACTTACTTCATTTTATTTTGCAGGTTCTTTTTGTTTCTTCATTTGTTTGCTGCGTAGTTGTCCGCAAGCTGCATCAATATCTGTTCCATGTTCTTTACGGATTACACAATTCACGCCATTTTTCTTCAAAATGTCATAGAATTTCAATACATCAGCTTTATTACTACGAGAATATTGGTCATGCTCGCTGACTGCGTTATAAGGAATCAAGTTAACATATGACAACTTCTTCTTATTCTTCAACAATTCAGCCAACTGTTTCGCATGCTCAGGACGGTCATTGACCCCATTCAGCATAATATATTCAAAGGTAATTCGACGATTCGTTTTCTCGATATATTCATCTACAGCTTCCATCAATTTCTCGATTGGGAAACTACGATTAATACGCATAATCGATGTACGAACCTCATTATTTGGTGCATGCAATGAAATCGCAAGGTTAACCTGTAAACCATTTTCAGCAAACTCTTTAATCTTGTTAGCCAAACCACTCGTTGAAACCGTGATATGACGGGCGCCAATCGCCAAACCTTTAGCATCGTTAATGATACGCAAGAAATTCATCACGTTGTCATAGTTGTCAAACGGTTCGCCAATCCCCATCACCACAACGTGAGAGACACGCTCATCTAAACCACGTTCATCAAAGTAATGTTGAACAAGCATAATTTGCGCCACAATCTCGCCAGCCGTTAAATCACGTTGCTTCTTCAATAGTCCACTGGCACAGAATGTACAACCAATATTACAGCCGACTTGGGTCGTCACGCAGACTGACAAGCCATATTCTTGACGCATTAGTACCGTTTCAATCATATTTTTATCAGGTAATTCAAAGAGATATTTGACTGTGCCATCTTTGGCCTCTTGGACCACCATTTGTTTCAATGGATTAATCACAAAATTCTCTTCTAATTTAGCAATCACGTCTTTTGATAAGTTTGTCATCTCAGAAAATTCACGTACGCGTTGTTCATATAACCAAGCCCAGACTTGCGTTGCGCGGAATTTCTTCTCGCCAAGCTCAAGAAACCAAGCAATTAATTCGTCCTTTGTTAGTCCATAAATGGATTGTTTATCCAAAGTTTTTTCCCCATTTCTTCACGAAAGTTTCGCTACATACTATACCCGATTCTCGGCCGATATGCAATAACTACTCAGGTTTTTGATGGATAAATTTTTGGAAATACTGAGATATTTCCTTCTATATAATAGGAAAAAAACTAGGCGCTCAGATTTATGAGACACCTAGTCAGTTGATCAACCTATCTTTTCCTACATAGCCCGCTTAGCCAATAATTTTTATTAGAGAATTTAGCTTAATTTTCTTTCAATGGAACCAGCAACCGTAAACCATTTAAAATAACAATTAATGTGCTACCTTCGTGAGCTAATACGCCGATACCGATATCCATTTTACCGAGAATATTTAGGACAACTAAGAGCACGACAATAAACATTGAGAAGAAAATATTTTGCCAGACAACTGCTGCTAATTTTTTGGATACGCGATGAGCGTAACTAAATTTAGTCAAATCATTATTCATGATCACGGCATCGGCGATATCAATCGCGATATCTGTACCATCGCCCATAGCAAAGCCGATATCAGCTTGCACTAACGCGGGCGCATCGTTGATTCCGTCACCTAACATTACAGTAGGTCCAGCATCTTTTTGCAGCTCGCTAATAATAAATGATTTATTTTCAGGTAAGACATTGGCTTGGACTTTGTCGATATTTAATTCCTTAGCAACTGCCTCACCGGTAACTTTAGCATCGCCAGTGATCATCGTGGTTTGAATCCCTTGGCTGCGAAGGTATTCAATCACGCCAGCCGATGCTTTATTTGGCACATCCATCAAAGCAATTAAGCCCACAATTTTCGCATCTTCAGTCAAGGAAACGACTGTTTTACCTTGCTCCATCCAAGCATTATTTCGCTCTTTGATTACTTGTGGTAATGAAACATCTGCTTCAATTTTTCCAAGTCGGTAGTGCTTCCCTTCGAAAGTCGTCACTAATCCTTTGCCGATTTCATTGGTTACGTCCAAGTGTAAAGCTTTCGTTTCAGTAAAGGCTTCTAACATCGCTGTCGCTAATGGGTGATTCGATTCTTTTTCCATATGAACGACGATGTTCAACCAATCAACTTTTTTCGTTTCGTCAACAAAATACGTGTCCGTCACTGAAGGTTTCCCTTCTGTCAGTGTACCCGTTTTATCAAACGCCACGGCTTTAATGGTAGCCAAATTAGATAAGTAGCTGCCACCTTTAAATAACACACCACGCTTAGCCAAATTAGAAATTCCTGATAGAGTCGCAGGAACAGCACTGGCTGCTAAGGCACACGGTGAAGCTGAAATTAATAGAACCATGCCGCGATAAATACTCTCTTGCCAGCTCCAGCCAAAGACGAAAGGTGCCGCCAAAATAAAGATCGGTACAATAATCAAAACGGCTGTCACATAAACCGGTTCGAGCTGTTTAATTTTTGTCGCTGTTTTCGACATATTCGATTGCGCTTGGCTGACCATCTCAACAATTTTCGCAAAAACGGTATCTTGACTATCTTTTGTCACGCGCATCGTAAACGTGCCATTCCCATTCATTGTGCTACCAAAGACTTCATCCATAACCGTTTTTTCTTTCGGCATACTTTCACCAGTAATCGACGATTCATCCACGGCCGTGCCGCCAGATAAAATCACACCATCCGTTGGAATTTGGTCACCAGGCAAAACTTTCAATTCATCGCCAATCTTCAAAACAGACACATCAACTAATTTTGTCGCACCATCCGCTTGAATCAATCGCGCTTCAGTCGGATTTAGTTTTAATAACTTAGTAATTTCTCGTTTACTCTTGCCTTCTGCATAATCTTCTAGGAAATGTGCCCCAGCAAAGATTAAAATAAGTAAGGCACCCTCATCAAAATCGCCAATCGCCGCCGCCCCAGCAGCTGCCAAAGTCATCAAAATGTGGACATTCGGTACAAATTTCTTCTGACTAAGTGTATCCGACACCGTCTCGCTAATCCCTTCGACAATCACATGATAGCCCGCCGTCAAGATAGTTACCACGAACAAGCTGTTTTCCAATAATTCATTTTTAACAAATAGCAAAGCCACCAAATAAAGAATAAGTCCAATCCCATATAAAACGATCGGTAAATTCCCATGATTATGTTCGTGCGAATGATCATGAGAATGACTGTGCCCCTGAGAATGATTGCGTCCATCTGCATGATTATGTACCTGCGCATGATTATGGGCGCACCCTTTTGTTTGTTGCGAAGTCGGTTGTTGTGCTGATTTTGTTGTTGTCATTTTTTGTCCCTCCATTCATGTATCACTTTACATATGATTTATCTTTCATGTGTTTATTATATATGATTATTTATTCATATGTCAATTAATCGTTTGCATTTTCATTGACTATCTTTGACCAATTTGATTTAGTTTTTCTTAGTCGACTGGTTGTGTAAACAAAATAAAAACGAAATAAAATGATTTTCTTCGTTTTTTTATCTCTGAACATCAATGTTTTTTACTACACGTCGATGCGTCATATTATGTCGCACCTCTATGCTAAGCTAGAATAGTATGCAGAAGTACTTATAATACGCAATAATGCATACACCGTTATCTTTTATTAGGGGGATTTGGATGAAGAGCAATGAACGAATAGTCAATATACTCATTCGACTTCTCAATGGGGAAAGTCTTTTCGTTGAAGAGTTATTGACCGACTATCAACTGAATCGAAGAACATTGCAGCGAGATATTTCGACTATCCGAAAAACACTTGAGCTGCATGAGGTAGATAAAGAAATCGTCTATAATAATGAGCGTAAACAATATTATTTAACTTATGAAGAGAACGAAATTTTCACAGAAATTCTATTTTTAATAAAAATCCTCGTCGGGACTCGCGCGCTGACAAAAGAGGAGCTGCAAAAAATCGTCGATCGACTACTGTCTATTTTATCTGCTGAGGATCAAAAACGAATGAAAGCTCTGGTGACGAGTGGCCTAATTAACTATCGGCACGTCTCTCATGGGAAAACACTCTTTCCTCTGCTACAAGAATTCACCGGCTATGTCGAGCAGAAAGAAACCGTCGATTTCCTTTATACAAATAGTGTTGATGGTACTTCTAAAGAAGGTTACGGTCTACCTGTAAGTATTTATTTTGCTGATTTTTACATTTATATTCTCATGTATTCTGAAAAACATCAGCGCACGCATCCCTATCGATTGGATCGTTTTCTAACCGTTACCCCATCGGAAAAGAAAAAGATTCGTTTAGATTATTCTGAAAAAGTTGAAGAAGGCGTATTAATAAATAAGACTTATCTATTATCCGGTGGCAAAGAATTGACCTATACATTTAGGTATTGGGCCTTTCCTCAAACTGCTCTGGACAAGCTGCCAAATGCCAAAGTGATCAAAAAATATGACGATAATAGCGTGCTCATAGAAGCTACTTCGTTTGAACAAGGAATCATGTTTTGGATTTTAGGGCAAGGTACTTTTGTGCAAGTCTTGTCGCCACCCTCTTTAGTCAAAGCCGTCAAAGAAGAATTAAATAAAATCCTGCACTTATACGAGTAAGCTAGCAGACAGTCCAATTTGACTGTCCGCTAGCCTATTTTTTTGTACTGAAATAGGCTAATTGCTGAAAAACGTTCGCTACCGGAAAATTTTATAGACTCCCTTATTTTCTATCAAAAAAATTCTCACTCATTATCTCCACCAATTTCTTCAAAAAAGTTTCGATTTTTTTATTTCCAACTGTTGATGTGTCATATTGTGTCGCGCCCCTATGCTAAGCTTGAATAGATAGTAGAGCCATTTCTTACAGAATGAACTGAAGCAATTGTATAAATTAGGTAGTCCATTTTATAAGTGAGAGAGTTGCAGTTTTATTGCCCTTATATTCAGTTATCAAGAATGGAAGAGTGCTTTTTGTTAGATGGCTACAGGAAATAAAACGAATTCTACCAGCAAGCTTATCTCATGAATAATAGCCAATCTCTATTTGGCCAGTTTGACCCTAGCTTACTTAGTTGAACCCACTGTCACCTACATATTTCGAGGGTGCATCTATGTCATCCCCCCTTCGTTTACCCGTTGTAAAATAATTACACGGCAAAAAGGAAAATTGAGTTTTTGGTTATATCACTCAATCGTGCAGCAACATTTAAATAAGCAAAGGAAACTGTGGATTATTCTAATCGAGGGTGTCACATAATAGATCTCGCTGAAGTATTCGCTGAGGGTAGCATGCGGATCATTTTATAACACCCTTTATATTATTACTGAAAATTTCTAGTATGTAACGTTCATGAACTGTAAAACAGTTGACTATCAATAACCAGTATGAAGGGAAGCTTGATAACTTACTTACCATAAATACACATGTGTGCAATGCAACAAAACCTATTAAACGTATACGAATAGGAAAACGAAAATCTCGGGAGGAACACAATGAATTCAAGAAAAAGTTACAGAGAAATGCTAGCGAAAAAAGCTAGACAGAGACTCACAACCAAAGGCGCAGTTTTAGCTGCCGTAGGTTTGATGGCTGTCGCAAGTGCCGTGCCAGTATTGGCATCAACTTGGAAAGCCAACACCCCTGAATCAATCCAAATCAAAGAAAACGATACAAGCTACACAATGGTTTATGGCGATACTTTATGGGCAATCTCTATGAAGATCAACATCAATGTTCAAACATTGGCTGCTATCAACAATATTAATTTAGCTGCCGGCGAAGAATACAATTTAGCCGTTGGCACCGTCATCAGATGGGATAAGAGCGGCAACATTACCGCTGAAACACCAACTGGTAAAAAGATTAATACTGGTGTAAAAGCTAATAATTCTAACAAGATTGTTGCGGACAAACCAATCGGAACTGATGTCACAGCTGACGTCAAAGATAACAATGTCTCGGACGACCAAATCAATGGAAAACCAGATAATATTAATACAGGTAATTCAAATGGAGCTGCGAAACCAGGTAAGGATAAGGACAAAGATAAAGGAACAAACACATCAACTGATAAAGATGGACTTTCCTTTATCTCACTATACGACGGATGGATTACATTTGCCGGTCCATTTAATAGTCCAAGGGAGGCTAATGAATACTTCGACAACAACTGTTCAGGAGCGATGAATTGGTATGAAGGTAGATTTTTTGATCTGATGTATGATAGAACTCTTCCAGACTACTTAAATAGTAAACTTCCAAACGGCATTGATTCTGATAAAATATACCTATGGATTTATACTGATCCAACTGATCCTAAAGCACCAAAAGATCTATGGGATAATCTCACATTCAAGCAAATGGATGACGGACTATACATTGGCCCATTCGATAGTTATGAAGATGCTGAAAAATATTTCGATTTCCATAGATATGCGCTTGGAAATATTGGAGAAAGTATGGTAGATGGTAAATATTACATTTATACATCTGTAAGATATAAGTTAGATTCATTTGGAAATTCTACTTCAACAGAACCAGCGAAACCTGAGAAACCGGCTGAATCAACTGATTCGACTGAAGCAGAAACTAAACCAAGCGAATCAACGGACTCTACTGTATCGACTGATTCAAAACCAGTTGAGTCAACAGATTCTACTGAATCAACTACTGAAATAGCTGAGTCTTCTGAGTCTGAATCGACTACAGAAACGACTGAAATTACTGAGTCTGAATCAGCTACAGAAACAACTGGGTCAATCCAACCTGAAACTGAGTCAACTGGAACTGTCGACTCTTCTCAGGCTGATTCAACAACTGAGACTGTCACAGTTCGCTAAGTTTACGAATATGATATAACAATTAAAGTACCTACAGTTCTATCAGGTTCTATCGCTGATAGATACGAACAACTGACTACACAATTATTATGAGAAAGTCTCAGACAACTACATGTCTGGGACTTTTCTTTTTCCAACTATTTATTTCCCTACTGAATTATTTTATATCTGGAAAACTCTTCCCTATTACATCCATTTTCCTTCTTCAAATATTTTTCAATTTTTTTATTTCCAACCATAGATGTGTCATATTATGTCGCACTGCTATGCTATTCTTGAATAGATAGTAGAACCATTTCTTACAGAATGACCTGAAGCAATTGTATAAATTAGGTAGTCCATTTTATAAGTGAGAGAACTGCAGCTTTATTGCCCTTATATTCAGTTATCAAAAATGGAAAAGGACTTTTTGTTAGATGGCTACAGGAAATAAAACGAATTCTACCAGTAAGCTTATCTCATGAATAATAGTCAATCTTCATTTTGGCCAGTTTGATTCTAGCTTACTTAGTGAACTCACTGTCACCTACATATTTCGAGGGTGCATCTATGTCATCCCCCTTCGTTTATCCGTTGTAAAACTAGTTACACGGTAAAAAAGGAAAATTGAGTTGTTAGTTATACTACTCAATAGTGCAGTAGCATTCAGATAAGCAAAGGAAACTGTGGATTATTCTAATCGAGGATGGCACGTAATCGATCCCGGTAAAATATTCGCTAAGGGTAGCGTGCGGATTTTTTTATAACACCATTTATATTATTGTTGAAAAATTCTTAGACTGTAAAGTAGCTGACTATCAATAACTAGTGTGAAAGGAAGTTTGATAACTCATTTAAGATAAATACACATGTGTCCAATGCAAAAAAACTATTAAACGTATACGAATAGGAAAACAACAATCTCGGGAGGAACACAGATGGATTCGCGAAAAAATTACAAAAAAATGCTAGCAAAAAAAGCTAGACAAAGAGCTACCACAAAAGGCGCAATTCTGGCAGCCTTCGGATTAGCTACTGTCGCAAGCACAGTGCCAGTAGTAGCTTCGAGTTGGAAAGCAAACACCCCTGAATCAATTCAAATTAAAGAAACTGACACAAGCTACACTATGGTTTATGGCGATACTTTATGGGCAATTTCTATAAGAATCAACATCAATGTTCAAACATTAGCTGCCATCAACGATATCGATTTAGCCGCTGGCGAAGAATATCATTTAGCTGTTGGCACTGTCATTAGATGGGATAAGAGCGGCAATATTACCGCTGAAACGCCGACTGGTGAAAAGATTAATGCCGGCGTAAAAGTCAATGATTCTAACAAAGTTGTTGCCGAAAAACCAATCGGAACCGACGTAACAGCTGATGTCAAAGACAACAAAGTATCGGACGTACAAATCAACGGAAAACCAGATAACGTCAACACTGATAAGTCAAATGACTCAGTAACACCTGGTAAGGATAAAGATAAATCAACTGGCTCGTCCTCAACAGATAAGAACAAAGATAGTTCTACTGATTCTTCTACTCCTGATTCAAGTATAGATAGTTCGGCTGATTCTTCTTCATCTGATAAAGACAAAGATGGTTCTACTAATTCTTCTACTTCGGATTCAAGTAAAGATAATCCAGCTGATTCTTCTTCATCTGATAAAGACAAAGATGGTTCTACCGATTCTTCTACTTCGGATTCAAGTAAAGACGGTTCTACCGATTCTTCTACTTCGGATTCAAGTAAAGACGGTTCTACCGATTCTTCTACTTCGGATTCAAGTAAAGACGGTTCTACCGATTCTTCTACTTCAGATTCAAGTAAAGACGGTTCTACCGATTCTTCTACTTCAGATTCAAGTAAAGATGGTTCTACTGACTCTTCTACTTCGGATTCAAGCAAAGATGGTTCTACCGATTCTTCTACTTCGGATTCAAGTATAGATAGTTCAACCGATTCTTCTACTTCAGATTCTAGTAAAGATAGTTCGACTGACTCTTCTACTTCCGATTCAAGTAAAGACAGTTCTACCGATTCTTCTACTTCGGATTCAAGTAAAGACGGTTCTACCGATTCTTCTACTTCAGATTCAAGTAAAGATGGTTCTACCGATTCTTCTACTCCGGATAAAGATGGAATTTTCAGTACAAAACTATGGGACGGTACCCATATATTCATTGGCCCATTTAATAGTTTTGAAGAAGCTGATGAGTATATAACAGAAGATGATTATAGTGCTATAAGTACCATCGGTGGATACTATTTTGATGATAGAGATCGGGAACCTGATGTAGATATTCTATACAAAGAGGTATCTAGTAAATTTCCAAAAGAGATAAAAGAGGATAAATTTTATATTTACGCTTTACTTGAGTACAAATATTCTGGTGGACGACCTACTACAGATCCAATTACGAATGAGCCAACCGATAAATGGATTAGCCTCCAATTTATCATAACCGTTGAGGAAGAATTAATTGGCCCATTTACTTCTTATGAAGATGCAGCTCAATTTTCTTCAGCTTTCCGTGAAGGAAAAGCTGAAGTCTCTAGCGGAAGAGATTTTTCTGCGCATCATGCTATGTTCCCTGGTGGTGTAGAAGAAGACAAATGGTACCTTTCTGTTCCACATATTCCTAATTTTTCTTCAGAACAACCAGATCCTGAAGAAACAAAACCGAGTGAATCTACAGATTCTTCTGAGTCTGGTTCAACTACTGAAACAACTGAACCATCTGAATCTGATTCAACTATTGAAACAACCGAGCCTTCTGAATCTGATTCAACTACTGAGTCAACGGATTCCTCCGAATCCACTACTGAGCCAACTCAGCCTGGAACAGATTCAACTGGAACTACTGACTCATCTCAACCGAATGCAACAACTGGAATGGTTACTGTTCGCTATGTGAATGAATATGGTGAAGAAATTAAAACACCTATAGTAATGTCAGGCCCTATTGGCGAGACATTCAATGCTGTAGCGCCCTCTACTATTGGCAACTTCGCCTTCAACATTAACGAATTGCCTGCTGGAGCTTTAGTATCAGGCGATAGTCTCCTTTTCATCAATGAGTATACTGCTGAACCACAAACTATCACTTTTTCTTATTACTATGAAGGTGAATAATAGAATCAACGACTAGACGATTTATTCAGAAAAAGTCTCGGACCTACGTGTCTGAGCTTTTTCTTTTTCATCTAATAATTTGTACAAAATGAGTAGCTGACTTCTTCTGAAAACCAAAAATGCAACACATCCATCAGGTTTCCCTCATAGATGTGCTGCATAAATTTTTATCTCATTTAACACTTTTCTCAATTATTTTTTTGATCACCTTATAGTGATTGATCAGTCATTTGCGCCTTCTTCTGTTCTTTTTCGACAATGAAGATTTTTCCTAATTTGTAGATGCAGGCAGTTGCTGGAATTCCTAAGAACATTCCTGGAATACCGGCTAATGTACCAAAAACCATGACTGAAGCGAGGACGAAAATGCCTGGTAGGCCGACAGAATTCCCCACAACTCTCGGGTAAATAATGTTACTTTCAAATTGCTGTAAGACGATTAAGTAGACTAAGAAGCCCAGTGATAAAATTGGATCTACGGTAAATACCATGAACATTCCGATGGCTCCACCAACGTAAGCACCGACAATCGGAACAATATTAATCACACCGACCAACGTCCCCACCATTACCGCATATGGCATATTCAGAATCAACATCCCTGTTGCACAAAGCGTTCCTAAAATCACCGCTTCTAGACACTGTCCACCGATAAATGAACTAAATGTATGATGAATCAATTGTAAAACTTTGTCTAAACGACGCTTCCGATACGCTGAAATGTAGAGCGTTCCCACCCTGTCATATGCTCGGACAAACCGTTCTTTATCCAATAAAATGTAGACAGCAAAGACTAAAATCAATAAGAAATTAAACAAGCTACCTAACACTGCACTCACAATCGTAATCGCGACATCAACAAAGTTCGCCACACCGCCACCTAAGAAAGAGAGCGTATTTTGCAATAGAGATTTCCAATCAATCTCTAACGCTTCAATTGTTTGACGAATCTCCGGATTATCGTGGAAAACATCTATAAGAAACTTTTGTGTTTGATTAAAAACATCAGGTAATGAAGCAAACAATGTATTCAATGAATCAAAAATGCTCGGCATGACTAATCCAATAAAAATGGTAATTGCAACGAATAGGATAATTAAAGATAACAGTAAACTAATCGGCCGCTTAATCTTCTTAACCCAAGGATAAGGCAGTCGGTCAAACCCATGCTCAACCTTTACCATCACAATATTAATTACATATGCGAGCAAAGCCGCGAGAATAATATTCGTGAATGCCCCTAGAATCGTATGGCCAATCCCTAAAATAGGACGTAAATAAATAATTCCTACAACCACTAATGCACCTATTATTATGTATTTTTTTATTAGTCTTTCAATCTCTTGCTTTTCCATAAGTCACCTCGATTTCTCTCACCTTAGCATACCTAATATTCTATGCAATAGGCAAGCAATAAAGAACAAATCTAGGTAAAATTAATTAATCCTGTCTGATTTTCTATAAATACTCAGATGTAGATTATGCTGGAACCTGAAAATAAGTAAATAGGTAAACTTTTGCGCACTATTTTAATTATTAGTTATGGTAATTTTGTAGCCATACTAATCTTTGGAATCCTAGCAGCTGTAAAGAACGACAAAAAGAAATAACCGTCTACTTTGCGAGTGGGATCGGTTATTTCTTTTTGAGTAACTTGTTAAATTAATTCGCCACCGTCCCCGGTGTTGTCATGCTAAGAAGGATATACGTTTCCGCCTATATCCTTTTCAATTACCAGTATAGCACGTATCTTGCTTTATATATATTTTTATCTCTAAGTAACGATTTTATCTATTCATCACCAAATTTTTTTAGACATTCCACTAGATACTTCGCCTATAACAAATTCAGCCGTAAATCATGTCAGAGCCAAAAAACGAGACGTATGTATGATATTCATACACGCGACTCGTCATGTTATAGGAATAAAACGCCTTTTGCCCAGATGTTTTGGACCTAATACTTAGTTTTGGTTCATTTGTAGCCATACTAATTTTTGGAATCCTAGCAGCTGTAAAGAACGACAAAAAGAAATAACCGTCTACTTTTACGAGTGTGATTGGTTATTTCTTTTTGAATAACCGTAAAAATTAACTCGTCACCATTCTTAAAATGGTCCTGTTGTACTGCGAAGACCATACGTTAGCGCGTACATCTTCCTCAACACCGTCAGTATAGCACGTATCTTTCTCTATTCATATCTATAAGTAGCGATTAATTTATATTTACCAATTTCACTAATCCACTATTGAAAATATCCACTAGATACTTTCCCTAACAAATTCAGCCGCAGGTCATGCCGGAGCCAAAAAATAAGCAATCCCTCGGCAAGTCAGCTGACTTTTGTCGAAACCAAGTAGCAAAGAGACAAAAGGCAGATGATTTAGCAATGGAACTCACAGCCCCACCGTGGGTTCGCTTGCGGCCCGACTGCTTGCTTTTTTTCAGAGGCATGACCGAAAGCGACGATTTATAGCCTAATAAAACGGCGAATGAACACCGTAGCCATACCGATAGGAAAAAGAAATTATGGCAAACCCCTCATAAGAGCAAAATATAAAGGGCTTTCATTAACAATTGGTGCTATAGTTAGACGCGACAGAACAGTAAAGTTTAAATGACGATGGCTACCCCATTATCATAGAAAGCGAGGTGGTGTATGATGTTCATACACTCGACTCCCCATTCTATAGAAAGGAGACGCCTTTTGTATACTTTAGCAGTTATAGGTCTAATTATTAGTTATGGTAATTTTGTAGCCATACTAATCTTTGGAATCCTAGCAGCTGTAAAGAATGACAAAAAGAAATAACCGTCTTTTCTTTATCGAGAGAGACTTCGGTTATTTCTTTTTGGAATAATTAAATTTTTTTCGTCACCGTTCTTTAATCGGTGCTGCTTTGCTGCGAAGGGTATACGTTTGCCGCGTATATCCTTTTCAATTGCTAGTATAGCACGTATCTTTCTGTATTCATATCTCTAAGTAGCGATTAATTTATATTTACCAATTTCACTAGATACTTTCCCTAACAAATTCAGCCGCAGGCCATGCCGGAGCCATAAAATAAGCAATCCTACCTTGGGTTCGCTTGCGGCCCGACTGCTTGATTTTTTTGCAGAGGCACGACCGAAGGCGAAGATTTCTAGCCTATCTATCTCTTCCCCAATCAACATTAAACTTCATTTAGATTTTTTATCTCTATACTAACACAGTGAAGTTCTGATTAGCTTCTGCCTGAATAACCGGATGCTCTTTCAAGTAGTTAGCAATCAATTCAGTCATATCGATTTGGATTTCACGAATAATCTTACCTGCTTCAAACATCGCATAGTTCCCACCACCGACTGCTCGGTATTGATTAATCACAATCTCCAGCTCATCAGTCGATTCAACCGCCCGACCTTCAAATTCAAGCTTCGTAATTCGCTCAAATGCAGGCTTCGTCAAATCAATCACATAATCAATGCCCTCATACATATCGTAGTTGTAGTATTGCGGCTTAGGCTCGATAAAGTCCGGATTGAAGACCACTTCGCCATCCACCAAGGTCAGATAATTAGCCGTCTGCTCTAGCGCAGCACGCAAGTCTGCCCCACTAACTTTTAAGACAGCTAACGTATTCGGATAGATGTAGTTTGTAATCACATCACGCATCGTAATCTGCGCCCCGAAACCTTTTCCTTCATTATTAAATAAAGAAGTCCCTGAGATTTTCGCGCCACTGGCAGCCATCTGCACGCGATTGATGAACTCAATATACGGATGCTCATGAATTCGTGCGGCCATCGGATTGGTAATTTCCATGGACCCTTGGACTTTTCCAACCGGCTGATCGAGCCAGACTTCGACTTCTTCTGCGATTGGTGCGATTAACTCTCGGATCTCGGCAGCCACCGCAACGCCTTCTACCGAGTGAATCGCCGCTTGGGTCTCACTGACTTTAAATCCTTCAGCTGTTTGTGCCACTTGCAAAATAATTTCACCTATATGACTACCTCGATAGCCGGGTTGAATGACCGGCACGCCATTAATATGCGTCGCAATCTCCCGGTGTTGATGGCCAGTTACTAAAGCATCGATGCCGCTGACTTCTTGTAATAATTGATAGCCTTCATTTTCGCCGGTTAATAATTCTGTCGGCTCCCCAGTCACCAAATCTTTTTCGAAGCCCCCATGATAGGCAACCACGACAAGATCTGCTTGTGCTCTTAATTTAGGCACGTACTCTTTCGCCGTCTCAACAATGCTCTTAAAGGTCAACTCTTTGACTGTCGCTGGCTGTTCCCAATGTGGAATGTATTGCGTCACCAAGCCTAAGATAGCAATCGTCAGTCCGTCTTTTTTAATCAGCTCATAGGCTTTGCCAAAGGCTGGCTGCCCTGTTTTGTCTAGAATATTCGCTGCCAGAACCGGATGGTTGTAGCTGGCAATCGCTGCTTTCAAATAATCCAAGCCGTAATTGAATTCATGATTGCCCAAAACGCCTACATCATACTGTAGCGCATTAATGACTTGCGTCAGTTCACCCACACGCTGATTTTTTGCTAGATAATAGCTCAGAGGTGAGCCTTGAATGAAGTCGCCGTTTTCGATTAAGACAACTGGCCCCTCTGCTTGTTGACGGATTTCTTTAATCAGTGTGGCAACCTTTTCTGTACCAAAAGGTAAGTCACTATTCTTTTCTGCATAGTTGGTTGGTTCAACATAACCATGCATATCACTCGTCGCTAAAATTTTTACTTCCATCCTCATACACGCTCCAATTTCTGCCATTCTTTGTCTATCTTAACAAAAAAAAGAGCCAGACAAAAGTGAATCACTTTCGTCCAGCCCATTTTCAAACGTTTTATTGGTTCCACGCATCGTCTAATTGCGCTTGTGAATCTTCAATAATTTTATCTGTGTCTTTGTTTGTATTTGATAAGACATTTTCCATAATTGAACGGACTTCATTGTAGGCAGAGTCACTGTTTTCAACAACTGGAACAGCGAATAATTCTTCTGTAGTCGTTGCTAGATGAGCAGGAATTTTTGTGTTTTCAGCCTTTTGGTATCCGTCGCTTTCAATTACTGAATCTAAAATAGGCATGTAACCAGTAGTGATTGCCCAATCTAATTGAACATCAGGTGACGCTAGATATTTCATAAATAGGTAAGCTGCTGTGCGTTCTTCAGATGAAGCATTGTTGAACATATAGACATCTGTCCCTTGTTGGATGTTGATTTTTTCTGGACGAGGGGCTACATCATAGACAAATTTGCCTTCAGTATCTTTGGCAACGTAGCTTTCACCAGCGATACTTCCGATAAACATTGCCACTTGTTCATTGGCGAATGGACCAGACATATATTTGTCAGAACCAGCAATACGGAAATAGCCATCTTTTACGCCATCAGCATAGTAATTGATGATTTCTTTTGAGTCATCACTTGTAATTTTTGTTTCTTTAGTGAATTCTTCGCCTTTATTTTTCAGACCAATTACATAATAATTATTTAGAGAGTCAAAGCCTGTTCCGATAACTTTTTTATCTGATTTTTCATAAATTGTTTTTGAAGCTTCTGCCAATTCATCCATTGTTGTTGGCACGTCAACACCATATTCGTCTAAGATATCTTTGTTATAGAATAACATTTCTGTTGATTTATTAAAGGGTACACCATATTGTACGCCATCAATTTGCGCACCTTCAAGTAACGCTGGTTTAATCGGATCTTCTTTGTCCATGCCGATTGTTTTATCATCCATATATGGTTGTAAATCTACTAACATATCATCTTGCGCAGCACTCCATAACCAACCTGGGTAGGCTTGAGTAATCGTTGGTAGATCTTTTGGTGAAGGTAAAGTTGAGTTAATTTTTGTTTGTAAATCAGGATAAGAAGATTGATTTTGCAATTCCACTTTGATTTTTGGATTATCTTTCATAAAGTTATCCGCAATTTTTGTCAATTCTTCTTCTTGAGCGCCATTCATAGCATGCCAGAAAGTGATTGTTGTATCGTCTTTGACTTCTGTAACGATTTTCCCGTCATCTTTGGTTGTTCCTTTATCATTGCTGTTTCCACACGCACCTAAAACGAAGATAGCTGCGGCCGCTAATACGGCGGTTGATAATTTTGTCAATTTCATTTTTCTAGTCTCCCTGTAAATTCATTTTTAAAGAACAATTTTTTCGCCTCTGGTAGGCAAGTACCGTTTTCCATACGGATTTTCCAGTTTTTCTGGCTTCAACGTATGAATAGGAATCAATAATTTTGGTTCAATCCAGGCAATAATTTGTGCCAAATCTTCTGGGAAAGCATGGCCTGAACAGGCTAAACGAACAAATTCTACCTTTTGCTTGTCTAGCATTTCCAAAAATACTGCATATCGAGGGTCAAAGTCCCCCAATGGTGCTGCATCGCTATGAATATAAACGCCACCTCCTTGTAAATTAGTAAATCGATCAACCACCTGCCATAAATACTGATGATTGTCGTTTATTAGGTCTTCATAGGAAATTTCCAATGAAGAATCTAACTCAGAAATAGTAGGGCTATCTTCTAGATAGTAGTAATAAGCCGCGCAGCCAGTGACTTCTTTTAGTAAGGCGGCCATCGAAGCTTCTAAAACCACCGTTCTTGGCGCCAGCTCAACAATTTTTTCAAATCGTTTAACATTCGCTGGATAACCATTAAAAGTAATCTGGCGCTGTTGATTTTCATCGACAATCTTAATTAATTGTTGAATCAAATCTTCTTCACTAATGACTTTGATTTCAGTCGGATCGATTTCACGTTCAGGGAAGCTAATGCTGACGCCTTCCATAATCAAAGCATCCGTGTGTTTGGCTTTCTCACACAATGCAACTGTTTGCTTGCGATCGTAACCGTGTAGACGCAGATCTCCGGTATAAGTAATAAAGCGATCTGGTGTGCGAATCAATAGCGCACAAGCGCCATAAGCATCATGATCGACAGGCACTAATTCGACAGAAATATCGCCAACTTGAATGATATCGTTGGCTTCACAGCCAATTAATTCGCGGGTAAAGTTCTTTTCTTCAAAAGGCGAAGGAATCAGAAAATCTCCTTCACGATTCAGCAAATTCAAAATCGCTTTTGACTCTTTCAAAGTATACATGGGAATCGCTGGATCTAAATAATTCACCATCCGCGAATGATCCAAATGAACATGCGATAAGAAAACAGCCGTCTCAGTAAACTCTTTTTGATTCTCGCCGGTATAAACATAGCCTAGACGAGGATCATATAAATCCTTAATCTCTGGCACTAAGCCATTGTCAACCAGCGTTTGAAGGTTATCATCTTTTAAGTCTAATTCTGGTCGAAACTCGGTCCCAAAGTCGAAGAAGATATGCGCATCTTCGTAGGCAACTTCAATCACCGTACCACCAATCGTTAAAATCCCACTGTGAAAAGTTAAGGTGGTTTTTCCTGCGTTAGCCTTTGATTCCATTTTTCGACACTCCTCGAATAATTTCTTTTCTGAACACTAGATAAATCAGCAAAATCGGTACAACCGTCAAGGTAGCCGCCGCCATTTGTAGATGAACATCGCTACCACTCTCCGTTGTAAAGGCCGATAAACCGTTATTTAACAAGCGATATTTTTTCTCATTGGTTACAAGTAATGGCCATAAGAAGGAATTCCAACTAGAAATAAAGGTCAGAATCCCGACCGTTACCAAGGCTGGTTTCGACATTGGAATCAAAATCTTGCGAATATATTCCAAATCAGACGCGCCATCAATTTTGGCTGCTTTATAAAATGTCGGCGAGATGCCTTTTAGATAGCCATACAGATAGTAGATGTAGAAAATGCTCGTTAGAAACGGAATGATTAGGGCTGGATAACTATTGAGTAAGCCCATCCGCGAAATCGTATTGTAGTTGGTAAAAATGATCGATTCATAGGGCACCATCAGTAACGAAATCATCATGCCCAACACGAGATTTTTATATTTGAATTGCAAATTTGTTAAAGCGAATGCCGCTAAGACAGCCGTAATCAAGGTCGCAACCGTCGTGACCGCGGAAACAAAAGTGGTATTAATGAAATATTGTAAGAACGGCGCTTTGGTAAAGACCGCCGCATAGTTGGCCCACTGGGGACTCTTAGGAAACATCGTCGGTGGAATGCTCGTCGCCTCACTGTAGCTCATCAAACCAGCTAGAATCATGTAGATAAATGGGAACAAAGTGATGATTCCTAACAAAATAATGAAAAGGTAAGCAATCACTGTTATGACTTTTTTCATCTTACTTTTCCACCCTCTTCACTAATTTATTCTGAATAAAGGTAATGATTAAAATAACTAAGAATAAAATTACTGTCGCAGCCATCGCCACACCCGGACGACCCGCCACATGGAATTTATCGTAAATATAGTAGACCGCCGTTGTCGCGCTCTTGGCAATCCCAGGTTGTCCAGCAAACAGCGCATAGACTTGTGTATAGACCTTAAAAGCACCAATAATATTAACGGTTAACAGAAAGGTAATCGTCGGAATTAATTGTGGAAAAGTAATTCTACGGAAGATTTCGCCATCCGTTGCGCCAAACATTTTGGCAATCTTATAATGCTCTGGATCAATATTTCGCAGACCGGCTAATAAAATAATGATATTAAAAGCCAAACTTGTCCAAATACCGAAAATAATCAACGTTGGCATGCTCATATCAACACTGTCCAACCAATTCACTGCTGGAATCCCAAAAATCGATAAAATATAGTTAATAATTCCGTATGATCCATTGAAAAAATAACGGAAAACAATCCCGATAGCAATCGTACTTGTAACATAAGGCATAAAGAAAATTGTTTCAAAAAAAGCTTTATGTTTGACCTTTTCAAAGACCACCCAGGCAATCGCTAGTGAGATAATTAAGGCAATAGGAACGACTGTAAAAGCAAACAAAGCCGTGTTAAACATCGCTTTAGCAAATACTGGGTCAGTTAAAACTTTTTGATAATTTTCAGCTCCTGCATAGCTTTGATTAATTAATGATCCCTTCTGAAAGCTCATGAAAAATGAACGGAACAAGGGATAAATATTGAATAATAAAATCACTGCTAATGAAGGAAATAGAAATAACCACGCTTTTGGTTGATTCTCAGGGTTATACTTCCTCTTTTTAAACATTAGTAGATTCGCTCCCCACTTTCATTAAATATAAAAGCTTTGTGATAAGCAAAATCAAAAGATAGCACGGCGCCCTCATCAATGTCCGTTTCGATACTAACAATTGATTTCATGCGTCTAGCACCTAGTTGGAAATTTAATATCCGCTCGCGACCGATTAATTCAACACCAGGAATCTCTGTTGTGAAGACGCCAGGCTCTGCTGGTAAGACATCTTCTGGACGAATCCCTAAATGATACTTGCCATCAGGCATCTCTGCTTTGAACCGTTCCGCCACAAAATTCGTCACAGGGAAAGTCATCGATTCATAATGAACCATGCCATCTTTGACTTCGACTGGCAAAATATTGATGATTGGGTTGCCGATAAACTCAGCCACGAATAAATTATTCGGTTCTAAATAAAGATTTTGCGGATCATCATCCTGTTGAATAATCCCTTCATTCAACAAAATGATCTTGTCACTGATTGACAAAGCTTCTTCTTGATCATGGGTTACAAAGATTGTTGTGATACCAACTTCTTTGACCAGACGGCGAATTTCTTCTCTGATTTTCAGACGTAATCGCGCATCTAAGTTACTCAATGGTTCATCTAATAAAAGCACTTCTGGTTTTTGGACAAGCGCCCGTGTGATCGCCACCCGTTGTTGTTGCCCACCAGATAAGGTGCCCGGTTTTTTATTTTTCAACTCTTCAATGTTCGTTAATGCCATGTATTCTTTGGCAATTTCTCTGGCTTCTGCCTTAGAAATCTTTTTTGCGCCTACTGTTAAGGGAAACATGATGTTTTCTTCAACAGTCATATGTGGATAGAGTGCATAATTTTGAAATACGAACCCGATATTTCGATCTTTTGGCTCCGTTTCAACCACTGAATTCCCAGCAAAACGGATATCCCCACCTGATGGTGTTAATAGTCCCGAAATAAGGTTTAAGATCGTCGATTTCCCGCAACCACTAGGGCCGAGTAAACAAACGAGATCTCCTTTCTCAATAGTAAAGTTCACTGATTTAAGTGCTTCAAATCCATTATCGAATACTTTATTTAAGTCGATAACTTCTATCATGAGTTAGCCTCCAAAATATTTATTTGATATCCGAAATAAGTATACCATTTTTTAAGAATTTTCTATAAAAAAAGTCCTGTTTTTCTCAAAAACGACTGACCGAATATTCGGATTTTCATAAAACCTATGTTTTTTATTATCGCGTAGATTTATTAATTATTGATAAGAAAGCCGTAAATTTTCTGTAAATTATTAAATAAAGTTAACTTTTCCGCAAGTAGAAAAGGATTTTCGTAAAAAAAATCGATTAGACAAGCCGAAAACGCAAACATTTTACAGATGGACACATCCGAGACAAAAATTAGCTGTACGCTGGCTTTGCTCTAGACCACTGAGACCTACTACTGATTTGACTAGTCAGAAACCAAACGAATCGACTCGTTTTTTACATTGTCTAAAAAATAGTCTATGATGTAGCTACTGGAGGTGCACCCTATGGCACAATTAACTATCAAGATAGATAATGAGTTTAAAGAACAAGCACAACAAGCTTTTGACGAGATGGGGCTGGACCTTGATACAGCGATTCGCGTCTTTCTAAAACAAGTCGTAAGGACCGGTGAATTCCCTTTTATTCCTCAATCAGATAAGGCACAAGCCATTCATCAAGTAGAACAATTGATGCAGTTAACTACTTATGATACAACGGAAGACTGGTGGCAGGCTATCAACGGTGCGTAGCTTAAAAATTAAACAAACACCGATTTTCATCAGCAATTTCAACCAATTGAAGAGAGACCATCGCAATCTCGAGCTATTAAAAAAGGTTGTTGGACACTTAACTAACAAGGATATGGAAATTCTTGCACGCGTGTATAAAGACCACGCCTTGAAAGGGCATCTTATACACTACAGAGAACTACATATAACATCCGATTGGCTCTTAATCTGTAAGATACTGAATAAAGAGTTGATTTTAATCTTGACGAGAACTGGATCCCATGATGAACTTCTTTAAAATACAATCACAAATAAGCTACCCCTATACTGCACACGTCTCATGACGATGCCCGGTATAAGGGGTAGCTTTATTTTTCATTTTATCGACTATCTATTTCTATTGCCTCTCACCGTTCTCACGGCAGATGCCTGACTTTCTACTACTTATTTCCACTCATGGTAAGGCAAGTCTAAACTTTCAGCGACTGCTTTGTTAACAATCTTCCCGTCAATCGTGTTCAGACCTGAACGAATCATTTGCGCATGACGCACTTCTTGGCCTTCTAAGAATGGCCCAATTTCAGTTGCATAAGGAATCGTCACACTGGTCAAAGCTTCTGTAGAAGTTTTCGGCACAGCACCAGGAATATTCGCCACCGCATAATTAATTACACCGTGAGTTACGTAGACTGGATCTTCCAATGTTGTTGCGTGTGTCGTCGTAGCAAAAATCCCGCCTTGGTCAATCGGAATATCGACTAACACCGAACCTGGCGCCATTTTTTTAATCGTTTCTTCTGTCACTAACGTTGGTGCTTTCGCGCCTGGTAAAAGAACCGCGCCCACAACCAAGTCAGCTGCTGAAACAACTTCATCAATATTTTTATCATTTGAGAACAAGGTTTCGACTTGTCCACCAAATAAATCGTCAATTTTTTCTAACACTTTTTTATTTACGTCTAGAATTATTACATGAGCCCCTAAGCCTAAGGCCATCTTCGCTGCATTAATCCCCACGACACCGCCACCGATAATCGCAACTTTTCCTTTAGCAACTCCTGGAACACCGCTCAAAATCAAGCCTTTGCCGCCATATTGCTTTTGTAAAAATTGCATACCTGCGATGACTGCCATACGACCAGCCACTTCGCTCATCGGTGCAAGTAATGGTAACGAACCATCTATATCTTGCATCGTTTCATAGGCTACAGCCGTCACTTTTGTTTCTACTAATTTCTCAGCTAACTCTTTGTTGGCCGCTAAATGGAAATAAGTATATAAAATTAGGCCCTCGCGCAAGTAATGATATTCACTCGCTAACGGTTCCTTCACCTTGATCACCATATCACATGACCATGCATCATCCGTCGTACCCATCTGTGCGCCAGCTTCTTGATATTCTTCATCAGTAAATCCTGATCCTAGACCGGCTCCTTTTTCTACGAGTACTTGGTGTCCCGCATGACATAGTTGCACCACACCGCTTGGCGTAATTCCCACTCTGTTTTCATTGTTCTTTTGTTCTTTTACTATCCCAATTTTCATACAAAATCATCTCCTGAAAAAAAGCGTAACACATTCAAAAGATGATTTCAATTTTTCCTTCCAGATTTTAAGAAAAAAATAACGCTATGAATTAAATGCGACTTGACCTCGATAAAAACTAGTTTCAACCGGCGTTTGACGAGCCACAAATTCGGCTGCACAAGAGGCTTCCGTTAAAAGAAAACTAGCCACATCACCTGTTTTAAGCCACAGCCCATCCTCCTCCGTAGAAAGTGTTTTTGTACCACCTGTTAATAACCCAAGCGATTCCGTCAACTCTTCTTGCGTTTTCAGATTAAAAACCTCACCATAACGATTCAGTTTTTCTACGACACTGCCCGTCCCATAAGGCGACCAGGAATCATAAATATTGTCACAACCAAGCGCAACTTTAACCCCCGCCTGTTGCAACTCTTTTAACGGTGGAACAGCTCCATTAATCGGCACACTAGAGATAATCCCAATCCGCTCCTTCGCTAGTTGAGCAAACACATCAGCGCGTTCTTCCCCGAGAAAATCATTCAAACCAAAGGCATGGCTAACAAAAACCTGACCTTGCCAGTTACTTTGCTTAGTATAATCAAGTAACGTTTTAAAAGTGGCACGACCAGCCTCGCCGCGATCATGCACATGAATATCAATCGGTACGTGATGCTTCACCGCCAACTCAAACGTCTGATTTAAGGACTTTTCGACATCGCCATCGAGCGAATACGGATCGACTCCGCCAATCAAGGTTGCGCCGTTTTTCAAGGCAGTATCCACTTCGTTATAAGCATTCGAACGCAATAAGCCATGCTGCGGAAAAGCAATTAATTCATAATCGAAACGCTC
This sequence comes from Candidatus Enterococcus huntleyi, assembly GCF_009933175.1. Lineage (GTDB taxonomy): Bacteria > Bacillota > Bacilli > Lactobacillales > Enterococcaceae > Enterococcus_K > Enterococcus_K huntleyi. The sequence goes on along the minus strand of NZ_MAEJ01000022.1, from coordinate 62,203 downwards.
ATCGTAGCTAGCAATCGCTCGTTGAACACCTTCTAGGTAACGTTGCCCCACCGCCGGATGCACATCAATATGCGAACGGAAAAATGTCACGCCATGTGCCAATTCCAGATTAATTAAATTCTTTGCCCGCGCCTCAATAGACAAATCCAACGCATCCAATTCAGCCACTTCACTAGTAAAACGCTCAACAATATTCTGCGCCGGTGTGACCGGACGCCAGGGTACACCCAGCTTACTCTTATCCAGATGACAGTGCATTTCTTTCAAAGTCGGTAGCAATAACCGCCCCTTGCCATCAATCTCAGACTCATAGAATTGCTCTGGTTGATACTCTTTTATCTGTGCCACCACGCCATCTTTAATCTGAACATCAATCAACTTCGTTTGACTGCCTGAAGTAAATGTTCCTTCCCGCAGATACGCCGTCTCAATCAAAACGTTTCGAAGCCATTTTTCTGATTTCACCACTGCCATCCATCCTCTCAAGCGTTTCTTTTTTGTACTGCTTTTGGTGTTTTATTGTTGGTTCTATCTCAATGTAGATTCTGTTTCATTGTTGGTTCTATTCCATTGTAATTTCTGCCATTACTCTGCGCTTATTTATTGCAACATTTGATACATATTCTGATAGCCCAATGCCGACGCATATTCAGCAGCTGTCCGCCCTGAATTATCTCTAAGCGTCTTATCTGCGCCAGCTTCCACGAGTAATCGAACAATATCTTGGTAGACCTGTGACCCATCGCGCAAAGCAACCGCCTCTATTAACGCAGTATATCCTGAATAATTTTGTAAATTAATATTGACCTTGCCTTCCGCGAGTAACAATTTAACATTTTCGATATGACCTTTTTCAGCAGCTGGAATCAGTGCATTCCCGCCAAAACGATTGCGCACGGATTGATCCGGCTTCCCATGATCAATCATGTAAGCGAGAATCTCCGTCCGCCCCTCTGCCCCAGCATATAGATACGGACTATCCTGAATCTCATCCTGTTGATTGACATCGGCCCCAGCATCAATTAAAAGCTTGGCAATCTCAATATTATTTTGATGCGTAGCTATCAGGAGAGGACTCTCTTCCTGTTCATTGATTTCATTAATTGGATAAGTATTGTCTTGAAGAATTTGTCGTACCTCAGCCACATCATTCGCCTCAACTGCTGGAATTAAACTACCCACTTTTGCCCGCCAATTCTGGATATCTTCTGGATCTTGTCCTGAATCAGATGGACCATTCGTCGGTGTTGAAGCATTTGCTAAGTCGTTGGAATCTGCGTCTGCTTGATTTTCTGTAGCTGAATCCGCATTGGAAGTCGCAGTCCCATCTGATTGTTCTTCATTATCTGAAGCATTTTTCTGATCAGATTGCTGACTCACTTCTGCTGTAGTTGATGTGCTTGCTGCTTTTTTAGTGTCGGTCACGGTTGTTGCCACAGACTCTGTCGAAAGCCCAGCACTGATACTCGTACTTGTGCTTTCTGATTGACTACTTGCCTGCTTATCTGATGTGTTTGACTCACTCGAACAGCCTGCTAAAATAATCAATAATAGTAAAATAAACCTGCGATACATTGTTCTCCTCCTGAAAAAAATTACTGTCTAAAAAACCAAGACCGGAACCTGTGCTCCAGTCTTGGATTGCCAGAATCTTTGACAAACAATCCACAAGGCCACTTGCACCTCACTCTCTTGATTGTTTCCCCATCCTCTGATTTCTATTTTTTTACTTCTTACTGGTCGCCCATCCAGACAGGCTCCAACATATTTCCGTCTAAATCCTGGACTTCTAAACTGAACATCAATTCTTCCGGTATCCCCATATCTAACGCATAATAGGACCCGCCATTTTCTTTGGCAGTCTCAGCAAATGCTCTCACTTTGTCTGCACTATCCATACTAATAGCAATCAATGTCCCACTTGTCGTTTTTGCATCGATAATTTCTTTGCCATTAATAAATTTGCGATAAAAGTCATGAGGCAAGAGCATAATCCAAAAATGATCATCCCAGACCATTGAACTCGTTGTTTCATTTGAATATTCCTGATTCTTTTCAAAACCCAACTTTTCATAAAATTCAGTTGATCTTGCAACATCCGCTACTGGAAAATTCACAAACACTGTAGACATCATTTGAATCTCCTTTCAAAGGGCCTTCCACGCTACTATCATCTTACTAAATGAAAAAAGAGTCAAAAGTAATGCGCTTAAATTTTCCAACTCCTTAATAAATAGTTAATTCTTCTTGATTCTAGGTAGCAACTAATTTATCTGATAATTTCAAACAGCTGAATCTTACAAGATTTCAGATACATTGTATAAATAAGTTGGACAAATATCACAGTTTTCTGATTTTATAGTTCTAAATCTGTTATTTAAGTCAGAATAAATAGCCAAAAAAGGGTTGAAATGGCTAGTTTTTTCCCCACTAGTGCCTATTCGCACAACTTTTGATAGGAAAATAGAGCTGAAATAGCTGATTTTAGAGGGAAAACCTACTAGATAATGCATTTTTGTTACTTTCTCCTCTACTAACAAAAATCGAAAACAGTGCGAATAGACACTAGTGACCAAATCCTCAAATTTCCAACTAATCAACAAAAGATAGCCGCTCACTTTCCGCAAAAATCAATCAGAAAACCTTGTACTTATAGGATTCGTTAGCTCTTATATAGTTTAATTCGTTCATTTATTTAGGCAATAAATAGCCATTTTATTCCCACTAGTGCCTATTCGCACAACTTTTGATGAAAAAACGAATGCAAAATAGCTAGTTTTAGAGGCAAAACCCACTGGATAATGCGTTTTTGCTACTTTCTCCTCTACTGAAAAAATTCGAAAACAGTGCGAATAGACACTAGTAGACAATTTGGGCTCTCTACCAAAAAAATAATGAACATGACTGACTACAGATTCAATTGTTGATTATTTTATAAAGCCGCAGAGCCCGATTTTTATAGAAATCTATATTTCTAGTGAATTTTAAATCGAACATTCATTAGGCAAGAAGAAGCACTCAGTGAACCGAAACAGCTCACTTCCACTCTGCGAAATTCACTCCTTCTACTTAATAATTCAACTTGCTCAGCATTTCCTTTTCAAAAAAATACAATTCTTGTTCCTATAAAAATAACCCTCCTTTAATATACGCCACATATTAACAAAAAAACATTACAATATAGCACATAATAAGATTCATTCCGTTTTTATGTTGCATATTCAATGATAAAGAGTATAATATGATACGTGATAGCAAGATATATGTACATATAGAAGAAAGCAGGGGGCTTATGAATTTATCTGAACGCCAAGAGAAAATCATCGAAGTTGTGAAAAAATTTCAACCAGTTAGTGGAGAAAAAATTTCTGAACAATTGGCTATTTCCCGGGCAACCTTGCGTGCCGACCTATCATTTTTGACGATGGTTGGAATTCTTCAAGCCAGTCCAAAAGTTGGTTACACATATGTCGGCGAGACAATCGAACCTTTATTTTTCGATAAAACTTTTTCGACAAAAATCTCTGAAATCATGATTCCACCATTATTAATTACACATGACTCAAGTATTCACGATGCCATCACGACCTTATTTATGTATGACGTTGGTTCATTATATGTTACCAATCAAGAACATGAATTAGTCGGCGTATTATCGAGAAAAGATTTACTGCGGGCTTCACTCAGCAATCATATTGAAAAAACGCCAGTTGCGGTGGTTATGACACGGGCACCGCATGTAAAGACCTGTACGAAAGACATGTCAATCTTGGAAGCCGGCGATTTATTGCATACGTACCAAGTGGATTCAATTCCTATCGTTAGCGAGACTGAGCCTTTAAAAGTTATTGGTAAAATAACAAAATCACGTTTGTTGGACTATATTATTCAGCAGGCAAAATCGACCGAAATGAATAGATAGGAGTAAGACTATGACAAAAAATGTTGCTTTATATTTAATTTCAGATGCAGTAGGTGAGACAAATCAAAAACTGGTTTCTGTCGTGACCGCGCAGTTTCCAACGATCAACTTCACTCCAACCTATCGTTTCCCCTTTATTAATGACAAAGAGGAACTAACAGAAATTTTAAAAGATGCGCTATCGGATAAAGCGATTGTTTTAACAACGCTAGTAAATCCCGAATTAGTCAATGTGGTGTCTGCTTTTTGCCAACGAACTGGCTTACAGTTCTTCGATATCATGACGCCCTTTTCAGAAATGATTCACGCTCAAACCGGTATCTCCCCTTTAAATGAACCTGGGGTTGTGCATCAGTTGAATAAAGAATATTTCAGTCGAATTTCTGCTATCGAATTTGCCGTAAAATTTGACGATGGCAAAGATCCACGTGGTTTCTTAGATGCTGACTTAGTCCTATTAGGGGTTTCGCGGACATCAAAAACGCCGCTCAGTATGTATTTAGCCAACAAACATTTAAAAGTAGCCAATTTGCCACTTATTCCAGAAGTTCCTTTACCTGAACAACTGAAAAAAGTGCCAGCAAATAAAATAATCGGTTTAACCTGTGACCCAGACAGTTTGGAAAAAATCCGAACGAATCGTTTGCAATCACTAGGCCTCGACCAATTATCTAAATATACAAACAGTGACCGAATCCGAGAAGAGTTACAATATGCCCAAGACTTGTTCGAAAAGCTAGGTGTAACCGTCATCGATGTAACACATAAATCTATTGAAGAGTCCGCTTTCCTAGTTTTGGAAGCACTCGATAAAGAACAATTTGCCTAAGGACATTCACCGTGCTAACCACACAGAATTAGGCAAGCAAAAAAAGACAGAAACCTCAAAAGGGCTTCTGTCTTTTTTGTCTACATAGACTATTCCTAGCTATTTCAGCTATTTTTATTATATTTAGTGAGAGCTTAATTATCTCTGGTCAACACAATCTCCACAGAATATTCATCGTATCTATGAACAGAGGTTGAATACTCAAAGGCTGCCCCTGTGTCCAAATACCCAATCTGATCGGCTACAGCAACTGGATCGCCTTCTTGAAGCGCTAAATACTTGGCTTCGTGAGCAGTTGCTTTACGCACAGTGATCGTTCGATGGGCACTTTGAATGACCAGGTGGAGCTTCTCTTCTATATATTCATAAATAGAGCGCTCAATATTGGCCTTTTTCAAGCCTGGAATTAAATCAATCGGCATATACATTTTTTCCATCACATGTGGCTGACCGTCAATATAACGTGCCCGATAAACATCGTAAACAAAACTATCCGCATCAATATTCAACTTTTTCTGAACATTCTCAGGGCAAGGAATCACCGAAAAATTGAGAATCGTACTCGTGACTTCTTTATCCGGATTTAAGGCAGTGGTTCCTCTGAACTGATTGGCAACACTCATACGCTCCAATTCATCCGGACCAATATCTTTGACAAAGGTCCCTGAACCGCGTCGCTTAATGATAAGCCCCTCTGTCACCAGCATGTCTAAGGCCTTTTTAACCGTCATTTTACTCGAATCATAATATACACATAAATCTTTTTCAAAAGGAATCTGCTGATTTGCTGTATATTCGCCCTTCAAAATCTTATTTCTGATGTCATTTGAAATAAGGATATATTTTTGCATCATTCTTCCTCCCCAAGAAAAAAATTGTTCTTCTACTTTAAAAGTATAGGTGTATTAGATTCGTTTGTCTATCTATCTTTTGATTATTCAGCAAATTTTTTCGTAACAGCCTCTGAAAAGTCTACTTCATTTGCCGCTGCAACTTCCTTAATCCAGTGACCAGACTTCTTAATCGTCTTGACCTGTGTATGGATATTGTTAGAAATAAAGCCATAGCGATTCCGATACGCATTGCCCCATGACCAACAGTCGATTGGCGTCCACAAATGGTAACCAAAACAGTTCGATCCGGCCTCAATCCCTTTAGCCAACCAATACAGATGCTCTTCTATGAATTGAATCCGATAATCATCTTCAATCATACCTTCGTTATTCAAATAGCGCTCTTCACGAGACACACCCATGCCATTTTCTGAGACAAACCAATCAATATTGCCATAATTATCGCGAATGTTTACCGCAATATCATACAAAGCTTGCGGATAAATTTCCCAGCCCTTATCGACATTCATACGTCTACCAGGCATCTCATATTCGTCATAATATTTATTTGGCATCCAATCAACGGCTAGACTGTCCGCTGAAACGCTTGGTCGTTTAACACGATGCGGATGATAGAAATTGACCCCTAAAACATCAATTGTTTGCTCTTTGATGATGGCTAATTCTTCAGCTGTTGACTCCCAAATCACTTGATCTTCAGTTAAATATGAAACTAATTTTTCTGGAAACTCACCTTTCACCGAAGCATCTAAAAACAGTTGATTCAACCAAAGATTAGCAAATTCAGCCGCCGCTACATCTTCAGGTTCCTCTGTCGCAGGGTATGACGGCGTCAGATTGAGAATTGTGCCAATTCGGCTCGCTTCATTTTGATTAATTTCGCGAAACGCTTGAATGGCTTTTGCCGAAGCTAATTGCAGATTATAGGCTACTTGGACAGCCTTTTTCCCATCAACGACCTTTGGATAATGGAATTGATACAAATATTGGCCGTCAACAATCACCATCGGCTCATTGAAAGTAAACCAGTCGGTAATTCTGTCACCAAACAAACGGAAGCATTGCTTAGCAAATTTAACAAATAAATCGACCACGTGCTTCGATTCCCAGCCACCATATTTTTGATAAAGTTCAACCGGTAAATCAAAGTGATGCAGATTAATCACCGGACGAATCCCTTGCGCGATAAATTCATCAATCACCTGATTGTAAAATTCGGCGCCTGCCTGATTGACCGTGCCTTCTTCAAGATCGTCAATCAGACGTGTCCATTGAATCGATGTGCGGACACTATTTAACCCGATTTTCTTCATTAAACGGATATCTTCTTTATAACTATTATAGAAATTTGAGGCCGTATCTGGGCCAACTTGATTGTGAAACGCTTCTGGCTCAATTTCATACCAATAATCGAATACATTTGTATGTTGTTTATTAAAACGTCCTTCACTTTGTGGACCAGACGTCGCGGCACCCCACCAAAAATCTTTTGGAAATTTTTTCTTCATTTTTACACCTCATCAATTGCTTTCAAATAGATAAGTTGACTGTGAAAGTCCCCTTGTTTTTCTTTTGCCCAATACTCTTGGGCCCGATCAATATAATTTTCACCAAAAATCAGCCCGACATTCATTAAGTCATCGCCATAACGTGCCTGTTTTTGATTTTGTACTTGATTTTGATCTTGCTCTGTTTCTGCTGGTTGCTGACTCACTTGATACTGAAAGTCGTCTGCTAAGCCTTGTAACTTCAGTCGTTTATAGATTGGATTAGGTTCTGCCAATACTTGGTAATAACCTACAATCGCTTGACGTTTATCCTTTGAAACTACCATCCAAGCTGCTTCATTTGAATGAAATGGACTGACTAAACGATAGAAATCACCCGAATGGATCAAGCCACGTGACTCTTTAAACACGCGAACCTGTTGCTTAATTTCTGCTTTTTGTTCAACAGAAAGCTTAGTCACGTCTAGTTCATAGCCGAAGGTGCCAAAGGTTGCGACATCATTTCTCATTTTAAGTGAAGTGATCCGACCAACCTGATGATTCGGCACCTCAGACACATGGCTGCCGATACTCGACAAAGGATAGATCATCGATGCACCATATTGAATTTTCAAACGCTCGACGGCATCCGTGTCATCACTCGCCCACGTCTGCGGAGCATAATACAGCAGTGCTGGGTCAAATCGACCGCCACCTCCCGCACAAGATTCAATCAGCAATTCTGGATAAGCGGCTAATAATTTTTCATAAAGCGTATAGACGCCTAAAATATAGCGATGGAAAACTTCGCCTTGTTGCTCTTTGGCCAAATGTGTCGAAAAAGCTTCAGAGATATAGCGATTCATATCCCATTTTAGATAATCAATCGGTGTTTCATCTAATATAGCTTTCATCTGACGGAAAATTTCTTCGACCGCTTCTGGTTGACCGAAATCTAAGACAAACTGGTTACGCCCATGTGAGCGATTCTTTTTTGGATGACCTAAAAGCCACTCAGGATGTTCCTCATATAATGCTGTTTCAGCTGAAACCATCTCTGGCTCAAACCATAATCCAAATTTCAGGCCCGCCTTATGAATTTTATTCGACAGCGCCGACAAACCATTTGGTAATTTTTTAGGATCCACCGTCCAATTTCCTAACGATGAGTTATCGCTATTGCGCGCACCAAACCAGCCATCATCTAAGACAAACAACTCAATTTCCAGCTCTTTTGCCGTTTCAATCAGCGCATCAAGCTTAGCTTCATCAAAATCAAAGTAAGTCGCTTCCCAATTATTTAATAAAATAGGTCGCTCCTTGTGCGCCCACTGTGGGCGAACCAACTGATTTTGATAAAAGGAATGAAACGTTTGGCTCATCCCATTCAAGCCAGTGTCACTATAGACCATCACAGCTTCCGGTGTTGAAAAGGAGTCCCCTGCCTTTAATTGCCAGGCAAATTGGAAAGGATTAATCCCTAACATCAGTCGCGTCACCTCATAAGTATCAACTTCTATTTGACCTAAAAAATTCCCACTATAGACCAAACTGAAACCGAAAACCTCACCCGCTACTTCATTAGCTGTCGGCTCACATAAGGCAAAAAACGGATTATGCACGTGGCTACTCGCCCCACGCGTACTAGAAATTGATTGAACACCATAGTGTAAAGCCTCTCGTTGAACCTGCGTTTCTCGTGCCCAAGCACCCGTTAAATGAAGCAGTTCATAATCTTTGGTTGGTAAATCAATACTTAAACTCATCAAACGATTAACCGTCACTTCCTCTTGACCAGAATTGGTAAGGGTCGCATGGCGAGTAATCACTGGGTATTCTTTAAAAATCGTATAGCTCAACTGCAGCTCTACATCAGAATATTCATCCTTCAAGTAAATCACTAGCGTTTGAGCATCTGCTTCTTTCGAAAAGGTCGTTGGCTGTCCAGCAATCTTCTGCTTACCATTCTGGACAACATACGACTGATAGCGAAAGCGACTAATCGTATCGCCATCCGGATACGTTATTTCCAAAGCCGGATAACGAAAATCAGTCGTACCATACACAGGCAGCTCCTGCTTCACGTGTTCCAAAGATGAAGTATGATCCCCGTCAAACTGATTGTTTGATGGGCGAACTTCACGCTCAATCAGATAAGAAAAATCTTCTCGATGTCTGATTGCTTTGCCATAATATAACTGTTCCAACGTTTGAACTTTTTCCATCACACGAAAGATATAGCTGACCTGCCCATTCGTCAAATGAAATTCTAGCGTTTCTTGATTCACATAAATGAGTGCCACGTGTTTCCCTCCATTTTAGAATAATTCTCTGACTATTCGACAGGATCGTGCGAGGCTTGATCCATGCTCGATTCTTTCTGCCGTTAGTACATTCCGTCATGTATTAGACGTCTATTAAGCTTGTGTTTGTGGTTGTGCGAGTGATTTAGTAAAGCCTTTATCGATTAACCAAACGAAGATTCCTGGCGCTAGGCAAATGAAAATCAATAAATTTACCCACGCAAGTAAGACAGCTGTTCCTAATAAACTAAGTCCATATAAACTGATCAACGGGTGACGAACTAATTGATCCAAAGCCACTGCATATAGCTGTTTTTGCATCGGATTTTTTACGAACAGCCAAGCCACCCAAACCATGTACAAAGTAAATAAAATAAACGAAAATAAAACGGCGATGCTGAGGATTTGAACAACTGGTTGGCTAGTTTCTTTCAGCAAAGAAATGCTCAAAACCAGCAGTCCAGCAACAAAGAACCAAGCGAAAGAAAAACCTTTTGCGTAATGAATAGCTGTTCGTTTTTTTGTCAGCACACCATAAAATTTCTCTTCCTTTTTTTCAGTCGTTGTGCCATAAGCCATCGTATAGCTGAGCGCTGGTAACAAACCATAAACCACACCATTTTTGACTAGCAAAAACCAAAAATACAGACTTGCCTTGACGAGCTCATAAAAAAACTCGACACCACGTACTAATCTAGACTGTTTTTCCTCCATCAACATTCACCCTCCTGACTGTTTATTTCACGGAACCAGCAACGCCGTTATAAATGTATTTTTGTAAAAAGACAAAGACAATTAGAATCGGTAAGATAACAATAATAACCCCTGCCAAAATAACTGGCCAATTAGTGCCATAAGGTCCTTTGAAAGCAAATAATGCAGTAGAAATTACTTTCAAGCTACGATCTGGCATATACAAGAACGGATTATAAAAGTCATTATAGACGCCTACACCACTGATAATCAGCATAGTTACGATCGGTGCTTTCAAGTTTGGCAAGATAATCCGCCAAAAGATACCAAAATAAGACGCCCCATCAAGATAAGCTGACTCATCCAAAGAAATCGGAATTTCATCGAGATATTGTAAGAAAACATAGACTGAAATAACGTCAGTCCCAAGATTCAAGACAATCACCGACCACATCGTATTAAACAAACCTAAACTGTTAATAATTTGGAACGTCGCTACTTGGCTAGTAATCCCAGGAATCAACATCGCCATCATGAACAAGACCATGATGACTTTTTTCAAACGAAACTCGAAACGACTCATAGCATAGGCAAACATTGAACCCAGAGTCAGTTTCCCAACCATACTAATCACGAAAATGATCAAGGTATTTTTGAAACCCAACAGCATTTGACCATTCACAAAAGCCGTCTTATAGTTTGAAAGATCGATACTCTTAGGTAGCGACAAAACGCCAGTACTCAAGAATTCGCTATTTGACTTAAATGAGCCAATAAAAACCACCAAGATTGGCAATAACGCAACAATCGCGCCAATAATTAAGACCAGATATTTAAAGATACTGCCTGGAGTAACCTTTATTTTTTTCTTTCTCTTTTGTTGTGTTTGTGCTAATTCCATTATGCATCCCTCTTTTCTCTAGTCGCAAATCGTTGAACCACCGTCACAGAAACAACAATTACCAGTAGGATAAGAGCCATCGCTGAGGCCAGTCCAACTTTATTATATTTGAAGGCTGTATCAATCGTTTTAATAACGAAGGTCATTGTTCCATTTGAACCACCTGTCATAATATACGGAATATCGAACACGCTTAGTGAGCCGCTGACACCTAGAATAATATTCAAAAATAGAATCTTTTTAATACTAGGGATGATAATGTAACGGAACTGATCCCAACGATTCGCGCCATCAATATCGGCAGCTTCATAAATTTCGGGGTTGACTGATTGAATAGCCCCCAAGAAAATCAAAAAGTTAAAGCCGGTATAACGCCAAACGGAAGTAAAGGCTAGCGAGATATTATTAATCGAACGATCGCCTAACCATAAACGGATTTGACTCTCTAAACCTAAACTACTAAGTACAGTATCTAGTGTTCCTCCACCTTTATAAAAATATAAGAAGATAAAGCCGATAGCTACACCATTTAATAAGTACGGAAAGAACAGAATTCCTTTCCAAAAGTTAGCAAATTTTACTTTAAATGAAAGAATTGTCGCAAATAATAACGCAAATCCTAACTGAAAGAACGTCGCTATAAAGTAATACAAACTCGTCTTAAAGACTGTGAAATAATTTGGATTCGTCAGGACTGTTTTATAGTTCGCCCAACCAACTGATTCACTCGAAGGATTGTAGCCATTCCAATTTGTAAAACTATATTGGATCATTTTTACCAACGGATAATAAGAAAAGACCAATAAGAGCAAAACAGGAATGATGGTAAAACTGAGGACTAAAATTCGTTGTTCCGTTTTCTGACTAAGTTTAGATTTTTTCATTTTTCGATTCCCCCCTTAAAAATTGTAAACCTGATATAGACTGTTTTTAAAAATAGGGAACTAGAACACTGTAGTCACAGCTCGTTCTAGTTCCTATAAAAATGTTCTTGTGCTTGTAATACTGTAATCGCTGATTCTTTGATTCATACCTTTGAACTACGATTTAAACGACTGGTTTTTCATCCTTTTGATCCACGGTGAAAAATAGTCTGCCCCTTCGGCAATTTCGTAAACCAAAAGTAATACTGAAAAGCGTATTATTTTTGGTTTATTCCAATTGCTCAGGGCAAGGCGACTGGTTTTCATCCTTTTATTCACTTACAGTACTAATTGCGTCTGCCCATCTTTGGTTGAAGTCTTTCATGATGTCTTCGAAGCTTTCGTTTGTGTTGCCTGTTGCTGCGTCGATGATTCTTTGTTTTTCAGCGTCTGTTGAACCTACTCCTAATTCAGATTGGTTGTTGATGTCGCTGAATAGTGATTCTTTTCCGGCTGGCGCTGGGTTTTCTTCGATTAATTCTACGCCGGCTTCTTGACTTGATTTTAATGAAGTTGGGTATTCGCCACCGATAACTGCTGGAAGTCCGCCGTTGTCGACTGCGTAATCAGATTCATTGATTAACCAGTCTAGTAATTTGCGTGCTGCTTCTTTATGTTCGCTGTGTACGTTGATTGCTAAGTTGTAGTCGCCGCCAACTGCCATGTATTGTTTGCCATCGGCTGCTGTCATTGGGAATGTTTGGAACGTGATATCGTCCGCTGCATCAGGGTTTATTTCTTGAATTTGCGGTACTGCCCAGCTTCCTAAGACCATTACGCCAATTTTTCCGGCTGCCATATCAGCTTTTGATTGTTCCCAATCGGTTGTTGTTGGATCTGCTTCAATCAAGCCTTCTTTGCTAACATCATACAAAGTTTTGTAGATTTCGTTCATTACTTTGCCATCTTCAAATGGGGCTTTGTCACTTGTCATTTTATTTGTAAAGTCTTTATCACCTGAAGCACCTGGTCGAACGAAGTCCCAGTTAGAAAGTGTCCAACCTGCTGCATAGTTTGTGTAAAGTGGTGTCACATCTGGATTTTTGTCTTTAATTGTTTTTAATGCTGCAACAAAATCTTCTGTCGTTTTAGGGAATTCTGTAATGCCTGCATCTTTGAAAACTTTCATGTTCACAACCATACCTGTTGCATTCATCTGTGTTGGAATACCATAGGATACGCCTTCAAATGAGCGATCATTTAAGCCCATGTAAGTTTTAGCTAATTCTTCTTTATCACCTAATGGTTCGAAGAAAGTTGAATATTCTTGCGGTTGTAAATCACCAGGAAGCATTAATAAATCCCCATATTCATCACTGTTCATCCGTGTTTTGATCTGCCCTTGATAATCAGTAACCGTTTGGATTTCAACTTTGATATCTGGGTATTTTTCGTTGAATTCCTTCATGTACTCATCCCACTTACCATTACCTTCCCAGTCGGTTTTGTGGTTAATGAACGTGATAGTTTCTTTGCCATCTTTATCTGTTTTCGCTGAATCACCTGATTTACTACTACCGCAGGCTCCTAAAACAAATACACTTGCCGCTGAAAGACCTAATAAACTTACTAATGTTTTCTTTTTCATTATGATTCCTCCAAAAATTATAATTAATCGTAAGCGATTACAATTAGATAATAACACTTTTATAATTAAATGTATATACTTTAGTCGTTTTTATTCTATATTTTCGTAATAATTTTTTACAATCCCTTCAGAAAGCTTATTGTACAAGGCATAATCGTCATCAAATTTTGCTTGATCTTTTTTATAAAGCGTTGCTTTCCAGTCCCAAAGTCCAAATCCTTCGACCCAATTTCTCTTTTCACATGCAGAAAACATCGCTGCATACCACGCTGCTTGAGATTCCTGATTAATTTCCCCTGCCATCGACCAATCATTTGGCAGATACTCACTTCCTGCTCGACTCGGACAGCCTGCTTCACAAAAGAAGAAAGGTTTCTTTTCTTTTAAGACAACTGCTTCGATTCGATCCAGCTCTTGTTCCCATTTGTCGATTGGGTAATAGCCTGATGAAGAAATTACATCAACGGCATCCCACCAAGTCACGTTTGATTCTTGATATTTATCACAGTTATAAGTAATTGCCCCTTGGTATGCTGTCCTAACCTCTTTAATCAACATACGCCATTCATTCTCACGTCGGTCCGTATTAACTAATTCGCAGCCAATCACAAAAATTTCACAGGCAGTTCGTTGCGCAATCGCAGCATAATGCATCAAATACTCTGTGTAAGAAGCAAACCACTCATGCCATTTTGGTTCACAAGGCACATCATGATCAAAGAAATTTATATGCGCACGCCAGGTGCCATCACTGACATTAACCATTGGCTTCAGAATCACTTTCAAGCCGATTTCTTTTGCATAATCAATCATGCCCACTACTTCCTCATCCGATAAAACTGTCTCCCTACGCCAATTAATTTCTATCGACTGCGCCGTATCTTGTTCCGCCACAATCGGTAGGATGACATGGTCTGCCCCACAGCCTTCCTTCATCAATCGCAATGACTCTCTTGCTTCTTCAGTCGCCCACTCCCCGCGCTTACTCATGAAGCCAAACGTTATTCCTTTTACATAATCCATAAAAATCCCTCCTAAAAATATTGACATCTTGCATAAAAAGTATATATATTTAAATTGTAACCGATAACAGCATTATGAAATATCTTGTCCGATTTGTAAAGAATGATTTTTATTTATCCAATAATCAAAGGAGGAACCCAATGAAGCAAAAAGAATTACGCGACCAATTAACCCAGACCATTCTACCCTTTTGGCTCGCGCAAAAAGATCAACAATATGGCGGATTTATCAGCGAAGTGAATCAGGACCTAAAACAATTGCCGCAAGAACCTAAAAATTCTGTCATGCAAAGTCGTTACCTATGGGCCTTTTCTGCTGCCTCTCAACTAACGCCTTCACCAGAGTTACAAGCTGCGTGTGCACATGGCTTCTCATTTCTAAAAAGTTCTTTTTGGGACTCAGAATTCGGCGGTGTTTACTGGCAAGTCTCTTATGATGGAGAAGTAACCAAAGATAAAAAAGTTTTGTATGCACAAAGCTTCGCGCTTTATTCATTAAGTGAATATTACAAAGCCACTAAAACCGAGCCCGCTCTGACCTTGGCTAAAGAGCTCTTTGAATTGATTGAAAAGCACGCTTTTCGGCAAGATGGAGCAGGCTATAATGAAGAATTTTCACGCGACTGGCAAGAAATTCCGATTCACGAAGTTGGCACGGCCGTTGATGACCTGACATTCACCACCAATACACATCTGCATTTATTCGAAGCTTATACGGTGCTGTATGAAATCTGGCCAAACCAAAAACTTTTAGAGAAAATTCGATTTTTGATGGATCTGTTTCGAACAAAAATCATCCAAAAAGATGGCTACTGTCGCCAATTTTTCTCAAACACTTGGCAGCCTCTAACCACAGAGATTTCCTATGGTCATGACATCGAAACCTCTTGGCTTTTGGATCGTGGACAATCAGTGATTCGTACCAACCAGCTAGATGCTGAAATTATCCATTTGGCAACCTATGCACTAGAAAATGGCCTTGATACACAAGGCTTGATGAATGATTCATCAAAGAATTTGAGTATCGATCAAACAAAAGTCTGGTGGGTGCAAGCTGAAGCGTTAATTGGCTTTTATAATGCTTACCAAAAAACACAAGACGATAGATTTATTCAAGCAGCTGAACGTTTATGGCAAGCCATCCAAACTTATTTTATCGACCCAAGAAAAGCTAGCGAATGGTTAGCCTATCTCTCAGCAGAGACGCCCACTAAATTGAGCAAGAGACATTCCACATCAATTAGCGACAACTGGAAAGGTCCCTATCATACAGTGAGAATGTATCTAGAAATAATTAAACGAATGGAGCAAGACAGATGATTCAACTTGATGAGTGGAAAAACTACCAAGGATTAGGTAAAAAACCAGCCAATTTCGATACTTTTTGGGAAACACAACTAAAAAAAATGGAGGAAACGGGCCTTGATTATGAACTTGTTCCCTTCGACCTAGCCTCCTCAGTGGCAGACGCTTACCATCTGTATTTCACAGGTGTTGGTGGAGCAAAAGTTCACTGTCAGCTTTTACTTCCTAAAAATAAAAAAGGCAAACACAAAGGCTTGATTCAATTTCATGGCTACCATACAAATTCGGGCGATTGGCAAGATAAGATTGGTTGGGTTGCGGAAGGATTTGTCGTCTTAGCAATGGATGCTAGAGGACAAGGCGGACTCTCAGAGGATAACTCTCAAACAGCGGGGACCGTCACCAAAGGCTTGATTATTCGCGGCGTCGAAGAAGGGCCTGAAAATCTTTATTACGTGCGCGTGTTCTTAGACACAGCAAAAGCGACGAAGATTCTGATGTCACTAGAGGAAGTAGACGAAGAAAATATTTATGCGCAAGGTGCGTCTCAAGGCGGTGGACTAACGATTGCTTGTGCCGCTCTCGTTCCTGAAATAAAGAAAGTCATCGCCACCTATCCTTTCTTATCAGATTATCGCAAAGCCTATCAAATGGGCGCACAAACTTCTGCGTTCGAAGAGATTCCTTACTGGTTTCAATTCCGGGATCCTTTGCATGAACAAGAAGAAGAATTCTTTAACACCTTGGAATACATTGACATTCAACACTTAGCTCCGCGTATTCAAGCTGATGTCTACTGGTTAATGGGCCTTCAAGATACGATTGTTCCGCCAGAAACACAATTAGCTACCTATAATAAAATCCTAAGTCAAAAATCACTGTACACTTTGCCAGAATATGGACACGAATATTTGCCAAAAATCAGTGATCAACTGCGCCATGTGTTTCTCGATTAATAGCTAAACATCAAAAAACGAGTAGAAAGTCTGTCTCAACTTCTACTCGTTTTTTTGCTTTGTTTTTTTATAATTTTCTTGTATTTCCATATAATTTGACAAATAACTACGCACAGTGCTTGTTTATCAACCCATTTTATTATAAAATAAGTTGCTTTGTTACAAACAAGACTATTTTTAACTAAATAAATAACCCATAAAGGGGGTGATGCTATGATATACACTACTGTATCGTATTTAGCTACCCAAGGATTTCTTTTTTGATCAATGTTGTTGGTCAAAAAATGCCTTCCAACAACATTTTAAATGTACGATAGGCACTTGGAGAGGAAAATTTTTATGCCAACGATTCAACCATATCAATATAATTTTATAAGAAATCAAGTCGACGTGTTATTAAATACGTACTCGTCTGTCAATGATAAAAATACTGTAAAGACCGTACAGGCTTCGACTATTGGACAGGTTAATGCCTTATTTGAGGAAGTTCCTGAGAAAGTCACACAATTCATGGCACTTGTCACAGATGACCATTTAACTAAAGTCAAAGCGGATCAATATTTAGAAACACTTAAAAATGAAGTGATTCCATTTAATGAGCCGAGCACGCAACAGCTGACGAAAGCTTTTCGCAAAGTCAAAAAACTGAAATTTCCTAAATGGTCTGAATTAGACCTACGAAATCACAGCTACGTCGGCTGGAACGATGCCGGCACGCAAAGAAAATATATTGTTCTGTATGAGGACAACAAATTGGTAGCCGTTCACGGGACACTATCAACAGATATTTCGAAAGGTATCTGCAGCATCTGCCACAAAACATCAGAAGTTTCTATGTTCTTATCACTAATTAAATCTTCTGGTGATGGTACCTACACAAAACGCGGTAACTACATTTGCCATGACAGCGAACGGTGTAATCAGCAGATTCAAAAGCTTGAACCTTTACACAGCTTCATAAAAACTGTTAAAGCTGAAAAATAATTGATTGTCAGCACCGAAATTGCAGACTGTAATGAAACTCCCTGAGTTTCATTACAGTTTTTTTGTATCTAAGTTAGGTAGAAATGAAATCCACATTCAGTGCTAGCCACTATTTATTAGTCAGAAAGCTGAAATTGTCCACTACTAGCTAAAAAACAGCTATTTTTGCGCCTTCACCCTATTTTAAATACGCGAACCTATGTTATATTATTACTCATAAACTACTAGAAAGGAGTCTCCTATGCTAAACGTAGAACTCACAAGATTCAAAGTAAAAGAAGGTATGAGCAAAACAGTCGATGAATGGTTAGCCTTCCTAAATGAACATATGGCTGAGACATTACTCACATTGGAACAAGAAAAAATGTATGTGGAAACCATCTTCAGAGAAACGCTAGACGGCGTCGAATACTTATATTGGTACTCCGTCCAAGGCCAAGATGCACCTGAAGTAGAGGAATCAGATCACTGGATCGACAAAAAACATCTAGAATACTGGGCAGCCTGCATCGACAGAGAGTTTAGACCTATTGATTTGAAAACCGAAGTCGTGATGATCCCAACTGCTATTCGTGACCAGATTAAGTAGGAAAATTACACATTAGAAGCTCATTACTAAGAAAGCCACAGTCACTTGGCATGCTGCCTAATACAGGACATTAATACGTAAAAAGTCTATTAGAGGAACACCAAAAATGAATTTGACTTTCTCTAGCAGTCAAGAGATATAAAATTTACTCCATCGTTTTTAACCAAATTGAATCAAAATCTGCTTTTTTTTAATACGCCTTTTCAGTTTCCCAAAGCAAGGATAGTCAATCTAGCAGTAGGAGTTCCTGTAATCAAAAAGTTCTGCAGTCCCTAAAGGGGAATCATGAATTATTAGCTGTTGCTCCTTGTACCTACAGCTAGTTTGAACTGATTTAGCAATGAGATCAACGTTCTTTGTTGAGCTGCTTGCGACCAGACTGCAAACTTTTTTGATGGAAGGAACCCCGGATGCGGCACATGGTTTCGGACAAATGAAAATGTTGAGCAGTCTATCATGAAATCTTACTAGCACTCACAATAGTTATACATCCTTTATCGATAAAAAAGAGATTGTACGCATAGTCAAATCGACTAGTCGCACAATCTCTTTCATTTTAAAAATTTATTTTGAAGCACGTTTCAAGTACGTACCTTCTTGCGTGTTGATTTCTAGTAATTCGCCTTCTTCAACAAAGTCAGGGACGTTGACTACTAAGCCTGTTTCCATGATAGCAGGTTTACCAGAACCAGTTACAGTAGCGCCTTTGATTGATGGTTGAGTTTCAACCACTTTTAAGACAACACTTGTTGGAACTGCTAATCCGATGACTTCTGTTCCGAAAAATTGGATTTTTACTTCCATGTTTTCTAACATGAATTTTAATTCGTCTTCGATTAATTCAGTCGGTACTTCATATTGTTCATATGTTTCTAAGTCCATGAAGTTTGCGATATCATCTTGCACATATAAGAATTGAACAGGTTTTGTGTCGATATGCGCTTTTTTAACTTTTTCATCCGGACGCATCGTAGTATCGTAAGTTGCCCCAGTCCGTACGTCACGTAATTTCATACGCATAACTGTATTACCTTTACCAGGTTTATGGTGACTAGCATCTAATACTTTAATTAATTTTCCATCTAACACGAATGTCATTCCAGCTCTTAAATCACTTACTGCAATCATTTTAATTTCTCCTTTGTCTATAAACTCATACTTTCCTATTGTAGCAAATTATAGCCATTTATACTAGTCATGTTTTCAGCAGCTATCTATGCCTAGCTCTCTAGCTCATATCACGCAAAAAAAGGAGCTTCTGCTCCTTTTCCATCTATCTGTCTATTCATAGGCAAAATATTTTTGACGTTCTTTAAAAATCACATTTCTAACTTCACGCGGAATGAAGCAATGGATATCGTCTTCGTTATACCCAATTTGTAGACGTTTTTCATCAATAATGATTGGGCGACGTAATAATCCAGGGTTTTCTTCGATCAATGTCAATAATTCACCTAAAGGTAAATCGTTAATGTCGACTGTTAATTTTTCATACACTTTAGAACGAGTTGAAATAATGTCTTCCGTTCCGTTTTCTGATAAAGCTAAAATACGTTTTAACTCTTCTCTTCTTAATGGTTGAGAAAATACGTTTCTTTCTGTAAATGGTAGTCCTTGCTGAATTAACCAAGCCTTTGCTTTTCTACATGATGTGCAACTAGGTGTTGTATATAAAGATATCATGAATGTACACTCCTTTAAAATAATTCCTTTTTTCTTTTTTTGTCTGAGAGATGTTCCTGTTTTTCATCCTCATCTGCGTCCATTTAACCAAAAATGTTCCGGCAACCACTCATTTGTTCTGGTTGACTTTAAAATAATTACTATTTGTTTATTCTTCTTATTTTTGCTTACTGAGCCTTAATCTCTTGCCCGTCCAAAGAAAAATGAAACAATCGCAACTAATATTACTGCACCGATGATTGATGGAAAAATTGCCATATCAGCGATGTGAGGTCCCCAACTACCTAATAGTTTTTCCCCAATAAACGAGCCAACTAGTCCTGCAATAATGTTTGCAATCCATCCCATTGAACCGCCTTTATTTGTAATTGCTCCAGCGATCATTCCAATAACAGCTCCTACAATCAGTGTCCATATTAAATGCATGTCCTGTTCCTTCTTTCTTTTTATTTAATTTCTTATTTCTTTCTTATTTCTCACTTCTTAGTTTCAATCCAACAATTATCAGAATGTCTGTCTTTATTATTCAAATTATTTTCTTCGTTATTTTAAAGAATAGCATGAAAGACCATTCAGAAAACTCTGACCTGTTTTCAATTAACAAAGAGTCATGGGTTAGTGAATTTGGCATTTTGATTCCTTTTATTAGATGGTGATTGAACTATTATTCATTAAAACTAGCTAAATGAATAGACAACCCTCGCTTTCAAAACTTTTTCGGAAACTAACTTACCGAAATAGGATAATTTCTTCTATGGGTACATTGTTACAAATTTTCACAGAAAACACAACTAAAACCTATCGGAAAACCTGATTTTTTTTCATTTTTATTCAAATTTTGCTTGTAAATTCATCATATCCAACAAATCATTTCGGTTATTTCATTATTTTTTAACCGAACATCCCTTATATAAAGCGATTCTCTTAAATAACATGGTATTTTAATGATAAAACCTCTTACTTTCCACTGTTTAAGTAAAATTTCTCTCATTTTGACAACAAACTAACCAAAAATAGCGAGAAGTTTTTTTTCTTCACTACTCAAAAAAATTTCCGTCGTTTGGAAAAAAATAGAAAAGGAACCTTACAACAAAAAAATCCAAGCGAATCACTATTCAGTAATCGCTCGGATTTTTTCTTTCTATTATTTAGACTTTCTCTATTCTAATAGAAGAAAGATTTCTTCACTCCAGATTATTCACTTTTTTTTAGCTGGTATACTTGATACGGTCTGCCCACCTTCAAATAGACACTGTGGCTTTCTAGTAGACCCTTCTCCTCTAAGAACAGTAAATATTTACGGACTGACACATGCGAAAGTTTGCTAGCTTCAGACAATTCTTGCGCGGTAAATTGTTCAGACAGCCCCTTCATCTTCTCAACTAATAAGTGTAAGGTAGAGCGAGTCAGTCCCTTTTCGAGAGGTAAGTTCTGCCAATCAGCGTATTCAGACTCCGTAGTTTTTGTTGGTTGCTTGAATAAATCATCAATCGTCTCTTGGGAAACTGTCTGAATTGTTTTCGCCAGCTTCCCCTGCTTCTCCTGGAATATCTGGACACTTTTGGCAAATCGCTCAAATGAAAAAGGTTTGACAAGATAATCTAAGACGCCTAAATGCAGACTTTGCTTCACAATATCGACCTCATTAGCAGCCGTGATAAAAATAACTTCAATATCTGTCTTTTTCTCTCGAATTTCTTTCAAGTAGCTCAGGCCACTCCCATCTTGCAAATGTAAATCCAATAATACGAGGTCTGGAGTTTCTTTTTTTGTTGCCTCTAGCCCCGCCTGAACAGTTTTGGCAATCGTTATCGACCCAAAACCACCCATCTTCTCCAAATACTTTTGATGGATAAATGACACCATCGGATCATCTTCAATAATTAATACGTTTGTCATCTCGAACTCCTTCATAGTGCACCGTCATAACCATTAACAGCCAATTATCTTGTTGGTTTTCCCAGTGAATTTCAGCCTTGGCCTTACTTAGAAGCGTCGTTAAGTAAGAAGTTTGAAACTCTAATTCAAATCGTTCCAGCTGCTCCTTTGAATAAGCCAAGGTAAAAGTTGTTGTTAACGTCTCCCCTTCATACTCAATCTTTTGCACAATCTCTTCTGGGAGTGTTTGTTCCATAAAGAAACGATTGATGTAGCGATACAAAGCAAGTAAATTTTGGGTATCTGAATCATGAACATTAGGCGGAATCTCAGGATAAATTTCCACAACTAATTGTGTCTTCAACTCGCTAAACTTCATCCGTTCGCCACTAAGAAAACCTGCTAAGACCGGGTTTCGCACAAGAATCGCCAAACGTTGGGCAAATTCTTTTTCAGGTTTAAGAATATCTGCTAGGTACCGTTTCAAGGCCGTATAGTCTTCTAGATCAACCAAGCCATAAATAACGTGCATCTTGTTCATAAATTCATGAGATTGGCTCTGCAACGCCGAAGCATAGGTAGTCGTACTAACCAATTGCTCTGCAATAATGAAGGTTTCTGTCGCATTTTTCAAGAAAACCACATGCCCAATATCCTTTTTTTGAACCTTAATTGGCGCAATAGAAACAAAGTAATCCTGACCATTTTGTTGATAAAACTGTTCTGTTTTAGATTCAACTGTTAGCTTCTCCATGTGTAAGATTAAGTCAGACAGCGGTCGACCCACCAGCTCTTCTTCTTGATTCGTCATCCGTTGAAACATGCTGGTCGCTTCGATATTTGCCAATAAAATTTTATCTTCGGGATCAATCACGACTATTGCATCTTTAGTTTCTTCTAACATCGCATTGCGCTCTTCCAGTAAGCGGGCAATTTCTTGAGGCTCCAAGTCATGTAATTGTTTCTTCAGATAGTAGGAAACAGCGATAGCTAAGCACAAGCCGAAGCCGACACTCACAACTAAACTCATCGTATAGTCCTTCTTGGTGCGATCGATTAAATTGGATAATGAAGTCAGTTTAATGCCCATTGAGACCACCCCAATCTGTCGATTCCCATCAAAGACTGGCACGAAGCCTCTAAGAGATTCCCCTAAGCTTCCTTCACTAACAGAAAGATGTTCCGCGCCTTTTAAGGCAGGCAATTCATCGCCCCCTTCAAAATGTTTCCCAATCTTCCCTAAGTCAGGATGCGTCAACCGAATCCCCGACATGTCCATAATGACCACAAAATCTAAGCCATGAATTTCGCTCACTTTCATGGTGTATTCTTCTAATGCCGCAGTGCTCTGATTATTTTTTAACGCTGCAATCACCTGGTCTTCGATTGATAATTGTCTACCTAACGCCAATAGTGAATTTTCTTGATTCGTTCTGACTTCTTTAATTGTTTGTTTCGTCATGACGCCATATAAAAATGTGATCATTATGATCAGTGTCGTAATAAAGATAACAGAAAGTAAGCGCCAGAGCTTTGCCCCTTTTTTCATCATAAACTCCTTTGATTTTCTACTCAAAGTATAGCACAGGAAATTACTTGCACTTGCTTAAAGAACTTGCGTTTACTTAAATTAGTTAAATAATCTATCTTGTAGAAAACGATTTCATTAGAATGAGGTCATCAAGAGAAATAAGGAGGCAACACACATGGAAAAAAAGATAGCAACAACTACCTCTTCAATTAAGCCAAACTGGTTCAAAAAAATGAAAGATGTCCGGATTGGTTCAGTCTCATTGCCCGTTTATCTCGTCACTTCGGCAGTTATTTTAGCGACTGCACTCTTAGAACAACTGCCAGTCAATATGCTCGGCGGCTTTGCAATAATTCTTTCGATGGGCTGGTTACTTGGTACGATTGGCGGCAACATCCCTATTTTGAAAAATTTCGGTGGTCCAGCCATTCTTTCTTTACTCATACCTTCAATCATGGTTTTCTTCAACTTATTAAATGAAAATGTGTTAGCATCGACTGATATTCTGATGAAACAAGCCAATTTCTTATACTTTTACATCGCTTGTCTTGTGTGCGGAAGTATCTTGGGAATGAATCGTAAAATTCTCGTTCAAGGATTAATGCGCATGATCGTCCCTATGGCTTTAGGTATGATTTTCGCTATGTTGGTGGGGACTTTAGTTGGTACATTACTAGGTCTCGGTTGGAAACACAGCTTGTTTTACATTGTGACACCCGTCTTAGCTGGTGGAATCGGTGAAGGAATTCTCCCCTTATCCCTCGGATATAGTGCTATTACTGGGCTTCCTAGCGAACAATTAGTCGGTCAATTGATTCCAGCAACAATCATCGGTAACTTTTTTGCCATCATGTGTTCCGGTCTCTTAAGTCGTCTTGGGGAAAAACGTCCTGAACTGTCTGGCCAAGGAGAATTAGTTAAAATCAACGGTGGAGATGATTTAAGTGATGCCTTAGCTGAAGATAAGTCGCCAATCGATTTGAAAATGATGGGTTCAGGAGTTCTAATTGCTTGTACCTTATTCATTACCGGTAGCTTATTACAACATTTGACTGGCTTCCCTGGACCTGTTTTGATGATTATCGCAGCCGCTTTCTTGAAATATTTGAATGTCGTGCCTAAAGAAATGCAACGAGGCTCGAAACAATTGTACAAATTCATTTCTGGAAACTTTACTTTCCCATTAATGGTCGGATTAGGCATGCTGTACATTCCATTAAAAGACGTCGTGGGCATGTTAACGTGGCAATATTTTATCGTCGTAATCAGCGTTGTCTTTACTGTAATTGCTACCGGATTCTTCGTCTCACGATTTATGAATATGAATCCTGTCGAAGCTGCGATCGTCTCTGCTTGTCAAAGTGGGATGGGCGGAACCGGTGATGTCGCTATATTGAGTACAGCAAACCGCATGAATTTGATGCCTTTCGCCCAAGTTGCCACACGTTTAGGCGGAGCAATTACCGTAATTGCCATGACAGCTATTTTCAGAATGCTATTTTAGGGTATACTAATAAAGAGGTTGTAACAGAAGCTACTTCTGAAACACCATTTGCTCAAAATCAACTAGGAAATAAATATTAAGCAACACGCTTCACACTGGCTCCTATTTGTATCACTATAATAGTAAATAAAAACTCAGGAGGTTCAACATGTCAAACAAAGATGTTAAAGAATTAGCCATTGAACAAGCCAAGAAATTTGGTGGGAAATTAGAAGTCGTTTCGAAAGTTACGATTGATAGCCGCGAAGATTTAAGCATCGCCTACACACCTGGTGTCGCAGCCGTATCTTCTGCTATCCACGAAAACAAAGAGCTTGCTTATGAACTAACAACCAAAAAAAATACGGTCGCGGTAGTCAGTGACGGATCTGCCGTGCTAGGCTTAGGAAATATCGGTCCAGAAGCAGCCATGCCAGTAATGGAAGGGAAAGCCGCTTTATTCAAACGTTTTGCCAACGTGGATTCGATTCCGATTGTCTTAGACACCCAGGATACAGAGGAAATTATTCGGACTGTTAAAATGATTGCCCCAACTTTCGGTGGTATTAACTTAGAAGATATCAGTGCGCCTCGTTGCTTCGAGATTGAGCAGCGTTTAATTGAAGAATTAGATATTCCTGTCTTCCACGATGATCAACATGGTACAGCAATTGTCGTACTGGCAGCCTTATATAATAGTCTAAAATTGATCGGCAAATCCATCGATGAAGTGCATGTTGTCGTAAATGGTGGTGGCTCAGCGGGACTCTCTGTCACGCGTAAATTCCTAGCTGCTGGCGTCAAACATGTCACAGTTGTCGATCGCCCAGGAATTATCTGTGAAGGTGATACAACCTTGGCTCCCCATCACGCTGAGATTGCCAAAGTAACGAATCGTAGCCATCGAAAAGGTAGCCTAGCTGACGCATTAAAAGGCGCTGACGTCTTTGTTGGTGTTTCTGCGCCAGGTGCCTTGCAGGCCGAATGGATCAGTCAAATGAATGATAAACCAGTTATTTTTGCAATGGCTAATCCCGTACCAGAAATTTTTCCAGATGAAGCCTTAGCCGCTGGTGCTTATATTGTCGGTACTGGACGCAGTGATTTTCCTAATCAAATTAATAATGTGTTAGCCTTCCCTGGTATCTTCCGTGGCGCGCTAGATGCCCGCGCTAAAAAGATTACCGTAGAGATGCAAATCGCTGCAGCCAAAGGAATTGCTAGCCTTATTCCTGACAATGAGCTAACCACAACCAACATTATTCCGGATGCTTTTCAAGAAGGTGTCGCTGAGATTGTTGCCAAAAGTGTCAGCCAAGCCGTCACTGACTAACATAATCTACTAAAACTAATCCAAAAAGGATTGAGCCACGATTGCTTAGTAGCAATCATCGCTCAATCCTTTCTTTTTCTTCAATTATTCATCAAGACAATAATTTTCTATATTTCGACACGTTATTTCTTCTTTTTCGCTAACTCTGTATAAAAAGATAGCCAGGTTGCAGCACAGCTTTCTTCTGAATAACGTTGCGCCGCCCGCCGAGATTTCTCTTGAAAATCGTGTAGCTCATCAGGATTTTCGACTAGACGCACTAATTTAACCTGCATCTCATCGATATCGTCAGCTGTAACAAAAGTTTCCTTTAAAATAGAATCATAGAGATCCAAATTTCTTAGCATCACAGGTGTCCCACAGCTAAAAGCTTCCAAAATCGACATCGGAAAAAGTTCATTATAGGAAGGTAGTAAAAATAAATCAGCCATATTGTAATACTGCACAATCTCATCACGTTCGATAATGCCAGTGAATCGCAAATTCTTTGGAGGATTATCATAAATTTTTTGATATTTTTGATAGCCATCGGTAATTTTCCCGAAAGAAAAGCCGCCTGCCCAAATAAATTGAACCTCAGGATTTTGAATCGCTAACTGGACGAAATCATCAATGCCTTTGCGCTGTTGAATCTGACCCACACCTAAAACAACAAAATCCTCTTCAGACAAGTTATTCTCTTTTCGCCAAGCCGTTTTCTGCTCAGCCTGTGCTTCATAGAATACTTTTGGCGAAACAAAGTTAGGAATATAAGTAATTCTCTCTTCGGGCACACCTAAAGCGACTAATTTTTCAATAAAGCTGGGGTTAACAACCACCAAATGATCCATTCGTTTATAGAAAGACAAGACATACCAATTAAAAACTTTCTGAAAAAGCGGCAGCAGCTTGATACTGCCTTCCAAAGTTTCCGGAAGAAAATGAACATATCCTAGCTTCACGCCACGATTCCATAGAAAAGTCGATAAGTAATAGACGAAATCAACCGTATGGTAATGGGAAATATCCGCAGCCTTATAGGTGTTTATTTCAATGGAAAATTCCTTCGAAAAATATTTTTTAAGCATCGCCAACAGCTCAAGATAAGCACTGCCCACGCCTTGGCCTTTCACTTTATCGGCTGTCGAAAACATTGTAATTTTAATCATAACTTGCTCCTTTTACATTTACAGTTCACTAATTGCCATGCCTCTTACTGTTGACTTATCTACTATTGAGAAGCATACGAACTGATTCCACTCTGACAATGGGTACAACTATCAGTGTATCCTAAACAAACGAAAATTTCCACAATGCACTGGAAGTTCCTCATAAGACTGTTGTTATTTTTTGACATTTCATCATTACTGTCTCATATCTTAAGTTTTATCTAAACTGATAGTGGCTAGACTCTAACTCTAGCAGAAATATACCCACTTGTATACGAATGAAATTGTCACATCTAGCTAACAAATTAATCATTCCCAGACTTCATAAAAAGACAGATAGAGCAGCTAAGACAATTGTCAGTCTCAGCCGCTCTAGCATCTGTATTATTTCATTGATTTTTCTAAGTAAAAGCCGTCCTTCTGATATTCTTCAGCCACCTTTTCTCTCTAACTTATGTCGCTCAATTTCTATCTCCGAACTTCTTCTACTCTTCGGTGAGCGCCAGTTCAACTGCTTTTTGAATGACTTTACTTGAATTTGTGGCGCCCGATATCGTATCAACCTTGATCTTCTGTTCTCGGATCATATCCTCAGTAATTCGGCTGGCTTTTTCACCGCGCTCATTTTTATGATAAACATAATCAATCGCTTTAATCGCATGATTTGTAATCGTCACTTTGACTTTTGCTTGAATAAAATCGACATCATGTTCTCCAATATATTCACCATCTGCGAGTTTACTCAAATCAGGTTCTTCAATAACAATTTCTGCCACCGCGTCTTGATAGTTTTTTGAAGCTAGCAAATATCGAATCCCAAAACCGCCTGCAACAATCAGCACAAGCGCCACTAGACCAATAATAACCGTTCGTTTTTTCATTCTCATTCTATGTAGTCTCCTCTATTTGATTTGTTTTTGTTTCTTCAAATAGTTCCTCAATATTCATTTCAAGCGTTTCCTGGTTTATTTTATACAGTTGGTGTGTTTCAAAAAGTGGTAAAAGTTCTTCAATAATCGTTGTGACTTTTCCTAAAAAACTAATTTGCTTTTTCATCTCTGCTAAATTTTTTAAGATAATCTCATTGGCCCGATTGTTACACTCATCCCCTTCTTCAAATGAGTACAAACCTATCAGTAGCTTGATATCCTCTAAAGAGAAACCCGCTTGTTTAAAGACTACAATATTGCGGAGAATATGAATATCTTGCTCGTCATATATGCGGTAGCCATTCGCTGCACGATTGACCTTTAAAAGCCCAATTTTATCATAGTAACGCAAGGTTACCTTACTCATCCCCAGCAGCTCTGACACTTGTTTAATTGTCTTCATAAGCCACCTCCTTACTTGCATGATAACATTAAACTAAAGGTGAAGGTCAATGCCTATTATTGAATTAAAAAGTAACCTCTTTTACAAAGGCTTATCTCCCTTGATTCTTTCGCAAAAATGATAGAGGAAGTTTTTGATGTTTATCTTGGGACACGTCTGCTATAATGTAAAATTGAACCATTGATTATTTTTAGGAGGAAAATTATGCAATTCCACTATCATTTTTTAATCAATCCCACTGCCGGCAGTGGCAGTGCTGAGAAAATAGTCGCACGTATTATCGATATCGCCTCAACACGAGGCTTTCCTTATACAACCTATTACACACAATTCGCTGGACATGAACAGCAAATTGCTCAAGACCTGGCAAAAGAAACGCTGATTCCTTGGAAAGCTGACAACTTATCTGAACTAGACGAAGACACCACGTTTCCCTTACTCGTCGTGATTGGCGGCGATGGCACATTGCATCAAGTCGTTAATGCTTTTTATCACCTAGCAGTTGAGATTCCTGTCGCCTACGTACCAGCAGGTTCAGGAAATGATTTTGCTAGAGGAATTGGTCTCCCTAAAGAAGCTGAGAAAGCATTCTGGCAAATTGTAAAGACGCCTTTCCCACGTGAAGTATCGCTAATTGCTTACGATGAAAAAATCCAAGAAGAGCGCGGCGTTGTAATGAATAATGTCGGCATCGGTCTCGATGCGGCGATTGTCCATGCTACCAATGATTCAGCCACCAAAAAACGTCTTAACAAGTATAATTTGGGTTCCTTAGCTTATATCGCTTCTATTATAAAAGTGTTATTCATGCAAAAAGGCTTTCCCATCATGGTAGATATCAACGGTCAGCAGAAAAATTTTGCCAAGGCGTTCCTCTGCACCACCACTAACCATCCCTATTTTGGTGGCGGTGTTGCGATTGCACCCACAGCCAATGCAGAAAAAAATCAGCTAGACTTTGTACTCGTTGAACGAATTAATCTCTTTAAAATTTTCTGGTTAATTATTTTGTTGCTCCAAAAGAAACAAATGAACTCGAAATACTTTCATCACTTCACAGCAAATAAGCTCAGAATCGTCTCCACTATGCCGCAATACGGACAAGCAGACGGTGAAGTCATGGGCTCACGTTCATTCGATATTTATTTTTCTATGAAAAAACAATGGATCTGGTGCTAATATCCTAAAAAACTAAGATTAGCGAAAAACAAACCCAGCTGAGCTAACTGCTGGACGACCGTTTATTCGCAAACTAGGGGTCTGACAAAATTTTTGTCAGACCCCTTTACTTTGTTCTATTACGTTCTTATGCCCCCATAAACTGCTGAGGACTCATGTTCCCCATTCCAATCATTGGATCAATTCGTTGACTTTTAATTAATTCCATCGTCAGGATTGGCTCTTTTGGCAAACTAACTGGCTCTTCATCCTCAAATAAAGAAACCTCTCCTTGCGCTAACGCATCGTGCGAGCTAGCTGTAGCCTTCAGCTCTCGTTTAGCTGAGTTTTCTTGCATGCTAGCTGCCGAATTTGTCTCTACTTGATGATCTTTTACTTGATTCGCTTGTGCCACACCTATACTTTCCGCCGATGACTGATTACTCGTAGAAAAGTCTGTGGTTTGCTTCTCATGAGACGTCACTTTGGGCGCCTCATTTAATGAGCTACCAAACGGCTGATCACTAGAAAGAGTTTCTTCATAAGCTTCTAACTTGCTGCGCATAGTCAAGCTCATCTCGTTAGCCGTCAGAATTCGTTCTTTAAGCGTCGTCAAACGACTAGCTGATTCATGGGTAACACACGTTTGATACGCCTGCTCTTCCCCTAACATAATCAACATTTCTTTACTTCTGGTAATCGCCGTATACAGTAAATTTCGTTGCAGCATCCGCTGAAATTGATGGACCATCGGCAGAATCACCATCTTAAATTCACTTCCCTGAGACTTATGAATCGAGCAACAATAAGACAGCGTAATTTTATTCCATTCATTTCGTTTATAAGAAACTTCATTGGCATCAAATTGAATGACTAATTCATCGACTTTATCGTCGGAATCTTTGGCATAGATAATCCCCGTAATCTGGCCCATATCGCCATTAAAGACATTTAATTCCGGTGAATTGACCAACTGCAAGACTTTATCGCCAATTCGATAAACCGATTCATTCCATTTAACTTCCTTTTTCTGACCATTATTCGGATTAAAGATTTCTTGCATCATTTTATTCAAGGCATCAATCCCGGCTGGTCCCCGATACATCGGTGCCAACACTTGAATATCCTGTGCACTAAATCCTTTTTTCTTAGCTTTTTCGACAATTTGAGAAATCAACGATTCAATCTGATAGGCATCGCTTCTGAAAAAAGAACGATCCTTTTGATTTTTGGTAAAATCGGCCGGCAAACGCCCTTCTTTAATCTCATGAGCTAGGGGAATAATGCTTGAACCATCGCCCTGTCGATAAATCTCCGTCAATTCCATTTTCGGTATCTCATCTATTTGAAGTAAATCATGTAAGACCTGACCCGGCCCCACCGACGGCAGCTGATCCTTATCGCCTACAAAGATAACCTGCATATTAGTGGGAATCGCCTTAAATAGCGTATTGGCTAGCCATGTATCAACCATCGACATCTCATCGACAATTAATAAGCCCCCTTCTAGCTCTTTTGTGCTAATGGTGGGCGTCTTTTCATGGCCATTTAAGCCTAATAATCGATGAATCGTCCCAGCTGGCAATCCCGTCGTTTCATTCATTCGTTTCGCCGCACGTCCAGTCGGGGCTGCCAGTAATATCGGAAAGACTTCTTGCGAATACTTAGTAGGATCCAGCTCCAGGCCATTCAGCTCAGCAAATAAATTCACAATTCCGTTAATAACTGTCGTTTTACCCGTTCCAGGTCCACCAGTCAAAATGAAGAGCGGTGAACAGATGGCTTCCTCAATCGCTTTTTGTTGAGATTCGCCATAGCTGATTTTCAGTTGTTTCTCCAAGATACGTAGGGTCTTTTTAACGGTCTTCTTTTCATACTTAATCTGTTTTTTGCGTGACAATAATCGCTGAATAGAACTACCAATTCCCAATTCAGAAAAGTATAAACTATTCTCATACAATTTGGTTTCTTCCTGCTGTATCTTCCCTTCTTCGACAAGTTGAAGAATAATCGTTGCCACCTCATCTGGAACAATCTCGATAGGCCGACTCGTTTCAAGCAGGCGAACGGTTTGTTCCAATAAGTTTTTGGCTTCGATATAGGTATTTCCCGTCTGGATAGATTGTTGAAAAACTTGATGCAATACAGCCGCTCTAATCCTTTGTGGTGATTGTGCGCCAATTCCTAATTGTTCAGCCAAATTATCTGCTCGTTTAAAACCAATTCCTTCAATATCCTCAACTAATTGGTAAGGATTTTCCTGAATAATATCCAGCGCTTCATTTTGATACGTCTTGTAGATAGCAAAGGACAGCTGACTCCCAAAGCCATAGCGGTTCAAACCAACGATGACTTGATCCATCCCATGATTTAGGCGGATCGTTTCAACGATAACCTGGCGCTTCTTCTCATTTAAGGTAGGCAGCTGCTTCAATACATCAGGCTCTTCAATAATCCGTTCAATCGCGTCTTCACCTAGAATTTCGACAATCTTTTCAGCCGTCTTTTTACCAATCCCAGGGAATTTATCACTGGACAAATAATTGACAAGTCCATTTGCTGAAGTGGGGCGTTCCTGTTGGTAGCGATCCACTTGTAATTGTCGACCATATCGAGGATGATCTACAAACTCACCAAAAAAACGATAGCTTTCTTCCTCTTGAATTTCGCCAAAACTTCCGGTCACTACTAATTCTTTTTCTTTATAGTCGGTATTCGTATCCGTCACACGAATCAATAAAACTTTGTAGAAATTACTAGGATTTTGAAAGAAGATAGCTGCCACATTTCCAACTATGTACTTTGCTTCAAGCATCTCAGTTTGCATGTTTACGCCTCCTCATACGAAAATTATTCTTTCCCCGTTGTCACCTTTTGTGCGGTACTGTTCTTGGTCGTTTTTATGACCCTTACTTATGCTATTTGTCTAACTTTTATTTTACTTTTATTGAGTAGCTATCGTTCCAGTTTTACTTTTCTAAAAAGCAAACATCATTCCATAACTTCATTTGATAGGGACCATCTACGTCCGCTTCATTTGTCTCAAGGATTGTTAAACTACTATTTAATAAGCCACCAGCTGCTCGCAACTCTTCTAACGGCTTCCCTACCATTGACTGAATTGCTGCAGTCAAGGCTGCTCCGTGACCGACAAAGAGTAGAGGCCCTTCAGAAGCCTCGCTGACTGCCTTACGAACTACTGATTCGATACGAGCAATCGCATGCTCCATCGGCTCAGCGCCAAACGGTGTTGGGTCATATTTTTCTAAATGATGGCGAAGATTATCGAGATTTTCCCCATGCGTCTTACGAATCTCTTCGATTAATTGCCCTTCTAGTGACCCCAAGCCCAGCTCACGCAAATCATCCGTATAAACAATCTCAACCGGCTCATTCAGTTCTGCTAAAATCCCTTGTGCCGTATCACTGGCTCTTTTTGATGTACTTGAGTAAATTTTCTCAAAAGGAACTTCTTTGATGGCCTTTCCTAGCGCCTTAATCTCAGCATAACTTTCAGCTAGGAGTGGTGAATCTCCACCCATTCCTTGAAATCGTTTCTCCTGATTCCATTGCGTTTTCCCATGTCTTGTAAAATATAATTTCATCCCATGCGCTCCTCGATAAGTGCTCTGCCCTCGTACGATTCATAGAAACTCGGTTCTTGTAAATCCCGCCAGTAACAGCCCCTGTTTTATAATTTATGGGGGTGTGACAAAAAATCTTGTCATCCCCCCTTTTTTCTAATGAATGATGTGCTAGAAGTAACTTCTGGAACACCCTCTTCAGTCTTTGTTCTATTTTAGCATAAACTTGCTTTAGCCAATCAGAAAATCGTCTGATTAATCTAATTTATCGTGGTCATAATGATGTTGTAATTCTAAATTGGGGAAAGACTGTTGTCTTAGTGCTTCATAAACGACTAAAGCCACCGTATTCGAGAGATTGAGCGAGCGAACATGTTCGTCATTCATCGGAATTCGCAAACATTTTTCCTGATTATCGCGCATAAAATCTTCTGGCAGACCGGTTGTTTCCTTACCGAACATAAAATAATGATCTCGATCATCATTGAAGGTCTCGTCACTGTACACTTGATTCGCAAATTTAGTAATTAAATGCAGCTTCTTATCGCCTAAATGAGCTAAGAAAGCCGCTAAATCCTTATGATAGGTAATATTCACATCATGCCAATAATCCAGTCCTGCACGCTTCAAGTGTTTGTCATCTGTGGAAAATCCTAATGGCTCGATTAAATGTAAAGGTGCGTTTGTCGCGGCACATGTCCGGGCAATATTGCCTGTGTTAGCAGGAATTTGTGGTTCAAACAAAACAATGTGATTCGTCATACGACTGATTTCTCCTTTTTATAACTCATTTTGAGTGAGCTGTTCTAATTTTTGGCATAAAAAAAACGTACCGCCTCGGTGTTAGATCACTGCGAGTCGTTACGTTAGTGAAGCTCTTCTCACTAACTTTTATCAGAACAGGAACCTGATAAAAACCAATGAAAAAACAACTTGTTGCTACTATATCACCAAAATGTTACTTTGACAACCACTAATCTTTAAAAAAACTTAATGAAAACGATTACTATGAGAACCTTTTAATATTTCGATATCGATTGTAATTTTCTCCAAAGGGTTTTGTTTTAAGCCTTGTTTGACCGTTTCAGAGACGCCCCACTCAAGTGGAGACATACTCAATAAATCCAACTGATTCTCTTTAGGGATATCAAAAGTATACGTCACTCTTTTTTGTTCAATAAAAGTCATTTCCGCTTTGAATTTTTCTACGACAGCTTCATTTGAATAACTCTGTTTCTCAATTTCATCCGGATAAAAGGCTTGACGTAGTTCTGTCAGATAGCCCGCCTGTGGGACCACTTTGATTAATTGCCCATCGGAAGCTAAGACACGCTGGAATTCTTTGTAATGAGACGGTGAAAAAATATTCAAAATCGTCGATACGGAGTTGTCTGCAAAAGGTAAATTCGTCAAATCTGCCACACACCAAAATGCATCAATCGGTTGTTGAGTGGCTAAATACACGCCTTCCTTAGAAATATCAAAGCCAATCATTTTCTTTAGACTTTTTCGTTTATTTAACTGCGTTAAGAAACTGCCTTCTCCGCAGCCAACATCTAAGACAAATTCTGGATAATCTACCAACTGAGCGAGCTCGTCCATCACAGGATTATACATCCCCGCCTCAATCATTCTTCCTCTAGG
The DNA here is from genome assembly GCF_009933175.1 of Candidatus Enterococcus huntleyi. Taxonomy (GTDB): domain Bacteria; phylum Bacillota; class Bacilli; order Lactobacillales; family Enterococcaceae; genus Enterococcus_K; species Enterococcus_K huntleyi. The sequence goes on along the minus strand of NZ_MAEJ01000022.1, from coordinate 27,073 downwards.
ATGAAACATTTCATTGGTGTATTCAGTTTTTATCTGATGATCTAAGAAATAAAGGGTTCCCTTTTTTGATACATCAAAGCGATGCCCGCTAGCACAAATCACCGCTCGGTTCCCCGCCTTCATCGTTTCATGGCACACTGGACAACGAAAATCAGTCACATGTTTCTCTAAAAATAAAGCACCCTGATCAATTTTTTTAAGCACTCGTTCGTCCCCCTTCCACTGACCATCTTACCTTTCTTATTCTGCTTTAGCAATCAAAAAAAATGTGATACAATGCCATGGAAGAAGTTTAGGAGGAGAGAGCCCAAATGATTAAAGAATTTTGCGCAGAGAATTTCACTCATATTCAAGAGGCCATCGCTAGAGGTGCTAATCGTATTGAACTATGTGATAATTTAGCGGTCGGCGGTACAACACCAAGTACTGGTGTCATTGAAGAAGCCTTGAGTTATGCCCAAGAAAAACAGGTACCTGTGATGACCATGATTCGTCCACGTGGCGGCGATTTTATTTTTAATGATATTGAACTAAGAATCATGCACACTGATTTAATAGAAGCAAAAAAATTAGGAACAGATGGCGTAGTGATTGGTTGTCTGACGCCTAGCAATTGGCTGGACGAAGAAGCCTTAGAGGTCTTAATTGAACACGCGGAAGGTTTACAGATTACTTTCCATATGGCTTTCGATGAAATTCCAGTTGAGCGTCAATTTGAAGCAATTGATTGGTTAGCCGAACATGGCGTGCAACGAATTTTAACCCATGGTGGCCCAGCTAATACTCCTATTGAAAAGAATTTTGATCATCTACGAGCATTGATTGACTATGCGGACAACCGTCTTATGATTCTACCAGGCGCAGGTATTTCCTACAAAAATGCTGAAGAAGTCGTAGCGGCGCTAGGTGTCAAAGAAGTCCACGGCACTAAAATTGTCGAACTCGCTAACAACTAAATCAATTTTTTGCGTATAGCTTGCTAGTCGACTCTAGACGACCAAGAAGCCTCAGAAAAATGGTTTTATACCCATTTCCCTGAGGCTTCTTGGTCGTCTAAACTAAGTTTATTTGCCATCATCAAATGCCTATTCTAGGCTAAAAAGTAACTCATAAACAAGCTGGCGATACTGAAATAAATTAAAACACTGGTCAAATCACTCAGCGTGGTGATAAACGGGCCACTGGCAACTGCCGGATCAAAGCCCAATTTGTCCATTAACATGGGAATTAAGCTACCTGCCAGATTGGCGACTGTAATCGCACAGAGCATCGCCATACCGATCACAAACCCGAGGATAAAATTCCCTTGCCAGAATCCAACAATCAAAAAGATCGTAAAGCCAGTCACCAAACCCGTGACTAGACCCGTCAACACTTCACTGAAAATCAAGCGCACAAAATTATTATCTTTTTCATCAGCCAAAGCCAAACGACGTACCGCAACCGCCAGTGATTGCGTCCCAGCATTGCCGGCTGTCCCCGTAATCAACGAGATAAAGACGGCTAAAATACTGGCTTCACTGACTAACGCTTCATAATGACTAATCAAAGTCGCCGTCGACATCCCTAAAAATAGTAAGGTAATCAACCAAGGCAAACGTCTTGAAGCAGCCTTCAATGGATTCTCACTGACTTCCTCGACGTTAACCCCCGCCAAACCAGAGTAATCACTGGCCGCTTCATCATCGATAACGTCAATGATATCATCGACAGTTACAATTCCCAGCAAATGGTCATCATAATCTGTGACCGGTAATGCTAGGAAATCATAATCACGGAAGGTTTGAGCGACATCTTCTTGGTCGTCGCCCACGTGCACGGAAAGCACCCGCTCACTCATCAATTCCGCAATCATCGTGTCATCCTCATTCACAATCAAATCACGTAAAGAAATAACACCTAGTAACTGGTTTTCTTGATTAACTACATAAATATAATAAATCGTTTCTGCAACATCTGCCTCATGCTTCAGGACATACATCGCCGAACGAACTGTTTGATTAGCCACGATTGAAACATATTCAGTAGTCATGATAGACCCAGCTGTATCGTCTTCATAATGCAGTAAATCCTTGATTTCGCTGGCATCTTCGGTATCCATTAAACTTAAATATTTGGCAATTTGTTTCTTATCTAAAGTATTTAACAAATCGACGGCATTATCCGTATACATCTCTGATAACATTTCTGCCGCGTAACTTGGGCGCATCTCTGCAAGATAATCTTTCATATTTTCGTTATCTTCTTCGATAACGTCAAACATATCTGCCAGTTCCTTTGGTGAAAGGTAGGCATAAACAATTAAACGTTCCTCATCAGCTAGAGATTGATAGAACTGGCCCTGCTCGTAGATGTGCATCTCTAAGAATCTCTCCCGAAATTCCTGGATATTATTTTCCTGCAAGTCTTTGAGTAATAAAGCAAACTGTTCTTCTAATTCTTGATTTTCATCCAAATCAATCTCACCTCACTGTTGATTTTATTGGCGCACTAATTTCGCCATATCTTCTGCCAATGGTTGCTGAAACGCTAACGACTCATTCGTAAAAGGATGATCAAACCGTAACGCATAACAATGTAACGCTTGTCTAGTGATGCCTAAATCCATTCGTCCTTCATACATTTCATCACCCAATAGCGCGCAACCCAACGCAGAAAAATGTACGCGAATCTGGTGTGTTCTGCCAGTATGCAACTGAATATCCACTAGAGCAAGCTCTTTCTGCTTCGCTTCAAGCCAATATTCTGTTTTGGCAATTTGGCCATCCTCGCTGACTTTTCTTCTTAATAAAGAAGTATAATCACGACCTATCGGCAAATTGATTTCTGCATGATCCATAAGTCGCTCCAAGGACCCACTTACGAGCGCCTGATATTTTTTGACAACTTTTTTTTCGCGTAATTGAACATCAAGTTTTGCATGGGCAAAGCCATGCTTGGCAAAGAGCATCAAGCCCGTCGTATCACGATCTAAGCGTGTGACAACATGAATCACTTGGTTCACGTAGCCCTGCCTTTTATAATAAGCCTTCACTCGATTGGCCATTGTATAATTCGGATGGTACTGAGCTGGAATTGAAGAAACACCTGCTGGCTTATTCACCACCAATAGATGCTCATCTTCAAAAACAATCTCGATCGGCGTCTCGTCCAATAACAACGTCTCATGCTCGCCTTCATCCGGAATCACAATTGTTACCATATCATTGTAGGAAAGAGAAAACAAGACATTCTCAACTTTTCCATTGACTTTAATTTGCCCACCTTGAAACTTAATTTTTGCTAGCAATCCCTTGGAAATGCCCTGCTCTTTTAAAAAATATTTTACCTGTTGTGTTTGTTCTTTTTGAAACGACCAAGAAAACTCCATCATCTACCCCTCACTAATAAACGCATCTTTGACTCTACCCCAAAAATGCATGTGTCGATATGAGGCAAAATGAATGCGCTCATCCGCAATCCGATAGTAAACAGAAGCAATATTTTCTTGCTCGATATCTAGTTGATCGACTGTCACCAAATAATCTGTACTATCTTGCAATTTAACTTCTAACCATTCAGTATGGGCAATCACAATCGGCGAACCTAGTGTTCGAAAGACGCGATTATTTAAAGAAGCAATCTCAGCCAACTGAAACGCGTTGATACTTGGATGGAGGACGGCTCCCCCGATACTTTTATTATACGCGGTTGAACCTGTCGGTGTCGAAATAGACAACCCATCGCCGCGAAAACGTTCGAATAGCTCATCCTTAATCAAAATATCGGCAACCATTGTTCGGTTACCTCGCTTAATCGTGGACTCATTTAAAGCCAGAAAATGTTTGTCTGATTTGCCATCTAAAAAAGTAATCCGCACGTCCAATAAAGGATAGCTGACACTCTTGCCGCGATTACTGCTCAAGCTAGCCACTAGCTCCTCCAGCTCATAGTCGCGCCAGTCCGTATAAAAACCTAGATGTCCCGTGTGAACACCTAGGAAACTCACTTCATTCAATCGATGATTGTAGCGATGAAAAGCTGATAGTAACGTCCCATCGCCCCCAATTGAAATGACTAATTCAGGATTTTGATCTTCAATTTTTATATCTGCTTTACGCAACATCTCGCGTAATTTTTGCGCAATAATCTGTGATTTTTCTTCGTGATTCTGAACAATTGCTACCTTCATACTCACCATGCTATCACTCCTCTTGATCCATCGATTTATGATAATAGACATCTTCTGATTTCCCTCGACCATGAGAAAATAGTCGTTGGGCCTCTTGGATTTCTTCTCGAATCGTCGACATTTCCTCATCTAATTGGTAGGCTGCCTCAGCTGCACGCTGCAGACGTTCACTCATTTCTTCTGGAAAGGCACCTTGATATTTATAATTGAGTGAGTGTTCAATCGTTGCCCAGAAATTCATCGCTAATGTTCTAATCTGAATCTCAGCCAGAATCTTCTTCTCGCCACCGACCAACTGCACCGGATATTCGATCACTAGATGATACGAACGATAGCCACTGGCTTTTTTATTCGTAATATAATCTCGTTCCTGAACCACTTTCATATCCTTGCGGTTTCTGATGATTTGAACAACCTGATGAATATCGTCAACAAATTGGCACATAATTCTTAAACCAGCAATATCTGACATTTCCTCGTCTAAACGTTGAATCGGAATATGCCGTAATTGTGATTTTGTAATAATACTTTCTATTGGTTTGACACGTCCTGTCACAAATTCAATAGGGACATGACGATTCTGTTCTCTAAACTGCTTGCGGATTCCACGCAATTTGACTTTTAATTCTGAAACCGTCTGTTCATATGGCGCTAAAAATGTTTCCCAATCTCGTTCCATAGCAATCCCTCAACTTATCTTCTAACATTCATACTATATTTTAACATAAACCACGCAAAACACTCAGCGAATCCTTTCAAGAATAACCATTTTTTACAAAATGCATCTCCAAAAATAGACAATCAAAAATAAGCCGTTTAGTTGGCAGAAAAATTTGAATTATGTGACAATCAATGTAAGGAAAGAAAGGGGTCTACATGAGCGAAAACTTAGAAATTGAATTTAAAACTTTATTAACTGAATCTGACTATCAAGCTATTTGTCAGCTATACCAATTAGGAGAGCAAGATTTTCATAGCCAAACAAATATTTACTTTGATAATCAAACAAGTGACTTAAAAGAAAAACAGATGGGGTTACGCATTCGTCTCTTGCCCACCTATGCTGAATTAACTTTAAAAAGTCCTGCCAAAGAAGGGTTACTAGAAACAACGGATAAATTGACGCTCAGTCAAGCACAGGATTTCCTTTTAAAAGATAGTCTGCCTACTTTTGGTGCAGTCTATGATTTCCTTAAGAATGCTTCAATCGATTGTCGTACACTAAAGTCCATTGGAAAGCTCACAACAAAACGGGCCGAATTTTCAATCGAAGAGGGGTTACTTGCTCTCGATGAAAGTTGGTACGGTCACGCGCATGATTATGAACTGGAACTTGAGGTCGCTGACTATGCTGTTGGGAAAAAGCAGTTTGAGCACTTGCTTAGTCGCTTGTCTATTAGCTATCAACCTGCAAAAAATAAAATCCAACGCATGTTAGAAGAAAAAAATTAAAAGACACCTGCAATTTCCGAGCCGTTTAACTTCTTTTTTTTTATTTATTTTGGTAAGGTATATTAGGATGTTGACATATTTGTCACGAGTCTGTTTGGGGGAGATTCATTTGATAGAGATTTATTTATTTATTAACCCACTGGGGAGTATTTGCTATCACACTGAAAAGCAAATACTAGATTTTGTAGAAAACGGATCTAAAAAAATTCAATTTCGCTTTATACCCCTGGTAAATTTACGTACAATTGGGGATTTGATGAAACGCGAAGGAAAGTCACCAAATGATATAAAAGAACGAAATCGTTTGTTCGAGACTATTTTTTCCGCTTCTCTCGATTATAAAGCTGCGCAACTGCAAGGAAAGAAGAAAGGTCGGCATTTTCTTTTACGTTTACAAGAAGCAGTCGGCTGCCATGGGGAAGAATATTCAAAGAAGTTAGTCGAAAAGCTAGTGGTGGAAACCGGTGGCGATTTGGAGATGTTCTTAGAAGATCGACAATCTGAGTTTGTTAAAGAAGCTTTCTATTCTGATCAACAGATAGCTAGAGAAATGGATATTACGCAACATCCGTCTGCTGTCGTCTATAATTTTTCTTACAATAGAGAATTTGGCGTACTTGTAGAAGGCAAAGCAGCGATGAGTGATATATTTGAGATTTGTCACTCACCAGAAAATATCTATGACATCTTAGAAAAGGATTACTTTGAAAAAGATAAACGACGCCTAGGTTCAAACGGACATTTGCTCCGATTAGTATAAAAAAGAAGCCCTTCTTAGATAAACAGGATCTAAGAAGAGCTTCTTTTTGGTTTGCGCTAAATCAAAACATGAATTATCGCATCACTCGGTCTAGTTCTTCAGAAATTGCCCTAAAAGCTACTTCTGGTACACCGTTTCTCCGAAAAAAGGAGCATGACAAATCTTTGCCATACTCCTCGAAAGTAACTAAACTTTAGTTGTTTTCTTATTTCTCTAATTCACCAATCAAGGCTTCTAATTCATTCAAGCGTGCTTCAAAGACCTTCATAGCTTCTTCGATGTATGCTGCTTGAGTCATATCGACACCGGCTTTTTTCATAACTTCGATTGGATAATCACTATTTCCTGATTTTAGATACGTTAGATAGTTTTCTAAAGCATTCGGTTCATTCGCTACAATTTTATCTGCCAACGCTGAAGCAGCGGAGAAGCCTGTTGCATATTGGAAGACATAATAATTGTAGTAGAAATGAGGAATCCGTGACCATTCTAGAGCGATTTCACTATCCTTTTCAACCGCTGGACCATAATATTTGGCATTTAATTCGCCATAGCTATCATTTAAGAACTCACTAGTAAGTGGCGTGCCTTTGGCATCTTCAGTGTGAATAAAATGTTCGAATTCCGCAAATTGCGTTTGACGGAAAATCGTGCCTTTAAATCCATCTAAATAGTGATTTAAAACATAAGCGCGAACTCGTGGATCTTTTTCTGTTTCCAATAAATGTTCAGTTAGAATATTTTCATTCGTTGTTGAAGCAATTTCTGCTAAGAAAATAGAATAATCGCCGTACACATAAGGCTGATTATTACGTGTAAAGTAGCTATGAACGCTGTGTCCCATCTCATGTACTAACGTGTACAATTGGTCCAAAGAATCATGCCAATTCATTAGAATATACGGTAAAGTATCGTACGCTCCTGATGAATAAGCGCCACTACGTTTGCCTTTATTTTCAACCACATCAATCCAGCGATTTGAAAAAGCTTCTTCAACAATTGCTAAATATTCAGCACCCAGTGGTTGCAAAGCTTCTACAGCTTTATCACGCGCTTGCTCATAAGTAAATTTGATTGGCGCTTCCCCTAGTACCGGCGTGTATAAGTCATACATATGTAGCTCATCCACAGCCAATAAACGTTTTCTCAAAGCAACATAGCGATGCAACAATGGCAGATTTTTATTCACTACATCCACTAACGTATCATATACGCTCTCAGGAATATGATTATTGCTTAACGACGCTTCTCTTGCTGAACTATATTTACGCGTTTTCGCTTTAAAGTTGTGCCCTTTGACATGTGAGCTCAAAGTTGAAGCAAAGGTATTTTTGAATTGTTGGTACACACCGTACAACCCTTTAAAGGCAGCTTCACGTACCGAACGATCTGTACTTTCTAATAATTGTCCATACACTCCATGAGATAATTGAACAGATTCACCGTCTTCATTTTTCACGACAGGGAACGTTAAATCAGCATTATTCAAAATAGCGAAGGTATCGCTTGATGCTTCAAAAATTTCGCTAGCTCCAGCTAACAAAGCTTCTTCTTCAGAAGAAAGTACATGGGCGCGATTATCAACCATTTGTTTGACGAAATGACGGTAGCCTTCTAATTGAGGCTCTTCATCAAAATAAGCCCAAATTTGTTCATCAGTTAACGTTAAAACTTCAGGCTCAAACCAAGAAACTGCTGCACTTGTTTTCGCTAATAAGCTACTTGCTCGTGCATAAATTGCTTGATAGGTAGCATTTGCTGTATCCTGATCATTTTTCAAGTGTGAGTATACATAAATAACTTCCACTTTTCGATAGACATCTAATAAATACTCGATGGCTGCTAAGAACTGCTTAGCTCCTTCGCCTAAAGTTCCTTTGAATGTATCGGCTTTTTCCAGTTCATCTGAAAGGGCCTTAAATTTCTCTTCAAATACATCATCATTGGCAAAGATTTTAGTTAAATCCCACGTTACCTCTGTTGCCAAAGAAGAACGTTCAGGTAATTGTTTTGTTTCGCTCATTCCACACACTCCTTCATTTAATCTACTCCTATTTTATCATAGTTAGAAAAAGTTTGACTATTTCAGACTTGATTTATTCGTTATTTTCCGAAATTTCTGACAATCGTCACCTGCGTCAACTGAATGCATTCAAGAAAAAGTAATTTTTGTATTTTTTGTTGCGAAATTAAAGGAAACAACCACTTCATGGTCGTTTGTCTACACCATATTTTATACAGCTCATTGGCTTCATTTTTAGAGAGTCGACGTCGTTGTTTAACTAACTCTTCAAAACACAAACGACAAGCCAAAAGCCGAACGCCATAGAAAAGATAATAAGCACTTGGCCGATACATCCATTGTGTGAGGGTTTGTAAGTTCTTTCGCCTACGGTAACACTCTTTTTGAAGTTTGATAATCTGCGTTTCTTGTCTCAGAATCCCTTGTTGAATGATGCGTTGATAGTTTCCCCAAAAGTACTTTCGTTCAGCAGAGGTTGTCTGTCCTCTAACCTGTTTTGTTGTAACCGAGGTAGTCACAGAATAGATAGCAGCTAACGATTCTTGCTTAAACGTCCAGCGCTTCTTTTGAAATGTTAGACGCCCATTGGGGTACTCAATCACTTGGTAGCACAAGGTTATTTCTCTAGTCTCCGAATCTAAACACCAGAAGTAACAGCCCCATTGGGAATGATACCCACAAAAAGTCCGCTGTAGCCGCGTTAGTTTTTTGTGCGATTTAGGAGCTAACTTTTCTCCCAGTAGCCACCATACTTGATAGTCATGCGCAACGTAGTTTGTTGTCCGTTCAATCATGCGCTTTTGCGCCAAAAAAGAACATTGAATTTCGATAGCGAGATGCGCTGACAATAAATCCGGTCGTTGATGGAGATTGGGCAAATAGCTTTCTAAAGCAAACTGTTGATCAGACCAGTCAAATAAAGTCTTTTTTAGCGTGTTATGCTCCACTGTTTCTCCCTCACTAAACGGCTGACAGCCCGAATGTTTCTGGTGAGCAAAATGTGCTGACTTTAAGTCTCCTTTTTTCAGAATAACTGGCTTATTGCAAGACGGACAACGCAGCTCCTCACGACTAATTACTACACGCCCCGACGCTACATCCGCCGCATAAACCAATTGCCTCTGCCATTTAGCGACTAACATCTGCTCATCTCCTTATCCCCTCATAAGCAAGATACGCCAGAATTATTCCAATTTTTTTGAACTTATCTATTCTTTTGAACTTATCTTCTTGAACTTATTTTTTTGAATCTTTTTTGAATCTATTTATTTCACAACTTTGACGACTAATCTGCTCAAAACCAATTGGACAATAGATTCTGGTCCTTTGAGACTTCGTTAAGAGCCTTAAACACATCAAGCAACTCAAAAAAAACAACTCAAAGACCCCTACATCAGGGCATTTGAGTTGCTTAAACTATTATTTATGGGAATTTAACTTTATTTAAAGTAGAAACGAGTCAATTCTAACGCATTTCGTTCCATCACTAATTCACCATGTTCAGCTAAAACTTCTTCAGTCACTGGCGATAATTTGGCAAATTCCAACAATTGGGCAATTTGATCCTCCACGTCGTGCTTCGATAGATCATCCATCAGAAAATTCACTTGTAAATAATAGGAATCATTTAACCGATAAAGGTTTGACCAAGCTGATTCTAAATAAGTCTCATTGGCTAAAGCAATCATTTGCTCAAAGTCATCGAGCACAAAAATAACGCTTTGGAAGGCACTCTCAAATTCAGATTTCAGGCCTAAGTCATCTGCGTCATCATCAGAAACCTGCGCTCGTATAAATTCACTAATTTCATCAACATTAGAACCCTGCATGTCGTCAAGTTGAGATAATTCCTCAGCAGATAAACTCTTACTAATAAATAGCTCAAGTCCATCACCCTTGGGAAGTACTTGAAACGTCACCGCTTCGCTTCCTTGAAATTCATCTTCCACGTCGACTTCTTCTAAAATGCTATAAAAGAAATTTTCTATTTCTTTATGGTTACCTAATAAATCCAAAAAAGTGATTCCCCTAGCAGCTAAATCTTCATTGCCAATCAATACTCGAATAGTATTTTCATTAATATGTTCCATTTCCATATTAGCTACACCTCACTTCTACCTAGTAATAGGTATATACGTACATTGTAGCTGAAACACTTTAAAAGTAAAGGAAAAACTTCTATCCTCACAGATATTTACAAAAAAAGTAGACAATTATTCATATTCAGGAAATATGCGCTGGATTTAACGGACTCTCTATATCCTTTAACAATCCAGATACGTTCAACTGCTGATTTGTTTGGACAACGTGCGATTATTTTTTGCTCAAAAAAAAAATAGGCCGAAGCAAGAAACCTGCCTCAGCCTACCTATAAGTTATTTGTTGTTGGTACTGCCTATATGTTGATCGTACAATTTTTTATAATCCTGCCATCAGTTGCGCTTGACGTAATTCTAATTGGCGAACATCACGTGGTAAGAAACGACGAATTTCATCCTCATTAAAACCAACTTGCAGACGTTTTTCATCAATCATGATTGGACGACGTAACAACCCTGGATTTCCTTGTACAAGCGTTAATAAATCTTGTAGGGACAATTCGTCCAAATCCATGTTTAGCTTTTGGAAAACTTTCGAACGTGTCGAAATGATTTCCTCAGTACCATCTTCAGTCATTTGTAAAATATCCTTTAGTTCAGAAATATTTAAAGGTTCAGAAAAAATATTTCTCTCTACGAAAGGAATCTCATGTTCTTGCAACCACGCACGAGCTTTACGACAAGAGGTACAACTTGGGGAAGTAAAAAGTGTTAACAACGTGCATCACTCCTTTTTGTGAACAGAGTCACAGTTTTGGAACAGAAGCAGAGCTCATTCTTCTATCTGTGCTTATTATAACGAATACTTATATAAAATGCTACCCAATTCTCTAATAAACACAAAAAAAATGAATGTTCTTTAAAAAGTTTTCACTATAAAATCAATCTTTTTTCGAAAGATACTTTGTGAAAATGAGAATATTCAAATAAACCAGAAAATCCAAAAAAATACATGAAACAGGTTGGAAATCTGTACTACTTATTCCCCTGTTTAGCCCGTTTTCTTTCTATTATTTTACACTTCTTGTTTTTTTATTTTCCTTCTATAATCAAAAAAGCTATCTTCTTTTAATAAAAAAAGAATTTATAGATGGGAACCACTACAAAATCCACTTGATTTTCTTTCCTCATGATTAGGAATAATTTTCTCAAAAAAACAAAATAAATTCCCGTTATTTAAAGAAGTTACGACACCCTATTTTCTCTTTTATTTTCGATTAAATTTTAGGTAAATAGAATTTTTTCCCTACCAATTTTCCATTGAAGACAGAAGATTTTTCCGTTAAAAACTAATCAGTTTTTAAGGAATTATGCTAGAATCTCTCTTTTTCGCATAGCCCTCTAGACTAACTAATCAGAATAGAAAAAAAGAGCTCTGACAAAACTTGTCATGCTCTTTTTCAACGAAACGATGACTTAGCAACAGCTCCTATCGCAATCGTCATTTATACCATTATTGAATTCTTTTATTTTCTAAATTGCGCCTCATATAACGCTCGATAGTGCCCTTCAGCCGCCATTAATTGATCGTGGGTACCTTCTTCCAAGATTCCCTCTTCACTCACAACAATGATTCGCGTCGCGTGTTTAATCGTTGCCAATCGATGCGCGATAATTAAAGTCGTCCGGCCACTAGCCAATGAATTAAGCGATTCTTGAATGACTTGTTCAGTCTCCGTGTCTAATGCCGAAGTCGCTTCATCTAGAATTAATATCGGTGGATTTTTCAGAAACATCCGAGCGATCGCCACTCGTTGTTTTTGTCCGCCTGAAAGTTTCACTCCGCGCTCACCAATGACCGTATCTAAGCCATCTGACATTTGCTCAATCACTTTTTCTAAATGAGCGAGCTTCACTGCTTGACGAATTTCTTCCTCACTCGCATCTAATTTTCCATAGGCAATATTCTCTCTAATCGTGCCTGGAAATAAGAAGACATCCTGTTGTACAATACCAATTTGACTACGTAGAGACGCCAACGTCATCTCTTGAATATTTAGACCGTCAATCATAATCGCCCCGTCAGTTACTTCATAAAAACGCGGGAGCAAATTACATAATGTCGTTTTTCCAGAACCACTTTGACCCACAAATGCCACTGTTTCTCCTGGCTGAATCTCTAAATTAATATGATCCAAAACTTTCGTCCGTTCACTATAGGCAAACGAAACATCTTGATAGGAAATGTTCCCCTCCAAATTTGTGACCACACGAGCCCCTGGCCGATCCTCAATTGCCGGCTTTTTATCTAGCTCCTCAGTCAAACGTTTAAAGCCAGCAATCCCTTTAGGATAGCTTTCAATCATATTGTTGACCTTTTCAATTGGCCGAATAAAGACGTTTGATAATAGGATGAAGCCGACAAATTCCCCATTAGTAATTTCCCCATTAATTGTATAATAAGCACCAAAAATCAGTGCGAATAAGTTAATTAAACGAATTAAAAAATAATTGTATGAGGAGCTAACTGCCATCACTTTGTAAAATAAAATCTTCGATTGGCGATAAGCTTGGTTCAATCCTTCAAAACGACGATTTTCGAAGGCTTCATTAGAGAAGGATTGAGTCACTCGAATTCCGCTGACCGAAGCTTCTACCCCTGCATTAAACTCCCCTAAATTATCATAAATCTTGGTGTTCACCTTAGTCATTTTTTTATTAAAGAAGACCAGTGCAATCGTGATAAATGGCAATAAAATAAAGGTTGCAATCGCCAGCTTCACGTGAATATTCAGCATCAATAGAAATGAACCCAATAAGGTCATGACCGTGATAAAAACATCTTCTGGCCCATGATGCGAAACTTCCGAAATTTCAAATAAATCCGTCGTGAGGCGACTAATTAATTTACCTGTCTTCTGATTATCGTAGTAATCGAAAGACTGCGTTTGTAGATGCTGAAACAACTCTCTGCGCATGTCCGTTTCGATATTCACTCCTAATTTGTGACCAAAAAAGACGACAATATATTGCAAGGCAGTATTAATCACATAAAACAATAACAAGCCAATACACACCCAGGCAATCAGGCGAAAATCGCCTTTTGGCATAATTTTATCAATCACTTGATTCACTACTATCGGAAAAGCTAGCTCCAGCAAACCAGCTAGTACGGCACATGAAAAATCTAATATAAACAGGCTTTTATACGGTCTGTAATAACTAAAAAATCGTTTTAACATCTATTTTCCTCCACTGTTCTTTATAAATAAAATTCAAACAATCCCTAGTATACCATATTGTTTTTCACCACAGCTGCTCCTCAAAGTTTTTTTGATTTTTTCTGAAAAAATGATAACTTTTTCTTTTTCGGTGAAAAAAACTGAAATCTAGCTTTGCTTATTCTATCAAGGTTCATCGAAAATAGGTAGAAAAAACCTTTATATATCAGCATTTCTCCCCTTTTTTTCTCTGTCTATATCGTCTACAATGAATGAGGATTTTACTTTGGAAACAAATGAAAATTTTGAAAGGCGTGGACTATTTTTGATAGAAGCAATTGTCTTTGACGTAGATGATACAATTTATGACCAACAGCAACCCTTTAGAAACGCGGTTAAGCGAGTAATTCCTGCAGTAACTGAAGAAGATATGGCGGCACTTTATATTCGTTTTCGCTACCATAGTGACGAAAATTTCCCAAAAGTCATGGCAAACGAATGGACACTTGAATACATGCGAGCTCAGCGCATTAGCCAATCCTTACTCGATTTAGATTACCCACTCATTACTGAGGCAGATGGCCTTCTTTTTCAAAAAGTCTATGAAGATGAGTTAGCCAATATTTGCATGCATGAAGAAGTCAGAAGAACACTGAATTATTTGCAAGAAAAGCAAATCCCCATCGGAATTATCACAAACGGCCCTACTGATCATCAATATAAGAAGGTCAAACAGCTGCGTCTCGAAGACTGGGTGGCTAGTGATCGCGTGATTATCTCTCAGGCAACAGGCTTTCAAAAGCCAGAAGTCGAAATCTTTAAATTAGCTGAAAAAACATTCGGCTTCTCACCAGAAACTACTTTGTATGTCGGCGATAGCTTCGAAAATGATGTGGTTGGTTCAAAAAATAGTGACTGGCACGCGCTTTGGTTTAATCATAGAAATCGAGCAATCCCCGCAGGTTCAACCCCACTTTTTGATTGGGAGATTACCTCATTCGAACAATTACTTGAAACTATTCAAGCACTCTTTTAGCTTGCGAATTATCGTGGCTTTATAACATGAATGGCTGACAACTAAGACCAGTCATTGCGCCCTATTACTTAGCTTTATGTCTGATCCCTTGCCGCGCCAACTCAGCGTAGCTACCTATCAGTTATAGTTAGTCAACAATAGAAAGAAACGACGACTTTTTACTTCAAGTCGTCGTTTCTTTTCTATTAACTATCGCCAATACTCAAAATCAAGCGAATATCTTCTTCTGTTAATTTACTTAATTGTTCATCATTTCCTTGAATAACTTTTTGGAAAAGTTCGCGTTTTTCTTGTTGTAGAGAATCCATTCGTTCTTCAATGGTCCCTTCAGCAATCATTCGCCAAACCTCCACGACATTTTTCTGACCAATCCGGTGAGCCCGCCCAGCGGCTTGTTGTTCCACGGCTGGATTCCACCACAAGTCATAGAGAATGACGGTATCTGCACCTGTTAAGTTCAGTCCAGTACCACCAGCTTTTAGGGAGATTAAAAAGATATCTTTTTCCCCTTCGTTAAACGCATCAACCATGGTAATTCGATCCTGAGGTTTAGTGCTCCCTCTTAAATAGAACGAAGTGATGCCTAACTCAGCTAATTCCTCTTCAATAATCGAGAGCATGCTAGTAAATTGTGAAAAGAGTAAGACCCGGCGATTATTTTCTTTCGCCGCAATCACCATCTCTTTAACCTGTGCCAATTTACCAGAGCCGCCCACATAATCATCGATAAATAGACGTGGATCGCAACAAATTTGACGCAAACGAGTCAGCCCCGCTAAAATACTGATACGGTTCTTCTTGAATGTAGCAGCATCCATCGAATTAACCTGCTCTCTCATTTGACGCAAGTAAGCTAGATAAACCTTCTTCTGCTCCTCAGTCAAAACACTATACAGATTAGATTCAATCTTCTCAGGCAAGTCTTTCAAGACCGTTGTTTTATCCCGTCGCAGGATAAATGGTTTAATCATCTGCGAAATATCAGCTACTGTCAGCTCGCGGAATTTACTTTTCCCTGGGAAGAATCCTGGCATAATCGTTTGAAATAATGACCACAATTCTTCTAAATTATTCTCAATCGGTGTCCCACTCAGAGCAAAACGTTGCGGTGCCTGTAATTTTCTTAACGCTTGCGCTGTCTTCGTTGCACTATTTTTAACCATTTGAGCTTCATCCAACACAAGATAGCCAACTTGCTCTTTTTGATACAAGTCCTCGTCTTGACGCAAACTCGCATAAGACGTGATGCGGATATCCACGGGTGTCTGCAATAACGCTTCGCGCTCATTGCGATTGCCACCTACTACAACTGAGGTCAAACTTGGCGCAAACTTTTTGATTTCAGCCTGCCAATTATAAATTAAACTAGCCGGCGCAACGATTAGAGCCGAGATAGCCCCATTTTCCTCTTTTTCAGAGAGTAAATAGGTAATCATTTGGATTGTTTTACCCAACCCCATCTCATCAGCTAAAATGCCGCCAAATTGATAATGACTCAGCATCTTCAACCATTTAAAGCCGGTCACTTGGTACTCTCGAAGGGTTGCATTGAGGCCCTTAGGCAACGTCGCAGAAAATTCCTCCGGATGAATTAAATCCGTCACCATCTTATCAAATGAGGCACTAAAATGTGTCCGAGATCCCTTCAATTTATCTTGGATAACTAATCCTTGATTTCGAGGAACCTGGATGCGCCCATTATCAGAATAGATTTTCTCTCTCAATTGTGAGAGCATAGAACTCGTTTGTTGAAATTCCTCAGAATCAAACGACAGCACTTGCCCATTCTCTAAGGTGTAAAAACGATCATTATTCAGCAAGCTCTGTAAGACCGCATCAATCTCCTGCTCTTCAATCCCCGTCACATCAAAGCGAACATCTAGCCACGAACCATCATCCTTGACTTCAATTTGCGGTTGATAATGTTGCGCATCAAGATATAATTCGCGTAATTTTTTACCGACTTTCACTTCTGCATGTCTTCGATAAACCATTAATTCTGTCGTGAAGAAAGCATATAAGCGTTCACCAGCTGGCAGATTTTTTTCAAAACCAGTCGCATTCTTTTTATAGCTATATAAAGGAAGCAAGGAAAGAATTTGCTCTTCTCGAACGGTCTCCCGCAAGACCTCTTTACGTCCCTCAGGTAGTACCTGATGCTTTTTATCGGTGGAATACACTACATCGCCATAGATGAAATCAACGCGTACCTGAATCATGCCCTTCACTTTTCGGAAGTACATTACCGCTTGCACCGGTGTATCGCTGACCTCAGCTGTCACCGATTCTTGGACTTCGATACGTCCTATTTTTTTCAAGACAGGTAAAACTTCTCTAAATAATTGAGATAGCTCGTGGCGTTGATACGCGACAGCTGGTTCTTTCAGTCGTTTTAATAATTGCTCTAACGTGGTATAAATTGCTTGTTGTTCAGATGTTAAAACGTAGAATTTACCAGCAATCATGCCCCAATGATAATAACTGAAAAAGTGCTCAAAAGTCTGTGTCACCTGTAACTCAAACGCATCTTCTGTTTTCTCAACTACCAATTCTAAAGGTAAATCATCTGTCGTAAATTGGATTTGTTTATACGTATCGTCGCCAATTACTAACTTCAACTCATTCACTTCTGCCATCCGCTCAAGCAATTCTTTGCCACGTTGGACAGGTAAAAGTAAATAGCGCTTATCTAATTTCCCTTTAACTGAAAGCCCCGTCGTGCCCAATAATTGTTGCGTTTGAGCCATCGCTGAAAGTTCCTTCAACAAGAGCCATTGCTCTAAGTCAAACGCTCGTTTCACCAACGAAAAAGCATACTGCTTATTGACGGTATACTCGCCCTCTTCTTCCACCGCCTGTAGAAATTCATAAATATTTTTCACGACATAACTACGTTTCTTGCCTGTCGCATAACCAATTCTCACGGCAATTCCCAATACAGAGAATTCAGGATGATATTGATTAGTCTCAATCGACTCAACCGTGAACTCGGCAAATAACGGGGTCATATCCGTTCTTTTTTTCGGCTCCTGTAAGCGAGCAAAACCCTTGGTGAACATCGAAGAAGTTGAGACACGATTGGTTTCAGGCATCACTTGGCGATCCTTCATCACACGTGAAATTGTTTGTTTTCTTAGATAAAGTTCCACCGCAATCGTATGTTTACAATATTGATGGTCTTGCCAATAAGGACATTGACACAAATCATTTTCTTTAGAGGTGCCATCCAAATCAACCAAATATAATTCGGTACCTAAAACCTCCGCATGCCATACCTTCTGATCGAAATCAGGGGTCACTGATAAAACACGCCCCTCATTTAAATAAGTTCGACCTCGCTCAATTACTTTTTCCGGTATACTCCATTTCATCTGAATCCCTCCCTTCTCACTCAGCTAGTTGATAATCAATTGTACTTTGGCCAGTACCCGTACTTTTTACCAATACTTGTTGCAAAATGCGTTCCTTAAGTTCCCGCACATGACTAATAATCCCAATCATTCTTCCTTCATTTTCAATCGTTTCTAACGCCTCCATAGCCATCTCTAATGACTCTTCATCTAACGAGCCAAATCCTTCATCAATAAATAATGCTTCTATTGTAATGCCGCCTGCTTGACTTTGAATAACCTCTGCTAAAGAGAGGGCCAGAGCCAGAGCTGCAATAAAACTCTCACCACCAGATAACGTATGCGCACTCCGCGTTGTCCCAGCATTATCATCGTAAACATTAATTTCTAAACCGGTCTTACTACGGTAACTACCTACCCCATCGGAAAGTTCAAACTGGTAACGATTTTTGGTCAATCGACCTAAACGCTGATTCGCGACTACTAAAACTTCTTCCAAATAGGCCTGTAATACATAACGTTCCAAACTAATCTTGAAGGTATTTTCGCCATTAAGTGTTTGTGATAACTGTTGGAATGAGCTAATCTCATCCAGCTGCGCTTGACTCTTCTGATACAGATCAGTCAACTGTTTGAGATAGCTTTGATTTCTCTGCACCTGCTCTGATTTCTGCACCACTTCTTCTTTGCAGGCAAGCATTTGCTGCTTCTTCTCTTCCCAAATCAGTTGAATAGCGGTTAAATCTGGTCGTTCCTGCTCACCAATTTTGTCTTTCAACGTTTGGCAGCGACTCTTCAAGACTACGACCTCTTGCTCATACTCCTGAATCATTTGTTGCATGCTCTCTAGCTGCCCAACCTCTGCTAATAAGCCATTTACGTCTTCCAGTGTTTCAACAAAAGAAGTATCAGCAATCACTTCTTCCAACACCTGTTGATTTGTCGCTACCGCTTTTTTCTGTTCAGCTTGTTGTTCTTCAAGGCTATGAACCTGTTCCTTAATTCTCAACAAATCCTCGCGCAACTGTATGCCTTCCTTGTCATGAGTAGCTATTTGTGCCGCTAATTGCTCCATCTCTGCTGTTAAACGGGCCTGTTCTTCTTCTAGTTGTGGCAATGATTCTTGGCCCATTTGCTTAGCAATCGACTGCATCTGTCCGGAGAGCTCACCCAATTTATTTTTCTTCTCCGCTAGACTCTGTTCCACCACAATCTGCTCTGACTTCACACGTTCCAAGGTCTCATCAATTTCTAGCATCTGTTGCTCTGCCTGATGAATTTTCAGCCCTTGCTCCTGATGCATCGTCGTCAATTGAGTCAAAATATCAGCATATGACTGATCCGCAAAAGCTGTCAATAATTCAGGTGTTAAAGCATAGCTCGCTTGAATCTGTTCGCAAAGCTTCTGTTCACATGCCTCTACCTGTTTCAATAATTGCTCTTGTTGCGCTTGACTAGCCTGAATTAATAATGAATTCTGCTGCTGTTGCGCTTCTTGTTGTTGCACTCTCTGCTGTGCTTGCAACAAATTCTCTTCGGCCAAAGCAAGCTCTTCTTCATTCTCATTAATCATTTCAGCCGAATACGTCTGATGTTCAGCTGTGCCAGTTGGGTGCTCTGTTGCCCCGCATACTGGACAAGGCTCGCCAGGAACTAACAATAAACTCAAACGCGCAATCTGCATCTTTGCCCACTGACTTTTAACGGTCGCTAACTCCTGTGTTTTTTCCTGTACCTGCGCAGTAAATAGTTCTAGCTGTTGGGCTCCTTGCGCGTTCTTTTCAACTAAGACGTCGTATTTAGCGCGTTCCTCTTTGTGTGAATCCTCAGCTTGTTGAAAAGTTGTAAATAACTGATCCGTTTCATATAATGACAGCTTCTCTTCCTGCCACGATTCACGTTCTTTACTAATGAGTGCTAACTGATCTCGCTCTTTTTCGTTCGTCTGTTTGGCCTCTTCCAGTTGCTGACTCTGTGTCGTCAACTCTTCTAGCGCCTTTTCCTGTTCCTTTTGACTGGTAAGTAACGCTTCGTATTCTTTAGCAATCGGCAATAAAAATTGGACCTTCTGCACGCGTTCTTGCGCGTTCTTCAATCGCTCAGCCCACGCAACAGCCGCTTCCTTTTGCTCTTCCCAAATCGAGAAAGCCTGCACACATTCACTCTGTGTTTTCAATACTTGCTCTTTTTGACTCGTGATTTTTACCAGCTGTTTACGAGCTGTTTCTTGTTTTTCCACAAGCCCCTGTTGTTTCTCTGCCCAGCGTAACGCCTGCTCGCGCTGTTTCAGTTCAGCTACCTCTGGTTGCTTCGCTTGATTTTTCAGTTGCTGCTCTTGCACCACTGCCAACTGTTCAAACGCATCCATCAATTCCTTCGATTGATAATACGTTCTTTCCGCCGACTCCTGCTGTTTCTGCAACGCCTCAAACTGTGTATTAACCAGCTTCACTTCATCCTCTTGAAGCGCTAAATCTGTTGCCCAATTAGTCATCAATTCCTGTGTAGAAACTGCTTCAACCGGCTCACCCTGCCAAATAAACTGTTGCCGTAAATGATCCGTCTCGATAAACAAATGATCCAACTGCTCTTGCTGCTTTTTCAAGCGACTCTTCAACCATTCATTAATCGTCTGGTACAGCTGTGTGCCAAATAAATTCCTTAATACCGCTTCTTTTTCATTACTGTTAGCTACTAAGAAATTGCGAAACTCGCCTTGTGGTAAAAGTACGATTTGGGAAAACTGTTTCGCATCTAAATGCAGCAGTTCTTTAATTGTTTGATCGACTTCAGTTCTCTTTGTGTATTGGCGTAGCTCCTTTCCAGAAGCCTCCATAATCGTCAGAGAAACTTTCGCCGTTTGGGTACGGACGCCCTCGCCCTTTTTTTTCGTCAAAATCTGCTCCGGTCTTCTTTCCACCAAATACAATAAATCCTGATGCTCGAATAAAAAGGAAACCGCCGTTTCTTCAGACGGTGGCGCAAAAGAAGAACGCATCTCTTTTCCTAAACGTAAGCGTCCAGAAGTTTCACCAAACAAAGCATACGTCATGCCATCAAATAAAGTCGTTTTACCTGAACCGGTCTTCCCACTAATCAAAAAGAGAGAAGAATCTGAAAGCTTCGAGAAATCTAAGCTTTCATCGATAAACGGTCCGAAATTTTTTAATGTCAATTTTCTCGGTTGCATTTATTTTCTTCTCTCCAATTCATTTAAGTTTTGTAACGCTTCAGCCACCCAAACCTGTTGCTGATCAGTCAACTGTTCCTCAGTCATTTCCTCAAAAAAGGTCGCAATCAATTCACTAGGGTTTAACTTTTTCTGTTGCAAATTTGTTTGGCGTTTCGAACCCTCTTCACGACCATTTACCCGCTCAACACTTAGAATATGCGGATAAATTTGCCGTAATTGATTCATCATATTCGGAATAATTGCACGATCTAATAAACGAATCTGCAAATAATCTTCTCTCTCTATGTTCTGATAAAAGTCAGGTGAAATCAACTCATTGAACTCCGCTGTCACCGCCACCATCTCATGTAAAGGCGTCAATGGAACAAAGCGGTACGAGACGGTCGGCTCTGTCTCGATAAGCCAAACGCCTTTTTCTTGGTTCAGCTCCGATAGTGAAAATTTCAACGGCGAGCCACTATAACGGGCATTCTCTTGATGCAAGGCATCTTTGCCATGCAAATGTCCTAGCGCTACGTAATCAAAATCTGTCAGCAAACTCCCAGGCACACCATCTAACCCGCCGACCTCTATTTTCGTCTCTGAATCGCTCTTCTCACTGCCTGCAACAAAGAAATGACTCACTAAAACCTGTTTTTTATCCGGGGAAAATAATTCTTTCATCGCTGCAATCACACGTTCCATCGCTTGCTGCAAGGTTCGAATCGATTCATCCTCAAAATATAAACGAGCCGCAATCGGTTCAAAATAAGGCAATAAGAAAAACTGCGTATCTTCCCACTCAATCGGTGTAAAAGCTTGTTCTAATCGTGTATACAAATGGAAATTAGTTTGAGAAAACCACGGCGCTCCTGCCTCTAATCGCGTACTGCTATCATGATTTCCTGAGATCGCCAAAATTGGAAACTTCGCCTCCAAATTCATCTCAATAATCTGCTGATTAAAGACCTCCACCGCTTCTACAGAAGGTACTGAGCGATCATACAAATCCCCCGCAATGACAATCGCATCAACTTTTTCATCTTGTGCAATCGCCAAAATATCCTTCATACTTTTCTTTTGGTCCTCTAACAAATCATAGCCATGAAGCTTTTTCCCAATGTGCCAGTCCGCTGTATGCAAAAATCGCATGCTCTTCACCTCAACCTATTTACCAGTTTAGTTGTATTTTTCTTCTCTCGTCTCCCTATAAAAAAGGGCTTCTTACCATTATAACAAATTTCGCGATATTCGTGACATATTTTCGTTCAAACACGACGAAAAGCTCAAATTGAAAAACAAATCCCAAAGTTTTATGATTCTATTATTCCAAAATTGTTATTTAAATATGAGATAAAAGGAAACTGGAACCATTCATATCCAATAAATAGTACTTAGTGGGACGGTAAGCATAGAGCAATCTTTGGAAAAGAGTCCATTTTTTTCAGCCCACATCAAAAAAAGACCAGGAACTGCTTGCTCCTAGCCTTCTCTTATTCAACTCATTATTTCCTACTCGATTATTTTTTTACTTCGTAGGTAAAATTCGGATCAATTTCTTTATCTAGTCGATTAAACGCTTCTTGCGTACGGCGTTCAACTTCAGCTAAGCCTTCTTTATCCATCTTTTTGATGTCGCTAATATCGATTGGTTCACCAAATCGGACAATTACGCGTTTCCGCTTTAATAAATCGCCAAAAGTTAGCGGTCCTTGATAGACACTAGGAACAATCTTCGTTTTCGACATTTTAGCGATTAGCGCCATACCACCTTTTAATTCTGATGAATGTCTCGTCCCACTTGGAAACATAATTAAGCTTAAATCCGTTGATTTCAACCGCTTAACAGGAGTCTTAATCGCACTAGGTCCCGGTTTGTCTCGATTTACAGGGAACGCATTAGCATGTCTCAAAATAAATGAGAGAATCGGATTTTTAAATAATTCTTCCTTAGCCATAAAGCTAAATTGTTTTGGCGCGGCTGCAACTGCAAGATACAAAGGCTCCCACCAAGTTCTATGAGGGGCCACCAAAATGTAATTTTCATCTGTTGGTAGCTTTTCCTTATTTTGATAACGAGCATTTCCATTCAACACAAACAATACAAAACGGACAATGCCGCGCATAAATCTATAAAACATAGTCTCTTCCTCTCCTGGCCATTGGTCACATCAATAAGGATTCTTAAACAAAGAACACACTCACTTTTTAGCAAGCTTGATTCCCTATTTCTTCTCCCCACTTAACGTAGTATAATACATAAGTATGATTTTTTTAAGTAATTCTTATCAATTTTCAAGGAGGAATTGTTTCGTATGCTAAAAGAAGGCGAAAGAATCGATCAGCTTTACGCTGAAGATATCCAAATTATCCAAAGCAAAGAGGTTTTTTCTTTCTCAATCGATGCGGTCCTTCTTGCTAACTTTCCTACGCCACCAAAAAGAGGCCGGATTGTTGATCTCTGTGCAGGAAACGGTGCAGTTGGCTTATTTATGAGCCGAAAAACCAAGACAGAAATTATCCAAGTCGAATTACAACCTCGACTCGCTGATATGGCGCAGCGCAGTATTCGCCTTAACCAACTAGAAGAACAAATCAAATTATATGAAATGGATTTGAAAGATACCTGCCAAAAAGTGGCCCCTGATTCTGTTGACTTGGTCGTTTGTAATCCACCCTATTTCAAGGAATTACCCACCAGTCGAAAGAATCCAAATCCCTATTTAGCGATTGCTCGTCATGAAATCCAGACGACTCTACACGAAGTGATTGCGACTTCATCTAAATTATTAAAAACAAACGGTCATCTAGCTATGGTCCATCGACCGGATCGTTTCCTAGAAATTATCGATGAGATGAAGCAACAGCGGATTGCTCCTAAAAAAGTTCAGTTCGTCTATCCAAAAGCTGGCAAAGAAGCTAATGCGCTACTCATCGAAGGCATCAAAGACGGAAGAATGAACGGCTTCCGAGTGCTTCCTCCACTCTTTACCTATAGTCAAGAAAATGAGTATACCCCAGAGTTAAAGGAGATGCTCTATGGCCGCTGATGCACATTACTTCTATGTCTTACACTGCAAAGACAACACGTTTTATGGCGGCTACACCACCGATTTAGCTCGTCGACTCACCGAACATAACAAAGGAATCGGTGCCAAGTACACGCATCCAGAAAGTCGCCGCCCGCTGGAAATGATCCACGCGGAAAGCTTTGCCACCCGAAGCGAAGCCACAAAAGCCGAAGCCGCCTTCAAACGCCTAAGCAGAAAACAAAAAGAAGCCTACCTCAAAAATCCAGCCGCAAGTTATCCAGTACCGAAAGGCTGAATTCAATAATCAGGATGAATTTCATTGCAATGTGTGCTCCATCTCAAAAGAGATTTCCGAAGATAAATATAAAGTGAAAACTAACCCAATATTCCAAAAAAAGCTGAGCCCATCACTGTGGCTCAGCTTTTCTGTACACTATTTAGTTTTTTCTACCTCTTCCAACAACTTCGCAGAAATAAATGATACATAGCGTTCCATTCCATCTTCGTTAGGATGGACACGATCATCGTAGAACCATTCGTCATTTCCTTCGCTATAGTCATACCAGTCAATTACAAACAAATTATCATATTTTTCAGCTGCTCTATCTAGCATCGCGTTGACTTCATTTTGCCAGCGCTTGGTCGGGATGTGGGTATTGACCCAGTAGACATTCCGTTGCCCAATCGTTTTCATAACATCATCCATCTGCGCTTCTGTAAATGAGCCATTTGTTCCTAAAATGATTAAGACATTCTCAGCCAGTAGATTTTGATCTATCAAAGACTGAATAATTGGTGGGCTGTCGTACAACTGACGTCCCACTTCACCTTCCACTACGATATTTGGAAAGACATCTTGTAAGTCAGTTGTCGCACCTAAAGCCAGTGAATCACCGAATAAAGTCAGTGGCAAGTCTTTGGCCTGTTCTGCCTGAGCAGTGGTTAATTCGTATTTTTTAGTAAGTTTTTCAGGTGCAACGGCTTCCTGATTGGTTGTTTTACTTTTCTCTGCGACTTTTTTATTATCAGAAATTTGCTGCTGCAGTTTCGTTTGATCAGCAGTCAATGTATTATTTGGAGCAATAATCCACCCCACTAAGGCAGTCAATAAGACCAATCCAGAAACTGTTAATAGTGCTATCTCTTTGGGCAAAAGTGGTGTCCGTATACGCTGTTTGAATTTGGTAATCAGATGACCATAATCAAAGCGTCCAAGAGGCCGTTCGATGAAACGATACGACAACTCGCTGATGACTAATATCAAAACCAATTCAATCAACGTGTGCAAGCCGACTTGATCCCCTAGATTAGAAATTTTTGACTCATAGAATATCATTACCGGAAACTGATACAGATAAATCCCATAGCTCCGTTTCCCAATCCAAGTAAAGACCGGATTAGTCAGCCAGCGATTAATACTCGCACCTGGGTGAGCCGTCACAGCCACCAAAATGACGCAGAGCAAGCTCACAAGGAACATGCCTCCATAATAAATAAAATTATAATGAGCATCTAGAAATAAAAACGCCAAAACAAGAATTAGAAACGAACCAATTCCTGCATAGTTCATCAATCGTTTAGCCTGTTGCGGCACTTCCTTTTTCAAGCGAGTACTTGGCCAGACAAAAGCTAGCGCACTCCCCAAGCCAATCGAAAAGAACCGAGTATCTGTTCCATAATAGACCCTTGTCGGATCGACATTCGGTGTATAAAGCACGGCCATGCTAATAGCAGATAGCACCGAAAGCGCCATAATAAAATAAAATATCCGATCACGCCTTTTAACAAACTTCATTAAAAAATAAAAGAGCACCGGCCAAATCAGATAATTCTGTCCCTCAACAGCTAATGACCAAATATGCGTAAATGGCGACTCATTTGCAAATCGATCAAAATAGGATAGCCCATTATTAATTTGCCACCAGTTATTTAGATAGACTAATGAACTAAAAACCGTTTCACGCAAATTCGCCAGTAAATTCCGTTGAAATAGTGTAATATAAGCCGAGGCAGTGACTAATAGAAACACTAAACTCGGGTACAATCGTTTCATCCGCCTAACATAAAATTGGCCGATGCTGATTCGCTTATCTTGCTCCCATTCTTGGCAGAGTAAGTCAGTAATTAAATAACCTGAGACCGTAAAAAACACGGGAACCCCTAGGTATCCACCCTTCATAGTTGAAGGCAGTAAATGATATAAGATAACGCCAATCACAGCCAATGAGCGAAGCCCATCAATCCCTGTAATGTAGCGACTAGTTTTTAATCGTTTTTGTTTTTCCATTGATTATTTCCAACTTTTCAATTTATTTCATAGCTATATTATACAACAGTTATTGTGTAATAGCTGAGCGCAACTAGTGATAATTTTTTGTATACTCTATCTTCCCACAAAATCAGCTAAAAAAGGAGTCATTTTTCAAATTTTTGTGAGACCTTCAAGATAATTTAACATTTCGTAACAATTGGAAATCTAGTATTCTGTTTGTAATAAGAGATATAGATTGACTCACAAATTTCTTGTCTAAGAAATCACGGATACCTTTTTGATTTTCTAGTAAAGCAATCTCTTCGCCAGAAGCTTCCTTCGATAAATTTACAATTAATTCCCTGATTGGCGTTCCCCTGAACTATTCCGGTAAATCAAGCCGTAGTTATCCCCTCTTTTCGCGGTGAATGAAACATTAGTTAACGGTAGAATATTTCCAATCCCTGTTATTTCTCTTTCGATAATCTTACTTTGCCAAGCATTTCTTAACTCAGGGTATCAACTAATTATTAAATCGAGAAAAAGGAAAAACATTAAGTATACTT
>NZ_MAEJ01000021.1 GCF_009933175.1 Candidatus Enterococcus huntleyi | reverse complement strand
TGGTATGCTACCCCTATCTAGGACAAAGAAATAAATAAATCCTAGATAGGGGTATTTGTTATGGGAAAAAGAAGAATGAAACTTACGCCGGAAGAACGTATAAAGATTGTCGAAAGCTATCTTAGGCATGAACTAAGCTTGAATGGTGCGGCTAAGGAGGTCGGCGTGACCTGGGCGACAATTAAAAATTGGTGTACCTTATATGAAAATGAAGGGCCTACTGGTTTATTGGCTACTAGAAAAAACAAATCCTATCCCAAAGAGTTGAAACTGGCTGCTGTTCGAGACTACCTTGACGGTCAAGGTAGTCTTACAGCTATTGCAAAAAAATATAGACTTAGAGATAACAGACAACTACGAGATTGGCTGAAGGGGTATAATACTCATAAAGACTTCAAATCAGAAAGT
This sequence comes from Candidatus Enterococcus huntleyi, assembly GCF_009933175.1. Taxonomy (GTDB): domain Bacteria; phylum Bacillota; class Bacilli; order Lactobacillales; family Enterococcaceae; genus Enterococcus_K; species Enterococcus_K huntleyi. The sequence continues at coordinate 1,355 of NZ_MAEJ01000021.1, read as the reverse complement.
GGTGGAAGTAGAATGAGTCAAACCCGTGAAACCAGTCAAGAAGAACGTCATGCCATTGTACTCGACTGTCTTGCCCAGGACAAAGATTATGGCGCAATGGCTATCAAGTATCAGGTTTCCTATCAAAATGTGTATATCTGGGTGAAAAAATATGAAAAGCTGGGCTATGACGGGCTTCAAGATCGTCGTGGCAGACGCAAAGCAGACCAAGTCAGTCGAACACCGGAAGAGGAACTGTCGATTGAACTAGCGAAACTGCGCCGAGAAAATGACTACTTAAAAATGGAGAACGACCTGTTAAAAAAAGTGAGGGAGTTTGGAAGGAGGAATCACTGGGACAATTCAAAAAAATAACGTCTTACCAATCTATCCAACATTTACACGAAGAAAAAGGCTATCCAATCCAACAGATGTGTGACAAACTTCAGGTCACACGTTCGGCCTATTATCGCTGGTTGAAGCTGCCCAAAAGTGCGCAGGAAGAAACTAATCTACAGCTAGTTGTAACGATTCGTAAGATTCATGATGACCATCCAGAGATGGGGTATCGACGAATTAAGGATGAATTGAAGCGCACATATAAAGTGATAATTAATGACAAGCACATCTTACGGCTCTGTCGTCATGAACAAATCCAGTCCACCATCAAACATCCAGCGAATTGTATCACAAGACGTGCCAACCATCCCTATTACACGGCTAAAAATGTTTTGAATCGGAAATTCAAAGCAAAGAAGCCAAATCAAAAATGGGTGACGGATGTCTCAGAATTCAAGTACTATTTGGGAGAAAAAGTGCATAAGCTTTATTTGAGTGCGATTTTGGATCTTTATGATCGTCGAATTGTTTCTTATGTGCTTCGGGATTCTAATGACTTGAATTTGGTTTTCGATACCTTTGACGAAGCAATCAAGACGGAGCCAAATGCGCATCCAATCTTTCACAGCGATCGTGGCTTCCAATATACCCATATCAACTTTTACAAAAGATTGAAAAACGCAAAAATGACGCAAAGCATGTCTCGTGTAGGCAAGTGCATCGATAACGGACCGATGGAAGGCTTTTGGGGGATTCTCAAGCGGGAGAAGTATTATAACCATAAATTTACTAGCCGCGAAGAACTCGTTGACATGATTACGCAATACATCAACTATTACAACAATGGTCGATATCAACGTAAGCTCCATGTTATGACGCCGATGGAATTCCATCAACACTACTATGAAGCAGCTTGACGAGCCTTAGAAATGACCTACTGACTTTTTGAAGCTTCAAAAAAACTACCCATCATAATCGACGAGTAGTCCACAAAAATTTTAAAATATTTCACTGTCCTATTGACGGGGTGCACACCA
>NZ_MAEJ01000020.1 GCF_009933175.1 Candidatus Enterococcus huntleyi | reverse complement strand
CCCATCATAATCGACGAGTAGTCCACAAAAATTTTAAAATATTTCACTGTCCTATTGACGGGGTGCACACCAGTTTTGTCGTAGGTCTCTTAACTTATCGTTTTGAACAGGCATGTGTTCTATTAATTATGAAGGATATTCTTATTTCTTTTTACTACTGTTTAAGCCGAAAGGAACTCGACTTTCCGTTTTATTGGCAATTCGTTGAATGTTTTCTCTGTGACGATAAAAGATAAAGAGTGTCACAAGCAGTGCGATGATTGTCAATAACCAGTTTTGTTCAGGTAAAATGACTGGCAGGATGATTGGAACAAGTATTGTTGATAAGGTAATTAAGACGGCGCTAATCATGCTTGTTAGACTGACCATGCTAGTTAAGAATAAACAAATAACAAAAATTGCTGAAGAATAAAGGAAAAATAAAGGACTGTAGCCTAATAACATACCGGCGCTTGTAGCGACTGCTTTGCCGCCTTTAAATCCGGCAAAGATGGGAAATGTATGACCTAAAATAGCACAGACCCCGAACCACAATGGATTGATGGTAGTGTCATTGAAAATAAGTGGCAGGCTTGTAGCAAGTGTTCCCTTTAAAATGTCCATGGCTAACACAACAATCCCTGCTTTTTTTCCTAGTACACGAAAGGTATTGGTAGTGCCACTGTTGCCACTGCCAAATAGCCGAACATCTTTTTTGAAAAATATTTTTCCGATCCAAACACCGGAAGGAATCGAACCTAATAAGTAGGCAAGAAGAAATAAAATAACTGTTTTCATTAAAAGACCTCTTTTTCGTTTAGCGTATGGCTCATTTTATCATGAAAGGTTTCTAGGAACAATCACAAATTCAAAGGGCAACCTGTATTGTATGTAAATTATTTAGCGAAAAAATAGGCAAAACACCAAATTTAGTGTAACATAAGAGTATTGACGAGGATTCTTCTAGCCTTCTAAATGACTAGAATAAGGAAATCAATCGCTTAATCCTCAATTTTATAGGTAAAGGAGTAATAGTGTATGACTTTTCAAAATCCAGCACAAGAAACCATTCAAGGTTATCTAAAGGACGCAAAAAATATTGCTGTCGTTGGTTTAAGCAATAAACCAGATCGTGTCAGCTATGAAATTGCCCAATTGTTACAAGAAAAAGGCTATAAAATATTTCCAGTAAACCCGGTATTGGCCGGGCAAGAAGTTTTAGGTGAGCCCGTAGTCGAAAAATTGACGGATATTAAAGAGCCAATTGATATTGTTGATATTTTTAGACGAAGTGAGTTTTTACCTGAGGTTGCTAGAGAGTTTATTCAAACGGATGCGAAAGTCTTTTGGGCGCAATTGGGTCTGTTTAGTCAAGAAGCCGCTGATATTTTAGAGGCAGCGGGTAAAAAAGAGACTGTTATGGATCGTTGCGTAAAAATTGAATTAAGAAATTTGTAAAGTTCAGGAGGGTTTTTTACGAGCCCTCTTTTTTTTGGAAACTATTTAGAGTATGATATTAACGATGAGGTCGGGCAGAAACCATGTAGTTTTGCGCCAACCTCTTATAATTCAGATGAATGGTAGGACTAGATGCCTCTGCATTAGTGGAGTAGTAATCTTTAGAAACCTAACCTCGTATGCTGTCTAGAAGGAGAGTTTGCTTTGGCAAAAAAGATCAACAATGAATATAATGATGCCTCCATCCAAGTGCTAGAAGGATTGGAAGCTGTAAGAAAAAGACCTGGAATGTATATTGGTTCGACAGATGGACGCGGGTTACATCATTTAGTGTATGAGATCGTCGATAATGCTGTAGATGAAGCCTTATCCGGTTATGGAAACGAAATAAATGTAAATATTCATCGCGATAATAGTATAAGTATTCAGGATACAGGACGTGGTATGCCAGTCGGAATGCACGCTTCGGGTATCCCAACTGTCGAAGTGATTTTTACAGTTCTTCATGCGGGTGGAAAATTTGGTCAAGGTGGTTACAAGACTTCAGGTGGTTTGCATGGTGTAGGTGCCAGTGTAGTAAATGCGTTATCTAAATGGCTAACTGTTACGATTGTCCGCGATGGTGTAGAATATCAACAAAAATTCAAAAATGGTGGAAAACCGGATGGTACGTTGAAGAAGCTAGGCAAAACACGTAAGCCAAATGGAACATTGGTTCATTTTTTGCCGGATGAAACAATCTTTTCAACTATCAAATTCTCTTATGAAACATTATCTGAACGCTTAAGAGAGTCTGCTTTCTTATTAAAAGGCGTTAGGATTAATTTAACTGATGAACGTGGTGAAGAGACTGTTACGGAATCTTTCCATTTTGAAGAAGGAATCAAAGAGTTTGTTGACTATCTTAATGAAGAGAAGGATACTTTAACGCCGGTGATTTATTTCTCTGGTGAAAAAGATGGGATTGAAGTGGAGGTAGCTTTTCAATACAATGATGGCTATTCTGAAAACACACTTTCCTTTGTTAATAATGTGCGCACAAAAGATGGCGGTACCCATGAAGTTGGGATGAAGACGTCCATGACGAAATCGTACAACGAGTATGCCAGAAAAGTTGGCTTGCTTAAGGAAAAAGATAAAAATCTTGAGGGTAGTGACTTCCGTGAAGGATTAGCAGCTATCCTATCTATTCGCGTGCCGGAACATTTACTTCAATTTGAAGGGCAAACGAAAGAAAAATTAGGCACACCAATTGCCCGTTCAGTGGTAGATAATGTTTTAGGTGAACAAATGGGCTTCTATTTATTAGAAAATAGTGAAATGAGCCAAATGTTGATTCGTAAAGCGATTAAAGCACGGGAGGCGCGTGAAGCGGCTCGAAAAGCTCGTGAAGAAAGTCGAACAGGCAAGAAACGTAAAAAAGGTGAATCCCTTTTATCTGGTAAATTAACACCAGCACAATCGCGTAATCCTAAACGAAATGAGATTTATCTAGTGGAGGGTGATTCCGCGGGTGGTTCGGCTAAACAAGGTCGAGATCGGAAATTCCAAGCGATTTTACCATTACGAGGCAAGGTTATTAATACCGAAAAAGCTAAAATGCAAGATATTTTGAAAAATGAAGAAATTAATACGATGATCTATACAATCGGGGCGGGCGTTGGTCCAGAATTTTCGATTGAAGATTGTAACTACGACAAAGTCATCATCATGACCGATGCGGATACCGATGGAGCACATATTCAAGTGCTACTTTTGACATTCTTCTATCGTTACATGAAGCCGCTAATCGAAGCTGGCAAAGTCTATATTGCTCTACCTCCTTTGTACAAAGTGTCAAAAGGAGCCGGCAAAAAACAAGTGATCGAATATGCTTGGACAGATGATGAGTTAGCTCAAGCAACTGAAAAAATTGGCAAGGGTTATATGTTGCAGCGTTATAAAGGGCTAGGGGAAATGAATGCGGACCAATTGTGGGAAACAACCATGGATCCTGAGACACGGACACTTATTCGCGTGCGGATTGATGATGCCGCCCAAGCAGAGCGTCGTGTGACGACTTTGATGGGGGATAAAGTTGAACCTCGTCGTAAATGGATTGAAAAACACGTCCAATTTACCATGGAAGAAGATGGCAGTATCTTAGATAAAAAAGAAGAAGCTGAAGGTCATGGGTCAGGCGTGAATGAAGAATTAATTGACGAAGCAGTCAGCGAGACACAACAGTTACGCGAAGAAGAGCAAGAAATAGAAGCAGTAGAAGAAATTTCGTTATTTGGTGAAGAATAGGAGGTTGCCCACGTGGAGAAACGACAAGAAATACAAGAATTAACGTTAGAAGAAGTAATGGGTGACCGTTTTGGCCGATATTCTAAATATATTATCCAAGAACGTGCTTTACCAGATATTAGAGATGGCTTAAAGCCAGTACAACGCCGGATTTTATATGCCATGAACAAAGATGGCAATACTTACGATAAAGGTTTCCGTAAATCAGCAAAATCTGTCGGAAATATCATGGGGAATTATCATCCTCACGGCGACAGTAGTATTTATGAAGCCATGGTGCGGATGAGTCAAGATTGGAAATTGCGTCAAGTCTTAATCGAGATGCATGGAAACAACGGGAGTATGGATGGGGATCCACCTGCTGCGATGCGTTATACGGAAGCCCGTCTTTCTGAGCTGAGCGGTGAATTGTTGCGAGATATTGAAAAAGATACTGTCGATTTAGTCTGGAACTTTGACGACACTGAGAAAGAACCGACTGTCTTACCAGCAAAGTATCCGAATTTATTAGTCAATGGCTCGACCGGGATTTCAGCTGGTTATGCAACGGAAATTCCAACGCATAATCTAACTGAGATTATCGATGGAACAATCTATTTAATCGACCATCCTTCAGCAAAATTAGAAAAATTAATGGAATTCATTCCTGGACCGGATTTCCCAACAGGGGGGATTCTACAAGGGAAAGAAGAAATTCGCAAAGCCTATGAAACCGGACGAGGAAAGGTGATTCTACGTTCTAAAACGAGAATTGAAGCCTTAAAAGGTAGCAAAGAGCAGATTGTTATTTCTGAGATTCCTTATGAAGTTAATAAAGCGAATCTAGTTAAGAAAATGGATGAGATTCGCTTGAACAAAAAGATTGACGGAATTGCTGAAGTCCGTGACGAGAGTGACCGAACAGGTTTACAGATTGTCGTTGAATTGAAGAAAGATGCGAATGCAGAAGGGATTTTGAATTATTTATTCAAAAATACCGATTTGCAGATTAACTACAATTTCAACATGGTCGCGATTGATCACATGACTCCGCAACAAGTTGGCTTAAAGCATATCTTACAAAGCTATGTGAATCACCGAAAAGTCGTAATTACCAAACGAAGTCTCTTTGAATTAGATAAGGCACAGAGACGTCAACATATCGTTGAAGGGTTGATGAAAGCTTTATCTATATTAGATGAAGTGATTGCAACTATTCGTGGCAGTAAGGATAAAAAAGATGCCAAAATGAATTTGGTCTCAGAGTTTATGTTTACTGAAGAGCAATCTGAAGCGATTGTTAGCTTGCAACTATATCGTTTAACCAATACCGATATCACGCAATTACAACAAGAGTCAGAAGAATTAGCGGCTGAAATTTTCGAATTGCAAAAGATTCTAAATGATGAAAAAGAATTGTTCGCAGTCATCAAAAAAGAATTACGCGAAGTGAAAAAGAAATACGGTAATGCGCGGATGACTAAGATTGAGGATGAAATCCAAGAAATTAAGATTGAAACAGAAGTCTTAGTGACCCAAGAGGATGTTGTTGTAACGGTTACTCATGAAGGCTACATTAAACGCAGTAGCTTACGTTCATACTCAGCATCAAAACCGGAAGAATTAGGGATGAAGGATGGTGATTTTGTCCTTTATACTGGACAGGCTAATACGCTGGATCACCTTTTATTGGTGACAAATAAGGCGAATGTCATCTATCGACCAATCCATGAATTACCTGATCTAAAATGGAAAGAAATTGGGGAACACATCTCTCAAACGATTCTTAATCTTTCAATGGATGAATCAATTATTGCGGTCTTCCCGTACAAAGAAATCAATCCATTGGCAACGTTTGTCTGCATTAGTAAACAAGGCTTGATTAAGCAATCACGAATGAGCGATTTCGATGCATGGCGTACTTATAAGAGTCGCCCGACTTCGTGTATGAAATTCAAAGAAGCAACCGATGAGTTGGTTTCTGTCTTTTTAACAGAGCGACAAGAAGATTTTGATGTCTTCATGGTCAGCCATCGAGGATTCGGGTTACGCTATCCGTTAACGGAAGTCCCTGTAGTCGGAGCAAAAGCAGCGGGAGTTAAATCGATGAACCTCAAAGAAGGCGATTATGTCATCAGTGGTTTACTGGTTTATCCAGAAGGTGACACACCAGTTGTTATTGTGACGCAACGTGGCGGAGTTAAACGGATGCTCGCACAAGAATTACCACAATTAGGTCGAGCAAAACGTGGGTTGATGGTTTTAAGAGAATTGAAGAAAAATCCGCACCGTGTTACTTATATGGGTGAAGGTGACGATCAACCGCTATTATTAGTCAACCAAAAAGGTCAACAAGTAGAGATTGTACCGAAACATTCACCGATCAGTGATCGCATGTCAAACGGCTCGTTTGCTTTAGATGAAAAGCAAGGTGGCGAAATTATGGATGTCCACAAGTTGAGACAAGCGGTAATTGATACGGATGACAAAACTGTTATATAGTTTTTGATACAAACTGTTTCTGTTTTAGTACAGAAGCGGTTTGTTTTTTCTTACGAAATTATTAAGTTAAGTCACTCACAATAAATTGAATAAAATTTTCACAAATAAGAAACCTTTATATATCAACGTATTCAATCGATTATTAGAAAAAATTTATTTTATTGTTAAAAAAAAGACAATGAAAATATTGCAATTGGAAGAGGATGTGTTATACTAATCACGTAAAGCTGTTATAATTAACAGAATTTTTAAGGAGGCCCATGAAATGGAACAATGGAAAGGCTTTAAAGGCGACAAATGGAGAACATCAGTAGACACTAGAGATTTTATTCAAAGAAACTACACAGAGTACAAAGGTGACGATAGCTTCTTAGAACCAATCGCTCCAAGTACAGACAAATTATGGACAAAACTACAAGAATTATTTGAAGTACAACACCAACAAAACGGTGTGTATGACATGGATAACGATACTCCAGCGACAATTACTTCTCACGAACCTGGTTACTTAATCAAAGAAGAAGAAAAAATCGTTGGCTTACAAACGGACGTTCCTTTGAAACAAGCATTCATGCCTTTCGGCGGAATCAACATGGCTAACAACGCTTTATCTTCAAATGGCTATGAAGTGAACGACGAAATGACAAAAATCTTCACTGAGTGGAGAAAAACACATAACCAAGGTGTTTTCGATGCATACACTCCTGAGATGAGATCTGCTCGTAAAAACAAAATTATCACTGGTTTACCAGATGCTTATGGCCGTGGCCGTATCATCGGTGACTACCGTCGTATTGCATTATACGGAATTGACCGCCTAGTTGCTGAAAAGAAAAAAGATTTAAGCAACACTGGTAACAAAGTCATGACTGACGATGTAATCCGTCTACGTGAAGAAATTTCTGAACAAATTCGCGCAATGGTTGACTTGAAAGAAATGGCTGCAACTTATGGCTGTGATATTGCTAGACCAGCGGCTAACGCTCGCGAAGCTATCCAATGGTTATACTTTGGTTACCTTGCAGCAATCAAATCTCAAAATGGAGCAGCTATGTCTATCGGACGTATCTCTGCCTTCCTAGATATCTACATCCAACGCGATTTAGAAGCAGGAGCTATTACTGAATTTGATGCACAAGAACTAATTGACCACTTAATCATGAAACTACGTATGGTTAAATTTGCTCGTACACCAGAATATAACCAATTATTCTCTGGTTACCCAATTTGGGCAACTTTATCAATCGCAGGTATGGGCTTAGATGGACGTTCATTAGTAACTAAGAATGACTTCCGTATCCTACACACATTAACTAACATGGGTCCTTCACCAGAACCAAACTTGACTGTTTTATATTCTTCTCATTTACCAGAAGGCTTTAGAACATTTGCTGCTAAAATTGCTAAACAAAGTTCATCTATTCAATTTGAAAATGATGATTTACTACGCGCTAACTGGGGATCAGATGACTGTGCTATCGCATGTTGTGTATCTGCTACAGTTATGGGTAAAGATATGCAATTCTTTGGTGCTCGTGCCAACTTAGCAAAAGCTGTTCTTTATGCAATCAATGGTGGGGTTGATGAAAAATCTAAAATGCAAGTTGCTCCTAAATTCCGTCCAATGACTGGCGAAACTTTAGAGTACGATGAATTTATCGACAGATTTAAAGATATCATGGACTGGTTAGCTGAATTGTATGTAAATACATTAAACGTTATTCACTTCATGCATGATAAATATGCATATGAAGCTCCTCAATTAGCATTCATGGAAAGTGACTTAAAACGCACATTCGCAACTGGTATTGCTGGAATTTCACATGCAACTGATAGTGTTATGGCTATCAAACATGGTAACGTGAAAGTTATCCGTGACGAAGATGGACTAGCAGTGGACTATGTTCCTGCCAACGAATTCCCAACTTACGGAAATGATAATGAAGAAGCAGATGCTATGGCTAACTGGATTCTTGATTACTTCATGACTCAAATTAAACGTCAACACACTTACCGTAACGCTCGTCCAACAACTTCATTATTAACAATTACTTCTAATGTTGTTTACGGTAAAGCTACAGGTAATACACCTGACGGTCGTCGTGCTGGTAAACCATTAGCACCAGGGGCTAACCCAAGTTATCAAGATGGTAAATTCTTAGGTGAGAAAAATGGCTTATTGGCTTCATTGAACTCAACTGCACGTTTAGACTACACTCATGCTTTAGATGGAATCTCTAATACACAAACAATTAATCCAAATGGTTTGGGTAAAGATGACGAAACTAGAATTAACAACTTACGTAACGTTATGGACGGCTACTTCGATAAAGGTGGTTACCACTTGAACGTTAACGTATTTACAAATGAATTATTATTGGATGCTCAAGCACATCCTGAAAAATATCCAAACTTAACAATCCGTGTCTCTGGATACGCAGTGAAATTCCGTGACTTAACTCCTGAGCAACAAGCAGACGTTATTTCAAGAACTTCACATGACAGAATGTAATTAATTAAAAAGGGTGACCCTTGTGTCACCCTTTTTATTCGAAAGAGGGATAATACTATGTCAACTCCTATAAAAGGTAGAATTCATTCTACAGAAAATTTCGGTACCGTAGATGGACCAGGCGTACGCTTCATCGTTTTTGCTCAAGGTTGTCGCATGAGATGCCAGTTTTGTCATAACCCAGATACTTGGAAGATTGGTTCTGGCGGGCGTGAAGTGACACCAGATGAAGTGCTTGAAGAAGCGCTTAAATATCGTTCTTATTGGGGTGAAAAAGGCGGCATCACAGTCAGTGGTGGGGAGCCTTTACTTCAACTAGATTTCTTGACGGACTTGTTCAAAAAAGCAAAAGCATTGGGCATTCATACGACAATCGATACCTGTGGGAAACCTTTTACGAGAGAAGAACCATTCTTTAGTGAATTTAATGAACTGATGAACTATACAGATTTGTTGTTATTTGATATCAAGCACATTGATGATGAAAAACATAAAGAGTTAACTTCATTAGGAAATGAAAATATTCTTGAGATGGCAAAATATTTATCTGAAATCGATAAACCTGTCTGGATCAGACACGTCTTAGTGCCAGAACGTAGCGATTACGACGAGTACTTGATTCGTTTGGACACATTTATTAAAACCTTGAACAATGTCGATAAAGTGGAAGTTTTACCTTATCATACAATGGGCAAGTATAAATGGGACGAAATGGGCTTAAAATATCCATTAGATGGTATCAATCCACCAACAGAAGATCGCGTGCAAAATGCCAAAGAATTGCTGCATACAAGTGAGTATACGAAACATTTAACACGCTAAAAAAATAACAGGAAAGAGTGGAAAGGTAGTTGCTCTTTTCCTGTTTTTTGTTTACTATTAAAGAGGAATCCATTAAAAGGAGCAAAAGAATATGTCAAAAATTTTAGTTTTCGGTCATTTAAACCCAGATACAGATGCGATTGGTGCAGCAATTGCTTTTTCACATCTACAAAATGAATTAGGTAAAGAAACAGAAGCCGTTGCTTTAGGAACACCAAGTGAAGAAACGCAACATGCGCTTGATTATTTCGGCGTACCTGCCCCTCGTGTAGTTGAAACTGCCGGTGCTGGTGCACAAGTAATGTTAGTCGATCACAATGAATTTCAACAAAGTATCGCTGATATTGCCGATACAACAATTTTATCAGTAGTTGATCATCACCGAATCGCCAACTTTGAAACAGCGAATCCTTTATACTATCGTGCAGAGCCTGTTGGTTGTACGAGTACAATCGTCTTAAAAATGTACAAAGAAGCAGGGATTGCGATTCCTAAAGAAGTAGCTGGGATGATGGTTTCAGCGATTATTTCAGATACATTACTATTCAAATCACCAACGTGTACTGAAGAAGATGTTAAAGCGGCTAATGAATTAGCTAAATTAGCGGAGATTGACTTAGATGTCTATGGCTTAGAAATGTTAAAAGCCGGCACTAAATTAAGCGATAAATCAGCAGAAGTCTTGCTAGATTTAGATGCGAAAAGTTTCCCAATGAGCGATAAAAATGTCCGTATTGCTCAAATTAATACTGTTGATTTATCAGAAGTGATGGATCGTCAAGCAGAATTAGAAGCAGCTATGGCTGCTACAAGTGCGGCAAATGGCTATGACTTATTTATCTTAGTGGTAACAAATATCTTAGATAGCGATTCAGAATTATTAGTCTTCGGTGAGCCTAAAGAAAAAGTCGAAGCAGCTTTTGCAACAAAATTAGTTAATAATCGTGCGCTACTTAAAGGCGTTGTATCTCGTAAAAAACAAGTTGTACCACAATTAACTGAAGCATTTGCATAAACTATTAAAAAACTTTTTAGTAGGGTCACTTTTTTGACAGAGTAGGCCCTACTTTTTTTATTGAAAAGACAGAAATGAAGGAATGAATAGATGAACTATTATTATAATGGTCCAAAAGCTAAACAATATGCTGACGTGGTTAAACATCCGCTATTTGGTCCATTTATCCGTTATATGGTGGACTATCGTGAGCAGCGACTGATTTTACGGCAGATTAATACGGAATTTTCAGGGAAAAACTTTGAAAAGTTTTTAGATAAATTGATCGCATTAGACTTAGTCGTTCGAGAGAATCGTCAGTATAGCTTAGGTTTTCCAATCTTTAATGATCAAATTGATGATGAAAAAAAGGCGGAAATAGCAGCTGTTGTGGCCGCTTTAACGGAAGTCGTTCTAGCAGAATCTGAGGAGAATCGCTCCGCAATTCTAGGCGAAATTGTTTGGCCAGAACTGCTTAGCGAACAAGAATACTTTTACGGCGTAGTCGGTGAGGCAAATTTCTATACAAAATCGATTGTCGGTAACCAATCTATTCAGTTGGTGAGTCTCGCATTAGAGGATCAACGTCCAGTGACACTGCCAGATTATTTTGCACTCATACACCAACAAACAGAGTTACCTACTGTTTTTGTTCCACTGAATCAGTTGCTAGGTGATGTGAATGAGGAGTACTTTATTAATCAAGTGGAGATGCTTTTAGAGAAGCTAGAAAAGGGGCGTCTGCGAACGCGCAGGAGAAATATCTTTTTAGAGTCTTTAGTCGAGACAGGTGTTGTGAATCAAAAAGAAGAACTACAATTGAATTGGCCTGCCTGGGGAAACTCGCAGCTGAATCAGTCAAGTTTAGTCGATACAATTAAGCAAATAAGCAAACGAATTCCGGGTGAAACGCCTGCTGAATCAAGCTTTTTTTCGAAAATGATTTTTAAAGAACTTTTAAAAGTACTCGGTGCTTCGGCGCCGCATTATCTTATAAAATAAAAAACAGACTTGAGAAGGGTCACTTGTGAGAGTGGGATTCCTTCTTCTAGTCTGTTTTTTATTTGCGTTGGTTATCTTGACGTTTCCTAACTTTTTTTGTCCAAAAGCCACCAGAGATATATTTTGGTTCATAAGAAATGATAAAGGCCCGGTTTTCGACTTCTTTAATTAAGTGATAAAGAGTTCGTTCCATTTTTCTGGAGGAGAGAATTTCCAACACAAGTCGTTCCCCTTCAAGACCTTGTGCATATGTGACAGTCACGCCATAGCCATTTTCGCGTAAGATTTTCGGTAGGTTTTTTTGTTCCTCCGTTGTCGTAGGCAGAATAACGGTCACCATAATATAGCCCAAAGCGAGTTTGTCTTCAATTCGGATACCGACGCTGATCCCAACTGCATAGCCTAAGGCATAGACAAATAGATTTAGTGGATTGTCCAGTCTATTTAAGACCATTGATAATCCTAAGATATAAATCGTTATTTCCGCCATGCTCACAAGTGGAGCGATTAATCGATAGCCTTTCATTGTAAGCATAAAACGTAAGGTATTTAAGGTGATATAGGCAAAATTAATAAAGAAAATCATCAGTAACATCTTAGTATCTATCATAATCATCCTTCTCTCTATATGAAGCATAGCAAAAAATGAGCAATAGGGGAAAAGATAAGTCAGCTTAATAAAGGATTAATGAAGGATTTCATGCAATCAGGCGTTCATATTCTTTGTCCAATGCCTCGTAAGCAGTAAAAATATAAAGATGTCTGGAAAGTTGATGTCAGTAAGAAAAAATACTTATAGTAGGAAATGGCAGGTCGCTAGGTTCAGTAAATTAGCTGATAGTCAATTTACAGCAGTTAGTTTATAGACGCTAATTGATAGATATTTGATAGATACTTTTTAGTTTGAAAAATTAATATTAAGTGGTGTGAAATAGTCAAAAACAAACAAATAATGTACGTAATATGGTAATATGAATAGGAGGAGTGAAGTCGATGAATCCGCTAGTACGTAAGCGAACGATAAAAGAGGTGCCTGTCTTAGAGGTAGTTCTTAAAGAAAAACAATCTGAGGCATTGCCATTAATTATTTATTATCATGGGTGGCAAACAAGCAAAGAGTTAGTCTTGACGCAAGGCAGAAAATTAGCCGAGAGGGGATTCCGTGTTGTCTTACCAGACGCTATGGGACATGGAGAGCGTAAACAGCCAGTTTCGCCGATTCCGTCGTTAACTTTTTGGAATAGTATTTATTATAATTTATTTGAATTTCAATCATTAAGAGATTTTTTTATAGAGAAAGAGTTAGCCAATGAAATAATCGGGGTTGGTGGTGTCTCAATGGGGGGCATGACCACCTGCGCATTGCTGACACATCATCCGGAGATTCGAGCAGCGGCCTGTGTCATGGGCTCACCAGCCCCATTGTTATATCGTGAAAACATTTTACGTAGAACAGCTGAGATGGGGATTGCATTGCCTGATGATTATGAGACACTTTTAAGTTGGCTTTCAGCTTACGATCTGAGTGAACATTCCGAAACATTGGCAGGCAGACCGTTATTTATTTGGCATGGAACCGCTGATGAAAAAATCCGCTTTGAAGATACGGCCCAATTTGTCAGAAAAAATAAACCAACTGAAAATGGTAAGAATATTGACTTTCATGTAGCTGTCAATGAACCCCATTTAGTAAAGGTTCCAACGATGGATAAAATCAGTTCTTTCTTTGAAACAGCGCTTCTTTCGACTGTTAGTAACTAATAAAAATGAACAAATTTTTGCGCTATTACAATGCACAAAAACTAGAACGGACATATAATATGTTTTTCTAGTTTTTTCTGTGGTCTCTACTGACGAGGTTATTTGGCCAGTGGTATACTTAGAAAAAGGAGAGGTCGAGATGGCAACTTTATCAGATGTAGCAAAATTAGCGAATGTCTCTAAAATGACTGTTTCGCGTGTGATCAATCATCCTGAGCAGGTGACGGATGAGCTAAAAGAGCTGGTCTTTCAGGCGATGAAGGAGCTTGATTATAAACCAAATATTGCTGCAAAAGCGTTGGTTTCCAACCGTTCGCAGATTATCAAATTATTTATTTTAGAGGAAATTGATACCACGGAACCTTACTACATGAACTTATTAATGGGCATTTCAAAGACAGTTGGGTCCGCCCATTATTCTTTGCAGCTAGTAACGAATAATGCATTTGATGTCGGTGCCTGTGATGGGTATATTATTACCGGATTTCGTGAATCTGATTTTGAATGGATCAATCGTTTAGAAAAGCCCGTCATTTTATTTGGTGAAAATACTCATGGTATCGATTATGTCGATAGTGATAATCAATATGGTACTGCGATGACCACCTCATATGCCTTGCAAGCTGGTTATAAGCAGATTGTTTTTATTGGAATTGACGTAGACGAGCCGTTCTCTCGCTCTCGGGAAAGTGGCTATTTAAGTGTTATGAAGGAGCATGAGAAAGAGCCAGCTATTTACCGTTTTAAAAACCACTCAACTGAAGCTAAACAATTTATTGAAGAAAATTGGACTCAGTTTAAAGAAAATACATGCTTTATTTGTAGCTCGGATCGTCTTGCAATCGGGATTGAACGGGGGATTATCAATAGCGGCGGGCATGTCCCAGAGGAATTTGGAATTATTGGTTTTGATGGTGTTTTTCTCGATCAAATTGGCTCACCAAAACTCACGACTGCTAAACAAAGCATTATAAAAATGGGTGAGGTTTGTGGAGAGATGCTGGTAAAAAAAATCGAAGAACACGGTGCTAGCCAAGGCTATCGTAGATTTCTCCCCGAACTAATTACGCGAGAGTCAACAAAATAGGAACAGTAGTCAATAGTTGTAAAGCTACTACAGTTATTTAACGAGTCGAGTACTAGAAATAAGGCGTAAAATAAAGGAGTCTATTCATGGAAAAGATTTTTGACCGATTAGCAAAACAATATGACTCGCTAGATAGAAAAGCTCTAGCTGAAATTATTTCAAAGAAATTTAGTGAAGAACTTCGGGATGCTAAAGAGAAAAAACTGCTTGATTATGGCGGTGGCACCGGATTAGTTAGCTTACCTTTGGCTCATCGTGTACAAAAATTAGCGATTGTTGATGCGTCAGAACCAATGGTCCAACTGGCTCAAGCAAAGATTCTAGCTGACGGTCTTAAAAACAGCACAGCAGAAGTCGGAGATTTATTCGCCGATTCAATTAAAGAAACCTATGATTTAGTCCTTTTGTCCCTAGTTTTGCTACATATTCCTGATACAGAAGGGATTTTAACACGATTAAATCAAGTACTAAATGCAGGCGGACAACTCATCTTAGTTGACTTTGTCAAAAATCGGCGTGTTTCTCATCCTAAAGTGCATAACGGATTTGAAGAGGTAGAAATTAAAGCAGCTGTAGAGAAGAGCGGCTTTGTCTTAACTAAATTTGAACCCTTTTACGAAGGAAAAGAAATATTTATGCGACAAGACGCTACACTCTTTATCGCTGTAGCAACGAAAAAATGATCTGTTGCTAAGGTGAAAATATGATGGAATACAAAAAAGTAAAGTGGTGCGGATGCCAAGTGAACATGAAATCACTGGGACATCCGCACCATTTTTTCTCAAATCAAGACATCTAAATCAGTCTTTTTCTAATGGTAATTTAATGATATACTGAGTGAAAGGCGGAAAAAGGAAACTATGTTCGCCAAAACGCGAATTATTCGCAGTCTCACTCTTTAGGGAGTGAGTGGATTGAAATTGCCGTCCGATCATCAATGCTTTTATAGATTATCGTCTCACTCTTTAGGGAGTGAGTGGATTGAAATTACCACAATATATAGAAATGATTATTCCAGCAATTGTCTCACTCTTTAGGGAGTGAGTGGATTGAAATAGTGGAAAAGTTGTGATCCAACCCGAAGATAGCAAGTCTCACTCTTTAGGGAGTGAGTGGATTGAAATCGATTCCTGACTCAATCCACCTGCTCTTATCAGGGTCTCACTCTTTAGGGAGTGAGTGGATTGAAATAAAGTATAAGCCATCACCTAGTCGGCTTGTTGATGTCTCACTCTTTAGGGAGTGAGTGGATTGAAATTTGCTGATATACAACTGTTGCGCTACACCCAACGTCTCACTCTTTAGGGAGTGAGTGGATTGAAATTATTTTTTTCAACAAGTTATCAGGCAAACTTAACGTCTCACTCTTTAGGGAGTGAGTGGATTGAAATAACTCTGTCTAATACAACCAATCGTCCGAATCTTATGTCTCACTCTTTAGGGAGTGAGTGGATTGAAATTCCCAATTGTGCGTATCACCTTTAGGAATCGCTAAAGGTCTCACTCTTTAGGGAGTGAGTGGATTGAAATATAGATATAATTGGTGCTTGAACACCATGGTTTGTCTCACTCTTTAGGGAGTGAGTGGATTGAAATTTTATTTTGATTGCATATTACTGAAAATAAAACGTCTCACTCTTTAGGGAGTGAGTGGATTGAAATCGTTTCGTGAAGGCTATGAGATACCACCGCAAAACGTCTCACTCTTTAGGGAGTGAGTGGATTGAAATGAATTATAAGATTCTTGAAAATAAAGTGAATCAAGTCTCACTCTTTAGGGAGTGAGTGGATTGAAATACCCGGTAAGCCCTCAGTTCCTTTAAACTCAGCCCGTCTCACTCTTTAGGGAGTGAGTGGATTGAAATTATATAGATGACTTTTTTCTCGTGTGTCTCTTGGTCTCACTCTTTAGGGAGTGAGTGGATTGAAATACTTCCGCCCTTTCAACCTAGCAAAAAACGAATGGGGTCTCACTCTTTAGGGAGTGAGTGGATTGAAATCTTGGGGAAGTAAGGAACCATCTTATAATGACTTGTCTCACTCTTTAGGGAGTGAGTGGATTGAAATAGCTACTTTAATCAAGGTGAAGAAGAATATGTACGTCTCACTCTTTAGGGAGTGAGTGGATTGAAATCGGGATGTTGATGCACTCTCCGATAAACCAACCTGGTCTCACTCTTTAGGGAGTGAGTGGATTGAAATTAATTGCTAAATCAGATTCTTTGTAAGCAATACTCAGTCTCACTCTTTAGGGAGTGAGTGGATTGAAATTTTGTAAGCCGGTCCCACGATAACTGGTAGATTTTCGTCTCACTCTTTAGGGAGTGAGTGGATTGAAATTAGCTGATTTTTCGTTAAATTACTTTTGGCCATGTCTCACTCTTTAGGGAGTGAGTGGATTGAAATTGCTCCAATAACTCGTCGCATGAACGATCGTCAATGTCTCACTCTTTAGGGAGTGAGTGGATTGAAATAATTTACTGAAGAACAAGGTGTAACAGACTTAGAGTCTCACTCTTTAGGGAGTGAGTGGATTGAAATTTCCAAATTCAAACTCTAAGTATTTAGCGCCTTGGTCTCACTCTTTAGGGAGTGAGTGGATTGAAATACTTAAAACTGTGCCACCAGGATCGACAGATTCGGTCTCACTCTTTAGGGAGTGAGTGGATTGAAATCCAATCATTTGGATAGAATCTGGTGTTTTGATACGTCTCACTCTTTAGGGAGTGAGTGGAATGGCAACAGTTTTTTTGACAAATTTTATAAGGTGCAGAACTTCTTTCCGTATGCTATTCTGATTGTCCTTGACAATGAGC
>NZ_MAEJ01000019.1 GCF_009933175.1 Candidatus Enterococcus huntleyi | reverse complement strand
AGGGCGAACACAGAAGTTAAGCTTCTTAGCGCCGATTGTAGTGAGGGGTTTCCCCTTGTGAGAGTAGGACGTCGCCACGCTAAGCTAAAAAGATATAGGAAAATTTCCTATATCTTTTTTTTACAATTAAATACAGGCTGAACGACTACTAAATTTTTTAAAGATAAATACACCCACGATACAGCAGGTGTTGAGAAGAATTAAAGAAGCATACAGAAAATTCTATTCCAGCTTTTATATACTACCCTTATCTAGGACAAAGAAATAGATCCTAAATAGGGGTATTTGTTATGGGAAAAAGAAGATGGAGGACTTCTGAGGTATTCTTAAGCGAGTATTATGTCCATAAATTCATTAGCCGTGAAGAACTCTTCACCATGATCACTCAGTAAAAATTTATCAACTATTACACCAAGGGTCGATATCAATGTAAAGTCCATCAATACTACTATAAAACAGCTTGACGAGCCTTGGAAATGTCTTACTGATGTTTGCAGTAGCAAAAAAACTACCCATCATGAGTGATGAGTAGTCCACAAAAATTTTAAAATGTTCCACGTTCTATTGACAGGAGGCACACCATTTTATTGGAATAGTTTTTGCTGGATAAAATTAAATCCAACCGAATAAGATGGCCAATCCACCAATTAGGTTATTTAAAAAGTGGATGCTGATACTTACTTCTAGGCACTTAGTTTTATAATAGCTGTAGCTCAAAACAAAACCAATAGTTGTGTAAATAAGAAAACTGATGAAATTATCAGACTGATGAACACTTCCGAAAAGTAAGGAGCTAATGATGACACCTACTATAGGATAGTTTTTAAACAATAAACCAATGATTCCGCCGCGGAATACTATTTCTTCCATGATTGGTGCAGCGAAAGATATCATAATAAAGGATAATACCGGGCTGATCAATTTTGTCATTTCAATAATAGCTTGATCATTTTTTGTGGATTCACTTCCTTGGAACATCATCACAATACTTAATAAATAGACAACCAATCGAGCAAAGATGAAAGCAGCGATAATAAATTTAATGTTTTCCTTTGTTAAGAAATCCATAGAAAAATTCATTAAATGGAGCTTCTTAGCAATAAAAATCATCAGCCAAATACTTAATAAGATGAAAATGATACAGGCTATATTGGACAACGCGGACATTTGCATTTTACCAGCAGCCTGAGTAAATCTGAGAGCCAAGCCTATAAATAAGACATATAATTGACTTAATAGGAAAAGTCCAACGACAATGAAAAAATTCTTTACGTAAGTCAATGAGTCACATCCTTTCTACTTTTATATAGTTTATCATAAAGCAATAGCGAGTATACATAATAGGTCAAATTTTTAATATTAGTTACCATATATTTATTATGTAAATTAAAGTGAATATTTAAATATTAGGGATTTATTATGAAGATTAAGAGTTTTCAATTTTTATAAATAAAGTCTTAAGTTTCTCTGAGTAGCCTCTCTATTTAAAAAATATAGCTTATGATGAGAGAGAAATAATACATGAGACATAGGAGGAACCACGAATGAAAATCAATCGAAATCTAACAATAGCACTAACAATTATTTCTCTAACTGGCTGCATCGGAATGTCTAGTAAAGTAGCTTCAGCAGCCACTGATTCTAGCAATGAAACAGTAATAAATGAACGATGGGGGAAGCCAACCTTCGTTGTAGGCGCAGGATTAAACCAAGATCAGACTAACGAAACAATGAAATTATTAGAGATAGAATCCAACGCCGTAAACACTCAAAAAGCAACTGGAAAGGATTTAATTACTTATTTAGGCTATGGCAGTGGTGATGATAGTGTTATGCTGAGTTCCGTCGTTGTTAACCGTGAAGACGAGGGAAAAGGCATTAATGTGGATATTCTAACACCACAAAATATTACTTTAATTACAGCAGATCAATATAAAAACCCATTAGTCACAGCAGGAATCAAGGATGCTACAATAAAAGTAGCAAGTGTGGTTAAAGTCACCGGTGAAAGTGCCTTAACCGGGGTTTACAAGGCATTTCAAGCTAATGGAGAAGCAGTCGACCCTGACCGAGCAAAACTTGCTCAAGAAGAGCTGGATACAACGACTGATTTATCAAAATCGATTGTCGAACAAGCTACAGAGGACAATAAGTCAGAATCATTGACTGAGGATGAACAAGCAAAAGCTGATGAAGCATACAAAGCGCAGCTTAATCAAACATTAGTAGATATTAAAAAAGAATTGGCTGATTTAAAAGAGAAACAAGGGGAGCTAGCCACAAAAGCAGAGGTCGAAAAAATTGTCAATGAGGCTTTGACTAAAAATAATCTATCTACTTATTTGTCTAAAGAAGACATCACCAAGCTCGTTGCTTTAGCTGAAAAATATCAATCTACAGCAGGTGTTTTAGATAAAGAATCCATCAAGCAATTAGATAAAATTAGTGCAGGATTTACAGATACAGTGAGTAGATTAGGAGACGAGTTAGGAAAATTCGGTGAATCACTCAAAGGAACAATCGATGAAAATCAAGGATTCTTCTCTAATTTATGGACAAGTATTACTGATTTTTTTGGAGATATATTTAATTAATATGAAAATGCCAAGCCAAACGTCGAAGCTTACTACTTGTAAATGAACTCATTTTAGCTAAAAATTAGAACGATTACTTCAAAAAGACAGCAGATTAACTGTAAATAGAGCTGAAATTGTGCAATATTCGCCTTAAGCATTAGATATCTCTGAGAACTATTACTTTAAAAGGTGAATCATTTTAATTATAATGATAAAATAGAGAGAGGTATTTTAGTGTTAAAAAAAGGAGGTCCATTTTAATGACCACATCAGAAAATCAAAATGATAAATTGGTTGATTTTAAGGTTGAAGAAACAAACTCTGAAGCATCGAAATTACAGGGACATTCGAATTCGTTCAAAGAAGTGAAACAAGTTGCTAGTATGAATGTCAGTAAATTGCTTCACGATTTGCAAGAGTTTGAAGAAGCAATATCTGCAGAAAATATTCCGGCAATTTATCGATTGTATAACGGTGAATTGACAGATGAATTGAAAAGAAGTTCGAACCAAAATCATGAAATTGATCATATGTTGATACAAAAGATTCATGAAAGATTTAAAGAAGTATTTCCATTTATGTATTTTGAGCGCCAGGTAGATACAACGGTCAATTATTATCGAATCGGTAATTACTATCGACAACGGGCAACTATCGGAATTGATGCATCTGTGCCAGAAATATTCATTCTTCCTGAGATTGATAGTGAATGGCATACGTACTATGAGGATAAAGAGATTGAATTGGCACTCATTAGAGAGCAAATGAATCAATTGGATGCGAAAATGATTGCGGGCAAAACTAAAATTGAAGAAATTAATAAAAAAATAAAAGCTGTTAAAGCGAAAAAAGATGAGATTAATGAAACTAAAGGTTTGTTAAATCGTAAGAAGATTGATACAGAAGTCGATGAGCTAGATAAAAAATTAGCTTCATTGAACAATCAAAAATCTGAATGGCTGCCTTTTGTTGATGGCAGTGGGCAAGTAGAGAAAGAACGTAAAAAACTTGCTGCTCAGTATAAACAGGTTGAGTTAAACAACTCAATCGTTGAAAAAGAACATCGGTTAATTCAACGATATTTCGGTGGATTCGAAGAGTTACGTACCAAAATTATCGCATTCCTAGATGATTATTTAACTGAAGAACCAGCAAATTCTGAAGAGGGGGGCTTTGTGAATGAGTGAGGATAAGCAAGTAGAAGCGAGTGAAACAAAAATTAATGAGAAAAAAATCATCACTCCTAATGAAGCTGAAACTACAGATGTGGATTTAGTGGATGATTACAATGCTGAGATGAGTCCTACAAAGGAACTGGAGCTTTCAAAAGCAGAGATTGCTTATTACGAGAAGAAAGAGCAGAATCGAAGCAATATTGTTGATATGATTCAAGTTGCTGAGACAGAATTAGCAGATTTAAAATTGAGAAAAGCTTTAATGGAATCTGAATTTCCAGAATTACTAGGCTATTATCAAAATCTACTATTAGATGGCTCTAAGTATCCTGAAATGTCGACCATTGCTCAAGCAACTCTATTAGAATACATCACGTATGAATTATTAAAGCCATTAACCCATATTGGATTAAAGTATTCTACGTCTGAGCTAGATAGTTGGGAGACTGTTCACTTCCAAATTTATTATTTACTTGGTGAGTCTAACCGATTAAAATTTGGATTTAAGTTGAAACCAATCAACAATAAATATGAGGCTGCCTACATGGAAATGTTTGAATTAGACTTAAAATCGATGGAAGTAGCTATTGATGATAATCAAGTTTTGGCACTCATTCGATATTGGTCAGTTGATAACATGTATTCTTCAGTTCAACTTTCAGTACTAAATCATGAGCTAAATCAACTGTTAACTCATTTTAAGGCATTAGGATTCAAGGTGGCTGCAAGCTTATTAGATAATGGCAAACCACTAGATCTTCACTTAGAGAGCGCCTTCGAGTTATCAGCAGATATTCTGGATAGTATATTTATTATTGCTATGTCTACTAGTGAGTATGACATGGAAAAAACTGGTGATTATAGCTATGAAATTCTTCTTGATAAGGAGCAGTCTCTGTCAGTAGAAGCGAACGAACAAGGTAATACGAATATAGATATCCAAACTGGACGAATTAATCGTTCAATACTAGATTTCTTTGGTAGTTATCCATTCTTAGTTCCGCTAATGGTGAGATAATTAAATTAATCTAGTTCATTATGGTTTAATCAACAACCAAACGGTTAAAAAGAACAATAAGCACTAATATACCAAAAAGATTGAGGCTGATGTCTTGATCTTTTTAGGTATATGATGGAAAAAGTTCTTAAATTTTCGAAGCTTTTGTGAAAATTATGATGATAAACTTGGTGGGTTGTCTTTAATTTGATGATTCGGTAAAGAGATTGACTCAATAAGCTATAAAAACAGGATATTTAGGGATAGTAACAGTTAGAAGAAGAGGGTCTTAGGTGTAATTTAAGCTATTTTGAGCTAATATATTTTCATATTTATTTTAGTTTACATAATATGTATTATACAAAGTAATGTAATGAGGGCGAATGTTAGGATTAAGCG
>NZ_MAEJ01000018.1 GCF_009933175.1 Candidatus Enterococcus huntleyi | reverse complement strand
GTTCATATTCTCGAATGATTTCTACACGTGGCTTTCCAGCTAAGTAAAGATTGACGATTTGTTGCTTGAATTCTTGTGAAAAAGTTCTTCGTGTTCTCTTAGACATAAAAATTCCTCCTGGTATGTTTTCTTCTAGTCTACACACCTTAATTTTTCTGTCTAGTTAATTGTAGCCTATCCAATAGCATGTTTAGGTTGATTTATATAATCCATACTATCGGTACTCACCAAAGCACTATTGCATCAATTAAATATAAAGACGACGCATTCAAAATAAACCAACTTGCGGGTCGTACATGCATTTTAGAAAACAGCTTATCCCACATAAAATAACGAAAATCGACTTACTCTTTATTGAGTAAGTCGATTTTCGTACATTTAAAGGAGTAAAATAATAGAAGGAGCAGAAAGTGATAGATTATTTATTCACTTTCAATTGTTCAAAATTATTAGTGCTGCTCTATTAACCCAAATAGTTTCCACACTACTAGATATTTTAAAGGACGTCTAAGGCATTTTATATCTATTCAAAACTTTATGACTAAAACACTTACTGATATTCTAAAAGTCTTTATTCTTCATAATAAACAACTTAATATCAGGATTGTTGATGTAATAACATAAACAAAAAAATGAAATTAACCTTCAAAATTCATCGAACATAGAATTCTTCCAAATCATCTAGTCTAATTGCACTGAGCGTACCACCGTAACCACATCCACAGTCAATTGCAATATGGTTATTTTTTTTGAATATTTTGTCATACTTATGATTTCCTCTATCCACGATTCCACTCGGAAGATTCAATTCCTCTTCTATGATGTATCTTGTAGGAGTATGTCATGTAACTAAAAATTTATTTTCAAAATATTTCAAATAGTAAAAAGGTTTATTAAATATTAATTCTTCGAGCTTGTATTCAGATAATTCTTTTACCGGAGAAAAATTATCTATCCCTGCGTGAACTAAAACAAAATTATTTCCGTTAATCTCTAATTCTTTGTATTGTAGAAGTTCATTCAAATAAATTAAAATTTCATTTTGCTCATTTTTTGCTAATAATTGGTATTCATCTATGGTTGACTTTCCCCCTACATTTAACCATTCAATAAATTGTTCTTTTATGTCAACATTCATATCTTCAAAATTTTGAAGATCATTGTAATATAACCAAGTAAGTGGACCTATTGCCATATATTCATGATTTCCCATAATAGTAATTACATTAGAATGCTTCATTGCAAACTGTAAAATTTTCAACGATTGTTTGCCTCTATCTATCATATCACCAAGTAGATACAATGTATCAGCATCATTGAAATGAATTTTATCTAATATTTCGAGTAATTTTTGATATTCTCCATGAACATCAGAAATAATAAAGGTTGCCATGTATTCATCCCTTAACAATTTTAGTGGCTAAGTATATATTTATCTATAGAAATCTATCAAATTGAATAAAATCGTATTTGGTATTTAATTGAAATCTCCAAGCCTTCAAATTTAGTTTCTAAATATTTCAAGGAAGAGACACGTATTTCAACTGATGTTACGATTGCAGATGGTGTTATAAGCTTTAATAAAAATTCTTTGATAACTAAAATTTGATTTTTTATATAGTCCAATGCTGGTAAACAAAGAGAAGTTACCTAATCTATCTTATACATTCTTCCCACGTATCCCTTGAAATATTAAAGGAACTGTAATTATAAGTTTCAATATCGTATTTTAATATAGGTACAATACCACTCTTGATTGTATTTCCATCAATAAAAAAGTGATTATATCCATCCCAATACACCGAACCTAGATAACTCTTATCTCTTGCTACCGTATCAGAATATATATGTCCACTTATTATGTCTTTATAAAATGATCCTGTTGTTGCCGGAAATTTTCTTGTGAAAAGGTAATCTGCGGTTCCTACCTTCCAATATTCTCCAAGCTCTTCATCAATCCCTGCATGTACAAAAATTTGGTTTTCAGTTTCAAAATATCTCTGTGCATTAGATTTATTCTTTATCCATTCAAGTAATTCTGTAAATCTAGTATCTTGAACTATCCTTTTGCGGAACAAGTCATTCAGTGCTACTAATCTATCTTGAATTCTAAGAAACTGAGAAATTGATGCTATAATCTCTTCTATTTCAGCTTCAGAAAAAAAACTGCTTACTGTTTTAAAGCCTACCGAACAAGCGTATGAATTTATTCCTTGGTCTTCAGAAAACAACCAATTACTTAACCATTCATCATGGTTTCCCCAGAGTACAGTTACTTGTTGGGGAAATTCTTTTTCAAAGTTCATAATTGTGGTTAAAACTTGAAAAGACTTATCCCCACCATCTACATAATCTCCAACAAAAACCAAATGATCAAGGGGTTCTAGATAAATCATATCAAGAGATTTAAGCATAGCTTCATGACACCCATGAATATCACTCATTGCATATATCATTGGCATGTTATCCCCTCTTTTTTAAGCTAATTTCCCGATATTTCGCTAAAATAGCTTCAATGTACATGATTTCTTGTGTTGAATACTCTTTCTCAAATGGTTTGTAGGAGAAATTTTCTGGATCATCCGCTACAGCGTAAAGTACGTCATTAAAATTATGTTCATGGTCAGCATCTTCAACACGCGGATTCCGTTTTGTAGTAAATTGATAATAAACACCACTTCTAGTAAATTCACTCATAATGTAATTAATATCTCCACATTCTACTCCCCAATCTGTATCAACGACCCACACATCATAAAGCTCTATATAAATTGGCGTTTTTTGTCCAGTATATTTCCGTTCTATCTTTTTAAATGGAATACGATTTAAATAATTTTTAATAACTCTTCGTAAAAAATCCAATTTATACCTCCTATTTTAAATGTTGTTAACCCATTTTAGTATACGATCTCTCTAATGCTTCTTTCGGCGCTTTGTTTTTAAAACGCTCAATTTAAAATTGATACAGACCGACTATGAGAATTATCTTATATTAAGCTATTCTGAATAGTTTTATAAGCCTGACTGCTATTCTAATAAGTTAAGGGCTGGTTAGGCGATTTTCTATTAATTCTGCTGTTTAACTAATATGCCCTATCTCTATCAATTGCAGATTTCCTTGGAAGCTCTCCTATAAAAAAAGAAAAATTAAATTTTCCAATGATTT
This sequence comes from Candidatus Enterococcus huntleyi, assembly GCF_009933175.1. Lineage (GTDB taxonomy): Bacteria > Bacillota > Bacilli > Lactobacillales > Enterococcaceae > Enterococcus_K > Enterococcus_K huntleyi. The sequence continues at coordinate 54,316 of NZ_MAEJ01000018.1, read as the reverse complement.
GCTATCTTTCTTTACCAAAATTTCCCGGTAGTACAGTCTGAGTTATGCCAAAATTTTGTTTACTTATTTTTAAAATCAATATTATCTTTCCAATAAAATTCATAAAAGGTACTAATATCAAATGTCTGAATAGTTTATTTTCAAACTCTTGTTAAGTCAAAAAATTCTACATCAGGTTTTTATTTACTTATTCCTTCGACGACTTAATCACCGATATCAAAGAAATTTTCTTTCATTGTAATATCTATAACTTCCGTAGTGACACGTGTTGTTACATTTCCTAATCCCAAAGGTTCCAGTAGAAATACTGCTGACTTTCCAACCTCTAAACGGACAATTGATTGGATAAAGATTCTTTCATTATCTCTTCTGAGAGATAATGATCCATCTCCATTATTCCTCTCTAGCCATTTCTCTTTATTATGGTTAATTATCAAAGTATATATACTGCCAGAGTCTGTAACAAATACATATTCGCCTTCTTTATCATCGTTAACAATATTATCCATTTCACACACTCCAATAATTTTTTATGCTCCCTAATTTTAGTTGTTAAAGTTCTATAGAACAAAACTTTTTCTGTTATCTTTCGAGAAAAGATACTCTCTCTTCATATTGGTTCTTGTGCAATTACATCAATAAAAATTTCCCGGGTCATCAATATCATTTGTCATTGAGTGACTACCAAATTCTTGAATAGCAATAAACATAGCATCATCAATCAATAGACCTCAACAACCTCATCTGATTAAGTTTCAGGAATATATTTGAAGTTTTTAGTTGTCGTACGATAGCTCGAAGGATTTGTGAAGCTTAAATCAATAGAAATATCTTCTTGACCATCTAAAGCATCGTAGATTGCATGAGCAGATTTTAAAGCTAATGAATTCAACTCTGTATAGGCAATCTCATCAAGTTCATATCCGAGCTTAATTCCAACAAATTGACCAAAAAGCACCACCCCTAAAATAGGGTCAACATCTTGCCAAATTGATTCTTTGATATCCGTAATACCAATATTTCTAAGTATAGGATTTATTGCTTGATTTACTTTTCTAAAAGATTCTTCATTTGTGACAAATGTACGTACTTCGAGCAACTGCATATTTTTTGCACATTTTTTCCGTTGTCGTTTATTCATTTAGGAAATTCATCTCACTTTCTTGTAATTTCTGTTACCGACTATTTCATCACTATTAGCATTATAAACCTCATCAGGTTTGAACCTCAATTAACGATTAAACTACTCTTCAGATATTCGAATTGATTTCTTAATGGCGGTTTTCCTCAACAATAGATCAGCAGCCTTACTGTCTATCGTTGAGGAAATACAACTGTAAGTTCCTAGCATTATTTAACTATCTGAGTTTCGTATCTCTTTTGAACTGCTAAAGGCGTAACTGTAATTCATTAATTAACAGACTTGCATAGTCTATTACGATGCATTTCCTTTAATGTATTGCAAAAGAGTAGTTAGACTTCCCATCACTTAAGCCTGAAAGTAAACTTATTACCGGGAGATATAACCACTGACTGAATCTTAGAATTCAGCCTAAAAATCACGTCGTTCACAGAATCAATTTTTTCATATTTATATAATATTTCTGTTTCCAAATCCTTTTCGAGGACTTCTTTTCCTTCTCTTTCAAATAAATAAACAAAAATATCAAATTCTTCATTAGTAAGTAAAAATTCTTTTTTATTAACTGTAACTGACCATTTCTCAAAATCAAATATTATACCTCCCACGACAGCAATTCGTCCACTCCGATAAAAATTCGAGTCAATCTTTTTTATGACACTCTCATTTTCCCAATCAAGATCTACAGGACATAAAGTATCATTTTCATACAGTAAAATTTCTCCATTTCCAAATAATTCATAATAAGGGGCTGTCTTTATAGGCGTTACTTGGAAAGTATCTATTCCGGCAATTGAAAAATTAGATTTTTCCATGATGTGGATCTGTCTTTGAGGTGTATGGCCAACAATTTGTTTAGGATAGTTTGGATTAGGGAACATACATAATTCTTGCTCGAAATCAGCCCACAAGGGACTTCCTGATAAGTATTCTCCCCCTCGTGAAGCTCCAACATGCTTATCTAGCCAATCAACTTTTTCTAAAGTATTTTCATTTAATATCGTTAGGTGCCAGTCTTCTAAATCATAGTCTTGAGTATAGCCAGCGTGACTTACTACATACTCATCTAGCAAAAAAGCTATTTGTAATTTTAATTTCAGTAACTTTTTCTTGACCCTTATAAATCCATCTGCATCACGTATAGAAAACATTTTAGGTTGATTAATTAAGTATGGTGCATCGTGGTTCCCCATTAATGTTATCACCTCTACCCCTAATACCTGCATCTTAGACTGCCACATCAGTATATAGTCTAATTCATCCATGTATAAAGAGATATTTCTATTCTGATTGTATGCATCCATATAGTCCCCTAACAGAATGACACGATAACAAGAAAGGTGGCGGATTTTTTGTTCTACCATCGGGAGTATTATTTGAGCCTTAAGATGGATGTCACCTACTAAAAGAGTCTTCATACTTTTCCTCCTATCTTCCACGCTGAAAGTGGACTTTCTCTAAGGTTTCTTTATTCCTCCAGCGAGTATTTATTATACTTAGTTCACCATCATGATAAAAAAGTAAATCACCATTCCCTTTAAATTCGTAATAAGGGTAAGTTGCTTTAGTTGATAAACTAAAGGTGTCTATATCAATTAATTGATATGGTATTTGGGAATTAGTTTTTAATACAATGTGTTTTTGTGGGGTATGCCCGACAATTTGTTTAGGGTATTTAGGGTTGCAGAACTCAATCAGCTCATAAAAATCTGTCCAAAGAGGACTCGGATTTAAACTGTATCCCCCCCGATATGTACTGATTCTATTTTCTAACTCTTTAACATTTCGAAGATCAAGATCACTTAATGTTAGCTTTCTTAGATGCCATTTTTCAAGCGGCTGTCCTTGGTGGTAGCCAGCATGCGACACTAAGAAATCATCCAGCTGATATGCTATTTGTACACCTAATTCCATTAACTTGTCGGAAATAACATCATCTATACTTAGCTTCTTAGAATCTATATCAAAAGCTTTATTTAAGGAATAGTTTCTTAGCTCACCAGTTAAATATGGGGCATCATGATTCCCCAACAAAGTCACTACTTTCACTCCAGATCTTTCTATTTTATTTTTCCATCTAACTAGAAACGTCAATTCCTCCCAATATAGTTGGGAGTCCTGTGAACAGTTCCAATCATCCAAATAATCTCCAAGCATGACTACCTGTTCTACTTCATATTGTTCTATTGTCTCCTCAACAATGGGTAATATTACTTTTGATTTTAGATGTAAATCACCAACTAACAGCACTTTGGTCATTGTGTTCTCCTTCTCGTCACTCTAGGGATTTTATTTCAGTTCTTAATTCAGTAGCCGTACTTTCAGTATAGGGCTTACCAATCAGAACCCCATATACCTCGATATTAGGCAGAAAAAGTCCACTTTTTTTCTTGTTATTGAGTTCCTCAATAAAGCCAAGTTTTTTCAATATATAGTACCCGATAGCTGGGCTGCGACTAATGCCTTGTTCACAATGTAAAACGAAGTATTTATCAGCATATTTATCAATAAAACTGTCTACAGTTGTTTTATCTTTTTCTGTAAATCGGTTACTCCCGACCGGTGTATTACGATCAATTTTATCTGCAAAATCCCAGTCATCATAAAAAGCTAATGATAAGGTATCTAAATAGCGTTTTGTGGCAGTATCTTTAACTGGAACTTGATCACCTATTCTGATTGCTACTACATCTTTTTTTTCAACTGGTGGGATCCATTCGCCAAATTTCTTACGTGATATAATAGTAACCTTATTCAATGAACAACACTCCTTTATTTTCTTTTAGTGTATTGATTAGTATTAAGTTTTAAGCGTATTTTCTTTTGTCCATAATATTAGCTAGTTTTTTTGCCCCTATTTTTATATGTTCATAGACAGGCTATTCTTAGATCCTAACAAATAGAGTATGTGAGAATAAAATCTATCTTTTGGATAGTGTAGAAGTCCTATATGTCAATCATGAACCGTTTTGATTCATTTAATTTTTACTCTATATCCCCCAATTTTAGTTTTCAAATCTCAATATACTTTGATTTTCTGTTTCTTCCTTAGTTATTGTGTAATCGTCTCTTCACCAATAATATTTTCAAAGTTTTTAGCAGTTTAGTGTGCTGTAAAGAGCAACATAGCATGGTCCGGGTAGCCAACCTCATCAGGTATATAATTAATAGAATTTGTAAACGCCCAACAGTAGTTAAGATCAGATACATTAGCATTGGAAAAGACATGATCATTCCTTATATATTTTTTTTTAGATCTTACACTTTTATTTAGCCAAGAATATCCTTGCGGAGTATAATTTGTAAGGCCGAGGGTTGCCATTTTACTGACTAATAAAGGATAGCTGTAATAATTTTGTAAGTATGTATCGTCTGACTTCCAAGTATCAATTTTAGAATTATCATCATAATAATAATTGTTCCAGTCACCAATCGCGTAAATTTGTTGTCCCTCTAATTTTTCTAAATAACTCACTAAATTATTCAATTGGCACATACGCTCTTTAGCTTCTTTAATTTGAAATTTCTCTTTTTCATCCTTTGATAAATTTTTCTCAGGGGACAAAATTTTAATTCTGACACCGATTAAATTAATTTTTTCCTCATTTTTTCTAGTTATTGCTACGTGCAGAAAATTAGGGTTTTTGTGATCATTATTAATTACAAAACTTTCAGTCATTACCGCATGTTCCCTTTTTACAGCTATCAGAATTTCATTTCCTGAGCATCCAGTTGTTCGAGGATCTACAAAGGCTTCATATCCCAATTTGCTTAACCTATCAATGAATTCCCGATAGTTTACTCCCTTCACAAATTCATTAAGGCAAAAAACATCAGGATTTTTTGCAGCAATTGATTCAATGACTAAATCAGGTATTTTCCTTCTCACTGATGATCGGCAATTGATGTTCCACGATAATATTTTCATTATATTTTCTCCTCATTTTTTATTTTTATCCCAAGAAATTCCGTTAAATTTTGACTACCCAAAAGGGTGGAGGTAGTTAAATTTTGACTACCTATTTATCTACAAAATTAGAAAATAATTGACCAAATTATTTTCTAATATTCTGTTTTTTTTCTTTTTCTAATATATATGCCTTTAACACCATTCGAATAATATAAGATCTGTAGACAGTCCGCTTTATTTTCAAAGCAGGTTCTGTATTGAAAAATTTTCTAAACATTTCTATCGTCTCTATAGTAGCATTATTCAAATTGAGAGTGGTCGGGTTAACGGATGTGTAATCGGCCAATATACCATCATAGCTTGGATTATTCCTAACCAGCTCCCAATCAATATCGTAGACTCGATCTTTATACAAAGAAAACAGATCGTCGAGAACGTCGCCCGAACTTTTTGTAATTCCTGATCGTAGATACTCTAGCTTAGCTTCTTGTAGAATTATTCTTGCTTCTGTCGATAAGCGCATTTGCACTCTCATTTTCAAGTCCTCCCTTCCGTGAAGCTGTGAAGTGTTGACTACCCATTCAGATTAACACACATATTTTGGTTTGACAACCCCCTGGAAAAATATTTGAAAACCTAACTAATATTAAAAACACCGAACCTTTAAAATAAAGGCTCGGTGCTCTATTGATAATTGTCTAGTCAACGAATTCAAATTCGAACTCGCCGATACGAACTAAGTCGCCATCTTTGGCGCCTCTTGCACGTAGGGCTTCATCAACACCCATACCACGCAATTGACGGGCAAAACGCATGACTGTTTCATCGTGATCAAAGTTGGTCATATCAAATAATTTTTCGATCTTCGCGCCGGTCAGAACCCAAGTCGCGTCTGGATCACGGTCGATGGTGAATTCAGGTCCTTCAGCGGTAAAGCCATACAGAACTGTTTCATCCTCGATTTCCTCATCATACAATAAGAATTCTGGTGTGACTTCTAATAGATCAGCCGTTGCATTTAATAAGGGCTCAATCCCTTGTCTAGTCACGCCTGAGATTGGGAATACAAGCATGTCTTCCGCAAACTCATCTTCTTTTTCAGCTGCTAATTTTTCCTTAAATAATTTTAAGTTTTCTTCAGCGTCTGGCATATCCATTTTATTTGCGACAATAATTTGTGGACGTTCTAATAAACGTAAATTATGCGTCGCTAATTCGTGATTAATCGCTAAGTAATCATCGTAAGGATCGCGCCCTTCCATCCCACTCATATCGATCACGTGTAAAATTACTCGCGTACGTTCAATATGGCGTAAGAATTGCGTGCCTAGTCCGACACCTTGAGAAGCTCCTTCAATCAAACCAGGCAGGTCAGCTGCAGCAAAACTGCGGCCATCGCTGGTAGCAACCATGCCTAAGTTAGGCACTAAGGTTGTAAAATGATAGGCACCAATCTTTGGACGAGCAGAAGAAATCACAGAAAGTAGTGTTGATTTTCCAACTGATGGGAAGCCAACTAAACCGACATCCGCTAAAACTTTCAATTCTAATTCAATTTTTCGTTCCATCCCTGGTTCGCCGTTTTCAGCAATTTCAGGTGCTGGATTTCTTGGTGAAGCAAAACGAGTATTGCCTCGTCCGCCGCGACCACCTTGGGCAACAACTAGCGTCTGACCATTTTCAATTAGGTCACCTAATAAAGCATCTGTCTCAGCATCGCGCACCGTTGTACCTGGTGGCACCTTGACATACGTATCTTCTGAGCCACGACCGTGCATGCCTTTACTCATACCATTTTCACCAGGTTGTGCTCGGAAATGACGATTAAAACGGAAATCCATTAAGGTCCGTAAGCCTTCATCGACAACTAAAATGACTGCACCACCGTGTCCACCATCACCACCGGCTGGCCCACCATCTGGGACATATTTTTCTCTACGGAAGGCAACCATTCCGTCGCCACCCTTACCGGCTTTAACGTCGATTGTTACTTGATCTAAAAACATGGACATATTTTCGTCCTCCTATTTTGTTACTTGACTACATGAATCTCCACAATAAACAAAAGCCTCTTTTATTTTAGCCGTGAAATCGTCTTTTGTCTATGTTTTCTGCTCATTTACTGATTAATTATTAGAAGATGAAGCGGCAACGACAGCTGTTGTTGCAATCATTGCTGAAATCTCTTGCTGGATGATTAAGAAATTCATGTTGAGAGACAATGATTCGATTTCTTCCTGACTAAATTCCTTCAGTTCTTCCCCAATAAATAGACTGACAGCTAGAGAAGTCCGTAAATTTTTATAAAAGCCTAATTGACACGTCTCACTAATCTCATCGAACAAATCTAAAAGTCGCTGAAAATTAAGCGATTTTTGGGTTGATAAAAAAGTTAGAAAGACGATGCTAGCATAAGTTTCTCGTCTGAAAGGTAGACGTGCATCTCTAAAATCCTCAATGATTTGGGCCATCTCTTGAATAATCGACTCGTTGTATCCTTGAAATAGCTGAACCGCAGTGCCTGCCGCAAATTGTAATTCATCGCCTTTAGCAAAGCCAATCCGATTCATACCGACATAGAATTGTTCCATGCAATCAGAAATAGCGTCGACAGAAAACGGCTGCAGTTGACTATTTTGTGCTAACGACAAAGCAATCGGCGCATCCTCTTGCCCAGTCAAAAATGGATGACGTTCACGGATAGCCTCATAAATTTCTTTGCCTCGCTCAATCGTCGCCACCTTCTGATTAGTTGGTGTAAATTGTAAAAGATAGGCTGCAAAATAGGTATACTGTGACCGACGGAAACCGCCATTAACAATTTGCTCATAGTCATATAATAATTCATCTAATGCCTGATCTGACGTTTGGTTATGCGTCATTAATAAACAAATAATCGACTCTCTAACTGGACTCGTAAAATTATTAAATAAATTCAATTTTGATTTTAGGCGTTGCTTGGTTTCTTGGTACAGTTCACCTGAAAAAGGATACGTACTCCCAACAAATCCTCTTGCTAAAACATAGGCCAACTGTTTACTTAAGGTCCACTGCTGTTCTCTTTTTAGTTGTTCATAATTTGATTGAAGTTCCTCAACTACTCTAATTGACATAATTATCCCTTCCTTTTTCTATCGCTTTTATCGCGTTTAGAATTTTTAAGTTTATGTACGATTGAATTGGCGCAGGTTCTCTCCTCATTTTGAAAGGTGAATCTTTTGACAAACAAATCAAACGAGCGCACACTATTAGTGTAGCGAAAATCTGGGTAAAAAGATAGGTTTTTCCTACAAATACACAGCAGTTTATCTATATAAAGGAGGAAGTATTTGTATGACAGTAAAAGTAGGTATTAATGGTTTTGGCCGAATTGGTCGTTTAGCATTTCGTCGCATCAAAGAAGTCTCTGATGATATTGAAGTTGTGGCAATTAATGACTTGACTAGCCCTACGATGTTAGCACATTTATTACAATTTGACTCCACTCACGGCACTTATCCTGGTACCGTTACAGCGACTGACGATTCAATCGTTGTCGATGGTGAAACAACCCGCGTTTATGCAGAACCTGATGCAAGTAAAATTCCTTGGGTTAAAGAAAACGGCGTCGATATCGTGTTAGAATGTACTGGTTTTTATACCTCTGAAGAAAAAACGCAAGCACATTTGGATGCTGGTGTAAAACGCGTGGTTATTTCAGCTCCAGCCGGTGCGATGAAAACTATCGTTTATAATGTCAATGATGATACGCTCGATAAAGAAGATAAAATTATTTCCGCAGGCTCTTGTACCACTAACTGCTTAGCACCAATGGCTTATTTCTTAAATAATGAATTTGGCATTGAAGTCGGCACAATGACGACGGTTCACGCCTACACTTCAACACAAATGTTGTTAGATGGACCCGTCAAAGGTGGTAATCTCCGTGCCGCTCGTTCTGCTGCCGATAACACGATTCCCCATTCAACAGGTGCAGCCAAAGCAATCGGTCTAGTGATTCCTGAACTGCAAGGGAAATTACAAGGACATGCGCAACGCGTGCCAGTCGTAGACGGTTCATTAACAGAACTTGTCTCTATCTTGAAGACAAAAGTTACTGCTGATGAAGTCAATGAAGCGATTAAAAAACATACCGTTGATAATCCTTCTTTCGGCTACGATGATCGTGAAATCGTGTCTGGCGATGTGATTGGTACAACAGCTGGTTCAATCTTTGACCCGACTCAAACCGAAGTGACCACAGCTGGTGATTTCCAATTAGTCAAAACAGTCGCTTGGTATGACAATGAATATGGCTTCACTTGCCAAATGATTCGTCTATTAGAAAAATTTGCAAACTTGTAAGATAAGCAGTTCAATAATGGACTAAATCAGAAATCACCTGAAGTAGTCCCATCCAGAAATGACGCAAAAGACGCAGAATCCCTCTTCCGAGATCCTGCGTCTTTTTTTTGTGATTTTTCGTTCATTTTTAAAATCTATTTTGTCGTCGAAGCTAATCGATATACTTTTCTAAAAAGTTTTTTACGACTTCTTTGTATTTGGCTGGGTCAGTATCATACGCTTTGGCATGTTCTGCACCTGGCACGACATATTTTTCTTTTTCAACATCTGTCGCCTCGTAGACTTCATCAAGCATCGTATAGGGCACGAAGGTGTCACCATCGCCATGGATGAACAACATTGGCGTCTTGTTATTTTTTAATTGCTTAATGGCATCTGCTTCACCAAAGAAATAGCCCGCTCTAACTTTCGTCACAACACTCGTCACTGGAATTAATGGGAAGCTTGGCAAATTAAATAATTCTTTTAATTGATAGCTCAATTCCCCTGTTACAGAAGCATAGCCGCAATCTTCTACAATCGCTTTGACGTTCTTAGGTAAATCCTCGCCACTGGTCATCATAACCGTAGCGCCACCCATGCTGATCCCAAAGAGTGTAATTTCTTCATCCTCACCATTTTCGGTTAGCACGCGATCAATCCACTGCAAGTAATCTTTTCTTTCAGGCCAACCAAAGCCAATATAGTCCCCTTGACTCTTCCCATGACCTCTTGCATCAGGAGCTAAGACGTTGTAGCCCAAATCATGATACAATTTAGCAAAAGTTGCCATCGTTTCAGCCGTTCCCATGTAGCCATGTGCTAAGATAGCTGTTTTGTTCGTTTTCGACTCAGCGGGCAAATAAATAGCTGAAAGCTTTAAGCCATCAGTAGAGTCCATTTCCCAAAGTGTTCTGTTATTCTCATCAGTGAACCAAGTTGATTCCTGTGAAGGTGTTCTCTCCTTGTCCGTTCCAGCCGTATCCCCAGCTAAAAAATCTTTTTCTGAAGGCACTACTGCATAATTATAAAAATAGTTCCCCGCAAATACGAGTCCTACGATAACTACTGCAAGCACACCAATTAAAATTTTCACCCAACGTTTCATTTACCTGCCACCTTCTACTTATTATTCCTCACAACAGTACAGTATAGCCAAATTTTGGGCGCTTCGCAAATTGATTTTTTAATTTTAAACAAATAGTCAAAAAAATTTCCACTCTATACTTTCTTTTTCTTCTTGGATACTCTTTTTTTGAATTTTTTGGCTTACCCTCGCCTTATAAAGGACTGGGTTCGTTCTCTTAACAACTGAAAAAAGGTGCCATAGATCATCAAGCTGTTAGGCTGATTGATCTATGGCACCGGGTACTTATTTTAGACTCGTTTGTTATGCGAGTTATTTTGTTTCAATAAATTTGAAGCTAGACCATGGTTTTAAGAAATCTAATAGGAACAATTCATCGTCTGAGATACGCCCCACTACATTGACACGGCCATCATTTTTCATTTCTTTCAGAGCCACTTGTGTTTCACCTTTGTATTGACCATAGCCAACATTATCGATCAAAACGTCGCCCTTCTTCATGTCACGAGTATTGTGAGCAGGAAACTCTTTGTCTTTATAGTAGACACGCGTCATGGTTGAGCGCAAAATATAGTCCGAACGATCGCCACGATAGCTGTGTAGATTATCAAATAAACAAATTCGTTCATTCTCAGTAATATCTTCTTCAACTTTTACTTTCAACGTTGGATAAGCTGCTGTAAAGGCTTCCGACATAGCTTTCAATTCTTCTTCTGACGCATACGCATTCCCGACTGAGATGTCATCAATTAAACCAGTTAATAGTAAGTGTTTGACTTGTGTGCCGATTTCTAAATCACGGTGGTCTTCCAATGAACAAAGACCATCTTGTGTCGGCCAAGGACCAAATGTTGCAGCATGTGAATTGACAAACGCCATGGTATTTAAGTTATATTTACGGAATTTTTCTGAACAAAAGACAAAATGGTCATAACCTAATCCTGAATAACGATGAGGATAAAAGTTGTGAGAACCTAGTAAGTTATCTGTATTTGGCGAATAACTCATAATATTATCTACATAATTGGTTCCTGCACTCATATTAATTTCAATCTTGATGCCATAAGGATTTCGAGTCATTTGGGCTTCTTCTGCTCCAGTGAAACCTACATCTAAACGTACGCCATAAGCGCCCATTTTATCAAAAAATGATAGATCAGTGTAAGAAATTTCAAGTTGTTCAAACAAAGCCGGGTTAATATCAACCATGACTTCCATGCCTAAACTGTTGGCATAATCAACGACTGCTTTAAATTCACTTAAAACTTTTTCCTTGTCTTCTGTGATTTGTAATAAGCTTGTAAAGACACGCGTAAAGCCATATTTATGTGCAAGATCTAAATACGCTTTGTCTTTTTCAAATGTTGAACGTTCTGGATAAACTGAAATACCTAATTTTCCCATTTGTATTGCCTCCTGAGTAGTTGTTTCTTAATTTTGATTACAGATACAGTATAGCAAAATTACCAGAAATGGTCTACACCTTTGCGAGTTACTAAAAATTTTATAGTCATTCATGAGCTAGTTTGTTATGATAATATGGAAAGTTTAAAAAAGAGAGGAAAATAATTTATGAAATTAAAGAGCGTTCTAATTCCTTTAAGCATCCTAGGAATGGGTTTATTACTGACTGCCTGCTCATCAGGCAACACAACGAAAAGCGCGAGTTCTACCTCGTCTACTGAAAAAGCAACAACAGAAAAATCAACTGCAGCTTCTTCTGATGAAGTTGATTTAAATAGTTTAGAGTTGCCACAGCTTGACGCAGAATTAAAAGAAAACGAATCGGCTGTTGAGATCGAAACAACTGCTGGTAACATCAAATTGAAGTTATTCCCAGAAATCGCGCCAAAAGCGGTAGAAAATTTCATGACTCATGCCAAAGAAGGTTACTATGATGGCGTCATTTTCCACCGTGTAGTGGAAGACTTCATGATTCAAGGTGGCGATCCTGACGGTACTGGAGCTGGTGGCGAAAGTATTTGGGGAGAACCATTCGAAACTGAAATTTCAGAACAGCTATATCATATACGTGGCGCCCTTTCAATGGCGAAAACACAAGAACCTGTCAGCATTGGTAGTCAATTCTTTATCGTCCAAAACACACAAGATGTTTCAGATGGTTTATTAAATAATTATTATCCAAAAGCAATCATCGATGCTTACAAAAATGGTGGTGTTCCTCAATTAGATGGCGGTTATACAGTCTTTGGCCAAGTCTATGAAGGTATGGATACTGTCGATAAAATTGCTAAAGCAGAAGTTAAAGCAAATAGTTCAGGTGAAGAATCAACTCCGCTTGATCCAGTGAAAATCAAATCAATCAAAATTTTACAAGAAGCAAAATAAGTCTAATTCAAATAAAAAATCGGAGGAACTTAACAGCCAGACTGTTTTGTTCCTCCGATTTTTAATTGCACAAATGATTATTGTTGTCCTACGATAAAGGTAAACTCACATTCAGCGACTTTCTTACCTTCAACGGTTGCGATAGCATCCGCGGTCCCTACTGAACCTTTAATTTTAGTAATCTCAAAAGATAATTTTACAACATCGCCAGGCACAACTTTTTGACGGAATTTTGCTTTGTTAATCCCACCAATATAGGCTGTTCTACCAAGAAACTCTTCTGATTTTAGAATTAAAATTGATCCTGCTTGCGCTAAAGATTCTAAAATTAAGACGCCAGGCATGACTGGATTTCCAGGGAAATGACCTTGGAAAAATTCTTCATTAATCGTCACGTTCTTAGTTGCAACAATTTTTTTGCCAGGGATTAATTCATCCACATAATCGATATAACAAATCGGGTAACGATTAGGGATAAGCTCCATGACTTCAACTGCAGTTAATACTTTTTCCATATAATAAACCTACTTTCGTGAATGATTATTTTATTTGATTATCAAAGTATTGTAATTATCATTTTTCAGGTAATCAGATACTATCAATAATTCAAATAGTTTGGTTATCAAACTATTCTTGATAATAATCATAAATCATAGCGCTGAGAAAGGCAAGTAGCATTTTTATTTTAAAATAGTAGACAGCCGTTATTTATGATGACGTGCTAGAAATAGCTGGTGAAGCAATTAAGTGTCTCTAGGATGAACAAATAATACAAAATATAGGGTGCTCGAGCCATTGAGAATTCCTCCCCCACTCGCACAGAGTAAAGAGGATTGGTTGGTGCATCAATCATTAGTCAAAAGAGCAAATTTTGGAGGATTTAAGGCGCTTTTTCTATTCTAAGTAAAAATAGTTTGACAATCAAACAATTATCGATAATAATAATAAATCATAGAGATAATTAAGGTAAATTAGCCATTATTCAATTTTTCAAGAACCACATCTCTATTAATTGATCACTAATAGAAAATCAAGGAGTGTAAATATGTCATATTTAGCTGGAAAAAAAGTAGTAGTAATGGGCGTTGCAAATAAGAAAAGTATTGCGTGGGGCTGTGCAGAAGCCATGCAAAAACAAGGCGCTGAAATTCTTTATACGTATCAAAATGAACGTATGAAAAAATCGTTACAAAGAATTGTTGATGAAAAAGCATTTTTAGTTGAATGTGATGTAGCAAGCGATGAAAGTATTCAATCCGCATTTGCCCAAATTAAAGAATATGCAGGCGAAATCGATGGGATTGTTCACGCGGTTGCTTATGCTAAAAAAGAAGAATTATCTGGTGACGTGACGAATATTTCTCGTGACGGCTATGCCCTAGCGCAAGACATCAGCAGTTATTCATTGATTGCCGTTTCAAAATATGGACAAGAAATTTTATCTGAAAATAGTGGGATTGTCAGCTTGAGCTATATCGGTGCTGAACGTGCCATTCCTAACTACAATATGATGGGAATTGCCAAAGCAGCGCTTGAAGCAAGCATTCGCTATTTAGCAGCAGAATTATCACCTAAGAAAATTCGCGTAAACGGCATCTCAGCTGGCGCAATCAAAACATTAGCCGTAACTGGTGTGCAAGATTACCAAAAACTAATTCAACTTTCTGAAGACCGTACACCCGATCATAAAGGTGTGACTATTGAAGAGGTTGGTAACGCATGTGCCTTCTTGATTAGCCCACTATCAAGCGGAATTATCGGTGACGTAATCTTTGTAGATAAAGGCGTTCATCTTTCTTAATTCAGTTAGATGTATCAATAGAATAGTACTCAAAAAAGGAGGAATGACAAATTGTCGTCCCTCCTTTCTTTTTTAGTTAAATGACATTTTTGCAATAATTTCTATAGCTAGTCAAAAAATTAGCTGACTTTGATTATCCAGCCTTCTGGCGCCTCAACATCACCAAATTGAATGCCTGTTAATTCTTTATACAATTGTTGCGTTACAGGTCCCACTTCTGTTTCACTGTAAAAGACATGGAAATCATCTTTATTTTGAATCCCACCGATTGGAGAAATGACTGCTGCTGTCCCACAGGCACCTGCTTCAGAAAATTTATCCAATTCATCCAAACGAACATCACTTTCCTCAGCCACTAAGCCTAAGCGCTCTTTTGCCAAATAAAGTAACGAATATTTAGTAATACTTGGTAGAATGGATGGCGATACTGGCGTGATGAATTTGCCATCTTTGGTAATTCCAAAGAAGTTTGCTGAGCCCACCTCTTCAATTTTTGTATGTGTTGCAGGATCAAGATAGATACAATCTGAAAAGTTCTTCTCATGTGCTTCATGCCCTGGCTGTAAGCTAGCTGCATAGTTTCCGCCAACTTTCACGGCACCTGTCCCGAATGGTGCAGCACGGTCGTAATCAGAAACCACAAAGTTAGTCGGTGTTAAGCCACCTTTGAAATAGGCTCCTACTGGCATACAGAAAACGGTGAAAATATATTCTGGAGCTGGTTTAACTCCAATTCCCTCACCCACACCAATCAGTAGAGGGCGTAAGTACAATGTACCGCCACTTTCATAAGGGGGAACAAATTCTTCATTCGCTAAAACTACTTGTTTGACTGCATCAATAAACTTGTCTTCAGGAATTGCTGGCATCATTAGGCGCGCAGCACTTCTATTCATTCTTTGACTATTTTGGTCAGTTCTAAACAGATTAATCCCACCGTCTTTTCTGCGGTAAGCTTTCAAACCTTCAAAACATTGTTGTCCGTAATGTAACGCTGAAGAACCTTCATGAAGTGTAATGGTGTTTTCTTCTGTTAAAGCACCCTCATCCCATTTTCCATCTTTCCATCGTGACACGTAACGAAAGGGTGTCTTCATGTATGAGAAACCTAAATTATCCCAATCAATTTTCATAAACATTCCTCCTATTTCTAATATTTCTGCTTAGTTTACCACTTTATGAGAAAAATGTCATTATATTTTCATAAATTTCTTTTAATTTTTTTCATGCCTTTTTTCATCTTTTTCTCTCCTATTATCCAGTGTTTTTCTGACTGAAGCAAGTCTATCATTTCCCTAATACATCCCGCTTCTGAAGATTTTCTAACAATGAGTCTTCCAGAATAGTTCGTCTCTTTTATACAAGAACGCTAGTTTAGGTTTAAACTCTGCTCACCTACAAATGGGAAATTTTCTTTTTGGTTATCAAACTGGTAAACTATAGTTAATTACTCTTTGAAAGGTGCGATTTTTTTATGTTTTACACGCTATTAGCTACACAAGCAACTACCGACTCAACCGCTGAAACAATTGTTGAACAGACCACCGAAAAGTTAAATGCTTTTCAGCGTTTTTGGGCAACGATTGATTGGGATCGGGTCGCTTCCATTTTAATCGAAAAAGTCATCTACTTAGTCTTAATCCTCATTTTATTTGGTATATTAAGTCGACTAGGCAAGTACTTTATTAACAAATTATATAGTCGTTATCAGAAGAAAGCTCATCTTAGTGAAAATAGACTAAGTACTATTCATACCCTATTAGATAACGTCTATGCCTATATGCTCGTCTTCTTTTTAATCTACTCAATCCTTTCGATTATTGGCGTTCCGGTTGGTTCACTGCTAGCTGGTGCTGGGATTGCCGGTTTAGCTATTGGGCTAGGTGCACAAGGCTTTATGAATGATATCATTACCGGATTCTTCATTATCATGGAACAACAGATTGACGTAGGTGACTACATTCGTCTGGTTAATTTGAGTATTGAAGGAAAAGTTGTTTCCGTTGGTATTCGAACGATTCAGCTACAATCAATCGATGGCACGCTCCACTTTATCCCGAATCGAAATATTACTACTATCAGTAATCTGTCTCGGGCAAATATGCAAGTCGTTGTGGATGTGCGTATCTTACCTGATGAAGGTTATGAAAAAATCCGTGAGGTTATCGAGTCAGTCAATCAACGGCTCGCAACAGTCTACGCCGAAGAGATTCAGACGGGACCGACTCTTTTTGGGATGGTTGATTTAGGCAATGCAAATTTCGCCGTACGTACTACTATGTACGTGCTAAATGGTCAACAAGCCAGCATTAAAGAAGAATTCCTTACGACTTATGTCAAAGAACTCGCCGAAGCTGGTTTTTCAATTCCGAATACACCGATCGTGACCGTCTAAAACTGGACAAGGCTCAATCTGACCTGTAAATAATAGAGTAGAAAAAAGCCAAGGATGTGATTATACATACATCCTTGGCTTTTTTTGAGATTTATAATTAAATAACAATTATTCGATTTTTTTAATCGTTATCGATTTCTTTAAAGAAATCACTGAGGATAGTTACTCCGTGTACTAAAGCAGCTTCATTCGGGTCAAATTGAGGATGATGCAAGCCATATGGACTATCTACCCCTAACCAAAACATGGTCCCTGGAACCTTGCTTAATAAAAAACCAAAATCTTCGCCAGTCATGGCTGATTGGGCTTCTTTGAATTGCACTAGTGGCTGATTTTCCATGAACTCAATAAATCGTTGAGTCGTTCGTGGATTATTGTTAACTGGTAAATAGCCTTTTTGCTCAAGCGATAACTCGATATCACATTGAAAAGACTTTTCGATTCCCTGAACAATCTCTCTAAGTCTTTTTTGCGTCAACTCATTCACTTCTTGTGTCAATGAACGAATCGTGCCAAATAATTCAGCTTCCCCGGCAATCACATTGTTCGTTTGTCCTGCGTGAAAACTCCCAAAAGTAATTACGCCACCTTGAATAGGATCGACACTGCGACTTATAATCGTTTGTGCCTGTTGAACCAGCTGTGTTGCTGCGACAATCATGTCATTAGCCAAATGAGGAAACGCTGCATGACCGCTGGTTCCTCTAAGTGTAATGCGAACTTCACAGGTTCCAGCAAATAAAGTCCCACTGCGTGTACTAATCGTCCCAACTGGTAATTCAGGTGCTACATGTAGGCCGTAAAATTCATCAGGCAACCAGTCACCGAAAGCCCCATCATTATACATGAGCATGCCCCCTGCATCATTTTCTTCAGCTGGTTGAAATAGAAACAAAAAATTATTTTTAGGTTGGACTGCACTTAAGTTTTCTAAAAGACCTAAGGCAATCGTCATGTGAAAATCGTGTCCACAGGCATGCATAAACCCTTCATGTTTTGATGTAAAAGAACTTTTAACAAGTTCTTTTATCGGCAACCCATCGATATCTGTGCGCCAGCCGATTGTCTTAGTTGGTTGGAACCCTTTGACGTAGACTAGAATACCTGTCTGCCATTTCCGAACCTCGATATACTCTTTTTGTAATAAATCAATTTGCGTCAGTAAAAATTCAGATGTTTTCACTTCATGTAGCCCAATCTCAGGTATCTTATGTAGGGCGCGCCGAATTTCTACTAACCGTGGTTGAATACTCATTATAATTAAGCTCCCTCTTCTCTTATGCATCCAACGAATAATTTCCGTTGCGCATAGTCAAACAATCGATTCCTCTCAATCCTCAAGTTGTTTGAAATAATCAATTGCTGTATTTTTTTCAGCAAAATTGTTCGCAATCCCACCAAATAAATAGATAATTTTAAACAAAAAGTGATAGAAAGCTTCAAATTAAAGGCTTCCTATCACTTTGATAACGCTCATCTAGCTCATCATTAAATAACGAACTAGCTAACTTTTTGAAGGGTTCCTTCTCACAGTTTACGCAATTCATCTAGAATGGTTGTTTTTTCTTTGGTTTGTTCATCAATTTCTTTTATCTTCTTAGCAGGAACACCTGCTACTACCGTATAGGGTGCGACATCTTCAACGACTACTGCACCAGCAGCAACTACGGCGCCTCGTCCAATTCGAACACCTTCTAAAACAACAGCGTTTGCGCCAATCAGTACGTCATCTTCTACCACAACAGGCTCTGCACTTGGTGGTTCAATCACGCCCGCTAAGACAGTTCCCGCACCAATATGACAGTTTTTCCCAGTAATTGCACGTCCACCTAAGATAGCGCCCATATCAATCATTGTGCCTTCGCCAATTACTGCACCAATATTGATAATTGCCCCCATCATGATGACTGCATTATCGCCTATTTCTACTTGATCCCGAATAATCGCGCCAGGCTCAATACGGGCATTGATGTCTTTGGTATCTAATAACGGAATCGCCGAATTACGTGTATCATTTTCTACGACATAATCAACAATCACCGCGCTATTTTCTTCCAAGAAAGGCTTAATAACCGACCAATCTCCAAATAGTGTCCCCGTTTTACAATTCGTGAAGGTCTGAATCGTTTCAGGAAATGTGAGTTCCTTCAGCTTCCCTTTAAGAGTCACTTTGACAGGAGTTTGTTTTTTGGCATTCCCAATATAATTAATAATCTCGTAGGCATCCATTCATCCCAACTCCTTTTTGCTTCAGATTTTTTATAGAATTAAGCGTATCAAAAAAATGAAGCCCTGAACAGTATTATCGCTCAAAACTAGCCAATTTTTTGTTTTTCTAAGTTTGCGCTAGCTTTCGGCAATAACATATTTTTACGTTCCAATTCATGAGCCATATGGTTGACGGCTTTTAAAATCTCTTTTCTTGTAATAATCCCCTTAAAGACACGTTCCTCATTGACGACGGGTAGAAACGCTAAGTCTACTAATAGATGGAGAACTTCTTCTAAATCCCAGTCCTCTGTGACAACCGCCACTGAAGTTTCCATTACATCAGCCACGGCTAAGCCATTTAAGTGGGCCATATTAATCTCTTTCAAATCAATCATTTTTTCCACCACTTCAGTCAAACTAACCAGTCCGACTAAGTGATCCTCTTTGTCTAACACGGGAATTTTACTGTAGCCAACTTTGGATAACACCAATAAGCAGTGATCTAACGGGTGCTCCACCATGACATTGGCAACATTATTTGCCGGTATTAAAAACGTTTCTTGATTTTCTAGTAATAATTCTTTTACTGTGGGTCCAATCATACGATTGCTCGCCTCCATTTAAATTTCAATCAACAAATCTATTTTACCTATAAATAATGAATGTTTTGTAATGAAAATAGGAAAAAAGTATCACCATTTATTCGTGTAGTCACTTCCCATTCGGCTTTTTCAGTACATCAATGAGTCATCACTAGCTTATATCCTATTGATTTACAAAGAAAACATTCACCTTGTTATACCATGCATTTATGAACCGATTGTTAACAAACAGATTAGTTAAGCGATTCATTTTGGAAAAGTAAAATGGAGCTCTTCTACTGGATGATGGGCCCGATTATAATATTGTACATCAAAGGCATTTGGCGTACTATCAATCACTGCGTAAGAAGGGATTTGAATAGGTCCACGAGGTTGCGAGATGCTACCAGGATTCAAATAAAGTGTGTTGTCAACGACTTCACAGCCGATTTGGTGTGTGTGACCAAATAAGCTGATTGTTGCTTGGGCTTCCTTTGCTTCCAGTGCCAGCTGAGTCAAGCCAAAGCGAACATTAGATAGATGACCATGTGTGATATAGACAATATCTTGTTGGGTGCTAATTGTTTGACGCTCTAAAAAGTCACCGCCGTAATCGCAATTGCCGCGAACCACGATAAATGTATCCCACAATTTGTCATTACCTTCAAGCTCCGAATCACCACAATGGAAAAAGTAGTCCATCTGTCCTTTGTAGCGATCCGCCAATTCAACAAGAATTTGACGATCGCCATGATTATCACTTACTACTAAATATTTCATTTTTTACCCCTCCAACCATGTTTGCCATTCTTTTTTCAATTTTTCTAGTGCTTGGCCACGATGACTAAGCTTATTTTTTTCAGCCGAATCAAGTTCAGCTGATGTTTTTTCTAATCCATCAACTATAAATAACGGATCATAGCCAAAGCCATTCTCACCACGAGGGATTCGACCAATCGTGCCTGGCCACTCCGCTTCAACAACCAGACTTTCTTTTTGTGGAGCAGCAAAAACCAATGTACAGTGAAATTGGGCTTGTCTGTCCGTTACATCTGTTAATTCATGGAGAAGTTTTGCGTTATTTGCTGCATCACTAGTCGGTTCTCCGGCAAATCGAGCCGAATAAATACCTGGCATCCCACCTAAAGCATCAACTTTTAAGCCTGAATCATCTGCCAACACAGGTTGTTGGAGAATCTGCGCAATCGTTTCCGCCTTCAGACGAGCATTCTCTTCAAATGTTTTGCCTGTTTCTTCCACATCTGGTAACTCTGGATAGTCCAAAAGTGTTTTGACAGCATAGCCTGAAGTCGCAAAGAGCGCCTCAAATTCTTTAGCTTTCCCAGGATTTCGTGTAGCAATGACGATGGTATTTTCTGTTGGTTCGACCAACAATGACTCTGCATCCAGTAACGCTTCTTTTTGATAAGCAATCAAATCTTCAATTGCTCGTTTGCCATAAGACAACATGCTATTTAATTGATCGCCATCAAAGGTTGCTTCCTCGCCAGTTCCTTGGATTTCGACGAATTGCCCAGATTCAGTCATCACTAGATTCATATCCACGAATGCAGAAGAATCTTCGACATAATCTAAATCAGCTACGCACGATCCATCAGGCAAAATTCCGACACTGATTGCGGCTAAATGTTCTTTAATTGGATCCTCTTCTAATTCTTTCTTTTGTAGAAGATGATTAATCGCTAAACGTAATGCGACAAATCCGCCAGTAATACTAGCCGTTCGGGTGCCACCATCCGCTTGGATTACGTCACAATCGACGATGATGCTGCGTTCACCCAACTTTTCTAAATCAATCACCGCACGCAGCGCACGACCAATTAGTCGTTGGATTTCCATCGTTCGACCAGTAACTTTGCCTTTAGCGCTCTCTCGGCGATTTCTTGTATTCGTCGCACGAGGGAGCATACTGTATTCAGCTGTCACCCAGCCTTTTCCTTCACCGCGCAAGAAAGGTGGTACAGAATCTTCAATCGTTGCTGAACAAATGACTTGTGTATCACCAAATGAAATCAAGACTGAACCTTCTGGATGTTTAAAAACGTTTGTTTGGATAGCTATTTTTCGTAATTCTCGTTCTGTTCTTCGATCATGACGCATGAATGTTTCCTCCTAAGTCTATATGAGTGACTGATAATTCAGTTAAATTCAGCCAGCTATCTGCTATTTTTTCAAACATATTTGCTGAACCTGTTGTGTAAAATTCACATATTTTTTGTTCAGCTGTTTGTGGCGCATTGGCAATGGAAAAGTAGTCTAAAAGCATACTAACCTCTCCAACTGTTTCAGCACCTGAATCAATCAATGTCACACTATGGCCCATCACATTTTGAATTATCGGACGTAGCAACGGGTAATGAGTGCAACCTAAAATCAGTGTGTCTAGCTGTTTATGCTTCAATGGTTGCAAGGTCTCAGCGACAATTTTCTTAGCCACGGAAGAATAATATTCATTACTTTCGACGATTGGAACAAATTTAGGACAGGCCAAACTAGCTAGTGTCGTCTGAGGAGCTTTTTGTTTTAAAGCCGCTTCATAAGACCCACTATTGATTGTGCCAACTGTTCCAATAATCCCAATCTTGTTATTTTTAGTTGTTTTTAATGCCGCTCTCGTCCCAGGTAGAATAACACCTACAACTGGAATTGATAAAGCCGCTTTAATTTCCTCTAGCGCGACCGCTGTAGCCGTATTGCAGGCAATTACCAGCATCTTAATATCCCTTGCCAGTAGATAGCGTGTCATCTCCCATGTATAGTCAATGACTTGTTCCGCTGGACGCGGGCCATAAGGGCAACGCGCCGTGTCGCCGACATAAAGTATATTTTCATTAGGCAGTTGTTTTAACGCTTCTTTTACAACTGTTAAGCCACCTACACCGGAATCTATAAAGCCAATAGGTTGTTTATTATACAAATTTATCCATCCTTTATTAGGAAATGAAAAACAAATAGTTTACAGTCTCCATTGTCCCCTTTTTATTGATATTTTTCAAGTTTTCTTTTCTTTAGAAAAATTTAAGGAAGCGTTTCATTTTATGCTTTTCCATAAGCATGCTATCCTAAGTATAAATGAGAGGAGGAATTTGTTATGCCTGATAAAGACTTTGATAAAAAACTCGCTGACATTGCAAAAGAAACCAAACATGGTAAAAAATTTGAAGAGTTAGATGAGGTTGAAAAAGAATTGAATCTGGATCATCCTGAAAACGATGATGTGCCAGAAGAGGCCAAAGATAAAGAAACGATTAGTGAGTTGATTCCGCCAATTCCACCAAAAAATGGCGGGTCTAATTTCCCACCAAGTTAAAATATCTGCAAGCTTCAAGTAGATAAAATAATGACGGTTCATTCGAAGAATCCTTGCTGTTAGAAATGCCTAACACTAAGTGATCTTCAATGGACCGTCATTTATTTTTTATTTAGATAAGCTACCTGAACCGTTTTTCAGCTAGCTTTGTTCACTCTTTGTTTCTACTAGTAATTGTATTGTCTAGATTCTAGATATTTAGAAAGTAATGACAACAAGTAACAGACAACAAAATAGAAGAAAGTCATCGCAATAAACATAGGAATTACGTAATTTGAGTTTTGCCCATAAATAATTTTTGCATTATGGGTAAGTTCAGGTAAAGAAATAATGACTGCTAAAGAGGTATCCTTAATTAAGGAGATTAGCTGACTAACAATCGCTGGTGTCATTGATTTAAATGCTTGAGGAAAAACAATCGTTGCCATCGTTTGACTATACGATAAGCCTGTTGATAAGCCGGCTTCCATTTGACCCTTCGGTACAGCATTCAATCCTGCACGGAAAATTTCAGATAACATCGCCGACTCAAAAATAGTCAAGGCTGCGACAGCCGACCAAAAAATACTTAAGCGAATACCCACCTGTGGTAAGGCAAAGTAAGCAAAGAAAATGATCAGTAGCAACGGTAAATTTCTGATGACGTCCGTGATTATGCCGACAATTTTTGAAAAATAAGGAACTTTCGTAAAACGAATAATTCCAATTAAGCCACCAATAATAAAACTAAAAATAATAGAAACTAGAGAGACTTCAATGGTAACTAACAGGCCTTCTAGTAAAAAGCGGATATTAATCCACGAAAATGCTTGAGTGAAATCCATAGAGGAATCTCCTTTCTACGAGCGAATTGCCCATCGTTTTTCTAAATAGACCATTAAATAAGATAACGGTAAAGTGATGACTAGATAGAATAATCCCACGATAATATACGTATCAAATGTGTTGAAAGTGGTGCTAGCAATTAAGTCGCCTTGATACATCAAGTCAACACCAGCAACCATAGCCAAGATAGAAGAGTTCTTAACCAAATTAATAAATTGATTGCCTAGTGGCGGCACCACAATTTTGAAGGCTTGAGGCAAAATAATATAACGCATTGTTTCAGAATAGGTAAAGCCAGAAGATAAGCCAGCTTCCGTCTGCCCTTTTGGCACAGTTTGAATACCTGAACGAACCGTTTCAGCTATAAAAGCCGAAGTATAGATGGTTAAGCCAATCGTTCCTGCTTGAAATCCGTCAAAGCTCATCCAATAAAGAGGAACAACGACATAGAAAAACATCACAATAATTAGTAAAGGAATATTTCTGAAAAATTCGACATAGGCTTTAGCTAAGCCACGAATAATTCGATTACTCGATAGCTGGAAAATAGCCATAAGAGTGCCGATAAGTAAGCTGAAAAATAAGGCTAACAGACTTGATAATATCGTTATTTTAAAGCCTTCCAAAAACATCCCAGAATAGGTCTGAAATAATTGAATCACTGTCTCTCCTCCTTACTCAACTTTTCCATCTGTGGTATCAGGGAACCATTTTTTGTAAACTTTGTCATAGGTTCCATTTTTATGCATCTCTGTTAATGCTTGATTAACAGCTTGCGTAAAATCTGTCTGTCCTTTGTCTATTGCAATTCCATAGGGTTCTTTGGTGAAATTTCCACCAACCAATGTATAATCAGGATTTTCTGAGGCCATCCCTAATAAAATAGCATTATCAGTCGTCATGGCATCGCCTTGTCCCGATTGAAGTGCAGTAAAGGCCTCTGCATAATTCTCTAACTCCAGAATTTTTGCATCGGGTGCATGCTCACGGATATTAATAGCTGACGTGGAGCCTTTCACGGCAAGTACGGTTGTTTCGCCATTCAAATCCTCTACACGTGTTATTTTGCTTCCTTTTTTAACAAGCAGTGATTGCCCAGCATCAAAGTATACATCTGAGAAATCCACCTGCTTTTTTCGTTCATCAGTAATGGTCATCGTTGCGATGATGGCATCAATATTCCCATTTTTTAGCAGTGGGATACGGGTTTTAGAAGTCACCTCGACAAAGGTTGCTTTTGCATCCTCACCTAGTATTTCCTTGGTAATTTCTTTTGCTATATCAATATCGAATCCTTCTACTTCGCTTGTAGCTACATTCATCATACCGAAAAGGCGTGTATCATATTTTACGCCCCAGACGATTTCAGGTGATTTCTCTGTTCGTTCCATGATGTCCTCATTCGCTACGCTGGTTACCTTACAAGCTGCAAGTGTAAATAGAAGAAGTCCCATTGCCAAAACTGAAAGAGTTGACTTTAAGAATTTCATAGATACCCTCCTTCTTCGTATTAGTGATTAATAATTTTACTTAGAAATTGTTTTGCCCGTTCTTCTTTTGGATTTTCAAAGAAGCCGTTCACATCTCGACTATCTTCTAGGACTTCCCCTTCGGCCATGAAGATTACTCGATCAGCAACTTCTTTCGCGAAGCCCATTTCGTGGGTCACTACAATCATAGACATGCCATCGCGTGCTAATTTTTTCATAACATTCAGTACGTCGCCAATCATCTCAGGATCCAATGCAGAAGTCGGCTCATCAAAAAGAAGCATCGCAGGATTCATTGCTAAACCACGAGCGATAGCCACACGCTGTTGTTGCCCACCAGAAAGCATTGATGGATAAGAATCTTTTCGATCTAACATATCAACTTTCGCTAAAAACTTCTCAGCATTTTTGATTGCAGTTGCTTCATCCTGTTTCAGAACTTTTATCGGTGCTAACGTGATATTTTCTAACACGGTTTTATTTGGGTATAAATTAAAATGTTGAAAGACCATACCGATGTTTTTGCGCACCTCTGTCAATTTGACATTTTTCCCTCGGATATTCTGGTCATTAATTAATAATTCACCTGATGTAATTGTTTCTAATCCATTGATGCAACGAAGCATGGTGCTTTTCCCTGAACCAGAGGGCCCAATCACAACCACGACTTCACCTTTTTCAAGGGATAAATCGATTGTTTTCAATGCATGAAATTTACCATAATATTTCTCTACATTTTTAAACTCGATCATAGCCATAACGTCACGCTCCTAAACTAAAATTTAGATTAAAAAATTCTCACAATTCATTAACCATTTCACATTATAAACGAAAAAATAGTCAGATGTAAAGTCATAATTACTAAACTCTTGATAAAAAACTCATCTTTTGTCCGAATTTCTGACATCGTGATGTAAGGATGATTAGAATATGATAATAGAATATCAAGAGTTGAAGAGAATTGTTTTAGTCGATTTTAGCAGTTGTTTCTCTTTTAAAAAAAAGGTAAGATGATAGGTGCATGGGTTTTCCCAAATGGAATAGATTAAAGGTGGAATAAATATATGACAGATATCATTTTAACAGGTGACCGTCCAACAGGGCGCTTACACTTAGGACACTATGTGGGTTCATTAAAGAAGCGAGTAGAAATGCAAGCCGATCCAAACAATAAATTGTACGTAATGGTGGCGGATATGCAGGCCTTGACTGATAATGCCAAAAATCCGGAGAAAGTTTCTGATAATTTATTAGAAGTCGTCTTGGATTATTTATCAATCGGACTTGATCCAGAAAAAACTACGATTTTCATTCAATCACAGGTGCCACAACTTGCCGAATTAACGATGTATTTCTTAAATTTAGTCAGTGTTGGTCGTGTCAAAAGAAATCCAACAGTCAAAGCTGAGATTGAACAGAAAAAATTTGGTGAAGGTATTCCTACA
Organism: Candidatus Enterococcus huntleyi; assembly: GCF_009933175.1. GTDB lineage: Bacteria > Bacillota > Bacilli > Lactobacillales > Enterococcaceae > Enterococcus_K > Enterococcus_K huntleyi. Next base: position 27,427 of record NZ_MAEJ01000018.1, on the reverse strand, counting down.
GGATTTTTCATCTATCCAGTCTCACAAGCAGCTGATATCACAGCTTTTAAAGCAACACTAGTGCCGGTTGGCGATGATCAAAAACCAATGCTTGAACAAACACAAGAAATCGTCCAAGCCTTCAATAACACGTATGGCGAAGTCTTAGTTGAACCAAAAGTTGTCTTGCCTCCAAAAGGTATGGGCCGCTTACCAGGAATTGATGGCAATGGCAAGATGAGTAAATCCCTAGGAAATGGGATTTATCTAGCGGATTCGGCTGAGGTTGTCCAAAAGAAAGTCATGAGTATGTATACTGACCCTAACCACATCCACGTTGAAGATCCGGGCCAAGTTGAAGGTAATATGGTCTTCACTTATCTTGATGTATTTGGCAAGGATAAAGAAAAAATTGAAGAACTTAAAGCTCATTATCGTCGTGGTGGTTTAGGTGACGTTAAAATTAAACGTTATTTAATCGAAGTCTTAGAAGAAGAACTAGCTCCTATTCGTGCACGTCGAGAAGAATTAAGTAAAAATCCAGAAGCTATCATGGATATCTTAAATAAGGGCTGCAAAGAAGCTGAAAAAGTTGCTGCCCAAACACTCAAAGAAGTCAAAACAGCGATGGGCATCAATTACTTCAAAGACTAATTTGCAAAACAGACGAAAATTAGCCTGTTAGCTGATCTTGTACTAGCTTCTAACAGGTTAGAAAAATCAAATAAACTGGCATGCTAAAAAGCCATACGAAAAGATCCCACTGACTAAATCTAATTTAATCAGTGGGATCTTCTTTTTTATCATCTTTATTTATCTGGTACCATTAGACAATCTGTATGGGTGCGCTCTTCTAATAATTAACGAATAACTGCTCCGTGCTGATCTGTTAATGCAGTTGTTACTTTTGCCATCGCTTTATTTATTTCCTCATCTGTCAATGTCGCTTCAGGATTAGCAAAAGTTAAGCTGTAGGCCATTGATTTATGACCAGCCTCGATCGAATCTCCTTGGTAAACATCAAAAAGTTGAATAGCCGTTAAATATTTTCCTGCTGACTGAGTAATTGTTTCTACTAATGCTTGATTTAGAACTTTTTCAGAAACTAATAATGCAATATCACGACTAACAGCCGGGAATTTTGTAACTGCTTGATAGACAAATTCCGTATTGTCCGCTGTTAATAGCCCATGTAGATTTAATTCTGCCACATAAGTTTCAGGAATATCATAGGCTTTTGCTACAGCCGGATGGACTTGACCGATAAAGCCGATTTTCTCTTCACCAAAGTAGACGTCAGCTGTTCTTCCAGGATGCATTTCTGGCATCGCTGTAGTTGGCTGATAGCTAATCTTATCTGATACAGAAAGCTCATCAAACAAGTTTTCTAAGATTCCTTTAAGCGTATAAAAATCAACTTTCTGATCTTTTTGGCGCCAATCTTTGACTGCGCAAAGACCTGTAATTGCTAAACCTAAATGATTTTCTTCTAACGGTAAATGCTTCTTAGAATCATTATTCTGATAAAATACATTTCCGATTTCGTAGAATGAGATATTCGTATTTTTACGAGCTACATTATAAGCAACATCGTCTAATAAACCACTGATTAAATTCATTCTTAACACCGAACGATCTTCACTCATCGGCCAGTCCAAACGAGTTAACTGACTTTCTTTCATTTGGAATTGACTCGATTTTTCTTCAGTAGTTAATGCATAACTAATTGCTTCACTTGCCCCACTACCCTCAAGAATTGAGCGAACTTTTCTTGTCAACGATTGTTCCTTCGTTAAACTTCCCGCGACGGTTTCGCCACTTGGTAAAGTTGAAGGCAAACGATCATAGCCATAGATACGAGCCACTTCTTCGATAATATCAGCTTCAATTTTGATATCCCAACGACGTGGTGGAATCACGATTGAATAATGCTCTTCATCGACACTGTAGTCAAATTGTAACGCATCAAGTAGCTCATTGACCTCTTCAACAGATAACTGAGTACCTAGATAACGATTAATTCGTTCTAATTCAATCGTTACTTCGACGTTTTCTGCAGTGATTGTTGCTCCTTCAACCGCTCCCGATAAAACAGTCCCGCCTGAAAGTTTGGCAATCAAAGCTGCTGCCGCTTCATTTGCTTGGGCAATCGTCGCTTGGTTTATCCCTTTTTCAAAGCGTGAAGATGATTCGCTTCGAAGATTAAACTGTTTTGATGTCCGACGAATAGAAACTTTATCAAACATCGCAGCTTCCAAAGCAATCGTGGTAGTTTCGTCAGTGATTTCAGAATTTGCGCCACCCATGACCCCAGCTAAGGCAACTGGTTTTGTACCATTTGTAATGACAATATTTTCTTCAGTCAATTCTCTTGTTTCGCCATCTAAAGTGATAAGCTCTTCGCCAGTAGTTGCACGACGAACCAGAATCTCTTGACTGCCTAACTTATCATAGTCAAACGCATGCAGTGGTTGTCCAAATAACAGTAAAATATAATTTGTCACATCCACCACATTATTGATTGGTCGGATGCCTTCATTCATTAAACGATTTTGCAACCATTGCGGACTTGGTTCAATTTTAACATTTTCAATAATTCGAATTTGGTAAGCTGGTGAATCAGCTGTATCTGTAACGGAAACAGCAATTTTGTCACTGGCTTTTTTAGCGTCTTCTATCAATGGTTCATCATTAAATACTGGCTTTTGACGATAGATTGCGCCCACTTCATGTGCAACACCACGGATAGATAAAGCATCCGCACGGTTAGGCGTGATTGATAATTCAATAATCGAATCATCCATTTCTAGATAAGAGAAGACTGGCGAACCATTTACTGCATCCGCTGGTAAATAATAGATACCTTCAGAATATTCTTTTGGGACAACGCTATCTGAAAATCCAAGTTCTTCTAACGAACAAATCATACCATTAGAGACTTGTCCACGCATTTTCCCTTTTTTAATTTTGACATTCCCAGTAATTCTTGAGCCAGGTAAAGCAACAATCACTTTGATTCCTTGCTTCACATTTGGTGCACCACAAACAATTTGAGATAGCTCATCTTCGCCAATATCTACTTGGCAGACAGATAAGTGATCTGAGTCTGGATGAGGGATACATTCCATAACTTCACCGACGACAATTTTCTTTAATCCGTCCTCGGGTACTTCAATCCCTTCAACTTCGATTCCCGTTACTGACATCGTATCAGCCAGCTCTTTAGGCGTTACATTTGATAAATCTAAATATTCATTTAACCATTTGTAAGATACTAACATATTTATTATTCCCCCTTGAATTGACTTAAGAAACGTAAATCATTTTGATAAAAATTACGGATATCATTTACGCCATAACGAAGCATTGCTACACGATCAGGTCCTAATCCAAAGGCAAAACCTGTGTAGACTTCTGGGTCAATTCCTGACATTTCTAAGACATTTGGATGGACCATGCCAGCCCCTAGTATTTCAATCCAACCAGTGTGTTTGCAGACATTACAGCCTTCACCACCACACTTAAAGCAGCTAACATCTACTTCAACAGAAGGTTCGGTAAATGGGAAATAACTTGGACGTAAACGGATATTTCGTTCTTCACCAAACATTTTTTTCATCATCACTTCAAGTGTGCCTTTTAAGTCACCCATTGTAATATTTTTGTCAATGACTAATCCTTCAATTTGATGGAACTGGTGACTATGTGTCGCATCATCTGTATCGCGGCGGAAAACTTTCCCTGGGGAAATCATTCGTAAAGCCCCTTTTGAAAAATCATGTTTTTCCATTGTTCGAGCTTGAACAGGCGATGTATGCGTACGAATCAATATCTCATCAGAAATATAAAAGGTATCTTGCATATCTCGCGCTGGATGATCTTTAGGCAAATTCATTCGTTCGAAATTGTAGTGATCAGATTCAACTTCAAAACCTTCAACCACTTGATAGCCCATTCCAATAAAGATATCTTCGATTTCTTCCATTATTTGAGTTAATACATGGCGTGTACCATGATAAACTTTTGTTCCAGGTAAGGTAACATCAAGTGTTTCTTTAGCCAAAGCATTGTTTAAAGCCACCGCTTCTAAGCTGACTTTTCTATTCTCAATCTCAGCAGTTAGTAAATCTCGTATCTCATTGGCAAATCCACCAACAATTGGTCGTTCTTCCGGCGATAAATCTTTCATTCCTCTAAGAACTTCAGTAATGGGCCCTTTCTTACCTAATGTTTCCACACGAATTTGGTTCAATTGTGCAAGATCATCAGTCGCTGATATTTTTTCTAGCGTTTCTTTTTTTAATGACTCTAATTGTGCTTGTAAAGACATAATTTCTTCTTCCTCCTCTAAAATTTCTTTTGGAAAAAATGAACGAAAAAAAGCCTTCGTATCCAATAAGGAACGAAGGCTCGTGTTACCATCCTAATTCGTAATGACTAGTCATTACGCACTTAATTTATTAACGACTCGCGCCGGTCTATATAGTATAGACAAAACTCCGGAAGTGAACTTCATTTTTCGAGTACTTGATTTGCTCTCAGTCTATGACAAATCTCCCTAATAAGTCTCAGCCAAATTACTCTTTTCCATCGACATTTTTTCTTATCCAATTGATTACAGTGTACAAGATTTTATCAAGTAAATCAACTACATTCTTCTTTAGTTACCCAACGTTCACTCCAACTTTGCAATTGTCTCATTGATTCTTCTAAATCTGCCCCTTTTTCAGTGAGCATATATTCTGAGCGACTAGATTCTTGGCAAGAAATATTTCTGGTGACAATTTTTTCTTTTTCTAACTCTTTCAAACGTTCCACTAATACGCGGTCGCTAACCATGGGGATTTTATTGGCTAAATCAACAAACCGTTGCGGCCCATTTTCCAATAGCACATCAATGATTAACCCATTCCATTTTTTTCCTAAAATAGAAAAAGTCTTTTCGAATTTTGGACAGAGTTTAAACTCACTATAATTTACTTGTTCCATTCTCCCTCACCTCGTACAAATAAGTATATCATAAGGCTTACCTTTTGTAAGTTGGTTTGCTTAGAAATTATTTACCAACTTATAATTTTTCGGTTACATCAACAACCTCTTGAATCGCTAATAGGATTAAATAGACCTTTGTGACCGGCTTATTTAATGCATCACTCAATGATTTTTGATACAGTCGTAATTGTCCTAAATAACGTTGACTAATCTCATTAATTTCTTGTTGTTGATTATTTTTTGAAACAGTATCTGTTTTAAAATCATACAAGATTATCTCATCTTCTTTTTCTAAATAGCCATCGATGATTCCGTGAATTAATAAATCATCTTGATTTGTCGGATAGTCAGTAAATATCTCATCAGCAGGAACCAAGGTTGAGAATGGCTGCTCCCTCTTAACCAACGCAGAATTTGCGATTAACTCATCAGCTAATATAGTTTGATAGAACCAAAGAATCGTCTTTCGATCAATTCTTTTGGCAATCTCCTCCGCAATTAAACGTTTTTGGACCAGTTCCATAATCAATTCTTCGATATCTTTTTCAGAAGGTACTCGATCAATAGGCAATAGCTGTAAAATATAATGGGTTGCCGTTCCAATCGCTGCTCCTGTGATCACTTGTTCTTGATTGAGAAATTTAGGTTTAGCCAGCGTTTCTTCGGTGTAACGGAATCGTTGGTTTAAGGCTTTTTCCTCATGACTTTCCCAAGTTAATTTAGCTGTTTGGTTCTCATCTGGATCTTCAAATAACCGTTTGATTTCTGAAACAGATTGATAACTAGTTGTCTGGGTTGCTGCGTCATATTCATAACGATAATCCAAACGTTGTGCGACTTTTTGAAGGTCTCCTTTAGCCAGTTCAACTTGGTTTTCCTGCCCTTTTTCCAGGGGTTTTTGACTATAATTCTGCATCTTCTCAGCAATTTGAGCTGGTGTAATCCAGTCAATCGAAAAATCACCGGGATGTTCTTGTAAGGGGACATACGGCTGATAATTTTCGTCGTACTGCTTCATCGCTGGATGCCTCATCAAGGTCATTCCAATCCAAGTCAATAAACTTCCTTGACTTTTAATTCGGGAAGCCGCATCTAGGACAAGTTCTTGTTGCTCATAGGCTTCTGACCAAGCTTTTAGGGTATCTGCTTTATTCTTATACGAGCCGACTAAATATAATTTTTGTTCCGCACGAGTCAAGCCAACATATAATTTTCTCATCTCTTCTGATAAAAGTTTAATTGTTTTGACTTGTTTAATCGCTTGATAAGGTAATGTATCGTATAACACGCGAGTATCTGGCGTTAAATAACGTATTCCAGCACCAATATTTTCTTCGAACATGTAACGTGCCTTAACATCCTGCAAATTAAATTGTTTGCTCATGTCTAGTAAAAAGACCACGGGGAATTCTAACCCTTTACTGGCGTGAATCGTCATCACACGTACTGCATTCTCTTCAGTAATAGTCAACGGTTCAGCTAAATCCTTATCCTTTTCTTGCATCTTTTCGATGAAACGAACAAATTGATACAAACCACGGAAACTACTTTGTTCATAGGCCTTCGCCCGATCTACCAGAGCGATTAAGTTGGCTTGTCGTTGACTACCTACAGGTAAACCAGCTACATAATCAAGGTATGCAGTTTCATCATAAATAGTCCAAAGTAAAGTCGCTAAGGGCTCCCGTCTGGCAAGTTCACGCCAAGAAGATAATTGATTTAAGAAGTTTGATAACTTGTGAGATAATTCATCAGTTTTATGCTCTTCATATAGACAAACAGCCTCATAAAAACTATTTTTCTTATCGACTAGTCGAATTTTAGCCAACTCATCTTCAAGTAAACCGACGATTGGCGAACGCAAGACAGCTACAAGTGGAATATCCTGAAACGGATTGTCAATAATTTGTAATAAGGAAATCATAATCCGAATTTCTGTTGCTTGGAAATAATTTTGTGCATCATTGACTTCTACTGGAATAGCTAATGTTTTAAAAACGTCTAGTATCGCTAAGTTATTCTTTTTAGTCGGGGTTAATAGGACGATATCTTTATACGTAACCGGTCGATTTTCCTTGGCCTTTTTATCATAGATCATGAATTCTGAATCAATTAACTTACGAATCTTCAAGCCTGTTACATACAATTCACCTTCCGTTTTATCCTCTATAAATTCAGTAGGAAGTAGACTTTCCTCAGTGATTTCCTGTTCTTTCTCATATATTAAGAGTTCAGGCTTGAACGTTTGACTTTCAGGGAATACCGGGAAACCATACACTAGTTTAGCTGCTTGATCATATTCAATCTGTCCAACTTCTTCATCCATCAATTGTTCAAATACTAGATTAGTAAAATCTAACACTTCAGAGCGCGAACGAAAATTTTCTGCCAAAATAATTCTACGGCCACCTTGCTCATCTTTGAATGCCGTATACTTCTCGATAAATAGCGTTGGATCAGCTAGTCTAAATGAATAAATAGATTGTTTCACGTCCCCCACCATAAACATGTTGCCCTTTGTATCATCTGGCTCCCTTAACCAATACAACAGATTTTCTTGCAGTCTGTTGACATCTTGGTATTCATCCACCATCACTTCTTTAAATTTCTTTCGATAATAATCAGAAGCTTCAGTTGCTTGCCAGACGCCATCGGTAACGGTCGCTAAAATTTGTAAGGTAAAATGTTCTAAATCGTTGAAATCTAAAACGCCTTTTTCGAGTTTTCTTTGGTGATAGCTAGTCATGAATAAAGCCGTCACCTCACCCATTAATTCAACGAGTGGTAAAGATTGAGTCATCAACTCTTTCATCTTATCTGGTGATACACTGAAAAACGATTTGATGAGATTTTCGATGCCTTTTTTTGCTTTGTCACGATAGCCTTTGACTTCGACTGAATAAGGTTTTAACTCTTCTTTTCTAATAGAAGGATAGCGTTCAAAAACAAGCGATTCGACATAGCGATAGGCTTCATCAAGTTGATTATTTTGAACCGCGAGCAAGAATCCTTCTAAACTTTCTTTTTCATCAGAAACTAAGGCATGAACTTTCTCTAAGCCAGTTACTTGAGCAACTTCTACCATCTTTTCATAACTATTTATAGTAGCAGTTAGCTGATTGATAATTTGGGGACGAAGGTAGTTCTGATACAGCGCAGAATGCTCGACTCCCTCTTCTACCCGGTAATTATCAGCAAGCGAGTGCAACCATTCCTTTGGATCTGGGTTCGCTCGAGCAAATTCGTACAATGAAAAGACCATATCTGTTAAGCCGTTATCATTGCGGTCATTGGAAAAATTAGTGGTCAGCTGATAAAATAAGGCTTCATCCTTTGCATACAGTTGTTCCCGTAACTCTTCCCAAACATCTTCTTTTAACAAGAGAGTCTCAGTCTCATCTGTTAGCATTCTAAAGACAGGATCGAGATCAATTAAATAATAGAAGCGACGAATGACTGTCAGACAAAAGGCATGCAAAGTTGAAATTGAAGCCGTGGGTAATAGCAATAATTGGCGGGTAAAATGCTGTCTATCGCTTTCTTTAGTCGCCGTTCGGCTAGCTTCTTGTAATGCTTGCTGGATTCGTTCCTTCATCTCTCTTGCAGCAGCTTCTGTATAGGTTACAATTAATAATTCATCGATATTTGTCCCATTCTTTAACTTCTCAATTACTCGCTGGACTAAAACAGTCGTTTTTCCAGATCCTGCAGAGGCTGAAACAAGTAGATTATCCTCACCATCATAAATAGCTTGCCATTGTTGAGGCGTATACGTTTCATTTGGCCCTTTTTTAGGAATTTCAACCATCTATGCGGCCTCCTTCATCGTCAGATTTTATCTGTTGTTCTTCTTGAATTTTTTGTAAAGCACGTTCTTTGGTTAGTTTTTCTAAACGATGGTAATTATTCTCTTTCAACATGACATCGAAAGTACAAATACTTCTAAATGGACAGTACTGGCAAGCAATACGTTGTTTATCTTTATATGCCGGATTTAACTGAATTTCACCAGATTTTATAGACTCGCCAGCTTCTTGCATATTTTTTCGATTATGCGCCATAAATTGAGTTAATTCTTCTTCGGTAAAGAATTTATCCTTACTCAGAGCATTCATCTGATACAGTTCTTTGGCATTTTTCTTTATTGGATAAAGTAAGGATGATTCTTTCGCTTCTAGACTATTGTCCAATGTTGGAAATAAGCTAGGCTCATCCACAAATACCCCATCATAACTATATTTTTTGAGGGTATCTTTTTCGATAGTTTCTTCAGAAGTCAAAACTGGATTGTGAACATGGAGGTAGAAAGCACCTGCAGGATGAACTTTTTCCTTATCTTGTCCTGTCAGACGTGTCGCATCCATCAGTGCGACATCTAGATAAGTCAGCAATTGCATTGCCATGCCATAATAAGCTTCCGTTACATCAAATGTGCGTCCGCTAGATTTATAGTCGACGACACTCAGCCAAGTCTGGTCCTCTGTTTTGGCGATGTCAAGACGATCAATTTTCCCACGCAAATGTAAATTTCCACCATTTTTTAATGGTAATTCTAATCCTGGAATACCTTTCTCACCCGCAATTTGGCCGAATAGAATTTCTGTTTGTAGAGGTGTCATACCTGTACGCTGACTCTGCTTTTGCAGTGCCCAAGCTACCTTTTGAATCGTTTGGCTAAGCTGGTAGCGAATATAATTCATTCGAGCAGAACTAGCTAAAATATCAAAACGAATTTCACCAAAGACACTCTTCAATACTTCATCAGTAAATTCTTTTCGTGTCTCCTCATTCAAATCAGTTAACAATAAATTTCTCGAAAATAGTAATTTAAAGAATTGATCTAGGGCTTCATGATAAAAATCACCCGTCGCAGCTGGCGTTAAACCATATAATTCACGCTCTTTTAATTTCAAACCAAAATTAGCAAAATATTTATACTGACAATTGTAGAAGTTTTCCATTCGCGAAATGGATGCATACAAGTCTTCTCCATAAATTTCTCCTGCTAAATCTGCAGAGAGAGAGACTGGGATGTTTTGATAGTGACGACTAGAAAAAACTTTTTCAGCAATTGTTCGATACGCTGAATTCTTCAATTTCTTTTCAATTGTTTGCCAATTCACGGGTAGATTGACCTTTGCTTCGTCTGATAGACGATAAAGCGTGTTTAAACTACTAATTAAATTGCGGTACGTGCCGACGAATTCTGACAGCGGACTTGTTAAATTTAAGGCAGTTCGGTCTTGGATAGGTATCCCTAAATACTGGCTAATTCTTGCAACATAAGGCGAAATTCGAATATTCTTTTTGGTATCATAGTTTGCGGCAAACGTCAGATAAAGTTTTTCACTAGCAGAAAGAAAGACTAAGTAGGCTTGAAAAGGTTTTTGCGCCATCGATTGACTAGAAGCATCCACTAAATACTGGTTTTCTTCCAGGCGGTCGTTTAATAATTGTCGCTCTTCACTAGTTAGTAGGCCTTTTGTTTCTGACTGACTTGGAAAAACCTGTTCATTTAAGCCTAGGGCAAACGTGATTTTTTCTTGGTCAATTCTTGCTAAGTCCAGCTTATTGACCTGTACTTGATCAATTGCTGTCGGAATTTTTCCATAGCTTAGATTCTCAAGTCCACTTGCTAAAATATCTTGGAAGGTCCGCCAATCAAAAGCCTCATTTCCATAAATAATCACATATTCATCTAATAAATCGATTAAAGCGGCCCAGGTTTGTTCATGGTTACGGGCAGCTTCCAGATTTCCTCTAGTTACTTCCTGATCTCGCCACGCGACTAACTGTGATTCCACTCCTGCATTCACTAAGAACTGATAGAGAATAGTTGCGGCTTGTCCACCTGTTTTGGCTTCTTTGATAGCAGTGAAAAATTCTGGTAATCGACTTTGAAGTAGTTTTCGGACTGTATTGGAGATGGTTTCCAGTGAATCAGATTCGTTAAGACTTTCTGATTCGAAATCATAAGAAATGAAGTGCCAGTCACGCTCTCTTGTCCAAAAGCTGCCTTGGAAATTATAGGCTAAAGCGACATTTTCCGTGATATCTACCTGACGTCTAAACGTATCTCTTTGCTCTTCCCAGTCTTGCTCATTCTTTTCAGGTAAAAATAATTCCGTGCGCAAAAAACGAAAAACATCTGCTTGACGGTAATGATACCGATCAATAGCAAACAGCGAATTTAGAAATTCTACTAATGGATGCTGTTCCATCAGCTGATCTTCATCAATATAACAAGGAATACTCATCTGATTAAACGTGGGTTCAATCAACTGTTTATAGAGATCAACTTCTCCTGTTAGCAGTTGAATATCTCGATAACGATAGCCTTCTTCCACGACTAAACGGCGAATTTCCACAGCTACTTGTTGCACTTCAACCGTTGGCGTGTCCGCTTTCCAGATATGAATCGCCTGATTATTTTCCAGAGTTTTCTTCTCAAACGATTCTTGATTTTGTGTAGCTACCCATGAATTATCGAGTGCTTCAAACTCAGGGCGTCTGTTTTTGACTGGCGCCGTTTTGTCCATAAAGGTTGGGACTTTTTGTGCATTAGCCACTTGCTTCAAACGGTAATATAATTCACCAGTTTCTCTAAATAAATTCAACGGATGGGGTTTCTCAGTTGGATAGCTTTTATCTAGAATTAAAGCGAGTGTTAGGTGGCTATAGGTCATTAAGGTTGCAACTAATTGATGTTCCTGTCCATTAAAATGCGAGAAACCTGACACAATAAATTTTGTATGCTCTAAATCTAGTGTTGGTAGATAATTAATTAATAAATCTAAAACGTCCGGGGAAAGAATATCACGTTTCACTAGCTCTTCTTCAAACTTGGAAAATAAGAAGTGTAGATCAGCTAGTTTTAATTGTTGGTCAACGTCTTTGACTGTCTCTTCACTATTAGTTTGCGGCTTTGTTCCCACAAATTTGAGATCTTCTGGCGCAATATTTCCACCTTTTAACTCCATATATAACGAATATAGTTGTTGAATAAACCCAGTTTTGTTAACCTCGCCACGAAAGACTGTTAACTGTTCTTGTTCTTTCTCTAAAATTTGCCTAAAAATCATCGCCGCACCGGCTTCACTTAATTCATTCCCTGAAAGCAAGGTTGTTTGCTGAAGAAAAAACCAAGCCAGACGATAAAAACTAAACACCTGTACTCTAGTTGTGCTAATTGTTTTTAAATTTTGCGAATGACGAAGCTGAGAAAGAATTGCCTGCTCTTGCTCAAATTTATTATAGTTTGGAACTAAAAAATAGACTTCATTTTTAGGATTATTGGAGAGCCATTCATTGGCTTCTTTGATTATAGAAGCTTCGTGGTCATGTTTTGCTGAACCAATAATAAACTGTAGACTCACGTGATCACATCCTTCTTTCTTTGTACTGAGATTTTTTCATATAAGTATATTATAACAAAAAATGGAACGTTTGTTCTGTATTTTTAAGAGGTTTTTGATTTGTACAGCAGACGGAATGACTGCCTATAAAAACGAATCTTAATAAGTAACCATCGTTAGACCTCAATCGATTTTTGCGTTCTTCTTACCAATTTGTGATCAGCTAAGAGATTTGACATAGAACCCCTCTCCTTTACTTGTCATTATGCCATAATCGCATAGTAAATTTACGTTTAATTTGTATTTATTTTCCATTTTTACTTGTGTTAGTCATAGTGTACCTTAGATTAATAATAATTTCGTCTCTTATCCTCTATATCATTCTTAAAAATCATAGACCGTCGATAACTGATTCCAATGATGCCGTATACTCTGGTTGCTAATTCTTCACCCTCTGCGATTCTCAGCTATTAGAGTAAATAAAAAAGCCCTCTTCATTCAAAAGATACGCGAAAGAATGACGCATCCTTTGAATAAAAGAAAAGACTTTTTTATTTTCACTTTACTAGTAAAAAAGAGTGATTAGTATTTGTTTATCGTTTATCGAGCTTGTTTCCTTCATTCAGCCTGTTTAATCAATGAACAGAGCCCATCAATTTTTTAATCGGATTTTTTACTAAGAAGAGAATGATTCCGGCGATGACGGCCACGCCTCCTACAATACCGAAATAAGCTGATTCTGTCGCAGGTGTGTAGAAGCGCGCGATTTGCGCATTGATTGCCTGTGAAGCAGCATCGGCAAGTAGCCAAATAGCAACTGTTTGTGCTTCAAAAGCTCGTGGTGCCAGTTTTGTTGTAATTGACAAGCCAACTGGTGAGAGACACATCTCTCCAACAATCATAATAAAGAAACTTAGGACCAGCCACAAGGGGCTAACTTTTGAATCCGTTCCAAACAGTAATCCTGGAAACATTAATAAGACAAAAGAGAGACCCGCAAAAATCAATCCAACCGAAAATTTCACGACAGTTGATGGTTGTTTCTTACCTAATTTTGTCCATAAAGTTACAAAGACGGGTGTTAAAATAAAAACAAAAATTGGATTCAACGATTGAAACCAGCTCGCTGCTACTGAAATTCCAAATAGCGATTCTTTGGTTCGTTCACTAGCAAATAAGGCTAAAATAGATGAGCCTTGTTCTTCTAAAGACCAAAAGACGATAGCTGATAGAAATAAAGGAATATAAGCCATCACTTTAGGTTTTTCTTCCGCTGTAACATCTTTTGACGTAAGCATTTTTGTAAAGTAATAGACAGGCAACATGATTCCCAATAGACTGATTGCATTGACAAAGAAATCGATGGTTAAATTTTTAGTCACATATGCGACTCCAAAAATAACTGCAACAACGATTGCAGCAATAACCGTAGCTGTAACGAATTTTTTCTTCTCCGCCATATCCATAGGATTTGTAGGGTCTTGCCCAATCGTATTTAAACTTTTCTTTCCCTGAATATAATACTGGAGTAAACCAAAGAACATTCCGAAAGCTGCGATTGAAAAGCCTAAATGATAATTGTATTTTTGCCCAAGCGTTCCAACAATAAAGGGTGCAAGTAAGGCGCCCATATTAATCCCCATATAGAAGATTGAAAATCCAGCATCTCGTCGTAAGTCAGTCTTCGAATACAGATGGCCGACCATTCCAGAAACATTTGGCTTGAGCATCCCTGTACCGATAATAATTAGAATCATCGAAAGAAAAAGCGCAACAATCCCAAGTGGAGTAGCCAAAACAACATGACCAACCATGATGAACACGCCGCCATAAAAGACTGTTTTCCGCGAACCCAACACTCGATCAGAAAGCCAACCACCAATGATACTTGACATAAATACTAGGGAGCCATAAATTGACATAATCGCTAGTGCCGTTGTTCGAGGTAAACCTAGCCCACCATTAGCTACGGTATCATAAATATAATAAATGAGTATGGCACGCATCCCGTAATAACTAAATCTTTCCCACATTTCTGTAAAGAACAATGTCGAAAGACCTTTGGGTTGCCCAAAGAATGACCGATCCTGCTCATTTTCCATTGTAAAACCCCAATTCTCTTTTTTATTCAGAATAAACAGACAATAGTGTATGTTTATTCCTAAAAAAATTAATAACTGTAAGTTTATACCCCTAACCTGTTAATTTGATGATTTCTCAGTTGTAATGTCATTAGAAAACGTTTGTCTCTTTTTAATAAACGAAAATAAAGAAGCCTGAGTGGTATCTCAAAGCTTCTTTTTCTTACTCTATCACTATTTCTAAATCTGCTTCTTCCCCAAGTTTTGTTGAGAGAAAAAGCACTAATTCTTCGATTGGCAAAGAGAAATTTAACAAAGGACCTCTTAAACCTTTCTTGAAAAAATTCATTCTAACTTCCTTTGAATCTTTGACCTGATAGAGCACAACTCGGTCAATCTCTGAATACATGACGCCACGACGATCAAACACATTGAGAATAATCCGCTCCTCGCTGAGCCCTTTTCGATCCAATAAAAAACTCAAAAATATCAAGGCAGAAAGCACGCCCCGTATCTGCTCATCTATTGTTGTATAAGTCGTCACTGTCAGCCAAAGAGTAAGTATCGCAAGGCAAATAATAAAAATCGTTGTGTTTTTCCGTCTAATTGCGGTAATCCGAATTTCTTTTCTGACTATATTTAAATATAAAAACATGATAATCACAAACAGAAATAACAATATCGTAAAGATACTCATGCACCCCATCCTTTCCATAATTTCTAGTCCTCTTAATCATAACAGACTCTCAAGTAAAAAATTAATTTATTTTCCATTTTAAAAGAAAAAGATTGCGATATTAGTCAAAATAACTGATATCGCAATCTATAGAAGTTATCATTCATTTTTACGCCAAGAATATATCCCTAGTTTCATACTTGATTGAATGTATCATATCGAGCAACAACCATATTAGATTTTGCCTCTAATTGTTCAGTATCCACCGTTTCACATGAATTCACGCGAATGACCGCACAATTAGTCATTTTTGAAACAACTTCCCCTACAACAATTTTTTCAAAACCAATCGGCTGACATTGATAATTTTGGCCTAGTTCAACTTGTTCTTCTTGCATCCAAAGAAACCTCCTACAACATCCTAATTTTTTATTAGCTTTTCTAACAGAAGCATCGCGTCAACTTCCAATTGAGGATTTGTTTTAAATAACTCAATCAGATGGCCTTCTTGGAGGCCCCACGTAGTAATTAACCATTGCTCTGCATCATCTAAATTATCATATTCAATCCCACAAGCCATATCCCTAAAAACAGAAGTAAAATGACGGTCCATCTCAGTATATTTTGTGTCTGCAATTTCCACAAAGCATTCCCCCATTTTTATTCATACCTGCATTATATCGGATTGTTTTCGGTTTCACAAACAAAAAGGATCTCCCACAGCGAATAATTCGTCATTTCCTCAGATATTAGGTACAATTAGAGCAGAAAGGATGAGTGAGTATGGAAGCTTTTTTTCAACAGTTTCAGAAATATGCAATTTTAAGGGGAATTGCGTATGTATTAGTCGGCGTGTTCGCCTTTTCCAATCCTGGCTTTTTCTTTAAAGCAATCATTTATTTTATCGCTGGCTATTTTCTCTTAATGGGAATTATTAATTGTTTAGCTGCTTTACGGTTGCACAAAGAAACTGGTAGCTACGGGTTCAGTATGGCCACAAGTCTATTTTTTATTCTGCTGGCGCTAATCGTGTTATTCTTTTCAAAAGCAATCCTTAGCGTTATTCCATTTTTCTTGGGCTTGCTAATTGTAGTCAATGGCGCGTCACAACTTCTGCAAGCATTGAATGCGACGAAAGCCAAAGGTGCTTGGTTATTCTTTAGCG
The DNA here is from genome assembly GCF_009933175.1 of Candidatus Enterococcus huntleyi. GTDB lineage: Bacteria > Bacillota > Bacilli > Lactobacillales > Enterococcaceae > Enterococcus_K > Enterococcus_K huntleyi. The sequence continues at coordinate 11,179 of NZ_MAEJ01000018.1, read as the reverse complement.
GCTTAATGATTATTGCCGGATTAATTTTAATGTTTAACCCCTTTAAAACTTTATTAGTTGTCTGTCAGGTTTTTGGTATCTTATTAATTTTTAATGGATTATCAGAACTGATCAACTATTTCCAACTGAAAAAATTATACAAATAGGCCAGTGTCATCAACGAATTATAAAAAAGAAAATAATAGGGTCGAACATGAGAATAGTCGTGCTCTGCCCTATTATTATTTTGAATCAGAGATCATGTATTTCTTTCCTCCGCCGAATTTTTTTCTAATTCTTCAAGTTGCTTATTGATTGAAAAGATTTCTTGGCGATTACTCAGAATCTCCTTAATGATATTATCGCGTTTCTCTCCTATATCAATCGAGTCAATCTGCTGATAATAAGCAGCCAGACGTTGAACATACTTCATTTTATCTTTTTTCAATTGATCAATCTGTCGATTATCCTGCATATTATCGCCTCCCCATAATACGATTATACCTTATTTTTAGAATTTAAAGCGTTTTTTTTACTTTATCAAAAATAATTTAAACGATAATCGATAAATTTTCACCTATCTATACAAAAATAGGTCACTTCTTTCACTCGTACTAGGTCCATTCATAGTAAATATACGCAAGGTGAGTGGCTATTCTTTTATTTTTTTTAATTTTTTGGTGAAATATTTTTTATCTTTTCCGTAGCCTTTCAAAAATTTTATGCTACACTAAGGATACCTTGGCAGGGGCAAATTGCCTAACTGAAGGAGCGATTTAGTTCGCTCTTTCAGTTTTTTTACTATACGAGATTAGAAGGGGCAAAATATTTCTAATTTTGCGGATAAATTTGCTATAATTGGTGTAATGTTTTTTTAGGCTAGTTTTAAAATGTCTTTATGCTCAAAATATCATTCATATAAAACTTTATACAAAGGAAGATAAAAAATGACTTTTAAACGTTTTTTTCAATTATTCATCTGCTATGTTCTATCGATTGCAGCTGGATACGGTGGAATTCTTTTATTCTCAGGTGCTGCTTTTTGGATAAAAGTACTTATATTTACCATTATTGGTTACTTAGTGCTATGTCTCCCACTGACAGTTCTTACCCTCTTGAAGTCTAAATCAAAATAGAAAGGGTCATAACTGACTATGAAAAAATCACTTGTAATAATTTCTATATTCGGAAGTCTCCTATTTTTAACGGCTTGTGCTAAAGAAAATTCGCAGAGCCAATCTAGTGATGTAAACATGGCTATGCATGCCACTCAGTCGGATATCAGTGAGTCAGCACCTGAGATTTCGGCAACTACTAATCAAACATTAAGTAAAGAAGATGTTCCTGAGGATGTGTTCGAAATAATCCAGACTATTGAGACAACGGTACCCTCTGAGTCAATTCAAACCATTCAGATTTATACGCCGAACGAATCAAACCATAATAAGATTTATATAATAGAAGCAATTTTTTCAGATGAACAAGTTTCTTATTTTATTTATATAGATAATGCCGAAAAATTAGTATCCATCGAAGAAAATGAATATCAAGGAAAGCGTCGAGGAATAATCAAACAAAATAATTCTGACATTCCCTATTTTGAAGCAAATAATCTCTCAAAATAACTAATGAGGCTATAAATAGACTGCGTATAAAAAACGGGAGGAACGACAAAAACTTTGTCATACCTCCCTACTAATTTTATAAGACAGTTGGATCATAACGATAGGTTACCCCACCATTTAAATGTGCTTCACCAACGAAATATTTTCGGTCTTCTCTTTTTATCCAAGCTTCTCGAAATAAAAAGAAATTTTCTCTAGTTACTTCGATTTCCTGAATCTCCCCCGCTTTTAACTCTTCTAATTGTTTTTCGTAATCATTCATCGTATCACATTCCCTTCTTTTGTATTGTACAATTTCCAGAAGTAATTGCAAGTCTCCGTTCTTTGAATTCATTCCTTGAATTTTGACTATCGGAAAAAGGAATAATACAGCTCTCCCATGTAAAAATCCGTTTTTGGCCGCTCACTAATTATGACTAATCTAGCACTGTTCAGTGACTTCACATGCTATAATAGAAATCATAAAATTCGTTAGTTTATACAAATTTTGGAGGTTAAACAGGATGAAATTAACTAAAATCACTAATAAAAATGATTATATGAAAATTTTAAATTTCTTAGAGAAACAGACAAAATATATTGAAATTTTACAGCTCATGGATGATAATCAGCCTAATTTCATTATAGAAAAATATCGAGCTATTTTGGTGACACAAAAAACTGTATCTAATTGGAATGATACTGGAGCAAAAGGATTGCTTTATAAATTTGATTTAAACCTAGCTGAGAAAGAAAGAATTTTTAAGGATTTGAAAAAAATAGATCCATTTTTCTATAACAAATTTGATATCCGATTGGGTGAAACAGTGGAAAACACTGACTTTGGGTATGCAAATATTGCTTTCTTTGACATAAAAGGAAAATTAGTATTTTATACTATCACACATGAGGGCCTAGCGTGGATTCAAAGCTAGAAATAGAATTGGAGACAGCATCAGTGCCTAATACATATAATTACTTAAAATTGATTAAATCCAATGACTATTCCCTGTATAATTCATTCGTAAAAATTTGTTATCTTTCTTTAAGCTGATTACCATAATATTAATCTTTACCGTCTAATGAAGCGATAAATATAAACGTTGTCAGTTTTTGGGGAAATGAGTGTCGAAAAATCCAAAAGGTTATAATTGTTATTTTATCTCCTTATCATTTTCGGTATTTCCGAGTTCGATTTCTTGACGTGAAAACAAAAACCTCCTATTATAAATACAACAAAGAAAGGAGATGAGGTCTATGTTTGTCGTGAAGGTTCTCCACGGATATATCGCAAAGGATGGAAAAAGAACACGTAATAAAAATCCGCGAATTTTGCTGACATTTTCTTGTAAAGAACATGCAGAAGAATTTGCGAACCAAATAGGCGGGAGAGTTAAACAGATTGGATAACTTCATGTGATAAGAGTAGACAACAAGTATTAGGTTGCCTACTCTTTTATTTTATTCTCTCATACAAAAAACGACCTGACAGTGAATAGACAGGCCGCTTTTATTTTTTTATAGAATATTCGCCTATAAAGTTTTTTGATGTAAATATTTCATACGATTTACTTAATATTCCCCTCATTAGTAGCAGGAATATTCATTTTTTTAAATAACGCTATTTACTAGATGATGCTTAGTTGTTTACTTGCATTTTGTTAATCGATAATTCTCAAAATAAGTAGCATTCTTCTTGCTCATAAACCAAGCATAGCCTCCCATAATCAAAGCTCCGATTGTATTCGTGATTAAATCCCCCATCGTATCCATTAAGGCAGAGCGACCAATTAATTCGACTTCTCCACTGGTTAAATAACGTTGTAAGTTCATATTAAAGAATTGATCGCAACCGAATTCCCAAAATTCCCAAAAGACTCCGCAGAGCCCTGCAAAAGCAAATCCGAATAACAAGAATAACCAAGGACTCGTCTCAGAAATTTTTGCCCGCTTCATGAAAAAGCCAATCAAACCGTAACCTAAAGCAGTTAATAGCATTGGACTAACGGCATGAAGAATTTTATCCCAAAAAGAAATATAACTGATGACATGTAAGCCAGTCCCAATAAACGCAGAGATTAATAAGAAGAACCAGTAAAAATAAATAATTGATGTGGGCACGTTCAATTTAAATAATTTGCGAAATAGCTGCGGTAAAAAGATCAGTGCAATACTGGCAATTACTTCGATGACGAAAATCCACGATTGAGTGACAGAATATTTACCAATGATAAATTCGTAAATCGTGTACCCAAAAACAAATAGACCAAATAGTAGCATAAAGAGTTGAACTTTTTTTTCATTTTTTTCCATGCTTAGACACTTCCATTCTCATTAATTAATCAATCCTTAGTAATCGACTCTTTATCTAACCATTGTTTGACCTTCTCTAATAAAGCATCTTCAGTCGAAACAATTGTTCCATTTAGCTTAATTAAACCAGCAGTATAGAGGTTCACATAATGGAATTGATTTTCAGCCACTTCAGCTAATGCCGCTAATTTTTTAGAGTTATCGCTTCCTTGTTGACGTGTATCTGTGTATAAACCAATCATGGGTATCCCCTTCGCATAAGCTACACCAACTTCAGAAGCAACCCCTGGATCAATTACTAATCCGTCCAATAAAGCAATCAATAATTGACTTTCTAACACCTTTTCAGTATCTGCTTGGGCAATCATTTTGCTATCAGCATAGGCAGATTTGTTATTAATATCTCCGTTCTCCTGTGGTAAATAGACTGAGACATCTTCAGAAAGTTCTCGGATTTTCTCAACTACCATTGTGTTGTATTGTAAGTCACTTTTAGCAAACATAGGTGCGGCAAAATAAATATTCATTTCATATCCTCATTTCGTTTATTATTTTCATTTTGATGATAAGTGACACTCTATTTTTAGAAGTAATCACTAAAATAGGCTTCCGTATCAGGAATAATGCGCTCTAAGCTATTTAACGTTTCTTTATCCGTTTCAATTCTCTCAATTCGATGTAGATAAGAACTCCGACGATAATTCATCATCAGACAAGTAAAAGTCTGGATATTTAATTTAACGGGGGCTCCTAAAAGCTCATCTGAGATATGAACTTGATCATTTTCATCCCACAGGACACTAAATACGCCATTATTCCATTCAGCAATCGGATCTTCAATCACGAAATGGAAAGGTTTCGCTGTACTTGCAAAAGGAAAAATTTGTAGAAATTCTTTGACATCAACGACACGAGCCATAAAATAAGGTTCAATCGATTCTTTAATTTGACTATCTTCCAATAGAAATGCTAAAGGTTCATTTTTATAAATATCACCTTTTACCCAATAGACCATCGAAAAATGTGCGCTAACAAAGTTCCAAAGACCATTTCTAGCCTCTTGATTGATATAAAATAACTCTTTAATATGGAAGACTTCTTCGGCAACCCAATAAAACAAGACGCCTAATGGTTCTTGATTGGCGCCATAGTAGACGGCAGCAGTTCGCTCTTCTTCATTTTCAAAACGCCAATATTCTTCCCAATTAAATTCACTGCGAATCAGTGAACCGTGATTTTGACGGGCAAATTGATCATATACACGAATCACATCTGGATGATTGACAGCTACTCTTTCCACCATCCCATTGACCGGCACTTGTTTAGGCAGTTGCGTATCTCTGATTTTAAAGGTCAGCTTATCCGACATAATCTCCCAGCCTTTTCGGCGGTAATACGGAATATTGTAGGGATAGAGATAAGAAATCCATTGCTGATCTTCGCGCATATCTTTCAATGCTAGCGCAATCAGGTCCTTCATCAAGCCATGATTGGCATACTCAGGATAGGTTCCCACCCCGGTAACTCCCCCCATCTTATAAATAGAGCCATGAATATTTACTTCACATGGATAAATAGCAATTTGAGAAATTAGTTTATTTTCATGAAACCAACCAAAAACTTTCGACAATTCTAGGATGGGTTGTTTTGATTTGATAAATTCACGTTTGTTCTCAAAGCCACTTTCTTCAATATCTGATTGGGTGACTTGAAACACATAAGACAGAAGTTCATTGAACTGTCCGACATGTTCCTCACCGACTGGTTTTAATTCAAGACTCTCTCGAAAATCTTTCTGGTCCATTCTTTCATCTCCAATATTCTTTATATTTATAGTATAACAAATGCCGAGGAAAAGTGGGAAATCTTCGTGTTTTGAAAAGTACTTTAATTCTCATGGTTTCGTTGGTATAATGGTAAGTGCTGAATAAAAGAAATGAGGAATTAATCCATGAATATAAATGACATGAAAAAAAGGCAGGAAAAGATTAGAAACTTTTCAATCATTGCCCATATTGACCACGGAAAATCGACGCTTGCCGATCGAATTCTTGAAAAAACAGATACAGTAACTACTCGTGAAATGCAAGAACAACTTTTAGACTCAATGGATCTTGAACGTGAGCGTGGGATTACCATCAAATTAAATGCGGTTGAATTAACTTATGACGCCAAAAATGGCGAAACCTATATTTTTCATTTGATTGACACACCAGGACACGTCGATTTTACCTATGAAGTATCTCGTAGTTTGGCTGCATGTGAAGGTGCTGTTCTAGTCGTAGATGCAGCCCAAGGAATTGAAGCGCAAACGCTCGCAAATGTCTATTTAGCGCTAGATAATGATTTAGAAATTTTGCCAGTCATTAATAAAATTGATTTACCAGCCGCTGATCCTGAGCGCGTTCGTCAAGAAATTGAAGACGTGATTGGAATTGATGCCAGTGAAGCGGTCCTAGCCAGCGCCAAAGCTGGGATTGGAATTGAAGATATTTTGGAGCAAGTCGTTGAATATGTACCCGCGCCGACTGGTAATGTTGAAGCGCCACTGAAAGCTTTAATCTTTGATTCAATCTATGATAGTTACCGCGGTGTTATTTTGAACGTCCGAATTATGGACGGTGTCGTGAAGCCAGGCGATAAAATCCAGCTAATGAGCAATGGCAAAACTTTCGATGTAACTGACGTTGGGATCTTCTCGCCTAAGCCAATTTCGCGTGATTTCTTAATGGTTGGGGATGTCGGCTATATTACGGCTGCGATTAAGACCGTCCAAGATACGCGTGTTGGGGATACGGTTACTTTAGCGGATAATCCCGCAGAAGAAGCTTTAGATGGCTATCGTAAAATGAACCCAATGGTTTACTGTGGTCTCTACCCAATTGATACTTCTCGTTATAATGATTTACGCGAGTCTTTAGAAAAATTACAATTAAATGATGCGGCTCTTCAATTTGAGCCAGAAACGTCTCAAGCACTAGGCTTTGGTTTCCGTTGTGGTTTCTTAGGATTGCTCCACATGGATGTTATTCAAGAACGTTTGGAACGCGAATTCAATTTGGAATTAATCACAACTGCCCCTTCTGTTATCTATCATGTTGAGAAAACAGACGGATCGTTGGTTGTCGTTGATAATCCTGCAGAATTCCCGGATCCTGGGACTATTCAAAAAATTGAAGAACCTTATGTGAAAGCACAAATTATGGTCCCTAATGACTATGTTGGTGCAGTAATGGAGTTATCTCAGCGTAAACGTGGCGATTTCGTTACAATGGATTACTTAGATGAATTCCGGGTGAATGTGGTCTATGAAATTCCATTATCAGAAATTGTCTTTGACTTCTTCGATAAATTGAAATCAAGTACAAAAGGCTATGCCTCACTTGATTATGAATTGGTCGGCTATCGTGAAAGCCAACTAGTCAAGATGGACATTCTCTTAAATGCTGAAAAGGTCGATGCGCTAAGCTTTATCGTCCATAGAAACTTTGCTTACGAACGTGGTAAGGCCATTGTTGAGAAACTGAAGAAATTAATTCCGCGTCAACAATTTGAAGTGCCTATCCAAGCCGCAATCGGTCAAAAGATTGTTGCCCGTTCCGACATCAAAGCCTTACGTAAAAACGTATTGGCTAAATGTTACGGTGGTGACGTTTCTCGTAAACGTAAATTATTAGAGAAACAAAAAGAAGGGAAAAAACGAATGAAACAAATCGGTTCAGTCGAAGTTCCCCAAGAAGCCTTCATGGCCGTTCTGAAAATGGACGAAGACGAACCCAAGAAGTAAGCCGTTTTTTTGAAAAGTTTTTTATGAATTTACTATTATTGGTCATTAGCTATTTGCTAGTGGCCTTTTTTCTATGAAAAAAAGAAACTCTATTCAGTCTACGTAATCTATATAGAGAAGAAAAAATTAAAGAAATAGACAATTTAGTCGGTAACTTACTTAGTAGTTAAACTAAATTGGCTATTTTATTGACTAATACGTATTAATTACGTATGATACTGAATAAGAAGGAGTTTTCATGAAGACTAGAAATCTAGTAAAAATGTTCAAACGAAATGGTTGGCACTTTTTGAGACACGGCAGTAAACATGATATTTATACCAATGGACATGATCTGGAAGAAATAGTACGACATCGTGAAATGAATGAGCAGCTAGCTCAAGCTCTTATCAAAAAATATCAGCTCAAGTAACAGAAAGGAAACCAAAATGATGAAACGAACATTTGTATATCCTGTAATACTCAGTTATCAAAAAGATTCCTCTGGCTATGATTACCTAGTCTCAATTCCTGATTTTGAGGGATTTACCCAGGGTAAAGATTTAGCGAATGCAATCGATATGGCGCGAGATTATATCGGCAATATGTTGGTGGAATTAGAAAATCGGGGGCATTTGTTTCCAGAGCCAAATTATACAAAGATTGATTTAGCAGAAACCGATATAGAAACGCTAGTAGATATTGATTTAATCAAATTCAAAGCACGCATGAAAAATGTTGTGGTAAAAAAGACGCTATCCATTCCCAAGTATTTGAACGTGCTAGGCAATGAGGCTGGCATCAACTTTTCTGCGACACTCACAGAAGCTTTGAAAGAAAAGCTAGGCGTATAGGTAGATCCACATCTAAATAAATACTCGTGAACAAGAATCACTGATAAGCCGCTTACTTTGAGACGAGTGGTTTATTTTATTGCAAAAAATAGCTGGATTTCCCGCTAATAACGCCTCTCTCCTCCTTCTGTTCATTATTCTCAGTACAATTAGTCTCAATCGTTCACTAATCATATCCCTTTTCCTTATATTTTACTTTTACCGTACATTTAGTGTTACACTCAAACAAGATAAATAGCCGTCAAAGAACTTATGCGAACCGAATAACTATACTGAGCGCATCCACCTACTTGAACTCTTTATGAAAAAGAACAATTGTCCCTGAAAATCATATTCTTATTGCGTGCACGCCATAACGGAGGTCAATAATGACTAAAAATAAAGCAATTGTTCTAGAAAATGTGACGAAAAGCGTCGAAATTGGCGAGAGTGGGAAAACGATGGAGATTTTACATGATATTTCTTTAGAGGCAGAGAAAGGTGAATTTTTGAGTATTATTGGTGCATCGGGCTCAGGTAAGACTAGCTTATTACATTGTATGTCTGGATTATCCATTCCTACAAAAGGTCAAGTTACCATTTTGGACGTTCATCCTTACGAGCTACGTGCGTCAAAAATTGCAGCATTTCGCCGTACAAAAATAGGCTTCATATTTCAAGCTTATAATTTGTTACCCGCCTTGCCTGCTTTTGAAAATATTGTCTTACCGCTGAGATTAGCAGGAAAGAAAATTGATAAACAGGAAATTTTAAGCTTGCTAGATCAGCTGAAATTTCATGCCGATATCACGAGTTTTGTGGATGCCTTATCTGGTGGTGAGCAACAGAAAATCGCTATTGCTCGCGTGTTAGTGGCTAATTGTGAGGTTGTCTTTGCGGATGAACCAACGGGCGCTCTAGATTCCGTTTCCGGAAAAATCGTTTTTGATTTACTGCGCTACCTGGCTAATCAAGGCGTGTGCGTCATTATGGTGACACATGATATTGAATTGGCTGCCAACACAGATCGCGCGATTATTATGAAAGATGGCCAATTAGTTCACAGCATCTCTAAGCCTTTCGCAACTCAATTATTTGAAGCGATGAGTGAAGAAACGAGGCCTGCCTAATGATTCAGTTAGTTTGGTTACAGTTTAAACATTCATGGAAAATATGGGTCAGCTCTTTATTCATATTTATTGTGGCAGGATTCTTATCAGGAATTTGCTTAACCGGTCTCTTTTCATTGATTCAAGAAAATAATCAAGTGCTGTTAGGGAAAAATGATCCAACGCCTATCTTTTTAATGCCAACTGTATTTGGCGGACTGACACTATTTTTTGTTATTGGTGGTGTCATTCGGTTAGTTATCAATTATTTTCAGGAAGAGTACATTCTCTGGACGATTCTCGGCAGCAATCCGACTCAACTGTCCTTACTCATCGGCGGACAACTAGCAATCGTTGGTGCAATTGGTGGGTTCATAGGTTATTTAATAGCTGTCCCTTTCACTTCTTATCTGTACTATTGGATGCAAACCATCGTTGGACAGACCATGTTACCTTCTATTCAAATAAATTTTTCCTTTTCAGCTTTCTTAGTAACCATTCTATTTTGTTTCCTACTTGGTGGATTAGGTGGGTTTAAACATGCTAGAAAAGTCTTTATTCGTTCGCAGAAAGATATTTTTAGTTTTAAAAAGCCAAGCAAAAGAAAATTTACGCTATTCCTATTATTAATGATTTTCTTATGCCTAGGAATTCTATGCACTTGTTATTACCAGATTTTTATATCACTTTCTAAAAATAAGTCAACTTCATTTAATTCACTAGGATTTCAACTTTGTTTCATCATCATCTTTACATTATTAATATTACTCAACTTAACCGGATCAGTTATCCTACCCGCTGTTGTTAAAATTTGGACACGGCTGCTACCAAGAGAGAAATCTGCTACAGTCAATACGGCCTATTGGGAGGTGTTGGCAAAGAAAGATTATCTCACTTCCTTACTAAATCCGATGATTGCAGGAGCAGTATTATTGTCTGGATTTTCATCTATTATGGTAAATATTCTTAGCCAAGTAGCTTCCAGAACTGTTCAAGAACAAAATATCGAAAATTTGTTAATCTTTATTCTCTATGTGGGTGCTCCGCTATTGATTATTCTCGTAAATGTACTCGTGATTACCTTAGTTTCTGGCAAGCAACAATTGGCTACCGTGAATCAGCTAATCATACTTGGCTTTTCTTCATGGGAAGTATTGAAAGTAAAAATCATGGAAGTCTTAATCTATTCCCTGACCTTTCTGCTATGCTCGCTCAGTTGCAATGTCCTGATTTCTATCGCCGTGATCAAAGTTGCACAGATCAGTAATGGCAATGCTAGTGGCTCATGGGGCGTCACCTTCTACTGGTCCTTATCTATATGTTTAGGAATGTTCATCGTGTTAAGTAGCATTCATATTTTCCAATTAAAAAAATATATGCAGCATGTAGTATAACTGGATTGGCTTTTTATTGAAGACACATTTGAGGAAAATATCTATACAAATATTTTTAAGACAAATAAAACCTGAGACTAGTCGTCATGGTATGCTACCCCTATCTAGGACAAAGAAATAAATAAATCCTAGATAGGGGTATTTGTTATGGGAAAAAGAAGAATGAAACTTACGCCGGAAG
>NZ_MAEJ01000017.1 GCF_009933175.1 Candidatus Enterococcus huntleyi | reverse complement strand
AATCGAGTAGAGGTCCGAACGCATAGGTTCGCACCCCTCTCACACCACCGTACGTACGGTTCCGTATACGGCGGTTCAATAATTTGAGTGTACGAACTGGTATTTCAAGGATATATCCATATATCCTCGGGATGCCAGTTCTTTGTCTGTAAGCGAGCGGTGAAGAATATAACTTTTCGCTATCTTCCAGTAGCCTTTTCTAGTATTCGACCACTCATATGCTTTCCGCTTATCGATTCCCAACACTATTAAATTCCTTCTTTTGGTTCGTGGATTTTTCCACTGTTTCCAGATATATTGTCGGATTCTACGCTTCAACCATTTATTTAGCTCCCTCATAAATCCTTTCATTTCACCGATACCATAGTAGTTTATCCAACCATTCATTAGGCTCTTAATCTCTTTAAATAAAACTGCTATACTTCTACCACGATTACGTTTCGTAATCTTTTTCAGTTTCTGTTTTACGGTTATTTTTGCTTTCGCATGAGGGCGAATTTTAACCCCAGTTTTTGTTGGCATGATACAGAACCCGAGAAACTTACGTTTCAAGGGACTTCCCACGGCACTTTTCTCACGATTGACAGTCAGCTTTAAGGTTTGTTCTAGAAATTCTATAGAATTTCTCATCACTCGCTGTCCTGCTCGTTTACTTCGTACATAGATATTACAATCGTCCGCATAACGAACAAACTGATGTCCTCTTGCTTCTAGTAGTTGGTCAAATTCATTGAGATAGATATTGCTTAACAATGGGGATAAGTTCCCACCCTGAGGTGTACCTTCTGTTGAAGGGTGAACGAGTCCATTTTCCATAATTCCACTCATCAAGTATTGTCGAATCAGCCGCAACACTTGTTTGTCTTTGACCCTCTTTTCAATTAGAAACATTAGTTTATCATGATTAACTGTGTCAAAATAAGCTTTCATATCAATATCTACCACGTATTTGTATCCTTGTTCGTAGTACGACTTTGCTTGTATGATAGCCATTTGTGCACTACGTTTTGGACGAAACCCAAAACTATTATCGGAGAACTCGGTTTCAAATATCGGCTGTAAAATCTGATTGATTGCTTGTTGAAGCATTCGGTCGATGACCGTAGGAATACCTAACTTCCGCTTTTCACCATTGGGTTTTGGTATTTCGACCCGTCTTACTGGTGATGGCTTATATGAACCTTTGCGTAGTTGGCTAAGTAATTCCTTTCGATTTTCCTTCAAGTAGGGAAGTAACTGGTCGTATGTCATACCATCCACGCCAGCGGCTCCCTTATTTCTGACCACTTGAAGATACGCTTGATTGAGATTATTTCTAGAGAGGATTCTCTCAAACAGAGTTGATACACCATCTTGGTCTATTTGTTCACCATAAGAAGCACTACGCACTCCGTCATATTCTTCATGTTCCACACTATCCTTTTGACAGTAGTCAGATATCCCTGTTTTCTGCGATTGTCGCACTCCTCACACCTCCTAAATTCCCCAAGATTATTATTGTTCAGTCCTTCATAGCCGATCAGCTTAGCTACTACTATGACCTCGGCTGACTTCTTACGATTCACTTCAATGTCACCATTAAAGTTGTGTCGGTTCGTTATCATTCAACTTACACTACACCCTCGTAAGACCTCCCCTGGTAAGGACAATAACTTTCCTCCCATGTAACTGCTGGATTTACTGTATAGGTTTCGGGCAGTATTGGACTTTGTCTTGTTAGGCAGACTTATCCGACCTAATTCAGCCTTATATCCAGTTTCTGTTCGTCAGTTCAGGAGTTTGCGTCCGGCTTCCTTCAGCTACAACCTCGCGATTGCCACCTTGCCCTTCGCTAACAGTTCCTACTGCCAAGCCTGTAGTGGACTTTCACCACCAAGTTATTGCCCATGCAAGGCGCACCTAAA